>NZ_MSXU01000015.1:609954-611000 GCF_001945375.1 Pseudomonas sp. PA1(2017)
GTTTGAGGTTGCCGGTGTTGGAGGCAATCAGTGCGCCATCGAGCTGCGTGTGCTCTTCGGTGCGGATGTCCAGACGATCACGCGCGACAATACGGGTTTGGTTTTCCACCCACTCGGTAGAGCCCGTGGTTTCGCCGTAGCCAACCGAAGCACTGAAACCGGCTCCGGGGCCGAATGTAGCGGTAGCGCTGACATCGAATTCCCTGCCTTTGACTTTCCCCGTATCAGGGAGTGAGGTCACGGTTAGATCACGCCCTACACGGCCAATGACTTCGTCGCCACTCAGCTGGGCCCCGCCGATGGCGGTATCTCGGCCACTGGTGAAGTTCAGGCGATCACCGGCATACAGATAGGCTTCCTGCTGGCGCTGACCTTCGCGTTCAAGATCGCCCTTGCCGACGTTGACGCTGACATACACACCAACGCCCTCGGAGCCGAAGGTCAAGCCAACTTCGCCACCGCCGCTGCGGCGAGTGCTTTCGCTATGGCTGGCATTCTGAGCGGCACTGAGCTTGAGGTCGTTACCGGCCTTGAGGTCGATATCGCGCCCTGCCTGAACCTGCGTACCAATCAGGTTCAGGTCATTGCGGGCATTGAGGTTGACGTCACGTTCGGCATTGAGCACCGCGGCACTGGCGGTTCCCTGGCTGCCCTCTTCACCCGCTACGCCACGACTGCCGCCGATACCGACTTTGAAACCTCCGCTCGTGCCGCCAACAATTCCACCTTTACCCTGGCTCTGCTGGCTGTCATAGCTTTGCTCGCCACGGGCGACATCAAGCACGATGTCCCGGCCAGTGACATTGATGTCACGCCCGGAATGGAACTGAGCGCCACGTACCTGAACGTCATTACCTGCTTCCAGGTTGATGTCGTTACCCGCTTCCAACGTCGAAGCGCGATTTCCAACCACAGTCTGACTGACGCTCTGGCGTTGGCTGGTACTACCGAAGTGCGCATCGAACGTTGGCCCAGCCAGGAACTGGCTGACGGAGTCCACCGCCTTGAGCGTGCTCGATGCCTGGCTGACAGTGTTCTCACCTTTG
>NZ_MSXU01000015.1:611010-611353 GCF_001945375.1 Pseudomonas sp. PA1(2017)
AAAGCCAACTTCGCCGCCGCCGCTGCGGCGAGTGCTTTCGCTATCGCTGGCATTCTGGGCGGCACTGAGCTTGAGGTCGTTACCGGCCTTGAGGTCGATATCGCGCCCTGCCTGAACCTGCGTACCGATAAGGCTCAGGTCATTACGGGCGTTGAGATTGACATCACGGTCGGCATTGAGCACCGCAGCACTAGAGGTTCCTTGGCTGCCCTCCTCCCCCGCTACACCACGGCTGCCGCCGATACCAACCTTGAAGCCACCACTGGTGCCGCCAACAATTCCACCTTTACCCTGGCTCTGCTGGCTGTCATAGCTTTGCTCGCCACGGGCGACATCAAGCACG
>NZ_MSXU01000015.1:611363-615417 GCF_001945375.1 Pseudomonas sp. PA1(2017)
GCTGACGCTCTGGCGTTGGCTGGTACTACCGAAATGCGCATCGAACGTCGGCCCAGCCAGGAACTGGCTGACGGAGTCCACCGCCTTGAGCGTGCTCGATGCCTGGCTGACAGTGTTCTCACCTTTGCCGGCGCCGCTTACCGCATTCTTGGTTCGCTCGTAGTTGTGGTTAACCGTGACGCCTACACCGCTACGGTTCTGGCTCTGCTCTCTTTCGATGCTCGACTGTTCGCGAGCCGCATCGACGACGATGTCGCGCCCGGCCTTCATGTTCAGGTCGTAGCCGGCCTGCATGTCCGAGCCTTGCTGCCGGATATCGCGCCCAGCACGTACATCCAGGTCCAAACCGGCGTTGATCTGGCTGGCTGCCGCAGTCTGTTCGCTGGTACGAGTCTTGTCCTTGAGCGACTCGGCCCCGGCAAAGGCACTAACACCATTGCCATCGGAGCTCAGTTGCAAGCCAACGGTCTTGGTGTTCTTCCACGAGGTGACCTGCTCGCTGCTACTTCCTGCTACGACGTTTACGTCACGTCCTGCATCGAGGAGCACGTTTCGACCTGCGCTGACGCCGCTGCCCACGACATTGACGTCGCGCTTGGCGATCAATGAAGCATCACGCTCGGCGTTGACCTGGCTGCCCACATTGGTGGAGCTGATGATTTCCTGGCCGCTCTTCTTGGCGTTAGAAATTGTGATACCGCCAAGCCCTGCTGCATTACTGGCGGAAAGATCGAACTTCTTCTTGTACGACTCGCTGCGGCTATAGGCCTCATCATTAGCCGACACCAAGTTGATGTCACCGGTGTCATTCACCAATCCGGCGCGCAGCTCGACGTCGTTACCGGCATCTGTGGTGCTGGCACGCAGGCGAATATCGTTGCCTGCCGCGATGACCACGTCGTTGCCCGCTTCCAGTTCGCTGGCAACTTGGGTGGCGCTGGTCTTGAGCTGGCTCTTGCCGCTCTTGGAGAGGCCGAGGAAGCCGGATTTGGTTTTCTTGGAATAGGAGCCATGCTCCTCGACACCGGACAGCACGGCTACATCGCCGGTACCGCCAACCAGCAGATCATTACCCGCCGCGAGCTGGCTGCCGATGACGGTGACGTCGCGGCCACCCTCGAGATTCAGGGCGCCACTGGCAGCCTTGCTGGTGTTGATCGTCAGGTCGTTGCCCGCCTCAATCACCGAGGCGATATTGGTGCTGTTGTAGCTTTCCCGCTGTTCAGTGCTGCTACGTCCGAACGAGCCCTTCTTCTTCTTGAAGTAGTAGGAGGCGCTTTCGTCTTTGGCCGAGAGCACTTGCACGTCGTTGCCGGCGTCGATATCTACATCGTTTTCAGCCCGTAATTTGCTCGCCACTACGGTCAAGTCATTGCCAGCCCCAATGCTCAGGTTGCCACCGGACTGAATGTCACTTGATTGCTGAGTGACCTGATCACGACTTTCAGTAGTTTTCTTGCTCCGCGAAAGGAAGCTGCTTTCATTCGCCGCCGATGAAATGACAATATCTCGGCCTGCAGTAAGTCCAACATCCTCTCCCGCCTTGACCTTGCTACCCACCACCAGAAGATCGCGCCCGGCTTTGGCTTGAAGATCGCCGCCAATCTGCACATCGCTGCCATGCTGCGTGACTTGTGATTGAGTGATTCTGGTTTTCTTATACTGAGCGTTGGAGCTGTCGACTTCCGTCACGACCCCAAGGTTGATATCCCGTTTAGCACTCAGCGTGGCATCACCACCTGTCTTCAACACGCTACCCAGGTTATTTAGGTCTCTACCCGCGTTCAGCTCAAGGTTATTGCCGGCCTCAATTCGTGCAGCGTTATCAACCGATGCATTGCTGAAAGTGAAACGGCCGCCTTGCTCGGTATACCCAATGGAGCGCTCGTTGGTGATATCACCATTGACGGCGGTGAGGCTGACATCCTTGCCATTGATAATGCCGCCTTGGGCATTGCGAATGCTGTCCGTTGCCAGCAGTGCCAGACGATTACCCGCCTGGATCAGGCCCTGATTGCCAATAGTGTTGGCAGCTACATCGAGGTTACCGCTAGCGCGCAGGGTGCCTTTATTTGAGAGGTCGCCACCGCTGATCAGGCTGACTTCGCTACCCTGGATAAGCGCACCTGTCGGAGCAAGGCGGCCACTGGCCTGGGCAAGGTAGAGCACGGGTACCAACACTTTTTCGCCGTTCACTTCCTGCTCTTGCATCCACACGATATCGTGCGTTAACGCAGCGACCTGCTCGGCGCTCAAGCCCACACCGGGGACAAGGTTCAAAGCGTCCTTGCTGGCAATGGCGTTATCCATCAGGTAACGGTACATGGCCTCGTCGCTGTCCAGGCCAGCGATCAGGCGCTGACCGGTACGGGCAGTGACAGCCTCGCGTATCAAGCGCTGCTCATAAAGCCCGTCTCCCAGCCGCTTCTGAGCCTGATCCGGATCGAAGCCAATGCGGCTCAGCAGGTAATCGGAATTGAGAAAATTGCGCAGGTTGGCGAAAGCCGGATTGGTTTCGATCAGGTAACGATGGCTAGGGTCGGTGCTTATCTGGAACAGCCCGTTTTGTCCCAAAGGCAGGCTGAAGCCGGGTAGAACCAGCGGATCGACGGCCTGTTGCTTAACGTCCGGTGGCAGTTGCGCATTAAGGGTGGCAGCGGGTTTGACGTCGCTGCTGACCGTCGTTTGACCAGCGCGACTTGGGCCTTGCTCGATCTGCTCACCAGGGCGTAACAATGTGTTCTCGAGCGTTTTAGCTCCTGAGATATTCACTGCGCCTGTGGCTTGGATGATGGAATATACGACGTCACCGCCACCCGATGTTTTGGTGATTATCGAGCCACGAACATCGCCCACCGCTACGGCCGATAACGGCAGCGCAGCGGGGTTATAAGTGGGTGAGTTTGGATCGTGATAAGCGTTGTATCGATCAATGTCTCGCAGAAGTCCGTAGTAGAGGCTTCTGTCTTTTGAATACAGCAAAAGGTCGTAAAAACGGGTCTCGCCACCGGCAGCACCAATACTGCGGAAAGTAACAGTATCAAGATCGATATAGCCACCCGCGGAAACAGTACTGAGTTGGTTGTCGAACTCTCCGCCCACGAATCTCAGATTACCGCCTGCTATCAGACTGGAACGTGCTGAGTCCTCAGTGATCTTGAGCCCAAAAACCTCATCAACAATGTAAGAGGCTGCACAGTGGTCGCCTTTACAGTTATCGGTACCTGTCAGGGTCATACGACCACTGATCTGGCTGACCGTCGATTTAAAAATATCTTTACGATTAATTAACGACGAAGACGCCAGGCTCATATCACCCGCGCTCTCGATCGTTCCGGAGATGTTCTCCAGCGAGGCTAACTGGCCAAGCGATTCATCCCTCGCAATGCTAAGTGCACCGAGGCTGTAAATATCACCTTTGTAGTTGGTCAGCGTACCCACCCGCAGAGCTATATCTTCACCACTGAAGACCAGCCCCCGCTCGTTACGCAGCGAATCCCCCTCGATACGCAGCAGACCTGCACCGCCCAGCGTGCCGCGATTGTCGAGGCTGCCCAGCTTGAGGGACATGTCCTGGGCCGCGGTCAGGCGGCCACGGTTCAGCAGTTGGCCAGTGAGGTCGAACTGCCCAACGCCACCACTCTTGACCTGCGCATCTGTACCGAACTCGGCGCTGGCAGCCTTGAAGGTCAGATCGCCAAGGCTGCGCAGGGCGCCATTGCCTGTGTAGCTGCCGGTAAGCGTCAGGCCTAGCGTGCCATCGGTGGCGATGAGGCCGTCGTTTACCCAGCTGTCGCCGGTGGCCACGATGCTCTGCCGGGAAATCAACTGGCCGGTGCCAGTTTGGGTGAACTGACCGATGTTCAGGGTCAGGCGCTCGGCCTGCAGCTCGCTGGTGTTGGTCCAGTCAGCGGCGCTCAGGGTCAGCTCACCATTGGTGGTGAAGCGTCCGCCGGCGCCGCCCAGGTCGTCCAGGCTCAGGTCGAACCCTTGGCTGCCAAGATGACGAACCGTGCCGCCCACGTTGGTCAGTGAGCCGCTGGAGAGACTGAAG
>NZ_MSXU01000015.1:615427-624281 GCF_001945375.1 Pseudomonas sp. PA1(2017)
TGCAGTTTGTTCGCTGGTACGAGTCTTGTCCTTGAGCGACTCGGCCCCGGCAAAGGCACTCACACCATTGCCATCGGAGCTCAGTTGCAAGCCAACGGTCTTGGTGTTCTTCCACGAGGTGACCTGCTCGCTGCTGCTTCCTGCAACGACGTTTACGTCACGTCCTGCATCGAGGAGCACGTTTCGACCTGCGCTGACGCCGCTGCCCACGACATTGACGTCGCGCTTGGCGATCAATGAAGCATCACGCTCGGCATTGACCTGGCTGCCCACATTGGTGGAGCTGATGATTTCCTGGCCGCTCTTCTTGGCGGTAGAAATTGTGATACCGCCAAGCCCTGCTGCATTACTGGCGGAAAGATCGAACTTCTTCTTGTACGACTCGCTGCGGCTATACGCCTCGTCATTCGCCGCTACCAGGTTGATATCACCCGTGTCCTTCACCAACCCGGCGCGCAGCTCAACATCATTACCGGCATCGGTGGTGCTGGCACGCAGGCGAATATCGTTGCCTGCCGCGATGACTACGTCGTTGCCCGCTTCCAGTTCGCTGGCGACCTGGGTGGCGCTGGTCTTGAGTTGGCTCTTGCCGCTCTTGGAGAGGCCAAGGAAACCGGATTTGGTTTTCTTGGAGTAGGAGCCATGCTCCTCGACACCGGACAGCACGGCTACATCGCCGGTACCGCCAACCAGCAGATCATTACCCGCCGTGAGCTGGCTGCCGATGACGGTGACGTCGCGACCACCGTCGAGATTCAGGGCGCCATTGGCTGCCTTGCTGGTGTTGACAGTAAGATCGTTGCCCGCCTCGATCACCGAGGCGATGTTGGTGCTGTTGTAGCTTTCCTGCTGTTTACTGCTGCTGCGCCCGAATGAACCTTTCTTCTTCTTGAAGTAGTAGGAGGCGCTTTCGTCCTTGGCCGACAGGATGTTGATGTCCTGGCTGGCGTCGATGTCGACATCGTTGCCCGCCTGTACACGGCTGGCGATCACGCTCAGGTCATTGCCCGCTCCCAGGCTGATGTCACGACCGGCCTGGATCTCGCTGGATTGCTGGGTGATCTGATCACGGCTTTGGGTGACTTTCTTACTGCGCGACAGAAAATGGCTCTCGTTGGCGGCGCTGGAGAGCACCAGATCACGCTCGGCACCGAGGTCAATATCGCGGCCTGCCGTCACGCGGCTGGCCACCACACCCAAGTCACGCCCGGCAGCGATATCCAGATCACGCCCAGCGCTGACCTGGGCGCCCACCTGTGTTACCCGTTCATTGGCGAACCAGTTGCCGCGAGTCTGGTACTGCCCCTCCTGCACGGAAGCGACGGTAACGTCGCGGCCAGCCTGGATGGTAAGGTCGCCGCGGCTATCGAGGACACTGCCGAGGTTGCTCACGTCGCGCCCAGCCGCCAGGCTGAGGCTCTCGGCGGCTTCGATGCGGGCAGCGTTGTCGACGTAGGTCTGCCCCCAGCGATGGGAGCCTATGCTGGCCGCATGTTGAGTGACGCTACGCTCATTGACTATGTCGCCTTCACGGGCGACCAGGCTGACATCGCGCCCGGCGATGATGCCGCCCTGGGCGTTGCGGATGCTGTCGGTCGCCAGAACTTGCAGGCGCTCGTTGGCCTGCATGAGGCCGCTGTTGGCGATGTTTCTCCCTTGTATATCCAACGCGCCGCTGGCTCGCAGGGTGCCCTGGTTGCTGAGGTCACCACCGCCGATCAACGCCACATCACGGCCCTGGATCAACGCGCCGTTGGGGGCCAGGCGGCCTTCGGCCTGGGCCAGGTAGAGCACCGGCACCAGAACCTTTTCGCCTAGAACCTCCTGCTCTTCCATCCACACGATATCGTGGGTCAGGGCAGCCACCTGCTGAGCGCTCAGGCTGACGCCAAGGCCCAGATTCAGTGCCTCCTTGCTGGCGATGGCGTTGTTCATCAGGTAGCGGAACATCGCCTCGTCGCTGGTCAACCCGGCCAGGTAGCGCTGGCCGATGCGGGCCAGGATGGCTTCGCGGATCAGCCGCTGTTCGTAGAGACCATCGCCCAAACGCTTTTGCGCCTGGTCGGGGTCATAGCCCAGCTTGCCCAGCATGTAGTCGGAGCTGAGGAAGCGGCTCAGTTCGGTCAGTGCCGGGTTGGTCTCGATTAGGTATTTGTGAGGCCGGGCGACAGGGTTCACGATGACGCCCTGGGCCTGGGAAACCGGATTACCCGCACCACCCTGAGCGGCGGATACCTCGACGGTCACCTGGGTGCCGGGCTGAATAACCAGTGACGGTCTATCGACTGCAACCGGCTGGCCAAGGCCAGCCTGGAGCTGACCGCTTTGATCGCCCCGCACATCCTCTATCCGTACAGCGCCGGAGCCTTCACGCTGTGCCTGCTCGAGGCTTGTGCCGGCCAACACCCACTGCTGGGCAGCGGCGGCCTCACGTACCTGGCTGTCGCTGCCGCTCTGGCCACTGAGGCGAAACAGTCCATTCTGGCCGGAAGGCAGTCTGAAGCCAGGCAGGTTCAGCGGATTCACCTGTTGCTGTGCAAGGTCGGCCGGGAGTTGCGGGTTGAGGCGCACGACGGTGGTCGAGCCACTGCCAGCGCTGCTGGTATCGCCGGCACGCGAGGTGCCAGGAGCGATGCCCTGCCCATTGCGGCGAACACCGTTCTCGATGACGTTCGCGCTTTGCACGGTGACATTGCCACCGGCCTGGATCACCGCCCCCGCAGCTACGCCAGTCGAGGTGACGGTATCGACCGAATCGACAAGGCTGTAGGTGCTGAAGATTGCGGGAACCGGGTACTGAACTGTGGGGTTGTAGTCGCGGTTCAGCCTGGTAGTAACCTGGGAACGAGTCGGCAGATAAGTGATCTGGTTGCGATCTTCGCGAACGGAATATCTGTGCTCATATATCGCGTTGTACTTGTTGTACTGGGCAATCGCTCCGCTCGGTGCGATCAGCCCCTGGAAAACACTTCGCCGCTCGGAATCGAGCGGATTACGGTATTGACGATAGCGATTCACGCTTTCGGTGGCAGAGCCGAGGTTCGATACCTGATCGCCAACGAGCAATATATTGCCAGCCGCGGAAATCGTGCTGTGACTGTTCTCGATCGTGCTGCCAGTGAGCTTGAGGTTACCGCCAGCCTGGATCAGGGAGGCTGGTGAGTCGGAGGAGACGGTCCGCTCTATTTGCTCGTTAAGGAAGTAATAGAAGTCGAAATTGCGCCCCTTGCAGTCAATGCAGTGGAAAGTGATGCTGCCCGACACCAGCCGTTCGGAAACGGCAAAGGCATCCTTGCGGTTGATGATATCCAGGGCGTTGACGGCAAGGTTCCTGGCGCTCTCAACGGTACTGGATACGTTTTCGAAACGGCTGGACCGCTTATCAGCCGGATCACCTGTGATCAGCAACGCCCCGAGGCTGTACACATCCGCGTAACGGTTTGTGAAGGTATCGACATACAGCACCATGTCGTCGCCGCCGAACAGCAGCCCCTTCTCGTTGGTAAGGCTCGGCGTGCTCAGGGTCAGGCGCTGGGCACTGCCCAAGGTGCCGGCGTTGTTCACACTGGCCGCGCTGAGGGTGAGGTTGTCGGTGGCGGTCAGGCGTCCCCTGTTGAGCAGGGCACCACCGAGCACGAAACTGGCGGTGCCTGCGGCAGTAATGCTGGCGGTTTCGCTGAGGCTCAGGCTGGCGGCGGCAAGCTCCATGGCACCCTGGCTGGTGAGCCGGCCGTTGCCGCTGTAGCCACCGCTGAGGGTCAGATCGAGGGGACCGTCGCTGGCGATCAGGCCGTGGTTGATCCAGTTGCCGCCTTTGCCAGTCAGCGAACCAGTGGCCAGCAGTTGCCCATTGGTCGTCTGCTCGAAGGTGCCGATGTCCAGCGTCAGGTGCCCGGCCTGGAGGATGCTGTCGTTGCTCCAGCTGTCGGCCTTGAGGGTCAGGCCGCCCTGGGTAACGAAGCTGCCGCCCGCGGCGGCGACCTGCGCCAGGGCTACACCGAACTCACCACTGCCAGCGTGCAGCAGCTTGCCATTGTGGTTGAGCAGGCTGCCGAGTTTGAGGGTCAGGTCGCGGTTGGCGGTTTCCAGGGTGCCGCCGCGGTTGTCCAGCAGCGCGCCCAGGTTGAAGAAGGTGGTGCCGGTACTGCCCAGGGCGCGTAGCTGGCCGCCCTGGTTGTTCAGGCTGCCGCCCTGCACGTGCAGCGTGCCACGGCTTTCGATGATGCCTTGCTGGTTATCGAGTATGGCGTCGGTAGCCTGTTCCAAGGTGATGGTGGCCGCCCCGAGGGTGCCACCCTGGTTGTTCAGGTCGCCGCCACGCAGCAGCAGGTCACCCTGGGCATGCAGGGTACCGCTCTGGTTGTCGATGGCGCTGGCCTGCAAGGTCGCCGCGCCGCTCAGGGAATGAATACGCCCGGCAGTGTTGTCGAGGTTGCCAGCGACCTGCAGGTCGATGTGCTGCCCCTGAATCAGACCGCCCTGCCCGATGGCGCCGTTGCGCAACCAGGCGGAAAGACGGGTGCGCACCCAGCCCTCGAGGCTGGCCAGGGTACCCTGGCGGTTGTCGAGGCTGGCAGCGGTAAGGTCGACGGCACCGCTACGGCTCTGCAGAGTGCCGGCCTGATTGTTCAAGGCACCGCCGATGTTCAGCAGCAGATCGCCCTGTCCCTGAATTGCTCCGCCGCTGTTGTCGAGACTGGCGGCGTTCAGATTCACCTGAGCGTCACGGCTGTAGATCAGCCCATCGGCGCTGTTGTTCAGCGCCTGGGCGACACCGAGCTCCAGCACCCCATTGGCGGCCAGGGTCGCGCTGCCACTGTTGTCCAACTCGCTGACGACGAGCTTGGCGGTGCTCTGGCTGGCCAGCGTGCCGCCCTGGTTGTTCAGGGTATCGGCCGTGATGTTCAGGGGACCGGCGCTGGCCAGTTGCCCAGCAGCATTGCTCAGGGTGCCGTCGACGTTGAGCGTGGCTGCACCGCTGGCAGCGATGCGGCCATGGCTATTGTCCAGGGTCTCGCTGCTCAGGGTCAGGCCTTGCTGCGCCTGCAACAAACCGCCCGCGTTGGCGACGCTAGTGGCGTCGATGACCAGGCGCTCTGCGGAGTCGATCTGCCCGGCGCGGTTGTCCAGTTGCCGAGTGATCCGCAGGCGCTGGCCCGCACCACTGGAAAGAATGCCCCGGTCACTGTTGTCCAGGCTCTCGGCCTGAATATCGAGACGGTCGGCAGCCACTAGAGCGCCTTCGCCACTGTTGAGCAGTGCACCGGCGAGTTCTACGGCGAGGCCGCCATCGCGACTGGACAGCGTGCCGCGCTGGCGGTTGTCGAGGGAGCTGCCACTCAGCTGCAGGCCCTGCCAACCGGAGAGCAGGCCGCCACGATTGTCGCCTTGGCCCAGGCTCAGGCGCAGCCACTGCCGACTGATCAGGCGACCATTGCGGTTGTCCAGGCTGGTGGCGGCCAGGTCCAGCACGCCGAGGCTGGAGATTTCCCCAACTGCGTTATCGAGGGCTCGCAGGTTGCTCAGGGTCAACGGGCCGTTGCTGCTGATCAGGCCCTGGCGGTTATCCAGGTCCCCCTGGCGCAGGTCGAGGCTGAGAGAGCTTTCGCCAATCAAGGCGCCCTGCTGCTGAGTCAGGCGGTCGAGGGTCAGTTGCAGGTCGACCTTGGCCGAGACTTCCCCTCCCTGGCTGGAGTCCAGCGAAGCGGCGTCGAGCGTGAGGGTGCCCTGGCTGTTGATCAGCCCACCGTCGCGGTTGTCCAGCGCACCGTTGCTGCGCAGCTCAAGGGCCTTGCCGGCCAACAGAGTGCCGTCGGTATTGTTGAGCGTGCCGCTGTTCAGGCGCAGATCGCCGGCACTCTGAATGAGGCCCTTGCTGGTGTTGCTCAGGTTGCCGGTAAGGTCGATGCCGAGGTCGCCGCGGGCGAAGAGTGTGCCCGCGTCGTTACTCAGATCCTTGGCACGCAGGTCGATGCCTCGGGCACTGATCAACCCTGCCAGGTTGGCCAGCACGCCCTGAATCCGCAACGTCAGGTTCTGCTCGGAGAGCAGTCGGCCACTGGCGTTGTCCAGGCGATTCGCTAGCAGGCTGAAACCCTGGCTACTGGAGATCTCGCCGCCCCGGTTACTCACCGCCCCCAGATTGTTCAGCAACAGTTGGCCGGGGGCATGCAGCAAGCCGGCGTCATTGTTCAGGTCGCCACCATCAAGGTCGAGGGTGAGGCTGGTCTGGCTGAACAGTTCACCACCCTGCTGCGCCAGACCGCTGGCCTGCACGGACAGCGGGCCACTGGCGGCAATACGCCCTTGGGCGTTACCGATCTGGTCGGCCTGCAGGTCCAGACTGGCGTTACCCGTCAGGCGACCACTGTCGTTGTCGAAACGCCAGGTGATGACGCTCAGATGCTCCACCGCGGAGATCTGGCCATGGCGGTTGTCCAGACCGGCGCTACGCAGCAGCAACCCAGCATCGGTGAGCAGACGCCCCTGCTGATTGAGCAGTGCGCCCTGGCTGGTGACCTGCAATGCACCCGCGCTGGAAAGGCTCCCCGCGCTGTTGTCGAGCGTGGCGGCGGTGACGCTCAGCGTGCCTTCGCTACTGATTTTTCCCGCGTTGTTGATCAGTTGGCCATCGTGGGCCAGGTCACCGGGACGAGCAGCGAGTTCGATCAGCATGCGAGTATCGCTGGCGAGCGTACCGCCGGAATTGTTCAGGTGAGCAGCGCCGAGCTGAAGCTGATCACGCCCGAAGATCAGCCCCTTGTCGCGATTGAGCAGACGCGCAGCCGCCAGGTTCAGGTGCGCCGCCAGCAGGCGGCCACCGTCACTGTTGTCGAGTGTGGTGGTGTTCAGACCGACAGTGCCACGGCTGGATATTTCACCGCCGCGGTTGTCGATGTCGCCAACCGTCACGCTCAGTGGACCATTGGCCGCGACCCGGCCTTTCTGGTTATCCAACCGCTGTGCCAGCAGATTCAGATCGCCTTCGGCCAGCAGTTCGCCGCCCTAGTTGGCCAGCGTGCCGCTTATCCCGACATCGAGTCGGCCCTGGCTACGCAGCAGGCCGTCAGCGCCATTGTCCAGCGCCGCAGCGTTGACCTCTACCTGACGACCGGCCAGGCTACCCCCTCGATTGTCCAGGCTGCCAGAAACGCTGACGCGCAGGTCCTGCTCGCTGATGAGTTTGCCGCTGCGGTTGTCCAGGCTGCTCGCTGCCAGGTCGAAGCCCTGGCGACTGGAGATTTCACCCCCTCGGTTATTCACCGCACCAAGGCCGTTGAGCCGTAACGCACCAGGGGCGTTGATGAAACCAGCCGCGTTGTCGAGAACGCCGCCCTGCAGGTCAAGGGCCAGGCTGGTCTTGCTGAACAGCTCGCCACCCTGTTGCTGCAGACCGTTGGCCGTCAGTTCAAGCGGCCCGTTAGCGGCGATACGCCCCTTGCGGTTGGCGATCTGCGCGGCGTGCAGCGCGAGCGTGGAGCCGGCCGAGATCAGCCCCTGATCGTTGCTCAGGTCGCCACTGCGCAGCTTCAGAGCCGCGTCACCAAGCACCCGGCCACCCTGATTGCTCAGCTCTCCTAGCAGGTTCAGGTTCAAGTCTCGAACGCTGGAAACATCGCCCTGGCGATTATCCAGACGCGCGGCACTGACGTTGAGCGCACCCTCGCTACCCAGCAGACCATCAGTATTGATCAGCCCACCGTCGAGCTCGTCCCGCGCCGCGAGCCGGACGCGCAAGTCTTCACCCGCAAAAAGCGAGCCGCCGCTGTTGTCCAGCCAAGCGCCGGCAACCTGCGTATTGCCCTGCCCGTGAATCAGGCCCTGATTACGATTGAGCAGGCGCTGCGTGGTGAGCACCAGGTGCGCACCGATCACCTTGCCCTGGTCGCTGTTGTCCAGGCCCTGTGCGGCCATCGTTACCCTGGCTCGGCTGGAAACCGTCCCGCCGCGGTTGTCGATATCGTCGAGCACCAGTTGCAGATCACCATTGGCTGCGATACGGCCAGCACGGTTTTGCAGGCGCTCCCCCGTCAACTCGAGCGTGGTTTCGGCCAGCAGCTTGCCGCCCTGATTATCCAGAGAAGCCGCCGCCACCTGCGCACCCTGGCGACTGGAAATTTCGCCTGCCGTATTGTCGATCTTGGCGGCGCTGTCTATACGCAGCGCCTGCCCGGCATTGACCAGCCCCGCACGGTTGTCCAGGTTGCCACCGGCAAGGTCGACACTCAGGCCTGCCCCGCTGTTGAGCACACCGCCCTGCTGGGCCAGTCCGGTCGCGTTGACCTCAAGCGCCTGGCCGGCAGCGACACGTCCCTGAGCATTGTCGAGCTGGCCACTGCGCAGTGCGAGGTTGCCATCGGCGACGATGCGCCCCTTGTGGTTGTCGAGCTGGGTGCTGTCGACTCGGGCATTGCCCTCGGCCAGCAACTGGCCGTCGCGGTTATCCAGCAAGCCCTTGGCATCTACCTGCAGATCACGGCTGGCAACCACGCTGCCCGCGTTACGTATCTGCTTGCCCGCGAGCAAGACGCTGCCCACGTCATTGCGGCTGTTGTCGTCATTCACTCCGGCTTCGACATGGCCCTCGTTGGTCAAGCTAGCGCTGCCAGTCAGCTCTATCCGGTCACGAGCAGCCAGACTGCCACGGTTCACCAGACCTTCTGTGCCCTGAACATCGAGTCGGCTGCCGGCATATACCTGCCCCTGGATTTCAACGCTCTCGGCGCGTGCCGCGATCTGCTCGCTGGCCGCCGCATTATTGAGGGTCAACTGCCCATTGGCATCGATCCGAATATCCCCGGCGCTGGCGGCCATATCACCGGCCAGTTTCACGCCTACACCGGCTTCGGTACCG
>NZ_MSXU01000015.1:624958-625337 GCF_001945375.1 Pseudomonas sp. PA1(2017)
AACGATCACGTGTGCGGCCTGCCCGGCCACTTCCGTGTAGCCCTTGAGCTGGCTGCGGTTGCTGCCGGTCACTTCGTTGAGGATGACGCCGGCAGCGCGACCCTGCAGGTTGCCGTTGCCGACGATGATGCCGCCGAGCTGGGTGCTCTGCAGCCGCTCGGTGGCATTGTTGAGGATCAGCCCCTGCCCGCCGACGTTGTAGTCGGTGAATTTGTTGTGCGACAGGCCACTGCCGGTTGGCGTGGCGATGTTGACGATGGGCACGCCATTGCCGGCCCGGTCGAGGCTGGTGTTGCCGCCTGCCTGGGCATCCACGGCCAGCTGCGCCGCCGAAGCGACGATGGGATTGAGGAACATCACGCCGGCAAGGATCAGGGCG
>NZ_MSXU01000015.1:626015-626124 GCF_001945375.1 Pseudomonas sp. PA1(2017)
ACCGACGTCATAGGCCAGGGCCGCGCCGTACTGCTGCACGAAGGGTTGCAGCGGCGCCCAGGTGACCGGCCGCGTCCAGCGCAGTTGGTTGCGCCAGTAACCGCCGCTG
>NZ_MSXU01000015.1:626134-627036 GCF_001945375.1 Pseudomonas sp. PA1(2017)
GGCTGAAGGGCTGCAGGTAGCTCAGGGTCAGGCTGTATTTGTTGTAGCGCGCCACGGGCTGGTCACCGCGAGGATTGCCGTTGCCCTGAGCATCGAAGGCGCCAATGCCGCGCTGCCAGCCGATGTCGGCGTTGACGAAGGCGCTGCCGATACGCCGGCCATGGTTGAAGCCCAGCTGCCATTCGCTCAAGCGGTTGCTGGACAGGTCCATGCGGTTGCCCAGGATGAAGTTGTTGGTGCGGATATGGCTCAGGCCGGTGTTGAAGGCGGTCTTGCTGACGCTGTCACGGTGCAGCACGCGCTCGGCACGCAGGGCATGCTGCTGGCTGTCGCCATCGGTCTCGAAAGGAAAGCCGTTGCTCTGGCCCAGGGTGCGGTAGTAGCTCTGGCTGTAGCTGTAGTCCACGCGCCACCAGCCATAAGGGATGCTGTAGGACAGGCTCTGGGCGTGGGAGTGGCGGTAACTGTCACTGACCGCATCGCGGCTGGCACGCAGGCTCAGTTGATCGGCCAGGCCCAGCGGGCTGTCCCAGGTCAGGCCCAGGCCCCACTGCTGCTCGCCGGTGCTGCGCTGGCCATCGTTATGGCGATTGAGGTTGGCGTGCCACGGCTTGCTGCGCTCGCCCTTCAGGCCGACGCGGCTGCCGCCCACCTGCTCCCCCGGCACCAGTTCCAGCTGGGCCGGGCGCGACGGCAGGCGATTGAGGTTATCGACCAGTTGCTCCAACTCACGCAGGTTGAGAATCTCGCCCGCCTCGCCGGGAAAGCTCATGGCCAGTTCGCGGCCACTGGCCAGGGCGGAGCTGTCGAGGCCTTCGAGGCGACCTTCGACCACGGTGATTTTCAGGGTGCGGGCCGACAGATCCTGCTGCGGCAGGTAGGCCCGAGTGGTCACGTAGCCG
>NZ_MSXU01000015.1:627046-627408 GCF_001945375.1 Pseudomonas sp. PA1(2017)
CAGGCAGCTGTCGGCGAACGGGGTGAGAATGGTCGCGCGGTCAGCCTCGGACAGCAGGCTGGCACCGCTGATCTCGATCTGCTCGATGGCGAAGCAGCGCTCGTCCTCGGCTGCTGCCGGCGCCGTCGGCTCGGCACGTTTGCCCGGCAACTGCTGCAATTCCTGCAGGCGCTGCTGCTGCTCGTCGAGCAGGCGCTCCTGACGGTCGCGGATCAGGTCCTGGGTCAGCGGCGTTTGGCGGTTGGCGGGCAGTTCGATGGGAGGCGTCTGCGCGGACACGGCCAGCGACAGAGCGGACAGGCAGAGGCATACCGCCGCAGGTCCATTGCGGAAGAACATAGGGTCATCCCTGAAAAAAGGTA
>NZ_MSXU01000016.1:0-77175 GCF_001945375.1 Pseudomonas sp. PA1(2017)
CCATTCCCTGCGTCCTGCGCCTAACCGGAGGCCATTTCTCGCGGCAACGCGGCTCGCGCTGAAACGGGAACAGACCCTCGATGCACTGTTTCTCGAAGTCGCCCCGGAGAACGTCAGGGCCGTGCAGTTCTACCGCCGGCACGGTTTCGAATTCCTGGATGAGTGGGAACCGATCGACAGCCACCCGCATATTCTCGCGCAGAGCATGCGCTGGGGCTGCAAGTAACGATTGGTGAAAGGACGAGGCATCCGGAACGGTGGCCTCGTTTATTCGATCAGCCGAAGATCAGCGTCGAGACGTAGAACAGGCCGGCGGCCAGGGCCATGGAGGTGGGCAGGGTGAGCACCCAGGCCAGCAGGATGTTGCTGATGGTGCTGCCCTGCAGGCCGCTGCGGTTGGCGACCATGGTGCCGGCCACGCCCGAGGACAACACGTGGGTGGTCGACACCGGCAGGCTGTAGACGTTGGCCAGACCGATGGCGCAGGCCGCGGTGATCTGCGCGCTCATGCCCTGGGCGTAGGTCATGCCCTGTTTACCAATCTTCTCGCCGACGGTTTTTACTACGCGCTTCCAGCCGACCATGGTGCCGATGCCCAGGGCCAGGGCCACGGCGAGGATCACCCAGAAGGGCGCGTACTCGGTGGTGGCGGTCAGGTCCTTGCGCAGCTTGTCGAGGTCGGCTTTCTCGCGCGCCGGCAGGTCCGGCAGCTTGCCGACCTTCTTGGCCGAGTCGTCGAGGCACAGCAGGTAGCGACGGATGTCGATGCGCGCTTCTTCGCTGAGGTCGCGGTAGTCGTTGACGCCATCGAGGGTGCGCAGCAGGCCGTTGATGGTCGGCTCGGTGAGCTTGGGATCGCAACGGAACTGCTTGGGCAGCTCGGTATTGGCAGCCTGGCCCAGGGCCAGGTATTCGCTGAGGGTCGGCGCGTTGCGCTGGTAGAATTCGCCCAGGTGCACGGCCGCATCGCGGGTACGGGAAATCTGGTAGGTGGTGCTGTTCAGGTCCAGCACGAACTTGGCCGGCACGATACCGATCAGCACCAGCATGATCAGCCCGATGCCTTTCTGGCCGTCGTTGGAGCCATGCACGAAGCTCACCGCCATGGCCGAAACGATCAGCACCAGGCGGTTCCAGAACGGCGGCTTGTTCTTGCCCTTGGTTTCCTTGCGCACCACCGGCGTGCTGTGCACCTTGGGCGTCGGCATCCAGTACTTGAGCGCCAGGAACAGCAGGGCGGCGACCACGAAGCCGGCCACCGGCGAGAACACCAGCGACAGGCCGATATCGATCGCCTTCTGCCAGTTCACGCCGTCACCCAGCGGGATGTCGGTGAGCAGCGCGTTGGCCAGGCCGACGCCGAGGATCGAGCCGATCAGGGTGTGCGAGCTGGACGCCGGGATGCCGAAATACCAGGTGCCCAGGTTCCAGGTGATGGCCGCAGCCAGCAGCGAGAACACCATGATCAGGCCGCGACTGGTGTTGACGTTGATCAGCAGCTCCACCGGCAGCAGGTGAACGATGGCATAGGCCACGCCGACGCCGCCCAGCAGCACGCCGAGGAAGTTGAAGATGCCGGACATGACCACCGCCAGGTTTGGCGGCATGGCCTTGGTGTAGATGACCGTGGCCACGGCGTTGGCCGTGTCGTGGAAACCGTTGATGAATTCGAAGGTGAGGACGAAGAGCAGGGCGAGTGCGAGGCTCAGCGCCAACCAGGCATCAAGCCCGCTGAATAGTTCGAACATGGAAGGTTACGTCTGGCTCGTGAGAGAGGTGGGTTGTTCCAGGCAGCGCGTGGTGTTGTTGATCGATGCGGTGCCTGGTAGCTGCCGGCCCTGGTGAAGGGCCGGGCAGCCTGCGTTGCGGTCGGCGGTCGTAGGGTGAGCGCTGAAGCGGTTTGCCATGCCTGCGATGCTCTCTACCCGTGGAATGCCAAGGCACGCCACCAGGCAATGCCCGGCAGCGTGCAGTCGGTTCGCGGGTGGCGTCTGCGAGGGCCGAACGGTGCCTGGGGCGGGCTGAATCTGCCCGTGACCAAAGTTTTTTCCGTTGCATGCCCAGGCGCGAATCACGCCACCTGAAATATCTGGACGCGATTTACCTCGAAAAACGCTCCGGACACAACTAGTGGCGCATAAAGAATCCGTATTTTTTGATCTGCGCCGGGGTGTTCCAGGCGGCCGTCCGATGGCTGGGCTGCGTCTAGATCATGCGTTTGAGCACGTTGTCGCGGCGCGCGAAGTGGTGCCAGAGCGCAGCGGCGACATGCAGGGCGATCACGTAGTAGAACGCGGTGCCGACGGTGATGTGCAGGTCCTCGATGCGGTGGGCGAGGTGCGGGTTCAGCTCGAAGGGTGAGGGCAGCATCAGCCCGCCGAGGGGAATACCGCCGCGTTCTAGAAACACCACCAGCATGCCCAACGCCGGTTGCAGCAGCAGGAAGGCGTACAGAGCAACGTGGGTGATCCTGGAGGCTAGGTGGGTCAGCGGGGCGAGCGGCGGCACGATTGCCGGTGTCGGGTTGGCGAAGCGTGCCAGCAGGCGAGGCAACACCAGGGCGAATACCGCGATGCCTACCCAGAAGTGGCCCTGCACCACGAATAGCCGCGGATCGCTGCCTCTTTCGAACCAGCTGCGGCTGGTGATCAGGATGTAGGCCAGCACCACCAGGACGGCCATCAGCCAGTGCAGCCGGCGGCTGGCGGCGCTGTAGCGGGGCGGCGTCCGAGCGGCGTCGCGATGGGGGGTGCCGGTACTGCTCATGGTGACCTCTCGGGATTACGATTGGAAAAAAATCAGGATTCGTCGTGGGGCGCACAGGGCAGCACCAGGGTGGCCTGCAGGCCGCCGTCCGGGTGATTGCTCAGGGCGATACTGCCGCCCAGGTGGCTGGCGATCATCTCCACGATGGACAGGCCCAGGCCCGCGCCGCCAGGGTTGTCGCGGCTGTAGAAGCGCTCGAACAGGCGCTCGATCTTCTGTTCGTCGATGCCCGGCCCGTGGTCACGCACGCTGAGGCAGACCTGCTGTCGCTCGTCGGTCTCCAGCCTCACCTCCACCTCCACCTCGGCGCCTGCGGGCGAGAAGTTGGCGGCGTTGGTGACCAGGTTCTGCAGAGCGATTTCGACCAGTTGCGCATCGCCGTGGATCAGGTGGCGGCCGGGCTTCACCTCCAGGGCCAGCTCCAGGCCCTTGCCGAGCATCCAGGGCGTCAGCTCTACCAGGGCCTCGCGTACGGTGATTTCCAGGTCGACGGGTTGCCAGGCCTGGCGAGCGACCTGCGGCTCGACCCTGGCCAGGGTCAGCAGCTGGTTGACCACCCGGGTCAGTCGATCGACGCCGCCAACCAGATGATTCAGGGCTTTGTCGCGTGGCTCGGCTTGCGTGGCCTGCAGGGCGTTCTGGGCATGGATGCGCAGGGTCGCCAGAGGTGTGCGCATTTCGTGGGCAGCGTCGCCGATGAAGCGTCGCTCGCGTTGCAGCAACTGCTCGATCTGCGACAACAGGCGATTGAGCGCTGCCTGCATCGGTTCCAGCTCCCTGGGCAATGGGGTGAGCTCCAAGGGTTCCAGCGAGCCGCCATGACGCTTGCGGATGATCTGCGCCATGTTCTGCAAGGGCCGCAGGCCCCAGCCGATGGCCAGCCAGATCAGCGCCGACAGCACGACGATGCCGATCAGGTTGGGAATCAGCGTGTGGCGCACGATGCGATTGACCAGGTCCTGGCGCACGTCCTCGCGCTCGCCCACCCAGATCAGCAGGCCGTGGCGGTCATCGGGCAGCAGGAAGCCGTGCCAGTTGACGTCGTACAGGGTCTGGTCGGAGAAGCCGGGGGTGATCGGCGGCCGCTCGAAGCTCGGCGCGCTGGAGGAACGGATCAGACTGTGGCCCTCCTTGTCCCACACCTGAAAGGCCATCTTGCCCTCGTAGGGGTGGCCGATGCGGTGGCTGCCGGCCTGGCTCAATGCGGCGTTGAAGGCGCGGTAGAGCGCCTGGCGCTGCTCGTCCGGCAGCTTCGCCTGGATGGCACCCTGCAGCAGCCGGGCGCTCTGGGCCAACTGGGCGTCGTAGATCTCGCCGATTTCGTGGCGGCTGTCATGAAAGTTGTAGCCGCTGATGGTCAGGGTGCCGAGCAGCAACAGGCCCAGCACCAGCACCAGGGTGCGGCGACGCAACGAAGTCATCTCAGGTCTCCACCAGATAGCCGATGCCGCGCACGGTCCTGATCAGCTCGCTGAACAGTTTCTTGCGCAAGTGGGAGATGTGCACTTCCAGGGTGTTGCTTTCCGCTTCTTCGTCCCAGCCGTAGAGCAGCTGCACCAGGCGCTCGCGGGTGAACACCTTGCCCGGATGGGCGAGCAGTTCGTGGAGCAGCAGGTATTCCTTCGGCGTCAGGGGCACCGGGTTGCCGGCGTAATGCACCTGCTGGTTGGTCGGGTCGAGGGTGATGCCGGCGTGTTCGATCAACGCCCGCCCACGACCGGCGCTGCGGCGCAGCAGGGCACGGATACGCGCCTTGAGTTCGTTGAGGTCGAACGGCTTGGCCAGATAGTCGTCGGCACCGGCATCCAGGCCGGCGACGCGGTCGCGGGTTTCGTCCCGCGCGGTAAGTACCAGCACCGGCAGGTGCGAGCCGCTCTTGCGCAGCTGTTGCAGCACCCCGATGCCGCTCAGGCGCGGCAGGCCCAGGTCGAGTACCAGCAGGTCGAAGGTTTCGCTGAGCAGGGCGTGCACCGCGCTGGCGCCGTCGTGCAGCCAGTCGACGGTGTAACCCTCGGCTTGCAGGCCCGCGCGCAGGCCTTCGCCGAGCGGCAGGTCGTCCTCCACCAGAAGCAGTCGCATGGGTGTCCTCGGTCAGGTGGTGGCGATCAGTCGAGCTTGTGCTCGACTTGCTCCAGTAAAGCAGCGATCTCGCGCTGGCGACCCTTGTCGGCGAGCTCGCGACCGGGGCGTGGCGCTGCCTGGCGGGCCTTGAGCAGCGCCGCCTTGGCGTCGGCGTACTTGCCCTCGCGGGCCAGATGATCACCCCAGAAATACAGGCTGTCGATGCCGTCCGGGTTGATCAGCAGTGCCTGCCGGAGCAACTCGTCGGCCTTCTGTGCATCGCCGAAGCCGATGGGCCAGCCCGGCACCCGATCATAGAGTGCCGCCAGGCTGGTATAGGCCGAGCCCTGCAAGGCGTCGGGGTCGAGCTGCAGGGCCTTTTCCAGGTCGCTGCGCGATTGCTTGGCCTTGCCCAGCGCACCGAGGCCGCCCTGGGCTCCGGCCCAGCTGCTGGTGACGATGCCTTTCCAGATCCACGCCTCGGCGGCTTTCGGCTGGGCCTGGGTGAAGGCCTCGGCTTGCCCGGCCAGCTTCTCGAATTCGGCGACCTTGTGGTCGTCTGCGGTGGCGTACTGAATCTGCGCCCAGCGTTGCTGAATGTCTTGCAGCTGCTGGGTGCCGGCGGCGTCCAGCGCCCAGGCGCCGGGTTTGCATGCCCAGGGCGGCGAGGGCCAGGGCGAGGTGAACCAGGGTCTTTTTCATCGGGGTGGCATCTCGGTGGAGTGAATGATGCGATGGATGATCGGCAGTTGCTTGCGGATCGCCCGGTCGACGAGGCCGGGCAACAGGCCGTTGAGGCGCACCAGAATTTTTTCCGGCCAGCCCAGGTACAGCTCGGCGAGGTTGCGCTCGATGGCGCCGGTCACCTGCCACGCCACGCGCTGGGGCTCGTCGACGCGGCTGTTGAGGGCCTCGTTGAGGGCCATGGCGGCGCTGCTGTTCATGCTGGTGCGGGTCGCCCGCGGGGCTACATAGAGCACGTCCACTGCGGTATCGGCCAGCTCGCGGCGCAGGGCTTCGGAGAAGCCGCGCAGGGCGAACTTGCTGGCGCAGTACACCGCGTAGCCCGGGTAGCCGATCGAGCCGTAGGTCGAGCCGACGTTGACGATCAGCGCGTGGGGCTGCTTGCGCAGGGTCGGCAGCAGGGCGCGGGTCAGCTGCAGGGTGGCGACCAGGTTGACGGCCAGAAGGTCGTCGATCTGCCGGTCATCGACCTGCTCGAACAGGGCGAAGCGGTTGACTCCGGCGGCGTTGAGCAGCAGGTTGATGCCGCCCAGGCGCCGCGCCGCATCGAGCACGGCGTAGCGGCCGGCGGCATCACGCAGGTCGGCCTCCACCCGATGGATGCGTTGCGGGTAGAGGCGCTGCAGGGCCTCGAGTGCCTGGGGCTGGCGCGTCACGGCGATCACCTGAGCGCCCTCGGCGCATAGCTGTTCGGCCAGCGCCTGGCCGATGCCGCCGCTGGCGCCCGTAAGCACTACCCGGCAGTCAGACAGCCGCATGGCGGGTCTCTCGCTGGGCCGGCTCGAGGCGCGGCAGGCCGCGGAACATGTCGGCGTAGAGCTGATAGACCACCTTGCTGGCGTGAATCACCGCCTGCTGGTCGGCGGGCTCGTCGAGACGGTCCATCAGGCCGCGGTAGGTATTCATGTGGCCGACATCCAGCGAACCGTGGGATGCCAGGTAACTGAACGCGGTGGGCGGCAGTTGCAGGCCTTCGCGGATGGCTTCGGAAGCCTGGGTGGCCAGGGCGATGCTGGTACCTTCGAGCACGTTGACCATGCCGAAAAGACCGACCGGATTGCCGCGGGCGATCAGATCGTAGAGAAAGCTCACCATCAGCTCGATGGGCAACGACGGCTGGCCGTCGCGCACGCTGTCGGCATCGCCGCCGCAGGCGCGGATGTCATCGAGAATCCACTGCTCGTGGCCGTATTCCTCCTCGATGTACTCGCACACTGCGCCACGCAGCCATTCCAGCCGTGCCGGCAGGCGCGCGCCACAGGCCATCATCAGCGGCACGGTGTGGCGCACGTGGTAGTAGGCCTGGGTCAGGAAGGCGCGATAAGCCTCCAGGCTGACCTGGCCGGCCAGCGCATCGCGGATCACCGGCGTGGCGTACAGCGCCTGGCGTTCACGGGCGGTGGCTTGTTGCAATTCGTCGAAGAAACTCATGGCTGCTCCTTGGGGGCAACGGGGGTTGAAAAGCGATGGGCATAGCGGGCCAGGATGGCCACGCGGCGCAGGCGACCGTTGCTGGTGAGCAGGCCGTTGGCCGCGGTGAAGGGTTCGGCCAGGCGTTGCCACTGGTGCACCCGGGCGTAGTCGGGCAGCTCGATGTTGGCCCAGGCAACGCTGTGCTTCAGGGCCTCGTCGCTGCACTCGGGGTCGACCGGCCAGAGCAGGGCGATGTTGTGATCCATGGCCTCGCCGTGCACGAAGGCCTGGGCGATCACCCCGCGCTGGGTGAGTTCGGCCTCGACCCAGTCGGGGTTGACGTTGCGGCCGAAGCTGGTGGTGAACTGGTGTTTCTTGCGGCCCTTGAGAAACAGATAACCGTCGGCGTCGAGCAGGCCGATATCGCCGGTGGCCAGCCAGTCGCCGGCCAATGGTGCCTCGCCCAGGTAACCCAGCAGCGCCGAGCCACGCACCCACACTTCACCGTCATCGGCGATGCGCAGCTGCACGTGGGGCAGGGGGCGACCGACGCTGCCAGGGCGGTTGTACGCCGGGGTGTTGAGGCACACCACCGAGGCGCATTCGGACAGCCCGTAACCCTGGTACACCGGCAGGTTGAGCTGCGCGGCACGTTCGAGCAGCTCATCGCTGACCCGCGCGCCGCCGACGGCGACGAAATGAAATTGCCCGGCATCCAGCTGGCCGTGTTCGAGGGCGGTGATCAGGCCGAGCAACAATTGCGGCACCAGGATCAGGCTCTGCGCCTGCTGGCGCACCAGTTGGCCGAGCAGCCGCGGCCAGTCGACCCGCGTGGCGCCTTCGATGCCCAGGCTCGGCTGGGGCAGCAGGGTGACGCTGGCGCCGGCCAGCAGGGCCGCGTATACACCCAGGTTTTCCAGCAGTACCGCCAGCGGCAGCAGCGCCAGGTAATTACGTGGCGCGGCCGTTCGGCTGGCGGCGTGCAGCTCCCTGGCCACGCGCAGCAGGGCTTCGGCGCTCAGGCACACGCCTTTGGGCGCGCCGGTGGTGCCCGAGGTGTAGGTGACCTTGGCGGTGCCGCTCGGCAACGGCTCGCCCGCCGAGGGCTCGCGCATCCAGAAACCACCGGCCTGGCGAAAGCCCGCTGCGCCCAGTCGTTCGGCCAGGGGCGCGTCGCTCAGCAGCAAGTCGACGCCGCTTTGCTCCAGGCAATGGGCGGTCTGCGCCCAGGTGAAGAACGGCGGCAGGGTCACGCAGGGAATGCCGGCGAATAGCGCGGCCAGGTCCCAGAGCAGCATCTGCGGGCCGTTGTCCATGATCAGTGCGAAGGTTCTGCCGGGCTGGGCGAGCAGCAGCGCCTTGCGTGTTTCGATCTCGCTCCACAGTTGCCCGTAGTCGATGCTTTCGGTCTCGTCGCGCAGCGCCGGGCGCGATGGTTGGCGATGAGCATGTAGCAGCAACAGCGCCTTGAAATCATTCAGCTCAGGCAGCATGGCTGTGCTCCAGGGAGGCCGGCAGGCCCAGGCGCGCGGCCATGCCACTGACCTGCAGATGGGCCAGACCGGCGCGGATGCTGCCGGCGAACACCTGCGGGCGCCCGGCGTAGTAGCGGCCCCAATTGTGCTGTTCGCTGCCCAGGCGCTGCGGATCGGCATCACCGAGCAGCAGCGGGTTGAGACCCAGGCGCTGGAAACTGTTGATCAGCGAGGCGGCACCGGTGAACACCACCCAGTCGAGTTTGCGGTGGGCCAGCAGCCAGGTCATCACCACGATGATCAGCCGTGCGCTGCCGCCACTGCGAGCCGCCAGGTTGCCGACCTCGACGATCTGCCGGCGCTCCACCGTGCTGCCGGCGAGCCGGGACACCACGCGCTCGACCGGCTGTTGCAGGTATTGCTCGAGAAACAGCGCGCCGCTGTCGGCGGTGCGCACACCGGCGGCAGCGCAGAACGCGCCGTGCGGGTCGCGCAGGGCCAGCAGGGTAGGCATGAAATGGCGTATATCGGCCTGGTGGACGTTGGCGAAGCACTCGCGAACGAACCACTCCAGTGGTTCACGATCGGCGTGTTGTTGCGGCACCAGCGCCAGCGACAGATCACGCCCGGCGTGGGGGCCGATAGGCAGGGGAAAGGCAAGGTTCCATTCGGTATCGATCATCGGTGGTGCTCCAGCGACCAGGCGGTGGAGACACTATCGAGGCGCAACCTTAATGAAGTCTGAAGGCCATCACGGCGACGCGCGCATGCCCTCGAAGATCAGGCGTGTGGTGTTGCGCACGTTGGCTGCGTGGGCCTGGCGGTCCATCCGGTCGTTGGCGGTCAGACGCAGCAGTTGCAGGTGGGAATAATCGTTGAGCAGAAAGGCAGCCAGTTCGACATCCAGATCGGCGCGCAGCTTGCCGGTCTCCTGCAACTCGCGCAATACATTGGCGATCTCGCCCTGCAGGCCGCGGTTCGTCTGCCGGTAAGCCTCGGGCAGGCCCGTGTCGCCGCCGACCAGCACCAGCGGCAGCAGCTCGCGCCAGAGTGCGGCGGGCAGCACTTCGAGGGCATAGCTGACCAGCAGGTGTTCCAGATGGCAAAGCGCATCGACCGGGTCGTCGAACTCGCGGATGCGTTGGCGTACATCCACCAGGGCGCGGCGATCGGACTCCTTGATCATCTCCAGGATGATCTCGTGCTTGCTGCCGAAATACTTGAACACCGTGGGCGCCGAGACGCCTGCATCACGGGCGATCTGCTCGACCGTGGTCTCGCGGAAGCCCTGTCGCTGAAAAAGTGCCACGGCCGCTGCCGAAATGGCCGTGCGGCGTAATTCCTTCTGGCGCTCGCGTAATCCGCTCACCGTCGCTCCTGGGCATTTATGAGATGGGGCCATCATAGCTGGCCAGGTTTTCTTGGGAAAATATTTTATTGACTAAAGAAATTAATAGGATTAATTATTTGCTCGTACCTGCTTCACGCAGGGCCACTTCCAGGATCCGTCACATGAACCAGATTCTCGACCGCTCCCTGGTTTCCCGTCATACGGAAGTCAGCGAGATGTACGACAGACAAGAACAAGAACCCGTACTGATGCAGGGTTTCCCTGCCGAGCCCGAAAAGCGTGTGACCTGGGCCAACTGGATGTCGCCACCCTTCAACCGTTGGGGCTTTCGCAATCTGGCGCGTCTGCGCCCGAGCATCGACGTCGCCGCCGGCTCGCGGCCCAGCTCAGTGCTGGCCCACGCTCCGGTGGAAGTCGAAGGCCTGAGTTTCGAAAGTGTCTGCGGTCGTACCGTGCAGGTGCGAGACCACCTCAAGGCCAGCAAGACCGACAGCTTTCTGGTGCTGCACAGGGGGCGTGTGGTCTACGAGAACTACTTCAACGGTCAGGTCGCCAGCGACCGGCACATCATGTTCTCGGTCACCAAGTCGCTGATCGGCGTGCTCGGTGAGCAACTGATCCACGACGGCCTGCTTGACGCCAACGCCCAGACCCAGCACTACGTGCCGGAGCTGGCCGGCAGCGCCTTTGGCGACGCCACCGTGCGCCAGCTATTCGACATGGCGGTAGGCGTTCACTACAGCGAGATCTACGACGACCCGAGTTCGGAAAGCTCCCAATACGGTTACGCCTGTGGCTTCAAACCGGCGCTGCCCGAATATGCCCAGTACGCGTCGCTGTATCAGTACCTGCCTTCCTTGCGCAAACGCTGCGAGCACGGCGGCCTGTTCCACTACGTCACGGCCACCACCGAGGTGCTGGCCTGGGTGATGGAGCGCGCCAGCGGTGTGGCCTGCGCCGAGCAGTTGCAGGCGGTATGGCAACAGCTAGGCTGCGAGCGCGACGGCTACTTCATGGCCGATCCCTGGGGTCGCAGCGTCGCCGGTGCCGGCTTCAATGCCACGTTGCGCGACATGGGACGCTTCGGCCTGATGCTCGGCAACGGCGGGATGGTCGACGGTCGGCAGGTCATCGATAAACAGGTGATCGAAGCGATCGCGGCCGGCGCCGATCCGGCAGTCTACGGCGTGCACAAGGACTTCTCCGAGTGGACGCCGGGCGCTTCTTACCGCAGCCAGTGGTACGTCTTCAACGATCACAGCCCAGCCATCATGGCCGCTGGCATCCATGGCCAGTACCTGTTCGTCGATTGCGCCTCGGACGTGGTGATCGTCAAGCAGTCGTCGCTGCCCGAAGCGGTCACCGAACTGGATATCGACACCGTGCGCATGCTGCGAGCGATCACCGCCCATCTGCACGGCTGAATCAACCATTACAAGATTCAAGAGCGCCGGTTCGCCAGTGCTCCTGCCTGCTGCGTCAGGTATTCGGTGGTCGCTTTCGGCCACCGCTCACTGCCCTGTAATACAAGAAAAATACACAGGAGCTTCATATGTACACGTCCAAGCGCTTTCCCTGCGTGTTGCTCGCACTCGGCTTTCCGCTGGCCAGCCAATCGGCCCTGGCGGGCTATCAGTTCGAGCACGATAACCTCAAAGGCGAACTCAACCTGACGGTTGGTGGCGCCTCCGTCACCACCCGCGGCGTCAACTTCGGTGCCGGTCGTATCGACGCCCGTAACGGCGAAAACGACGGCACCAAGATCGGCTGGCAGGAGTTCTACTTCAAGCCTGGTATCACCCTCGACTACTCGCTCAGCGACACCGTCAGCCTGCTCGCCGGCGGCTCGGTGGTCGGCGCCACCACCTTTGGCGACGGTGACGCCGGCGGCACTTCGCGCAGCTCCGATGGTCGGGTGACCACCGAAGAACTCTACGCCGGCGTGCGAGCGGGCGACTGGAGGTTCACCGCTGGCCGGCAGAACTACATCATCGGCAGCGGCTTCATCGTCATGGACGGCAACCTCGATCTGCTCGACGACGGCGCCTACTGGCTCGGCCCGCGCACCGCCTTCAAGGACTCGGCCATCCTGGCCTGGAGCCATGGCCCGGTGCAGGCGCAAGCGTTCACCCTGCGCACCGACGACCACTATGGCGACTACCGCATGAACGGCGCCAACCTGGACTACGACCTCGACGGCCAGGTGACGCTCGGCGCCATGGCCATGGAAGTCGACACCCTGGCCAGCACACGCAGCAACGCCGTGCGCCGCGACGGCATGCAGGTCTTCAACCTGCGCGCCTTGAGCGGCCACCTGCCGGGCGTGCCGAACCTGACCCTCAATGGCGAGTACGCCGTGCAGCGCGGCGGCGACGGCTCCCTCAAGTACGACGCCAAGGCCTGGTACGCCCAGGCCGACTACCAGTTCCAGGCGCTACCCTTCACCCCCACGCTCGGCTATCGCTATGCGGTGTTCTCCGGTGACGACGACCTGGGCGACAACACCCAGAAAGCCTGGGACCCGCTCAGCAAGGGCTTCGTGGACTGGAGCACCTGGCTGGTCGGTGACGTGGTGGGCAACTACCTGTTGTTCAACAGCAACGAGCGGGTTCAGCAGTTCTCCATCAAGAACCGCCTCACCGATACCCTCACACTG
This sequence comes from Pseudomonas sp. PA1(2017), assembly GCF_001945375.1. Taxonomy (NCBI): domain Bacteria; kingdom Pseudomonadati; phylum Pseudomonadota; class Gammaproteobacteria; order Pseudomonadales; family Pseudomonadaceae; genus Pseudomonas; species Pseudomonas sp. PA1(2017). The sequence goes on from NZ_MSXU01000016.1 coordinate 12,467, forward strand.
GGCGCCATCCACTATCAGTTCTGGCTCGACGAAAAGAACTTCCGCGGCGCCGCGGTGGACGACCGCCGCTTCGCCGACGAGACCGTGGTGTATCTCGACTGGACGCCCAACGAGCGTTTCTACAGCTCGCTCTCGTACAACTGGGTGCAGGCCAAGTCGGCGGCCAGGCAGGCGTTTGGCGACGACGATCAATTCAGCGCCCTTGAACTGTATTTCACCTACCGCTACTGAAACCGAGCCACAGACGCCCCTCGGGGCGCAGGAGTGCGTGATGACGACGACAGCGCAAACCGGGCTCGGCGTGCCGACCCTGGAATGGGTGATGAGTATCCATGTGGCGATCGCCCCGGGCGATGGATTGGGCACCTGCCCGGATGGCCAACGCAGCAACTACCGGATACGCGGTGGCCATTTCGAAGGCCTGGAGGTGCGCGGCGAGGTGATCGCCGGCGGCGCCGATTTCTATCTTCAGCGCAGCGACGGCGTGGGTGAGCTGGATGCTCGATACAGCCTGCTGAGCGACCGCGGTGAGTGGATCAACATCCACAACACCGGCCTGATCGTGCTCAGCGACAAGGGCCGCGAGCTGGAAGCGCAGGGCATCTGGCCCATTCCCGAGCAGGAGTACCGATGCAGTTGCTCACCGCGTTTTCAGGTGGCGAGCGGACGGCTCGACTGGCTGACCCGCAGCGTGATGATCGGCAAGGTGATCTACCCCACTGCGGAGCAGGTCGCCATTCACTGCTATCGGCTCACCTGACCAGCTTTCCTTATCGGCATTGATGAATTTCACTGAAGCGGCAGGCCACCCCGTGGCCGAGCCGGCGGGTAACGACCATGAACATCGCTAATCAAACCGTAGTGCGTGCCGCGTGCATCTTCATTGCCGCGGCCTCGATTCTCGTCATCGGCGTGCAGCCGATCTTCATCGGCCTGCTGACCGAGCGCCTGGCACTGACGCTGACCCAGCAGAGCTGGACCATGTCCGCCGAGATGTGCGGCTCCATCGTCGGCACACTGTTGTACGTGCCGATGCTGCGCTTTCTCGGCCCACGCACCATCGCCCTGAGCACGGCGCTCCTGCTGCTGGTCGCCAACGCCGCCACTGCCGGTATCAGCGGGCTCGACACGCTGCTGGTGCTGCGCTGCATCTCGGGCATTTGCTCGGGCATCCTGTATTCCTACGCCATCTATTGCCTGGGCCGCATGAACGGGCCGGATCGCTCCTTCGGCATCCTGCTGTTCGTGCAGACCGGCCTGTTCGCCAGCAGCGCGGTGATTCTGCCGATGATCGCCGAGTGGAAGGGCTTCGCGGGGGCGATTTACTACCTGGCCGCCTGGTTCCTGTTGGTCTGCCTGGTGTGCTTCTGCCTGCCGGTCAGGCAGCGTTTGGAGGATCGCCAGGTATCCAGCGAGCCGCTGCTGTCCGGACTGCCCCTGATCGGAGTCTGCTCCTTGCTCGGCATGCTGTTCCTGCAACTGTCGATCTACTCGCTGTGGGGCTTCGTCGAGGGCATCGCCAGCGAGGCGGGCGTCGCGCCGGTGGACATCGGCTGGGCGATCAGCATCGGCTTGCTCGGCGGCTTGCCTGGCGCGGCGCTGCCCAGTGTGGCAGGGCGGCACCTGGGCCGCGTGCCAATGATCCTCACTGGTTCGCTGGCCGTGCTGGGCGCCATCTATATGCTGGCCACGCGCATCCATACGGCGTCCGATCTGATGATCGCGGTGTTTCTGATGAACTTCGGCTGGAACCTGGCGCTGTCCTACTACATGTCCTCTGTGGTGACCCACGACCCGGCCGGCCGCCTGACCAAGCTGGTCGGCGTGGTGCAGGTGGCATCGGCCGCCGCGGCGCCGACCCTGCTGAGCCTGTTCATCGAGGGTAATGACCGGCACAGCATCTTCGTGCTGTCCGCGGGGGCGATCCTGATCGGCTGCGTGCTGGTGGTCATCATGCTGATCTTCGGGCGGCGCAGCCTGCACGGTAAACCGCTGAACTCCTCGGCCTGAAACAGGCGCTAAACAAGCCTGCCAGCAGCGGCTGAACGGGACCGGTATCCTTACGGTTTTTTCCGAAAAGGGAGCGTGCAGATGGCGATGAAAACGGAACAGGGCATCTTGCGCGGCTCGATCGCCATGACCCTGCTGGTGGGCGGCTTGGGAATCGTCATCGGCCTGGCATCCGGATCGTTCTCCATCGTTTTCGATGGCGTCTACTCCCTGGCCGACGCCAGCATGAGCGGCCTGGCTCTGGTGGTCTCCACCCTGATTCTCCGGCACACCACGCAAAACGAGGCCAGCCGCCGCCTGGCCGAGCGTTTCAACATGGGCTTCTGGCACCTGGAGCCCATGGTACTGGCGCTCAACGGCACGCTCTTGTGCGGGGTGGCGGCCTACGCGCTGATCAACGCCGTGGCCAACCTGCTGTCCGGCGGCACGCCGCTGGAGTTCGGCCTGGCCTCGCTGTATGCCGGGGCCGCCACACTGATCTGCTTCGCATTCGCCAGCTACGAATTTCGCGCCAACCGGCGCATCCGTTCGGATTTTCTCGCCCTGGATGCCAAAGGCTGGGTGATGTCCGGGTGCATTTCCCTGGCCCTTCTGATCGCCTTCGCCGTCGGCTACCTGACCGAGCAGACGCGCTACGCCTGGCTCGGCCCTTACATTGACCCGGCGGTGCTGGCGCTGATCTGCCTGGTGATCCTGCCGATGCCGCTGGCGACCATACGCCAGGCGCTGTCGGACATCCTGCTGGCCACCCCGCCGGATCTCAAACAGCATGTCGACGCCGTGGCCCAGGACATCGTCGAGCAGTACGGCTTCATCAGCTACCAGGCTTATGTCGCGCGGATTGGCCGCGCCCGGCAGATCGAGTTGTACTTCATCGTGCCGGTCGACTGGCCGGCGCAAACCCTCGACGAATGGGACGCCGTGCGCGACGTCATCGGCCAGGCCATCGGCGACGAAGGCCCCAACCGCTGGCTGACCATCGCCTTCACCACGGACCCGCAGTGGTCGCGCTGAGGAGGGCGGCGCAACGGATGCCTTGACGTCGCCCGGGTTATCGAGCCACGAGCTTTTTAGCGCCCGACGGTTTACCGTATCGCCTGCCTGGCAGCGGCACGGAGAACGGCGACATGGGCAAATCGACAGGCCGCAGCGATTGGTTGCTGCGCAGCCCTGATCAGGGGCGGGTGGAGCGCATCGAGGCGTATTTCAGCGGCCATGGGTACGACCCTCATCGCCATGACGCTTACGCCATCGGTTGCACGCTGTCCGGTGTGCAGAGTTTTCGTTACCGGCGCGCCATGCGTCACAGCCTGCCCGGCGGCACTTTGGTGCTGCACCCGGATGAGCTCCACGACGGCATGGCCGGCACCGACGCCGGCTTTCATTACCGCATGCTGTACATCGACCCCGTGCTGATCCAGCAGGTATTGGGCGGCCAGCCGCTGCCGTTCATTCAGGGTGGTTTGAGCGATGACGTACGCCTGCGCCGGGCGACGCAGCGCTTCCTGCAGACAATGGACGACCCGCTGGAATCCTTGCAGGAAGACGACGCGATCTACGACCTGGCCCATGCCCTGCAGGCGGTTGCCGGCAAGCCCCGTGGCCGCCGCGCCTTCGATTACCCCGCCACGCAGCGGGCGCGCGATTACATCCACAGCCGCAACGGCGCGAGCGTGACCCTGGACGAGCTGGAGCGCGTCAGCGGGCGGGATCGCTGGAGCCTGTCGCGGGATTTTCGTGCCCTGTTCGGTACCAGCCCCTATCGCTACGTGACCATGCGCCGCCTGGCGCGCTGCCGTGAACTGGCCCTGTCGGGTGTCGGCCTGGCCGATGCGGCGCTGATTGCCGGGTTCTTCGACCAGAGCCACATGACCCGGCATTTCGTGGCCAGCTTCGGCTTGGCCCCGGCGCGCTGGCTGGCCATGCAGAAGTTGCAGGATCGTACAAGATAGCGCCTGGGGCGCCTCGCTAGAGTGGTGAAAACCAACCGAGGAACGCTCCATGAACCCGCCAGTTTCGTCTGCCAAACAATCCATCAACCTGATCCGCAAGTTCGACCTGATCGCCGAGCAATGGTCGCCGCGGGTGGTCGCGGAAATGAACGACTACCAGTTCAAGGTTGCGCGCCTGCAGGGCGATTTCATCTGGCACGCCCACGCCGAGACCGACGAAGCTTTTCTGGTGCTCGACGGCCAGTTGCGCCTGGATTTTCGCGACGGTTCGGTAACCCTGGGCAGCGGCGAGCTGTACGTGGTGCCCAGGGGCGTGGAGCACAAACCCTATGCCGAGGATGAGGTGAAGTTGCTGCTGATCGAGCCGCGCGGCGTGCTGAACACCGGGGCGGAGGGTGGGGAACGTACGGCGATCAATGATCTGTGGATCTGACGGCCGGGTTGGCGCTCCTGCGAGCGCCAACCCTTGGCACGCGTGTCAGGTGCCGCTTTTCACCTTGGTCCAGATCCGTGTGCGGATGCGGTCGATGTTTAGCGGCATGGCCTCCAAGGCGTAGAGCTTTTCCATGACGTCATCGGGTGGGTAGACGGTGGTGTCGGCCTTGAGCGCCGGGTCGACCAGCGCGTCGGCCTGGCTGTTGCCATTGGCGTAATGCACGTAATCGCTGATGCCGGCAATTACCTTTGGCTCGAGCAGGTAGTTCATGAAGGCGTAGGCGGCCTTTTCGTTGGGCGCGTCCTTTGGCATGGAGACCATGTCGAACCACATCGGCGCGCCTTCCTTGGGGATCACGTAGGCGATGTTCACGCCGTTGCCGGCCTCCTTGGCACGGGCGCTGGCCTGCATGATATCGCCGGAGAAACCGACCGCCATGCACACGTCGCCGTTGGCCAGCTCGCCCACGTATTTGGACGAGTGGAAATAGGCGACGTTTTTGCGCATCTCCATCAGCAGCGCTTCGGCCTTCTTGTAATCCTCTGCCTTCTGGCTGTGGTGCGGCAGGCCCAGGTAGTGCAGGGCGATGGGCAGCATTTCCGGGCCGTTGTCGAGAATCGCCACGCCGCATTTGCTCAGCTTGGCCATCAGCTCGGGCTTGAAGATCAAGTCCCAGGAATCCAACGGCACGTCGCTTCCGAGCACGGCCTTGACCTTTTCGACGTTGTAGCCGATGCCGGTACTGCCCCACAGGTAGGGGAAGCCGTGCTTGTTGCCCGGGTCGTTGCCTTCCAGGGCCTTGAGCAGCGTCGGGTTGAGGTTCTTCCAGTTGGGCAGCTGGCTCTTGTCCAGCTCCTTGAGCGCGCCACCCTGAATCTGCCGGGCCATGAAGTGGTTGGAGGGAAACACCACATCGTAACCGGAGCGCCCGGCCATCAGCTTCGCGTCGAGGGTTTCGTTGCTGTCGTAGACGTCGTAGTGGGGCGTGACACCGCTGGCCTGTTGGAAGCTCTTCAGGGTGTCGGGGGCGATGTAGTCGGTCCAGTTGTAGATGCGTACGTCCTGCGCTGCCTGGCTGACCGAGGCGACGAGCATTAGCGGGATGAGCGTTTTCAGCATGGGAGACCTCAACGATTGTTGTCGATGTTTTGGAGGCAGCAGTCAGAAAATCAGTACATAGGTTTTGCGCAGCGTTTCTTGTATGTCCCACACGCCAGTGGTGTTGGCCGGCAACATGAGGGCGTCGCCAGCTTTGATTTCGATGGGATCGCCCACATCGGGGATGAAGGTGCAGCGCCCGGCGATGAAGTGGCAGAACTCCTGCTGCACGATCTGCCGGCGCCAGCGGCCGGGGGTGCATTCCCAGATGCCGGTTTCCACACCATCGTCGCGCTCCACGCAGGTCACCGAGGTGACGGCGGCGGGTTCGCTGAGCGGCACGGCGACCGGGTTGTGTTCATCGAGTGCGACGCTTGCGGTGTCGCGGAAGTGAGTGATGGTCATGGCTTGCAACCTTGGGTTGGGGAGGGGCGTCTACTTCATGAATCCTTCCATCAGACTGGCCACACGCTGCGCCATGCTGCGTTGCCAAGGCCGGCTGGCTGGGTCGGCTAGCAATTTGTCTTCGCGCACGAAGCTGCGGATGATCGCGTTGTAACCCAGCCAGCGGCAGGGCTCCGGCTCCCAGCGCGGCAGGTCCTGCACGCGGGTGTCGTGGCGCACCCAGGGCTGGCGGGTAAGCAGGGTGCGGTGGCCGAGAATCAGGTCGGCGAGGGTGCGCCCTCCGAGGTTGCTGGCGCCCACGCCTTCGCCGCCATAACCGCCGGACAGGGCGATACCGGCGCTGCGGTCGCAGAGCATGTGCGGGTGGAAACGCCGCGCCATACCCAGGTTGCCGCCCCAGGCGTGGGTGATGCGCACGCTGCGCAACTGCGGGAAGAGTTCGCTGAACAGGTAGCGGCGCAGGCCGCGTTCCTCGTCGTTGAGGTTGAAGTCGCTGCGCAGGCGGCTACCGAAGCGATAGCCACCGCGGGCGCCGAAGATCAGTCGGTCGTCGCGGCTGCGCTGGCCATAGGTAACCTGGCGGCTGGCTTCGCTGAACGCCTGGCCGCGCTCCAGGCCGATTTCCGCCCAGGTCGAGGCCGGGAGCGGTTCGGTGGCGACGATCAGGCTCTGCACCGGAATCTGATAGCGACCCAGCGGCGGCAGCTTGGGTGAGTAGCCTTCGACGGCCGGCACCACCCAGTCGGCGCGCACCTCACCAGCCTCGCAGCGCACGCTGCCGGCCTGCCAGCTCAGGGCTGGGGTGCCTTCATAGATGCTCACGCCCATGGCCTCGACGCAGCGCGCCAGACCACGGACCAGGCGGGCCGGCTGGATGGTCGCGCAATGGGGTGTGTGGATGGCCCCGTAGGCACCGGGAATGCGCAGTTGTTGGGCCAACTCCTCGGCGGGCAGCCAGCGGTAATCGTCCTCGTTCAGCCCCTCATCGCGGTAGCCGCGCAGGTACTCGCGCAGGCGCAGCTCCTGCTCCGGGTAGCGGGCCGCGCAGTACAGCACGCCACCCTTGCGGTAATCGCAGTCGATGCCTTCGCGCTCCAGCACCTGGCCGACCTCGTCGGGAATGCCGTGCAGCAGGTCGTAGGATTCCCGTCGTGCCTGCGGGGTGAGGCCGGCGAGCAGACGATCCTCACCAAGCAGGTTGCCCATCAGCCAGCCGCCGTTGCGACCGGAAGCGCCGAAACCGGCGATCTTCGCCTCGAGGATGGCGATGCGCAGATTGGGCGCTTGGCGCTTGAGATAGTAGGCCGTCCACAGGCCGGTGTAACCCGCGCCGATGATGGCCACGTCGACCTGCAGATCGCCGGACAGCGACGGGCGCGGCGTCAGTGGCTCATCGAGTTGATCCATCCACAGGCTGATGTTGCGCCAGTCGTTCATGCACCGCTTCCACACAAGATGTATGGGGCAAGACTAGTGGCCGGCTCAGGTGTTGTCTTGCGTGCGTGCCCGCGCGTAAAGCTCCTTCAGGTAGGCCTTGGGCGTCATCCCGGTATGGCGGCGGAAGGTGCTGTAGAAGGCGGTCAGGGAGTTGAAGCCGGCTTCGAAGACCAACTCGTCCATGCGCCGCAGGTCGTTGCCGGCCTGCAGGCGATCGAGCAGATGCTGCAGGCGCGCCTGGTTGACGTAGCGGTAGAAGCTCTGGCCGAGCACCTGGTTGAGCAGGTAGGAAATCTGGTTGCGGCTGTAGCCGGTGGCACTGGCCACCTGCTGCAGGCTCAGGGCCGGGTCGAGAAAAGGCTGGCGGCGCTGAAAGTAATCCTGCAGGTCCTGGGCCATGAAGCCCAGCTGGCGGGTCGACAGGCCCAGCTTGCTGATTGCCGCACTGCTCTGGATCGGCGCACGCGCATCGGGGCCTTCGTGCACCAGCGAAGCATATTCGTTGACCCGCCAGATCAGCCCGTCGCGCACGGTGATGGCCTCGGCGGTGCGAAACGATACCAGCCCCTCGCCGCCATGTAGCGTGTAGCGGTACTGGATGAACGCGGTATGGCCGTCGATGCGGATGCGGTCGGTATGTTCCAGTGCTTCGTCCGGTTGGCGCGGCATGGTGCCGAGCACGTAGTCGCGCAGCTCGGCCAGGCCCATGCTGCGGTTGAGGAAGAAGTCGTGGTACTCGATCTCGGGGTGATAGAGCGCCATTACTGCGTCCAGGTCGCGGTACTTCCAGCTGTAGTGATAGCGCAGCACGGTTTCGCGGGTGCGCTCGGTCTGGGCGGGGTCGTCGGGAAGTTCAGGCATGCCATTTCTGTCCAGAAGGCTGCGGCCAGCTTGCCCGAATGCACCAGCCACCTCAAGCCAGGGAGCGGAACTCCTGAGCCGACGTTTTCAACATGAGGGAAACTTGTTTTTAACGTTAGTGCGTTGAGTTTGTTTCAACTTAAAAGAGTCTCGACAATGCACACCATCATTTATGCATTGGAGAGATCGCCATGGCCCTGGCCCATAGCCTCGGATTCCCCCGAATCGGACGTGACCGTGAACTGAAGAAAGCTCAAGAGGCGTTCTGGAAAGGAGAGCTGGATGAAGCCGGCCTGCGCGCCGTAGGCCGCGAGCTGCGTGCTCGCCACTGGCAGGTGCAGAAGGACGCCGGCATCGAGCTGCTGCCGGTCGGCGATTTCGCCTGGTATGACGGGGTGCTGGCGCACTCGCTGACCTTCGGCGTGATTCCCGAGCGCTTCCGCCCGGCCAGCGGCAAGCCGACCCTGGAGACGCTGTTCGCCATGGCCCGTGGCGTCAGTGGCGACGCCTGCTGCGGCGGTGCCCATGCGCAAGAGATGACCAAGTGGTTCGATACCAACTACCACTACCTGGTGCCCGAATTCACCGCCGACCAGCAGTTCGCCCTCAGTTGGGAGCAGTTGTTCGAGGAAGTGGCCGAAGCCCAGGCCCTCGGCCATTGCGTCAAGCCGGTGGTGATCGGCCCGCTCACCTACCTGTGGCTGGGCAAACTCAAGGGCGACGCCCAGGGCTTCGACAAGCTGGAGTTGCTCGAACGCCTGCTGCCGCTCTACGGGCAGATCTTCCAGCGCCTTGCCGAGCAGGGCGTGGAGTGGGTGCAGATCGACGAGCCGATCCTGGTGCTCGATTTGCCGCAGGACTGGAAGAACGCCTTCGAGCGCGCCTACAACAGCCTGCAGCGGGAGCCGCTGAAAAAGCTGATCGCCACCTACTTCGGCGGCCTGGAGGACAACCTCGGCCTGGCCGCCAACCTGCCGGTGGACGGCCTGCACATCGACCTGGTGCGCGCGCCAGAGCAGTACCCGACCATTCTCGACCGCCTGCCAGCCTACAAGGTGCTGTCCCTTGGCGTGGTCAATGGCCGCAACGTATGGCGCTGCGATCTGGAGAAGGCCCTGGCGGTGATCGGCCATGCCCACAGCCGGCTTGGCGAACGCCTGTGGATCGCGCCGTCCTGCTCGCTGCTGCACAGCCCGGTCGACCTGGCCCGTGAAGAAGGCCTGGATACGGAACTGAAAAGCTGGCTGGCCTTCGCCACCCAGAAGTGTGCCGAAGTGGCGGTGCTGGCCCTGGCCGTCAACCAGCCCGATGCCCCCGAGGTACGCAAGGCGCTGGCCGAAAGCCGCGCCGTGCAGGCCAGCCGGGCGGCGTCGCCGCGCATTCACAAACCCCAGGTGCAGGCCCGTCTCGCCGCCGTGAAAGCGGGCGACAGCCAGCGCCGTTCGCCCTTCGCCCAGCGTATCGCCAAGCAGCGCATTGGCCTGGCCCTGCCGCCATTCCCCACCACCACCATCGGCTCCTTTCCGCAGACCTCGGCGATTCGCCTGGCCCGTCAGGCGTTCAAGCAGGGCAAGCTGTCGCTGGGTGATTACACCGATGCGATGCACAGCGAGATTCGCCACGCGGTGAAGATTCAGGAGCGTTTGGGCCTGGACGTACTGGTGCACGGCGAGGCCGAGCGCAACGACATGGTCGAATACTTCGCCGAGCAGCTCGACGGCTACCTGTTCACCCGCTTCGGCTGGGTGCAGAGCTATGGCTCGCGCTGCGTCAAGCCGGCGATCATCTACGGCGACCTGAGCCGCCCGAAAGCCATGACCGTGGAGTGGATCCGCTACGCCCAGAGCCTCACCGGCAAGGTGATGAAGGGCATGCTGACCGGCCCGGTGACCATGCTGATGTGGTCGTTTCCCCGCGAGGACGTCAGCCGCGAGGTGCAGGCTCGCCAGCTGGCCCTGGCGCTGCGTGACGAGGTGGTGGACCTGGAAGCGGCCGGTATCAAGGTCATCCAGATCGACGAGGCCGCGTTCCGTGAAGGCCTGCCGCTGCGGCAGGTGGACTGGCAGGCGTATCTGGGCTGGGCCACCGAGGCGTTTCGCCTGTGCGCCAGCGGCGTGCGCGACGAAACCCAGATCCACACCCACATGTGCTACAGCGAGTTCAACGACGTGATCGAGTCCATCGCCGCCATGGATGCCGACGTGATCACCATCGAGACCTCGCGCTCGGACATGGAGTTGCTGGACGCCTTCGAGGCCTTCGAATACCCCAACGACATCGGGCCGGGCGTCTATGACATTCACTCGCCGCGGGTGCCGGACACTGCCGAGATGGTCAAGCTGATGCGCAAGGCCGTGCAGCGCATTCCCGCCGAACGCCTGTGGGTCAACCCGGATTGCGGCTTGAAGACCCGCGGCTGGCCGGAGACCGAGGCGGCGTTGGTGAATATGGTCGCGGCAGCGCGGCAGCTGCGCAGAGAACTGGCGTAAAACCCGGTAGCGCAGCGATACCCGGGAGCGATTGCCCTGGGTATCGCTGCGCTCAACCGCAGGCTACGGAGTTGTGGAGTTATCGTCGCGCGCATGGCGCGCTCCCACAAATGCCAGCAGGCGTCAGCCCGCCAGATACTGCTCGGTCGACACCACCGACGCATAGGCGAATGCCAGGGCGGCCATATAGGCCGCCTGCACCTGGTCGGCCGACACCTGCTTGCCTTCGAACTCCTGATCACGGGTTGCGCAGGCATCGTGAATCACCGTAGTGGCGTAACCGAAATCGGCGCTGGCGCGGGCCGCGGCGTCGATGCACATATGGCTCATGGCGCCGACCAGGGAGACTTGCTGCACGCCAGCCTTGTCCAGCAGCGCCTTCAGGTCGGTACCGAGAAAGGCGTTGACCTTGTGCTTGAGCACCACGCTTTCGCCAGCCCGCGGCTCGACCTGTTCATGGATGTGCGCGCCGCTGGAACCGGGCGCGAAAAAGGGCGCGTCCACGCTCTCGAATTCATGGCGCACGTGCACTACCGTATCACCCGCGGCGCGGGCGGCGGCCAGCACGCGCGCGGCGTTGGCGGTGGCAGCGTCCATTTCGTGTAGCGACCACTTGCCGCCAGGGAAGTAGTCGTTCTGGATGTCGATCAGAATCAGGGCGCGCTTGCTCATGGCGTTCTCCGGGGTATGGATACCCACACCTTAACCTGCAAGCCGGCGAAACGGCAGGGTGAAGCGCCGATCTCTGCGCGCAGCTGCGTCACACCGAATCTTCGGCCGCTTTGCCTGCCGGATTGTCGCGGGTCGGCATGGCGAGGATTTCCGGCAGCACCTCGCGAGCGAACACGGCGTGCAGGCGCCACAGCTCGGCGACCGGGTCGCGGTGATGGTCGACGCGGATGTCCCACAGCGGGTATTCCTCGCGGTCGACGATATAGATGACCGCCGAGGATTCTCCTTCACGGTCGCCACCGCGATCATCGCCGGCTTCCAGGGCATCGATCAGGCGCTCGACCAGCGGGCGGTCCTCACCGCGGCGGAAAGCATCGGCGACGGCATCGAGCACCTGCGGGCCGGCCAGGCGATTGCCCTGCACGGAAAACTGTTCGCCGGACAGCGAGCCGGCCCAGGGGATGCACTCGCTGCCCGTCCAGCACACGCTGTCGCCGTTGCTGTCGATCAGCGCCAGCTGGCGCAGTTGCATGCACGGGTCGGTGTCCATCAGTCGCTTCAGGGCGGCTGGCGCCGAATGCCCAGCGCGCAGCAGCGCCAGGCCGTCGAGCCCCAGGTATGGGTTGACCTGGGCCTGGGTCGCCACCGCACCGGCACTGGCCGCTGCATGGCTGAGCAATTTGCCCACGGCGGGCATGGCGGTGGCGGCGGCAACGCCGAACTGGCCGGTTCGTGGGCAGCGGGCAACGATGGAAAAGGTCATGGCGGCTCCTTTTTGCGCGTGTGGCTTAGGCCGCTTCTCGTGCGTGATCGTTCCGCTCGTCGTATGGCTATCGGTATTTGTTGATAAGCATTATCATTCGCCGCCTTGCCGTCTCGCTTCTGTCCGCATCGCCACGAGCAGTCCGTTTACATGGTCGATCTCCCGTCCTCGCCCGAATCTCGCCAGCCCGACCCGTCCGTGACGGAGCCGGTGCAACGTGACGCGTTCCTGCACACCTTTCTCGCCCGTCGCGAACAGATGGAAGCGGTATTGCGTCGGCGCGTCGGCTGTCGGGCGACGGCGGCGGATCTGGTACAGGAGTTGTTTCTGCGCTTCTGGCGACGGCCCAGTGCGCCGCTCGAAGACATGGGCAGTTATCTGATTCGCAGCGCCCACAACCTGGCCATCGACCACCTGCGCAGCGAGGGCGCTCGCTCCCGTAACGAGGCGGGTCTGCTGCCTGAGCAGCGCGGCGATTCGAGCGTTTCGCTGGATGCAGCGCTGGAGGCGGGCAGTGATCTGCGCCGTGTCGAGGCGGCCTTGCGGGCCTTGCCAGAGCGCACCCGGCACATCTTTCTGCTCAACCGCATCCACGGCCAGACCTACGGGCAGATCGCCCGCAGCATGACGCTTTCCCAGAGCGCGGTGGAAAAACATATGATGCGCGCCCTGGAAGCTTGCAAGGCCAGCGTCATCGATATGCCGGCCAGCCATTCACACGGAAGCGCTGCGCCATGAGCCTCGAGTCATCCCCACCGCTGTCGCCTATCGAGCAGGATGCCTGGCTGTGGCTCGGCCGCCTGCAGGGCCAGCCCGACGATGGCGTGCAGATGGCATTCGAGCAATGGCTGGCCGCTGCGCCCGAGCACGTCGATACCTTCGTGCACATGCAGTCGCTCTGGCACCTGAGCCGCCCGGCTGCCCAGCAACTGGCCGAGGAGGAGCACGCCGCCCTGCAGCAGTACCTGCGTGCGCCGAAGCGCCGGCGCCGGTACTGGGCGCCGAGCTTGGCGATGGCCGCCTGCCTGCTGCTGGTGGTGTGGGTCGGCGGCTGGCAGCCGCTACGCTGGGTCGATGACCTGGGCGCGGATATGGTGTCGGCGCCGGGTGAGGTACGCACGGTGACGCTAAGCGACGGATCGAGCGTGGTGCTGGACGCCGACAGCGCCATCGCCGTGCGCTACAGCGTGGGCGAGCGGCACGTAGAGCTGCGCCGTGGGGCGGCGTATTTCCGCGTGGTGCCGGGCGAGATTCCCTTTACCGTAGCCGCGGCCGGTGGCGAGGCGCGGGTGCTCGGCACGCGCTTCGAGGTGCGGCACCTGGGGGAGGGCGCGCGAGTTTCGGTGCAGCAGGGGCGGGTGGCGGTGCGCGGCGGGCCACTGGAGGCGCCGCGGGTACTGACTGCCGATCAGCAGGTCAGTTACCGGGATGGCGTCAGCGGCAATCCCCTGGCCGTCGACACCAGTGCGCTGACCGCCTGGCGCGATGGCCGCCTGAGTTTCTATCGCGCCCCGCTGGGCGATGTGCTCGACGAACTACGCCGTTATTACCCGGGGCGCATCGTGCTGCTCGACGACGCGCTGCGCGGCAAACGGGTCAGCGGCAGCTTCGCCAGCCAGGATCCCGGGGCGATTCTCGATGCCCTGCAGGGCGTGGTGGGCTTCGAGCAGCACAAGGTGTTGGGGCGGCTGATCATCCTGCGCTGAAAAATATTTTCAGGCTGGGGTGAGGTAGAGCCGCACGGCATTCGTGTAGTGCTTTGAATGCGACTTTTTCGCACTGACAGCCCGCCTCTGGATGAACACCACCATGAACCACCGCACCATGCGCCGGCAGGATGCCTCCTTGAAACACATCGGTCTGGCCACCTGCCTGCTGGGCTCGGCCATCCTGCCCCTGTCGCAACCCGCCCTGGCCCAGGCCAGCGCCGATCAGGCCGCGACCTACGACTTCGCCATCGCTGCGCAGCCACTGCCTCGGGCGCTCGATGCCTTCAGCCGCATCACTGGCCTCAATGTGGTGTACACCGACGAAGCGCCCTACGCGTTACAGGCGCCAGCGCTCGAGGGGCGCATGAGCGCCGAGCAGGCGCTGGCCCGGTTGCTGGCCGGTTCCGGTTTCACCTTCGCCCGGGCGGGTGCCAGTACCGTCACCCTGCAGGCACTGCCCAGCGACGGCGCCCTGAACCTTGGTGCGGTGAACATCCAGTCGCAGCGCACGCCGAGCACTAGCTACCAGCCGCCGGAAACCACTTCGCTGACGCGCAGCGACACGCCGCTGCTGGAGATCCCCCAGGCCGTCGCGGTGGTGCCGACCCAGGTGCTGCAGGATCAGCAGCCGCAGACGCTCGACGAGGCGCTGGTCAACGTCAGCGGCATCACCCAGTCCAACACCCTGGGCAGCACCCTGGATGCGGTGATGAAGCGCGGTTTCGGCGATAACCGCGACGGCTCCATCCTGCGTGACGGCATGCGCACCATCCAGGGCCGCAACTTCACCGCCACCGCCGAGCGCGTCGAAGTGCTCAAGGGGCCGTCGTCGATGCTCTACGGCATTCTCGATCCGGGCGGGGTGATCAATGTGGTCAGCAAGAAACCGCAGCTGGAAAGCTACCGCGCCATCACCGGCCGTGCCTCGACCTACGGCCACGGCAAGAATGGCAGCGGCGGCACCCTGGACGTGACCGGCCCGCTGGGCGAAACCGGCCTGGCCTACCGGCTGGTCGCCGATTATGACGACGCCGACTATTGGCGCGACTTCGGCCACAACCGCGACAAGACCTTCGCACCCTCCCTGGCCTGGTACGGCGAGGACACCACGGTCACCCTCAGCCACGAGTACCGCGAGTATTCGGTGCCGTTCGACCGCGGCACCCTCTTTCGCAATGGCAAGCCGCTGGACATTCCCGCCGAGCGCCGGCTGGACGAGGCCTACAACATCACCGAAGGCCGCTCGAACCTGACCATCTTCGACCTCTCGCATCAGCTCAACGAAGACTGGAAAGCCCACTTCGCCTACAGCTACAACCGTGACAGCTACGACGACTACCAGGCGCGAATTCTTCGCGAGCCGCCCTCCGATAGCAGTAACGCCTATGTTCGTCGCCTGGATGGCACCCGGGGTGCGGTCAGCACCTCGCACTTCGCCACCTTCGATCTGGATGGCAAGGTGCAGCTTGGCGGTATGCAGCACGACCTGTTGATGGGCGTGGATCACGAATACCGCAAGTTCTACCGTGAGGATCTGTTGCGCCAGAACACCGCCGTCCGTTTCGACCCGTTCAACCCGGTCTACGGCAACGTGCCGGTGCCCACCACGGTGGTTGCCAGCGACAGCGACCAGACCGATCGCGTCGTTACCCAGTCGGCGTTCTTGCAGGATTCGGTGCACCTCAACGAGCAGTGGATCTTCGTGGCTGGAGCGCGCTACCAGCTCTATGACCAGATGTCCGGGCGCGGTCGGCCGTTCAACAAGAACACCGATATCGACGGCCAGGTCTGGGTACCGCGGGTAGGGCTGGTGTACAAACTCAACGACGAGCTGTCGCTGTATGGCGGTTACACCGAATCGTTCAAGCCCAACTCGACCATCGCGCCGCTGACCAATGGTGCTTCCATCAATGGCGTGCAGCCGGAGGAGGGCAAGAGCTGGGAGATCGGCGCCAAGCTGGATATGCCCGGGCGCGTTACCGGCACGCTGGCGCTGTTCGATATCGTCAAGGAAAACGTGCTGGTGACCCAGACCGTGGGTGGTGAAACTATTGCCACCGGTGCTGGCGAAGTGCGCTCCCGCGGTGTCGAGCTGGACGTGACCGGGCAGTTGACCGATGACCTCAGCCTGATCGGCACCTATGCCTTTACCGATGCCGAAGTCACCAAGGACCCGGAACTCAAGGGCAATGGTCTGCAGAACGTGGCCCGGCACACCGCGTCGCTGTACGGCGTGTATGACTTTGGTCAGGTGTTCGGTGCCGACCGTGTGCGCGCAGGTTTAGGGGCCCGCTACGTGGGTGACCGGGAGGGCGATGCGGCCAATAACTTCACCCTGCCGTCCTACACCGTGGCCGACGCCTTTACCAGCTACGACACGCGCCTGGGCGACAACAAGCTCAAGCTGCAGCTCAACGTGAAGAACCTGTTCGACAAGACCTACTACAGCTCCTCGGTGAACAACCTTGCCGTCTCCGTCGGCGAGCCGCGCCAAGTGCAGCTCTCCAGTACCCTGGAGTTCTGACCTGGGTATCGCTTCGCTCAACCACAGGCTACGTTGATCGCCTGTAGCCCGGTGTTGAGCGTAGCGATACCCGGGGACGGTTGACGCTCCAAACCCCAGAAAAGCAAGAGCCCGGCGCTAGGCCGGGCTCTTGTCTATCGCAGGGCGATGCTTACTGCACTTCCACCGCCAGGCTTTCGGCGATCTTCTTGTTCCAGATCGCAGGACCCGTGATGTGCACCGACTCGCCGTTGCTGTCGACGGCGACGGTGACCGGCATGTCCTTGACCTCGAACTCGTAGATCGCTTCCATGCCCAGCTCGGCGAATGCCAGCACCTTGGACTTCTTGATCGCCTGTGCGACCAGATAGGCGGCGCCACCGACGGCCATCAGGTACACGGCCTTGTTGTCCTTGATCGCGTCGATGGCGGTCGGGCCGCGCTCGGATTTACCGATCATGCCCAACAGGCCGGTCTGCTCGAGGATCTGCCGGGTGAACTTGTCCATCCGCGTGGCGGTGGTCGGGCCGGCTGGGCCTACCACTTCGTCGCCGATCGGGTCGACCGGGCCCACGTAGTAGATGAAGCGGCCTTTCAGGTCGACCGGCAGTTGCTCACCCTTGTTGAGCATCTCGACCATGCGCTTGTGCGCAGCGTCGCGACCGGTGAGCATCTTGCCGTTGAGCAGGATGGTCTCGCCCGGCTTCCAGCTCTGCACGTCTTCCGGGGTCAGGGTGTCGAGGTCGACGCGGCGCGCCGACGGGCCGGCTTCCCAGACGATTTCCGGGTAGGCGTCCAGGGAAGGCGCTTCCAGCTCGGCCGGGCCGCTGCCATCGAGCACGAAGTGGGCGTGACGGGTGGCGGCGCAGTTGGGGATCATGCACACCGGCAGCGAAGCCGCGTGGGTCGGGTAATCCATGATCTTGACGTCGAGCACGGTGGTCAGGCCGCCCAGGCCCTGGGCGCCGATGCCCAGCTGGTTGACCTTCTCGAATAGCTCCAGACGCAGCTCTTCGATCTTGTTCTGCGGGCCACGGGCCTGCAGTTCATGGATGTCGATGTGCTCCATGAGCACTTCCTTGGCCATCACCGCGGCCTTCTCGGCGGTACCGCCGATGCCGATGCCGAGCATGCCGGGCGGGCACCAGCCGGCGCCCATGGTCGGCACGGTCTTCAGCACCCAATCGACGATCGAGTCGGACGGGTTAAGCATGGCCATCTTCGACTTGTTCTCGGAGCCGCCGCCCTTGGCCGCGACGTCCACTTCCACCTTGTCGCCAGGGACGATGGAGTAGTGGATCACGGCCGGGGTGTTGTCCTTGGTGTTCTTGCGGGCACCGGCCGGGTCGGCCAGGATCGAGGCGCGCAGCACGTTCTCGGGCAGGTTGTAGGCGCGGCGTACGCCTTCGTTGATCATGTCGTCGACGCTCATGGTGGCGCCGTCCCAGCGCACGTCCATGCCGACCTTGACGAATACGGTGACGATGCCGGTGTCCTGGCAGATCGGGCGGTGGCCGGTGGCACACATGCGCGAGTTGATCAGGATCTGCGCCATGGAGTCGCGGGCAGCCGGCGATTCTTCCTTCAGGTAGGCTTCGTGCATCGCCTGGATGAAGTCGACGGGGTGGTAGTAGGAGATGAACTGCAGGGCGTCGGCGACGCTCTGGATCAGGTCGTCTTGCTTGATCACGGTCATGTAGGGCGCTCCCTTGTAGGGCAGGAACTTCAAATGCCGGAGCGTTGCCGGCTCGTTCTAAAAGGCGCGGCAGTATACCGCGCAGGCGGCGCGCGGGACACCCGTTGGGCTGGCGCGATGACTCCACATATTCACTAGGCTTTTGCATGGCGCACGGTTAGAGTGGAGGCCAGTTGCCAGTATGGGAGGGAGCCCATGACCTCCAGCAACCATCCACTCAATCAAAAGACCCTGCAGCGCCTGCTGATCAAGCGCTTCGGCATGGCCGTGGCCACCTACCTGACCCTCTCCGTCGTCGTGCTGGTGGCTTATTTCTGTGGCCTGTTCAGCGCAGCCGGCAATGCGGTCGCGCTGCTGCTGGGCGCTACCGTGATCAGCCAGCTGGCATTTCTCGGCGCTTTTCTCAGTGGTCGCAACCTGGGCTTCGCTGACCCGAGCCTGACCGAGGTGCAGGTGCTGGTTGCTCTGGGCCTGACCACGGCGCTGGTCGCCATGCTCGACCATGGGCGCGGCAGTCTGCTGGTGGTCTACCCGATGTCGATGCTGTTCGGGCTGTTCCAGCTGCGCACCTGGGTGTTCTTTCGCTGCGCGTGCCTGGCCTTCGGCGGTTTCCTGGCCATCAATATCTACGAGTTCCAGGCGGGCACCACCCGGGATCTCGGCCTGGCAGTGCTGCAGGTTTGCGTGCTGGGCCTGGTGCTGGCCTGGCTGAACCTGTTCGCCTGGTACATGCAGCAGATGCGCCAGCGTATGCGCAAGCGCCGCTTCGCCCTGCAGGCGCACCAGGAAACCCTGCGCGGCATGATGCGCCAGCTCGAGGACATGGTGGCCACCGACGAACTCACCGGCCTGTACAACCGCCGGCATTTCCTGCGCATGGCCGCCCAGGCGCTGGAGAGCCTGACGCCCCTGCGCCAGCACGGCCTGGCACTGATCGATCTGGATCACTTCAAGAGCATCAACGACCGGCACGGTCATGCCGCCGGCGACCGCGTGCTGCAAGCTTTCGCCGGCGTGGCCAGCGCCTGTCTGCGCGAAGGTGACGTGATCGCCCGCTACGGTGGCGAGGAGTTCGTCCTGCTGATACCCGATACCGATGCCGATTCCTTCCTGGCCTGCTGCGAGCGCCTGCGCGTGGCGTTCAGTGAGTGCGAGCCGGTTAATGTTAAGGTGCCCAATCTCAGCCTGTCCGTGGGAATGACCCTGGTGACCATGCACGACGATCTCGACGAAGCCCTGCACCGGGCCGACCAGGCGCTCTACCAGGCCAAGCGCAGTGGCCGCAATTGCAGTGCCTCGACCTGGATGCTGGCCGATGCCTGAGCTGCGCCTCGGTGAGCGCCACTGGGAGGTGGGCGCTGCCAGCAATCTGCTCGATGCCTTGCTCGGCGCCGGCGTGGCGGTGCCCTACAGTTGCCGCGCCGGCAGTTGCCAGGCCTGCATGGTGCGCTGCGTGGCGGGCGAGCCACGCGACGCCAAACCCGACGCCCTCGATTCCGCGCGCCGCGAGCAGGGCTGGCGGCTGGCTTGCCAGTGCAGCGTGGTCGAGCCTTTGCAGGTGGAAGTATTCGACCCGACCCGCGATGGGCTGCCGGCACAGGTACAGGCCCTGGATTGGCTCAGCGAGCGGGTAGTGCGCCTGCGCCTGCAGCCGCAGCAACCCCTGCGCTATCGGGCGGGCCAGCACCTGCTGTTATGGACGGCCGAGGGTATCGCCCGACCATACTCGCTGGCCTGTCTGCCTGGGGAAGACGCCAGCCTGGAATTTCACATCGATTGTGGCCGGCCTGGCGCTTTCTGTGATGCCGCCCGGCAGCTTCAGACGGGCGATAGTCTTCGCCTCGGAGCATTGAGCGGCGGGGCGCTGCGCTACGACGCTGACTGGCAGGAACGGCCGCTTTGGCTGCTCGGCGCCGGAACCGGCCTGGCGCCCTTGTGGGCCGTGTTGCGCGAGGCGCTGCGTCAGGATCATCAGGGACCGATCCGCGTCGTGCATCTGGCCAGCACGGGTGAAGAGCATTACCTGGCGCAGTCGCTGCGGGAAGTCGCCCTGCATAATCCACGGGTGCAGGTCGAACTGATCGAGGCGGCGCAGTTGCCCGCGTTCCTGTCGGCCCTGCGCCTCGCGTCCCGGCAGACGGTGGCCTTGCTCTGCGGCGGTTCCGAGGCGGTTGAGGCGTTCTCACGGCGTCTGTACTTGGCTGGCCTGCCGCGCAGCCAGCTACTGAGCGACCAGTTTGTGCCTCACGCCTGATTATCCGACACACATGAAAAGGCCCGCATCGATGCGGGCCTTCTCGTTGCTGCGCTGATCCTCAGACCAGTGCGTCACCGACATGCAGGATCTTCATGCCGTTGGTGCCGCCGATGGTGTGGTAGCTGTCGCCCTTGGTAAGGATGACCCAGTCGCCTTGCTCGACCAGGCCACGCTTGAGCAGCTCGTCCACCGCAGCCTGGCTGACTTCGCCCGGGGGCAGGGCGGCCGGGTCGAACGGAATGGTGTACACGCCGCGGAACATGGCCGAGCGCGCTTGAGTGTCGCGGTGTGGGGAGAACGAGTAGATCGGCACCGAGGAGCGGATACGCGACATGATCAACGGGGTGTAGCCACTCTCGGTGAGCGCGATGATCGCCTTCACGCCCGGGAAGTGGTTGGCCGTGTACATCGCCGCCAGGGCGATGCTCTCGTCGCAACGCTCGAAGGTTTTACCGATACGGTGGCTGGAGCTCTTGCCGGTCGGGTGACGCTCGGCGCCCAGGCAGATGCGCGCCATGGCCTGCACGGCTTCCAGCGGGTAGGCACCGGCGGCGCTCTCGGCCGACAGCATGACCGCGTCGGTGTAGTCGAGCACGGCGTTGGCTACGTCGGAGACCTCGGCACGGGTCGGCATCGGGTTCTGGATCATCGACTCCATCATCTGGGTCGCGACGATCACCGCCTTGTTGTGGCGACGTGCGTGCAGAATGATCTTCTTCTGAATGCCCACCAGCTCGGCGTCGCCGATTTCCACGCCCAGGTCGCCACGGGCCACCATCACCACGTCGCTGGCCTTGATCAGGCCGTCGAGGGTTTCGTCGTCGGCGACCGCTTCGGCACGCTCGATCTTGGCGACCAGCCAGGCCTTGCCGCCAGACTCGTCACGCAGCTGGCGGGCGTATTCCATGTCCGCCGCATCACGCGGGAAGGACACGGCCAGGTAATCCAGGTCCATTTCGGCCGCGAGCTTGATGTCGGCCTTGTCCTTCTCGGTCAGGGCCGGGGCGGTGAGGCCACCACCACGACGGTTGATGCCCTTGTGGTCGGACAGTGGGCCGCCGATCAGTACGACGCATTCGAGGGTATCGGGGGTGGTGCTTTCAACGCGCATGACCACGCGACCATCGTCAAGCAGCAGCTCGTCGCCGACGCCGCAATCCTTGACCAGATCCGGGTAGTCGATACCGACAACCTGCTGGTTGCCCTCGGTCAGTGGATGACTGGTGGAGAAGGTGAAGCGATCACCGACTTCCAGCTCGATACGCTTGTTGGCGAACTTGGCGATGCGGATCTTCGGGCCTTGCAGGTCGCCCAGCAGGGCCACGTGTCGGCCATGCTTGGCGGCGATGTCGCGTACCAGCTGGGCGCGTGCCTTGTGCTCGTCCGGCGAGCCGTGGGAGAAGTTCAGACGGGCGACATCCAGCCCAGCCAGGATCAGCTTTTCCAGCATCTGCGGCGAGTTGCTGGCTGGGCCGAGGGTGGCGACGATTTTGGTGCGGCGAACGGTCATGCGCGGACTCCTTGATTGAAGCAGACCGCGAGGCTACTACGCCGCCGCGCTGTAGTCATCGTTGCGCTGCACTACTTTTCGGCAGGCAGCTTGACCACCAGCAGGTCGCAGTCCACCGATTCGAGCAGGCGCTCGGCGGTGTGGCCGATGAGGATGGTGTCCAGCCGGCCGCGGGCGATGGCGCCCATCACCAGCAGGTCGATTTCGTGCTTGCGCACGAAGCGCGGCAGCATGTTCTCCGGGGCACCTTCGAGCAGGTGAGCGGCGTCCGGTGCGATTGCGTGCTGGCGCACCAGTTCATCGAATGCCTGATGGTGTTGCTGCGCATCGTCGCTGAGGTACTTCTCGTAAGTGGCCAGCAGTTCGGTATTGTTGAGCAGCGTGCGTGGCAGTGGCGCGTGGCAATGGACGATGTCTGCATGCATGCCCAGGGCCTTGGCAAGCGCCTGGCTGGTCTCGATCAGGTGATGATCGAGGGTGGCTGGCTTGTCGTCCTTGTGCAGCGGATCGACGGCGGTACACAGGTTGTGTCCGCGCCATTCGGCGTGGTGCACCAGCCACAGCGGGAACGGGCAGTGGCGCATCAGTTGCCAGCAGCTGTCGGTCAGCAGCAGGCGGCGCAGCAGATTATTGTGGGCAGCGGACTTGAGCACCAGATCCGGTTGCAGGAGTTCGGCGGCTTCGAGCACCGTTTCGTGCAGGCGTTTACCCCAGCGAACCTCCTGTTGCAGGGCCAGGCCTTCGCTCTGCAGGGGCGCAAGCAATTCCTGCAACCACTTGTTGCGCTGCTCGAGCAGGGCATCCCGGGCTCTGTTCTGCAGGCTGTTTTCCAGCATGCTGCCATCCAGGGCGGCGCTATACTCGACCAGCAGCACGTGCAGCTGCGCCTGGGAGCGGCGGGCCAGCCAGGCGGCACGTTCCAGGGCGGGGTGGCTGGGTTGGCTGGCGTCGATCACGACCAGTAGCTTTTCGAGTTTCATGGGGGGCGACCTCGCAACGTGATTTTCTGGCATTGCAGCCCATCCTTAGCGGGCATGCGTTGACCTGAATCAGCCTAGAAGACCGCCACCAATCGTTCATCGTCCAAGCCAATGCAGCATGTTACGACTGTTCAGTTTTCGCGGACCGCGCCGATACGCTGCCCATTGGAGGAGAAACCCATGCGTATTCTGTTGCTGCTGTGCTGTGTCCTGGTCGTTGGCGGGTGCACCCGCATGTCGCTCGATCACCATCTGAACAAGGCCTACCAGGCTTACGACCGGGGCGATTGCGAAGACGCCTTGCTGTATCTGTCTCAGGCCGAGCGTTCGAGCCGTTCGCGCAGCTATATTCAGCCGGAGATTTCCCTGCTGCGCGGGCAATGCCTGGAGCGGCAGAACCTCTACCTCGATGCGGCGCAGACCTACCAGTTCATCATTGGCCGCTACCCCACCAGTGAATACGCCTTCCGTGCCCGCGCGCGGCTGGAAACCCTGCGTCAGCTCGGCCATCATGGCGTGCCGGAGCCCGCCAAGGTATCGCCTGCCGGAGCGCTCTGACGGCACAGGATTGCTCGCCGGGGGAGAGGCTGCGATGCGCGCGTTGCTAAGTCTGTTGCTGCTACCTTGCCTGGCCTTCGGGCAGGTGTACCGCTGGGTCGATGAAAACGGTCAGGTGCATTTCGGCCAGCAGCCTCAAGGCGCCGAGGCGCGGGTGATCGAGGTACGCCCGCAGGTGGTCGAGCGCGACGCCGCCACCCAGGCGCGTGAGCAGCATGCCGAACGCTACTTCCAGGCGCGCCGCGACGAACAGGCGCAGGCGGCACAGGCTCGCCGTGAGCAGCAGGCGCAACTCGCCAAGGAGTGCGCCCAGCTGCGTGCTCATCTCGCCTCGATGCCCCAAGGGCGTCGCTACTACCAGCCAGGCGCCAATGGCGAACGCCATTATTACAGCGATCAGGAGCTGGACGCCGCGCGGGCCCAGCTTGGCAGCCAGTTGTCAGGCCGCTGCCAATGAGCGCTGGTCAGTTCGCCAAGTAGGCGGCATACTCGGCTAACACTCATAGCGCTCTGCCATCATGAACGCCAATCGCCATATCGAGCGGCATCAACTGCCGTACTACCTGAACGTCTTCAATGCCTTTACCGACAAACCGATCGGTCATCTGGGCAATGTGTCGGCGGATGGCCTGATGCTGATCAGCCAATTGCCGGTACTGGTTGGCGGCTGCTTCGACCTGCGGTTGAAGATCCCGGGTTGCGACAGCTTTCGCTACATCGACTTCACGGCCACCTGCCAGTGGTGCCAGGAAGACGTGACGCCAGGCAGTTTCGATTCGGGGTTCGCACTCGAGGCGCCACCCGAGGACTATCTCGAGATGGTCGAGGCGCTACGTTACTACTTCAGCTTTCACCCGCTCGCGGCATCGGTATGACGGCTTGAAAAGGCCGATCGTGCATTGCGTCGCTCGTTCCGCTTCTTTTCTTCCTGCCCGTGTAAGACATTGCTTACACGTACTGTAAGCAAAGATGACGGTTTAGCGCTTGGAAACTGACTCGTTGAAAAATGGTTTTTCTAACTAGTTGAATATAAAGAATTTATTTTATTTTACGGGGCTTTTATTGGCCGGCACCAACCGCTGCCATGGCGTTGTGATAAATCCTTGAGTCGCTAATATCTGAACCGTGCTCAGGGACAAGCACAGGCTGTTAAGGAAAACGGCCAGGACGTCGCGGGATGCGATTCATCAGGATGATGAGTTGGGAGTTTCAGGGAATAGGGACAAAAGAGTGGGCGGGTAAAACCGCCCCTTTTTTTGCCTGCCGAAAAGTGCTCGTGCAGCTTCCCATTTGCTGCCTTGGATCGCCAGGGCGCGATCAGTCCAACTTTTCAGACGCCCATGAAAAATGCCGCACCCGTTCGGGTAGCGGCATTTTCGTCGACGGCTGATGCCGCCTCGCTCAGCGCTCGAGGTGCTGCAGCTTGTCTTTCACACCATCCCACTCTTCGGCATCGGGCAGGGCGTCTTTGCGCTCGGTGATGTTCGGCCAGACTTCTGCCAGCTCGGCGTTGAGCTCGATGTATTCCTGCATGCCATCGGGTATCTCGTCTTCGGAGAAGATGGCCTGTGCCGGGCACTCGGGCTCGCAAAGCGCGCAGTCGATGCACTCATCCGGGTGGATCACCAGGAAGTTCGGGCCCTCGTAGAAGCAGTCCACCGGACAGACTTCCACGCAGTCGGTGTACTTGCACTTGATGCAGTTGTCGGTGACGACGAAGGTCATTTCTAGTTTTCTCCTCGGGCTACGGCAGCGAGCGGTTTCTGAATCGGCCGCTCTTAGGCTCTGGAATGGGCTGCGGGCCAGGCTAACAAGCCGTCGAAAACTACCTGCGTTGGCAATACTGCGTTAAAAACGGCCAAAAAATGCTCATTTACAGCCTGTAAACTGCGCTTTTTCGGCCGTTTTTGCCTTGTCTTGCCTGCCTCGCCTACGTTTTCAACGGCCTGCTAAAGGCCGCAGCGCTCCCGGAGCGCGCGGGATTCTATCAGCTAGTTGGCTCCGGCGTTAGACCCGCGCCTTCCATGCATATAACAGTTCGAGTGCCTTGCGTGGGCTAAGGTCATCCGGATTGACCAGCTGCAGCTCCTCGAGCACGGGGTGCGGCAGGCTGGCGAACAGGTCGCTTTGCATCGGTGCAGCCGGCTGCCCTGCACCTTGCGGCGGCAGGTCGTGGGGCAGGCTGGTGGTTTCCAGGCGGGCCAGGTGTTCACGGGCACGCAGGATCACCGGGCCCGGTACGCCCGCCAGCTGCGCCACGGCCAGGCCATAGCTCTGGCTGGCCGGGCCGGGTAGCACGTGGTGCAGGAAGACGATGCGCTCGTTGTGCTCGGTGGCATTGAGGTGCACGTTAGCCACCGCCGGCTGGCTTTCCGGCAGCACGGTGAGTTCGAAGTAATGGGTGGCGAACAGCGTGTAGGCGCGCAGACTGGCCAGTTGCTCGGCCGCTGCCCAGGCCAGCGAAAGACCGTCGAAGGTGCTGGTACCGCGGCCCACTTCGTCCATCAGCACCAGGCTGCGGTCGCTGGCGTTATGCAGGATGTTGGCGGTTTCGCTCATCTCCACCATGAAGGTCGAGCGGCCGCCGGCCAGGTCGTCGCTGGAGCCGATGCGGGTGAAAATGCGGTCGACCATCGACAGCTCGCAGCGCGCCGCCGGTACGAAGCTGCCGATATGGGCGAGCAGCACGATCAGTGCGGTCTGGCGCATGTAGGTCGACTTACCGCCCATGTTCGGGCCGGTGATGATCAGCATCCGCGTGGCGTCGTCGAGCTTCAGGTCGTTGGCGACGAACGGTGTGGTCAGCACCTGCTCGACCACCGGGTGGCGACCCTGCTCGATCAGCATGCACGGCTCGTCGACGAAGCGCGGGCGATTGAGGTCCAGGTTCAGGGCACGTTCGGCCAGGTTGCTCAGCACGTCCAGTTCGGCCAGCGCGGCGGCGCTGTCCTGCAGCGGCCCGAGGTGGCCGATCAGGCGCTCCAACAGTTCTTCGTAGAGCTGCTTCTCACGGGCCAGCGCGCGGCTCTTGGCCGACAGCGCCTTGTCTTCGAACTCCTTGAGCTCGGGGGTGATGAAGCGCTCGGCGCCCTTGAGCGTCTGGCGACGGATATAGTCGGCCGGCGCCGACTCGGCCTGCTTGCTCGGCAGTTCGATGAAGTAACCATGCACGCGGTTGTAGCCGACCTTGAGGTTGGCCAGGCCGGTACGGGCCTTCTCGCGGGTTTCCAGATCCATCAGGTACTGACCGGCGTTCTCGCTGAGCGACTGCAGCTCGTCGAGTTCGGCGTCATAGCCGGTCTTCAGCACGCCGCCATCGCGAATCACCGCCGGCGGGTTGTCGATGATCGCCGTCGCGAGCAGCTCGGCCAGCTCCGGGTAGGTGCTGATGGTGCCTGCCAGCGCGGTCAGGTGGGCGCAGTCGAGCTGGGCCATGGCCTGTTGCAGCTCGGGCAGGGCGCCAAGGGCATCGCGCAGGCGCGCCAGATCCCGCGGGCGCGCATTACGCAGGCCGATACGGGCGAGAATACGCTCCAGGTCGCCGATTTCCTTGAGCTGCGGCTGCAGGGTTTCGAAACGGTAGCGGTCCAGCAGGCAGGCAATCGACTCCTGGCGGGCTTCGAGCACTGCGCGGTCACGCAGCGGGCGGTTCAGCCAGCGGCCGAGCAGGCGGCTGCCCATGGCGGTCTGGCAACGGTCGACCACCGATTGCAGGGTGTTGTCGCGGCCGCCGGCGAGGTTGACGTCCAGCTCCAGGTTGCGGCGGCTGGCGCCGTCGAGGATCACCGTATCGTCGATGCGTTCATGGCGCAGGCTGCGCAGGTGGGGCAGGGCGGTGCGCTGGGTTTCCTTGGCATAGGCCAGCAGGCAGCCGGCTGCGCCGATAGCCAGGGTCAGGGTTTCGCAGCCGAAGCCTTTGAGGTCCTGGGTGCCGAACTGCTGGCACAGGCTCTTCTGGGCCGTATCGCGTTCGAAATCCCAGGGCGCGCGACGACGCGAGCCACGGCGCTTCTCGGCCGGCAGGCCCTGGGGCCAGTCATCGGGAATCAGCAGCTCGGCCGGGTTGAGGCGCTCGAGTTCGGCCAGCAGGTTTTCCCAGCCTTTTATCTCCAGCACGCTGAAGCGGCCGCTGGTGATGTCCAGCACGGCAAGGCCGAACAGGCGCTCGTCACCCAATACGGCAGCCAGCAGGTTGTCGCGGTGTTCGTCGAGCAGCGCTTCGTCGCTGATGGTGCCCGGGGTGATGATGCGCACCACCTGGCGTTCCACCGGGCCCTTGCTGGTGGCCGGGTCGCCGATCTGCTCGCAGATGACCACCGACTCGCCGAGCTTGACCAGTTTGGCCAGGTAGCCCTCGACCGAGTGGAACGGAATACCGCACATCGGAATCGACTGGCCCGCCGACTGCCCGCGGGCGGTCAGGGTGATGTCCAGCAATTTGGCGGCTTTCTTGGCGTCCTCGTAGAAGATCTCGTAGAAGTCACCCATGCGATAGAACATCAGCTGGTCCGGGTGCTGATTCTTCAGCCGCCAATACTGCTGCATCATCGGGGTGTGAGAACTGAGGTCGCTTTGGCTCATCGTGTCGAGTGTCCGGCTGAATCGCAAAAGCGCGTAGTGTACGGTATCGACCCCTCCCGCTTTAACCCCGGAGCGCAGATGAATATCGATGAACGGTCCATCACCGAGCTCGCCGCCCGTCTCGGCCAGGCGCTGCTGGCCAAGGACGCTCAGGTCACCACCGCCGAGTCCTGCACCGGTGGTGGCATCGCCGAGGCCATAACCCGTGTGGCGGGCAGCTCGGCCTGGTTCGAGGCTGGCTTCGTCACCTATTCCAATACCCAGAAAACCCGCCAGCTGGGCGTGCCCGAAGCACACTTCGGTGCGGTAGGCGCGGTCAGTCGCGAGGTGGTCGAGGCCATGGTGCGCGGCGCCCAGGCCCAGAGTGGCGCGCGCTATGCAACGGCAGTCAGCGGCGTCGCCGGGCCGGGCGGCGGTAGCCTGGAGAAGCCGGTCGGCACCGTGTGGATCGCCTGGGGCGATGGCGACACATTGTTCAGCCGGCGCTTCCAGTTCCCCGGCGGTCGGGATGCCGTGCGTTTGCAAACCGTGGAAGCGGCGTTGCAGGGCCTGTTGCGACTACTGGTCGAAGAAAATCCTGCTGCGGGGTAGGCGAGTGCTGAACCCTGTGGAATAATACTGTCTACTTATACAGTTATTGGCCGTCAGGCCCTTCTGATCACGTGAGGAATACAATGGACGAGAACAAGAAGCGCGCGTTGGCGGCTGCCCTGGGCCAGATCGAGAAACAGTTCGGCAAGGGCGCAGTCATGCGCATGGGCGATCACGACCGTCAGGCCATTCCGGCCATTTCCACCGGCTCCCTGGGCCTCGACATCGCGCTTGGCATTGGCGGCTTGCCGAAAGGCCGGATCGTGGAAATCTACGGCCCGGAATCCTCGGGTAAGACCACGCTGACCCTGCAGGTCATCGCCGAAGCGCAGAAGGCAGGCGCCACCTGTGCCTTCGTCGACGCCGAGCACGCGCTGGACCCCGACTACGCCGGCAAGCTGGGCGTCAACGTCGACGACCTGCTGGTCTCGCAGCCGGATACCGGTGAGCAGGCCCTGGAAATCACCGACATGCTGGTGCGCTCCAACGCCATCGACGTGATCATCGTCGACTCCGTTGCCGCCCTGGTGCCGAAAGCGGAAATCGAAGGTGAGATGGGCGACATGCACGTCGGCCTGCAGGCTCGCCTGATGAGCCAGGCGCTGCGCAAGATCACCGGCAACATCAAGAACGCCAACTGCCTGGTGATCTTCATCAACCAGATCCGCATGAAGATCGGCGTGATGTTCGGTAGCCCGGAAACCACCACAGGTGGTAACGCCCTGAAGTTCTACGCCTCGGTTCGCCTCGACATTCGCCGCACCGGCGCGGTGAAAGAGGGCGACGAAGTGGTCGGCAGCGAAACCCGTGTGAAAGTGGTGAAGAACAAGGTCGCTCCGCCGTTCCGCCAAGCCGAGTTCCAGATTCTCTACGGCAAGGGCATCTACCGTAACGGCGAGATCATCGACCTCGGCGTGCAGCAGGGTCTGGTCGAAAAATCCGGCGCCTGGTACAGCTACAAGGGCAACAAGATCGGTCAGGGCAAGGCCAACGCCGCCAAGTTCCTGGAAGACAACGTGGAAGTGGCCCGCGAGATCGAAGGCCAGATCCGCGACAAGCTGCTGGTGGTGTCTGGGCCTGCCAAGGCCAATGCCACGGCTGCTGACCTGGTGGATACCGAAGCCGACTTCTGATGCCCGCTGTTCTGGATAACGTCGCGGCGGTGCGGCATGCCGCCATGGACCTGCTGGCGCGTCGTGAACACGGGCGTGTCGAACTGGCGCGCAAGTTGCGCCAGCGCGGAGCCTGCGACGAGCACATCGAAACGGCCCTCGATCGCCTGAGCGAAGAAGGGCTGTTGTCCGAGGCGCGTTATCTGGAAAGTTTCATCGGTTACCGGGCGCGCTCGGGTTTCGGCCCGCAGCGCATCCGCGATGATCTTTCCCAGCGTGGCTTGGCGCGAGCGGATGTCGACCAGGCGCTGCGCGACAGCGGTATTGATTGGCGCGAAGGCTTGCGGGAAACCTGGCAACGCAAGTTCGCTGGTCAATTGCCTCACGATGCTCGCGAGCGAGCCAAGCAGATGCGTTTTCTGGTCTATCGCGGTTATCCGATGGATCTGGTCGGCCAGCTGCTGCGCGGCGCGTTCGACGACTGACCCTCACCCGTGGCTCGGTTCGCCACTCTGACGCCCAGGCGTCCCCTTCCTTTTGACGCTGTGTTCAGCTCAGCCAATGCTGTGGCTGGTTGATCACGTCGAGCAATTCCCGCAAACGTCCCGCATTACGCCCGCTAAAGGTGAACGTCAGCCTTGGCAGTTCATGCAGCTCGGCGCCGTCGACGAGTTCGTCACCGGCTGGTTGCTGCTGGATGTCGCCATGCTTGCACAGGTCGCTGAACTGCAGGTTCAGGTGCGCCAGCGCGGCTTCGCTCAGCGGATGGCGCATGCGTACCACGAACTGATCCTGCAGCCAGCGGCTGGAATGGTAGTTGGCGTAGAAACGATCGATTTCCCGGGCGGCCGACTCGGCGTCGTGTACCAGGCGCATCAGGTTCAGGTCACTGGACAGGATGTAGCCGTTGCTGTCCAGGTTCTGCTGGATGTAATCGAGCAAGCCCTGCCAGAAGGTGCCATGCGGCTCGTCGAGCAGGATCACAGGCACCAGCGGGCTCTTGCCGGTCTGGATCAGGGTGATGACTTCCAGGGCTTCATCCAGGGTGCCGAAGCCGCCCGGGCAGAGCACCAGGGCGTCGGCTTCCTTGACGAAGAACAGCTTGCGCAGAAAGAAGAAATGGAAGGACAGCAGATTGTCGCTGCCTTTCATGACCGCATTGGCGGATTGCTCGAAGGGCAGGGTGATGTTGAAGCCCAGGCTGTTGTCGCGGCCCGCGCCTTCATGGGCGGCGGCCATGATGCCGCCACCGGCACCGGTGATCACCATCAGGTCATGGCGGGCGAGTGTCTCGCCCAGTTCCCGCGCCAGGGCGTAGACCGGATGACCGGGTTGGGTGCGCGCGGAGCCGAACACGGTGACCTTGCGGCGATGGCGAAAACGATCGAGCATGGCGAACGCTCGCTCCAGTTCACGCAGGGTCTGCAGCATGATCTTGGCGTCCCAGCGATTGCGGTCGGCCTGGGCCATGCGCACCACGGTGGCGAGCATTTCCCGGTACAGCTCGACGTTGGCGCTGCCAGCCGGCGTTATACGCGTTGCCAGGGCGTCCAGATCAGCTGCCAGTGCATCGCCGCTCGCCGGCAGGTTGCCATTCGCGTGGTCGTCCATTGCGCTACTCCTTATGCGTCAATGCCCCGAGTTCTAGCACAATCCCATGACTTACAGGCGGCAGTCGGCCTTGCCGAATCGCTCGGTGGTGATGGGGCGGTTGCTCTGGATCTCGCTGAACTCATAGCGCAGCACCGCACCGCTGGCCAGCAGCTTGCGAAAGCCCGGATTGCTGCACACGCTGTTGGTCAGCTGGGCGCGGACGGTATCGGGGTTGCCGCGCATCTGCGAGGCGTGGGAGGGGCGAACGCTGAGGTGATTGATCAGCTCGTTGCCTTCGACGGTGTAGCCACGGTCGAGAATGTCTTCGTTGATGGCGCGCGGCGTGCCGGCGCTGCTTTCCTTGGCCACATTTTCCAGGGTTTTGGTGAGCTCGTAATCCTTGAGCGACGCAGCATGAGCGGCTGGCAGGAGCAGGCTGGCGAGGAGAACGGATAGGGCGATACGCTGCATGGGCAGACTCCTGAAGGCAGTGAGCGGTAATAGACCGGGCTCTTCTGGTTATGTTCGTTCTGGCGAATCAAGTCGGCAGCCGGTGATCGATGTTACCAAGCTTGTCGCCGCTGCGGCGTGCGTATTGAGCGGCACCGTGCGGCCAGCACTTGGTAAACTAGTCGTCCCTCCTGCCAGCGATTCTGCCAGTCATGTATTCCCCTGCTTTTCATCACGTGATCTCCAGCAAGCCGGGCGTGCGCCCATGAGCCACGCTGTCCACGCTTTACGTGCCGCGCGCCTGGCCCGTAGCGTCAAACCGTTCCTGGCCCGGGGCTCTCGTGCGGCGCGTTGCTCACGGTGTCGGCTGGCCAGCAGCCACTGCCTGTGCGCGTGGAAGCCGCAGGTTCCGGCGCGTGCGGGTGTGTGCCTGGTGATGCACGATGTCGAGGCGCTGAAACCGAGCAATACAGGCTGGCTGATCGCCGACGTGGTGGCCGATACCTCGGCCTTCGGCTGGTCGCGAACCGAGGTCGACCCGGCGTTGCCGACCTTGCTCGATGACGAGCAGTGGCAGCCCTATCTGGTATTTCCTGTCGAATACGCCGAGCCCGAGCGGGTGGTGACCTCCGTGCAGCCGGCGGCCGGCAAGCGACCGCTGTTCGTGCTGCTCGATGCCACCTGGACGCAGGCGCGCAAGATGTTTCGCAAGAGCCCTTATCTGGACGGCCTGCCGGTTCTGAGCCTGCAGCCGGAGACGCTGTCGCGCTATCGGTTACGGCGCTCCAAGCGCGACGATCACCTGTGCACTGCCGAGGTCGCGGCCATGTGCCTGGAGTTGGCCGATGACGAGCGCGCTGCCGATGCCCTGAACGCCTATCTGGACGTATTCAGCGAGCATTACCTGGCCTCCAAGGCGCCCCGCGCCGTGAACCTCGACGACGACCTGCACGCGCGCCTCAAGCCGTTTCTTTGATGCTTGCCGGCTTTGGCCATAGCTGGGCGAGCAGCATGCCGGCGAACATCAGCGCGCAGCCGACGTAGCCGCGCGAGGAAAGCGACTCGCCCAGCAGCAATGCCCCGGCGATGGCTGCGAACACAGCCTCCAGGGACAGAATGATCGCCGCATGGGAGGCAATCGCATGCTTCTGGGCGACGACCTGCAAGGTAAAGCCCAACGCCACGCCAAAGATGCCGCCGTAGAGAATCGCGGGCAGCGCCTGGGTGATCTCGGCGCCGGGCAGCCGTTCGAAGATCAGGGCCAGGGCAAGGCTGATCACCGCGCAGGTGATGAACTGCACCAGGGCCAGGACCAGCGCATCGTGGCGGGCGGCGAAAACCCCCACCAGCAGCACGTGAATGCCCCACACTAAGGCGCCGGCTAGTTGCAGCAGGTCGCCTGAAGCGACTTGGAAGCCTTCACCGACGCTGAGCAGGAACATGCCGAGCACTGCCAGCGAAGCGCCCAGCCAGATGCCCAGCCCGGTCTTGTGGCCCAGCAGCAGGCCGAGCAGGGGCACCACGATGACATAGAGGCCGGTGATGAAGCCCGAGTTGGTGACGCTGGTGAACAGCAGGCCAACCTGCTGCAGGTTGATGCCCAGCGCCAGCACCGCACCCATCAGGCTGCCGCCAAGCAGCACCGGGCGGCTGATGGGCGAGGCCGGTTGAGCGCTGCGGTGACGCAGCAGCATGATCACCGGCAGCAGCACCACCACCGCCAGGGCGAATCGCAGGCCGCTGTACAGGAACGGCCCGATGGCATCCATTCCCAGCCGCTGGGCGACGAAAGACGAGCCCCAGATCATCGCGGTGACCAGCATCAGCAGGTCGGCGCGCAGCGCGTGGTTGGGCATGGTGGTGAGCTCCCTGCAAAAAGGGCGCAGACTTTGCCGCAAAGCGCTGCGCTTGACCACCCCGCCTGCGCTCGGCATGCTGGTGGGCGCCGTACGTCACGCTGTCAGGCAGATGGGGCCTGCAGCACGGTATGCCTATAAAAAGAACAGGATCTGCCATGGTCGCTTACGAAATCCTGATAGCTGATGATCATCCGCTGTTTCGCAGCGCGCTGCAGCAAGCCCTGACGATGGGCCTCGGCTCCGGCGTGCGCTTGGTGGAAGTCGCCAGCATCGCCGAGCTGGAAGCCCGGCTGGCCGAAAAGACCGATTGGGATCTGGTCCTTCTCGACCTCAACATGCCCGGTGCCTACGGGTTCTCCGGGCTGGTGTTGCTACGTGGCCAGTACCCGCAGATTCCGGTGGTGATGATTTCCGCCCAGGAAGACGCGGCGGTGGTGGTGCGTTCCCGTGAGTTCGGCGCCAGCGGTTTCATTCCCAAATCCAGCTCCCTCGAAGTGATCCAGCAGGCCGTGCGCCAGGTGCTGGAAGGCGAAGTCTGGTGGCCGCCGCAAAGTGAGGAGGCGATCAGCCTGTCCAGCGAGGCCAAGGCCGCCAGTGCCGGCCTTGCCAGCCTCACGCCGCAGCAGTTCCGGGTGCTGACCATGGTCTGCGAAGGTCTGCTGAACAAGCAGATCGCCTACGAGCTGAGCGTTTCCGAAGCGACGGTGAAGGCCCATGTGACGGCTATTTTCCGCAAGCTCGGGGTGCGCACCCGAACCCAGGCAGCGCTGTTGTTGCAGCAATTGGAATCGGTGCCGGCCGCCTGATGCGTTTGTGGCGCATTTCACGAGATTTTCACGGTGCGCTCGCGTACCCTGCGCGCCTTTCTCTGCCATAGCTCATTGCCCATGTCGCCGTTCAAAGGACAAACCGGTTTAAAGCGTATTCTCAATGCCGCGGGCTATTCGCTCGATGGCCTGCGTGCGGCCTTCACGGGCGAAGCGGCATTTCGCCAGTTGGTGCTACTCAACGTGGTGCTGATTCCCGTTGCGCTGCTGCTCGATGTCAGCCGCGTCGAGCGCGCGCTGATGATTGCCGTGTGCCTGCTGGCGCTGATCGTCGAACTGCTCAATTCGGCGGTCGAAGCGGCCATCGACCGCATTTCCCTGGACCTGCATCCACTGTCCAAAACCGCCAAGGACATGGGCAGCGCTGCGCAGTTGGTGTCCCTGACGCTGATCGCCAGCGTATGGGCGCTGATCCTGCTCGGCTAGCGGCTAGCGCACCGCTGGCAGCACGATCTCGTCGCTACGGCGGATGCCGGCGGTCAGCGCCCGGCACATGTCGAGAAATTCACGCATGGCGGCGGTCTGGTATTTCTGTCGGTGCCAGATGAAATAGAACTGCCGGCGCAGATCCAGATCCGGCGTTTCCACGGGAACCAGGCTGCCACGGCGAAAGGCATCGCGCAGCGCCAGTCGTGAAATGCAACTGATGCCCAGGCCCGACTCCACCGCACGCTTGATCGCCTCGGTATGTTCCAGTTCGAGGCGTACGTTGAGCGCGTCGGAATGGTGGCGCATGGCCTGATCGAAGGTCAGCCGGGTACCTGAGCCCTGTTCGCGCAGGATCCAGTCCTCGCCGCTCAATTCGCGGATGCCCGCATGCCCGCGTTTGGCCAGCGGATGCTGCGGCGCGCAGAACACCACCAGCTCATCCTCGACCCAGCTCTGTACCTCGATGTCCGGGTGATTGCAGTCACCCTCGATTAGACCCAGGTCAATTTCATAGTGAGCCACCTGCTGCACGATATGTG
This sequence comes from Pseudomonas sp. PA1(2017), assembly GCF_001945375.1. Taxonomy (NCBI): domain Bacteria; kingdom Pseudomonadati; phylum Pseudomonadota; class Gammaproteobacteria; order Pseudomonadales; family Pseudomonadaceae; genus Pseudomonas; species Pseudomonas sp. PA1(2017). Next base: position 47,784 of record NZ_MSXU01000016.1, read on the forward strand.
CGGTGTTCTGCACGTGGAGTTTCACTTGGCTCTCCGGATGCACTTTCATGAAACCGCCGATCAGCAGGGTGGCTAGGTAGTTGCCGATGGTCAGCGTGGCGCCGACGGCCAGCGAGCCGAAGCCTGATTTGCCGTTGAGCAGGTCTTCGATTTCCTTGGCCTGGTCGAGAAGGGCGACCGCCTGGGGCAGCAACTGGCGGCCCAGGGCGTTGAGGCTCAGGCGTTTACCGGCGCGGTCGAACAGCTGGCAGCTGGATTGCCGTTCCAGCTCGCTGATCGAGGTGCTAGCCGCCGATTGCGACAGGGCCAGTTGGGAGGCGGCCTTGGAGACGCTTTCCTGCTGGGCGACGGCGACGAATACCTGGAGTTGACGTAGCGTAAATCGCATATCTATATAACCGATAACCCATATCTTGATAATTCATTTAACAGATATTCTGGCCGCGATTAGAATGCCGCGCAATTGCGCTCAAGAATCAGCGCGCCCGACGTTTTCAGGAGCCCCCGTACATGAGCAACATGAACCACGAACGCGTTCTGAGTGTTCACCACTGGAATGACACGCTGTTCAGCTTCAAGTGCACCCGCGACCCGGGTCTGCGCTTCGAGAATGGCCAGTTCGTGATGATCGGCCTGCAACAGGAAAGTGGCCGTCCGCTCATGCGCGCCTACTCCATCGCCAGCCCGAACTGGGAAGAGCACCTGGAGTTCTTCAGCATCAAGGTGCCTGATGGCCCGCTGACCTCCCAGTTGCAGCACCTCAAGGAAGGTGACGAAGTCATCATCAGCAAGAAGCCTACCGGCACGCTGGTGCTCGACGACCTCAATCCGGGCAAGCACCTGTACCTGCTCAGCACCGGTACCGGCCTGGCGCCTTTCATGAGCGTGATTCAGGATCCGGAAACCTACGAGCGTTTCGAGAAGGTGATCCTGGTTCACGGTGTGCGCTACGTCAATGAAGTGGCCTACCGCGAATTCATTACCGAGCACCTGCCGCAGAACGAGTTCTTCGGCGATGCGCTGAAGGAAAAGCTGATCTATTACCCCACCGTGACCCGCGAGCCGTTCGAGAACCAGGGTCGTCTGACCGACCTGATGCGCAGCGGCAAGCTGTTCGCGGACATCGGCCTGCCGCCGATCAACCCCCAGGACGACCGCGCGATGATCTGCGGCAGCCCGAGCATGCTCGACGAGACCAGCGAAGTGCTCGACAGCTTCGGCCTGAAGATTTCGCCGCGCATGCGTGAGCCGGGTGACTACCTGATCGAGCGCGCCTTCGTCGAGAAGTGATCTGTTGAGCAGCTGCGCGTCGGCCCTGCTGCGTTGAAAACTGACTCAAAATGCTCATGTACAAAAGTACACTCCGCTTTTTCGCCAGTTTTCGCCTTGCATGGCTCTAGCTCGCAAGCTCCCTGAGTCATTAGTAGAAAAACCGGAGTGCCCTTAAGGCTCTCCGGTTTTTTATGCCCAGAGCGCAGGCATAAAAACGGGAGCCTTGGCTCCCGTCTTTCGTTGCAGTCGACGATTATTCGTCCATCTGCGACTGCAGGTAATTCTGCAGACCAACAGCCTGGATCAGGCTAAGTTGGGTTTCCAGCCAGTCGATATGTTCTTCCTCGGATTCGAGGATGTCCTCGAGCAGTTCACGGCTGGCGTAGTCGCCGACGCTTTCGCAGTAGGCGATGGCCTCTTTCAGGTCGATGTGCGCCTTGTGCTCGATCTTCAGGTCGCACTCGAGCATTTCCTGAGTGTTCTCGCCGATCAGGATCTTGCCCAGGTCCTGCAGGTTCGGCAGGCCCTCCAGGAACAGGATGCGTTTGATGAGCTTGTCAGCGTGCTTCATCTCGTCGATGGATTCGTGGTACTCGTGCTTGCCGAGTTTGGTCAGGCCCCAGTCTTCGTACATACGGGCATGCAGGAAGTACTGGTTGATCGCGACCAGCTCGTTGCCGAGGATCTTGTTCAAGTGCTGGATGACTTTCTTGTCGCCTTTCATGCGCGTGCCCACCGAAATTGAGTAACCGATGGCGAATTCTGGGCTTGCCAAATACGGCTGTCAAACGTAAGTTATTGAAATATAAGTGAAAATAAATATAAATGAGAGTGGTTAAGTTGTGCGTCTTGGCGCTAACTCATTGAATTTCAGGCATAAAAAAACCGGATGCGAGATCCGGTTCTTCAAAAAACGTGCGTTCAAGCCGCAACAAAATTTCCTGGGTAGGCCATTACTACCTGGCTTTGTTGCACTTCACTCAGGGTTTCGCGCACCACCTGCTTGGCCAGACACGCACATTTGCCACACTGACTGGCAACGCCCAGCGTTTCACGGACTTCACGGTAGCTGCAGCAACCTTCGTAGATTGCTTCGCGGATCTGACCGTCGGTGACACCTTCGCAGAGGCAGACGTACATAGGCTTGGCCCGTCGCTTGGCTGAGACTGATGGCGAAAGATACTAATGTTAATGAGAATGCGTGTCAAAGATAAAACCGCTCTTGATTGGCGCCTTTGGATAGGCGGTCGTGCGTGACCCCACGCAACTAGTTCTACTCGGCCGGCGGGGCGAGCTGCAGCCAATAAAAAACCGGCCTGAAGCCGGTTCTTATTGAAGGCGGGGCTGCGATCAGGCGATCTGCGTGCACAGCCCTTCTTCGAGGCCGAGCATGATGTTCAGGTTCTGCACGGCAGCGCCCGAGGCACCTTTGCCCAGGTTGTCGAGCTTGGCCACCAACAGCGCCTGCTGACCGCTGCCCGCACCGAATACCTGCAGCTCGGCGCGGTTGCTGCCGCTCAGGCCGTGAGGCGTGATGAACGGTGCGGTGTCCGCGGCAATCTCGTTGTACGGCTGCACCTGCACGAACTGCTCGCCCTGGTAGTAGGCTGCCAACGCCTGGTGCAGCTCTGCGCCGTTGCTGCCTTGCAGCGGGATCATCACCAGCATGCCTTGGTCGTAGCTGCCGACCGCCGGCTGGAAGATCGGGCGTGCGTTCAGGCCGCTCCAGTGCTGGATTTCCGGGATGTGCTTGTGATCGAAGCCCAGGCCGTAGGCGGCGTAGACCGGCGCGCCTTCGCCCTCGTAACGCTCGACCATCTTGGTGCCGCCGCCGGTGTAGCCGGATACCGCGTTGATGCACAGCTCGCGATCGGCGCCGAGCAGGCCGGCCTCGATCAGCGGGCGCAGCAGCAGAATGGCACCGGTGGCGTAGCAACCCGGGTTGCTGACGGCGCGAGCGTTGGCGATCGCTTCACGCTGACCCTTGGCCAGTTCGGCCATACCGAATACCCAGTCGCTGGCGGTGCGGTGGGCGGAGCTGGCGTCCAGCACGCGGCAGCCGACTTCGCGGGCCTGGGCCGCGGTTTCTTTTGCGGCGTCGTCAGGCAGGCACAGCACGGTGACGTCGACCGAGCGCATCAGTGCGAGCTTGGCGTCGACGTCGCGGCGCTTGTCGTGGTCGATGGTGACCACGTCGATCTGCGGGTGATTGGCCAAGCGTTGGCGAATCTGCAGGCCCGTGGTGCCGGCCTGCCCATCGATGAAGATCTGGTATTTTTTCATGGCATTCACTCGTCGAAGTCTTCCCAGCCGCCCATTTCCTTCCAGCGGTTGACGATGCCGCAGAACAGCTCGGCAGTCTTCTCGGTGTCATAGCGGGCGGAATGGGCTTCGCGACCGTCGAACTCGATGCCGGCGGCCTGGCAGGCCTTGGCCAGCACGGTTTGCCCGTAAGCGAGGCCGGCGAGGCTGGCGGTATCGAAGCTGGAGAAGGGGTGGAAAGGATTGCGCTTGAGGTCGCAGCGGGCGACCGCGGCATTCAGGAAGCCGAGGTCGAAGCTGCTGTTGTGGCCGACCAGGATCGCGCGTTTGCAGCCAGTGGCCTTCAGGGACTTGCGCAGGCCACGGAAGATCTCGGTCAGGGCATGCTCTTCGCTGACCGCCATGCGCAGCGGGTGGTCGAGCTTGATGCCGGTGAAATCCAGGGCTGCCTGTTCGATGTTGGCGCCCTCGAAGGGTTCGACCCGGAAGAAGTGGGTGTGATCCGGATACAGGAAACCGCCTTCGTCCATGCCGATGGTAGTGGCGGCGATTTCCAGCAGGGCGTCGGTAGCACTGTTGAAGCCCCCGGTCTCGACGTCCACGACCACCGGCAGGTAGCCACGAAAGCGCGCGGCCATCGGGTGGCGCGGCCCGCTGCTGGTCGGCAGGTCCTGATCGTCTTCGTACAGTTCTTCACTCATTGGCCGGCCTCCAGCAGGCGCCAGCGCAGTGTTTCGCCGGCGCGCAGGGGGATGACGGTCTGCTCGCCGAACGGCAGGCTGGCCGGGGCGGTCCAGGCTTCGCGCACCAGGGTGATGGTGTCGGTGTTGCGCGGCAGGCCGTAGAAATCCGGGCCGAAGTGGCTGGCGAAACCTTCCAGCTTGTCCAGCGCGCCGCGCTCCTCGAACGCTTCGGCGTACAGCTCGATGGCGGCGTAGGCCGTGTAGCAACCGGCACAACCGCAGGCGTTTTCCTTGGCGTGTTTGGCATGGGGTGCCGAGTCGGTACCCAGGAAGAATTTCGGGCTGCCGCTGGTGGCGGCGTCGAGCAGCGCCTGCTGGTGGGTGTTGCGCTTGAGGATCGGCAGGCAGTAGAAGTGCGGGCGAATGCCGCCCACCAGCATGTGGTTGCGGTTGTACAGCAGGTGCTGGGGGGTGATGGTCGCCCCGACGTTGGCTGGCGCCTCTTTGACGAACTGCGCAGCATCGGCGGTGGTGATGTGCTCGAACACCACCTTGAGCGTCGGGAAGCGCTCGACGACGCGACACAGGTGTTCGTCGATGAACGCTTTCTCGCGGTCGAAAACGTCGATTTCCGAGCGCGTCACCTCGCCGTGTACCAGCAGCGGCAAGCCGGTTTCCGCCAGGGCTTCCAGGGCGCCACTGATGTTGTCCAGGCTGGTGACGCCGGAGTCGGAGTTGGTCGTCGCGCCCGCCGGGTACATCTTCGCCGCATATACGTAGCCGCTGGCCTTGGCGGCACGGATATCGTCGCCCGTGGTGCGGTCGGTGAGGTAGAGCACCATCAGCGGTTCGAACGGGCTGCCGGCTGGCCGTGCGGCGAGAATGCGCTGGCGATACTCGCCCGCCTCGACGGCGTTGCGCACCGGCGGAACCAGATTGGGCATGATGATCGCGCGAGCGAAGGTGCGGGCCACATCACCCACGGTGTGCGGCAGTACGGCGCCGTCGCGCAGGTGAATGTGCCAGTCGTCAGGACGCAGCAGGGTGATGCGGTCGGTCATTGAGGCTTCCAGGCGGGGCGAAAACATGCCCGGAATGCTACCGGAAAAGGGCGACGGGGGCACGCCGCAGATAGGTAGGGTCCGTTGCCGTTTCAACGCGAGCCGCGTTGCCGCGAGAAATCTCGCCAGGCCGGGCGGCGATCCGCTAGGCGGAGGGCGCAGGAATGGATTAGCTGTCCGCGTTTTCCCTTGGCAAGTCCTCCAGCGACGCGTGGCGAGATTTCTCGCACAACCCAGGCGGCCCCACCCGAGGGGCCGTGCGTGAAACGGCAACAGACCCTAGGCTGCGCACTCAAGTTTTCCCGGTGGCCACCGATACCCAGAGGGTAAGTGGTCGTTTTTCCCGGAGCTCGCTGTGCGTCAGCCTCTTTTCCTACTCATCGGATTGATCGTCAGTGCTGGCGCGAGCCTGCCTGCCATGGCGATCAGCTTCCAGACCCGGCTGGAAAAGGTCGAGTGGCAAGTGGCCGGTGACAAGTTCGAATGCCGCCTCAGCCAGCCGATCACCGATTTCGGTGCCGGGGAGTTCGTGCGGCGCGCCGGCGAGCAGGCCACCTTCCGCCTGCAGGCTCGGGAGCGCTGGCTGGGCAGCGGCTCGGCCACCTTGCTGGCCGCCGCGGCACCCTGGCAACCGGGGCGCGGCGATATCAACCTGGGCGCGGTGAGCGTGCGCAGTGGCGAGGTGCCTTTCAACAGCAGCCAGGAGCAGGCCGGGCGGCTGCTTACTGGTTTGCTGGAAGGGCGTAGCCCGCTGGTGCGTCACCGCACCTCGATGGGCGGTGAAAGCCTGGAAGTGCGGCTGCTGCCCGTGCGGTTTCGCAAGGCCTACGATGACTACCTCGATTGCACCGCCAAGCTTCTGCCGGTCAACTTCGACCAGGTGCGCCAGTCAAACATCGGCTTTCCCGGCGGCGGCACCGAACTCGATGCCATGGCCAAGGCCCGGCTGGAAATCATCCTCGACTTCATGAAGGCCGACCCCACGGTCAATCGCATCGAGCTGGACGGGCATTCCGACAACAGTGGCAACCGCCTGACCAACCGCGATCTGTCCCGCCGCCGCGCTCTGGCAGTGATGGAGTATCTCAAGGCCCAGGGCGTGCCCGAGGAGCGCATCATCATGCGTTTCCACGGTGAGCGTTATCCGCTGGTGCCCAACAACAGCGTCGCCAATCGGGACAAGAATCGTCGCGTGTCCGTGCGGCTGGACAAGGTGCCGGATGCGCCGGTGCAGCCCACCGAGCAGGCCATTCCGGCGGCGCCACCGGTACCGGCAACGCCTGCTGCCACCTCCTGAGCCTGTCGCCTCGACGCCATCGCCTGTCGCACCCCTGTAAATCATGGCCCATGGCAAGTAGAATCACGGGCTTTCGAACAACCTCGTGGAGTGGATGGCATGGCGGACGTCAAAAAGGTAGTTCTGGCCTATTCCGGTGGCCTGGACACCTCGGTGATCCTCAAGTGGCTGCAAGATACCTATAACTGTGAAGTGGTGACCTTCACCGCCGATCTCGGCCAGGGCGAAGAGGTCGAGCCGGCCCGCGCCAAGGCCCAGGCCATGGGCGTCAAGGAAATCTACATCGACGACCTGCGCGAAGAATTCGTGCGTGATTTCGTGTTCCCGATGTTCCGCGCCAACACCATCTACGAAGGCGAGTACCTGCTCGGTACCTCCATCGCTCGCCCGCTGATCGCCAAGCGCCTGATCGAAATCGCCAACGAGACCGGCGCCGACGCCATCTCCCACGGCGCCACCGGCAAGGGCAACGACCAGGTGCGTTTCGAACTCGGCGCCTACGCGCTCAAGCCAGGCGTGAAAGTCATCGCCCCGTGGCGCGAGTGGGATCTGCTGTCGCGCGAGAAGCTGATGGACTATGCCGAGAAGCACGCCATTCCGATCGAGCGTCACGGCAAGAAGAAGTCGCCGTACTCCATGGATGCCAACCTGCTGCACATCTCCTATGAAGGTGGCGTGCTGGAAGACACCTGGACCGAGCACGAAGAAGACATGTGGCGTTGGACCAAGTCGCCGGAAGCGGCGCCGGACACCCCGACCTACATCGAGCTGACCTACCGCAACGGCGACATCGTCGCCATCGACGGTAAGGAACTGAGCCCGGCCACCGTGCTGGCTGAGCTGAACCGCATCGGCGGCGAGAACGGCATCGGCCGTCTGGACATCGTCGAGAACCGTTTCGTTGGCATGAAGTCCCGCGGCTGCTACGAAACCCCCGGCGGCACCATCATGCTCAAGGCCCACCGTGCCATCGAGTCGATCACCCTAGACCGCGAAGTCGCTCACCTCAAAGACGAGCTGATGCCGAAATACGCCAGCCTGATCTACAACGGTTTCTGGTGGAGCCCGGAGCGTCTGATGCTGCAACAGATGATCGACGCTTCCCAGGCCAACGTGAATGGTGTGGTGCGCCTGAAGCTGTACAAGGGCAACGTCGTCGTCGTCGGCCGCAAGTCCGACGATTCGCTGTTCGATGCCAATATCGCCACCTTCGAAGAAGACGGCGGCGCGTACAACCAGGCCGATGCGGCGGGCTTCATCAAGCTCAACGCACTGCGCCTGCGCATCGCCGCTGGCAAGGATCGCAAGCTGCTGTAAGCGCTGCGTCCCCGCCAACAGCGCTGCCCCGCATTCGCCGGGGCGGCGCTGGGCGATTTCTGTTTCCACCTGTCCACAACCGATTCTTCCTGCGCTCTCGGCGTGCAGCCGCAGGGGCGATGAGCTGTGGGCGTAATGAATGTGGGGCGGTGGGAGCACCGGCCAAACGTGCGTCTGGCCGGTGAGGGGAGCGTCAGGCTTTGCGGGCCAACGGCTGTTGGTCGAACTCGACGCCGGCCAGGCCGCTCTTCATCAGAGCGCGGATGTTGCCATGGTCACTGCCTTCGGGCGTGGCCAGCACGCTGCGGTAGTGTTCGCCAAAGCACAGCAGGGCTTCCTGATCGGTCAGGCCTTCGAGCAGGGCCAGGCCCAGCGTCTTGCACGAGCCTTCGTTCTGGCCGGCTGCGTTGCTCACTGCGCCGTTGCGAAAGGCGCTGGGCTGGTAGTCGTAGTGCTCGGCGATGAAGGCCAGGGTTTCGGCGAAGGCGAAATGCTCGGCGCTCAGACGTGCGCGGAAGTCGTTCAGATGGCTCATGCGGTTCCTTTCGGGTTCTTGGCGTTGAAGGCAGCCTGTTGCTCGGGGCTGGCTTCGGTCTGGTACTTGGCTTTCCACTCGGCGTAGGGCATGCCGTAGACCTCTTCGCGGGCCTGGTCCGGGGTGATGGCGATATCCAGATCGTCGGCTGCGGCCTTGTACCATTTGGACAGGCAGTTGCGGCAGAAGCCGGCCAGGTTCATCAGGTCGATGTTCTGCACGTCCGGGCGTTCACGCAGGTGCTGAACCAGGCGGCGATAGGCGGCAGCTTCCAGTTCGAGGCGTTGTTGGTCGTTCATGGCGATGCTCTCTCCGGGAGGGATGGCGGCGATGATAGAAGCCGGCAGGCCGCTCGGCAACCGGGCGGCCGATGGCTCAGCGGTGCCCGGCGAGGGTGATCGATACCGACTCGGCGAAGCGCAGTGCGTGGGGCTTGTCGACCTCCACTTCAGCGTAGCGCACGGCCTCGTGGGTCATCACCAGGTCGAGAATCTCCTGGGTCAGCCGCTCCAGCAGGGCGAAGCGGTTGCCTTCCACGTGAGCGATTATGGCCTTGGTGATGGTGCGGTAGTTGAGGGCGTGCTCGATGTCGTTGTCACGCACCGCATCGATGGCGGGGTAGAGGATGGTCAGGTTGATCAACACGTCCTGCTTGTTGTTGATCTCCTCTTCCTTGATGCCGATGAAGGTGCGCAGGCGCAGGTCCTTGACGCGGATGCGCGCCATGCCGGGTTCGAGTCTGGGCATGCTTACTTGCTCCGTCCGATCAGTTGCAGGAATTCATGACGGGTATTGTAGGACTCACGGAAGGCGCCGAGCATCACCGAGGTGCTCATCACCGAATTCTGCTTCTCCACACCGCGCATCATCATGCACATGTGCTGCGCCTCGATCACCACGGCCACGCCGGCGGCCTGGGTGACTTCCTCGATGGCATTGGCGATCTGCCGGGTGAGGTTTTCCTGGATCTGCAGGCGGCGCGCGTACATGTCGACGATGCGCGCGATCTTCGACAGACCGAGCACCTTGCCGGTGGGAATGTAGGCCACGTGCGCCTTGCCGATGAAGGGCAGCAGGTGGTGCTCGCACAACGAGTAGAGTTCGACGTCCTTGACGATCACCATCTCGTCGCTGTCGGAGCTGAACAGCGCGCCGTTGACGACTTCCGCCAGGCTTTTTTCATAGCCGTTGCACAGGTACTGCATGGCTTTGGCAGCGCGCTTGGGGGTGTCGAGCAGTCCTTCGCGCTCGGGGTCTTCGCCGAGGCCGAGGAGGATTTCGCGGTAGTGGTTGGGCAGTAATGGGTTCATCGTCAGGGTCCTCGCGGCGCCTCACTTGAGGTGGCGGCCGCCGTTCACGGTCAGGGTGGTGCCGGTGATGTATGGGGTATCCAGCAGGTAGCGCAGGCTCCGGTAGATCACCTGGGGGCCGGGTTCGAAGCCCAGGGCGGATTTGCTCAGGGCCTTGGCGCGGTATTGGGCGTCGTCGTCTTCGTTGAACATCAGCAGCGCGGGGGCGATGCCGTTGACCTTGATGGCTGGCGCGAAGCGCGCGGCGAACGACAGGGTCAGGCTGTCCAGACCAGCCTTGCTGGCGCAGTACGCCGGCCGGTTGGCGGAGCCCTTGCGCACCACGTCATCGCTAATATGGACGATATCCGCCTGCTCGCTGCGCTGCAGCAGTTCGGCGCAGTGCAGGTTGATCAGGTAGGGCGCCAGCATGTGTACGGTGAACAGCTGAGCGAAGGCGGCGGCTTCCTCGCCCGGCGCTTCGGCGAACCAGGCCGAGGCGTTGTGGACGATCGCGCGCAGGCTGTCCGTCTGGCTTTTCAGATTTTCGATGAAGGCCAGGATGCTGGCTTCGTCGCGGAAGTCGGCCTGCAGGGTCAGCGCGCCGCGCTCGCGCAAGCGCTGCAGGGCAGGCTTTTCACTGCGAAAGGTCACGATCACCGGATGGCCGTCGTCGAGCAGGCGCTCGGCACAATGCAGGCCGACTCGCTGGCTGGCGCCGGTGATCAGGATCGGGGCGTTGCTGACGCTCATGGGAGGTTGGCCAAGAGTGGACGAAAGGCACAGCCGACAGGTGTCGGCAGCCTGGTTGTACAACGTTATAGCAGCCGTACAACCTGTACAACCCTTCGCACTCTGTGGGAAAGCCAGGCGCCACTACCGCCGGCAGTGGCGCCTCTGGTTTAGCTGCTGGTGGTCGGGCTCGCCCTGCGTGGCAATGCCGCGCTGCGGGTGCCTTGCAGCCAGGTGGCGAGCAAACGGGTTACCAGCGGGATGAACAGGTAGGTCATCAACGGCGTCAGGGCCAGGGTGCTGAGCAGCACGCGGGTGACTAATGGCACGTCGGCTAGCAGGTTGCCGAACAGCAGGTTGAAGCATAGCGACACCGGGAAGAAGGCCAGCCAGATGGCGATGGTCTGTTTCCAGCGCGGCGGTTGGCGCAGGCCCGTGCCGAACCAGGCATCCAGGCCCAGGGCACGGTGCTCATGGGGTTGGGCGAACAGGCCCTTGCCACGCTCCAGCCAGGCTCGACGCGAAGCGGAGTGCTCCCAGGTGGCCATGGTGTGCTCGTCGGTGAAGCGGAAGATCATCTGGAACTCGTCGTCGCCCGGTGGCGGGGCGAGAACGCCGGAACCCAGATAACCGGGAAAGTCGGTAGCCAGTTGCTCGCCTTCGCGCAGCCAGGCGATGAAATCGTGATAGCGCTCGCCAGCGACGCGGCGCGCCACCATCAGGGTGACCGGTTCGGTAGACATCGTGTATCTCCTGCTGAGCACATGGCCAGGGTAAGGCCAGGCGATAGGCGCGGTTCGGGGTGGTGAGCCGCGTCGTGATTGCAGCAAGGATTATTCCTATTTCCGGCAAATTAGCTAGCCCACTTCTATGCCGAATCGACAAAAGTGGCCAGGTGCCGCCATCTACAAGGACAGCCGATATTCTGCCGTTCGTCGGCGGATGCCGCTCGCGCCGTTTGGCTTGCGGATATTCACCTCAACTTTGCACCGGCTTGTGCAGTCTGGATTCGTTATGGAGCACGCAAGCCGGGTTCTTATCACCTGTACAGGGCTTGTACAAGTAACGTCAATGGCGGCCCGAGCTGGAGTAGACTTGTGAAATTCTGACCTCTGCAACGGTTTTTTCTATGTCCGATCTGGTTGGTTCTGCACCTTTCAACGTCAATGCTTTCAAGGAGGAGGACCTGTTCCCGATCCGCGAGGTGGCGCGGTTGACAGGCGTGAACCCGGTGACGCTGCGCGCCTGGGAACGGCGTTACGGCCTCATCCAGCCGGTTCGCACCGACAGTGGGCATCGGCTCTATTCGCCTGCCGACGTGGAAACCGTACGCAGCGTGCTGGCGTGGATCGAGCGCGGTGTGCCGGTCAGCAAGGTGGGGCGCATCCTGACCCGCAATGAAGCTGCCCAGGCCAGCGCCGCGCCCAGCTACGAATCGGCCACCTCGGGCGAGTGGGCGCAATGGCAGACCCGCCTGCTCGCCGCCGTACAGGCGTTCGATGAGACAGAGCTGGATCGTGTCTATGGCCAGGTGTTTTCCAGCTATCCGCTGTCGGTGACCTTCCAGGACATCATCATGCCGCTCTGGCAGCGCCTGCTGCTGCGCTATGGGCGGCCCGGCTATGGCAGCGAATGGCTGTTCTTCGATACCTATCTGCGTGCCCGGGTGTTGCAGCGTTTGCACAACCTGCGCGATCAGCCGGGGCGGCGCCTCTTGCTGGTGGCGCTGCCAGGCCGCTGTCGCGAGCTGGAGCTGCTGGTGACCGGGCTGCAGCTCAACCCCGTCGATGCCGCGGTGCAGGTGCTGGGCATCGGCCAGGCGCTGGAGGAATTACCCCAGGTATGCGGCAAGGTGCAGCCGGTGGCCGTGGTGGTGTTTTCCAACCAGGCGCCATCCGCCGATACCCGGCAATTGCTCGAGCGCCTGTCGTTGAGCCTGGAGTGCCCCGTGGCACTGGTGGGCGAGGGCGCCGACCTGTTGGAAGAGAGCTTCAAAGGCTCGGCGATTGCTTGTCTGGGAAGCGATGGGCGGCTGATGCGCCGCCGCTTGCGGCAGTTTCTGGCCGGGCGCCTGGATACCTGATCGGCCCTATAAATTGTGGGCGTGGGGGTACAGCTTGCGGTGCTGCTGGTAGAGGTGGGCCTGCAGGCGCTCGCTGCTGTCCTCGTCCAGGGTCAACTCGTAGGCGAGCAGGCCGTCATCGGTGATGCGCACCAGGCTGCCCTGCAGAATCACCGGCTCGACATCGTCGATATCCAGGCCGAGGCTGAACCGCTGCGGCGGTGAGGCCTTGGCCGTCTGCGCCACCAACAGACCCGTCAGCGAGAGTTCCTGAACCTCCAGGCTGCTTGGCTGACCGTCGCGGCGCAGCAAAGGCTGCGCCGGTTCCAGCGGCAAGCGCCAGGCGCGGTGAAAGGAGCCTTCTTCGAAGATCTGCGGAGTGCCGAGTTCAAGGTGCGGGGCGTTCTGGGCGTCGGTCACCAGATGCGGGGTGAACGTCAGGCGCTGATTGTCGATGTGCGCCTCGATGGTCAATTGCTCCTTGGCGGCGCAAAGAGCCAACAGCTCGGCGGTCTGGCGCGCGGCATCGACCTGCAGAACCGGGTCCGGTTCGGCGGGGGCAGGAGCGTTTTCCGTAAGCTGCTGAATGAATTCCATTTCGAGGGGGGTTAACAGCGACGAGTCTTGCATTACGACTTCTGCGCAAGGTGGTGAGACTCCCTTGTGACAACTCGTCGGATGTTTCGTTACCGTTACCGCGATTTTTTCAGTTCGGCCAGTTCGGCGCGCAGGGCTTGAAGCTCGCTTTCCAGAGCCCGTACCCGCTCCTGGGCGGCAACATGTTCGCTGACGTTCTTCTGGATGCCGATGAAATAGGTGAGCTGATCGGCTTCGTTGAACACTGGCGTGATCGACAGCTCGTTCCAGAAGGTACTGCCGTCCTTGCGGTAATTACGAAGCACCTCGCGACAAGGCTGGCGGCTGTGAATGGCCTTGCGGATCAGCGCCGCGGCTGGCTGATCACGCTCCTCGCCCTGCAGAAATCGACAGTCCTGATAAAGGATTTCCTCGCTGCCGTAGCCGGTAAGGGTTTCGAATGCCGGGTTGGCATAGATGAGGATGTGATCCTCGCCTTCCTGTTCCGCGACCACGATGCCATCGTTCGAGGCCTCGACCACCCGTTGCAGCAAGTTGGCATTGATCATCACATGCGTCCCCTGTCGATTTTCGCCAGTCTACCAGAGGTGCGCGGCTTGCCCGCTTCGCTGGGTGCAGCAGGCGTTAGCCTGATGCCGCATAATGCGCGCAGTCTCAATCGATGGAGTTCTCATGAAAGTCGCGATTCTTTCCGGTTCGGTTTACGGCACCGCTGAAGAAGTGGCCCGACACGCCGAGTCGTTGCTCAAGGCTGCCGGTATCGACGCCTGGCACAACCCGCGTGCCACCCTGGGTGACGTCAAGGCGTTCGCGCCCGAGGCCTTTCTGATAGTGACCTCGACCACCGGCATGGGCGAGCTGCCGGACAACCTGCAGCCGCTGTATCACGATATCCGCGACCAGTTGCCGGCCTGGAGCGACCTGCCCGGTGGCGTGATCGCCCTGGGCGACTCCAGCTACGGCGATACCTACTGCGCGGGCGGCGAACAGGCCCGCGAACTGTATGGCGAACTGGGCATCCGTGAAGTGCTGCCGATGCTGCGTATCGATGCCAGTGAAAGTGTCACGCCCGAGCAGGATGCGGAGCCGTGGATCGGCGAATTTGTCGAGATGTTGCAGAAAAGCGACCGTCCATCCTGATGCTCGAACGTTGTTGAACCCCGGCCAGTCGGGTGTAGGGAGCGTTCGTTTTCATCGACGAAAGCGGATGAGCTTGCACACCAACTGGATGAAAGGTGACGACAATGAACAAGATGAAGATTCCTGCCCTCGTACTTAGCGGCCTGCTGGCCGGTGCCGTTCTGCCTGCCGTTGCGGATTCCAGTGCTCCGGCACCGGGCACCACCACGCCGCAGCCGTCGACCACACCGGGTGCCCCGCCGACCGATAACGGTATGATGACTCCTGGCACCCCGGCGCCTGGCACCGACGGTACCACCACCACGCCAGGCACGGGCACCGGTACCGGCAATGGCACTGGCGCGGGCTCTGATCCGATGCCGGGCGGCACCGGCACCAATGGTGGCGGCACCGGCGGCTCGGGTACTGGGACAGGTACTGGCACCGGCGGCGGCACCGGTGGTAGCGGCGGTGCCGGTGGCACTGGCGGCGGCGCCAGCCAGTAAGCGCTGATCGGTGTGGGTGTTTCTACCCCGAGGGGTCGGAAACACCCGCCCACGGCCAGGCCCTAGGGTCTGTTCCCGTTTCAGCGCGAGCCGCGTTGCCGCGAGAAATGGCCTCCGGTTAGGCGAAGGACGCAGGGAATGGTGGTTCCCTTGCCAAGTCCTGCAACGACAGCGGAGGTCATTTCCCGCGCAACCCTGAGGGCCGGGCCAGTTTTTGCGCGATGCGGCGTTACTCGATGGCTCATTTGGCCTGCCAAACCTCGCATCTGTGTGACCCACATGGATGTGGGAAATGCCGCAAGCCCGCCGGGAGCGGGCGCGGCCCTTGCCTCGCGCAAAAACTGGCTCCGGCGCGGCCGTGCGTGAAACGGGAACAGACCCTAGCGAGTGGCCTTGATTCCGTATTTGCGCAGGCGCGTGGCGATCGCGCTGTGTGAGGTATGCAAGCGTGCCGCCAGTTGGCGCGTCGAGGGATGGCTGACGTAGAGCCGCTCCAGCAACTCCTTCTCGAATGCCGATACAGCCGCCTCCAGGCTGATCACTTCCCCTCCCAACTGTTGCTGGGCCACTGCCGTGCCGGCGATGTCCAGATCATCGACCTGCACCAGATTGCTTTCGCAGATGGCGGCTGCGCGGAAAATCACGTTCTGCAACTGACGCACGTTACCCGGCCAGCGATTGCCGAGCAGGGCCGGATAGGTCTCCGGTGTCAGGCGGCACTGGGTACGCTGAATCTGCGCGCAGGCCTGCTGCATGAAATGGCGAGCCAGCAGCACGATGTCCTGACCGCGTTCGCGCAGCGGTGGCACTTGCAGGTTCAACACGTTCAGGCGATAGAACAGATCCTCGCGAAATTCGCCCTCGGCGACCATGCGCTCCAGGTCACGATGCGTGGCGCTGATGATGCGCACGTTCACGCGCTCTTCGCGGTCGCCACCGACCCGGCGAAAGGTGCCGTCGCTGAGAAAACGCAGCAGCTTGGCCTGCAGGTACGGCGACATCTCACCGATCTCGTCGAGAAACACCGTGCCGTGATTGGCCAACTCCAGCAGCCCGGGCTTGCCGCCGCGCTGGGCGCCGGTAAAGGCGCCGGGGGCGTAGCCGAACAGTTCGCTCTCGGCGAGGCTTTCCGGCAAAGCCGCGCAATTGAGTGCCAGGAACGGTGCGCCATGGCGCGGGCTCAGGGCATGGCAGGCACGCGCCACCAGCTCCTTGCCGGTGCCGGTTTCGCCATGAATCAGCAGCGGTGCATCGAGCGTCGCCACCCGCTGGGCGCGAGCCTTCAGGGTGCGGATGGGCAGCGAGTCGCCCAGCAGCGAATCGAATCCCTCGGCATGATCGTGGTGCAGCGCGGCCAGGCGCGCGCCGATGCGGCTGGGCTCGTAAAGGGTGAGCAGGGCACCCGCCAACTGGCCGGCTTCGGCGGTTTCGCTGATCGGGGCGGCGTCGAGCAGCAGCGCCTGGCCGTTGAGCGTCACTTCACGCAGCGGCAGGCGAAAATGCTGGTCGAGCAGCGCTTGGTGCAGATCGGCGTCGGCGAACAACTCGCCCAGCGCTTCGCCCTCCGGCTCACGGCCGCACAGGGCGATCAGCGCCGGATTGGCCAGCAGCACGCGGCCGCCGCCATCGACCGCCAGCACCGGATCGCTCATGGCGGCGAGCAAGGCGTCGAGCTGCAGGCGCCGGCGTTGCCCCGGCAGGATGTCGACCACCGTCACCGCCTGCACGCCGCGCACCTTGAACAGTGCATCGCGCAATTCGTCGAGCACCTCGGCACTGAGCGTCGGCGCATCGATGTAGACGTTGGGCGGTACCATCTCCACGGCGTCGAGATTGAGGTTGCGACCGCCCAACAGGGCGAGCACCTCCTGGGTGATTCCAACGCGATCGATGAAGGTGACGTGGATGCGCATGACGAGCCGAGGCGAGGGGAGAACGGTGGCGCAGTATGCCCGGTCTGCGCCGCGGCTGTTAACCATCACGGATCGTTAATCTGAGGGTAACGATCTTCCGTCGGGCTTGATTGATGGCCTTCGCCGCGACTTCTAAGGTGCCTCCACGACAGCGGAACTCGTGGAGTCTTCAATGACAACAACAATATCCCCACCGCCGCAATGGTCGCGGCGCCGAGCCGAGAAAGCGCGGCGGCTCGGCCAGGTGCGTCATCTCGCCGATGGTGTGGTGCTGCCGAGCGACAAGATCGTCACGGCCCTCGAAGCCTTGATTGCTCCCGGCGATCGTGTGGTGCTCGAAGGTAACAACCAGAAGCAGGCGGATTTCCTCTCCCGCTCGCTGGCCCAGGTCGATCCCGGTTGCCTCCACGATCTGCACATGATCATGCCCAGCGTCAGCCGCGCCGAGCACCTCGACCTGTTCGAGCGCGGTATCGCCCGCAAGCTCGACTTTTCTTTCGCTGGCCCACAAAGCCTGCGCATCGGCCAACTGCTCGAAGACGGCCTGCTGGAAGTCGGCGCCATCCACACCTACATCGAACTCTACTCGCGCCTGTTGGTGGATCTGATCCCCAACGTCGCCCTGGTCGCCGGCTTCCAGGCCGACCGCCACGGCAACATCTACACCGGTCCGAGCACCGAGGACACCCCGGCGCTGGTCGAACCCACTGCCTTCAGCGACGGCATCGTGATCTTCCAGGTCAACGAGATCGTCGACGAGCTGCCGCGGGTCGACATCCCGGCGTCCTGGGTCGACTTCGTGGTGGTGGCCGACAAGCCGTTCTACATCGAGCCGCTGTTCACCCGCGACCCGCGCCATATCAAGCCGGTGCACGTGCTGATGGCGATGATGGCGATCCGCGGCATCTACGAAAAACACAAGGTGCAGTCGCTCAACCATGGCATCGGCTTCAATACCGCCGCCATCGAGCTGATTCTGCCGACCTACGGCGAATCCCTGGGCCTGAAGGGCAAGATCTGCCGCAACTGGACGCTCAACCCGCACCCGACGCTGATCCCGGCCATCGAAAGCGGCTGGGTGGAAAGCGTGCATTGCTTCGGCACCGAGCTGGGCATGGAGGGCTACATCGCCCAGCGCCCGGACGTGTTCTTCACCGGTCGCGACGGCTCGATGCGCTCCAACCGCCTGATGTGCCAGCTGGCTGGGCAGTACGCGGTCGACCTGTTCATCGGTGCCACGCTGCAGGTGGACGGCGATGGTCATTCCTCCACCGTCACCCGCGGGCGCCTGGCCGGTTTCGGTGGGGCGCCGAACATGGGCCACGACCCGCGCGGGCGTCGCCACAGCACGCCAGCCTGGCTGGACATGGCCACGCCAGGCGGCGAAGGCCCGGTGACCCTGCTCGAACGCGGCAAGAAGCTGGTGGTGCAGATGGTCGAAACCTTCCAGGAGGGCGGCAAACCGACCTTCGTCGAGCGCCTGGATGCCGTGGACGTGGCGAAAAGGGCCGGCATGCCGCTGGCGCCGATCATGATCTACGGCGACGACGTCACCCATCTGCTCACCGAGGAAGGCATCGCCTACCTGTACAAGGCGCGCTCGCTGGAAGAGCGCCAGGCGATGATCGCTGCGGTCGCCGGCGTCACCGCCATCGGCCTGCGCCATGACCCGAAAGACACCGTGCGCATGCGCCGCGAAGGGTTGATCGCCCTGCCCGAAGACCTCGGCATTCGCCGCACCGATGCCAGCCGCGAACTGCTCGCGGCCAAGAACATCGCCGAGTTGGTCGAATGGTCGGGCGGCCTGTACAACCCACCCGCCAAATTCAGGAGTTGGTGATGAATGCACTCACTGCAATTCAGCCTCAGCTCTCGCTGTCCCTGGGCGATTGGCTGGCGGACCTCGCCGTCGATGCGCTGATCGACGAGGCCGACCTGTCGCCCAAGCCGGGGCTGGTCGACCGGCGTGGCAGCGGCGCCCATACCGACCTGCACCTGGGCCTGATGCATGCCTCGGCGCTGGCCCTGTGGCCGAGCTTCAAGGCCATGGCCGAGGCTGCGCAGCAAGGCGGCGAGATCGACGTATTTCTGCGTGAGGCGGTCGGTCGTATTGGCCGCGAAGGCGAAGAGGAGATGCTGCGCGTAACCGGCGGCGTCAACACCCACCGTGGTGCGATCTGGGCGCTCGGCCTGCTCAGCGCCGCGGCTGCACTCGACACCAGCGCCCTGGCACCAGCCCAGGTTGCGCTACGCGCCGCCCGCCTGGCCCTGCTCGATGACCGCGCCGTAACCGTGACGGGCGACAGCCATGGTGCTCAGGTCTGCCGTCTGTATGGCGTGCACGGTGCGCGCGAGGAGGCGCAACTGGGCTTCCCGGCGGTGATCCACCAGGCGCTGCCGCAACTGGCGCGCAGCCGCGCTGCCGGGGCAGGGGAGCAGAATGCCCGCCTCGATGCGCTGCTGGCGATCATGACTCAACTGGCCGACACCTGCGTGCTCTACCGCGCCGGCATGGCCGGGCTGACCCGCATGCAGAGCGGCGCCCGGGCGGTGCTTGCCGCGGGCGGCTGCGCCGGCCTCGAGGGGCGCCGCTACCTGCGTGATCTGGAGCGCGACATGCTGCACCTGCGCGCCTCGCCTGGCGGCGCTGCCGATCTGCTCGCCGCCGCCCTGTTCCTCGACCGCCTGCAGCATGGCCTGCCGGCGCAGCTTGGGAGTCTGTGAATGGAAACCCTGTCTTTTCGATTTCCTGCCGGCCAACCGGCTCAAGGCCGGGCGTTGGTGGGCTGCGTCGGTTCCGGCGACCTGGAAGTGATGCTCGAGCCCGGCCAGGCCGGCACCCTGGCGATCGAGGTGGTGACCTCGGTCAACGGCAGCGCACCGCGTTGGCAACTGCTGTTCGAGCGCATGTTCGGCGAGCAGCAACTGCCGGCGCTGAACATCGCCATCCACGATTTCGGCGCCACCCCGGGTGTGGTGCGCCTGCGTCTGGAGCAGGGCCTGGAGGAACTCAACCATGGCTGATCAGAACATTCAGCGCCTGCTGGCGCAGCGCAGTTTTACCGAACTCGGTGCCCGCGAGCGAGCGCGCGCGCTGCTCGATGCCGGCAGTTTTCGTGAGCTGCTCGATCCCTTCGCCCGGCTGATGTCGCCCTGGCTGCCGAAGCAGGGCATCGTGCCGCAAGCCGATGACGGCGTGGTGGTCGGCAAGGGGGCGCTCGACGGCCAACCCGCGGTGGTGATCGCTATCGAAGGCGCCTTCCAGGGCGGCAGCCTCGGGGAAGTGGGCGGCGCGAAGATCGCAGGCGCCCTGGAACTGGCCGCCGAAGACAACCGTAACGGCACGCCGACCCGCGCCGTGCTGCTGCTGGAAACCGGCGGCGTGCGCCTGCAGGAAGCCAACCTGGGTCTGGCCGCCATCGCCGAGATCCAGGCCGCCATCGTCGATCTGCGCCAGTACCAGCCGGTTATCGGCCTGGTGGCCGGCCCGGTCGGCTGCTTTGGCGGCATGTCCATCGCCGCCGGACTGTGCAGTTACCTGCTGGTCACCCGTGAGGCGCGCCTGGGTCTCAATGGTCCGCAAGTGATCGAACAGGAGGCCGGGCTGGACGAATATGACTCGCGCGACCGCCCGTTCATCTGGAGCCTGACCGGTGGCGAGCAGCGCCATGCCAGCGGCCTGGTCGATGGCTACGTGGCCGATGACGTCGAGGCCATCTGCAGCGAGCTGCATGGCTTGTTCGCCAAGGGCCGGCCGGCGCAGGAACGCAGCCGTCGCCACGCCTGGTTCCTCGAGCGCCTGGGCGCCGTCGACACTTCCATCCAGGCCGATGCCGCTGCCGTACGCAGCGCCTACCAGGGAGCATGACCATGACCACTGCACTGGAACAACGCGGCCTGCACTGGTTCAACGCCTTGGCCGGCAAGACGCAGCCGATTTCCGGGCTGCCCGCCTCGCTGCGGGTAGCCGACGGCGAGCTGGCCGGCCAGCCGGTGCGCTATCTGGCGGTGATCGCCGATGCCGGCAACCCCTTTCCCCGGGCTCGCAACGGTGAGGTCGGCCTGCTCGAAGGCTGGGGCCTGGCTCAGGCGGTCGACGAGGCCATCGAGGCGGATCGCGACAAAGCGCACAAGCGCGCGCTGATCGCCATCGTCGACGTGCCGAGCCAGGCCTATGGCCGCCGCGAAGAAGCCTACGGTATCCATCAGGCCCTGGCCGGCGCGGTGGACGCCTATGCCCGTGCCCGCTTGGCCGGCCATGGGGTGATCGGTTTGCTGGTGGGCAAGGCCATGTCCGGCGCCTTTCTCGCCCATGGCTACCAGGCCAATCGGCTGATCGCCCTGCGCGACGCCGGGGTGATGGTGCATGCCATGGGCAAGGCCGCCGCCGCGCGCATCACCCTGCGCAGCGTCGATGAGCTGGAGGCGCTGGCCGCCAGCGTGCCGCCAATGGCTTACGACCTGGATAACTACGCCTCGCTCGGTCTGCTCGCCGAGGTGCTCGACGTGGAGCAGGTGACGCAGCCCACGGCTGCCGACCTGAGCCGCGTGCAGGACGCCCTGAGCCGTGCCCTGGCGGACATCGCCTTCAGCCCTCGAGACTTGCGCAACCGCCTGGGCGCCGCCAATCGCGCGGCCTCCTCGCAGGTGCGCGAATTGCTGCGCGCGCAGTGGTAGGAGCCGATCATGCATGGCCCTCGTCCACATGACCTGCTCTGGGGCCTGCGCCCCGAGCACCTGCCGCAGGAGGCGCCAGCCTGGGCTCGCGCTGCCCTGGGCGGGCATGTGCCGGTGGTGGTGCGCCGTGCGGCGGCCGAGCCCGGCTGGGTCGCGGTGGGCGTACGTGGCGTTGCGCGTGAACAGCGGTATGCGGCCTGGATGCGCCTGACCGATATCAGTCGTCTGGTCAGCCCCCAGGCGGTCGCCATGGCCGGGCGCTGGCGCCGTCATGCCCAGCCCCACTGGCCGGTGCTGCGGGCCCTGAGCCAACTGGCGCCGCGTCTCGATGCCCAGGGCCTGGCCTGGGGCGTCACCGGCAGCCTGGGCTTCGAGCTGGCCAGCGGCATCGCTGCCGCGCATCCGGACAGCGACCTCGACCTGTCGCTGCGCGCGCCCCACCCTCTGTCTCGGGGGTGGGCCCGTACCCTGTGCCACCTGCTGGACGGCGCGCCGGGGCGTATCGACCTGCAACTGGAAACACCCCATGGCGCCGTGGCGCTGCGTGAATGGGCCGGCGAGGCGCCGCGCGTGTTGCTGAAAACCCAGAGCGGTCCGCTGCTGGTCAGCGATCCTTGGCAACGCCAGCAGGTGGCGGCATGAGCGCGTTGTGGGCCTTTCCAGGTCAAGGCGCCCAGCAGCCCGGCATGCTGCACAGCTTGCCGGCTGACCCCATCGTTGCCGCGTGCCTCGCGGAAGCCGAGGCCGTGCTCGGCCAGCCCCTTGTCGAGCTGGATTCTGCCGAGGCGTTGCAAGGCACCCGCGCCGTCCAGCTGTGCCTGCTGATTGCCGGGGTGGCAGGCGCGCGTCTGTTGAGGGCCCGTGGTCTGTCGGCCGATTACGTGGCGGGCCTGTCCATTGGCGCGTATGCCGCAGCGGTGGTCGCCGAGGCACTGAGTTTCGCCGATGCGCTGCGGCTGGTGGCCCTGCGTGGCCAGCTGATGCAGCAGGCGTATCCCGAGGGCTACGGCATGACGGCGATTCTCGGTCTCGATCTGAATACCATCGAGCGCTTGCTGGCCGAGGTGAATGGCTCGCAGTCGCCGGTATTTCTGGCCAACATCAATGCCGAAAACCAGGTGGTGATCGCTGGTAGCCACACGGCGATGCAGGCCGTGGGCGGGCGTGCCCGAGCGGCCGGGGCAGGGGCGGTGAAGCCTCTGGCGGTCAGCGTGCCCTCGCATTGCGTACTGCTCGCCGAACCGGCGGCAAGGCTGGGCGAAGCGTTCGCCGATGTCGCAGTGCGGCGTCCTGCCGTTCGCTACCTGAGCGGCAGCACCGCGCGGCTGCTGAGCGAGCCCGAGGCGCTGCGTGACGACCTGGCCAACAACATGTGCCGGATCGTGGACTGGGCCGGCGTTCTACAAACTGCGTTCGAACGAGGCGTGCGGCTGCACCTCGAACTGCCGCCCGGCGGCGTACTCAGTGGTCTGGCCCGGCGTGTGTTCGAGCCGGCAATGGTCGTCGCCTTTCAGGGCTCGCGCCTGGATACCCTGGAGGCGCTGCTGCGTCAGGAGGTGAACCGGAGCCTATAACAACGTCCGATTGCCGAAGCACAAGAACAATAACTTCGATGCGTCAACGAGGATAACAACAATGATCACCCACCGACGAACTCCACTCGCCACCCGTACCCGTTCCGGCCTCAACCGGCCACTGGCCGCTGCGCCATTGAAGGCAATCTTCCAGGTGCACCCATGACGTACGCAGCGGCGCACGGCCAGGCAGCACCCATGGATGGCGTGTCGCCATCGGATGAAACCAACCAGGTGTCTCGGGAGGGCGTATGAGTCCGGAAATCGCAACGATCATCGGCCTGGTGATCATGTTCATCGTGGCTACGGCGCTGCCCATCAACATGGGGGCCGTCGGTTTTGCATTGGCTTTCATCGTCGGCGGTATCTGGGTCGGGATGGGGGGCAAGGAGGTTCTGGCGGGCTTTCCTGCCGATCTGTTCCTGACCCTGGTCGGCATCACCTATCTGTTCGCCATCGCCCAGAAAAACGGCACCATCGACCTGCTGGTGCATTGGGCGGTAAAGGCCGTGCGCGGCCATATCGTGGCCATTCCGTGGGTGATGTTCATCGTCACTGCGGTGCTCACCGCATTCGGCGCACTGGGCCCGGCGGCGGTGGCGATCATCGGCCCGGTGGCGCTGCGCTTCGCCAAGCAATACCAGATCAACCCGCTGATGATGGGCCTGCTGGTGATCCACGGCGCCCAGGCGGGCGGCTTCTCGCCGATCAGCGTGTACGGCGGCATCACCAATCAGGTGGTGCAGAAGGCCGGGCTGGAGGTGTCGGAAATGGCTGTATTCCTCACCAGCCTCGGTTTCAACCTGCTGATGGCGTTCATCTGTTTCTTCGCCTTTGGCGGCATCGCACTGCTTCGCCGTGGACGTGCCGTGGCCGATGAACCGTTGATCGCCGGCGTCCAGGCGTCGTCGCGCCAGTTCGCCATCGAGGGCCATGGTGCAGTGGTTAGCGCCGGTGGTGGCACCTTGTCCAATGATCCGCAGGCGCTGGACGAAGTGCGCATCAACCGCGATCACCTGATCACCCTGGTCGGCCTGCTGGGCCTGGGGATCGCTGCCCTGGCGTATGACCTCAACGTCGGCCTGGTGGCGATCACCGTCGCTGTCGCCATCGCGATCATCTCGCCCTCCGCGCAGAAGGGCGCGGTGGACGGCATCAGCTGGTCCACGGTGCTGCTGATCAGCGGCGTGGTGACCTATGTCGCCGTGCTGCAGAAGGCCGGCGCGGTCGACTTCGTCGGCCACGGCGTCAGCGCCATCGGTATTCCGCTCCTGGGGGCGCTGCTGGTCTGCTATGTCGGCGGCATCGTCTCTGCCTTCGCGTCGTCGGCAGCGGTGCTGGGTGCCACCATCCCGCTGGCGGTTCCGTTTCTGATGCAGGGCCAGCTCAGCGCCGCAGGGGTGATCTGCGCGCTGGCGATCTCCTCGACCGTGGTGGACGTCAGCCCGTTCTCCACCAACGGCGCGCTGGTGGTGGCGTCGGCCGCGAAGGAAGAGCGCGAAGCTCTGTTTCGTCGCTTCCTCGTCTACAGCGGCCTGGTGGTGGCGTTCGGCCCGCTGCTGGCGTGGCTGCTGTTCGTGGTGCCGGGCTGGATGTAAAACGGATGCAGGTGACGACCGCGAGTCGTCACCTGCCGTCCCGTATCAGGCCGTCTGTCCCAGGCTGTACATCCGGCATTCGGCCAGGAGCGCCAGCAGGTTCGGATCGCGCTCCCTGGCCTTGAGAAACACCACGCCAATATGCTGCTGCACCTGGTACTTGGCCTGTAGCGCGATCAATTTCATGCGGTTTTCGTAAACCGCCGCCACGCGCCCCGGCAACAGCGCATAGCCGACGCCGGAACTGACCATGCTGAGCAGGGTGAAGATGTCCTTCACCTGCATCGCCACCTTGGGCTCGAAGCCGGCTTGTTCGAAGACCCGCGCACCATCGCGGAAGGTCGCATAGCCCTGGGTCAGGGTAATGAAGGTGTCGTCGCAGAGGTCTGCCAAATCCACCTCGGCGTGTTCGGCGAAGGGCGAGTCGTTGGGCGCTGCCAGAAAGATGTCGTCGGAAAACAGCGGCAGCTGTTCGCAGTCCGGATCGCTGACGCTGTCATCGAGAGCGATGAGAATGGCGTCCAGCTCCATGTTCTTGAGCTTGTACATCAGGTCGACGTTGGAGCCGAGGATCAGGTCTATATTGAGTTCGCTGCGCCGCAGCTTGAGGCCCATGATCAGTTGCGGCACGGTTTTCACCGTCAGCGAATAGAGGGCGCCAAGTTTGAAACGCTCGGCCCCGAACCCCGCTGCTTCGCGGGCCAGGCGCACCATTTCCTCGGCGTCCTGGATCAGCTTCTGGGCTTTTTCTTCCAGCACGTAGGCGCTTTCCAGCGGGATCAGGTTGCGTCCCTGGTGCTTGAACAGCGGGCAGCGCAGCGCGTTTTCCAACGAGTGGATGGCGCGGTGCACGCTGACGTTACTGGTGTTCAGCTCGCTGGCCGCGCGTGCCAGGTTGCCGCTGCGCATGAACGCCAGGAAGATTTCCAGCTTCTTGAGCGTCAATTCCTCATCGATCTGCATGGGCCAGATCCAATCCCTGGTGATATGGACGTGGCCCGATTGTGCCGCAGATGAACCGCGCTGTGGGGAATCAGCCGCAGGCGATACGTTCGATGACTTCGGCTTCGGTGATATCGATGTTCAAGCGCTGCGAATCGTAGTCCAGGGTCACCATGTCGCCGGGCGACAGCACGCGGGCGGTGCGCGCGCCGGACTGCTCGCGGGCCTGCTCGACGATTTCGGCGGTGGCGACCTGGCCGAGCAGGCTCTGTGCGGCTTCGGCACTGCATTTGCCGTTGCTGTTGGCGGGTTTCGACGCCTGGGTGGGTGCTGTGTCGGTCGAACTGCAGCCGGCGAGCAGGGCGAGCAGAGCGGCGCCGCCAATCAGGTGTTTGAAAGCCATTGCATGATCCTTGTGTGTGAAGGGTTCGCGGTGAAGTAGGTGAGTGTGCCGTGTATCGGACTCGGTTGTCGTGCCCGTGTTCCGAATTCACGCAATCGCAGCATGCTCGCCAGGGCGAGCGACCGGCATCTATTGCGTGCAGGCGGCAGCCGATCTTGCACCGGCACAGGCAGTGTCGTCAGGCGGCTCAGCGCGCAGGGCAACATTTCTTTACAATGGCCCGCTGTTTTCAGGATCGAGGCGTACCGTGCAACCGGTCATTTCCATTCAGCAGTTGAACAAGACCTACGCGTCGGGCCACCCGGCGCTCAAATCCATCGACCTGGATATCCGCAAGGGCGAGATCTTCGCGCTGCTCGGCCCCAATGGCGCTGGCAAGACCACACTGATCAGCATCATCTGCGGCATCGTCAATCCGGGCAGCGGTTCGGTCACGGTCGCCGGCCACGACATCCTGCGCGACTACCGTGCGGCCCGCTCGAAGATCGGCCTGGTGCCCCAGGAGCTGTTCAACGAAGGTTTCGAGAGCGTGTGGGCAGCCGTGCGCTTCAGCCGCGGGCTGTTCGGCAAGTCGCCGGATAACGCTTACCTTGAGCAACTGCTGCGCGACCTGTCGCTGTGGGATAAGAAGGATGCGCGCATCTTCGAACTCTCCGGCGGCATGAAGCGCCGGGTGATGATCGCCAAGGCGCTGTCCCACGAGCCGGAGATCCTGTTTCTCGACGAACCGACTGCGGGCGTGGACGTCGAGTTGCGCCGCAACATGTGGGAAATGGTGCGCAAACTGCGCGAGCGCGGTGTGACCATCATCCTCACCACCCACTACATCGAAGAAGCCGAGGAGATGGCCGACCGCATCGGCGTGATCCGCAAGGGCGAGATCATCCTGGTGCAGGACAAGGACACCCTGATGCGCCAGCTCGGCCAGAAGCAGCTGACCCTGCACTTGCAGCAGCCGCTCGTCGAGCTGCCGCCCGCGCTGCAGCGCGACGACCTGCAACTGCGTGATGACGGTCATGAACTGGTCTACAGCTTTGACGGCCAGCAGGACGACACCGGCATTGCCGAGCTGCTGCAAGCCTTGGCCCAGCACGGCATCTCCTTCAAGGACCTGCAGTCGAGTGAGCGCTCGCTGGAAGATATTTTCGTCAGTCTAGTGAAGGAGCAGGCATGAATTTCTACGCGATCCGCGCCATCTACCTGTTCGAGTTGGCGCGCACCTGGCGCACCCTGCTGCAGAGCATCGCCACCCCGGTGATCACCACCTCGCTGTACTTCGTGGTGTTCGGCTCGGCCATCGGTTCGAGCATGACCCAGGTGCACGGCGTCAGCTACGGCGCCTTCATCATTCCTGGCCTGATCATGCTGGCGCTGCTGACCGAGAGCATTTCCAACGCCTCGTTCGGCATCTACATGCCCAAGTATTCGGGGACCATCTACGAAGTGCTGTCGGCGCCGATTTCCTACCTGGAGATTCTCGTCGGTTACGTCGGTGCGGCGGCCACCAAGTCCATCGTGCTCGGTTTGATCATCCTCGCCACGGCGCGGCTTTTCGTCGATTTCGAGATTCTGCATCCGCTGTGGATGCTGGCTTTCCTGGTGCTCACGGCGCTGACCTTCAGCCTGTTCGGCTTCATCATCGGCGTCTGGGCCGATGGCTGGGAAAAGCTGCAGATCGTCCCGGCGCTGATCGTCACGCCGCTGACCTTTCTCGGCGGCAGCTTCTACTCGATCAGCATGCTGCCGCCGGTATGGCAGACGGTGACCCTGTTCAACCCGGTGGTGTACCTGATCAGCGCGTTTCGCTGGAGCTTCTACGGCGTATCGGACGTCAACGTGATGGTCAGCCTGGGCATGATCCTGGGCTTTCTGCTGGCCTGCATTCTGACCGTAGGGTGGATTTTCAAAACTGGCTATCGCCTGAAAAGTTGAAAAAGCTGCTGCGCGTCGGCCCTGCTGCGTTAAAAACAGGCTCGCATGATCCTAGCTCGCGAGCTTTTCGTCAGTGTTGAAGGGTGGGTTCCGAGCTTTTTTCATGCCATTATCCGGCGCAGAAGAATGCCGAGAATGCCCATGCTGGACGAGTTACTCCAACGCGTTCGTGGTTACAGCCCACGTTTCATGGAAACCCAGGAGGGCTTTCCCGAAGCGGCGGTGCTGGTACCCATCACCCGCAGCGACGAGCCCGAAGTTGTGCTCACGCTGCGCGCCAGCGGCCTGTCCACCCACGGTGGCGAAGTCGCGTTCCCCGGTGGCCGGCGTGATCCGGAAGACCGTGATCTGATCGAAACCGCCCTGCGTGAAGCCGAGGAGGAAATCGGCCTGCCACCCGGGCTGGTGGAGATCGTCGGGCCGCTGGGCACCCTGGTTTCCAGGCACGGTATCCAGGTCACGCCCTACGTCGGCGTGGTACCGGATTTCGTCGACTACCAGGCCAACGATGGCGAGATCGCCGCGGTATTCTCGGTGCCGCTGGTGTTCTTTCGTGACGACCCCCGCGAAGTCACCCATCGCATCGATTACCTCGGGCAAAGCTGGTACGTGCCGAGCTATCGCTATGGCGAATACAAGATCTGGGGGCTGACGGCGATCATGCTGGTTGAGCTGGTCAACCTGGTTTACGACGCTGACATCGACATGCGCCGCCCGCCCGAGCACTACATTCACCTCAAGTGAACCTGCCTGCGAGACTCCCGTCATGAAATACTGCCTGGGCAACGCCCGCGTCGAACAGCATCCACAAAGCTGGATCGCCCCCAACGCCACGGTGATCGGCAACGTGCGCCTGGACGAGGGCGCCAGCGTCTGGTTCGGCGCCGTGCTGCGTGGCGACAACGAACTCATTCATATCGGCCAGAACAGTAACGTACAGGACGGCGCGGTGATGCACACCGACCCCGGCTCGCCACTCACCCTGGGTACCGGCGTGACCGTTGGCCACAACGCCATGTTGCATGGCTGCACGGTAGGCGATTACAGCCTGATCGGCATCAACGCCGTGGTGCTCAACGGTGCGCGTATCGGCAAGCACTGCATCATCGGCGCCAACGCGCTGATCGCCGAGGGCAAGGAAATTCCCGATGGCTCGCTGGTGGTGGGCTCGCCGGGCAAGGTGGTGCGTGAGCTCACCGAATCGCAGAAGAAGATGCTCGAAGCCGGGGCCGCCCACTACGTGCACAACGCCAAGCGCTACGCCGCTGAACTGGCCGAGCAGGACGACTGATGCAAACCCTCGAACGCCCGGTCGCTTCGCCCTGCGTGCATGTCTGTGCGCTGGATGAAGAAGACATCTGCATCGGTTGCCAGCGCAACGTCGATGAAATCACCCGCTGGAGCCGCATGGAAAACGCCGAGCGCCGTGAGGTGCTGCAGCTTTGCCACGAGCGGGCCCGCGACAAGGGCATTTTGCTTTAAGGATCTGTTCACGGTCTTTTTAAGCGACATCCATAGGCTGCTACAAGGCAGAAGCAGACATTCAAACCAACCTGTGGGAGCCCCGACCTCGGGGCGAAACGATTGCAGCCTGACTGCCTATTTCGGCGGTGCCTGAGCG
>NZ_MSXU01000016.1:77185-77551 GCF_001945375.1 Pseudomonas sp. PA1(2017)
ACACTCGCGTAGGAGCCCCGCCCCCGGGGCGAAGGGTGCGGCCTGCGCCGGATCGCAGAATGGCCACGATCGCTTCGCGCCGAGGGCGACGCTCCCACAAAACAGCCGCGATACCCGCATTCGCGTGGGAGCCCCGACCCAGGGGCGAAGGGTGCGGCCTGCGCCGGATCGCAGAATGGCCACAATCGTTTCGCGCCGAGGGCGACGCTCCCACAAAACAGCCGCGATACCCGCATTCGCGTGGGAGCCCCGACCCGGGGCGAATGGTGGGGCCAATGCCGGATCGCGGAATGGCCACGATCGCTTCGCGCCGAGGGCGACGCTCCCACAAAACAGCCGCGATACCCGCATTCGCGTGGGAGCCCC
>NZ_MSXU01000017.1:0-49295 GCF_001945375.1 Pseudomonas sp. PA1(2017)
GATCCTGGTCACGTACGTGCCGTTCGTGTCGCTGGCATTGCCGAACTGGCTGGGTATGAACTGATCGCCTGCCCAGCGGCGGCTGCGCTCGCAGGCCGTTGAACAGGCTATGTCGCAAAAGAAAAAACAAGCCCGGCCACAGCGCCGGGCTTCCCGGTTCTATACCGTCGGCGGCGTGCGCAGCGTATCGAACAGCGGGGCGGCGGGCATCGGTCTGGCGAAGTGGAAGCCTTGCAGATAGCGCACATCACGTTGGGTCAGGTACTGAACCTGCTCCGCGCTTTCCACGCCCTCGGCGACCAGGTCCAGCTGCAGGCGGGTGGCCAGGTCGAGGATGTTGTCGAGCAGATGTCGGGACAGCGAGTGCGAATCGATCATCGAAATGAAGCTGCGGTCGATCTTCAGCACGTCGACGCGAAATTCGCGCAGGTAGGCCAGGCTCGAATGCCCGGTGCCGAAGTCGTCGATGGCGATGCGCACGCCCAACTGGCGCAATTCGGCGAACAGCCGTTCTGTGACCTCGGTGGGCGTAATCATCTGCCGCTCGGTGAGCTCGAGGATCAAGGTGATCTGCCCGGGCGCGAAGGCGGCCAGGAAGTCCCGGCATTCGTCGACCAGGTGCAGATCGCAGCATTGCGCAGCGGTGATGTTGATGCCGATATGAAAGCCCATGGGCAGGTGTTCGGCACGCCCGACGAAATCCTCGCGAACCTGGCACATCAACGCGCGGGTCATCGGCACGATCAGGCCCAGGCGCTCGGCCAGGGGAATGAACTGGTCCGGTGGCACCAGGCCTTCGGTCGGGTGCTGCCAGCGCATCAGGGTTTCGATGCCGTGCCAGTGGCCGGTCTGGGCATCCACCACGGGCTGGTAATAGGGGATGAACTCGTCGGCCTCCAGGGCGCGCTTGAGCGCCGTGCCGGGAGAGGTAGCGCGCAGGCCGAGCCGATAGCTGCCGGCGCCGGCCAGGCAACCGAGGATCATGAACAGCAGCCACTGCGGCTGATAGTGGTCCTGCATGTACTGCAGCGTGGCACCGGGCGCGTAGCCGGCGGCGACCCTGAAGGGATAGCGCGAGGAGGCTGCCTGGGTGGCGTATTCGAGCTCACCGCTGGGCGGCGTGGCGGTGACCCGGCCATCGGCGAAAATCCAGTTCTGGCCGACGGCGATCTGCAGCGACACTTCCTGCCCGTTGATCTGCAACAGGTTGATCAGGTGCTGCCCGTCGATACCGATCAATACGCCATGGTTACCCTCGGCCTGTCGGTAGACCAGTACGGCGCGGTCGGGCGTGACCGCGTTGCCGGCCATCAGACGCAGCTGGCCGCGAACGTAGCTGGCGGTATCTTCGTCCCGTTCATAGGCGCCCATCAGCGACGTGCAGTAGATCAGCCCGTCCGCTACCAGATTGACCGAGCGCGAGAACGGGCTGACGGCCACCTGGCTACGCAGCGTCTGCGCGACGCTCTCACAGGCTTGCCCGGCCAGTGGCAGCACCAGGCCGGCGGAGCGGGCTGCGTCGTCGAGCATGGCGTCGAGTTGTTTGCGGGCATCGGCTGCGCTTTTCACCGCGCGGCTTTGCAGCAGCGTCGCGGCTTGCCAGTACATGAGCGGTATGCCGAGTAGCAACGGCAACGCCGCGACCGCCAGCGAGGTGCTCAGGCGCCGGGCGCGCCCGCGGGTGCGCAGGGTGGAGAAGGGCATGGCGTTACGGGGTCCAGGATGGCTGTGCAGAGCTTAGCGAAAGTCGTCCGACAAGAATGCTCGCTGCGTCTCGCAATTGGCGCCAGGCAGCGGTGGTCGTAGAAGTTTGCGGGCGTTTGTGGCTTGGCAGCAGGAGCTGCGACCAAGGTCTAGCAGCGTTAAGACCATGGTCGAATGGTTGAGCAGGGGAGCGATGGTTACAAATGTCGCCATAGAAAAACAACATCAATAAAGCCGAGGTGATTCAATGAGTGCTGCGTCCCTGTATCCCGTGCGCCCTGAGGTGGCGGCCAATACGATGACCGACGAGGCCACCTACAAGGCCATGTACCAGCAGTCGGTGATCAACCCCGATGGCTTCTGGCGCGAACAGGCTCAGCGCCTCGACTGGATCAAGCCGTTCACCAAGGTCAAACAGACGTCCTTCGACGACCACCACGTCGACATCAAATGGTTCGCCGACGGCACCCTCAACGTTTCCTACAACTGCCTGGACCGTCACCTGGAAGAGCGCGGCGATCAGATCGCGATCATCTGGGAAGGCGACGACCCGTCCGAGCACAAGGAAATCACCTACCGCCAGTTGCACGAGCAGGTGTGCAAGTTCGCCAACGCCCTGCGCGGCCAGGACGTGCACCGCGGCGACGTGGTGACCATCTACATGCCGATGATTCCCGAGGCCGTGGTCGCCATGCTGGCTTGCGCACGCATCGGCGCCATCCACTCCGTGGTGTTCGGCGGTTTCTCGCCCGAAGCCCTGGCCGGCCGCATCATCGACTGCAAGTCCAAGGTGGTGATCACCGCGGACGAAGGCCTGCGCGGTGGCAAGAAGATCCCGCTCAAGGCCAACGTCGACGACGCCCTGACCAACCCCGAGACGCGCAGCATCCAGAAGGTCATCGTGGTGCAGCGCACCGGCTCCGAGATCAAGTGGAACCAGCACCGCGACATCTGGTTCGAGGACCTGATGAAGGTCGCCGGCAGCGTCTGCGCACCGAAGGAAATGGGTGCCGAGGAAGCGCTGTTCATCCTCTACACCTCCGGTTCCACCGGCAAGCCCAAGGGCGTGCTGCACACCACCGGCGGCTACCTGCTGTACGCCGCGCTGACCCATGAGCGGGTGTTCGACTACAAGCCGGGCGAAATCTACTGGTGCACCGCCGACGTCGGCTGGGTCACCGGCCACAGCTACATCGTCTACGGCCCGCTGGCCAACGGCGCGACCACGCTGCTGTTCGAAGGCATTCCCAACTACCCGGACGTGACCCGCGTGTCGAAGATCATCGACAAACACAAGGTCAACATCCTCTACACCGCGCCGACCGCCATCCGCGCCATGATGGCCCAGGGCGAGGCGGCCGTGGCCGGTGCCGACGGCTCCAGCCTGCGCCTGCTCGGCTCGGTCGGTGAGCCGATCAACCCGGAAGCCTGGAACTGGTATTACGAGAAGGTCGGCCGGTCGCGCTGTCCGATCGTCGATACCTGGTGGCAGACCGAAACTGGCGGTTTCATGATCACGCCGCTGCCGGGCGCAACCGCGCTCAAGCCGGGCTCGGCGACCCGTCCGTTCTTCGGCGTGGTGCCGGCGCTGGTCGACAACCTGGGCAACCTGATCGAAGGCGCCGCCGAGGGCAACCTGGTGATCCTCGATTCCTGGCCGGGCCAGTCGCGTAGTCTGTACGGTGACCATGACCGTTTCGTCGACACCTACTTCAAGACCTTCAAGGGCATGTACTTCACCGGCGACGGTGCTCGCCGAGACGAAGACGGCTACTGGTGGATCACCGGTCGCGTCGATGACGTGCTCAACATATCGGGCCATCGCATGGGCACCGCCGAAGTGGAAAGCGCCATGGTCGCTCACCCGAAGGTCGCCGAGGCGGCGGTGGTCGGCGTGCCGCACGACATCAAGGGGCAGGGCATCTACGTCTACGTGACCCTGAACCAGGGTCAGGAGCCGTCCGAGCAGCTGCGCCAGGAACTCAAGGCCTGGGTACGCAAGGAAATCGGCCCGATCGCCACCCCGGACGTGATCCAGTGGGCGCCAGGGCTGCCGAAGACCCGTTCGGGCAAGATCATGCGCCGCATTCTGCGCAAGATTGCTACCGCCGAGTACGACAGCCTCGGCGACATCTCCACCCTGGCCGACCCGGGCGTGGTGCAACACCTGATCGACACCCACAAGTCGATGCAGGCCGCCTGCGCCTGATCCGAGTCGTGCTTTGATGCGACGCCCCACACCGGTTGACCGGTGTGGGGCGTTCGTCTTTGTCCCGTGTGGATGACTCGGGCGACTGAACCGATTGGTCAGAATTGGCTGTTTTTTGTTCTGTCAAGATGGGCGGGCAGCTGCCCCCTGGGTTCTGTAATTAGTTGTCGCATCTGGGAAATATCGCCTGCCGCGCTATCGCTAGAATGCCGCACTTCCGTGCGCCGCCTGCAGCCCTGCGCTACGCTGGCGACGTCACCCTTCCATGGCCCGGCTTACCCGCCTTGCGGCCAGTGAAACCCCATCCCTGTCAGGAGCTTCCCCATGAAGAAGATCGCACTGCTCGGCGCGCTGGCACTATCCCTGCTGTCGCCGCTGACCATGGCCCAGGAGGCCAAGGCGCTGCGCATCGGTATCGAAGCGGCTTACCCGCCATTCGCCTACAAGACTCCCGACGGCAACATCACCGGCTTCGACTACGACATCGGCGTGGCCCTGTGTGAAGAAATGAAGGTCGAGTGCAAATGGATCGAGCAGGAGTTCGACGGCCTGATTCCGGCGCTGAAAGTACGCAAGTTCGACGCCGTGCTGTCGTCGATGTCGATCACCGAAGAGCGCAAGCGCGCCGTGGACTTCACCGGCAAGTACTACGCCACGCCTGCCAAGCTGGCGATGAAGAGCGGGGCTGTGATGAACGACGTGGCCTCCGACCTCAAGGGCAAGAAGATCGGCGTGCAGCGTTCCTCCGTGTATGACCGCTACGCTACCGACGTCTTCGCGCCTGCTGGTGCCGAGATCGTGCGCTACAGCTCGCAGAACGAAGTGTTCCTGGATCTGAGCGCCGGCCGCCTGGATGGCACCATCGCCGACTCGGTGAACATCGAAGACGGCTTCCTGAAAACCGACGCCGGCAAGGGCTTCGCCTTCGTGGGCCCGGACTTCACCGAAGAGAAGTACTTCGGCGAGGGCCAGGGCATCGCCGTGCGCAAGGGCGACAAGGCGCTGGCCGAGAAGATCAGCGCCGCGATCCTAGCGATCCGCGCCAACGGCAAGTACAAGGCCATTCAGGACAAGTACTTCAGCTTCGACGTCTACGGCAAGTAAGACCACGATCTGCTGCGCTTCGGCCATGCGGTATTAGAAGTCAGGCTCGGATGCTCTTGTACGAAATTGTCCTCGCCTGACTGTTGCCTGGCATGGCTCTAGCTCGCGATATCGTGATTTCTTGTTGGAGGTGGCACACGCTTTTTCAGGCGCGTGCCACTTTTGCGTTGCATTTCCGGCGCCTGCGGGCGCACGCATGAGGTAAGCGGATGCTCAACGGCTACGGCTCGTCCATTATCGAGGGCGCCTGGCTCACCCTGATTCTGGCCTTGACCTCGATGGCGGTGGCGATCGTGCTCGGCCTGATCGGCGCGGCGTTTCGGCTGTCGCCGGTGCGCTGGCTGGCGGTGCTGGGGGAGACCTATTCGACGGTGATCCGCGGCATTCCCGACCTGGTACTGATCCTGTTGATCTTCTACGGTGGCCAGGACATGGTGAACCGGCTCGCACCGATGCTCGGCTATGACGAGTACATCGACATCAACCCCTTCGTCGCCGGTGTGTTCACCATGGGCTTCATCTTCGGGGCCTATCTGTCCGAGACCTTCCGCGGCGCCTTCATGGCCATCCCCAAGGGCCAGGCGGAGGCGGGCGCAGCTTATGGCATGAGCGGCTTTCAGGTGTTCATGCGCATTCTGGTGCCGCAGATGATCCGCTTCGCCATTCCGGGCTTCACCAACAACTGGCTGGTGCTCACCAAGGCCACCGCGCTGATTTCGGTGGTCGGCCTGCAGGACATGATGTTCAAGGCCAAGAGCGCCGCCGACGCCACTCGCGAGCCGTTCACCTTCTACCTGGCGGTGGCCGGTCTGTACCTGCTGATCACCAGCGTCTCGCTGCTGGCCCTGCGTTATCTGGAAAAACGCTACTCGGTCGGCACCAAGGTTGCCGAACTGTGAGGGCCGCACGATGATCTTCGATTACACTGTCATCTGGGACAGCCTGCCGCTGTATTTCGGCGGCGTACTGGTGACCCTCAAGCTGCTGGCCATCGCGCTGTTCTTCGGCCTGCTGCTGGCCATTCCCCTGGCGCTGATGCGCACCTCACGCTCGCCGTGGGTCAACGGGCCGGCCTGGCTGTACACCTACGTGATTCGTGGCACGCCGATGCTGGTGCAGCTGTTTCTGGTCTATTACGGCCTCGCCCAGTTCGAGGCAGTGCGCGAGAGCGTGCTGTGGCCGTACCTGTCCAACGCCACCTTCTGCGCCTGCGTGGCGTTCGCCATCAATACCAGCGCCTACAGCGCCGAGATTCTCGCCGGCAGCCTGAAAGCCACGCCCCACGGCGAGATCGAGGCGGCCAAGGCCATGGGCATGTCGCGGGCCAAGTTGTACCGCCGCATCCTCCTGCCGTCGGCGTTACGCCGCGCACTGCCGCAGTACAGCAACGAAGTGATCATGATGCTGCACACCACCAGCCTGGCGTCGATCGTCACCCTGATCGACATCACCGGCGCGGCGCGCACCGTCAGCTCCCAGTACTACCTGCCGTTCGAGGCATTCATCACCGCCGGCCTGTTCTATCTGTGCCTGACCTTCGTCCTGGTGCGCCTGTTCAAACTGGCCGAGCGTCGCTGGCTGGCCTATCTGGCGCCGCGGCGTTCCTGAGCCCTCGGACTTCTGAAAGAGTGAAAAGCATGTACAAGCTCGAAGTGACGGACCTGCACAAGCGCTACGGCAGCCACGAGGTGCTCAAGGGCGTGTCGCTGGCGGCCAAAGCCGGTGACGTGATCAGCATCATCGGCTCCAGTGGTTCGGGCAAGAGCACCTTCCTGCGCTGCATCAACCTGCTCGAGCAGCCCCACGCCGGGCAGATCCTGCTCAACGGCGAGGCGCTCGAACTGGTGCCCGGCAAGGACGGCGCCCTGCGCGCCGCCAATGACAAACAGCTACAGCGCCTGCGCTCGCGGCTTTCCATGGTGTTTCAGCACTTCAACCTGTGGTCGCACATGAACGTGCTGGAAAACGTCATGGAAGCGCCGGTGCACGTGTTGGGCATGGGCAAGGCCGAGGCCCGCGACAAGGCCGAGCACTACCTGCAGAAGGTCGGCGTGGCCCATCGCAAGACCGCCTATCCCGCCCATATGAGTGGCGGCGAGCAGCAGCGTGTGGCGATCGCCCGGGCCCTGGCCATGGAGCCGGAAGTGATGCTGTTCGACGAACCGACTTCGGCGCTGGACCCCGAGCTGGTCGGCGACGTGCTCAAGGTAATGCGCGACCTGGCCGATGAAGGGCGTACCATGGTGGTGGTCACCCACGAGATGGGCTTTGCCCGCGAAGTGTCCAATCAACTGCTGTTCCTGCATCAGGGTCTGGTGGAGGAGCGTGGCGACCCGCGCGAGGTGCTGGCCAATCCGCAGTCTCAACGGCTGCAACAGTTCCTCAGCGGCAGCCTCAAATAGTTGGCGTTATCATTCCCGACCTATCACTGCCTTCAGAGCCCAACCTGCCCATCATGACTGCCCCCCGAATCGGCTTCCTGCTTTGGCCCTCCACCAAGCCCCTGACCCTGGCGCTGGCGGAAGAGGCCTTGAGCGTCGCCCAGCGCGTCCATCCGGAGGTGGTCTACGAGGTTTCGTTCCTGCAGGCCGAGGCGCCCAGTGACGGTGCCTGGCGTCTGCCGGGCAGTTCCTGGACGGCAGGCCTGGAAGGTTATCGCAAGCTGTTCCTGCTCGCCGACGAGCCACCGGCCAGCGTGGCGCCGGCGCTGGCCACCGCGCTCAAGCAGGTGGCGCGCAACGGCTGTTGCCTCGGCGCGGTAGCGGCGGGCGTTTACCCTCTGGCGCAACTGGGGCTGCTCGATGGTTATCGGGCATCCGTGCACTGGCGGTGGCAGGACGACTTCGCCGAGCGTTTCCCCAAGGTCATCGCTACCAGCCACCTGTTCGACTGGGACCGTGACCGCCTCACAGCCTGTGGCGGCATGGCGGTGATGGACATGCTGCTGGCTCTGTTGGCCCGTGACCACGGCGCCGAGCTGGCCGGTGCGGTGTCGGAGGAGCTGGTGGTCGAACGCATCCGTGAGGGTGGCGAGCGCCAGCGCATTCCGCTGCAAAATCGCCTCGGCTCCAGCCACCCCAAGCTGACCCAGGCCGTGCTGCTGATGGAGGCCAATATCGAGGAGCCGCTGACCACCGACGAGATCGCCCAGCACGTGTGCGTCTCGCGTCGCCAGCTGGAACGCATCTTCAAGCAGTACCTGAACCGTGTGCCCAGTCAGTATTACCTGGAGCTGCGCCTGAACAAAGCGCGCCAGTTGCTGATGCAGACCAGCAAGTCGATCATCCAGATCGGCCTGTCCTGCGGCTTCTCCTCGGGGCCGCATTTCTCCAGCGCCTACCGCAACTTCTTTGGCGCCACGCCGCGTGAAGATCGCAATCAGCGGCGTAGCAACAGCCCCTTCGAACTGACTTCGGCGCCTGCCGAGCGCGGCTAGGCGAGTGCCTTGATGGTCACCTCACCACGGTGAGGTGAGGCATCTACCATTAGCGGGCATGGATTGGGCGTCCCCGCCCGCTTCCGCAGGGTGCGTAGCCAATACTTCTCTCGCGCAGCATGGCGATCACCAAGCCTTTGGAAGAGTTGTTTATCGCCTCTCGGGCTGATCGCGCGTTGCTAGCTTAGGTGGCGTTCCAGCAGGTTCGCTGCGACTTCAAGCGCACGGCGGCAGCACCATGATCGGCAGGGAGATGAACGCCACGGCGATGGCGGCAATCAGGTGCCCGCCCGCCGAGACGCTGGCCACGAAACGCTCGCGCTCGTTGCAGCCGGGGCGTTTGGCAGCCCGGAGAAACAGCCGTGCCAGTGCCAGCAGCAGACCTGTGGCCAGCAACGAGAGCAGCGCCAGTGCCAGGTTCAGCCAGGTCCACGGGCCGTCTTCCAGAGGCGGCGGCGCCACCGAACAGCCGACGCCCTGGCCGCCATACAGGGCCACGAACCATAGGCTCCAGATGCTCAGCCCGCTGGCGACGTGGATCGGGTTGTAGAGCGAACGCAGGCTTTGCATCAGGCGCCTCCGAAAGCAGGTGGGAACAGGGCGATGGCAAAGTAGCTGACCCACAGCACGCCGAGGTTGTAGCCCCACAGCTGGGCGACCACCAGCGGTTCGTAGGGCGACTCGCCGCCCACGTAACCGATGCGTACGCGCAGCGCCTGCAGGACACTGAGGGTGCTGGCGAGCAGGGCATGGCC
Organism: Pseudomonas sp. PA1(2017); assembly: GCF_001945375.1. NCBI lineage: Bacteria > Pseudomonadati > Pseudomonadota > Gammaproteobacteria > Pseudomonadales > Pseudomonadaceae > Pseudomonas > Pseudomonas sp. PA1(2017). Next base: position 9,209 of record NZ_MSXU01000017.1, read on the forward strand.
GAGGCTGTAGGCGAGCATCACGAAGATCACTGCATCATGGGCGCGCACGGTCGGCTCCAGTGATTCGCTGAGCAAGGCGACCAGCAACAGAACGCTCTGAATCAGGCCGACCACGGCCAGGCCGACCTGGCAAGCGAACAAGCCGCGGGCATCGCCGCGGCGCAGTCGTGCCAGCACCCGCCGATGCCAGGGCGTAGCCAGGCTCAGCAGCAGGGCGGCAGCCAGCAGTAGCCAGTGGTTGAACACGGGCGCATCGGGCACCAGCCAGTTTGGCGCTACCGTCCACAGGTAGAACCAGCCGAACAGCAGCGACAGGTACAGCGCACCGTTGGACAGCAGCGTCACGCCCATGCCCCACAGGCCCGGCCCATCGCAGGTACGCGAATGCAGCGGCGGCTCGCCGGGCTGGGTCTGGGCATCCGGTGCGGCCTTGGGGTGGGCGCCGTTCTCCCAGCTCCAGCGCAGCAGCACCCCGATCGACGCGAAGCAGGCGATCAGCGCCAGCAGGTAGGTCTTGGCCAGCAGGCTCAGGCACAGCACGGCGATGAAGCAGGCAGCGATGAACGGCAGCCAGCTGTTGCCGGGCAGGTGGATGATCTCCCGTACCTTGCCGGTCAGCGGGTCGACGCCCCAGGTTTCGCGGCGGCCGTGGTCGATCACCGTCAGCGCATGTTCGCCGCGGGCCATGCTTTCGCCCAGATCCGGGTCGCGCCACAGCGGATGGCGGTCGGTGACCTTAGCCAGGCTGACGAAGTTGTACGGGTTGGGTGGCAGGGCAGTGGCCCATTCCAGGGTGTCGGCCTGCCAGGGATTGTTGCCCGCAGGTTTGCCGTAGCGATAGTGCAGCACCAGATCGAGCAGCAGGGTGGCGATGCCGATCACCATGATGAAGCTGCCGATCGACGAGATCAGGTTGGGCATATCCCAGCCCAGGCCGCTCTCGTAGGTGTACGCCCGCCGTGGCATGCCCAGGAGGCCGGTCCAGTGCATGATCAGGAAGGTCATGTTGAAGCCGATGAACACCAGCCAGAAGCCCCACTTGCCCAGACGCTCGGAGGCCATGCGCCCGGAGAAGTGCGGCAGCCAGTAGTACAGCCCGGCGATCAGCGGAAACAGCATGCCGCCGATCAGCACGTAGTGGAAATGGGCGACCACGAAGTGCGTGTCGTGCACCTGCCAGTCGAACGGCACCAGCGCCAGCATCACCCCGGTCAGCCCGCCGCACACGAAGATGATCAGAAAGCCCACCAGCCACAGCATCGGCACGTTGTAGCGCGGTTTGCCGAGCCACAGCGTAGCGATCCACGAGAACACCTGGATCGCGGTGGGAATCGCCACCAGCATGCTCGCCGCCGAGAAGAACGCCTGGGCCAGTTGCGGAATGCCCACCGTGAACATGTGGTGCACCCACAGACCGAAGCTGATGAAGCCGGTGCTCAGCACGCCCAGCACCACAGCGCGGTAGCCCACCAGCGGGCGGCCGCAGAACACCGGCAGCAAGGTGGAGACGATGCCAGCCGCTGGCAGGAAGATGATGTATACCTCGGGGTGGCCGAACAGCCAGAACAGGTGCTGCCACAGCAGCGGATCGCCGCCGCGCGCCACTTCGAAGAACGGCAGGCCGGCGGCGCGCTCCAGTTCCAGCAGGATGCTGCCCAGGATCAGGGGCGGAAAGCCGATGACGATCATCATCGCCATGGTCAGGATGTACCAGGCATAGATCGGCATCCTGTTCAGCGCCATGCCCTCGGCGCGGGTGCGCAGGATCGACACCACCAGCTCGACCCCGGCCGACACCGCGGAAATCTCCACGAAGGTGATGCCCAGGAGCCAGAAGTCGGCGTTGATGCCTGGCGAATGCGCAGCGCTGGACAGCGGCGTGTACATGAACCAACCGGCATTGGGCGCCACACCGAACAGCAGGCTGGAACAGATGATCAGTCCGCCGAACAGGTAGCACCAATAGCCCAGCGCCGACAGACGCGGGAACACCAGATCCCGGGCACCGAGCATCTTGGGCAGCAGGTACACCGCCAGGCCTTCCATCATCGGCACGGCGAACAGGAACATCATCACCGTGCCGTGCATGGTGAATACCTGGTTGTACATCTCCGGGCCCATGAACGCGTTGCCCGGCAGTGCCAGTTGGGTGCGGATCAGCATCGCCAGCAGCAGGCCGAAGATGAAGAAACCGAGGCCGGTGACCATGAAGCGTAAGCCCAGGGTTGTATGGTTGACGATGGTCAGCGCGCGCCAGCCGCGCGGGTTGCCCCACACCTCGTTGAACTGGTCGTGCAGAGCATCGGCGTCGGCCGTTTCGCGGCACTGGGTTTCGCGGTTATCGCGCTGGTTGTCGTCGCTTGCGCTCATGGTTCGAGGCCCTCCAGCCAGGTGGCGATGGCCTGCAGGTGCTCGGCATCGAGGTCGTCGGTCAGCGGCATGCCGGTACCCGGTTTCAAGTGGCCGTGCTCGCGTATCCAGGTCAGCGTGGCGCCGGGCTCGTTGGGCAGCAGGCCGGCGCCGAGGTGGCGGCGGCTGGCCAGGTCGGTGAGATCCGGGCCACGGTTACCGGCACTGACGCCGGCCACTCGGTGGCACATCCCGCAGTGAGCGAGAAAAGTGTCGGCGGCCGGGCCTTGCACGGCTTGGATTTGCGGCTCGCGGCGCGCATCGAGCCAGGCCGCGAAGTCCTCTTCGCTGTGGGCCTGCACATCGAGCACCATATGGCTGTGCTGTGTGCCGCAGAACTCCGTGCACTGGCCGCGAAAGGTACCCGGCTTGTCGGCCTGCAGGCGGATGCGGTTCTCGCGACCGGGGATCATGTCGATCTTGCCGCCCAGGCGCGGCACCCAGAAGGCGTGGATCACGTCGGCGCTGCTCACGGAGATATCGACAGGGCGCCCGGCCGGCAGGTGCAACTGATTGGCGGTCACCACGCCGCTGTCCGGGTAGCGCACCTCCCACCACCACTGATGGCCGATCACCTCGATCTGCAGCGGTCGGTCGCCGAGTAGCGGCAGCTGCATCATGCGCTGGCCCACCGGGATGCCGAATGCCAGCAGCAGGACGATGGTGACCGAGGGTAGCAGGATGCCGCCACCGATCAGCCACCGCCGCTGGATGCGCCGGGTCTCATCGGCCGAATACTCGCGTGGCTTGCGCCACAGGGCGTAGATCCAGATGGCGCTGACCACCACCAACACCAGCGTGAAGAAGCCGCACATGGCCCACCACAACAGGGCGATATCGCGCGCCACCGGGCCGGCCGGGGCCAGAATCGATTGGTCACCACTGCACGCGGAGATAATCGGAACTGCTGAGGCCAGTGCGGTCAACTTGATTAGGGTCGGGTATCCGCGACCCTCTTTCCAACCGACAGGGAGGCCGCCATGGCTGAGCAACAAGAATCCATCATCAGTCGCGCCGCCATCGCCGGGCACCCGCTGCACCCGATGATGATCCACTTCCCGGTGGCCGCGCTGCTGGGCCTGGTGGCTACCGATTTCGCCTACTTCTGGAGCACCGACCCATTCTGGGCGCGTGCCAGCCTTTGGCTGGCCGGCGTTGGTGCAGCCGGCGGCTGGATTGCCAGCATCGCCGGAATGATCGACCTGCTGACCGTACGGCGCATCCGCCAGAAGATCAGCGCCTGGTGCCACGCCATCATCGCCGTGATGATGCTGTCCCTGGCGTCGCTGAACTGGATGCTGCGCTACCGCCACGGCGAGGATGGTTTCGAGATCTGGGCGTTCTACCTGTCGTTGTTCACTGCCGGGCTGATCGCCATCGCCGCGTACCTGGGTGGGCGCCTGGTCTATGAGCATGCCGTGGGTGTCGACGTCGAGTAGGTCTGGCTGAGGCCCGCCTGCATTCATGGGTGGGTAGCTCCTGGTTCAGAAAGGTTTGGCGAGCACCAGCCACAGCGTGGCGGCAATCATGCCGAAGGTGATGCCGCCCAATGCCGCGCAGGCGACGGTCAGGGCAGGGCGGGGCTGACGTTCGCACTGCAGGATCAGCAGGCCGCACAGCGCATGGCAGATGACCATGACCGCCACGGCGGTAAGCTTGGCCACCAGCCAGATGCCAAAGGTGCCATCGCGCAGGAACAGCGCGGTGCCACTGCCGATGGCAATCAGTGCAGCCGGCGTGGCGATCAGTGTGAAGATCGTGCGGTTGATCTCGGGGTGGCCCGGGCGCTCCGTGCTCTGGGCGCTGCGACAACTGGCAGCGATCAGCGCGGGCAGGTACAGCAGGGTGCCGCACCAGGCGATCAGCGCGGTGAAATGCAGCAGTTTCAGCAGTGGCATCGGTGCCCTCCATTGCCAGTCGTCCTGAGGTCTGCCTGTGTGACCCAGGCGCGGGAAACCCGGTTCGACCTTTCCGCCGGGCGTGCGCAGCGGTTGTCGGGGCGCTCGGCAAATCGCTGTGAGGCCCGTCGGCTGCGGCCTGCTGCAAAACTCGCCAGCATCGCGAGGTGCTTTTGCAGCTACGCGGGTAAGCCCGGTTGTGTCACTGAATGTGTGGGCGATGTTGTCCGACCCGACAGGGTGCGACCCGGGGAACGGCGCGGCGCCGGGGCAGGCGTGATAAACTCGGCGTCACTGCGCAGCCCTCTGAGCTGCCTTCTGTCGCATTGGCGGCAGCCACTTCCAGCTGGCCACGAGGCCGGGAGATCGGAACGATGCACACGACGCAGTTGGTCGATCCCTTTGGCCGACGCATTACCTACCTGCGACTCTCGGTGACCGATCGCTGCGACTTCCGCTGCACCTACTGCATGAGCGAAGACATGGTGTTCGCGCCGCGTTCGCAGATCCTCAGCCTCGAAGAGCTGTACAACGTCGCCGACGCGTTCATCGGGCTGGGCGTCAAACGTATCCGCATCACCGGCGGCGAGCCGCTGGTGCGCAAGAACCTGTTGAGCCTGTTGCGCCGCCTGGGCGAGCGCCCCGAGCTCGAGGACCTGTCGATCACCACCAACGGCTCGCAGCTTTCGCACATGGCCAACGACCTGCGCGCCGCGGGCGTCACCCGGTTGAACGTCAGCCTCGATTCGTTGCAGCGTGAGCGCTTTGCCGCCTTCACCCGCCGCGACATGCTCGACCAGGTGTTGGCTGGCATCGACGCAGCAGCAGCAGCGGGCTTCAAGCGCATCAAGCTCAACAGCGTGGTGCAAACCGGGCGCAACGACGACGAGGTGCTGGGCCTGGTCGAATACGCCATGGCCCGCGGCCTGGACATCAGCTTCATCGAAGAGATGCCGCTGGGTAGCGTGGTCAGCCATCAGCGCGAACAGACCTTCTGCTCCAGCGAAGTGGTGCGCGAACGCATCGAAACGCGTCATGCGCTGGTGCGCAGCAGCCATGTCACTGGAGGGCCGTCACGCTATTGGCAGGTCGGCGGCAGCGACACCCGCGTGGGGTTCATCTCGCCGCACAGCAACAACTTCTGCGGCGACTGCAACCGCGTGCGCGTCACCGCCGAAGGCAAGCTGGTGCTTTGCCTGGGCCACGACAACGCCCTGGATCTGCGCGGCTTGATGCGCGCCCATCCCGGCGACAGCGAGCGTCTGCGCGAGGCCCTGGTCGGTGCGCTGCAGCTCAAGCCCGAGCGCCACCACTTCGAAACCGACGAGCAGGTGCAGGTTATACGCTTCATGAGCATGACCGGCGGCTGAGCCGTTTCGCTTTCTTCGCCTTTTCGTCATCCAGACGAGCGGTTCGCGCCCAGGCGGCGCGGGCCTTTGCCCATGGCCGATTGAGCGCCGCCTGACCGACCCGCCAGAATTTGCCCTGAACCTCCGCAACAGGCGCCCACTCCACTTAAGGGAGCGGCCCATACGGGCTTTTTTCTGAAGCGACGAGGAGATTCAAAGTGGATAACAAAGACGTTATTTCGGTACTGAATGACCTGATCGAAACCAGCAAAGACGGCGAGAAAGGCTTCAGCGAGTGTGCCGAAGACGTGAAAGAGCCGCGCCTCAAAACTTTCTTCGTTCAGCGCTCGCAGGACTGTGCCAGCGCAGCCGCCGAGCTGCAGCAACTGGTCCGTGGCCTGGGCGGCGACCCGGAAACCAGCTCCAGCGTTTCCGGTGCTCTGCACCGCGGCTGGGTGGACCTCAAGTCGCTGCTGACCGGCAAGAGCGAAGAGGCCATCCTCAACGAGTGCGAGCGTGGTGAAGACGTCGCCCTGAAGGCCTATCGTGAAGCCCTGCAGAAAGACCTGCCGAGCAACGTCCGCGTCGTGCTCGAGAAGCAACTGCAAGGCGTGCAGCGCAACCATGATCAGGTCAAGGCACTGCGCGATTCCGCGCGCGCCAGCTGATCGGCGCTGAGTTGGAAAGAGGATGCCTGCGGGCATCCTTTTTTGTGCCTGCAATTCGTCTGTGCCGCCTGCGGCGATGCCACCCTAGCAGGGCCGTGCAAGCCCAGTTAGATCGGCGCAGCTGACGGCGTGAATGGATTCGAACCGTCCATCGATAATGGTTCTTAATGACGTTGTGCGGCGCCTTTGTTACTCTATGTTTCTGTTTTCGCCGCCGACGCCCGCCGTCCGTTCATCCGCGCAGTAAAAGGCTCGATCCCTCCATGACCATCCCCGCGCTTCTCGTCCGTCTCACGGCCGCCCTGTGCCTGCTGTGCAGCGCTGTTGCCCAGGCCACCGACTATCCGTTAACCGTCACGGACCTGGCGGGTCGCCAGGTGACCATAGAACACGAGCCCAAGCGCATCGTCCTGCAGGATGGGCGCGATCTGTTCGGCCTGGCGCTGCTGGATCGCGAAGACCCGTTCGCACGCATCACGGTGTGGAACAACATCATCAAGCGTTCCGATCCGAACACCTGGCAGGTCTTCCAGAAACGCTGGCCGCAGAGCGCCGGGCGGGCTGTCGACATGCAGTTCGGTGATGAGGGCGACATGAACCTCGAAGCCGTGGTCGCCGGCAAACCCGACCTGCTGGTGTTCCAGTTGCGCGCGCGCAAATCCCTGGAAGGCGCAGGCGTCGAGCGCAAGCTGGCGGCGCTGAAGATTCCGGCGATCTACGTCGACAGCGATCTGGATCCGGTACCCAACGGCCAGCAGAGCGTGGCCCTGCTGGGCAAGGTGCTCAACCGCGAGTCCCGCGCCAGCGAGTACCTGGATTTCTACAAGGCGCGCCTGGCGAAGGTCGACAAACTGATCGCCGAACAGGGCAAGCGCCCGCTGGTGTTCGTCGAGGCCAAGGCCGGGCAGGGTGGCGCCAGCAGTTGCTGCTTCACCCACGGCGACGTGTACTGGGGCAAGCTGATACAGGCGGCCGGTGGCGATAACCTCGGCAGCCAGCTGTTGCCTGGCGTGACCGGCGACGTCACCCTGGAGACGGTGATCAGCAAGAAGCCCGACGTCTACGTGATGAGCGGCACCCAGTTCTCGGGCAGCGCCTCGATTTCGCCACCCTTCGGTTTTGGCCCGACGGTGCAGCAGGCGGCGATCGACAAAGCCATGAAACAGCTGCTGCAGCGCCCCGGCATGCAGCAATTGAGCGCGGTACAGCACGGCCGCGTGTATGGCGTGTACCACCAGTTCTATGCCAGCGCCTGGAACATCCTGGCGGTCGAGTACCTGGCCCAGGCCTTCTATCCGCAAGCCGCTGCCGGCCTGGATCACGCCGCCAGCACCCGAGCACTGCTGAGCATGACCGGCCTTGGCGAGGTGCCCGCGATTCTGTTCGGCCAGGCGCCGGCCGGTGAGTGACCCGGCGGCCGCTGCGGCGCCGGTCGATGCCGGCTATCAACAGCGCTACGCCCGCGCGGTCTGGCAGCGCAGCCTGCTGCTGGTCGGCCTGTTGCTGGTGGCGCTGATCGCCTTCGTCGCGGATCTCGTCGTCGGCTCCGGCACCCTGAGCTTCGCCGATGCGCTGCAAGGCCTGTTCATGCCGGACCAGGTGGACGACTCGACGCGGGTCATCCTCTGGGAGCTGCGCATGCCGATGACGCTGATGGCGGTGCTGGCCGGCACTTGTCTGGCGCTGGCCGGGCTGATCATGCAGACGGTGCTCGACAATCCGCTGGCCGAGCCCTTCACCCTCGGCATTTCCTCGGCGGCGGGCTTCGGCGCGGCGCTGGCGCTGACCTTCAACCTGTCCCTGGCGCAGTGGTTGCCGGGCTTCGGTGCGGAAATGCTGGTGACCGCCAACGCGTTTCTGTTCTCGCTGCTCACCGTCGGCGTGATCCTGTTGCTGACCCGCGGGCAGATCGGCCTGCAGGCCATCACCCTGTTGGGCATCGCCGTGCATTTCGTGTTCAGCTCGTTGCTGGGGCTCGTGCAGTACGTGTCCAGCGTCGACCAGCTGCAGAGCATCGTGTTCTGGCTGATGGGTTCGCTGTTGCACGTGACCTGGACCAAGGTCGCGCTGTGCACCGCCATCGCCCTGGTGGCGGTACCGCTGGTGCTGATGCAGGCCTGGGCGCTGACCGCGCTGCGCAGTTTTGGCGAGCAGGCGGTGGTGTTCGGCATTCGCGTCAAGCGCGTGCGCACCAGCATGCTGGTGCTGGCCGCGCTGCTCGCCGGGGCGGTGACTTCGGTGGTCGGCATCATCGGTTTCGTCGGTCTGGTGGCGCCCCACGTGGCGCGCCTGCTGGTCGGCGAGGATCAGCGTTTCACCATCGGCGTGACCCTGGCCTGCGGGGTCATCTTCGTCACCCTGGCGTCGCTGGCCAGCAAGCTGATCGTGCCGGGCGCCGTGCTGCCCATCGGCATGGTCACTTCGCTGATCGGCCTGCCGTTCTTCATCATCTTGATCCTGCGCGACCGGAGGCTGACGTCCCGATGAGTTTCGTCACCGAGGATTATCGCGTGTCCATCGGCGGCCGGCCGATCATCCGCGACTTCGCCGTGCGTGCCGAAGCGGGCCGCACCCTGGCACTGCTAGGCGCCAATGGCGCGGGTAAGTCGACGTTCATGAAGGGGCTATGTGGTCTGCTGCGTGCCGAAGGTTCGGCGACCATCGACGGCACCCAGCTGCTCGGCCTGGAGCCGGCGCTGCGCGCGAGCCTGATCGGCTATGTGGCTCAGGACATGGCCCACCTCGACGTGCGCCTGTCGACCTACGAATTGCTCCTGCTGGCACAGCATGGCGGCGCGCGGGGCTGGTCGACCCAGCGCGACAGCCAGCGGCGCGCCAGTGAAGTGCTCGACCTGCTGGGCCTGCAACGCTTCGCCGAAAAGCAGCCGGGGCAACTGTCCGGCGGTGAGCGACAGATGATTTCCCTCGCCCTGGCGCTGGTGCGCAGCCCCCGCCTGCTGTTGCTCGATGAGCCGACCTCGGCGCTGGACCTGGCCAACCAGTTGCACATGCTCGAGGCAGTCAGCGCCTACACGCGGCGCGAGAACATCGTCACCCTGGCGATTTTCCACGACATGAACCTGGCCAGCCGCTATGCCGACGACGCGCTGATGATCGACCGGGGCCGCGTGCACGGCTGCGGCACCACCGACGAGATGCTCACCCCCGAGCACCTGGCCGCCGTGTATGGCGTCGATTGCCGAACCCTGAGCGTGGACGGTGGTGCCTACACCGCGATCTATCCGGTATCGGTAATTGGTTCCCGGAACTAAAGCGCCGCCCGACGGAAACTAGCCTGCCGGCGCTGCTGCAAGGCCAGGTGAATACAGTGATCGCGGATGCACCACCAATCATGTGGGAGCGCCGACCTCGGCGCGAATCGATGGCGGCCTTACTGCAATATTGGCGTCCTACACCCGATTCGCCGCGGGTCGCGGCTCCCACGATGCGATTGTGCCCATCCCTGGGGGCACTCTGATTCGCGTCCGCAAGCAGGCACCTATAGGGTCCCCATCAGCCATCCCTGCGATGCACGCTGTTCCCCGCAGCAAAGGTCTCCCTGATCACCCGGTCATCTCCCAGGGTAATCAACGCGAACAACCGTTCGGCCAGGTTGCCGCTCTGCTTGAGGCGGTAGTCGATCAGCGGCGTGGCCTGGTAGTCGAGCACCACGAAGTCCGCGTCCTTGCCGGCTGCGAAGTTGCCGATGCGCTCGTCCAGATACAGCGCCCGGGCGCTGCCCAGGGTCGCCAGGTATAGCGACTTGAACGGGTCGAGCTTCTGGCCCTGCAACTGCATGATCTTGTAGGCCTCGCTGAGCGAGCGTAGTTGCGAGAAGCTGGTACCGGCGCCGATGTCGGTACCCAGGCCGACGCGGACCTTGTGCTGCTCCATGCGCTTGAGGTCGAACAGGCCGCTGCCGAGAAACAGGTTGGAGGTCGGGCAGAAGGCCACCGCCGACCCGGTCTCTGCCAGGCGCTGGCATTCGGCGTCACACAGGTGTACGGCGTGGGCGAACACCGAGCGTGGGCCGGTGAGCTGGTGCTTGTCGTAGACGTCCAGGTAGCCGCCGTTGTCCGGGAACAGCTCCTTGACCCACTCGATCTCCTGGCGGTTTTCCGACAGGTGCGTGTGCAGGTACAGGTCCGGGTATTCGCCCAGCAGGCGCCCGGCCATGGCCAGTTGCTCCGGCGTGCTGGTCGGCGCGAAACGCGGCGTCACCGCATAGTGCAGGCGGCCCTTGCCGTGCCAGCGCTGGATCAGTTCACGGCTGTCGGCGTAGCCCGATTCCACCGTATCGGTCAGCGCCTCGGGGGCGTTACGGTCCATCAGCACCTTGCCGGCGATCATGCGCAGGTCCAGTGCGCTGGCCACCTCGAAGAGGGCGTCCACCGACTGCTTGTGCACGCTGCCGAACACCAGCGCGGTGGTGGTGCCGTTGCGCAGCAGTTCCTTGACGAACACCTCGGCCACTTCGCGGGCATGGGCCTGGTCGGCGAAACGCATCTCGGTCGGGAAGGTGTAGGTGTTCAACCAGTCGAGCAGTTGCTCGCCGTAGGCGCCGATCATGCCGGTCTGCGGGAAATGGATGTGGGTGTCGATGAAGCCCGGGGTGATCAGTGCGTTCTCGTAATGGCTCAGGGCGACGCCGGCCAAACACGGCAGCAGGTCCTCCGCCGGGCCCACGTCGCGAACCTTGCCATCCTCGACCAGCAGGATGCCGTCCTCGAAATAGGCGTAGGACGCCTCGATACCGACCTCGGCCGGATCGGCGAGGCTGTGCAGGATGGCGCCGCGGTAGGCGTGAAGCGTAGTGGACATGGGGCCTCGATACAGATCCGATAGAGCGGTGCAGGGCGGTCGCGGGCGGCGCCGCCGCAGGCGTGCGCGCATCGATGCGACGCGCGCACCGCGTTGAGCGGAGATTTTGCGGGACAAGGGCGGTGGCGACAACCTCGTCCGAGGCGAATGTTGACCTGGCGGTCAGGTGGCGGTGCGCGGCGCTGCGTCGTCGAGTTCGTGCTCTATCGTGTCGGCCCTGAGGGTTTCCGGCATGCCCAGCAGCAGGAGCACGGCGCAGCCAGCCACGGCCGCCAGCACCAGGAAGGCGCTGTCGTAGCCGCTGGCCTCGGCGACATAACCGGCCAGGCCGTTGCTCAGCGACGCGCCGATGCCGAACACCAGGCTCACGCTGGCCAGGCTGACGTTGAAATGGCCGCTGCCGTGGGTCAGGTCGCGCACCATCAGCGGGATCAAGGCGCCGAACAGGCCAGCGCCGATGCCGTCGAGCAATTGCACCGATACCAGCCAGACCGGGTCGTCGCTCAGCGTGTACAGCACGCCGCGGATCGGCAGGATCAGAAAGCCGGCCAGCAGCAGCGGCTTGCGCCCCCAGCGATCGGCGCGGGCACCGACCAGCATGGCCGCCGGAATCATCACCAGTTGGGCGGCGACGATACAGGCCGAGATCAGCGTGGTCGCCAGCTCCGGGTTGGCCAGCGCGAGTTTCTGCCCCACCAGCGGCAACATCGCGGCGTTGGCCAGGTGAAACAGCGCGCAGCACAGCGCCAGCAGCACCAGCGGCGGCTGGGTGAGCAGCTGGCGCAGCGGCGTCATCGCCGAGCCGCTTTCACGGCCCCGGGCCTGGTCGGCGTCGATGGCGCGGGCTGGAATGCTCAATGCCGACAGCAGGCTGAGCACGGCCATGGCGGTCATCAGGTAGAACACCGCGACCGGCCCCCACAGGTAGGCGAACAGACCGGCGAGCAGCGCGGCGGTGGCGTTACCGGCGTGGTTGAAGGATTCGTTGCGGGCAATACGTCGGGTGAACGCCTTCGGCCCGACGATGCCCAGGGTGATGCCGGCCAGCGCCGGGGCGAACACCGAGGAGGCCATGCCGGCGGCGATCTGGCTGATCGCCACCCAGGCGAATTGCGCCTGCCACAGGGTGACAAGGCAGGCGAGGGTGACCAGAATGGAAGCGGCTGCGACCAGCAGGCGCTTGTCGCGCACCCAGTCCACCAGCGCGCCGGCGGGAATCTGCGCGGCCAGGCCGGCCAGCCCACCGAGGGCCATGACCAGGCCGATGTCGCCGGCCTGCCATTTGTGTACCGAGAGCAGGTATATAGCCAGGTAAGGCCCGAGGCCGTCGCGAACGTCAGCCAGAAAGAAATTCAGGCGATCCAGTTTCGCTGCGCATGCGTACGTCTGCATGGAAAACCTCGGACGAAGAAAACGCGCCAGGCGATTGCGCTGGCCTGGCGATTGGATGCCGGCGAAGCGGCGGCGTTCCCTGTAGATATGCGCGGGGCTTGCTGGCGTCCTGGCTGTGCTAAACTCCCGGCCCTTCTGGCCATTGGTCAGGCCTCACGCTCCCCAAGCATCGCGCCTCAAGGACATTTATGACGCTGTGCGCCGCTGACTTCCCTGCCAACCTGGTTGCCGTCTCGGCGAGCGCTCGCGCATGCGTCTGAAATCCATCAAACTGGCGGGCTTCAAGTCCTTCGTCGACCCCACCACGGTGAACTTCCCCAGCAACATGGCGGCGGTGGTCGGTCCTAACGGCTGCGGCAAGTCCAACATCATCGATGCCGTGCGCTGGGTGATGGGCGAAAGCTCGGCGAAGAACCTGCGTGGCGAGTCGATGACCGACGTCATCTTCAACGGCTCCAACACCCGTAAACCGGTGACCCAGGCCAGCATCGAGCTGATCTTCGACAACAGCGACAACACCCTGACCGGCGAGTACGCAGCCTTCGCGGAAATTTCCATTCGCCGCCGGGTGACCCGCGACAGCCAGAACACCTATTTCCTCAACGGCGTGAAATGCCGTCGTCGCGACATCACCGATATCTTCCTCGGCACCGGCCTGGGCCCGCGCAGTTACTCGATCATCGAGCAGGGCATGATCAGCAAACTGATCGAGGCCAAGCCGGAGGAACTGCGCAACTTCATCGAAGAAGCGGCGGGCATCTCCAAGTACAAGGAGCGCCGCCGCGAGACCGAGAGCCGCATCCGTCGTACCCAGGAAAACCTGGCGCGCCTGACCGACCTGCGTGAAGAACTGGAACGCCAGCTCGAGCGCCTGCACCGCCAGGCCCAGGCGGCCGAGAAGTATCAGGAATACAAGGCCGAGGAACGTCAGCTCAAGGCGCAACTGACCGCGCTGCGCTGGCAGACGCTGAACGAGCAGGTCGGCCAGCGCGAGGCGGTGATCGGCAACCAGGAGGTTTCCTTCGAGGCGCTGGTGGCCGAGCAGCGCAACGCCGACGCCAGCATCGAACGGCTGCGTGACGGCCACCATGAGCTGTCCGAGCGGTTCAACCTGGTGCAGGGACGCTTCTACTCGGTGGGCGGCGATATCGCCCGGGTCGAACAGAGCATCCAGCATGGTCAGCAGCGCCTGCGCCAGTTGCAGGACGACCTGCGTGAAGCCGAGCGCGCGCGCCTGGAGACCGAATCGCACCTGGGCCACGACCGTACCCTGCTGGCTACCCTCGGTGAAGAACTGGCCATGCTCGAACCGGAGCAGGAGATCACCGCGGCGGCTGCCGAGGAGTCCGCTGCTGCGTTGGAAGAAGCCGAGACCGGCATGCACGGCTGGCAGGAACAATGGGAAGCCTTCAACCAGCGCAGCGCCGAGCCGCGTCGCCAGGCCGAGGTGCAGCAGTCGCGCATCCAACAGCTGGAGCAGAGCCTGGAGCGCCTCAGCGAACGCCAGCGTCGTTTGGGCGATGAGTTACAGCAACTGGCCGCCGACCCGGAAGATGCGGCGATCATCGAGCTGGGCGAGGAGATCGCCGTCGGCGAGCTGGACCTGGAGCAGTTACAGGAACAGGAAGCCGAGCAGGCCGAGCGCCTGCAGCAATTGCGTGACGAACTGCAACATACCGGCCAGGCGCAGCAGCAGGCCCAGGGCGAGCTACAACGCCTCAGCGGTCGCCTCGCGTCTCTGGAAGCCTTGCAGCAAGCTGCGCTGGATCCGGGCAAGGGCACGGCGCAATGGTTGCGCGACAATGGCCTCGAGCAGCGCCCACGCCTGGCCGAAGGCCTGCGGGTGGAAGCCGGCTGGGAGCTGGCGGTGGAAACCGTGCTCGGCGCCGACCTTCAGGCCGTCTTGCAGGACGATTTCAGCGGGCTGGATTTCGCCGCCCTCAAGCAGGGCGAATTGCGCCTGGTGTCGGCTGCCGGCGATGGCCAGCGCATCCCCGGCAGCCTGCTGGACAAGGTCGAATCCCCCGTGGACCTGGCGCCCTGGCTGGGCCGCGTGCGCCCGGTCGAAAACCTCGATCAGGCCTTGGCCGAACGCGCCACGCTGGCATCCGGCGAAACCTTGGTCAGCCGCGATGGCTATTGGGTGGGCCGGCACTTTCTGCGTGTGCGGCGTGCCAGCGAGGCGCAGAGCGGCGTCCTGGCCCGGGCCCAGGAGCTGGAGAGCTTGGGTCTGGAGCGGGACGAGCGCGAGGCCGCGCTGGCGCTGTTGGAGGAAAACCTGCAGGCCCTGCGCGAGCGCCAGCGTCAGGAAGAAGAATTGCGTGAGCAGCAGCGCCGCCAGTTGCAGGATCAGGCGCGCCGCCTGGGCGAGCTCAAGGCGCGGCTGTCGGCCGGTCAGGCCAAGGCCGAACAGTTGTTGCTGCGGCGTCGGCGCATCGAGGCCGAGCAGCAGGAGCTGGCCGAGCAACGGGCCATGGAAACCGAACAGTTGGGTGAGGCGCGCCTGTACCTGCAGGACGCCCTCGACAGCATGGCCTTGGATACCGAGCAGCGCGAAAGCCTGCTGGCCAGCCGCGATGCTTTGCGCGAGCGGCTTGATCGTGTCCGCCAGGAGGCGCGCCAGCACAAGGATCACGCCCACCAGTTGGCCGTGCGCCTGGGTTCGTTGCGCGCCCAGCACGATTCTACCCGCCAGGCTCTGGAACGCCTCGAACTGCAATCCGAACGCCTCACGGAAAAGCGCGAGCAGCTCGACCTGAACCTGGAAGAGGGCGCTGCACCGCTGGAAGAGTTGCGCCTGAAACTCGAAGAGCTGCTGGAGCGGCGCATGGGCGTCGAAGAGGAGCTGCGTCTGGCGCGCCTCGCCCTGGAAGATGCCGACCGCGAGCTGCGTGACGCCGAGAAGCGCCGCACTCAGGCCGAACAGCAATCGCAATTGCTGCGTGGCCAGCTGGAGCAGCAGCGCCTGGAGTGGCAGTCGCTGAACGTGCGCCGCAAGGCCCTGCAGGATCAGTTGCAGGAAGAGGGCTATGACCTGCACGGCGTGCTCGCCACTTTGCCCGATGACGCCAGCGAGACGGCCTGGGAGCAAGCTTTGGAGCAGATGGCCGGGCGCATCCAGCGGCTCGGCGCGATCAACCTGGCAGCCATCGAGGAATACCAGCAGCAATCCGAGCGCAAGCGCTACCTGGATGCCCAGAACGCCGACCTGGTCGAAGCGCTGGATACCCTGGAAAACGTTATCCGCAAGATCGATCGGGAAACGCGCAATCGTTTCAAGGAAACCTTCGACCAGATCAACGCCGGCCTGCAGGCGCTTTTCCCGAAAGTTTTCGGCGGTGGCAGCGCATATTTGGAACTCACCGGCGAAGATCTACTCGATACCGGGGTGACCATCATGGCGCGTCCACCGGGAAAGAAGAACAGCACCATCCATTTGCTGTCCGGCGGCGAGAAGGCATTGACGGCGCTGGCGCTGGTTTTTTCGATCTTCCAGCTCAATCCGGCTCCGTTCTGCATGCTCGACGAAGTGGACGCACCGCTGGACGATGCCAACGTCGGGCGTTACGCGCGGCTGGTCAAGGAAATGTCGGAAACCGTGCAGTTCATCTACATCACCCACAACAAGATCGCCATGGAAATGGCCGACCAGTTGATGGGCGTGACGATGCACGAACCCGGTTGTTCGCGACTGGTAGCGGTGGATGTCGAAGAGGCGTTGGCGATGGTGGACAGTTGAGAAGGCCAAACGAGGTTTTTGTCGCGTAAAAACCGGTGGCAGTGGCGGTTTTACAGCGTTTTGCCGGTGTAAAGTTGCCTTTCGTCGTGCTAGCTTAACGCCCACTTTTGTTGCACGTGGGAAAACGCCAGTCAGAACATGGAGTTGGCGCCACGTTTCAAGGTCATCATTACGGGCCAGGACGCCTTTTTTCATCAATTTTTGCTTTAGGGGTCAGGACATTTCATGGAATTCGGTCTACGCGAGTGGCTGATCATCATCGGTATCATCGTCATCGCCGGCATCCTCTTCGATGGCTGGCGGCGGATGCGCGGTGGCAAGGGCAAACTCAAGTTCCGGCTCGACCGCAACCTGTCCAATCTGCCCGATGACGAAGGTGATCCCGATGTGCTCAGCCCGCCCAGGGTGATCGAGCGCAATCATGAGCCTTCGCTGGATGAAGACGACCTGCCATCGATGAGCGCCCGCGACGTCAACAGCCGCCGTCGCAGCGAACCGCGCCAGGGTGACCTGGACCTGACCGCCGACGAGCCGGTGCCGACGCTGCTCAATCCGGTGGACGACGAAGACGAGGCGCGCAGCAGCGTCTCCGGCAAGCAGGCCGACAAGGATCTGCCGCCGGTCGAGGAAGTACTGGTGATCAACGTCATCGCCCGTGATGAGCAAGGCTTCAAGGGCCCGGCGCTGCTGCAAAACATTCTGGAAAGCGGCCTGCGTTTCGGCGAGATGGACATCTTCCATCGCCACGAGAGCATGGCCGGCAACGGCGAAGTGCTGTTCTCCATGGCCAATGCGCTGAAACCCGGCACCTTCGACCTGGACGACATCGAGGGCTTCAGCACCCGTGCGGTGAGCTTCTTCCTCGGCCTGCCAGGCCCGCGCCATCCCAAGCAGGCCTTCGACGTGATGGTCGCGGCGGCGCGCAAGCTGGCCCATGAACTCAATGGTGAGCTCAAGGACGATCAGCGCAGCGTGCTGACCGCACAAACCATCGAACATTACCGTCAGCGCATCGTCGAATACGAACGCCGCCTGTTGACGCAAAAACGCTGAAAGAAAGCGGCACCGACGAGCCTCAAGCTACAAGCCCAGCGCTTGGCTTGAGGTTTTTCGTTTCTGTGCCCTGGCCGTGGCCCGCCGAGAATGACCTGCATGAAAGATTCCGCCCAACGTATCCTCGAACTGCGTAACGAACTGGACGCGCACAACTACCGCTACTACGTGCTCGACGAGCCGAGCGTGCCCGACGCCGAGTACGATCGCCTGTTCCGCGAACTGCAGGCCCTCGAAGCCGAGCACCCGGAACTGGTGACGCCCGATTCGCCGACCCAGCGCGTTGGCGGTGAAGCGCTCAGCGCCTTTGGCGAAGTGCGCCACGAAGTGCCCATGCTCAGCCTTGGCAACGCCTTCGAAGAAGACGACCTGCGGGCTTTCGACCGCAGCGTGCAGAACGGCCTCGGCGTGCAGGGCGGCGATCTGTTCGGTGGCGGTGCCGAGGTCGAATACAGCTGCGAGCCCAAGCTCGACGGCCTGGCGGTGAGCCTGCTGTACCGTGACGGCAAGCTGGTACGCGGCGCCACCCGGGGTGACGGAACCACTGGCGAAGACATCAGCGTCAACGTGCGCACCATTCGCAACGTGCCGCTCAAGCTGCAGGGCAGTGGCTGGCCGGATGTGCTGGAAGTGCGCGGTGAGGTGTTCATGTCCCGCGCCGGTTTCGAACGCCTCAACGCTGCCCAGGCGGAGATCGGCGGCAAGACCTTTGCCAACCCGCGCAACGCCGCGGCCGGCAGCCTGCGCCAGCTGGATTCGAAGATCACCGCCAGCCGCCCGCTGGAATTCTGCTGCTACGGCCTCGGCCAGCACAGCGCCGAGCCGGCGCCGACCCAGGTCGGCATGCTGCAGCGCCTGAAGACCTGGGGCATTCCCATCAGCCCCGAGTTGAAGCTGGCCAAGGGCGTGGAAGACTGCCTGGTCTACTACCGCGACATCGGCGAGCGACGCATGGGCCTGCCCTATGACATCGACGGCGTGGTGTTCAAGGTCAACAACATCGAAGACCAGCAGCAGCTCGGCTTCCGCGCCCGTACGCCGCACTGGGCCATCGCCCACAAGTTTCCCGCCATGGAAGAGCTCACCGAGCTGCTCGACGTGGAATTTCAGGTCGGCCGTACCGGCGCCGTGACGCCGGTGGCACGGCTCAAGCCGGTGAAAGTGGCGGGTGTGACGGTATCCAACGCCACGTTGCACAACATGGACGAGGTGGCACGCCTCGGGGTGATGATCGGCGACACGGTGATCATCCGCCGCGCCGGTGACGTGATTCCCCAGGTGATGCAAGTGGTCATCGAACGTCGTCCCGAGAGCGCGCGCCCGGTGGCGGTGCCGGAACAGTGCCCGGTGTGCGGCTCGGCGGTGGAGCGTACCCAGCTGATCAAACGCAGCAAGGGCCGCGAAACGGTCAGCGAAGGCGCCGTGTATCGTTGCGTCGGCCGCCTGGCCTGCGCCGCCCAGCTCAAACAGGCGATCATCCATTTCGTGTCGCGACGCGCCATGGACATCGAGGGCCTCGGCGAGAAGAGCGTCGAGCAGTTGGTGGACGAGGGCCTGGTCGGCTCGCCAGCCGACCTCTACACCCTGGAGTTCGAACAGATCGTCGGCCTTGAAGGCTTTGCCGAGGTGTCCAGCCGCAAGCTGCTCGACGCCATCGCCGACAGCAAGCGCCCGAGCCTGGCGCGCTTCATTTACGCCCTGGGCATTCCCGATGTCGGTGAAGAGACCGCCAAGGTGCTGGCGCGCTCCCTGGGCTCGCTGGAGCGCGTCACCCAGGCGCTGCCTGAGGTGCTGACTTACCTGCCGGACATCGGCCTGGAAGTGGCCCACGAGATCCACAGCTTCTTCGAGGATGCGCACAACCAGACGGTGATCAGGCATCTGCTCGAACGCGGCCTGGAACTGCAGGACCAGGGCGAGCTGGCGGCCGAATTCGCCGCCAGCACCACGCTCGGCGGGTTGCTCGACAAGCTGAACATTCCTTTCGTGGCGGCCACTGGTGCGAAGAACCTGGCCGAGCGCTTCAAGACGCTGGAGGCGGTGATCACCGCCGACTGGCTCGACCTCAGCGCCATGAAGGGCCTCAACGAAAAAGCCAAACAGTCGGTGCGCGAGTTCTTCGCCAACGCCGAGAACGCCAATCGCGCGCGAGCCATCGAGGCCCAACTGCGTGATTTCGGTATGCACTGGGAGAGCGATAAAAAGGTCGTCGAAGGGCTGCCGCTGGCCGGCCAGACCTGGGTGCTGACCGGCAGCCTGGAAGTGATGAGCCGCGATATCGCCAAGGACAAGCTGGAAAGCCTGGGCGCCAAGGTGGCCGGCTCGGTATCGGCGAAAACCACCTGCGTGGTCGCCGGCCCCGGCGCCGGCTCGAAACTGGCCAAGGCCACCGAACTGAACATTCCGGTGCTTGATGAGCAGACGTTTATCGCCAAGCTGGGCGATTACGGGATCGCTGCCGAATGACGGTTTAACGCCTCCAGAAACCGCGACCTCGCGCCGAGGTCGACGCTCTTACGCAGTCGGTGGGTTGCTCGCGATTTATTGTAGGAACCTCGACCCGCGGCGAGTCGGTTGTACGCCGCAGGCCTTGCAACAAGGCCACAATCGTTCGCGCCGGGTCGGCGCTCCTACACAGACAGTGGGTTGCCTGCGATTATTGTGGGAGCCGCGACCCGCGGCGAGTCGGGTGTACGCCGCAGGCCTTGCAACAAAGCCATAATCGTTCGCGCCGGGTCGGCGCTCCTACACAGACAGTGGGTTGCCTGCGATTATTGTGGGAGCCGCGACCCGCGGCGAGTCGGGTGTACGCCGCAGGCCTTGCAACAAGGCCATAATCGTTCGCGCCGGGTCGACGCTCCTACACAGACAGTGGGTTGCCTGCGATTATTGTGGGAGCCGCGACCCGCGGCGAGTCGGGTGTACGCCGCAGGCCTTGCAACAAGGCCACAATCGTTCGCGCCGGGTCGGCGCTCCTACACAGACAGTGGGTTGCTTGCGATTATTGTGGGAGCCGCGACCCGCGGCGAATTGGATGTACGACGCCGATTCCACAGCAAGGCCGCCATAGTTTCGCGCCGAGGTCGACGCTACTACACGGATGGCAGGCCGAGTTGGTCTGAACCGTCATGTATGGCTGATTGATGCCGTTTTAACCGCCCGCCAGCATCATCCAGAACGACGTGCCGACCCCGACGATGCTTTCGCCGGCCACCAGCCCAGCCGCTGCGGCGATGGTGAAGCGCTCGCCGAGGCTGCGCCAGCGTGACTGAAATACCCAGGCGAGCAGGGCGCCGATCGCCATCATCAGTGAGATCGACGCCGGGATGATGAACGCCAGGCCAAAGGCCGCCGAGCTCGGCAGCAGTCGGGCAAAGGTCGACTGCACGGGCAGGCTTGCTTCCAGCACGCCGAACACCATGCCGCACAAGGCGCCCGCCAGCATGGCCCAGCGAATGCTCACGTCGAGAGAGTCGAGGCCATAACCCAGCACTTCGGCGACCGCTTTCCAGGTGGCGACGGCGGGCGCCGGCCATTGTTGGGTGATCAGCATCCCCTGTGGGTCGGGAATCAGGATTTGATAGACCAGCACGCCGACGATGCTGCCGACGAGAATGCCCAGGCATTGGGCGATCAACTGGTTGTAGGGCTTGGCGCCGATGGCGTGGCCTACCCGGAAGTCGTTGAGCAGGTCGGTGCACTGGCCGGCGGCGCCGCCGGCGGTGTTGGCGGCCATCAGGTTGACGCTGACCTGCCCTGGCGCGATCACCCCGAACGTCAGCTGCGACAGCTGCCCGGTGGCGCCAATCGGCGGAATACCGGTCGCCCCGACCACCCGCGCGGCCATGCAGGCGAGGGCCACCGCCAGCGGCACGCTGAGCAGCGCCATCAGCGGGTCGATGTCGAACAGCAGCACCTGCAGCGTCAGCACCAGCAAGGAAGCCAGAACCAGCATCAGCAGCGGCAATTTAGCAGGGCTCTGCCGGGGCGTTTTGCCAGTAGCACGGGCGACGCGCCGGCTCGCCACGAAGCGTACCGCCAGTGAGGTCAGGGTGGCGCAGACCAGCAGGGTCACGCCGGGCCACAGCAGCCACTCCACCAGCGGGGCGAACTGCGGGCCGCCGGCACCGTCGGCAAGCGCGACCAAGCCACTGCTCAGCAACCACGGCGCCAAGCCGCCCCAGGCGATCAAGGCACCGAGCAGCAGCGACAGGCCGACGCGGATGCCGATGATGCCGCCGAAGCCGATCAACAGCGGCGACGGGTCGAGGTTGAAGGTCAGCCGTTCCAACTGCGCGCTGGGCGACCAGCGCGGCAGGCTGTAGAGGAAGGTATCGGCCCATTTCACCAACCCGCCGAGCAGCGCCGCCGTGCCGAGCACGCAGAGACGCTGCAGGGCGTCACGCCCATGGTTGTAGACCTGCTGCATGGTTTCCAGGGTGGCGACCGCCTCGGGAAAGCGCAGGCGGGTGTCCTCGACCATGCTGCGGCGCAGGTACCAGGCCACCCAGATACCCAGAAAGCTCACCGAGAACACCCAGGCTATCAATGGCAGCGTGGGCAGCTGTTGCCCGGTCAGCAGGGTGTAGGCCGGTATGGGCGCTACCAGGCCACCGGAAATGATCGACGCGGCAGCCGAGGCAGTCGTCTGGTTGATGTTGCTCTCGCGCATGCTCCAGGCGGTGCCCAGACGCCAGCGCACCAGGCTTTGCCAAATGCCGTAGCTGACCAGCAGCGCGATGATCGACATGTTGAATGACCAGCCGATCTTCAGGCCCGAATAGATGTTCGACGGCGTCAGCAGGGCGCCGAGCAGCACACCGGAAAACAGCGCGCGGAAGGTGAGTTCGCGGTCGGCGAGCATGGCGAGCCTGCATCTTACGAATGTCGTCGTTTGAGGCGGCAGGAGGGTGGGGGTTCAGTCTTAAGCGGGGGAGGTGTTGCGGGGGAGCAGCGGGGCACCTTGAAGCGCCCCGCTGTTGGATCAGTTGACCGCGTCGGTCAGGGCCTTGGCCGGCACGAACTTCACGACCTTCTTGGCAGCGATTTCGATGGCCTTGCCAGTCTGCGGGTTGCGACCGGTGCGCGCTGGGCGCTCGCTGACCTTCAGTTTGCCGATGCCCGGCAGGGTGATTTCACCACCATTTTCCAACGCGTCGCTGACGATCTCGCTCAGCTGATCGAGTGCCGCACGGACGGTGGTCTTCGGCGTGTCGATGGCTTCTGCGATGTCACCGATCAATTGGTCTTTGGTAATGGCCATGTGATTGCTCCTTGGGGATGAAAAATCTGGCGCCGAATGACGCCGCTACTCAGAGATGATCGATCCGGGCGGTTCTGCCCGATCGGTCAGGCTTCATTGTGACCTACCTGTAGCCGGTTAATTCCGCCGCAGTGCTCAAATCCGGGCGCTTGCGACCTTTTATTGGCGGCGCGCGGTGGCGTCAAGTTCGCGTAAAGATACTGGCTCTTTGCCTTTGCGTCGCGCCAAATGGAGCTATTCTCCTGGAAACAGAGCCAGAACCACGGCGGTTCTGCTGGGGGTAGCCATGCTGCGCGTATTCGCTGATCTCGGGTTTCGTTCGAAGATCGCCCTGCCGATCGTTTTCCTGGCGCTGCTGCTGGTGCTGATGGGCGCACTGGCCATGTGGGGCATCGGTCAGGTGGTCGGTGCCAGCAACCGTATGACCCATCAGTTTCTGCCGGGTGTGAGCCTGCTGCTCAACGCCGACCGCGACCTCTATCAGGCGCTGGTCGCCGAGCGCAGCCTGCTCAGCGATGGTGCTCGGGAACACGTTGCCGACCTGCGTCAGTCCCAGGCCGAGAACGTCAAGCAGGCAGCCGACCGCGTGCGGGCTTATGCGCAGATGCAGCCGGGCGACGAGGCAGCGTGCCTGGTGGCCGACTTCGAACGTGCCTTTGCGACCTGGGAGCGCAGTGCCGCGCAGGTCATGCAACTGATCGGTACCGACCCCGTCGCCGCCGCCCGCCTGAGTTTTGGTGACAGCGAGGCGCAGTTCGATGCCATGCGCGAGGTCATCAACAAACTCGGCGAGCTGGAAGACCAGGGCGCCAAGGATGTCGGCACCGCCGCGATTGCCCAGGGCGAGCGTCTGAGCTGGCAACTTGGCGTGGCAATGGTGAGTGGGTTGCTGGTATGCCTGCTGCTGATCATTGCCTTCCCTAGGCTGGTGACGCGCCCGCTGCACCGTTTGCTCGAGCGCATCGAACAACTGGCCGATGGCGATGGTGACCTGCGAGTACGCCTGGAGGTGTCCTCGCGTGACGAACTCGGCCGGCTCAGTGCCACCTTCAACCGTTTCCTCGACAAGCTGCACCCGATGATCAGCGACGTGGGGCGGGTTACCGGCGAGGTGGCCAATGCGGCGCAAGGCCTGGCGGTGATGGCGGCGACCAACGATCGGCTGATCAACAGCGAGCATGCGGCGGTCGATCAGGTCAGCACTGCCGCGACCGAGATGAGCGCGGCGGTGCATGAGGTCGCTCGCAGCGCCCAGGGAGCCGCCGATACCGTGCGCCATGCCGAAACCCAATCGCGCGAAGGTGCGCGGGTGGTCGGAGCGACCATCCAGACCATTCGGCATCTGGCCGGTGAGGTGGAAAGCGCCTCGCAGAGTATTCAGGCGCTCGAGCAGGAAGCCGGCAGGATCGGCGAGGTGCTGGCGGTGATCCGCGGTATTGCCGAACAGACCAATCTGCTGGCGCTCAACGCCGCCATCGAGGCCGCGCGGGCCGGGGAGCAGGGCAGAGGCTTCGCCGTGGTGGCCGATGAGGTGCGCGCCCTGGCGGGGCGCACCCAGCAGTCGACCACGGACATCCAGGACATGATCATGCGCCTGCAGGGCGGGGTGCAGAACGCCGTCAAGGCGACCCAGACCGGCAGCCTCAAGGCGCGGGAAAGCGTCGAGCAGGCGGCAGGCGTGGATCAGGCGCTGAACGACACCAGCGAATCGTTGCAACGCATCAACGACATGACCGCGCAGATCGCCACCGCGTGCGAGCAACAGAGCAGCGTCACCGAGGAGATCGCCCGCAACATCACCGATATCCGCGAGCTGTCCAACGAGGCGGCGCATACGTCGCAGCAGAGCACGCAGGCCAGCCAGCGCCTGTCCGAGCTGTCCAGCGACCTGGCGCGACTGGTCGGACGCTTTCGCGTCTAGCCACCCATATGCACGCTAAGTGCTTGAAGCAGTTGTAAGTTCGGCGCAAGCCGGTACAATGGCGCCGGCTCACTGCATGGTGAGCCGCGTTATGGTGGTCCTGCCGGTCCCCCCGCAACGATTACCCGTGAACCTGGTCAGATCCGGAAGGAAGCAGCCACAGCGGGAACATTGTGTGCCGGGGTGTGGCTGGCAGGATCGCCTCCATCTCCAGGCCCGCTCGGGTCGTCCTTTTTGAATATACAGCTCGGCGCTCGGTACCTACCGCAGCGGCGTTTTCTGCTGTCTGTCGTACCTGGCCTCTTCACGCTGGCCATGAAAAAGCCCGTCTCAGGGACGGGCAAAGGGTGACACTGGAGAGCGGCGCTGGCTTACAGGATCGACAGCGGGTAGTTGAAGATCAGGCGGTTCTCGTCGAACTCGTTGTTGCTGTAGTCGCGACGGATGCTCGCGTTACGCCAGCGCACGCTCAGGTTCTTGAAGGCGCCGTCCTGGATCACGTAGGCCAGCTCGGTCTCACGGCCCCATTCCTTGCCATCGTCTGTAGCAGCGGTATGCACGTTGCTGCCGCTGATATAGCGGTTCATCAGGGTCAGCCCCGGGATACCGACGCCGGCGAAGTTGAAATCATGGCGTACCTGCCAGGATTTCTCCTTGGCGTTGTCGAAGCTGGAGTTGTAGCTGTCGTTGGCCAGGGTGCCGCCGCTGGTGCCGTTGACGCGCATCCAGCCGGTGTCGCCGGTAACCTTCTGCAAGCCGACGTAGAAGGTGTTGCTGCCGTACTTGGCGGAGAACAGACCGGAGTAGGTCTTGTTGTCCAGTTTACCGGCGCGCGCGGAGCCGTCGTCCTCACCCTGGAAGTAGCCGAGGTTGGCGCCCAGGGTCCAGTCGCCGATAGGCTGGCTGTGGATCAGTTGCAGGTACTGCTGCTCGTAGACGTCCTTCAGCTCGGCGCCCCACAGGCCGATCATGGTGCGGTCGCCGTTGAACTTGTACTCACCGCCGACGAAGTTGAAACGGTTGGAGCCATTGGCTGCGCTGTTGCCGCTCAGAAACATGTTTTCCATGCTGGCGTTGTTGCGTTCGCTGTTCTGACGGAACTGGCCCCCGTAAAGCGTCAGGCCGGCGATTTCGTTGGAGGTGACCTGGGCACCTTCGAACGTTTGCGGGAGCGAGCGGCCATCGTCGGCACGCAGGATCGGCAGCACCGGCATCCACTCGCCAACCTTCAGTTCGGTCTTGGAGATCCTGGCCTTGGCAGCCAGTGCCAGGCGACCATAGTCGTCAGCCGGGCGGCCGTCGTCATGACGTGGTAGCAGGCCGGTGCCGTAGGTGCCGCGACCGCCGTCGAGCTTGAGCGAAAGCATGCCCAGCGCATCGACACCGAAGCCGACCACGCCGGGCGTGTAACCGGAGCGGGCATCGAGAATGAAGCTCTGGGTCCATTCCTCGGCCTTGCTCTGCGGCGCCGTCGCGCTCGGGCCCTCGGGGTTGGTGAAGTTGCGGTTGATGTAGAAGTTGCGCAGGTTCAGCGACACCTTGGCGTCGTCGATGAAGCCCTCGGCGTGGGCGCCCATCGGCAGGGTGAGAGCAACGCCGAGCGCCAGCAGCGAGGGGGCGAGCAAGCAGCGGCTGCGAACTGCGGTTTCGATCGGTTTCATGACGATTTTCCTTTTCTCAGGACGCACGAGTCCTGCCGCCTGGGCGGAAGCGTTTTTCTGTCATCGATTGATGGAGTTGGCCCGACTGGGCGCTCCGCTACAGCACAGGCCGGGCAGTTTGCCTGCCCAGCCCGGTTATCAGGGTTGCTCGATACCGACGCTGTCCGGCGAGATCTCGATGGCCTTGGCCTTGTACATCGACCAGGCGGTGACCGACTGCCAGCGCTTGAGGAATTGCTCGGCTTCGGCGCCATTGAGGTTCAGGCTCTGGGCGCCGTAGTTCTTCAGGAAACCCTGGAACTCTTCATTGGCCACGGCCTTGGAGTAGGCCTCGACCAGCTTCTGCTTGATGTCGTCGGGAGTGTCCTTGTGCACGAACGCGCCCCAGAACGGGCCCCATGGCAGGTATTCGCCGATGTCCGGCAGGGCCTTGGTGATCGGTTCGACGCCCGGCAGCTCCGGTACTTCCTCGGCGGCCAGCACGGCCAGCGCCTTGAGCTTGCCGGAGCGCACCAGTTCCTGGGCAGCTGCCAGGCTCAGCGGCATGAAGTCGATGTGCTTGCCCATCAGTGCGGTGATGCCGGGGCCGTCGCCGCCAAAGGTCACTTCACGCACCTTCAGCTCGCCGACGGCATTGACCATAGCGTGTACGGTGCTCGGCAGGCCGCCGGCGCCAGTGGAGCCCATGCGCAAGGTGTCCGGCTTTTCCTTGGCCGCAGCCAGCAGATCGGCCATGGAGTTGAAGGGGCTGTCGGCGTTGGTGGCGATCACCACCACGTTCTGGCCAATGATGTTGACTGGGTAGAAGTCGCTGTAGTCGAACTTGGCCAGGCCGAGAACCGGATACAACTGCGGGTTCTCGGCGCCGAGCAGCAGGGTGTAGCCGTTGGGCCGCTGCTGCATCACGTAGCTGCTGCCGATCACGGCGGTGCCGCCGGGGCGGTTGTTGAGGATCAGCTTGGTGCCCAGCTCCTTCTCGACATAGGGCGCCAGACTGCGCATCACGTTGTCGGTGGCACCGCCAGCGCCCCAGGGGATCACCGCCTGGATGCTGCGTTCCGGGTAATCGGCATGGGCCGGCAGGGCGAGCGTCAGTGCACTAAGGGAAAATGCGACGCCGGTAAGTAGTTGCTTGAGCATGTTGGAGACTCTCCATTGGTTGTTTTTATATATCCGTTTCCGGGCATGCGTGACGCGGTGTATCAAGGTTGAACCGAAGCGGCCTTGCGCTTGCGTTTGAGCCAGCCGAACAGCGGCGTGTTGCTCAGTAGCACCAGCACCAGAGCGCTGCTGAGAATCAGCGACAATGGGCTGCTGACCATTTCGCCGAGCAGCTCGACCGGGTTGTCGCCAACCGAGGCCATGGCCTGGCGGTAGGAGCTGTCCATCAGCGGGCCGAGGATCACGCCAAGGATGATCGGCCCCATCTGGAAGCCGAACGCTTTGAGGAAATAGCCGAGCAGGCCGAAACCAAGCATCCAGTACACCTCGGTCATGCTGCTGTTCAGCGAGTAGGAGCCGACGGTGCAGAGCACCAGAATCAGCGGAATCAGCACGGCTTTGGGCAGCTCGACGACCTTGGCGAACAGCTTGATGCCCATCAGCCCGAAGATCAGCAGGAAGATGTTGGCCAGCGCCAGGTTGCCGACGGTGAACCAGAAGATGTGCGGGTTCTCGACCATCAGCATCGGGCCGGGGTTGAGGCCGTGGATCACCAGCGCGCCGATGATCACCGCGGTGACCGCATCGCCTGGCATGCCGAGCGTCAGCATTGGTACGTAAGCGCTACCGACGGCGGCGCTGTTGGCGGTTTCCGGTGCTACCAGGCCTTCGTAGGCGCCTTCACCGAACGGGCTGGTCGGGTTCTTGACCGTGCGCTTGGCATGGTCGTAGGCGAGCAGGGCAGCGATCTCGCCACCGACGCCAGGCAGCACGCCGACCAGCACGCCGATGATCGAAGTGCGCAGCGACAGCGGCAGGAACTTGAGCACCATCGCCACCGACGGAATGATCTTGTCGACCTTCTGCTTGACCGCCTGGGTGCTGAGGTTATGCAGCTGAAAGAGCGCTTCGGCGACGCCGAACAGGCCGATCATCACCACCACGTAGTGGATGCCGCCCATCAGCTCCATCTGGCCCATGGTGAAGCGCCCTTCGGCGGTGACCGGGTCCATGCCGACCATGCCGATGATCGCGCCCAGGGCGACGGCGAAGATGCCCTTGGCCAGGCTGCCTTCTGCGAGGCTGCCGACCAGCATCAGGCCGATGGCGGCGATCAGGAAATAGTCGCGAGGTGCGAACTTCAGCGCCAGATCACCAAGTATCGGTGCTGCCATTGCCAGTACCAGGGTGCCCACCAGCCCGCCGATCACCGACATCACGGTGCTCAGGCCGATGGCGCGACCGGCCTCGCCACGCTTGGCCAGCGGGTAACCGTCGAACGAGGTAGCCACCGAAGAGGGGCCGCCGGGAATGTTCAGCAGGATGGCGCTGCGCGCGCCACCGTACACGCCGCCGATGAAGATGCCGACGATCAACGCCAGGGCGTCGTTGACGTCCCATGAGAAGGTGAACGAGACGAGGATGGACACCGCCATGGTCACCGACAAACCCGGAATGGCGCCGATGTAGATGCCGGCGAAGGTGCCGAGCGCCGTCAGCATCAGCAGGTTGGGGTCCATCCAGGCCATCAGCAGGTAGGAAAAGGTATCGCTCATGGAAGTCTCGTCTCAGGGCAGGTAGACGCTGAACGCCAGGGTGAACAGCAGGTAGATGGCCAGCACCGAGATGCCGCTGGCGACCAGGGCCGAAAGCACCTTGCCGCGCCGCAGGTAGACGATGGAGAGCATCAGGAAGGCGAAGGTGCTGACGTAGAAGCTCGCCCACTGGATGACGGCCAGGTAGGCCACCGAGAGCAGGGTGAAGACCACGATGTGACGTGGGAAGTGCTCGTGGCTGAAGCGCTTGGCCGAGGCCGCCCAGCTTTCGCCGTGGTTCGGCTTGCCGCGCAATTCCCAGAGCACTCGTACGGCGGCGATCAGCAGCACGGCACCGGCACCCAGGGGGAAGGCACCGGGCGAGCTGATCGAGGAGAACCCGGAAATCAGATAGGCCTGATACAGAACGAACAGGCTGAAGACCACCAGCAAGATGCAGAAGGTGCGCTCACCCACCGGTACTTTTTTCGATGTACTCATGACTCACTCCAGATGCAGCCTGTGCTGCCCGCGTGGGAAAACCGCTCAGGTGCGTATGCCGGCTTGGCGAATCGGCGCGTGGGTAGGGTGCGCGGGCGTCTGGAAAGTGAGCATGTCGAGGGCCGTAGGCGCTAAGGACGACGCGGCGTCGCTGTGCGTATTGGCCAGGGAGCGAATGGCGCTCAGGCTGATCTGCCGGGCGCGGGTGAACACAGTGTCGAGCTGTGGCATGGCGTGACCTTCTTATATTTATAGGTGAGGCATTTTTTCGTGAGTGGTGCTGGCAAATCCGGCATGTCTCACGCAAGTGCTGGGAATACTGTGCGGTGATGCGGGCTAATTCAATTCACCAAATCGGTTCCTGTTCGATAACCGAACAAGAACGAACCAGTTAGTACAATCAGCCGGTCTGGATTATGGCCTCATGTTCCGGCGCAGCCAACCCGCGGCTATCCCGGCGGCAGCTGCGATGATTTCAGAATGTGGCGGTTCCGCCGGCACCGCTGGGTCTTTAGAATCGCGGCAAATCAATCGAGGGCATGACCATGGCCGGAAGCCAGATAGAACGGGCGCTCAACCTGCTGGAAAGTCTGGCGGGCGCCGGTGACGTGCCGATGCAGACCTTGGCCGAGCAGTTGCAGATTCCCAAGAGTGCCACCCACCGCATGCTCGCCGAGTTGGTGCGTCTGGGTTACGTGCGGCAGGACGCCGATACCAGCCGCTATCGGCTCTCGACCAAGCTGGTCGCCTTGGGTTTTCGCTACCTGTCGGCCAGCGGCGCCGACATCGTGCAGCCGATCCTCGATCGCCTGGCCCGGCAAAGTGGGGAGCTGGTGCGCCTGGGGGTGATCGAAGGCGAGCGGCAGACCTGGATCGCCAAATCCCAGGGCGCGCGCTCCGGCCTGCGCTATGACCCCGACATGGGCCGTGACGCGCCGCTGCGCTACACCGCCTCCGGCCATGCCTGGCTGGCCAACCTGGCGGACGCCGACGCATTGGCA
The DNA here is from genome assembly GCF_001945375.1 of Pseudomonas sp. PA1(2017). NCBI lineage: Bacteria > Pseudomonadati > Pseudomonadota > Gammaproteobacteria > Pseudomonadales > Pseudomonadaceae > Pseudomonas > Pseudomonas sp. PA1(2017). Next base: position 39,581 of record NZ_MSXU01000017.1, read on the forward strand.
CTGGTGGCGCGCCAGCATATTCCCGACGACAGCGAGTTCGGCCCCAACGCACCCCATGACGATGAAGCGCTGCTCGGTTACCTGCAGCGTGCCCGCGAGCGCGGCTACGCGACCGTGGTGGAAACTTCCTCCCTGGGCACCTGCGCGCTGGCTGCGGTGGTCAGCCACCCGCAGCGCGGTGGCGTGATTGGCGTGCTGAGCATTGCCGGCCCGAGCGCGCGCATGCCCGGCGAGCGCATGGAACAGCTTGCACCCCTGCTGCTGGAAGCGGCTGCCGAGCTGTCGTCAGCGAGCCAGGCATCGGACCTGTTCGTTTGAGTGGCCGATAACGTTCGATTAACGGCCGGGTGCTCCATCCGGTGTTGATTAAATGTGGAACTGAGTTCTAGATTGTTGTCGAGCGCGCTGCGCCTATAACAATCAGAAAAGGACTCATACCTTGAACCCTTTGCGAATCGCCCTGATCGGCGCCGGTATCATGGGCCGGCAACACCTCAGTTATCTGCGCGAGCTGCCGCACGCTACTCTCTGCGCGGTCGTCGACCCTAGCGAGCAGGCCCGACTGCTCGCCGCCGAGCACGGTGTGCCGTGCTTCGATGAACTGCAGGCCCTGCTGGACAGCCGCCTGGCCCAGGCAGTGATCATCGCCAACCCCAATGCGGCCCATGTGCCCACTGCGTTGCGCTGTGTCGAGGCCGGCCTGCCGGCGCTGCTCGAAAAGCCGGTCGGCGTCAGCCTGCAGGAAGTGCGCGAACTGGTGGCTGCCGTGCAGCGCAGCGGGGTGCCGGTGCTCGTGGGTCACCACCGCCGCCACAATCCGTTGATCGGCAAGGCGCGGGAATTGATGCTGCAGGGCGTCCTGGGGCAACTCACCACGGTGACGGCGCTCTGGCAACTGCAGAAGCCGGACAGTTACTACGACGTTCCATGGCGGCGCGAGCCCGGAGCGGGGATGCTGCTGACCAACCTGATCCATGATCTGGATCTGCTGCGCTACCTGTGTGGCGAGGTGGACCAGGTTCAGGCGCTCACCAGCCACGCCGTGCGCGGCTTCACCAACGAGGACGGCGCGGCGATCATCCTGCGCTTCGCCAATGGCGCACTGGGTAGCCTGACCGGCTCCGACGCGGCGGCGGCTCCCTGGAGCTGGGAGCTCAGCGCCGGGGAAAACCCGGTGTATCCCCGGCAACCCGATCAGCCGTGTTATCTGCTGGCCGGCACCGCAGGTTCGCTGAGCATCCCGCAACTGCGTTACTGGTCGTACGCCTCCACAGGCGCTGGCTGGCACGAGCCCTTGCAGAGTGTGGAGCATCCGTACGAGTCTGCTCCGGCGCTGTTGTTGCAGCTCAAGCACTTCATCGAAGTCGCGCGGGGCGAAGCGCTGCCGCTGGTCAGTGCAGCCGATGCCGGCCGCACCCTGGCGCTGTATGACGCCATCTGCCGCGCCGCCGAGCAGGGCTGCGCCACCGTACCTGAATCCGTCTGAGCCAACGTCCATTCATGGGCCACGGCCCGGAGAGAGATCGATGCATACCCACGAGCGCCTGATGTCCCTGGCCAGCCTGACCGTCCTCGAACTCGAGCCCCCGCAGATGGTCGAGGTGGCGGCCCGAACGGGCTACAGTCATGTCGGCCTGCGCCTGATTCCCGCCACCGACGAGGAACATCACTTCGCGCTGGTGGCCGACGCGGATTTGCGCCGGCAGACGCTCAGGCGGCTGCGCGACACCGGCATCGGCGTACTCGACGTCGAGATCCTGCGGCTCAAACCCCATACACGCTGCAGCGATTTCGAGGCGGTGCTGGAGGTCGGCGCCGAGTTCGGTGCGCGTGAGGTGCTGGTCGCCGGCAACGACCCGGATGAAGCGCGGCTGACCGACAATTTCGGCGAATTGTGCGACCGCGCCCTGGCGTACGGCTTGCGGCCCCATCTGGAATTCATGCCCTGGACCAACGTGGCCGATCTCTCACAGGCAGTGCGTATCGTGCGGCAGGCCGGCCGTGACAACGGCGGCGTGCTGGTCGACGCCTTTCATTTCAATCGCTCGGGGTCACGCCTCGACGAATTGCAGCAGGTGGAACCATCATGGCTGGGTTATGCCCAACTGTGCGACGTGGCCGGGCCGCGGCCGGACGACATGGCGGAGATTCTGCGCCAGGCGCGTAACGAGCGGCGTTTTCCCGGTGACGGTGATTGTGACTTGCCGGGGCTGTTGCGCTGTCTACCGGCCAATGTTCCGTTGAGTCTGGAAATCCCCACCCGGCAGGTGGAGGATCCGACGCAGCGGGCGCAGATGGCCATCGACAAGACTCGGGCGCTGTTGAAACGTCTCGACCTGTCGGCATAGCCCATACTGAAATCCGCAATGGCGGCAGACCGCACATATAGTTAGTTTGCTACCGATAATGACGTCTGGATCACGAGAATTCCCATGAGCACCCCGAGTTCGCTGTCAGGCGTCAATCATCCCTTGAAGGGCATCGCCCTGGTGGTGCTGGCGACCTTTCTGTTCGCCAGCCATGACGCGCTGTCGAAGTACTTGTCCGGCATCTACCCGGTGATCATGGTGGTGTGGGCGCGCTATGTGGTGCACACGCTGCTGATGGCCGGCATCTTCCTGCCGCAGTCGGGGTTGCGCGTGCTGCGCAGCAAACGGCCGGGGTTGCAGGCGCTGCGGGCGATCTGCCTGCTGGGCTGCAGCCTGTTCTTCACCACCGGTCTTTTGTACATCCCGCTGGCCGAGGCCACGGCGGTCAACTTCCTGGCGCCGTTGCTGGTTACCGCGCTGTCGGTGCCGCTGCTCAAGGAGCGTGTCAGCCGGGGGCAATGGGCGGCGGTACTGGTGGGCTTCGTAGGCGTACTGATCATCGTGCATCCGGGCGGCGATCTGTTCACCCCGGCCGTACTGCTGCCGCTCTGTTCGGCCAGCTGCTTCGCGGCCTACCAGATACTCACGCGCCTGCTCAGCCAGTACGACACGCCGACCACCAGTAACTTCTTTACCGGCCTGCTCAATACCTTGCTGATGAGCTGCCTGGTGCCGTTCTTCTGGCAACTGCCGCAGTGGCAACATTTGCCGCTGATGCTGGCCCTCGGCGCGTGCGGCATGTTCGCTCACCTGCTGCTGACCAAGGCCTTCCGCCACGCCGCGCCGGCACTGCTGGCGCCGTTCGGCTACTGCCAGATCGTCTTCGCCGGCCTGCTGGGGCTGATCATCTTCGGCCACGACCCCGAGGCGAGCGCCAAGGTGGGTATCGCCATCATTTGTCTCAGCGGGCTGGCGGCCGCTTATCAGCAACGCAGAAAGCGCTGAAATTTTAGCCTCCGGAAATACAAGAAGGCCCGTTGCAGGCCGTGTGAAAACTACTGCGCTCGGTCAGGCGGCGTTAAAAACCGGCTCAAAATGCTCATTTACAACTCGTAAACTGCGCTTTTTCGCCGATTTTTGCCTTGCCTGACCTTCGCTCGCTACGTTTTCACACGGCCTGGCTAAGGGCCTTCTCTTTTTACGCCTGCCTTGTTAGTGGCTGGCTTCGTTCACGCTGTTCTGGCGAGCGGCGTCGTATTCGGCCTTGTCCATCGGCTTGGCGCCGGGTTTGCCCAGTTCGCTCATCGGAATCCGGTAGGTTTCCGGTGCGATGAAGGCGGCGAGGGCGCACAGGCAGGTGATGCCGAATGCCAGGCTGCCGATCAGCCATGGAATGTTGTCCGAGCCGGGCGGTGCGACCAGGGCAAACAGCGCAGGCAGCATGGCGGTAAGCATGGTGCCGATGTTCTGGGCGATGGCCATGGCGGACACGCGGTAGCGGGTCTGGAACAGCTCCGGGTAGAAGCTTGGGAACACCGCGTTGTAGCCTTGGTAGACCACGCCCCACATCAGCAGCGACATGATGAACGCCAGCGGCACGTTGCTGATGCTGATCGCATACAGATAACCGAACGCCAGCAGGCCAGAGCCCAGCGCGCCGGTGATCAGGGTCGGGCGGCGACCGATCTTGTCGGAGAGGTTGCCCACGAACGGAATCACCAGAACCGCGACGATGTTGCCCACCACCGGAATCCACAGATAGACGCTCTTGTCGAAGCCGATCCCGTAGGCCGGTTGCACGGCATAAGCGCCACCGAAGATGGTCGCCACCACCGGAATCACGTTCATCAGCGCCATCACCATGACCAGGAACATGGTCCGCCAGCTGGTGCTGAATGCTTCGGAAATCGGCGACTTGGCGATCTTCTGCTTGTTCTCTTCGTTGACGAAGGCCGGCGTTTCGTGAACCTCACGACGGATGATGAAACCCGCCAGCAGTACGAAGGCACTGAGCAGGAACGGGATCCGCCAGCCCCAGTCGTTGAACGCCTCGCTCGGCATGAAGTAGGCGAGCGGCAGGAATACCGCAGCGGCGAGCACCTGGCCGGCCTGTACGCCTTGCAGCGTGAAGCTGGCGTAGAAGCCTCGTCGTCCGAAGGGCGCATGCTCGAGAATCATCGAGCTGGCGCCGGAGATCTCACCGGCTACCGCGAAGCCCTGGATCAGGCGCAGAACGACCAGCATGGCCGGAGCCAGCAGACCGATATCGTGGTAGGTCGGCAGCAGGCCGACGGCCATGGTGGAGATGCCCATCAGGAACATGCACAGCAGCAGCACGTTCTTGCGACCACGGGTGTCGCCCCAATGGCCGAGCACGAATGCACCTACCGGGCGCGCCAGATAGCCGACGCCGTAGGTTGCCAGCGAGGCGACGATGGCCATCTTCGGATCGGTGTTGGGAAAGAATATCTGCGGGAAGATCAGCGCCGCGGCCTGGGCGTAGATGAAGAAATCGTAGTACTCCAGCGCTGAACCGACCCAGCCGCTGGCAGTGGCTTTCTTGGCTTGTGAAGTTGAGGGCTTAGCCATCATGGTCTCCGTTGTTATTAGAGCGCCGAGCGAAGCGGCAACTGGGTGCGGCTTGGCCACAGCGTGTGGGGACCGGCCTTGTGGATGGCACCGGTCGACCCGCTTTCAGGATTATCGAGCGGAGTGTCGCGAGTCAGGGTTGGACGTGCGCAGACGCAGTTGGCCGGGTGGGTGCCAAAAAGCGTGCGAATGGTATGCGGGTATGCAGGGGCTGGGAAGTGAGCATGGGCGTACTCTTATTGAAATTGTTATGGATGGAGCCGGGTTGTTTGCTGGTCGCGGCGGAAGGGTTTCCGTCACTGCAGTGGGAAACATGGTGTTGCAAACCGTGAAATAGCGTCAATTCGATAAACGGCCTAGTGTTCGATAATCGCACGAAATACTAACTAGTTCGTACACTTTGAATTGCCGCTTCGCGCGGGCGCACGAATAATCGCTGCAGGCCTCAAGAAATGGCATAAGGGGATTGAACGGCCTGGCGAATGCCAAGCTCGAACGCCTTGTCGGCTACGCTTCTGGTGCCGGGCCCAGGTCATTACACGATCCGTAGAGATCGTTATCTACAAGGAGCTGAAGTATGCATCGCTCGATCGCCACCGTCTCGCTGAGCGGCACCCTGCCCGAGAAACTCGAAGCCATCGCCGCTGCCGGCTTCGACGGCGTGGAAATCTTCGAGAACGACCTGCTGTACTACGCGGGCAGCCCGCGCGACGTGCGCAAGATGTGCGCCGATCTGGGCATCGCCATCACCCTGTTTCAGCCGTTCCGTGATTTCGAAGGCTGCCGCCGCGACCGGCTGCAACGCAACCTGGACCGCGCGGAGCGCAAGTTCGACCTGATGCAGGAGCTTGGCACCGATCTGGTGCTGGTATGCAGCAACGTAGCTACCGACTCGCTCGGCGATGAAGAGATTCTCGTCGACGACCTGCGTCTGCTGGGCGAGCGCGCCGGCGCGCGGGGCCTGCGTATCGGTTACGAGGCACTGGCCTGGGGCCGCCACGTCAATACTTACCAGCAGGTCTGGAACTTGGTTCGCCAGGCCGATCATGCCGCGGTCGGGGTGATTCTCGACAGCTTCCATACCTTGTCGCTCAAGGGCGATCCGGCAGCCATCGCCGAGATCCCTGGCGACAAGATCTTTTTCGTGCAGATGGCCGATGCGCCAATTCTGGCCATGGACGTGCTGGAGTGGAGCCGCCACTTCCGTTGCTTCCCGGGGCAGGGCGAGTTCGACCTGCCAGGCTTTCTGGCGCCGATCATCCGCACCGGCTACACCGGCCCGCTGTCGCTGGAAATCTTCAACGATGGCTTCCGTGCCGCGCCGCCACGCGCCAATGCGGTCGACGGGCTGCGTTCACTTCTTTATCTGGAAGAGAAGACTCGGCAACTGCTGGCGACCGATGCCAAGGCGCCGAACCTCGATCTGCTGTTCGACACACCGCCAGCCAGTCGCTATCACGGTGTCGAGTTCCTCGAGTTCGCCGTCGACGAGGCTGCCGGCGCCAAGCTGTCGGGTTGGTTGCAGCGTCTGGGTTTCGCCAAGGCAGGCGAGCACCGCTCCAAGGACGTCAGCCTGCTGCGTCAGGGCGACATCAACATCGTGCTCAATGCCGAACCCTATTCGTTCGCCCACGGTTTCTTCGAGGCCCACGGCCCGTCGCTGTGCGCCACCGCACTGAAGGTCAAGGACGGTACGACGGCGTTGCAGCGCGCCCTCGATTACCGTGGTCACCCGTATCGCGGCCTGGTCGGGCCGAACGAGCGCGAGATTCCGGCGATGCGCGCGCCCGATGGCAGCCTCATCTACCTGGTCGATCAGGCCGAAGCAGGGCAGACCATCTACGACAGCGACTTCAAGCTGGATCCCGCTGCACTGCCGACTGGCAGCCTGCAACGTATCGACCACATGGCGCTGGCGCTGCCGGCGGACAGCCTCGACAGCTGGGTGCTGTTCTACAAGAGCCTGCTGGACTTCGAGGCCGACGACGAAGTGGTGCTGCCCGATCCCTATGGCCTGGTTAAGAGCCGAGCGCTGCGCAGCCGCTGCAGCTCGGTGCGCCTGCCGCTGAACATTTCGGAGAACCGCAATACCGCCATCGCCCATGCGTTGTCCAGCTACCGGGGTTCCGGCGTGCATCACATCGCGTTTTCCTGCGAGGACATCTTCAAGGAAGTCGAGCGGGCCAAGGAGGCGGGTGTGCCGCTTTTGGACATCCCGCTCAACTACTATGACGATCTCGCCGCGCGCTTCGATTTCGACGACGAGTTCCTCAGCGAACTGGCCTATTACAACGTGCTCTACGACCGCGATGCCCAGGGCGGTGAGCTGTTTCACGTATACACCGAGGCGTTCGAGGAGCGCTTCTTCTTCGAGATCATTCAGCGCAAGAATGGCTACGTCGGCTATGGTGCCGCCAACGTTGCGGTGCGTCTGGCTGCCATGGCCAAGGCACGCAGTGGTGTGACGCGGCAGGCGAAGCTGTAAGCTGTACTCAGGCGGATGCGTGCCAGAGGTCGCATCCGCTTTTCGTTTGCAGTGATAACAAGAACGCCATGATGAGTGATTCCATGACCGCTACCCTCGAGCCTGCGAGCCACGAGCAGGCCGCAGCGCCGCGCAAGCCACGCAAGAACAATCCGGAGAAAACCCGGGAGAACATCCTGCAGGCCGCCATCACCGAATTCGTCCGCCAGGGGCTCTCGGGTGCCCGGGTCGATGCCATCGCCGAGCGCACGGCGACGTCCAAGCGCATGATCTATTACTACTTCGGCAGCAAGGAGCAGCTTTATCTCGAAGTGCTCTCGAAGTTGTACGGTGATATCCGCAGTACCGAGCGCCGTCTGCACCTTGACGAATTGCCAGCACCCGACGCCATTCGCCGCCTGGTGGAGTTCACCTTCGACCACCATGATCGCAACTCGGATTTCGTGCGCATCGTCAGCATCGAGAACATTCACTACGGCGAGTACGTCAAGCAGTCACCGGAAATCCGCCGGATGAGCAACGTGGTGCTGCTGACGCTGGGCGAAACCCTCAAGCGTGGCGAGAAGGAAGGGCTGTTTCGCGAGGGGCTCGATACCCTGGACGTACACATGCTGATCAGTTCGTTCTGCTTCTACCGCGTCTCGAACCGGCATACCTTCGGGGAGATCTTCCAGATCGACCTGCCGGACGATCAGGTCAAGCAGCGCCACAAGACGATGATCTGCGAAGCGGTACTGCGCTACATCACGCGCTGAGCGTATCAGCCAGCGAGCTTGGGCCGCCTCATCGCCGAGTCGGCCCGGTGGCATCAACCGTTCATGCTATGGAAGTGATCGAGCATGCGCTGGGCATCGGCCTGGGCATCGCTGAACAGCTCGAATGCCTTCACGGCCTGGAAGACTGCCATGTTGCCGCCGTCCAGGGTTCGGCAACCGATGGCACGTGCTTCGCGCAGCAGTTCGGTTTCCAACGGGAAGTAGACGATCTCCGCAACCCATAGCTCTTGGCGCAGCAGCGTCTTGGGTACCGGCATGCCGGGCAGTTTGGCCATGCCCATCGGTGTGGTGTTGACCAGACCGTCGGCGGCGGCCATCGCTGAGCTCAGGTCGCCGCCGGCCTGGGCACGTGGCGAGCCGAAGTGCTCGTTGAGGTTGCTTGCCAGGGCCTGAGCGCGTTCGGGCTCGACGTCGAAGATGCTCAACTGTTCGACGCCCTCGCTCAACAGGGCATGAGCGACCGCGGCGCCGGCACCTCCAGCGCCCATTTGCACCACGCGCCGGCGAGCGACGTCGCCCAAGCCGCGTTTGAACCCTTCGGAAAAACCAAGGCAGTCGGTGTTGTGACCGATGCGTTTGCCACCCTTGAACACGACCGTATTGACCGCGCCAATGCCCCTGGCTTCGTCGGAGAGCTCATCGAGCAGCGGAATGATCGCCTGTTTGCAGGGAAAGGTGATGTTGAGCCCGGTGAAGCTCATGCGCTCGGCGGCGCTGAGCAGGTCGGGGAGGGCGCTGATGTCGAGCTTCAGTTGGTCCAGGTCGATCAGCCTATATAAGTAGCGAATCCCCTGGGCATCGCCCTCATGCTCGTGCATGGCGGGGGTGCGAGACGCCTGGATGCCTGCACCGATGAGGCCGGCCAGAATGCTTTTGCTGGAAGTCATGACGGCCTTATTCCTTGATCAGGTGGCTGAAGTGCTGGAGTGCCGCGCGATAGCCGCCGCTGCCCAAGCCACAGATCACGCCAAGCGCGACAGGGGAAACGAAGGAGTGATGGCGGAAGGTCTCCCGCTTGTGCACGTTGGAGAGGTGCACTTCTATGACCGGTAGCTCGCTGGCAACCAGCGCATCACGGATGGCGACGGACGTATGCGTCCAGGCCGCCGGGTTGATCACGATGCCCGCGCAGCGGCCGCGGGCCTTGTGAATCCAGTCGATCAGCTCGGCTTCATGGTTGGTCTGGCGGAATTCGGTGGTCAGGCCAAGGGCTTCAGCGGTGTTCGCGCAAAGCCTGGAGATATCGGCCAGGGTTTCGTGGCCGTAGGTGGCCGGCTCACGGGTGCCGAGCATATTCAGGTTCGGGCCGTTGAGGATCAGAATGATGGGAGCCATGGTGCTTCCTGTTGTTATTGTGGAACCAGCCTGAGGTGGCGCCATTAAAAATGTACTAACTGGTTAATTAGGTCAATCCAGCTATCCATATAAAGCAGGCCAAAGCGTTCGATTATCGCGCTACAGTCGATTCCGCAAAAAAGTGAAATAAACGGTTGACCTGATCTCGTGGGGGCCTATAATGCGCACCACTTCCGGCGCAGCCTGATCTGAAAACTCCT
>NZ_MSXU01000002.1:0-209111 GCF_001945375.1 Pseudomonas sp. PA1(2017)
CGGGGTTTCTAGAAAATCCGATACCAGCCTCCTGGTATCGGATTTTTTATGCCCATTCAGCAGCAACTGCTCGACCTCGGCGATCTCTTCAACTTCTCCGACCTCAGCACTTTCACACAGAACATCCCTGTTGAATGGGTCGCCAGTGCGCTCAATCTCTCTACTCAAGCCACCATACGACGTCGGCGCCTGCCGAGTGATCAAGTGCTTTGGCTGGTACTGGGCATGGCCTTGTTCCGCGATGAGCCTGTGCATGAGGTGGCCAGACGCCTGAATATCTGTGCTCAAGGCCTGGCTTCCGATCAGTTGCTGGCGCGCAGCGGAATCACCGAAGCGCGTAAGCGACTGGGAGCTGATCCGGTCGAATCCTTGTTCCGCCAAACAGGCATGCAGTGGGGTTGCGAGCGCTACGAGGGTGATCAATGGCACGGCCTGCAAGTGTTCGCGGTAGATGGCGCATTACTGAGAACCCCTGATTCTCCTGAGCTGAGGGAGCATTTTGGCTCTGGTAATACGGGCACCGAGCGCCAGACACCCTTTCCGATGCTGCGCCTCGTAGCCTTGATGAATGTGCGCTCACACGTGATCCTCGATGCTCAGCTCAGCCCTTATCGGGGCAGCGAGATGCGCTTGGCCGAAACCTTCCTGGGCCAGATTCCGGACAATTCGATCACGTTGTTCGACAAAGGCTTTTGGGGGGCTGATTTGCTGCTGAGCATTGCCGATGGGGGAAACAATCGGCACTGGCTCACGCCGGCTCGCAAGAACCTGGTGATGGAGGAAGTCGAGCGCTACGGCGAGCATGATCGCCGCGTACGGATGAAAGTCTCGCCTCAGGCTCGCAAACGAAACCCGGCTCTCCCCACGCACTGGGAAGTGCGCGAGGTCAGCTATCAAAGCCAGGGGCGTATCAGATCGCTGCTCACGTCGCTGCCGGTCGAGGACTACAGCGCAGAAGCGGTCGCCGAACTATATCTGGAACGCTGGGAAATCGAGCTGGGCTTCCGGGATATCAAAAGCTCAATGCAGCAGAATGCGGTAACGCTGCGCAGCAAGAAGGTCGACCTTATTTATCAAGAGGTCTGGGGACTTTTACTGGCTTACAACATCATCCGTCGAGAGGCCAGCCACGCCGCAATAGCCTTTGGCCGAACGCCTTCAGACATACGCTTCAAACCTGCCTGCCAGTACATTGCGGTACAACTGATCGTCATGGCAGCTGCTAATCCGGTCTCGGCGACAGGCAGAAGGTTGGCTGAGCTGCGGGGAGGTATCGGAGGAATGTTTCTGGATCACCGTCCAAGGCCGGGAAGACCCAGGACGGTGAAGATTTCCAAAACCCGATATCCGGTGGATCGTAAGGCTGCTCCGCTTAAGTGAACAGCATTACGGCACTGCCGGGGCTTTTTCATTGAGCACTGGAACGTGCAAGCTAGCGCCGATCGGCGGTGCCTTGCTGCTTCGCCCGCTCCGCCGCCTGGGCAGCGCGGCGCTTGCGCACTTCCTTGGGATCGGCCAGCAACGGCCGATAGATCTCCACGCGATCACCATCTTCCAGCACTTGCGTATCGGGCGACGCCACCACTTTGCCGAACAGGCCCAGGGGCGCTTCGGCCAGATCCAGCTCTGGGAAATCCGCCTGCAGCCCGGACTGCAAGGCCGCCTGGCGCACCGTGCTGTTCACGGGCAGTTGCAGGGTGATCAGCTTCTGCCGGTCAGGCGCGGCAAAGACCACCTCCACCGACAGCCGATCACTGGCCATGGAGTTCCTTGGCGCGCTGGCAAAAGGCATCGACCATGGTGTTGGCGGCCTGATTGAACAGCGGCCCCAAGGTCGCGCGCATGATCGGGCCGGCGTAGTCGAAGGTCAGATCGAGGCTGATCTTGCAGGCCTTCTCGCCTAGCGCCTTGAACGTCCACTGGCCATGCAGGTGCTCGAACGGACCATCTTCCAGGCTCAGTTCGATCGACTGCCCCGGCACCAACACATTGCGCGTGGTGAAACGCTGGCTCAGGCCGGCCTTGGCCACTTCGAGGCTGGCGACCATGTGTGTGTCGCTGGCCTCGATGACCTCGCTCGACGCACACCAGGGCAGGAACTCGGGGTAGCGCTCGACATCATTGACCAGGTCATAGAGAGCCTGGGCCGGATAAGGGAGCAAGGCCGAGCGCTGGATGTGAGTACTCATAACGATTGAATTTCCACGGTTGACGACATCGCAGCAGCGCGATGTCGCGGGCTGATGCTCTTACAACAGACATCAACCCGAAGCGAGTATCACAATATTGTCGGGGATTCGCCCCGAGGGCTCAAGCGCACGGCCGCCGCCGTGCTTTTTAGGGTCTGCACGAAGAGTTTCCGAGCGAAGGTCAGGCGAGGCAAAAATCGGTGAGGACGCGGAGTTTACGAGCTGTAAATGAGCAGTCCGAACCGATTTTTAACGGAGCATCACCGAGCGCAGGTACTTTTCGTACAGAGCCTAGCGCGCCTGCATGGCGCTCCGTCACCGGACTCCCTATAATGCGCCGCCTATGGCTAAACAAAAGAAACATCCGCAAGGCAGCATCGCCCAGAACAAGAAGGCGATGCACGACTATTTCGTGGAGTCCCGCTTCGAGGCCGGCCTGGCGCTGGCCGGCTGGGAAGTGAAGAGCCTGCGCGCCGGCAAAGCTCAGCTGGTCGACAGCTACGTCCTGCTCAAGGACGACGAAGCCTGGCTGATGGGCTGCCATATCACGCCGCTGAAGACCGCCAGCACCCACGTCATCGCTGATCCGACGCGCACGCGCAAGCTGCTGCTCAATCGTCGCGAGCTGGAAAAGCTGTTCGGCGCCGTACAGCAGAAAGGCCACACCTGCGTGGCACTTTCGCTGTACTGGAAACAGCATCTGGTAAAGTGCGAGATCGCCCTGGCCAAGGGCAAAAAGGATTTCGACAAACGCCATACCGAGAAAGAGCGCGACGCCGATCGCGAAGTGCAGCGCGCCATGCGCAGTAAAGGCAAGGACGAGTAACTGCAGTTCCAGCAACTGCAGTGCCCTGCCCATCACCTCAACTGAGACAATCCCCGCGCCGCTCTAGAGCCCCTTGCGACGCTGCGCACGCAGTTCGCGTACTTCCTGCTGCAACACATCGGCCAACACTTCCTGCACGTAATCGATGTGCTGATTTGACAGCGTACGCGCATCCTCGGCACGCCCCTGCATGATCGCTTCGTACAGGGCGCGGTGCTGCGCGTTCAGCATGCTGCGAGTCTCGCCACGCAAGGCATACATGCCGCCGATGTTGGTGACCACATTGCGCTTGAGCAGGTCGAACAGCCCACGAATGGTGTGCAACAGCACGGCATTGTGGCTGGCCTCGGCGATGGCCAGGTGAAAGCTGGCGTCCGCCGCCCCCTCTTCCGCCCGCGTCACTTCGCCGGCGCGACCGTAGCAATCCTGCAGGCGCTCGAACGCCTCGCTCAGGCGCTGACGATCAACATCGGTGGCGCGCAATGCAGCGTAGTAGGCGCAGGAACCTTCCAGGGTATGCCGGAACTCGAGCAGATCGCGCTGCGCATCGGTATTGCTTTCCAGCAAGTGCATCAGCGGGTCGCTGAAGGTCGAGCCCAGGTTCTCGCACACGTAGGTGCCGCCGCCCTGGCGACTGATGAGCAGGCCCTTGGCAGCAAGTTTCTGAATGGCTTCACGCAGCGACGGGCGAGACACGCCGAACTGCTCGGCAAGCACCCGCTCGGCCGGCAGCCGCTCGCCAGCCTTGAGCGTGCCTTCGAGGATCATGGCCTCGAGGCGCTCGACGATATCGTCTGACAGCCGCCGCTGTCGCAGCGGACCAAAGTTCATTGTTTCAACACTCCACAACCCCCGCAAACGGCGCCAGATCGCCCGGCTGCCGAAAATCCGAGCAGCCTACCCAGTGGCATCTGGCGCCACAAGCACAGCACTCTTAGGCGCCCACTGCGACCAAAGTCGCAACGGTGCAAATTGACGCACCCAAGCAAAAGAAATTATTCTGGCGCTCGCCACTTGTAAATTGGTCTTACCAATAATAACAACCCGTTCGCAAAACTGCTCTGCATTCGGTGAATCACCAGCAGCTCGCGATCAGGCGATACCAACAACAATCAGCGAGCCTCCCCATGCAAACATGGCAACAGTTCTACACGCCGCTCGGCAGCCTTGGCCTGTCCGCACTAGCGGCCGTGATCCCCATCGTCTTCTTCTTTCTCGCCCTCGCCGTATTCCGCCTCAAAGGGCATGTAGCGGGCAGCATCACTCTGGCGCTGTCGATCATCATCGCCATCGCTGCGTTCGGCATGCCGGTGGACATGGCCCTGGCCGCCGCCGGCTATGGCTTCGCCTACGGCCTGTGGCCGATCGCCTGGATCATCGTCGCGGCAGTGTTCCTCTACAAACTGACCGTCAAGAGCGGCCAGTTCGAAGTCATCCGCAGCTCGGTGCTGTCGATCACCGATGACCAGCGCCTGCAGGTACTGCTGATCGGCTTCTCGTTCGGCGCTTTCCTCGAGGGCGCGGCGGGCTTCGGCGCACCGGTGGCGATCACCGCCGCCCTGCTCGTCGGCCTGGGTTTCAACCCGCTCTATGCCGCTGGCCTGTGCCTGATCGCCAACACCGCCCCGGTGGCGTTCGGCGCCCTGGGCATCCCGATCATCGTCGCCGGCCAGGTCACGGGCATCGACGCTTTCAAGATCGGCGCCATGACCGGCCGCCAGTTGCCCATCCTGTCGATCATCGTGCCGTTCTGGCTGGTGGCGATGATGGACGGCTGGAAAGGTATCCGCGAAACCTGGCCGGCTGCGCTGGTGGCTGGCGTGAGTTTCGCCATCACCCAGTACTACACTTCCAACTACATCGGCCCGGAGCTGCCGGACATCACCTCGGCGCTGGTCAGCCTGGTATGCCTGACCCTGTTCCTCAAGGTCTGGCAGCCCAAGCGCGCTGCCGACAGCCAAGTCGCCGGCACTTCCGGTGGCGCTGCGGTAGCCGGCGGTTTCGGCGGCGTGCGCAGCACCACGCCGTCGCCCTACAGCTTCGCGCAGATCCTCAAGGCCTGGTCGCCCTTCCTGATTCTCACTGCCATGGTCACCGTCTGGACGCTGAAACCCTTCAAGGCGCTGTTCGCCCCAGGCGGCGCGCTGGATCACCTGGTGTTCATGCTGCCGATCCCGCATCTGGATCAGTTGGTGGTCAAGGTCGCCCCCATCGTCGCCAACCCGACGCCGATCGCTGCCGTCTTCAAGCTCGATCCGATCTCGGCGACCGGCACTGCGATCTTCTTCTCCGCCGTCCTGTCGATGCTGGTTCTGAAGATCAACATCAAAAATGGTCTGACCACTTTGAAGGAAACCTTTTACGAACTGCGCTGGCCCATCCTGTCCATCGGCATGGTGCTGGCATTCGCCTTCGTCACCAACTACTCCGGCATGTCGACTACCCTGGCCCTGGTGTTGGCGGGAACCGGCGCGGCCTTCCCGTTCTTCTCGCCGTTCCTCGGCTGGCTGGGCGTGTTCCTGACCGGCTCGGATACCTCGTCCAATGCGCTGTTCGGCTCGCTACAAGCCACCACGGCGCACCAGATCGGCGTCAGCGATACCCTGCTGGTCGCGGCCAACACCAGCGGCGGCGTAACCGGCAAGATGATTTCACCGCAATCGATCGCCGTGGCCTGCGCCGCGACCGGCATGGTCGGCAAGGAATCCGACCTGTTCCGCTTCACGCTCAAGCACAGCCTGATCTTCGCCACCTTCGTCGGCCTGATCACCTTGACGCAGGCTTACTGGCTGACCGGCATGCTGGTGCACTGAGGTACGAGCAGCTGCGCGTCGGCCCTGCGGCCACGCGCTGTTCAGAATCACTGAATGCAAACGCAACGCCCTGACGGGGCGTGCTACACACCCAAAGCCCGCGACAGTGTCCGGGCTTTGTCGCTGCCGCGGCGACGCGCCAGCCCAGACACGGAATAGAGCCCATGATCATTTCTGCCTCCACCGATTACCGCGCCGCTGCCCAGCGGCGCCTGCCGCCGTTTCTGTTCCACTACATCGATGGCGGCGCCTATGCCGAGTACACCCTCAAGCGCAACGTCGAAGACCTGGCAGGCATCGCCCTGCGCCAGCGCGTGCTGAAGAACATGGCCGAGCTGAGTCTGGAAACGAGGCTATTCGGCGAAACCTTGTCGATGCCGGTGGCCCTGGCACCGGTCGGCCTGACCGGCATGTACGCGCGCCGCGGTGAAGTGCAGGCCGCCAAGGCAGCGGCGGACAAGGGCATCCCCTTTACGTTGTCGACCGTGTCGGTGTGCCCGATCGAAGAGGTCGCACCAGCGATCAGTCGGCCAATGTGGTTCCAGCTGTATGTACTGAAAGACCGCGGCTTCATGAAGAACGCCCTGGAGCGCGCCAAGGCCGCGGGCGTGACCACTCTGGTGTTCACCGTGGACATGCCCACGCCCGGAGCCCGCTACCGTGACGCCCACTCCGGCATGAGCGGGCCGAACGCTGCCATGCGCCGCATGCTGCAGGCTTTCACGCACCCGGCCTGGGCCTGGGACGTGGGCCTGATGGGCAAGCCTCACGATCTGGGTAACATCTCCACCTACCGCGGCAACCCGACTGGGCTGGCTGATTACATCGGCTGGCTGGGCGCCAACTTCGACCCGTCGATTTCCTGGAAGGATCTGGAGTGGATTCGTGAGTTCTGGGACGGCCCGATGGTCATCAAGGGCATTCTCGATGCCGAGGATGCGCGCGACGCGGTCAAGTTCGGCGCCGACGGCATCGTGGTCTCCAACCACGGCGGTCGCCAGCTCGATGGCGTGCTGTCCAGCGCCCGCGCACTGCCGGCCATTGCCGATGCGGTGAAAGGCGACCTGAAGATTCTCGCCGATTCCGGCGTCCGCAGCGGCCTCGACGTGGTGCGCATGATCGCCCTCGGCGCCGACACGGTGATGCTCGGCCGCGCCTTCGTGTATGCCCTGGCTGCCGCAGGTGGTACCGGGGTGAGCAACCTGCTGAGTCTGATCGACAAGGAAATGCGCGTGGCCATGGTGCTGACCGGCGCCAGGTCCATCGATCAGATCAGTGCCGACTCTCTGGTTCGGGAGCTCTGAGATGATCAGCCGCGACAGCCTGCTCAAACAACTACGCGACGCCGTCGGCCACGACCATGTGCTCACCGACGGGCAAAGCACCCGGCGCTTTCGCAAGGGCCACCGTACCGGCGAGGGCAACGTACTGGCCGTGGTGCGCCCCGCTACGCTGCTGGAACAGTGGCGGGTGCTCGAAGCAGCCGTGGCCGCCGACCGCATCGTCATCATGCAGGCGGCCAACACCGGCCTGACCGGCGGCTCGACGCCGGACGGTAACGATTACGACCGCGAAATCGTGCTGATCAACACCCTGCGCATCACCGGCGTACAACTGATCAACGAGGGCGCGCAGGTGATATGCCTGCCCGGCGCCACCCTCGACCGCCTGGAGCAGGCCCTGGCACCTCTGGGCCGTGAGCCGCATTCGGTGATTGGCTCGTCGTGTATCGGCGCTTCGGTGCTCGGCGGCGTGTGCAACAACTCTGGCGGCTCGCTGGTACGCCGTGGACCGGCCTACACCGAGCTCGCGCTCTATGCCCAGGTGAGGGCCGATGGTTCCTTGGAGCTGGTCAATCACCTGGGTATCGACCTGGGCAACAGCCCCGAGGAAATCCTCACGCGCCTGCAGCGCGGCGACTACAGCCCGCACCAGGTCAGCAACGAGGCAGCCGGCAAAGCCTCGGACCAGCGCTACGGCGAGCACGTACGCGATGTCGACGCCGACACGCCGGCACGTTTCAACGCCGACCCTTCACGGCTGTTCGAAGCCTCGGGCTCGGCAGGCAAGCTGTGCCTGTTCGCCGTGCGCCTGGACACCTTCCCCAAGGAGCCGAGTACGGTCTTCTACATTGGCACCAATGCCGCAGACGACCTGACCGAGGTACGCCGCCACCTGCTCAACCGGCTGCCGAGCCTGCCGATCGCCGGGGAATACATTCACCGCACCGCTTTCGACATCGGCGAGCGGTACGGCAAGGACACCTTTCTGTTGATCGACCGCTTCGGCACCGCCCGGGTGCCTGGGGCCTTCGCCCTGAAAAGCCGGGTCGATGGTTTCTTCGAGCGCTTCGGCCTACGCGGCGTCAGTGATCGTGTCATCCAGCTGGCCATGAACCTGTTACCCAGCCACCTGCCGGCGCGCATGCGCCAGTACCGCGACCGCTTCGAACATCACCTGATGATTCGCGTGGCCAACGACAGCCTGGATGAAACCCGGCGTTTTCTCGCCGAGTACTTCGGCAGCGCCACCACCGGAGCCTTTTTCGAGTGCGACGCCGACGAGGGCCGCAAGGCCTTCCTGCACCGCTTCGCCATTGCCGGCGCGGCGATTCGCTACCGTGAGGCGCACCCCGGCAGCGTCGAGGACATCCTCGCCCTGGATATTGCCCTGCGCCGCAACGACCGCGACTGGGTGGAAACGCTACCGACGCAAATGGAGGCGCAGATCATCCACAAGCTTTACTACGGGCACTTCTTCTGCCACGTGTTCCACCAGGACTACATCGTCAAGAAGGGCGTCGATCCAATCGCCATGGAGCACGCGATGTGGAAGCTGCTCGACGAGCGTCGCGCCGAGTACCCGGCCGAGCACAACGTTGGCCATCTTTACGTCGCCAAACCGGCCCTGGCGGACTTCTACCGCGAGCTGGACCCGACCAATGCCTTCAACCCGGGCATCGGCCAGACGTCGAAGAAAAAGCACTGGGAATCCTGCTGCAAGAATCACTGAGGCACGAAAAGAAGAAAGGGGAGACCTCTCGGCCTCCCCTCTCGTAGATGTCCTGTGCTGGCAATTCTGTCGCCGCTTTCGTCGCCCGCCTGGTTGGGCAGTGCGGACCCGGGTGCCGTGACGACCCGGTAAGGTCGGCGGCGCCAGCTCCCCTGATTGGGCGAGCCGGATGGACGTGTCGTCCGGGCCGTGAAACTGAGGTAAAGATTACGCCCACGGCCGCGACGAAAGATTGCTAACATTGCTGACCATCCGATTATTTGCGCAATAATAAATCGATAAATACACCAAAACAGCAATCTGATAACGAAATCGGTTACCCATGAACAAACTCGATCGCTACGACCTGAACATTCTCGCCGAATTGCAGCGCGACGCGACGCTGTCCAATCAGGAACTGGCCGAGCGTATCGGCCTATCACCCTCGCCCTGCTCACGCCGCGTCAAACAGCTGCAAGATGACGGCTACATCACTGGTCAGGTCGCGCTGCTCGACCGCCGCCAACTGGGTCTCACCCTGACCGCCTATGTACTGATCGGCATGGATCGCCATACGCCCGAACGCTTCGAACACTTCCAGGAAGAAATCCGCAAATGCCCGGAAGTGCTGGAATGCTGCCTGGTCACCGGGATGGACGCCGACTACCAGCTCAAGGTGGTGGTGCCTGACATGGATCATTACCAGAAGCTGCTGCTCGGCACCCTGACCCGGATCGATGGCGTGTCCAGCGTGCGCTCGAGCTTCGTGCTGCAGCAGATCCTCTCCAGCACTCAACTGCCACTGCAGCACCTGCGCGGCTAGGAACCTATTCACAATCTTCCAGCCCAGGCTCGTCGATTCTGGCAGTTAAGTGGCGGGAGCGGCCTTTTGTAGGGTGGACCGGGTCGCGTTGACGACGCTTCACCTACGCGGCCCGACCCGTCCACCGCTCTGCGATCGCAATGGTGGATGACAAGAGCGTCAGCTACACGCCCCGATCCACCCTATGTGGCGGGCGACCGCTTCTGCCTTGTAGTTGCCTCTACATGCGCATACAAGACTTTGAACTTGGCCCGTTTTTGTGGGAGCCGCGACCTCGCGGCGAATTAGTCAGGCTCCGCCGATAGGCAGTTAGGCTGCAATCGTTTCGCCCCGAGGTCGGGGCTCCCACAGGTTGGTTTGAATGTCCGCCTCTGCCTTGTAGCTGCCGCTTCATGTTAATGAAGATCATGAACAGGCTCTAAGACCATCAGGCAACTACGCCTACTGGCCCGCAACGCTGTAATATCCACACCTTTGTTGTGCCTTGCCGCCCGCCCCTGGGCGGCAGCCGATGGATCGTCGCCGAGGTCAGGATGGAACCCGAGTTTTTCGAAGAGCTGATGATGACCCTGCTAGTCGGCGGCCTGGTGCTGTTCATGGCATTCATCGTCTGGGACCTGGCGAAAAAATCCCGCGCCGGCCGCTTCGGCACCTTCATCCTGTTCTTCGCCCTGGGCCTGGGCGTACTCGGCTTTCTCATCAAGAGCTTGGTCATCGCTGGCCTGGAAGGCGTCTGAAACCCACAAAAAAGAATCGCGGCGCCCGCCGCATTGCCTTGTCTGCTGCCCATGGAGAAACACATGAACGCCACCGATCGCGTCATGCAGAGTTACGGACGCTGCTGTGCCAGCCCGGCCATTTTCGACGATTTCTACCGGCACTTCCTCGCCAGCTCACCAGCCGTGCGTGAGAAGTTCGCCAACACCGATATGGCCGCTCAGAAGCTGCTGCTGCGCCAGGGCATTCTCAACCTGGTGATGCACGCCCGCGGCATGCCGGACACCAAATTGCGCGCCCTGGGCTGCACCCATGCGCGCAGCGCCATGGATATTCGCCCCGAGCTCTACGATCTGTGGCTGGAAGCGCTGCTCAAGACCATCGTGGAACACGACCGGCAAGCCGATGCGGCCACCTTGCAAGGCTGGCGCGAGGTGCTGATCAAGGGCATCAGCGTGATCAAGGCGGGTTACGACGGCTAAGCCGCCCGCTTCAATCGAGGCGCGGCGACAGGTCGCGCCACTCCCCCGGCAGTAAGCCATCCAGGGACCAGGGACCGATGCGCACGCGCACCAGGCGAAGGGTCGGCAAGCCGACTGCAGCCGTCATGCGCCGCACCTGGCGGTTGCGGCCCTCGCGAATCACCAACTCCAGCCAGCTGGTGGGCACGCTCTTGCGAAAGCGCACCGGCGGATTGCGCGGCCATAGCTCGGGCTCATCCAATTGCCGCGCCTCGGCAGGCAGCGTCGGCCCATCGTTGAGCTGCACGCCGTCGCGTAATTGCTGTAGCTGCTGCGCGCTGGGCTCGCCTTCTACCTGCACCCAATAAGTCTTGGCCAGCTTGTGCTTGGGGTCGGCGATCT
Source organism: Pseudomonas sp. PA1(2017) (assembly GCF_001945375.1). NCBI lineage: Bacteria > Pseudomonadati > Pseudomonadota > Gammaproteobacteria > Pseudomonadales > Pseudomonadaceae > Pseudomonas > Pseudomonas sp. PA1(2017). The sequence goes on from NZ_MSXU01000002.1 coordinate 11,223, forward strand.
TCGCCTGCAGTTGCCCATCATTGGTGAGCAGCAGCAAACCTTCGCTGTCGCGATCCAACCGGCCAGCCGGATACACGCCGGGCACGACAACGAAATCCTTGAGCGTGGCGCGGCCCTGGTCATCATTGAACTGGGTCAGCACGTCGAACGGCTTGTTGAGCACGATCAACCTCGGCTCGGCGGGCGGGGCCTTGGCCACACGATAGGGACGCGGTGCGGGGCGTTTAGGTCGGGACATGCAACGAACATCATGGCGAAACGGGCGCGCAGTTTACCGCAACGCGGTTGCTATCCGCGGCACGATCGCGTCTGCCCAGGCGTTCAGCGGACGCTGCGGTCGATCACCGGCGCATGCAGCGCCATGAGCTCGATGATCCACTCGATGAACACCCGCAGCTTGGCGCTGACGTGACGGTTGGGCGGATAGGCGATGTACATGGGCATTGGCTCGAACTGCCAATCCGTGAACACCGCGACCAGCTCGCCGCGTTGCACGTACTCATCGGCCATGTAAGTGGGTAGCCAGAGCACGCCCAAGCCGGCCAGGCCGGCAGCCTGATAGGCATTGCCGTCATCCACCGCCAGTACGTAGCGACCTTCCACCTCCAGGCGTTCAGCGCCGCGCTGCATGCGGTAGGCAAACAGCTTGCCGGCCCGTGCCCGCTTGAAGCCGACGATACGGTGGTGGCTGTCGACCAGTTGCTGTGGATGCAGCGGCGTACCACAACGCTGCAGATAATCCGGCGCGGCATAGACGCCGGAACGCAGGTCGCCGACGCGGCGGGCCATCAGTGACTGATCGGTGATCTCCCCGCCGCGGATCACGCAATCGACGTTCTCGCCGAGCAGATCGACGAGACGATCACTGGCGCCGAGATCGAGCTGGATATCCGGATAGCGGGCATGAAAGGCCGGCAGCGAGGGCACTAGGATCATCCGCGCGAACGGGCTCGGCACGTCGACGCGCAGGCGCCCGCGGGGCTGGCTGCTGGCGTCGGACAGGCTGGTCTCGGCGTCGTCCATGTCGGCCAGCAGGCGCACCACGCGCTCGTAATAGGCAGCACCATCAGCGGTCACGGCAACCTTGCGGGTGGTGCGGTTCAGCAGGCGCACGCGCAACCGCGCCTCGAGTTGCTGCACCAGTTGGGTCACGCTGGTCTTGCTCATGTGCAGGGTGTCGGCTGCCTTGGTGAAGCTGCCTGACTCCACCACCCGGGCGAAGGCACGCATCGCATCGAATCGGTCCATCTGCTCAGCCGCTGATTGTTTGGGATTTGCAAACAGTGTTGAACGAACTGGCCTGTTTATCCAGCGCCCCAGCGTTTCTAAAGTGAACCCATCACTTGGACGGGCTACAGGCCCAAAGGAGACGACATGACAACGCGCGACGTGGTATTCCCCGCCGGCCGCCAGGCCCTTTACGAACGCAACCGCTACTCGCCGGCAGTGCGCTCCAACGGCTTGCTGTTCGTATCCGGCCAGGTGGGCAGCCGCCCGGACGGCTCGCCCGAGCCGGAGCTCAAAGCTCAGGTTCGCCTGGCCTTCGAAAACCTCAATGCAGTACTCAAGGCCGCCGACTGCAGCTTCGACGACGTGGTCGACGTGACGGTATTCATCGTCAACCCCGAAGAGCGCTTCGAGACCATCTGGGAAGTGGTGCCCGAGTATTGGGGCGAAGCGCCTTTTCCGAATATCACCTGCGTGGGCGTGACCTGGCTGTATGGCTTCCAGTTCGAGATCAAGGTGATCGCCAAGCTGCCGGACGCTTGATCGCCGCCCCAGGCGGCTCCAAAGGGCAGACGGTCGGGCGCTTGCAACCGCGCGCTGTGATACACTGCGCGGCGGCCAAAAGCTGCCCCTCCGCCACCGCAGCCCCTACCGGAGCCGAGATTTTCGATGTCCGATACTGCCCCCCAAAAGCCCATTGCCAGCGGCGAAAAATTCCGCACCGCGCAGGGTATTACCGCCATCAAGGACGGCCAGAAGCGCCGCGCCTCGACCGAAGCCAAGGTGTACGAGCCCAAGCCGAGCTGGTTGCGGGTCAAGGCGCCGGGCGGCAGCCGTTTCGAAGCGGTCAAGCGTAACGTCGGCGAGCATCGCCTGAGCACCGTCTGCCAGGAATCGCACTGCCCGAACATGGGCGAGTGCTGGTCCAACGGTACGGCCACCATCATGCTGATGGGTTCGGTGTGCACCCGTGCATGCCGCTTCTGTGCCGTGGACACCGGCAACCCGAACGGCTGGCTGGACAAGGAAGAGCCGCAGAACACCGCCAAGTCGGTGGAGCTGATGGCCCTGCGCTATATCGTGCTGACCTCGGTGGACCGCGACGACCTGCCCGACGGTGGCGCCGCGCACTACGCGGCCTGCGTCCAGGCGATCAAGGCCAACACGCCGCAGGTGGTGGTAGAAGCCCTGACGCCGGACTTCGACGGCGACCTGGCGTGCATCGAGCGCGTAGTGGATTCGGGCCTCGAGGTATTCGCTCAGAACGTCGAGACCGTCAACCGCCTGACCCGTGAAGTGCGCGACCCTCGCGCCGGCTACCGCAAGACTCTCGACGTGCTGGCCCACGCCAAGCGCCATCGTCCCGACGTGCTCACAAAGACCAGCCTGATGCTCGGCCTGGGCGAGACCGATGACGAAGTGTTCGAAGCCATGGAGGACATGCGCGCCGTGGGCGTGGACATCCTTACCCTCGGCCAGTACCTGCAGCCAACCCGCAACCACCTGCTGGTCAAGCGCTGGGTGAGCCCGGACGAATTCAACCGTTTCCGCGATATCGGCCTGCAGATGGGCTTCATGGAAGTGGCAGCCGGCCCGCTGGTGCGCTCCAGCTACCGCGCCGACAAGGTGTTCGAGAAGAACAACCTGGGCCTGGCTGCACCGGTTCCGGTGCCGGGCCAGCAGGTCGACAACAGCCTGATCCCCGCGCTGAACGTCAACTGAGCACGCTCTGGTTGAGCCTTCGGGCAACCGGACGAACGAAAAGGGACGCCTCGGCGTCCCTTTTCGTTGCTTGCAGTTAGGCGTAGCCCAACCGTTGGCGCAGCACCTGCTCAAGGCGCTTGGCGACTTCATCGAAAGCAGGCGGCGCCGCCACCAGATCCTTCAACTGGGTCATCTTCAAGCCGGCATAGCCGCACGGATTGATGCGCCCGAAGGGCGTCATGTCCATGTCGACATTGAGCGCCAGGCCGTGGAACGAGCAACCACGGCGCACCCGCAAGCCCAGCGAAGCGATCTTGTCGCCCTTGACGTAGACGCCTGGCGCATCGGCCTTGGGCGCTGCCTGCACACCATAGCTGGCCAATACCTCGACCAGCGCCTGCTCCATCACCGTGACCAGTTCACGCACGCCCAGATCGAGGCGACGCAAATCCAGCATCAGGTAGCCAACCAGTTGGCCGGGGCCGTGGAAGGTCACCTGCCCGCCGCGCTCCACCTGCACCACCGGAATGTCACCCGGTGCCAGCAGATGCTCGGGCTTGCCCGCCTGCCCCTGGGTGAACACCTGTGGGTGCTGCAGCAGCCAGATCTCGTCGGGCGTGGCTTCATCGCGCTCGGCGGTCAGCGTGCGCATCGCCTCGAGGGTCGGCAGATAGTCCACCACCCCGAGGTGCCGCACGATCAACTCGGCTGCGGCCACTACAGCACCATGTGCACGCGGCCGGTGGCACGCAGGTCGACGTGGATGGCCTGCAACTGCTCGACGCCAGTGGCGGTGATCAGCACCTGCACGGAGAGAAAGCGGCCCTTGCTGCTGTCGCGCGTGACCAGGGTTCCGGCATCGAGATCCGGAGCGTGGCGCTGGATCACCTCGATCACCATGTCGGTAAAGCCGTCGCCAGCCTCACCGATCACCTTGATCGGGTAGTTCTTGCAGGGAAATTCGATTTTCGGGGCTTGTACGTCGGTGTCGGTCATGATGTTCCTGATCCAAAATGAAACGCCCTCAGTTCGAGGGCGTTCATCACAACATGGGGGCTGGCTGTCAGTTAAACAACCCGTAGAAGAACAACCGGATGCTATCCCACAGCTGGCGGAAGAAACCACCCTCCTCGACGGCTTCCAGGGCGACCAGGTCAGCGCTGTGCACCACTTGGTCACCCATCTTCACTTCCACCTTGCCGATCACGTCACCCTGGGCGATCGGTGCGGTGATCTGCTGGTTGAGGGTCATGCTCGCCTGCAGCTTCTCCAGCTGGCCTTTGGGCAGCGTGAGGGTCAGGTCATGAGCCAGACCGGCCTTGACCTGGGAGACCTGGCCTTTCCATACCGGTGCCTGGGCCAACTCGGTACCCTTTTGGTAGAAGGTACGGGTTTCGAAGAAGCGGAAACCGTATGTCAGCAGCTTTTGGGTTTCCGCAGCACGGGCGCTTTCGCTGTCGGTGCCAAATACCGAGGTGATCATCCGCGCGCCGTCACGTACGGCCGATGCGACCAGGCAGAAGCCCGCTTCGTTGGTGTGGCCGGTCTTCAGGCCATCAACGGTGCGGTCGCGCCACAGCAGCAGGTTGCGGTTGGGCTGCTTGATGTTGTTCCACAGGAACTCTTTTTGCGAATAGATAGCGTAGTGCTCGGCATCTTCGTTGATGATCGCACGGGCCAGGATCGCCATGTCGTGAGCACTGGAATAGTGATCAGGATGGGGCAGACCGGTGGCGTTCATGAAGTGGCTGTTATTCATGCCCAGGCGCTCGGCGGTGGCGTTCATCATGTCGGCGAAAGCGTCTTCACTGCCGGCGATGTGCTCGGCGATGGCGATGCTGGCGTCGTTGCCGGACTGAATGATTACACCATGCAGCAGCTCGTCGACGGTGGCCTGGCTGTTGACCGGCAGGAACATGGTCGAGCCACCCGAGGCAGCGCCACCGGTACGCCAGGCATGCTCGCTGATGGTGACCTTGTCCTGCTCACCGATCTTGCCGTTGCGAATTTCCAGCGTGGCGATGTAGGCGGTCATCAGCTTGGTCAGGCTCGCCGGCGGCAGGCGCTGGTCGGCATTGTTCTCGATCAGGACGTTGCCACTGGCGCCGTCCATCAGCACATAAGACTTGGCGGCCAGTTGCGGCGGAGCCGGCAGCGGCGCTTGGTTGGCCCAGGCGCTGGAGGCGCCGAGCAACGTAAGTGACAGGAAGATGCGTTGCGCGAAGCTGGTGATTTTCATCCGTCTCTCTAGATCGCTGGAGGGTGGAACAGGCCCTCGCGGGCCGATATGAAACGTGGGCGCCGCACCGCGACGACCCACTGCTTAGTCAGGCGGCGAGCCATTTAGTTGCTCACCCATGAGCCGAAGCCCTCAGTCCGCCTTGACCAGGGTTGCTTGCCCTAGGTTAGCGACACGAATGCTGTCACGCACCCGGTCAGCCTCGCCCTGGCTGCTGATCGGTCCCAGCCGCACGCGGTGCAGTATCTGCTGGTTGCGCACCACTGAGTTGATGAATACCGGCGCACTCACCGACTCGCTCAGCTTGGACTTGAGAAGCTCCGCAGCGTCGGGATTGGCGAAGGCTCCCACTTGGAGATACAGGCCAGACGCTGCGGCTGAACCGTTTTTTTTTGAGTCGATCTGCACCGGCACGGTGGCGGCTGCATGCTGCTGCGGGGGCGGCGAATACTGCTCCACCGGCGCGTTGGCCAGCCTCAGCTGCTCCATCTGCGCGGGTTTGACCTTGGCCATCTGCGGCTGCGCCATCACCATCGGCACCGGGCGGCCCTGCTGGGCCCACCACTCGGTGGGATCGATGCCTTCGACGCGCACCTGGGCCGTGCCCTTTTCGGCGTAACCGAGTTTCTTGGCGGCAGCGAAGGACAGGTCGATGATGCGATCGGAATAGAACGGGCCACGGTCGTTGACGCGCAGAATCACGCTCTTGCCGTTTTCCAGGTTGGTTACCCGCACGTAGCTGGGCAGCGGCAGGGTCTTGTGGGCCGCGGTCATGCCATACAGGTCGTAGGCTTCACCGTTGGCGGTGGCCTGGCCATGGAACTTGGTGCCGTACCAGGAAGCCGGACCGGTGGCCACGTAGCGGCGGGCATCGGAGAGCGGATAGTACTGTTTGCCGAACACCACGTAAGGGCTGGCCTTGACCGGGCCGTAGTGCGGCATCGGGATGGCGTCCTGGATCTTCGAGACGTCTACGTCCCACCACGGCGCGCCATCCTTGTGGGGACGGTTGAAATCATCCGGGCCGGACATCGAGCTACTGGCCTGGGTCGGCGACGAACTGGTCGGCGCCCGGCTGGAAGAACAGCTGGCCAGCAGCAGAACAGCGACGCCGCAGGCGGCCAGCTTGAACGGCAAGCGCGTCATTGATTGGCACCTCGGGCCTGAACCAGCAACTCGGACAACTGATTGACCGCCATGGCGTACATCACGCTGCGGTTGTAGCGGGTAATCACGAAGAAGTTGGGCTGGCCCATCCAGTACTCGGGCCCTTCGGCGCCGTCGAGACGGAACGCGGTCACCGGCAGGTCGTCGGCCAGCACGTCATTGCTCGACCAACCCAAGGCACGCAGCTCACCTACGGTTTTCTCGGGATCCAGACCGGCGCTAAGGCCCTGATCGGCCTGTTCGCCCTTGACGCTTGCCAGGCTGGCTACCGGCTGCCCAGGCTGCCAGTTGTGACGCTTGAAGTAGCTGGCCACGCTGCCAATGGCGTCGGTCGGGTCGCTCCAGATGTTGATGTGGCCGTCGCCGTCGAAATCCACGGCGTAGGCGCGGAAGCTGCTCGGCATGAACTGCGGCAGGCCCATGGCGCCGGCATAGGAGCCCTTCAGGCTGGCCGGGTCGACCTGCTCCTCACGGGTCAGCATGAGAAACTCGCGTAGCTCCTTGCGAAAGAACGGCGCGCGCGGCGGATAATCGAAGGCCAGGGTCGACAAGGCATCGATCACCCGGTAGCTGCCGGTGTTGCCACCGTAGGAAGTTTCCACGCCGATGATGGCGACGATGATTTCGGCCGGTACGCCGTATTCCTTTTCGGCACGCGCCAGGGCTTCGGCGTGCTCGTTCCAGAACGCCACGCCTTTGCTGATGCGCGCGTCGGTGATGAAGATCGGCCGGTATTCCTTCCAGGGTTTGACCCGCTCGGCAGGTCGCGAGATGGCATCGAGGATGGCCTGTTTGCGCTCGACTTCGGCGAACAGCGTGCTCAATTGCTCGCTGGCGAAACCGTAGTCACGGGTCATCTCGGTGATGAACTCGCCGACCTGTGGCGAGTTCGCGTACTCCCCGGCGGCCATCGCCTGCGGCGCCCCGAGCAGGCCGGCGACCGCCAGCCATTGTGCATGTCGTGCGGCCCAGCCACGCAGAATCTGCATTGAATTCATAACCCCAATCAAGCCTGAGCGATCCACTTACGGTGCGTGTGGATGGACATCAGGATTCCGAAACTCGACAACAACGTAATCAATGACGTGCCGCCATAACTGATGAACGGCAGCGGCACTCCCACTACCGGCAACAACCCGCTGACCATGCCGATATTGATGAACACATAAACGAAGAAGGTCATGGTCAAACCGCCGGCAAGCAGCTTACCGAACAGCGTCTGCGCTTGCACGGTAATCACCAGACCGCGTGCAATCAACAAAATGTACAAGAGCAGCAACAGACAGACACCAATCAGGCCGAATTCTTCGGCCAGAACGGCAATGATAAAGTCCGTGTGGCTTTCCGGCAAAAAGTCCAGGTGCGACTGGGTGCCGAGCAGCCAGCCCTTGCCGAACACGCCGCCCGAGCCGATTGCCGCCTTGGACTGGATGATGTTCCAGCCAGCGCCCAGCGGATCGCTTTCCGGGTTGATGAAAGTAAGCACCCGGCGCTTCTGGTAGTCGTGCATGACGAAGAACCACATGGCCACGGCAATCGGTGCGACCGCCGCCACGGCGCCGGCGATCCAGCGCCACTGCAGGCCGGCCATGAACAGCACGAAGGCGCCGGAGGCAAGGATCAGCAGCGAGGTGCCCAGGTCTGGCTGGAGGAGGATCAATACGAACGGCGTGACCACCAGGCCCAGGCTCACCGACACGTGCTTGAGGCTCGGCGGCAGGGTGCGCTTGGACAGATACCAGGCCATGGTCGCCGGCATCAGGATTTTCATGAATTCCGACGGCTGGAAGCGGATCACGCCGGGAATGTTGATCCAGCGCGTGGCCCCCATGGCGTTGTGGCCCATGACGTCAACCACCACCAGCAACCCGACGCCGCACAGATAGCCCAGCGGCACCCAGCGGGCCATGAAGCGCGGCTCGAACTGGGCGATGACCACCATCGCCACCAGGCCGATGCCGAAGGAGCTGGCCTGTTTCATCAGCAGGTCGACATTCTTGCCGCTGGCCGAGTAGAGAACGAACAGGCTACCGGTGGCGAGCAGCAGCAACAACAGCAGCAGGATGCCGTCGATGTGCAGACGCTGCAGCAGGCTGGAGCGGCGGCGCAGAACGTCGTCACTGGACAGCGTGCGGTCGAAGCTGCCGGTCAGGCTCATGGTTGCTTCACCTCTGCATTGAGCGGCGCAGCGGCGCCGGGCTTGGCATATTCGGCCTTGAGCTGGCCGTTCTCGTCGAGCAGCCAGGCATCCATCACCTGCTTGACCACCGGTGCCCCAACAGCACCGCCAGCCTCTCCGTTTTCGACCATCACCGCGACCACGATCTGCGGGTTTTCCGCCGGCGCGAAACCGACGAACAGGGCATGGTCACGGTGGCGTTCCTGCACCTTGTTGCGGTCATATTTCTCACCCTGCTTGATCGCCACGACCTGGGCCGTGCCGCTCTTGCCGGCGATCCGATAGGCGGCAGTATCGCCAACCTTGCGCGCCGTCCCCCGAGGACCGTGCATTACCGATTCCATGCCCTGGCGCGCGTAATCCCAGTACCTGGGGTCGCGCAGTACGATATCCGGGATCGGATTAGGATCGTGGGGCAGGCTGCCGTCGATGGTCCGCGCCAAGTGTGGGCGAACCCACTTGCCCCGGGTCGCCACCAGCGCGGTGGCCTGGGCGAGCTGCAGGGGAGTCACCTGCATATAGCCCTGCCCGATGCCGAGAATCAGCGTTTCGCCGGGGTACCACGGCTGCCGGTAGCGGGCGCGTTTCCAGTCCCGCGACGGCATCAGGCCGGCGGTTTCCTCGAACATGTCCAGGGACACGCGCTGGCCAATGCCGAAACGGGTCATGTAGTCGTGCAGGCGATCGATGCCCATCTTGTGGGCAAGATCGTAGAAGTAGGTGTCGTTGGAGCGCATGATCGCGGTGTTCAGATCTACCCAGCCGTCGCCGGTGCGGTTCCAGTTACGGTACTTGTGGCTGTTGTTGGGCAGTTGATAGAAGCCGGGGTCGAACACCCGCGAGGTGGGCGTCACCACCCCGGCATCCAGGCCGGCAACCGCCACCATCGGTTTGATGGTCGAGCCCGGCGGATACAGGCCGCGCAGCACGCGGTTGTAGAGCGGCCGGTCGATGGAGTCGCGCAGCTCGGCGTAGGCCTTGAAGCCGATACCGGTCACGAAGGGGTTGGGGTCGAAGCTCGGCTGGCTGACCATTGCCAATACCTCGCCAGTCTGCGGCTGGAGCGCCACTACCGCGCCGCGTCGCCCGCCCAGGGCATTCTCGGCGACTTCCTGCAGGTGCACGTCGAGGGTCAGTACCACGTCACGGCCGGGCAATGGGTCGGTGCGGTTGAGCACTCGCAGGACGCGGCCACGGGCATTGGTCTCGACCTCTTCGTAACCGACCTTGCCGTGCAATTCATCTTCGTAGAACCGTTCGATACCAGTCTTGCCGATATGGTGGGTACCGCTGTACTCCACCGGATCGAGCTCTTTGAGTTCCTTCTCGTTGATGCGCCCCACGTAGCCGACCGAATGGGCGAAGTGCTCGCGCTGCGGATAGTGCCGCACCAGTTGCGCGACCACCTCGACGCCGGGCAGGCGGAACTGGTTCACCGCCAGCCGGGCGATCTGCTCCTCGCTCAACTCAAACAGCACCGGCACTGGCTCGAACGGCCGGCGCCCCTGTTTCACGCGGCGCTCAAACAGTTCGCGATCATCGGGCGTGAGCTCCAGCACCTCGACGATCACATCCAGCACCTGCTCCCAGTCGCCGGCGCGTTCGCGGGTCAGGGTGAGGCTGAAGCTGGGGCGGTTGTCGGCGATGATCACCCCGTTGCGGTCGTAGATCAGGCCGCGGTTGGGCGGAATCGGCTGCACGTGAATGCGGTTGTTTTCCGCCAGGGTGGAGTGGTATTCGTACTGGATCACCTGCAGGTAATACATGCGGGCGATCAGTATCAGGGTCAGCATCAGGAATACCGAGCCACCGACCAGCGCGCGCTTGCGAATCAGGCGCGCGTCCTTCTCGTGATCTTTTAGACGGATCGGCTGGGGCATCGGGACCGCTGACTACTTGTGATAAGGGTGACCGGACAACACCGTCCAGGCACGATAGATCTGTTCGCCGACCAGTATCCGTACCAGCGGGTGTGGCAAGGTCAGCGGTGACAGCGACCAGCGCTGCTCGCTGCGGGCCATCACTTCCGGCGCCAGGCCCTCAGGGCCGCCGACCATCAGGTTGACCGTGCGCGAGTCCAGCCGCCACTTGTCCAGCTCGACCGCCAATTGCTCGGTGCTCCAGGGTCGCCCTTCGACTTCCAGGGTGACGATGCGTTCCCCAGGCTGCACCTTCGCCAGCATGGCTTCGCCTTCCTGACGGATCATCCGCGCCACGTCGGCATTCTTGCCACGCGTGGTCAGGGGAATCTCCACCAGTTCCAGGGACAGCTCTGAAGGCATACGCTTGGCATATTCCTGCCAGCCATCCTCGACCCAGCGCGGCATGCGCGAGCCGACCGCGATCAGTTTGATGCGCACGGGAAGCCTTACTCGCGCTCGCCGCCCTGCTGGGCACGGCTCTGCTCGGCGCCCTGCCACAGACGCTCCAGGTCGTAGAACTGGCGGGTGGTCGGCAGCATCACGTGAACGACGATGTCGCCCAGGTCGAGCAGGGCCCACTCGCCGCTGTCCAGGCCTTCGCTGCCAATCGGGCGCACGCCCTGTTCCTTGGTCTTTTCCAGCACGTTGTCGACCAGCGACTTGACGTGACGGCTGGAGGTACCGCTGGCGATCACCATGTAGTCGGTGATGCTGGTCTTCTCACGCACGTCGATGGTGGTGATGTCCTGGGCCTTGATTTCTTCCAGTGCTGCGATGGCCACTTTGACCAGGTCTTCACTGTGCATGGTTTTGTCCGTCATAACGTGCTCGTTTGCCTCGTGTTCGATTCACCCACGGTACAGTCCATGGGCGTTGATATAAGCCAGAACCGCATCGGGCACCAGAAAGCGCACCGAGCGGCCGTTCGCCAGTAGCGAACGAATCTGGGTGGCAGACACCGCCAGGGGCGTCTGCCAGATGAAAGAAATCTGCCCTGCCGGGCCTCTCAGCGCCAGCGGGTCTGCCACGTTGCGCGCGGCTACCAGGTCGCGCAGCGGCTCGCTCGCCTCGCTGTCAGCATCCGGGCGCTGCAGTACCAGAATGTGGCAGTGCTGCAGCAGCTCGGTCCAACGGTGCCAGGCTGGCAAACCGCAAAAGGCATCCCAGCCCAGAATCAGAAACAACTGGTCGTCCGCAGCCAGCTCAGCACGCAGCGACTCCAGGGTATCGATGCTGTACGACGGCTTGTCGCGTTTGAGCTCGCGATCATCCACCTGCAGCGGCGAGAGCCCTGCCACCGCCTGCTCGACCATCGACAGGCGATCCTGCGCCCCGACCTGCGGGGTTTCACGGTGTGGCGGCCGCGCACTGGGGATCAGCCGCAACTCGTCCAGTGCCATGAACTCGGCCACCTCCAGCGCACCGCGCAAGTGGCCGATATGCACCGGGTCGAACGTACCGCCGAGCAGCCCGATGCGCCTGGGATCGGCCATCAGGTGCGCACGTGCCCGTCGCCGAATACAACGTATTTCTCGCTGGTCAGCCCTTCCAGGCCGACCGGGCCGCGGGCATGCAGCTTGTCGGTGGAAATGCCGATCTCGGCGCCCAGCCCGTACTCGAAGCCATCGGCGAAGCGCGTCGAAGCATTGACCATCACCGAGCTGGAATCCACTTCGGTGAGGAAGCGCCGCGCATCGCTGAAGTTCTCGGTGATGATCGCGTCGGTGTGCTGCGAGCCGTAGGTGTTGATGTGCTCGATGGCGGCGTCCAGCGAGTCGACCACACGGATCGCCAGGATCGGCGCGTTGTACTCGGCGTACCAGTCGTCTTCGCTGGCCTCCAGCACGTCATCACCGAGCAGCGCGCGCGTCTGCGCGTCGCCGCGCAGCTCGACGCCCTTGTCGCGGTAGATGGCGGCCAGTGGCGGCAGCACGCGGGCGGCGATATCGGCGTGCACCAGCAGGGTTTCCATGGCATTGCATGGCGAGTACCGCTGGGTTTTCGAGTTGTCGCAAACGCGGATGGCCTTGTCGAAATCGGCGGCGATATCCACGTAAACATGGCAAACACCGTCGAGATGCTTGATCACCGGCACCTTGGCGTCGCGGCTGATGCGCTCGATCAGCCCCTTGCCGCCCCGCGGCACGATGACGTCGACGAATTCGGGCATTGTGATCAGCGCACCCACGGCCGCGCGATCGGTGGTTTCCACCACTTGCACCGCACTGGCTGGCAGGCCGGCCTCGGCCAAGCCGGCCTGGATGCAACGGGCGATGGCCTGATTGGAATGAATCGCTTCCGAGCCGCCGCGCAGGATGGTGGCGTTGCCGGACTTCAGGCACAGGCTGGCGGCATCGATGGTCACGTTTGGCCGCGACTCGTAGATGATGCCGATCACGCCCAGCGGTACGCGCATCTTGCCGACCTGGATGCCGGACGGCAGATAGCGCATGCCCTGGATCTCGCCGATCGGGTCCGGCAGCGTGGCGACCTGACGCAGGCCTTCGATCATGCTGTCGATGACCTTCGGGGTCAGCGCCAGGCGGTCGACCATGGCCGGCTCCAGCCCGTTGGCGCGGGCAGCGGCAACGTCCAGCTCATTGGCGGCAGCCAGCTCGCCACGCGCGGCATCGAGGGCGGCGGCGGCGGCCTGCAGGGCCTGGTTCTTCTGCGCGGTGCTGGCCCGCGCGAGTACGCGCGAAGCCTGGCGGGCAGCGCGGCCCAGGCGGGTCATGTAGTCAAGCACGGACTCGGTCATGGCAACTCAGGTCGGCAGTTGGAAAAAGTTGCTGATTATAGCGGTCATGCCGCCCCGCGCACAGCGGTGCCTGGCAGATGGTCATCAAAGGCTTGTAACCGAGCGTTCGAACGCCCTTTCAATCACCTGGCGCGTTGCTATGATCCACCGCTGTCGCCGCCTGGCCGCGTTCGCCCGCCAAAGGAACCGCTTTTCAGCTGGGCAGGTCGAAGCCTCGATTTCTCCTCTATGAAGGTGTCCATCCATGGGCCAATGGCTCGATAGTCTGACTACCTGGCTGGCGGCCAACCCGCAATGGCTGGGCCTGGCGATCTTCGTGATCGCCTGCATCGAATGCCTGGCCATCGCCGGCATCATCGTTCCCGGCACCGTGCTGCTGTTCGCCGTCGGCGTGATGGCCGGCAACGGCGCCCTGAGCCTGTGGGAAACCCTGGCGCTGGCCTACTTCGGCGGCCTGCTCGGCGATGCCATCTCCTACGCCCTGGGGCGCTACTTCCACCAGGACATCCGCCGCTTGCCGGGTTTGCGCAGCCACCCGCAGTGGCTGAGCGGCGCGGAAACCTATTTCGAACGCTATGGCGTCGCCAGCCTGCTGCTGGGCCGCTACATCGGCCCGCTGCGCCCGATGCTGCCGATGGTCGCCGGCATGCTGAGCATGCCGCTCGGCCGCTTCATCGCCGTCAGCATGCTGGCCGCCGCCGGCTGGTCGGTCGCCTACCTGCTGCCGGGATGGGCCGCAGGCGCTGCCTTGCGCCTGCCGCTACCGGAGGGTTTCTGGCCACAGGCCGCGGTGGTGGCAGGTGGCCTTGCCTTGTTGCTGGTGCTGACGGTTCAGAGCAGCCTTCGCGAACAGCGCCAGGCCAGCGTGATCGCCGCAGGGCTGGGCACCATCCTGCTGGTCGCCCTGTTCATCGGCTGGCCACATCTGATCGCCCTCGACCAGGGCCTGATGACGCTGATCCAGGAACAACGCAATCCGCGCTTCGACCACATCGCCGTGATGATCACCCACTTCGGCGACTTCGACGTGCAATTGGCGGTCGCCGCGCTGCTGTGCATCCTGCTGCTGATCACCCGCAAATGGCAGGCGCTGCTGTTCGCCGGCGGTGCCATGCTCAGCACTGCGCTGGCCAACGGCATGCTCAAGAACTTCTTCGAGCGGGCGCGCCCCGAGGTTCTGCTCGAGCCGCTGCATACCTACAGTTTTCCCAGCGGGCACAGTTCGGCGGCCTTTGCATTCTTCCTTACAGTTGCCATCCTCGCCGGTCGCGGCCAACCGGCCCGCCTGCGCCTGACCTGGATCTTGCTGGCCTGCCTGCCGGCGCTGTTCATCGCCTTGTCGCGGGTCTACCTGGGTGTGCACTGGCCGAGCGACATCATCGCCGGCGCCCTGCTGGCCAGCAGCCTGTGCGCGCTGAGCCTGGCGCTGATGCAGCGCTTCGCCTCGCTACCACCGCTGCCGGCCAGGGTCTGGTGGATGATCGTGCCGGGCTGCGCGTTGCTGCTGACGAGCATGGCGCTGCTGCGTATGTCCGAAGGCGTGGAAATCTATCGCTATTGAGCAGCGCCGTCGCCCTGCAGCTCTTCCACCCAGGCCTGGAGCATCTCCAGGCGCTGGGTGGCATCGGGCTCGGCGAGCAAGGCGACTTTCTGCTCGGCACTGAACGGCAATAGATAGCCGAGCTTGTCGGCCAGCTCGGCCTGGCTGTCGGCGCCGCCGCCCATGTCCAGGCTGGCGACCATCGGATGCTCGGCCAGGGCGCCGAGCAGCGCCAGCAAGTCAGCCTGGTCTTCGCCCAGCGGCAGTTCGGGCTGCTCGTCCAGCCACTCGACCTGAGCCAGGGTCAGCTTGTCCGGCAGCACCTGGGCCTGCTTGACCCGAAAGCGCCGCCCGCCCTGCACACGAATGCCCAGCAGACCGTTGGGGCGCTGCTGAAAATCGGTGATTCGCGCTTCGCAGCCGATCTGCGCGACGCGCTCGGCGGCCTCACCGACCTCGGCGCCTTCGACGATGCACACCACGCCAAAGCCTTCACCCTGTTTCATGCAGCGGCTGATCATGTCCAGATAGCGCGCCTCGAATATCTGCAGATCCAGCGTGCAGCCGGGAAACAGGACGGTGTGCAGCGGAAACAGAGGTAAGGTCATTGCAACTCTCAATTCAGGAAGACGATGGCGAGCGGCAGCAGGATCGCCGTGAACACACCCATCAGGCTCATGGCCAGCGCGGCGAAGGCGCCGCACTCCTCACTCTCCTGCATGGCCCGGGAGGTGCCGACCGCATGGGCGGTCATGCCTAGCGCCATGCCCATGGCGGCATGATTGCGCACACCACACAGGCGCAGCAACGACGGCCCGATGATTGCGCCCAGCACCCCGGTGATCATCACGAACACCGCCGCCAGCGCCGCCAGGCCGCCGATCTGGCTGGCCACCAGCATGGCGATCGGCGAGGTGACGGACTTGGGCGCCATGCTCATCAGCATGTTGTGCTCGGCGCCCAACATCCAGGCCAGGGCGACGCCGAGCACGGTGGCGACCACGCCCGCAACCAGCAGGGTGAGCACCGTGGGCCAGAACACCTGGCGGATGCGCCGCAGGTTGAGATACAGCGGCACCGCCAGCGCGACGGTGGCGGGACCGAGGAAAATGGTCAGCGCATCGGCGCTGATCTTGTATTCGGCAAAGGTCAGGCCGCACAGCAGCAGGATGGCGATCACCAGCATGGTGGACACCAGCACCGCCTGCAGAAATACCAGGCGAGTCTTCTCGTAAACGGCAATCGCCAACTGATAGGCGCCCAGGGTGACGCCCGCGCCGAACAGCGGGTGATGGGTGACGGCCATCCAGGCGCCGTGCCAGTCGAGCATCATGGCAGCTCCCGACGGCGCGCCTGGCGCTCGATCAGCTTCTGCATCATCCAGCCGGCGAACACCAGGGACAGGATCAGCGACAGCACCAGCGCGCCGATCACCGCCCAGAAGTCGGCAGCGATGGCCTCGGCATAAGCCATCACCCCCACCGCTGGCGGCACCAGCAGCAGCGGCAGGTACTTGAGCAAGCCGCTGGCCGCCTGCTGGATCGGTTCGTCGACCTGGCCCCGACAAAGCAGGAACACCACCAAAAGCAGCATGCCGAGAATCGGCCCCGGCAGCATCGGCAGAAACAGCGCATTGATCGCCGTGCCGAGCAATTGACACAGCACCAGCCAGAACAGGCCACGAAGCAGCATGATTATTCCCCGCAAACTCGACGAGCGCGGCCCGTCAACAAGGCGGCATTATAGGCCGCGAATGCAGGCCGCTTAACAGGGGCAGATCCCGCTCCAGCAGCCTGATCAGCATGGCTGCGCGTCGCCAGGCGGTTTGCGGCATACTGCCGGCAACGCTTATCCGACAGGGATGTACTGCATGTTTCGCCTCGCGCCTTTGGCCCTGACCCTCGCCCTCACGGCCTGCGGCCCGAGCACTCAACTGCTTCCTCCCGACGCAATCCTGCCCGACGGTTCGCGCTACCACGGCGAGGTGATCGAAGGCCTGCTGCAGGGCGAAGGCCGCCTGGACTATCCCGATGGCAGCCGTTATGTCGGCCATTTCGTCGATGGCCAACGCCAAGGCGCCGGGGAGTGGCAGAGCGCCGACGGCGAGCATTACGTCGGTGAATTCGCCGCCGGCCGTTACGATGGCCAGGGCACGCTGAGCAAAGCCGATGGCAGCCGCTACAGCGGCGGCTTCCGCCAGGGCCGGTTCAGCGGCGAAGGCGTGCTGGAGGAAGCCGGGCAAACCTACCGCGGGCAGTTCCACGCAGGCCGCTTCCACGGCTTCGGCATTCTCGAACAGGCTGACGGCAGCCGCTTCCAGGGGCTCTTCACCAAGGGTTTGCCAGACGGTCAGGGCCTGCGCGAGGACGAACTCGGCAACCAGCTTTCCGGGCACTTCGCTGGCGGCCAGCTCAAGGGTGCCGGCAGCTACCGCGGCAGTGACGGCGACAGCTACGACGGCGAATTCAAGGACAGCCTGTTCCACGGCAAGGGCCGCTATCAGAACGCGGCCGGCGATGTCTGGAGCGGTACCTTTACAGAAGGCGCGCTCAACGGTAAGGGCGAATACCGCGGCACCGATGGCAGCCGCTATACGGGGCAATTTCGCGACTGGCGCTACCAGGGCGAAGGCCATCTGCAGCAAGCCGACGGCGGCCGCTACGACGGTCAGTTTGCCAATGGCCAGTTCAATGGCCAGGGCACGCTGGTCGGTGTTGACGGTACCCGGCAGCAAGGCACCTGGCGCCGCGGCCTTCGGGTACGCGACGAAAACGGCCTGGCGTTGCCTGATCCGCTGGAAATCGGCCTGCTGAAACAAGGCGATTTGCTCGACCAGGCCATTGCCGCACTGCCGACCTCGACGCCACGTGGCGAACTCTATGCCCTGACCCTGGCCGGAGACGGCAAGCAGAGCGTGTTCCTGCGCGAAGCCGATTACGTGGCGGACCTGCTGGCCGAGCGCTTCGCAGCCCACGGCCGCATCACCCTGGCCAACCATCGTGACCACCTGGCCGATCGTCCCCTGGCGACCCGCGAGAACTTGCGCCGCGCGGTACAGGCCGTTGCCGAACGCACGGGGCCGGAAGACCTGGTGTTCATCTACCTGACCAGCCACGGCTCGCGCACTCACGAGCTGAACCTGGACCAGCCGCGCCTGCAGCTCGCCGACCTGCCCGCCGACGAACTGGCCAGCCTGCTCGAACCGCTGGCCGAGCGCGACAAGGTGGTGGTGATCTCCGCCTGCTATTCCGGCGGTTTCATTGCTGCTCTGAAAAACGAAAAGACCCTGCTGATGACCGCCGCGCGCGCCGACCGGGTGTCATTCGGCTGCTCCGAGGAGGCCGACTTCACCTACTTCGGTCGCGCCCTGTTCGCCGAAGCGCTGCAACAGACCGACGACTTGCAAGAGGCTTTCGAGCTGGCCCGCGCTGCAGTAGCCGAGCGCGAGCAGGCCGATGGCTTCGAGCCGTCCGAACCGCAGATCTGGGCGCCTGCCGCAGTGCTCCAGCACTGGGATGCGCTGCGCCAGGCACACAGCGAAGCGCCTTGAACGATAAATCGGCGATTGCCCTCTAAACTCCATCACAGGCTGCTGAAAAACGTAGGCGAGGCAGCCAGTGCAAGGCAAAAACAGCCGAAAAAGCGCAGTCTACATGCTGTAAATGAGCATTTTGAGGCTGTTTTTAACGCAGCGATGGCAACGCAGGTAGTTTTTCAACGGCCTGATAATGAATAGCAGTCGAGGATCGACAATGTATTTGACTCCCCAGCACATTCTTCTGGCAGGCGCTTCGGGCATGACCGGTGAACACCTGCTGGATCGCCTGCTCAACGAACCCACCGTCGAGCGCGTGCTGGCCCCGAGTCGCAAGCCGCTGGCCGAACATCCTCATCTGGAAAATCCGGTCGGCGAGTTGCTCGATCTGCTGCCCGTGCTCGACGGCCCGGTACACACCGCCTTCTGCTGCCTGGGCAGCACCATCAAGCAGGCCGGTTCCCAGGACGCCTTTCGCGCCGTCGATCACGACCTGGTGCTGGCCTTCGCCGCCCGCGCCCGGGAACTGGGCGCCCGCCATCTGCTGGTAGTCAGCGCCATCGGTGCCGATCCGGGCTCGTCGGTGTTCTACAACCGCACCAAGGGGCAGACCGAAGAGGCACTCAAGGCTCAGGGTTGGCCACAACTGACCATCGCCCGCCCTTCCCTGCTGCTCGGCCCGCGCAACGAGTTCCGCCTCGGCGAGCGGCTGGCCGCGCCCTTTTTGCGCTGGCTGCCGGGCAAGCATCGCGCCATCGAGGTGACCGCCCTGGCCCGTGCGCTATGGCGCCTGGCGCTGGAAGACGGCGAAGGGTTGCGCATCGTCGAGTCCGACGAGCTGCGCCGACTGGGACGCTGATAACGAAAAGGCGCCGTACTCACGGCGCCTTTTCGGTTCAGAACAGCCCAAGTAGCGCCGCAACGCCGAGCATCAGCAGCGAAAACAGCCACATCCACCAGAATGAATAACGGATGTGCTGGCCCATCTGCAGACGGGCCAGGCCCAGCGCCAGCCACAGGGCCGGCGAGAACGGGCTGATGAAGGTGCCGATGATGTTGCCGATCATCAGCGCGTAGACCACGCCGGCAGCCTCCACGCCGTGGCTTTCGACCACCTCCAGCACCACCGGCAGCAGGCCGAAGTAGTACGCATCGGTGCTCAGCAGGAACTCCATCGGCAGACCGAAGAAGCCCAGAATGATGTGCAGCTGGCCGACCATCGGTTCGGGCAGCACCTTGACGAGATCCTGGGCGATGGAGGTGAGCATGCCGGTGCCTGAGAGAATGCCGAGCATCGAGCCGGCGGCCAGGATGATCATGCCCATGCTCAGCGCTGCCGGCGAATGCACTGCCAGACGTTTCATCTGCAACTTGCCGTCCGGGTAGTTGATCAACATGGCCAGGCTCAGGCCGATCATGAACACATAGCCCGCTGGCAGGATGCCGGTGAACAGCGAGACCAGCACCGCCAGGAACAGGCTGGCATTGATCCACATGCGCCCGGGCCGTTCGAGCGCCCGCTCCTCATCGCTGAGCTCACCCGGGTTGCCGATATGATCGCTCTCGCCATCCTCGATCACGGTGCCACCGGTGCGCGCGATGCGGCGCTGCTCACGCCAGCCCAGCAAGGCCGCCATCGCCACCAGCAGCACCACGCCGACACCCTGCACAGCGATCAGCGGTCGCCAAAGTTCGGTGACCTCGATGCCCGTCACCGCCGCCGAACGGCCGAGCGGGCCGGCCCAGGGCACCATGTTGAGAATGCCGGCGCCGATGGCCAGCAGCATCAACATCAGGTACGGGCTCATGCGCAATTGCTTGTAGAGCGGCAGCAGGGCCGGGATGGTCAGCAGAAAGGTGGTCGCACCGGCGCCGTCCAGGTGGGCGAGCATACCGATGATCGCGGTAGCCACTGCCACGGCGATCACGTTGCCGCGGGTCAGCCGCACCATGAAGCCGATGATCGGCCGGAACAAGCCGGTGTCCTGCATCACGCCGAAAAAGGTGATGGCGAAGATGAACATGGTGGCGATGCTGATGACCCGGCCGACCCCATCGTTGAAGAACACCGAGATTTCCGCCGGGCCGAAACCGGCGCAGAAGGCGCCCAGCAGCGGCACCATGATCAGGGGCAATACGGGCGACATGCGCCCGCTGAGCAACAGGGCCACCAGGCAAACGATGGTCAACAGGCCAATCAGGGTCAACAAACCGATTTCTCCTCTTTTTCTTGTTCAGTCGCCACTCGCACGACAGGAGGCGCGGACTCTAGAAAGCCAACCTTTCACGAACCTTTATGATCGGCGTCGCTAAGCCCATGATTTGTCAGTGAATATGTAGTAATCCGAGGTAACAGTTGCGCGCCCTTGCTAAGCTGATGGGCCTTGCCAATTAGCGGAGCTTCGTCATGCCTTCGAACAAAACTGCCTTGATCATCGGCGCCTCGCGCGGCATCGGCCTGGGCTTGGTACGCCAGCTGCACGCCGATGGCTGGCAGGTGACCGCCACCGTGCGCAGCCCGGCGCGTGCCACCGAACTGCAGGCATTGAGCGGTGTGCAGATCGAATCACTGGATATCGATGACGGCGCTGCGCTGGATGCTCTGGTGCAACGCCTGCAGGGCCAGGTCTTCGACCTGCTGTTCGTCAACGCTGGCGTTCTGGGCCCCAGTCACCAGTCGGCTGCACAGGCCACAGCCGAGGAGCTCGGCCAACTGTTCATGACAAACGTCACGGCGCCGATCCGCCTGGCCACGCGCCTGGTCGGCCAACTGCGCCCGCAGACCGGCGTGCTGGCGTTCATGAGCTCGGGGCTGGGTAGCGTGGCCAACCCGGAGGGCAACAACCTGGCGCTGTACAAGGCCAGCAAGGCAGCGCTGAACTCGCTGACCAACAGCTTCGTCTGCGAATTGCCGGAGCCGCGCCCGACCGTACTGTCGATGCATCCGGGCTGGGTGAAGACCGACATGGGCGGCGAGAACGCCATGGTCGAAGTCGCCGACAGTTGCCGCGGTCTGATCGCCCAGGTCGAGCGCTTCGCCGGCCAGGGCGGCCATCACTTCGTCGACTACCAGGGCCAGAAGATCGCCTGGTAAGCGCTTTGAGTTGATGGGCGGGGCGCCCATCCTTCGGCTCTCGCGACACTTCGTGGGAGCGCGCCATGCGCGCGACAAATTCGCGGGCATGGCCCGCTCCCACTGAAGGCGGTGTTAGCCTCAAGGCCGTAGGATGGGCCGGGCCGCTTAGGCGCAGCCCATCGATACCTCGGTAATGACGGCGACCTAAAGCCCCAGCATCGCCAACATGATAAACGTGGCAAACAGCACGAAGTGAGTCATGCCCTCGATGGCATTGGTTTCGCCGTCGTTGAGGTTGATGGCGCAGACGATCAGGGTGATGAACACCATCACCGTCTGCACAGGGGTCATGGCCATCTGGAAGGGCTGCCCACTGTACAACGCCATGGCTTCCATCACCGGTACAGTGAGAATCACCGTCGACAGCGACGCACCCAGAGCGATGTTGACCACCGACTGCATACGGTTCGCCAGCGCCGCCCGCAGGGCGGTGAGGATCTCCGGCGCCGCGGAAATGCCGGCCACCACGATGGCGGTCAGCACGGGCGGCGCGCCGGTACCTTCCAGGCCGACATCCAGCGCCAGGGACATCACCTCGGCGAGCACGCCGATGACGATTACCCCGAACACCAGCACGCCGATCGACCAGGCCACGTTGACCTGAGACTCGTCGTCGCCGTGCCCTTCACCGCCACGGTGCTTCTTCTCCGGGTAGCTGTAGCTGAAGAAATAGCTGTGCGGGCCGACCTGCATGCGCAGGAACACTGCGTAGAGCACCAGCATGGCGCCGATGGTGAACATCGAATACGCCTTCCAGTCCGACTCGGGAATGAACTCGGGCACCACCATGGAAATGCCCATGGCCGTGAGGATCATCACGCTGTAGCTACGTGCCGAGTCATCGTTGTACGGCTGCTCGCCATGTTTGATGCCGCCCATCAGCGCGGCCAGGCCGAGAATGCCGTTGATGTCGAGCATCACCGCCGAATAGATGGTGTCACGCACCAGGGTCGGTGACGCCTGGTTGCTCATCATGATCGCCAGGATCACCACCTCGACCAGCACCGCCGACAGAGTGAGAATCATGGTGCCGTAAGGGTCGCCGACACGCTCGGCCAGTTGCTCGGCATGGTGGGCGACGCGCAGCGATGCGCAGACGATGGCGGCGATCAGCGCGACGGCACCGGCCAGCGCGATGGCCTGGCCATGGCCGAGTAACGCATGCTCCATCGGCAGGGCGATCAGGGCGGCGAGCACGGCCAGCAGCAACCAGTATTCCTGCTTGATGGCATTCAACATGAATGATTCCTTTCAGGGCGATAAGAGCGATCCTGCTCCGACTGCAACATCCTGTAAATAATTCCAGTCACTTACCGTTGATGCCCTCGGATGCCGCACGGTTGAGCGCATAGGGGTAAACTTCGCGGCCACGCTTTGACTGAACGAGATTTACCCATGTACGACTGGCTCAACGCCCTGCCCAAGGCCGAACTGCACCTGCATCTCGAAGGCTCCCTCGAGCCCGAGCTGCTGTTCGCCCTGGCCGAGCGCAACCGCATCGCCCTGCCCTGGAGCGATGTCGAGGCGCTACGCGCGGCTTACGCCTTCAACAACCTGCAGGAATTCCTCGACCTGTATTACCGCGGCGCCGATGTGCTGCGCACCGAACAGGACTTCTACGACCTGACCTGGGCCTACCTGCTCAAGTGCAAGGCGCAGAACGTGGTGCACGTCGAGCCGTTCTTCGACCCGCAGACCCACACCGACCGCGGCATTCCCTTCGACGTGGTGATGCGCGGCATCAAGGGCGCGCTGGTCGATGGCGAGAAGCAGCTAGGCATCAGCCACGGCCTGATCCTCGCGTTCCTGCGCCACCTGCCCGAAGAGCAGGCCTTCCAGACCCTGGAGCAGGCCATGCCGTTCCGCGATGCTTTTATCGGCGTTGGCCTCGACAGCTCGGAGAAGGGGTTTCCGCCACGCCTGTTCGAGCGCGTGTTCGCCAAGGCCCGCAGCGAAGGCCTGCACGCCGTGGCCCATGCCGGCGAGGAAGGCCCGCCGGAGTACATCTGGGAAGCCCTGGATCTGCTGAGGATCGTGCGCATCGACCATGGCGTACGTGCCAGCGAGGACGAGCGGCTGATGCAACGCATCATCGACGAGCAGATTCCGCTGACCGTCTGCCCGCTGTCCAATACCAAGCTGTGCGTGTTCGAGCACATGGGCCAGCACAACATCCTCGACATGCTCGAGCGCGGCGTGAAGGTCACCGTCAACTCCGACGACCCGGCCTATTTCGGCGGCTACGTCACCGAAAACTTCATGGCTCTGCACGAAGGCCTGGGCATGAGCGAAGAGCAGGCCAAGCGACTGGCGCAGAACAGCCTGGACGCTCGACTGGTGTGAAACGTCGCTCAGCCGCCGTGTAGGGTGGACGACGCTTTTATCCGTCCACTGTGGATAGTCAGGATTACCGTGTTGCTTTTGCCTTCAGTTCCGCTCTGACGAGCGGGTTTCTTTTGGCATTGCCCCAAAAGAAACCAAAAGGTCTAGCCCCGACATCCGGCCCCGGCTTCGCCGGGGTTCCCTCGCTACATCGTTGCTCCGAGGGCACGCCGCGAAGGGCCATCCCTGGCCCATCGCGGCTCTCGCGGCATCCATGCCGCTCAACCCTCTACACAACGATTCCACTCGGCCTCCTGAAGGGGCAATTGATGTTGCCTGTGAGCCTTGTGGAAAAAAGCACCTCAGTACGGCGTAGCGAGAACCGTTAGGCAAGTTGCCACGCACGGCAGGTGTGATCAATGCCCCTTATGGTCATGCCCACCTTCCGCCGCTGGCTCATCCTTCTGCACCGCCACCTCAACCGTCACCGACCCGGCCTTCTCGAAGGTCAGGGTCAGCGGAAAGCGTTCACCGGCCTGGGCCTGCTGCTTCAGGTTGAACAGCATCACGTGATAGCCCATGGGCGCGAACTTCACTTCGCCGCCGGCAGGAATCACCACGTTCTGCACCTGCTGCATTTTCATCATGCCGCCTACGTGGGCATGCTCGTGAATCTCCGCCTTGCCGGCCACGGGTGTCTCGACGGTGAGCAGGCGGTCATCGGCATCGCCCTTGTTGTGCACCACGAAATAGGCGGCGGCGGTCGGCGCCACCGGCGGCATTTCACGCGACCAGGGGTGATCGATGTGCAGTTGGCCGACTTCGTATTCATGCGCGTTGGCCAGCAGGCTGGTGGCGAGCAATGCAGCGGTCAGAGCGAGTTTCTTCAGTGTCATGGTGCTTCTCCTTCAATAGAATTCCGGGGCGACCGCCACGGGCAGCCGCCGGTTGGGTCAGGCCAGGCGCCGACTGGCGAGGCGCGACAGCAGCAGATAATCCAGCGCCCAGATAGCCAGCAGCGAGGCGCCGACCAGGGGGAACAGCACACCGAGGCCGATCATGATCGCCACGCCGACCTTCCAGCGTGACAGGTCATGACGCAGCGGCGGCACGCCCAGGCCACCAGCGGGCCGGCGCTTCCACCACATGATCAGGCCGCTGACCGAGCTGAGCAGAACCAGCAGGCACACGGCGAAGATGAACAGCTGGTGCGGCAGGCCATAGAGCTTGCCCATGTGCAGCATCACGCCACTTTCCACCGCGCGCGCCGCCAGGCCGTAGTCGGCCCAACGCACGTCGGCCAGCACCGCGGCGCTGTATTGATCGACATGCAGGGTGGCGTCGTTGCGCGGATCGTCGGCGAACACCGCGATGGTGTAGACGCCGGTCGGCGTGGTCGGAAAGGTGATGCTGTAGCCAGGGTGCACGTTTCGCTCGCTGGCGATGTCCACCACCTGCTGCAGGCCCACGGTCGGGTTGGCGGTGGATGCCGGAGTGGCGCCGCCATTGTGCGCCGCATGGGGGTCGGATTCGGGCAGCGGGGTATTCTCCAGCGCCCAGGGCACAGTCTGTCTGTGGCTCTGATTGAGCTCACCAGCCTGGCGGTCGGAGGTCGGCACCTGATCCCACATGGCGGCCGGAAACTGGTTCCAGGCACCAGCGAACTGCTTGCCCCAGAAGCCGGTCCAGGTCATGCCGGTGAGCAGCATGAACAGTAGTAGCAAGGCGCCCCAGAAGCCGGTCACGGCATGCAGATCACGCCAGAACAAGCGGCCACGAGCCGACAGCCGTGGCCATAGCACACCAGCGCCACGCCCACGCGGCCACCACAGGTACAGCCCGGAAACCACCAGCACCACGCCCCAGCCGGCCGCCAGTTCGATCAGCCGATCGCCCGGCGTGCCGATCAACAGGTCGGCGTGCACTGAGCGAGCCAGGGCCTGCAGGTTGCTGTGGGCGTCCTGGGTACCGAGGATGGCGCCCCCATAGGGGTCGACGAACACGTTGCGGGTGCGCTCGCCGACCTTCACCACGAACTGGGCGCTGTGGTCGGCGTCCACCGGCGGCAAGTACTTGCCGATGCTGCCCTGGGGGTAAACGGCCTGCACGCGGGCGAGCATCTCGTCGGCGGTCAGCGGCTGGCCGCTGGCCTCGACCTGCAGCAGGTCGGCGTACATCAGCCCGTCGAGCTGCGGTTTGAACAGGTAGATGATGCCGGTCAGCGACAGCATGATCATGAATGGAATGACGAACAGCCCGGCATAGAAGTGCCAGCGCCAGGCGAGGTTATAGAACGACGGTGTCGCGTTTTTCATGTGAAGCCCGATCGTATGCATGAGCGAACTGCCCACGGCGACAAGCGCAGCAGGCAACGACAATCAGCGATTCAGGCGATCAGGGGCGAAGCGCGAGGGTTGGCCGAGGGCCACAGGTAACGGACCGCCCCACCGGGCTCGGCGCTGGGGCGTGGGGTGGCGGGGCGCTGCCGGGGCAGCAAGCCGAGCAGGCCGAAGAAGGCCGCCAGGGCCAGGGCCACGAAGGTGGAGCACAACGGACACACCGAGCCCATGAACGGCATCGGCACGCCCGAATCCACGCCGCCCATGTCCATGCTGCCGCTGGCATCCAGGCCGCAGTAGCCGCCATCCATGCCGCTGAGCTGCAGGCCGGTCATCTGCCCATGACTGACCGCACAGGCGAGCGCGCTGAACAGGACGCTGAAATACAGCACCCAGGCGAGCAACGAGCGGTTGGAACGGGACAGGTTCATGGCTGGCGATTTTAGGGGCAGTGGCGGCAAACGGGCTGTGGTGGATTGCCGCAGCAGCTTAACGGCGCCACGGCGCCTGCGCCAGCAACTCGCTACAACGCGCCTGCACGAACTCGCGCAGCAGGTGCACCGGCTTGCTCAACTGCTCGCGGTGGGTGCAGATCAGATTCAACGGGGTCGGCTCGCCAAGCACCTCCGGCAAGAGGATGCGCAAGCGCCCGGCGTGCACGTCGCCGGCCACGTCCAGCCAGGATTTATAGACCACCCCGGCGCCAGCCACGGCCCAGCGCCGCACCACATCGGCATCGTCGCTGAGGCGATCACCCGCCACCTGCAGGCTGTGCGCCCGGTCGCCGTCGTGAAAGCGCCAGCGCTCGTAGGCACGGCCGCCGAGCATATAGATCAGACAGTTGTGCTGGCGTAAATCAGCGATCTGCCGCGGCTCGCCATGGCGCTGCAGGTAGGCTGGCGCAGCGCACAGTACCCGGCGGTTGCCCGGCGCCACCGGCAGCGCCACCAGGCTCGAGTCCTCCGGCTCGCCGTAGCGCAGGGCGATGTCGACGGGCTCACGAAACAGATCGGTGACCCGGTCGCCAAGCAGCAGGCGCAATTGCACCTGGGGATGCGTCTGCATGAAGGTATCGAGCCAGGGCAGCAGCGTGTTACGGCCGAAGTCCGAGGGCGCCGCGAGTTGCAGCGGCCCGCTGATCGCCGACTTGCTGCCAGCCAGTTGTTGGCGCCCCGCCTCCAGGCTCTGCAGCGCTTGGCGGGCATGCAGCAGAAAGGCCTCGCCGTCGGCGGTCAGCCGCAAACTACGGGTCGAGCGTACGAAAAGGCGCGCCTGCAACTGCTGCTCCAGGCGCTTGAGGCCGGCGCTGGCCACAGCGGGCGATATGTCCAGCTGGCGCGCAGCCGCCGACAGGCTGCCTTCCCCGGCAATGCGCACGAACAGTTGCAGGTCATCGAAACGCAGCATGGCGATCATCTTCAAAAAAATATTGAAAGAGACTCTAGCTGCCTATGGTTTTTCCTGGCAATGGATTGGCGCAAGCTGCCCTCCATCCCACGCCCCTACAGGACGCTCCCATGAAAGCCGTTGCCTATCACCAGTCGCTGCCCATCGATAATCCGCAGGCTCTGCAGGACGTCACGCTCGACGCACCGACGCCCGGCCCGCGCGACCTGCTCGTCGAAGTGAAAGCCATCTCCGTGAACCCGGTGGACACCAAGATCCGCCGTAACGTGGCCCCCGACGCCGGCCAGCCCAAGGTGCTGGGCTGGGACGCCACCGGTGTGGTCAAGGCGGTCGGCAGCGAGGTGACGCTGTTCAAGGTCGGTGATGAAGTCGCCTACGCCGGCGCCATCAACCGTGCCGGAGCCAACAGCGAGCTGCACGTGGTCGACGAGCGCATCGTCGGTCGCAAGCCAAGCAGCCTGCCCTTCGCCGAATCCGCTGCCCTGCCGCTGACCGCCATCACTGCCTGGGAACTGCTGTTCGACCGCTTGCAGGTCGCCGATGGCACGGCCGACCAGGGCCAGAGCCTATTGGTCATCGGCGCCGCCGGTGGCGTCGGCTCGATCCTCGTGCAACTGGCCCGACAGCTCACCGGGCTGACCGTGATCGGCACCGCCTCGCGTCCGCAAACCCAGGCCTGGGTTCGCGAACTGGGCGCCCATCATGTGATCGACCACAGCAAGCCGCTGAACGAAGAACTGGCGCGGATCGGCATCGCCCAGGTCACCCACGTGGCAAGCCTGACCCAGACCGACCAGCACTATGACGCCATCGTCGAAGCCCTGGCCCCGCAAGGCCGCCTGGCGCTGATCGACGACCCACTGCAGCCGCTGGACGTGATGAAGCTCAAGCGCAAGAGCATCTCCCTGCATTGGGAACTGATGTTCACCCGCTCGCTGTTCGAGACCGCCGACATGATCGAGCAACACCGCTTGCTCAATCGCGTCGCCGACCTGGTGGATGCCGGCACCCTGAAAACCACCCTGGGCGAGCACTTCGGCACCATCAATGCCGAAAACCTGCGCCGCGCCCATGCCCTGCTGGAAAGCGGCAAGGCCAAGGGCAAGATCGTGCTGGAAAGGTTCTGATCCTGCCTGAGAGGCGCCGATAACCGGAGCGCCTCGCCTCTGGGACAGGCACCTGACCTGCCCTACGGGGATCTTGCGCTAGCGAAATCGTGCGCAATGATCCTCGGGCGGCAAGGCGGCGGTGTACCACACGTAATCCGCTTGCTCGGCGGTCACCGGTTTACCCACTTCGGAAAGGATCAGCACCTGGGTGCCATCCGGCTCGCCCAGGTCACTCAGGTGCAGCGGCACTCCCAGGTCGCGGCGCACGTGAAAGGCGCCAGCGAACAGCATTGCCGGCTGCGGCGCTTTCAACAGTTGCTCGGCCATGCGCCGGTCGCGTTGCTGCTGCACGGCGAGCATCGCTGGCAGCTGGCTGTTCGGCAGCTTGTCGCAATGGGACTCGCGAATCTGCGCCAGCAGCGGTTCCTGCACGGCCGCCGCGGTCGAGGCCTCCCCTCTCAGCAGCGGTTGCTTGCGGTAAATCGTCATGATCTCGACACGGTCGAGATTCGCGGCACGCAGCGGGTAATCCTGCACCAGTGCATGACGCACGATGGGGCCGTACAGCGCCCACGGCCAACCGTTACTCCACTCCAGCGCCTTGGGCAGATCGGCGATCTGCAGGCCTTTATGCAATTGCTGCTTCACATCTTCGACCTGCGGCTGCTGGCTGTTCGCGAGCATTTCCAGCAACAGGCTGCCTTGCGCTCGCCGCGCCTCCAGGGCGCGCAGCAACCACAGCTGCAGGGCATGGTGATCCGGGTTGTCATGCTGCTCGCCGACCAACAACCGGGACGCCTTCGCCAGGTGAGCGACGAGTTGCTCGGGCGTCAACCGTGCGCCGCTATGCAGGTCGATGATCTGCCCCAGGTCGGCGTGCCCGCGCCCCTCTGGGCTTTGCCACGCGGGCACGGGCGCCAGGACGGGCTGGCTTTGGCAGGCAGTGAGCAGCAACAGCAGGGCGAAAAACAGCGTACGCATCGGGTTTCCTTCAGCGGGCAACGATCAACGGGTGCCCGCGTTCGGGGTGGCGCTGCACCAGCACTTCCAGGCCGAACACCGCGTGCAGCGGCTCGGCACGCAGCACCTCGGCAGGCAGGCCGATGGCATGCGCACGACCGTCGTTGAGCAACAGCAGGCGGTCGCAATAACGCGCCGCCAGGTTCAGGTCATGGAGAATGACCATCACCGCGGCGCCCTGTTCGGCGAAGCGGCGCACGGCCTGCAGGGTGGTGTGCTGATGCAACGGATCGAGCATGGAGGTCGGCTCGTCGAGCAGCAGCGTCTGCTCGGCACCGCCCGGCCACAGCTGCGCCAGCACCCGCGCCAGGTGCACACGCTGACGCTCGCCGCCGGACAGCTGCAGATAGCTGCGTTCGGCCAGGTGCTCGGCATCGGCGGCCTGCAGTGCCTCACGGACGATCTGTTCATCACGCTCGCGGCCGGTGTCGTGGGGCATGCGGCCCATCATCACCACATCGCCGACCACGAAACCGAAGCTCAGCGACGAGCTTTGCGGCAGCACCGCCAGGCGCCGCGCGCGTGCCGTGCCCGGCCAGTCCTGCAGCGGCCGATCATCCAGAACGACCTCACCCGCTGCCGGGCTCAACTCGCCGCACAGGGCGCCCAGCAAGGTGCTCTTGCCAGCGCCATTGGGGCCGAGCACGCCCAGCACTTCACCAGGCTGCAGTTGCAGGTCGATATCGGCCAGCACCGTCTTGTCGCCACGCTGGATCGACAGCTTGCGGGCACTGAGCATCAGGTGCGTCCTCGCAGCAGCAGGTAGAGAAAGAACGGCGCGCCGATCAATGCGGTGACGATGCCGATGGGCAGCTCGGCGGGCGATAGGATCAGCCGCGCGAACAGGTCGGCGAGCAGCAGCAAACTGGCGCCTGCCAGCGCCGAGGCCGGCAGCAGCACGCGGTGATCGGGGCCGACCAGCAGCCGCACCAGGTGCGGCACCACCAGGCCGATGAAACCGATCATCCCCGCGGCAGCCACGGCGGCACCCACGCCCAGCGCGGTACAGAACACCAGCTCGCGCTTGAGGCGCTCCACCGCAACGCCCAGGTGGCGGGCCTCGGACTCGCCGAGCAGCAAGGCATTCAGCGCCTGGGCGCGGCGCGGCAGCCACAGCGCCACCGCCAGGGTGACCAGCAGCAGCGGCCACAGCCGGGCATAGCTGGCGCCGTTGAGGCTGCCCAGGTTCCAGAAGGTCAGGGTGCGCAAGGTGGCATCGTCGGCCAGGTAGGTGAACAGGCCGATGCAAGCGAACGCCAGAGCATTGAGGGCGATGCCGGCAAGCAGCATGGTGGTCACGCTGGTCTGCCCGTTGCGGCGCCCCAGGCGATAGACCAGCGCGGTCACCACCAGGCCGCCGAGAAAGGCGCACAGCGATAGCAGGTAAGGCGCGAACAGCTCCGGCATCCCGCCCATGGCGGCGCCCCCAACGATGGCGATGGCCGCGCCGAGCGCCGCACCGCTGGAAACGCCGATCAGGCCGGGGTCGGCCAGCGGGTTGCGAAACAGCCCTTGCATGGCCACGCCGCACAGCGCCAGCACGGCGCCGACCGCCAGGCCCAGCAGGGTGCGCGGCATGCGTATCTGGCCAAGAATCAGCTCGGCCTGCTGCAGGCCATCGTCCGCCAGCGGTAAGCCGGCCAGGCGCAGGGCGGCCCGCAGGGTATCGCCCAGTGGCAGGCTCACCGGCCCAAGGGCCAGTGACAACCACAAGGCGAGTGCCAACAGCAGGCCCAGCGCGACGAACAGTGAGCGCGGGGCAATCACCGGTTTCATGGGGTGGCGGGTGCCAGCGGTGTACGCCCGGGGTAGAAGGCGGCAGAAAGCTCGGCGAGGCCGGCGGGAATGCGCGGGCCGAGCCCACCGACCAGCAGGGTCGGATCGATGGCCACCAGGCGCCCTTGCTTGCCGGCCTTGGTCGAGGCCAGAGCCGGGTTCTGCTTGAGCAGCGCCTGGCGGGCCTCGTCGCCGCTCAGGCGGCGGTCGGCGAAGATCACCACCTCAGGGTCCAGCGCCAGCAGCGCCTCGGTGGACAGCGCCTTGTAGCCTTCGTGGGTGGTCAGGTTCTTGCCGCCAGCCTGCTCGATCATCCAGGCCGCCGTCGTATCCTTGCCGCCGGCCATGGGGCTGCTGCCGGCATGGCCGAGCAGCAGCAGAACGGTCGGTGCCGGGCTTTGCGCCTGGGCCTTTGCGACCCAATCAGCCTGTTCGCTCAGACGCGCCTGATAAGCGGCGAACACGCTCTCGGCCCGCGCCTCGTCGCCCAGCAGCATCCCAATGCGTTTGAGATTGCCATGCAGCACCTGCAGGTCGGCATCGGCAGGCAGCGCCTCGACCTTCACGCCGGCGGCGGCCAGTTGCCCCAGCACCGGCGGCGGCCCCATCTCCTCGGTACCGAGCAGCACCTCGGGGCGCAAGGCCAGAATGCCCTCGGCGGCCAGTTGGCGCTGGTAACCGACGCTGGGCAGCTTCTGCAACGAAGCCGGGTGTTGGCTGGTGGTGTCCACGCCGACCAGTTTGGCCTCACCGCCGAGCTCGACCACCCACTCGCTCAGGGAGCCCCCGGCGCTGACCCAGCGTTGCGGCAGGTTGTCGGCGCTTGCCGCCAGTGGCACCAGCAGGCTGGCGAACAGGGTGAATGCAGCGAGGGGACGGATCATGGAGCAACTCCGGAAGCGGATTCGTATCGGCCGCCGAATATAGGGGCGACCGAGGCTGGCAGTGTAGCGTCAGGCTGGCAGGGCGGGTGTCTGCTCGGCCAGAAGACGCCAATCCTCACGTTCCGGCACGCCCGGTTTGCGCGCACCGAACACCTGCACGATCAGCTCACCGTTGGCATCGAACGCCTCCCAACTGGTGATCACACCGTCGCTGCTCGGTTTGCGTACGCGCCACAGCTCATGAATGTCGCCGGTCTTTAGGTGAAGGTTGAACTGCGGGTCGAGCACGTTGAACCAGGTGTCCATCCACTTCAGGTTGCTGACCGGCCCGGTATGGATCTGGATGCAGTGACGGTTGCCGACGAACACCATGATCGGCACGTCGCCGGCTGCCGCGCGCTCGAACAACCCCGCAAGCGCCTCGGGCGCCAGCGGTTCGGCCCATTCACGGCCGGCCAGGCGTAACGCCTGGGTGCGTGCCGCGCCGTGGTTCTTCAGCAGGGCGAAGAAATGGTGGGTGTCCTTCAGTGCCGCCCAGCCGGCGCGCAAGGCGTCGCCGTCGATGGCGGCGTCCGGCTGAACAGTCGTAGGAGTCGGCATCGGTTTGAGCGCCAGTTCGCTGCTTTGCTGCTCATCGCGTAAACGCGCGAGCAGCGGCTCCCAGGCTTCCAGCTCGCTGTGTTCGGTAAGGTAGACCTTGTGCACCGCGGTGCCCTGGTGATCGAACACCTGGACGCTGCGCAACACGCCGCGCGGCGTCTGCTCGGCCACGGCGAAGACGCTGGCCCAACCACTGAGGAACAGGCGCAGGTCGATATCCGGCGACACCACCAGGCCCATCTGACCATTCCCGGCAATCGTCACCTCGCGGTAAATGCCCTTGCGCTCGTGCACGCAGGATTCGTTGCGGGTCAGCGCCATCACGTGGCCAAGCTCGCCCATCGCGGGCAGCAGCGCTGCCCAGTCAGGGCGCAGGCGCACGGTATCCACAGCCAGGCGGCTGGCGGTCAGCTCGGCCTCGCTGACGCCCAGCTTCGCCGCCGCATCCCGGGCCCGCAGGTGCGGCTGCTCGGCACGCAGGCTCTGCCAGGCGGCATACAGGCCTGCCCCGGCCACGGACTGATCGCTCATCACTTCAACTCCCTTGCAAGGCCCGCTGAACAGGCGAGGAAAAACCATAGACCCGAAGGGTAAACGGCTGGGTTGGAGAGTAAAACCCAGCAAACATTAAATAATCTTAACCGCCATTAAATCCTATTTACAAACGATAATCACTACCATCTAATGCGACATCCTTTTTCTTCGCCTCTCGACATGACAGGAGAATCGCATGTCGCCTACCCCGCCCTTCCCACTTCGCTCCTGCTTGGCCTTTTTGTTGTTCAGTCCTGCATTGGCTGGCGCGCAATCCCTGCAGTTGGAGAAAACCACGATCAGCGCAACGCGCATCGAGCAGAGCACCGACAGCGTCCCCAATACGGTGTCGGTCATCAGCGCGCGGGATGTAGATCGCAAGAACGTGAAGAACATCAGGGATCTGGTTCGTTACGAGCCGGGGGTGTCGGTCAGCGGTACGGGTAGTCGGTTCGGCCTGGCAGGCTTCACCATTCGCGGCATCGGCGGCAATCGCATCCTCACTCAGGTGGATGGTGTGCCGATGCCCGATGCATTCGCCTTCGGCCCGTTCCTCGACGCGCGGCGCAACTACGTCGACCCGGATACGCTCAAGCGCGTGGAGATCATTCGCGGCCCAGCCAGCTCGCTATATGGCAGTGATGCGATTGGCGGCGCGGTCAGCTTCCTGACCAAGGATGCCGCCGACTATCTCGACGCGGGTAATGACGCCTACGCACGACTCAAGACCGGCTACGATGGTGCCGACGACAGCTGGTCGCGCAGTGCCACGTTCGCCGCACGCCAGGGCCAGGTCGATGGCCTGCTGCACCTGGGCCGACGTGACGGCCAGGCGCTCGACACCTTCGGTGGCCGCGGCGGAATCGGGGCAGCACGGGAAGAAGCCAACCCTCAGGACTACACCGCCAACAATCTGCTCGCCAAGCTCGGCTGGAATTACCTCGACAATGATCGCTTGCAACTGACCTATGAGCGCTACGAAGACGATGCCGATACCCGGGTGCTCAGCGAATACAGCACCACGGCCACCGTTCGCACCTCCGACGCGACCGACAATACCGACCGCCAGCGTCTCAGCCTGCAGCACAGCTTCGCCCTGGATACGGCCATCAGCGACAGCGCCGAATGGCAATTGAGTTATCAGGAAAGCCAGATTCGCCAGCGCACTTTCCAGCAGCGGTTCAGCGGTGGCAGCCTGCGTGAGCGCAGCCGCGACTCGACCTATCAGGAAGACCTGTGGGCGTTCAACGCCAAGCTCGACAAAGCCTTCGACACCGGAGCAGCAAGCCACCACCTGATCTATGGCGTCGACTTCAAACGCCTGGAAAGCAGCGACCTGCGCAAGGGCCGCGAAGCATTCGCCAGCACCGGTTTGCCCGTCCCGGCCATCCCCGGCGATGAAAGCTTCCCGCTCAGCGACTTCCCCGAGCCCACCTCGACCGAATACGCCTTCTTCGTGCAGGACACCATCGACATCGGCCGCTGGACGCTGCTGCCCGGCCTGCGCTACGACCATTACAAGATGAAGCCCGAGGTTACGCCTCACTACCTGAACAGCCAGCCGATCAACCGCAACCCGGCTGATTATCGCGACGAGGCGCTATCTCCCAAGCTCGGTATCACCTATCGCGTCGATGACGCCCATAGTGTTTACGGCCAATACGCAGCGGGTTTTCGCGCACCGAACCCGGTGGATATCTTTGGCGAGTTCATCAACTTCGCCCGTAACTATCAGACCATCGCCAACCCCAGCCTCAAGCCGGAAACCAGCGAAAGCTACGAAATCGGCCTGCGCGGTCAGTACGATGCCGGCGCCTTTGGCATCGCGCTCTTCTACAACCGCTACGACGACTTCATCGAGCAGGTCACGCTGCCCAACGATCCAACGGGCGCGGGCCGCATGACGTTCCAGTACCAGAACCTCGACCGTGTGACCATTCGGGGTGCCGAGGCGCGTGGCGAACTGCGCCTGGATCGCCTCGGTCTGCCGGCTGGCAGCCATTTGCGCAGCGCCATCGCTTACGCCCGCGGCAAGGATGAGGCATCCGGCCAGCCGATCAACAGCATCGACCCGCTCAAGGCGGTGTTCGGCCTCGGCTACGATGCACCGAGCGGGCAGTACGGCGGCGAACTGAGCTGGACGCTGGCGGCCGCCAAGAAGCGCGTCGATCAGACGCAGATCGCCAATCAATACGAACCCTCGGGTTACGGCACGCTGGATCTGAGCGCGTACTGGAACATCGGCACTGGCGTATCGGTCAATGCCGGGCTGTTCAACCTGACGGACAAGCAATACTGGCAATGGGGCGACGTGCGCAGCCTCACCGAGAACAGCTCGAGCCTTGGCCGCTACTCCCAGCCAGGTCGCCACGCGGCCTTCAACGTGATCTGGGAAATCTGAGCCCAAAAGCCCCTTGCGCACGGACGCGCGCCCTTCCATCCCCAGGCCGATGCGGGATAATCCCCGCATCGCCCTGGAGAATTCGATGATCCGTCTATGCGCCCCCGATGAGCTGCCGGAAGCTCAGAGCCGGGGCTTCGATGTTGAAGGCATGCAGCTGTTCGCCGTGCGCAAGGGCGGCGAGGTGTTCGTGTACCGCAACCGTTGCCCGCACCGGGGCGTGCCGCTGGAATGGCAGGCCGACCAGTTTCTCGACCCCAGCGCCAGCCTGATTCAGTGCGCACGGCATGGCGCGCTGTTTCTGATCGAGTCCGGTGAGTGCGTGGCAGGGCCTTGCGAGGGGCAAGCGCTGCGGCCTATCGACAGCTGCGAGAATGGCGAAGGGATCTGGGTCGATCTGTAGCACCAATAACCCTGGGTATCGCTTCGCTCAACGCCAGGCTACAAGAGCGACGCCGCCCCGTAGCCCGGGTCGAGCGCAGCGATCCCCGGGAACGCTCTCAAGTCAGCAGCACATTCAGACGGCGTACCACCTCGATCCCCTGAGGCGAAATATCCACCCCATAGGCCAGCACCTCAACGCCCGCCTGCACCGCCTCACGCAGCGCAGCAGCATAGGCCGGATCGATTTCCTCGGCTGGGCGCACGGCCTCGATGCCCGACAGGTTCACGCAATACAACTGCACGGCGCGCACGCCACTGCGCGCCAGGGCAGCCAGCTCGCGCAGGTGCTTGGCGCCACGCTCGGTGCGCGCATCCGGGAAGGCAGCGACCCGGCTGTCGGCAAACCCCAGGGTCACGCTTTTCACTTCGACGAAGGCCACGCCACTCGGATACTCGAGGCAGAAGTCGACCCGGCTGCGCTCCACACCGTAGAGCACCTCGCGGCGCAACGCGCTGAAGCCGGCCAGCTCGGGGATTCGCCCGGCACGCAGGGCCTCTTCGACCAGCGCGTTGGCCCGCGCGGTATTGATGCAGGCCAGCCGGCCATGGGGCGTTTCACCGACTTCCCAGGTGCCGGGCAGTTTGCGTTTGGGGTCGTTGGAGCGGCTGAACCATACCCGACAGCCTTCGCTCATGCAGTTGAGCATCGAGCCGGTGTTCGGGCAGTGGATGGTCAGCAGCTCGCCGCCAGCGGTCTCGATATCGGCGAGAAAGCGCTTGTAGCGGCGCAGCAACCGGGCCTCTTCGAGGGGCGGATCAAACTGCATGGGCTTGCCAGCTCTTCAGGCCACGGGCGATGCGCGCGACGGCTTCTTCGAGACGCGGCAGGCTCTGGGTGTAGGCGAAACGCACATGGTGGCCGGCCTGGTGGCGACCAAAGTCCAATCCCGGCGTGAAGGCCACATGCTCGGTTTCCAGGAAGTGCTGGCAGAAGGCATAGGCATCGCCGCCAAAGGCGCTCACGTCGGCGTACAGATAGAAGGCTCCCTCGGGCTCGACGGCAATGCCGAAGCCGAGCTCGCGCAATGCTGGCAGCAGAAAGTCGCGGCGCTCGGCAAAGGCGGCGCGGCGCTCCTCGAAGATGGCCATCGACTCTGGCTGGAAGCAGGCCAGCGCAGCATGCTGGGCCATGCTCGGGGCGCTGATATAGAGGTTCTGCGCCAGTTTCTCCAGGTCCGCCACCGCCGCCTCGGGCGCCACCAGCCAGCCCAGGCGCCAACCGGTCATGCCGAAGTACTTGGAGAAGCTGTTGAGCACGAAGGCTTCGTCATCCACCTCCAGCACGCTGCTGGCGTCCACGCCGTAGGTCAGGCCGTGGTAAATCTCGTCGACCACCATATGCCCGCCACGGACTTTCAGCGCCTGGGACAGGCCAGCGAGCTCGGCGGCGCTCAGCAGCGTGCCCGTCGGGTTGGCCGGCGAGGCGAGCAAGGCGCCGACGCTGTCGGCATTCCAGTGCTCGGCAACCGTTTCCGGTGTGAGCTGATAACGCTGCTCGGGGCCGACCGGCACCAACTGCGCCGCCCCTTCGACCAGGCGCAGAAAATGCCGGTTGCAGGGGTAGCCCGGGTCGGCCAGTAGCCAGTGCTTGCCGGGGTCGACCAACAGGCTCGCTGCCAGCAGCAGTGCACCGGAGCCGCCCGGCGTGATGAGAACGCGCTGGGGGTCTATGCTCAATCGATAGCGTTGCGCGTAGAAGCCGGCGATCGCCTCACGCAATGCCGGCAAGCCGCGCGCTGCGGTGTAACGGGTATGGCCGGCAGCCAACGCCGCCTGGCCGGCGGCCACGATGGGCGCGGCGGTGGTGAAATCCGGCTCGCCGATCTCCAGGTGAATGACGTCATGGCCCTTGGCCTGCAACTGATTGGCGCGCGCCAGCAGGGCCATCACGTGAAAGGGTTCGATCGCGCGGCTGCGGGCGCTGTAAGGCTGTGCCATGGGAATGCCCCGGGAAACGATAAAGGTGGAATTCTATCAGGGGCGCTCTGTCATACCGTGCCAACGCGCCACTGAAATACGTGTTTACATTGCGATTGCAGGCTTTGGCATCCGCCACGGGGTGGCTCCTCAGGCTCACCACGAAACCCAGGCAGGGCCGGCTGGAAACCAGACGCACAACCGCGACATCCGGGAGTGGCGCGGCTTGAGTCGATCTGGTAAGTTCGCCCGCTTGCAGTCGCAGGGCCGTTATTGTAAACGGCAACGGACACATACCCTGCGCAGTGGATTAGAGAGAGTGAGAGGCGGTCATCCATGCCCACCAAAGCAAAAGCAACAAACGGCCAATTGATTCGTGGCTTCGAACCCTACAAGGAAACCAAGGGCGAGGAGTACATGAGCGAGGCGATGCGCGCCCACTTCACCAGTATCCTGAACAAGTGGAAGCTTGAGCTGATGCAGGAAGTCGACCGTACCGTGCATCACATGCAGGACGAAGCGGCCAACTTCCCCGACCCAGCCGACCGCGCCAGCCAGGAAGAAGAGTTCAGCCTGGAGCTGCGCGCCCGTGATCGCGAGCGCAAGCTGATCAAGAAGATCGACGAGACGCTGCAGCTGATCGAAGACGAAGACTACGGCTGGTGCGACTCCTGCGGTGTCGAGATTGGCATTCGTCGCCTGGAAGCGCGCCCTACCGCCACCCTGTGCATCGACTGCAAGACCCTGGCGGAAATCAAGGAAAAACAGGTCGGCTCCTGAGTCGATCCACAGACGGGGCGCTCAGGCGCCCCGTTTCGTTTCGCCCCGCACAAACGTCCCGCCATGCCTAAACCCGCCTATATCGGTCGCTTCGCGCCCACGCCCAGTGGCTACCTGCACTTCGGCTCGCTGGTCGCCGCCCTCGCCTCCTATCTCGATG
This sequence comes from Pseudomonas sp. PA1(2017), assembly GCF_001945375.1. NCBI lineage: Bacteria > Pseudomonadati > Pseudomonadota > Gammaproteobacteria > Pseudomonadales > Pseudomonadaceae > Pseudomonas > Pseudomonas sp. PA1(2017). The sequence continues at coordinate 50,323 of NZ_MSXU01000002.1, forward strand.
CCCGCTCCGCTGGCGGCCGCTGGCTGCTGCGCATGGAAGACCTCGACCCGCCCCGGGAAGTGCCTGGTGCACAGGCCGCCATCCTGCAGACCCTGGAGCGCTATGGCCTGCACTGGGACGGCGAACTGGTGCGCCAGAGCGATCGCCACGGCGAATACGAAACGCTGGTGCAACGCCTGTTCGACCAGGGCCTGGCCTACGCCTGCACCTGTTCGCGCAAGCAACTCGAGGGCAGCGGCGGCATCTATCCGGGTCATTGCCGCAATGCCGGGCACGCCCGCCATGACGCAGCCATCCGCCTGCGCGTCCCCGAGCTGACCTACCGCTTCACCGATCGTGTGCAGGGCGAGTACAGCCAGCACCTGGGCCGCGAGGTCGGCGACTTCGTGATCCGCCGCCGCGACGGCCTCTACGCCTACCAGCTCGCCGTGGTGCTGGACGATGCCTGGCAGGGCATCAACAGCGTGGTACGCGGCGCCGATCTGCTCGACTCCACGCCACGCCAGCTTTACCTGCAAGAGCTGCTCGGCTTCTCCCAGCCGCGTTATCTGCACGTGCCGCTGATCATCCAGCCCGACGGCCACAAGCTCGGCAAGTCCTACCGCTCGCCGCCCTTGCCCGGCGACCAGGCCACGCCACTGCTGATCCGCGCATTACGTGCCCTGGGTCAGCCCGCGCCCGACGAGCTGGCCGACGCCTGCGCCGAAGAACTGCTGCAGTGGAGCGCCAGGCACTGGGACGCCAGCCTCATTCCCCGTACCCGCAACCTGGCGGAAAGCCAGTTGCGCTGAACGCCGCTAACGGGCAGCCTTGCGCACCCAACGTGATCATCAGGAAATCCCCATGCGCGCCCAGCTCGAAGAACTCATCGGCAAAATCAGCTCGGGCTGCCTGCCTCAGAACGAAATCAGCCGCATCGCTGACGAAGCGGCCCAGGCCTATGCCAACCCAGCCGCCTTCCTGGCGGCCAATTCGGACATCAATTACGACGACAGCTTCCCCATTCCCCTGGGCGAGTGGATGGTGGTCGGCAACCTGCCGGAGACCGTACTGTTCCAGGCCGACAGCTACGAAGCGCTGTTCGGCCAGATCACCGAGTCGTTCGGGCCCGAAGTGAGCTTCGTGCTGACCGCCAAGCAGTTGAAGAAAGTCGAACCGCTCAAGGCTCTGAACCGCATCCAGGTGCAGCTCGGCAGCCTGTCGAAGGAAACCCAGGGCTACACGCTGGTCGACTTCAGCGAACCGCTGGATGACGAGCTGCAGGCCGTGCTGGTTTACACCACCGACCTGTCTCGAGTGCTGGAGCTGGCAGTAGAAATCGGCATTTACGCGGCGCCAGCTTACGAAGCGCTGAAGGCTGCTCAGGCGGAATAAAGCCTCCCGGGTATCGCTTCGTTCGACCCAGGTCGCGTCGCTTTACAGACCCGCCTCGTGCAGCCGACGCAGGTGTTCGATGTAAAGGCTGACCGGATCGACACCCTCGCCGACCCGGCCGAAGTGCTGGTTGACGATGTCCAGGTGATCGAGCGGGTAGTCGTCGCGAATCACCTTGCCCAGGTGCGAGCTGACCCGCCCGACCATGCCGTCGCATTGCCCGGCCTCACGCACGAAGGCGCGGGCGAAACGGCGACAGAACCAGTTCGACGGATCACGTCGGTTGCCACCCTGGTCGGTGACGCCCGGCTGCAGGGTGCCGGACCAGGAGTAATAGCGCACGCCATTGACCTCCTCGGGCCCGTCTTCGCCCCAGGTCAGAGGTAAACCCTGCGGGTACTGATGATTGAAGATGCCTACGCCCTCGGTGGTCAGCGAGCGATGGGCAGCGATGGCGTTGATGGGCATCGTCGCGCCGCGCGCGCCGCTATCCAGCAAGGTGAACAGCCGCGCCAGCATATGGGTGCCCATGCGCAGCAGCAGGCTTTTCAGGCCATTCGTGGCGTACTTGCGTTCCAGGTGATCGGCCAGCTCCGAGCCCTGGTTGGGGCCTGCCACCGAGGTGACCGAGGCGATCCATTCCGGCCGGTGTGCGGCAGCGTAGCGACACACCAGAGCACCCTGGCTGTGGCCGATCAGGTGCACCTTTTCCGCACCGCTGCGCCGCCGCGCCTCGGCGATCTGCAAAATCAGCTGCTCGCCGCGCAGCTCGGTTGCATGCACCGGCGACAGGCGCGCCGGATACACGTCCACGCCCTGGTTACGCAGCGCGGTAGTGATGCCGTACCAGTATTCGAAACCGAACAAGCTGACGAAACCCAGCATGCCGGGCACCAGCACCAGTGGATAACGGGGAACTGCACGATGACCCATTTCAGTCTCCATTGGGGCGTCCTTGTCCGAGTCGATGGTCACGCGCAACACGCATCATGACGGTCGATGGCCACTATCGAGCCATTCGACTTCATCCCTGACTGCCTCGCCCCTAGCATGGTTCCGTGAAACACCGAACATAGCGAGACGAGGTACACCATGAAAACCCTCACAATCACTCTACTGCTGAGCCTGCTCAGCGCCCAGGCACTGGCATTACCCAGCCGCCATCCGGCCCCCATCCTGGGCGAAGCCGTCGACAGCAGCCAACAGCAGACCGCCAGCGAGCGATAAGACCAGCGACCGGCAGGCCCACCGGGAACGACCTGCACAGGCCGCCGTGATTTAAGCCGAACTTAATTCCCTGGCCCAGGCTCAGAAAAATGGTCTGGTTCATCACAAGGGAAATTAACCATGTTCAAGCAAAGCCTGGGTGCCGCCTGCGTACTGGCCGTTCTGACCGGTTGTGCCGGCAAGCCCGAGAATCCGGTCGACCATTTCACCTTCCGCAACGAACCGCTGGTCAAGCAGGTGGAAAAGGACATGAGCAAGTCCACCGTGCTGGAGCTGGGTGGCCCACCCTCTTCGGAAGTCAACCGCACCATCGCCCCCGGTACTTGCAACAACTACATCCTCAACAAGGATGGCAAGGAGCAGCCCTACTACGTCGCCTTCAACTCGGCTGACCGTGTGGAAAGCAAAGGCTTCCTGACCTGCGAACAGATGGAGATCAACGAGCGCGAGCGCGCCCGTGGTCACGGCATCTGATCGTCAGAGCTGAAATGAAAATGCCCGCCTCGTGAGAGAGCGGGCATTTTTTATGGCCAGCAAACCTGCTTCTAGCGCAGCTGCACCGAAGTGCAGCTGGCCATAAACAGGTTTTAGATGGCGCCGCGAGCGCGCAGTACGGCCAGCACCTGCTTGACGCCGTCCTCCACCGACACGCTTTGGGTGTCGATGACCAGGTCGGCATCGAGCGGCACATCGTACGGGAAAGACTCGCCCGGGATGTTGTCGCCAGCTGCCGCATACAGCCCCTGCGGATCACGCTCGGCACATGCTTGCGGCGAGGCCTGCACGTAGACGGTGATCAGCCGCTCGGCACCGATCAGCACCTTGGCCTGCTCGCGCCCTTCGGCATCCGGCGCCACGAACGCGGCCAGGGCGATCAGCCCGGCTTCGTTGAACTGACGCGCCACATGGGCGGCACGACGCCAGTTCTCGGCACGGCCGGCACGATCCTGCGGCAGCCCCTTGTTCAGGTCATGGCGCAGGTTCTGGCCGTCGAGCACGTACACCGCACGCCCCATGTCGAACAGCTTGCGCTCCAGGGCGTAAGCCAGGGTGCTCTTGCCAGCGCCGGACAGGCCACTGAACAGCACGGTGGCCGGCTGCTGGCCGAGGCGCGCAGCACGTTCCTCGGTGGACACGTGGCCGCTGTCGGCATGGTGCGCGCCGCTGCTGGCATCGGCGATGATCATGCCGGCGCCCACGGTGCCGTTGGTCAGGCGATCGATGACGATGAACGCGCCGGTGGTGCGGTTATGCTCGTAGCCGTCCAGGGCGATGGGCGCATCCAGCGCGACCTTGACCTTGCCGATCTCGTTGAGCTGCAGGCTGCTCGCCGCGCCCTGCTCCAGGGTGTTCACGTCGACCCGGTGGGTGATGCTGGCGATCGAGCCCGGCACGTAGCTGGTAGCACGCTTGATGTCGTATTTCTTGCCCGGCAGCATCGGCTCTTCGGCCATCCACACCAGCATGGCGTCGAAGGTGTCGACTACCTGCGGGCGGTTGTCGGCGTGCACCAGCATGTCGCCACGCGATACGTCGATCTCGTCTTCCAGGGTCAGGGTGATGGCCTGGCCCGGGCCGGCCTGCTCCAGCTCGCCTTCGAAGGTGACGATGGACTTGACCCGGCTACCCTTGCCCGACGGCAGCGCGATGACTTCGTCGCCCTTGCGCACGATGCCGCTGGCCAGGGTGCCGGCGAAACCGCGGAAGTTGAGGTTCGGACGGTTGACGTACTGCACCGGGAAACGCAGGTCGTCGAAGTTGCGGTCGCCCGCCACTTCGACGCTCTCGAGGATTTCCATCAGCGACTGGCCGGTGTACCACGGCGAGCGCTCGGACTTGTTGACCACGTTGTCGCCCTTGAGCGCCGACATGGGCACGAACTCCAGGGTGCTCGGACGCAGGTTGATCTTCTCGGCGAAGGCCAGGTAGTCGGCCTTGATCTGCTCGAACACGCCCTGGTCGAAGTCCTTGAGGTCCATCTTGTTGATGGCCACGACGATGTGCTTGATGCCCAGCAAGGACGCGATGAAGCTGTGTCGCTTGGTCTGGGTCTGCACGCCGTAACGGGCGTCGATCAGAATGATCGCCAGGTCGCAGGTCGAAGCACCGGTGGCCATGTTGCGCGTGTACTGCTCATGGCCAGGGGTGTCGGCGATGATGAACTTGCGCTTGGCGGTGGAGAAATAGCGGTAGGCGACATCGATGGTGATGCCCTGCTCGCGCTCGGCCTGCAGGCCGTCGACCAGCAGCGCCAGGTCGACTTCCTCACCAGTGGTGCCGCTCTTCTTCGAATCGCGGGTGATGGCTTCCAGGTGATCTTCGTAGATCATCTTGGAGTCATGCAGCAGGCGCCCGATCAGGGTGCTCTTGCCGTCATCGACGTTACCGCAGGTAAGGAAGCGCAGCAGTTCCTTGCGCTCGTGCTGAGCCAGGTAGGCGTGAATGTCCTGGCTGATCAAATCGGATTGGTGACTCATGGTGGGTGATCCTCAGAAATAGCCCTGACGTTTCTTTTCTTCCATCGAGCCGGCGGCGTCGTGATCGATCACGCGGCCCTGGCGTTCGGAAGTCCGGGTCAGGAGCATTTCCTGGATGATGTCGGTCAGGCTTTGCGCCTCAGATTCCACCGCGCCAGTCAGCGGGTAGCAACCCAGGGTGCGGAAACGCACCTTCTTCTTCTGGATGCGCGCCTTCTCCTCATCGCTCAAGTGCTCGAGGATGCGCTCGTCATCGATCATGATCAGCGTGCCGTTCTTCTCGATCACCTCGCGCTCGGCGGCGAAGTACAGCGGCACGATCGGGATCTGTTCCAGATAGATGTACTGCCAGATATCCAGTTCGGTCCAGTTGGAGAGCGGGAACACGCGGATCGACTCGCCCTTCTTGACGTTGCCGTTGTACACGTTCCACAGCTCGGGACGCTGGTTCTTCGGGTCCCAGCGGTGCTTGCTGTCGCGGAACGAGTAGACGCGCTCCTTGGCACGGGACTTCTCTTCGTCACGACGCGCGCCACCAAAGGCGGCGTCGAAGCCGTACTTGTCCAGCGCCTGCTTGAGGCCCTCGGTCTTCATCACGTCGGTGTGCTTGGCACTGCCGTAGGTGAAGGGGTTCATGTCCTGCGCCACACCGTCGGGATTGATGTGGGTGATCAGGTCCAGGCCCATCTCGCTGACCATCTTGTCGCGAAAGCTATACATTTCCTGGAATTTCCAGCGCGTATCGACGTGCATCACCGGAAACGGCAGTTTGCCGGGAAAGAACGCCTTGCGCGCCAGATGCAGCATCACGGCGGAATCCTTGCCGATGGAATAGAGCATCACCGGGTTATCGAATTCGGCGGCCACTTCACGAATGATGTGGATACTTTCCGCCTCGAGCTGTTTCAAGTGCGTCAGTTTGTCGAGCATGGCTACTCACGAGGTCACGGTATTTTATTCAGGCCAGAACGGGCCTTGGACGAGCGCGCACTCTAGCACAGCGCCTACTTCTAATCAGGGCGCCGCTTAGATCGAAACGCTCTAGGTTTATTCCAGTGAAACAGGCACCAGCACCTCGCCTCGTGGCGACTCCGGAGCCAGGGCTGCGGACTGGCAGGCCACCATGGCAACACCGAACATGCCCTGGTGCGGCGACGACAGACCAGACCACGTCCGCACGACAGTGTCGAACCGCCAGCAGTTTCGGAAGAAAAACCTCGGATTTTGTTTCCTGAGATTGTTGAACACTACACAGGGGGCTCCACCGGCTTTAGGCTTGCCAAGCCAGCGGCACTGAGCGCTCTAGCGCGCCCGCCGGCGTTATCGGAACCGGTTACTGCGCTCAAGGAGAGCCCATGCAACAACGCCCCCTTCCACTGTCCCTGCTCACTCTCGCCATTACAGCTGCCAGCCTCTCGGCCCAGGCAGAAACCTATCAGATCGATGACGGCCCCAAAACCTGGGAAAACATCATCATCACAGATGGTCTGAACGTCAGCGGTGAGCTGACCACTGCAGCCGATGCACTGACCCTAAAGCCAGGTACCCAGGTGTTGGGCGATCTGATTGTCGACGCCACCATCAAGACCACGGGCGCCGAGAATGCCCAGGGCCGCTACGCCAGGCCACTGACCCTGGGCAGCCTGAACACTTACCTGAACGACAGAGTGCGCATCGACGGCGACTTGATTAACAAAGGTCGCCTCAGCACTGGCGGCAGTGACGCGATTGGCATCAGAGTGTACAACACCAATATCAGCGGCACCCTTCAAAATGAAGGGACTATTTCCGTTGAAGACAGTACCTTCGAGGGGGTCAACGGCAATGGGGCCGGCAATGCCATGCCCATGGGCCTCAATTTGAACAATGCCAACCTGGGCGGACTGAGCAACAGTGGCCGCATCGCGCTGACCAGCAGCGACATCGCCAGGGGCATCATGATGGGTTACTCCCAGGTAACCGGAGTTCTGGAGAACACCAGCAGCGGCGTTATCGAAGTCACGGGTGATGAGATCCGCGCCATATCCGTCAGCTTCCTGAACGACGTGGGCGAACTGATCAACGCTGGCACCCTGCGCGCCACCGGTATTACTGCACCCGGCGACGCCAGCAACCTCAGCGAAGCCAACGGTATAAGCGTCGGGGATAGTCTCGTTCGCGGCCGGCTGCTCAACAGCGGCAACATCACCGTCAGCGGCTACGAAGCCACAGGCATCGAACTGATCACCTATGGCAGTAACGGCGATCTGGCACGCGTCAATGGTGATCTCGTCAACAGTGGCAGCATTGATGTGAGCGCCGTGGCCGAGCCTGGAGCGACGGCCCGTGCTATCGAGATTTCCAATGCGACCGTCGGCGGAGCACTGAACAACAGCGGCACGATCATCGCGCGCGGCACCGACTCTGCAGCGATCCATGTCGATGGCGGACATATTGCTGGGGATATCTTCAACAGTGGAACGATACAGGGCGGCCGTTACGGTATCTATCTCAAAAATCTGCAGCCCAGTGAAAACCTTCCCGCCCACGTGCCGTTCAGCTTGATTCATCAAAACGCAGGAACGATTGAGGGGAGCGAGTATGCTCTCTATGCCGATCCTGCAAGCACCGAAGCACGGCTGATATGGGCCGGCGGCACGTTGAAGGGCAACATCCACGGCAGTACTTACATCGACGTGATTGGTGATGCTGTGTTCGATGGCACTCACATCAGCGGCTTTGGCTACGGCAACTCTGGTGGGGGTGGCATCGACCTGTTCAATTCAGAGGACAGTCCACTGGGCCGCGCAGCAAGTCTCACCCTACTGCAACCGCACGTGACCATTGATGGCCACCTGGAAATGAACCGTGGCACCGTGCTGCAACTCAACCTGAGCCAGGCTACAGATCCCCAGACGGCGATCGTGAAGGTACGCACGGATGCCTATTTCTCGCCAGGCAGCAGCATCGCCCTGCGCCCGACATCCGAAGACTTCCGCGCCACGGGCCGGGAGTACAAGGTGATCGAGGCGGGTTCTGTAGAGTACGAAGGTACCGATAAGCTGGTGGTCAGCAGCTCGGCCTTGTTGAATATCGACTCGATCGCGATCACCGACACAGAGGTAAGGGCAACGGTCACCACCAAGTCCGACGAGCAGGCCGGAGCGGTCGTCGGTACTGCGGGCGCCAGTGCCAATGCCAGGGCTGCGTTCGCGCCCTTCTACAGCAGTGCTCTGGGCCAACTGGACAACGATGACCCCGTATTCCAGGCGTTCGCCAATGCCGACGAAGCGCAGCTTGCCGCCCTCAGCGAACAGCTTGCGCCTCACGTCGATGGCGCCGTACGTGCTGCTGCCAATTCAGTACAAAGAATGGTCAGCGGCGCCGTTGGTTCTCGAACCTCTTCCCTGCGCGGAGCATCGTCCGGCTCGGCATTCAGCGAAGCGGGCTTTTGGGTACAAGGCCACGACAGCGACCTGCGTCAGGGCCGTCGTAGCGGCATCGCCGGTTACGATGCAGACAGCCGCGGCCTCAGCCTGGGCCTCGATGGCAAACTGAATGAGCAGTGGACGCTGGGTGTTGCCTACAGCAACCTGGACACCAAGGTCAGCGGTCGCAACGGCAACAAGAGCGAGATCGACAGCCAGGTACTGACCCTGTACTCGGGCTTCGAGCAAGGGCCGATCTTCGTCGATACCAGCCTGAGCTACAGCTTCAACGACAACACCAGCAAGCGAGACATCGCAGGTACCCGTGCCAAGGGCGAATTCGACAGCCGCTCCCTGGCGCTGAATCTGGAAGCGGGCTACGGCCTGCATGCCGGCGGCGTTACCCTCGAGCCCCGTGTAGCCACGCGCTACAGCCGTCTGGACATCGACAGCTACCGCGAAAAAGGCTCTTCGGCAGCACTGGCGGTGAGCAGCCAACGCTATGAAGCAATCGAGCTCGGTGCAGGTGCACGCCTGGCCAGTGCCATCGCGCTGGGCCAGGGAACGCTGGAGCCGGAGCTGAAGCTGATGGCCTACCACGACTTCGCAGCCGATCAATCCAGCAGCACGTCGAGCTTCGTGCTCGGTGGCTCGTCTTTCGTGACTCATGGTGCCAAGCCGGCACGCGATAGCTACGAGGCCAGCCTTGGCGTCAACTACCGTATCGGCGCCCTGAGCCTCGGAGCAGGCTACGAGCATGTGGGCCGCTCGGGCTTCGATGCCGATACGCTCCGCGCGAAAGTCCGTTACGACTTCTGATCGTGACCACGTGGCGTTCAGGGCAAAACCTGGACGCCACCTCTCCTCCTACTCCCTTCTCAAATCGGATTCGGGCAATCGATGAACAGATGCTCGAGGGCGAAGCGCCGACTCAGGTATTCGCCCAGGGCCTGCACACCGTAGCGCTCGGTGGCGTGGTGGCCGGCGGCAATGAAGCTGACGCGGTTTTCGCGGGCGCTGTGGTAGGTCTGCTCGGATGCTTCCCCGGTGAGATACAGGTCGACGCCTGCGGCGATGGCCTGGTCGATGTAGCCCTGGCCGCCTCCCGTGCACCAGCCGATACGGCTGACCATTCTATCCTCCTCCACCAGCAGTGGTTCGCGGCCCAGCACCTCGTGGACACGCCGTGCGAAGTCGCGGGCACTCAGCGGTTGCGCCAGGGAGCCGACCAGCCCGACGGTACGCGGGTTATCCGGTTCCAGCGGGCCTTCGACGGTGATATCGAGCTGGCGCGCCAGCTGAACGTTGTTGCCGACCTCGGGGTGCACGTCCAGCGGCAGGTGATAAGCCAGCAGGCTGATGTCGTTGGCCAGCAAGGTTTTCAGACGACGCTGCTTCATGCCGGTGACGCAAGGGTTCTCGCCTTTCCAGAAATAGCCGTGGTGCACCAGCAGTACATCGGCGCGCGCCTCGACGGCGGCTTCGATCATCGCCAGGCTGGCGGTCACACCGCTGACGATGCGCTGAACCTGGGGCCGTCCTTCGACCTGCAGGCCGTTGGGGCAGTAATCGCTGATGCGCGCAGCGCCCAGGTAGCGTTCGGCGTCCTCTACGAGCGTGGTCAGGGCGATGGCCATACAGTTTTCCTCACGAACGGTGGCGAACCGCTGCTTTCTTGGCGCGGTTCTCTATAATGGCGCACCTTAAGGGCCCGATAGGGGCCTCGCAACCCTCAGGATTGATCGATGTTCAAGGCCCTGCGTTTTTTCGGCTGGCCACTCTTGGTTGGCGTTCTGGTATCGCTGCTGATCATGCAGCAGTACCCGCAACTGGTCGGCCTGCCCATGCACGACGTGCAGTTGCGCCAGGCGCCGATCTACGCCCGCTCCCAGGAGGGCCCGGCCTCCTACGCCACGGCCGTCAGCGTCGCCTCGCCGGCGGTGGCCAACCTGTACACCACCAAGTACGTGGGCAAGTCCAACCACCCGTTGCTCGATGATCCGCAGTTCCGCAAGTTCTATGGCGACAACCTGCCAGGCCAGCGGCGCATGGAGTCCAGCCTCGGCTCAGCAGTGATCATGAGCCCGGAAGGTTACCTGCTGACCAACAACCACGTGACCGCCAATGCCGACCAGATCGTGGTGGCCCTAAAGGATGGCCGCGAAACCCTGGCCCGGGTGATCGGCAGCGACCCGGAGACCGACCTGGCGGTACTGAAGATCGACCTCAAGGACCTGCCGGCCATGACCCTCGGGCGCTCGGACAATATCCGCATCGGCGACGTCACCCTGGCCATCGGCAACCCGTTCGGCGTCGGCCAGACGGTGACCATGGGCATCATCAGCGCCACCGGGCGCAACCAGCTGGGCCTCAACACCTACGAAGACTTCATCCAGACCGACGCGGCGATCAACCCGGGCAACTCCGGCGGCGCGCTGGTCGACGCCTACGGCAACCTGGTCGGCATCAACACGGCGATCTTCTCCAAATCCGGCGGTTCACAGGGCATCGGCTTCGCGATTCCGGTGAAGCTGGCGATGGAGGTGATGCAAGCGATCATCGAGCACGGCAAGGTGATCCGCGGCTGGCTGGGCCTCGAAGTACAACCGCTGACCCCGGAGCTGGCCGAGTCATTCGGCCTGGAAGGCCGCCAGGGCATCATCGTCGCCGGCATCTACCGCAACGGCCCGGCGCAGAAGGCCGGCCTGCAACCCAACGACCTGATCCTCAAGATCGACGGCGAACCGGCGGGCGATGCGCGCCGCTCGATGAACCAGGTCGCCCGCGCCAAGCCCGGCGAGACCATTCGCATCGAAGTGATGCGCAATGGCAAGCCGATGGAGCTCAAGGCCGAGATCGGCATCCGCCCGCCTGTCGCCACCAGCAACTGATCCACAGCCAAGGCTGCATCGTCTAGACACAGATGTTGCAGTTGGCAGGCATTAAAATGTAATGTTATTACGTTTTATAATTTGCCAAGGATCTGCATCTTGCGTCGCTCCCTCGCGCTGTTCAGCAGCTTGCCGCTCGGCTTGCTGAGTGTCTCCTCGTACGCCGAAAGTACCGGCATCCTGCAACTCGATGAGAGCGTGATCAGCGCCGAGCATCGCCAGGAGTCGGCCGATGGCCCGGTATTGGGCTACCGCGCCACGCGCTCGGCAACGGCCACCCGTACCGATACCGACATTCGCGACACGCCGCAGAGCATCCAGGTAGTTCCTGCCCAGGTGCTCGAGGATCTCAACTCCACACGCGTCGACCGAGCCCTGGACTTTGCCGGCGGCGTATCGCGGCAGAACAACTTCGGCGGCCTGACCTTCCTCAACTACAGCGTGCGCGGTTTCACCACCGGCGAGCTGTACAAGAATGGCTTCGCCATCAACCGTGGCAGCTACAGCTCGCCGGATACCTCCAACATCGAGCGCATCGAAGTGCTGAAGGGGCCGGCGGCCAGTCTTTATGGCCGCGGCGACCCCGGCGGCCTGGTGAATATCGTCAGCAAGCGCCCGCAGGAAGAGGCCTTCAGCACGCTGTCGTTCAGCGCCGGCAGCTGGGATCGCTACCGCAGCAGCCTGGATGTGAACACGCCGCTAAGCGAAGACGGCAGCCTGCTGTCGCGAGTCAACATGGCAATCGAAGACAACGGCAGCTTTCGCGATCACGTCGACGGCGAACGGCGCATCGTCAGCCCCTCGCTGAGCTGGCAGCTGTCCCCCGACACCCACCTGCTGCTGGACGCCGAGTTTTCGCGAACCGAGTCGGTATTCGACCGGGGCATTCCTGCCGTCAATGGCCAGCTTGGTTCGGTGAAGCGTTCGACCTTCATGGGCGAGCCCAATGACGGTGGCGTTCGCAATGACAACCAGACCCTCGACCTCGCCCTCGAGCATTACCTGAGCGACACCTGGAAACTGCGACTGGCCAACCACTACACACAGGGCACCTTGCAGGGCAACAGCTCGGAACCCCAGGCACTGGTCGGCACGACTATCAGCCGCTTCTATCGCCAGCGCGATTTCGAATGGAACGACAACATCACCCAGGCCGAACTGCATGGTGATTTCAAATTCGCTGGCTGGCAGCACCAGACGCTGATCGGCCTCGAATACGAGAACTACCGCAACAGCCAGAAGTACCCGCAGAGTGCCACGCTGCTCAGCTATGGCCTGGACATCTACAACCCGGTGTACGGCCAGCCCAAACCGGCGCTGACCCGCGCCAACGACTTTCACGAACGCACCGAAAGCTACGCCCTGAACCTGCAGGATCAGATCGCCTTCACCGACCGCTTGCGCGGCCTGGTGGGCGTACGCCTGGAGCGCATCGAGCAGACCGCCCTGAACCGCACCACACGAGTCAGCAACCGTCAGGAGAAGGACGTTGCCACACCCCGCCTCGGCCTGCTCTATCAGCTCACGCCAGCGGTGGGCGTGTTCGCCAATGCGTCCACCTCCTTCAAACCCAACACCATCGGCACCCAGGGCCAGATCTACAAGCCGGAAAAGGGCCTGGGCTACGAGACCGGCGTGAAGCTCGACCTGCTCGACGGGCACCTTGACGGCACCATCGCGCTGTTCCAGATCGACAAGGAAAACGTCATCACCACCGACGCAGTGGGCGACAGCGTCGCGGCCGGCAAGGCGCGCAGCCAAGGCCTGGACATGCAGCTCAGCGGCCAATTGAGCGACGCGGTGCGGATCATTGGCGCCTACGCCTACATCGACGCCGAAGTGACCGAGGGCGATGCAGCGCTGCCCAAGGGCAGTGACCTGCTGGGCATCGCTCGCCATAGCGGCAGCCTGCTGAGCGTGTACGAGTTCCAGAACGGCACCCTGCGTGGGTCCGACATCGGCGCCGCCTTCAACTATGTCGGCGAGCGATCTGGCCAGGCGGGCAGCGACTTTACCCTGCCGTCCTACAGCACGGTCGACCTGCTCGCCCATTACAAGGCCAGCGAAGACGTGACCCTGGGCCTGAACCTCAACAACCTGTTCGACCGCAAGTACTACGAACGCTCGTTCAACAGCGCCTGGGTCGTGCCGGGCGAACCTCGCAACGTCAGCCTCAGCCTGTCTCTCAACCTCTGATCGAAGGAAGCATCATGCGCATCTCACACAAAACCGCCGCTCTACTCGCCCTCCTGGCCTTCGCCGAGCACGCCAGCGCCCATGGCCTGTGGACCGAGCAGCGCCGCGGCAACATCGAAGCAGTCTATGGCCACGGCGCCGAAGACGACGCCTTCAAAGCCGAGAAAATCAGCCGGGCATGGGCCTTCGACGCTGCCGGCAAGAGCATTCCGGTGACCATCGAGCGCCTCGCCGACCACGCACGCCTTAAGCCCCTGAGTGCACCAGCCTCGCTTGCCGTGGCCCTGGATAATGGCGCCTGGTCGAAGACTGCCGAAGGCAAGTGGATCAACCAGGGCCGCAGTCAGGTACCCGGCGCCGTGGAAGCCTTGCACACCTACAAATACAGCCTGTCGATCCTCCAGGCACATGCCCACCTGCCAGACCTTAAAGGGCTGCGCATGGTGATCGTGCCCCTGGCCGATCCTCTGGAGGTCGGCGTCGGCAAGCCGCTTCCCGTACGCGTGCTGATCGACGGCAAACCGGCCGCCGACGTGAAGCTGATCGGTGACTACCGCAGCGCGCCGGATACCATCAGCGCCACCACCGACGCCAAGGGCGAAGCGCAGGTGACGGTGCGCAACGAAGGCCTGAACGTGATCGCCGCCGAGGCCACCCAGGCGGTGAAAGGTGATGCGGACATCGATAGCCGTGGCTATTTCACTTCGCTGACCTTTATCGGCCAGGGCCATCGGCACTGAGCCGCGTCGCGTCACCGACTTCGCGGATACGAAAAAGCCAGGGCCTATGCCCTGGCTTTTTCATGGACGGCTCGTGCTCAGAGCGACGCGAGTGCGTCGAGCAGCGCCTGGTTCTGCTCCGGCGAGCCGATGCTGATGCGCAGGAACTGGGCGATGCGTTCTTGCTTGAAGTGGCGCACGATCACGCCCTGTTCACGCAGCGAGGCGGCAATGCCGGCGGCGTCACGCTGCGGATGACGGGCGAAGATGAAGTTGGCGGCTGACGGCAGCACCTCGAAGCCCAGAGCCTGCAGGCCGGCGACGACCTTTTCGCGGCTGTCGATCACTGCCGCGCAGGTTTGCTCGAAGTAGGCGCGATCCTCGAACGCAGCAGCAGCACCGGCGATAGCGATGCGGTCCAGCGGGTAGGAGTTGAAGCTGTTCTTGATCCGCTCCAACGCCTCGATCAGATCCTCGTGCCCCACCGCCAGGCCGACGCGCAGACCGGCCAGCGAGCGCGACTTGGACAACGTCTGGGTGACCAGCAGGTTAGGGTATTTGCTCACCAGACTGATCGCCGACTCGCCGCCGAAATCGATATAGGCCTCGTCCACCAGCACCACGCTGTCCGGGTTGGCCTGCAGCAGGCGCTCCACCGCCTCCAGCGCCAACAGGCAACCGGTTGGCGCATTGGGGTTGGGGAAAATGATGCCGCCGTTGGGCCGCGCGTAATCCTCGACGCGGATCTGGAACTGCTCGTCCAGGGCGATCGGCTCGGCCTGGATGCCGTACAACCCGCAGTAAACCGGATAAAAGCTGTAGCTGATATCGGGAAACAGCAGCGGCTTGCCGTGCTGGAACAGGCCATGGAAGGCATGGGCCAGTACTTCGTCGGAGCCATTGCCGACGAACACCTGGCTGCTCGGCACGCCATAGTAGGCCGCCACCGCCTGCTTGAGGCGATCGCCGTTGGGGTCGGGGTACAGGCGCAAGTCGTCGTTCAGCTCGGCCTGCATGGCGGCGATGGCTTTCGGCGACGGGCCGCAGGGGTTCTCGTTGGTGTTGAGCTTGATCAGCTTGGTCAGCTTCGGCTGCTCACCCGGCACATAAGGCACCAGGCTCTTGACGAAGGGGCTCCAGAATTTGCTCATCTGCCCTTCTCTCCTCGAAATTGTTCAGACAACGTGATGGACGACGAGAACGTCGTCCACCCTACGATCAGCGATCAGTTCTTGATGCGGTATTCGGCGCTACGAGCATGGGCGGTCAGCGACTCGCCGCGGGCGAGCACTGAAGCCACCTTGCCCAACTCGGAAGCACCGTCGGCCGAACAGTGGATGATCGACGAGCGCTTCTGGAAGTCGTAGACCCCCAGTGGCGACGAGAAGCGCGCAGTGCCGGATGTAGGCAACACGTGGTTCGGCCCCGCGCAGTAATCGCCCAGCGCTTCGGCGGTATAACGGCCCATGAAGATCGCGCCGGCATGGCGGATCTGCGGCAGGTACTGCTCAGGGTTTTCAACCGAGAGTTCAAGGTGCTCGGGCGCAATCCGGTTGGCCACTTCGATGGCCTGGGCCATGTCTTCGACCAGAATCAGCGCGCCGCGGCCTTCGATGGAGGTCCGGGCAATGGCCTCGCGCTCCAGGCTCGGCAGCAGTTTGGCGATGCTCTCTGCTACCTTGTCGAGAAACGCGGCGTCCGGGCTGACCAGGATCGACTGCGCGTCTTCGTCGTGCTCGGCCTGGGAGAACAGATCCATGGCGATCCAGTCCGGGTCGGTCTGGCCGTCGCAGACGACAAGAATTTCCGATGGCCCGGCGATCATGTCGATGCCGACCTTGCCGAACACGTGGCGCTTGGCGGTGGCCACGTAGATGTTGCCCGGCCCGACGATCTTGTCCACCGGCGGTACGCTCTCGGTACCGTAGGCCAGCGCGGCGACGGCCTGGGCGCCACCGATGGTGAACACCCGGTCGACGCCGGCAATGGCAGCGGCGGCCAGTACGATCTCGTTGATCTCGCCACGCGGCGTTGGCACCACCATGACCACCTCGGGCACGCCAGCGACCTTGGCGGGAATGGCATTCATCAACACCGAGGATGGGTACGAGGCTTTGCCGCCAGGCACGTACAGGCCGGCACGATCGAGCGGCGTGACCTTCTGGCCCAGCACCGTACCGTCGGCCTCGGTGTAGGTCCAGGAATCCTGTTTCTGCTTTTCGTGGTAGCTGCGCACCCGGGCGGCGGCGGTTTCCAGCGCCTGGCGCTGCTCGGCGGTAATGCGGGTGAGCGCCAGTTCCAGACGCTCGCGCGGTAGAATCAGGTCGGCCATGGAGGCTACTTCAAGGGCATCGAAACGCTGGGTGAATTCGACCAGCGCGGCATCACCGCGCTCGCGCACCGCCTTGATGATATCCAGCACGCGCCCATTGACGCCGTCGTCGGAGACGCTTTCCCAGCTCAGCAGATGATCCAGATGCTGGGCGAAATCCGCGTCGGCAGCGTTGAGTCGGCGAATGGCAACTGGAGCGGTCATAGCTGAAGCCTCATCTGGATGGCGGTATTCTCAGGCGCCGCTAGAGTAGCAAGCCCACCGTGCGGGCACCTGAGAATTTGGCTATGACACGGATAGGACGTGCGTGGCTGCTAGGCCACGCGAGAGAGGGTCAATGCGGATGATGGCTCTCGACCGCTTCACGCAGCGTGTCGATCAGAGCCTGGACGCGGCCGTGCTGCATCTTCATGGACGCCTTGTTGACGATCAGGCGCGAGCTGATGTGGGCGATCAGTTCCTGAGCTTCCAGGCCGTTGGCCTTGAGCGTGTTACCGGTGTCGACCACGTCGATGATCTTGTCGGCCAGACCTACCAGAGGCCCCAGCTCCATGGAGCCGTACAGCTTGATGATGTCGACCTGGCGGCCCTGTTCGGCATAGTAGCGCTTGGCGACGTTGACGAACTTGGTGGCCACGCGCAGCCGGCCTTTCGGCTCGGGCGCCCCCACCGCACCGGCGGTCATCAGCTTGCAGCGCGCGATACGCAGGTCCAGTGGCTCGTAGAGCCCCTGGCCACCGTATTCGAGCAGCACGTCCTTGCCGGCTACGCCGAGGTCGGCAGCACCATGCTCGACGTAGGTCGGCACATCGGTGGCACGCACGATCAGCAGGCGCACATCGTCCTGGGTGGTCGGGATGATCAGCTTGCGGCTCTTGTCCGGATTCTCGGTCGGCACGATGCCTGCCGCCGCGAGCAGCGGCAGGGTGTCGTCGAGAATACGGCCTTTGGACAGGGCAATGGTCAGCATGTGGTCAGCCCGGCACGCGGCGAATCTTCGCCCCCAGCAATTGCAGTTTTTCCTCGATGCATTCGTAACCACGGTCGATGTGGTAGATGCGATCGATCACGGTGTCGCCCTGGGCGACCAGCGCGGCGATGACCAGGCTCGCCGAAGCGCGCAGGTCGGTGGCCATGACCGGAGCACCCTTGAGCTGCGGCGCGCCGGTGACGATGGCGGTGTTGCCCTCGACCTGAATCTGCGCGCCCATGCGGCTCATTTCGTATACGTGCATGAAGCGATTTTCGAAAATCGTCTCGATCACCGTGCCAGTGCCTTCGGCGATGGCATTGAGGGCGATGAACTGCGCCTGCATGTCGGTCGGGAATGCCGGGTACGGCGCGGTACGCAGGCTCACGGCCTTCGGACGCTTGCCCTTCATGTCCAGCTCGATCCAGTCGGAACCGGTAGTGATCTCGGCGCCCGCTTCCTGCAGCTTGGCCAGTACGGCTTCCAGCGTGCTCGGGTCGGCGTCCTTGACCTTCACGCGGCCACCGGTGGCCGCCGCGGCGACTAGGTAGGTGCCGGTTTCGATACGATCGGGCATCACGTTGAAACGTGCGCCGTGCAGGCGCTCGACGCCATCGATGGTGATGGTGTCGGTACCGGCGCCCTGAATCTTCGCGCCCATGGCGATCAGGCAGTTGGCCAGATCCACCACCTCCGGTTCACGCGCGGCGTTTTCCAGAACGGTGCGGCCCTTGGCCAGGGTGGCGGCCATCAGGATGTTTTCGGTGCCGGTCACACTGACCATGTCGAAGAAGAAGTGCGCACCGCGCAGGCCGCCCTCGGGCGCCTTGGCCTTGATGTAACCGCCTTCGACATCGATGATCGCGCCCATCGCTTCGAGGCCACGGATGTGCAGGTCGACCGGACGCGAACCAATGGCGCAACCACCCGGCAGCGCCACCTCGGCCTCACCGAAACGGGCGACCATGGGGCCGAGCACCAGGATCGAGGCGCGCATGGTTTTCACCAGCTCGTAAGGCGCGACCAGAGTCTTCATGGTGCGCGCATCGACTTCGACGCTGAGCTTCTCGTCGATGATCGGCTCGATACCCATGCGACCGAACAGCTCGATCATCGTGGTGATGTCGTGCAGGTGCGGCAGGTTGCAGATGGTCACCGGCGCGTCGCCCAGCAGGGTCGCGGCCAGGATCGGCAGTGCGGAGTTCTTCGCACCGGAAATGCGGATTTCGCCGTCGAGACGCACGCCGCCCGTAATGCTCAATTTATCCATAGCTAATTCGTCGTCTCAGGAACGCGCGGCCCAGTCGGCACGGCTGAAGAATTTCATGCTCACGGCGTGGATGCTGCCATCGGCGATCCAGGGGTTGAGGTGAGCGTAGATCTGTTGCTGACGCTTGACCGGGCTGAGGCCGGCCAACTCGTCGCTGATCAGGTTGAGCTGGAAGTTGCAGCCTTCGCCGTCGACCTCTACCTGAACATCCGGCAATTTGGTCTCCAAGAAACTTTTTACCTCAAGGGCCTGCATGCTCAACCTCGATCAACGTATTCAATATGCGTGGACGTCGCCTGGCGACGCCTGTGAAAGCAGACCATGTCCGGACAGCGGGACGCGCCTGGCAGCGTCATTCGGTGATGACCGGCAGACATGGGGCCGGCATCATACCAAAAAATCGCCAGCGGCGATTTTCCACTTCAGCCGGCGGCGCGCCTGGTAGCCAAGCGCTCAGGCCGACATCGGCAGCACGTGCTGCAGCTCGCAAACCTTGGCGATTCCGCCCATATCCTGGGGCAGCGCCCGCACGCTCAGTTGCTTGCCAGCAGCGCGCGCATCGCGCATGTAGCACAGCAGCAGCGACAGGCCGACGCTGCTGGATTTCTCGACGGCCGAGCAGTCGATCACGCAAGCCGCCGCCTGAGTGGCACGGATCAGCCGCCCGCCCTGCTCACGCAGGGCCGGGCCACTCTGGTGGTCGAGCACGCCGGAGAGTGCGAACACGCCCGGCGCCTGCTCGACGATGGCCGCTGAACTCACGACGTCCCCCGAGCCTGGCGGGCCCTGGCGACGGTGTCGGCCCAGCTGTCGATGACCTTGTCGAGATCGTTGCGGTTGCTCTGCATCGACTGGGCGAACTGATCGCGGAACAGCTTGCCAACGTTGATGCCGTTGATCACCACGTTACGCAGCTTCCAGGTTCCGTCCATGGCGACCATGGTGTAGGACAGCGGGTACACGGTGCCCTTGCCGTCACGGATCTCCATGTTCACCGAAGTCCGTTGCGAGTCCTGCTTGCCGGAAGCCGGGATCACGCGAATGTCCTGGTTGTTGTATTCCAGCAGCGCGTTGCCGTAGAACTGCATCAGGCTGCGCTTGAAGTTTTCCTGGAAGCGCGTCATCTGCTCGGGCGTGGCTTCGCGGGAGTAGCGCACGGTCATCACGCTGCGCGAAATGCCGTCGACATCAACCACTGGGCCGAGAATCTCGTTGAGCGAGTTGTAGAAGGCCTCGGGATTCTGGCGGTACTCATCCTTGTTGGCTTTCAGATCAGCCAGCAGGGTGTCGGTGGTTTTCTGCACCACTTCGTGGGCAGCAGGCGCAGCCATGGCCATCAATGGCAGGGTGGCCAGCAGAGCGACAAGGCTGTTGCGCAGGGTCTTGATCATCATCGGGTACCTCATTGGCTTTCCTGGTCACGGTTCACCGAATTGAGCAAGAACTTGCCAATCAGGTCTTCCAGCACCAGGGAAGATTGGGTGTCGTGGATGGTTCCGCCATCGGCCAGCAACTCTTCGTCGCCGCCCACGCTGATACCCACGTACTTTTCACCGAGCAGACCAGCGGTCAGGATCGATGCGGTGGAGTCCACCGGAAGATTGTCGACAGCGCTGTCGAGTTCCATCGTTACGCGCCCGGTGTAGCTGTCGCGGTCCAGATCGATGGCGGTGACGCGACCGATATTGACCCCCGCCATGGTCACCTTGGCGCGTACGGTAAGGCCGGCAATGTTGTCGAAATGCGCGTAAACCTTGTAAGTGTCGACGTTGCTACCCGGCGCCAGACCGCTGACTCGCAGAGCCAGCAGCAGCAGGGCCAGCAGGCCGGCGAGCAGGAACAGGCCGACACCGATTTCCATCGTGCGGTTTTGCATCAGAAATCTCCAAACATCAAAGCGGTCAGAATGAAGTCCAGCCCCAGTACGGCCAGCGAGGCATACACCACCGTGCGGGTGGTCGCACGGCTGATGCCTTCGGAAGTGGGTTCGCAGTCATAGCCCTGGAACACGGCGATCCAGGTCACCACGAAGGCGAAGACCAGGCTCTTGATCACGCCGTTGAGCACGTCTTCGCGGAACGAAACACTGTTTTGCATGTTGGCCCAGAACGAGCCTTCGTAGACACCCAGCCAGTCGACGGCGACCATCGCGCCGCCCCAGATGCCGACCACGCTGAAGATCATCGCCAGCAGCGGCATGGAAATGAACCCGGCCCACAGGCGCGGCGCGACGATGTGCTTGAGCGGGTCGACGCCGATCATCGCCAGGCTCGACAGCTGCTCGGTGGATTTCATGTTGCCGATCTCGGCGGTCAACGCCGAGCCGGCACGCCCGGCGAACAGCAGCGCGGTCACTACCGGCCCAAGCTCGCGCAGCAGCGTCAGGGCGACCATCTGCCCCACCGCCTGTTCGGAACCGTACTTGGCCAGAATGCTGAAGCCCTGCAGCGACAGCACCATGCCGATGAACACACCCGATACCACGATGATCGCCAGGGACAGCACACCCACCGAATACAGCTGCTTGATCAACAACTGCAGGCCATTGCCCGAGGTGCCGCGGCCGAACAGCGCGCGCAGTAGAAAGATCGTCGAACGCCCGAGCGCGGCGACCACATCGATACCCGCCCGCCCGAACAGGCGAACGCGTTCGAGTGAAGATGTCCTGCGCATCAGCGCCCTCCCAGTAGATCGTCGTGGTAATTCGGCGCTTGGAAATGGAAGGGAACCGGGCCGTCTGGCGTTCCCTGCATGAATTGACGTACCCGTGGATTATCCGAGTCACGCAGCTCGGCCGGCGTTCCCTGGCCCAGCACCTGACTGTCGCCGACCACGTAGATGTAGTCGGCGATGCTGGCCGTTTCGGCCAGATCATGGGACACCACGATGCTGGTGATCCCCAGCGCATCGTTGAGCAGACGAATCAGCCGAACCAGCACGCCCATGGCGATCGGATCCTGGCCGACGAACGGCTCGTCGTACATGAGAATCTGCGGATCCAGAGCGATTGCCCGCGCCAGCGCCACGCGACGCTTCATGCCACCGGATAGCTCATCAGGCATCAGCTCGATGGCGCCGCGCAAGCCGACGGCCTGCAGCTTCATCAGAACAATGTCACGAATCATTTCTTCGGGCAGCTGGGTGTGCACACGCAGCGGAAAGGCCACGTTCTCGAACACGTCGAGGTCCGTGAACAGCGCGCCGCTCTGGAACAGCACGCCCATCTGCTTGCGCATATCGAACAGCTCGCTGCGCGACAGGTCGGGCAGGTTCAGGTCATTGACCCGAATCTCGCCAGCGCTCGGGCGCAGCTCGGCCGCGATCAGGCGCAGCAGCGTGGTCTTGCCACAGCCGGACGGCCCCATGATCCCGGTGACCTTGCCACGCGGGATGCAGATATCGACGTTCTTGAAGATGTGTCGCTCGCCGCGCTGAAAACTTACGTTCTTAAGCTCGACCGCGTACTGATTTTCCGCGCTCATCGGAACTCCATTGCGTACTGCCTTCCTAATCAGACGCCCGGGATCGGGACAAGGGCACTCCGTTCGCCCCTAGAAAAGGCTGCGGACTATAGCATTTGCGCATTTGCCCGCCAAAGCTGGGCCGCACCAGCGTTCAGGGTTGTGACAGCTTTGCCATTTACCGGTTGCTGCATGAATGATGAGTCCACAGGGCTTTCCCGCTATAATCCCCGTCTTTTTCGTCGAGCAGTCCAAGCCGAGCATGAACCAGACCCGCGACCTGATTGATTCCGCACAGCGCACCATTCGCCTCGAGATCGAGGCGGTGCAAGAGCTGCTGCCTCGTATCGACGCCAATTTCGTCAAGGCTTGCGAGCTGATCCTGGCCAGCAAGGGCCGCGTGGTCGTGGTGGGCATGGGCAAGTCCGGGCATATCGGCAACAAGATCGCCGCGACCCTAGCCAGCACCGGCACCACGGCGTTCTTCGTGCACCCGGCCGAGGCCAGCCATGGCGACATGGGCATGATCACCCGTGACGACGTGGTGCTGGCGCTCTCCAATTCGGGCTCCACCGCGGAAATCGTCACCCTGCTGCCGCTGATCAAGCGCCTGGGCATCACCCTGATCAGCATGACCGGCAATCCCGAGTCGCCACTGTCGAAGGCCGCTGAAGTCAATCTCGACACCCGCGTGGCCAAGGAAGCCTGCCCGCTCAACCTGGCGCCGACCTCCTCCACCACCGCCTCGCTGGTGCTGGGCGATGCATTGGCCATCGCCCTGCTGGAAGCCCGCGGTTTCACGGCCGAGGATTTCGCCTTCTCCCACCCCGGTGGTGCCCTGGGTCGCCGCCTGCTGCTCAAGGTGGAGAATGTCATGCATGCCGGGGACAGCCTGCCTCAGGTCAAGCGCGGCACCAGCCTGCGCGATGCCCTGTTGGAAATGACTCAGAAAGGCCTGGGCATGACCGCCGTTCTGGAAAGCGACGGTCGACTGGCCGGCATCTTCACTGACGGCGACTTGCGTCGCGCCCTGGACAAAGGCATCGACGTACGCGATGCCCGCATCGACGACGTCATGACCCCCCATGGCAAGACCGCCCGGGCCGACATGCTTGCCGCCGAGGCCCTGAAGATCATGGAAGACAACAAGATCAGCGCTCTGATCGTGGTCGATACGGACCATCGTCCGATCGGCGCCTTCAACCTGGGCGACCTGCTGCGCGCGGGGGTAATGTGATGAACGATCTACTGCAACGCACCCACGCCATCAAACTGGCGATCTTCGACGTCGACGGCGTGCTGACCGATGGCAAGCTGTATTTCCTGGTCGACGGTAGCGAATTCAAGACTTTCAACACGCTCGACGGCCAGGGCATCAAGATGCTCATCAACTCCGGCGTGCGCACTGCCATCATCAGCGGTCGCAAAACGCCGGTGGTCGAGCGCCGCGCCCAGAACCTCGGCATCCAGCACTTGTACCAGGGCCGCGAGGACAAGCTCGACGTCCTCGACGAGCTGCTCGGCGAACTGGGCCTGAGTTACGAGCAGGTGGCCTACCTGGGCGATGACCTGCCTGACCTGCCGGTGATTCGCCGCGTCGGCCTGGGCATGGCCGTGGCCAGCGCCAACGACTTCGTGCGCCAGCACGCCCACGGCGTGACCCAGGCACGGGGCGGCGAAGGCGCTGCTCGTGAATTCTGTGAACTGATCATGCGCGGACAGGGCACGCTTGACGCCGCCCAATCCGTCTACCTGTAGGGCTCGCCGATGCTGCGCAAATTCCTCACTCCCGTCCTGCTGACCTTCGGCGCACTGCTGGTGGTGGCGGCCGGCTACTGGAACATCAACCCGGACAGCTTCTCCAGCGCGCCGCAGCACACCGGGCCGGAAAACCCCATCGATTTCTATGCGATCAACGCGCGCAGCGTGCAGTATCTGCCCGACGGTCGCATCCAGAACGACATGACCAGCGAAAAACTCGAGCACGTGCAGAGCACCGACACCACGCTGCTGACCGAACCGCGCATGAACCTGTTCCGCGGCACCGAGCTGCCCTGGAAGGTACGTAGCGCCCGTGGCGAAGTCGGCCCCGACGGCAACGAAGTCGAACTGATCGATCAGGTGCGCGTCGAGCGTACGGACGAAAAGGGCCGCCCCACTATACTCACCACCAGCCGCCTGACCGTATTCCCGCAGAAGGAATATGCGCAGACCCAGCAAGCCGTTAGAATCGACGCGGCCAATGGGGTGACCACGGCACAAGGAATGAAAGCGTACTTGAATGACGGCAGGATGATCCTGCAGTCCAACGTAAGAGGCCAGCATGAGGTTCGTTAAAACCCTCCCCCTACTTCTCAGCCTCGGCGCCACGCTCGGAAGCGTAAGCGCCTGGGCTCTGCCGAGTGACCGCGATCAACCGATCCGCGTGCAGGCCGACAGCGCTGAACTGGACGACAAACAAGGCGTGGCGGTATACCGCGGCGACGTGGTGATCACTCAGGGCACCATGAAGATCACCGGCGACACCGTCACCATCACCCAGAATGCGCAGGGTGAAGTCGACGTGTTCACCTCGGTGGGCAAACCTGCCTATTACGAGCAGAAGCCGGCCGCCGACAAGCAGATCGTCAAGGCGTACGGCCTGACCATCCAGTACTTCGCCGCCAACGAGCGCATCGTGCTGATCGATCAGGCTAAGGTCGTGCAGGAAGGCAACACCTTCGAAGGCGAGAAGATCGTCTACGACACGCGCCGTCAGATCGTAAACGCCGGCCGCGCCACCGGCACCAACGTGTCGAGCCCGCGCCCGCGCATCGACATGGTGATCCAGCCGCAGAAGAAGGCAGCCCCCGCTGCCGAGCAGGGCCAATAACCATGGCGACTCTCAAAGCCCAGCACCTGGCCAAGAGCTACAAGGGTCGCCAGGTCGTGCGCGACGTGAGCCTGAGCATCGAAAGCGGCCAGATCGTCGGTTTGCTCGGCCCCAACGGCGCCGGCAAGACCACGTGCTTCTACATGATCGTAGGCCTGGTACAGGCCGATCAGGGCCGCGTACTGATCGACGACCTCGACGTCAGCCACCAGCCGATGCACGGCCGCGCGCGCGCCGGGATTGGCTACCTGCCCCAGGAAGCCTCGATCTTCCGCAAGCTCAGCGTTTCCGACAACATCATGGCGATTCTGGAAACCCGTAAAGACCTCAACCGCGAACAGCGGCTGCAGGAACTCGAGAGCCTGCTGCAGGAATTCCACATCACTCATATTCGCGACAACCTGGGCATGAGCCTGTCCGGTGGTGAACGCCGCCGCGTCGAAATTGCCCGCGCCCTGGCCACCTCGCCGAAATTCATCCTGCTCGATGAACCCTTCGCCGGCGTGGACCCCATTTCGGTCGGTGATATCAAGCAGATCATTCACCACCTCAAGGCCAAGGGCATTGGCGTGCTGATTACCGATCACAACGTGCGCGAAACCCTGGACATCTGCGAAACCGCCTACATCGTCAGCGAGGGCCAGCTCATTGCCGAAGGCGATTCGGCGGCGATCCTGGCCAACCAGACTGTCAAGGACGTCTACCTGGGTCACGAATTCCGCCTGTAGCGGATCCCTCCCCATGAACCTCTGCAAGAGCCTGTTACCGTCCGAGCGACATCGAAACGAAATGGTAACAGGCTCTAGGCAAAGGGCTTGGATTCAGGCATATAATTTGCTTCCTAGTGGCGCTTCGTCGCCCTGTCGTGGATTACGTACAGACGCCGGATAAGGTCTGCAATGAAACCATCGCTAGTCCTGAAAATGGGCCAGCAGCTGACGATGACACCGCAGCTGCAACAAGCCATTCGCCTGCTCCAACTGTCGACCCTGGACCTGCAACAGGAAATCCAGGAGGCGCTGGAATCCAACCCGATGCTGGAGCGTCAGGAAGAAGGCGAAGACTTCGACAATTCCGACCCGATGGCCGATGGCGCCGAAAGCCCGACCTCGCCCGCCGCCCAGGAAGAGACCTTTCAGGAATCCAGCTTCCAGGAAAGCACCCAGACCGTCGACAACCTCGAAGAGGGTGAATGGGGCGAACGCATTCCCAACGAATTGCCCGTCGACACGGCCTGGGAAGACATCTACCAGACCAGCGCCAGCAGCCTGCCTAGCAACGATGATGACGAATGGGATTTCACCACCCGCACCTCATCCGGCGAGAGCCTGCAGAGCCATATGCTCTGGCAACTCAATCTGGCGCCCATGTCCGACAAGGACCGCCTGATCGCCGTGACGCTCATCGACTGCATCAACGACCAGGGCTATCTGGAGGAAACCCTCGACGAAATCGTCGAGTCGTTCGACCCCGAGCTGGACGTCGAGCTGGATGAAGTCGAAGCCGTTCTGCACCGTATCCAGCAGTTCGAGCCATCGGGCATCGCTGCACGGGATCTGCGCGAGTGCCTGCTCCTGCAACTGCGCCAACTGCCCGCCTCCACGCCCTGGCTCAGCGAAGCGCAGCGCCTGACCAGCGATTATCTGGATCTGCTCGGCAACCGTGACTACAGTCAGCTGATGCGCCGCATGAAACTCAAGGAAGATGAGCTGCGCCCGGTCATCGAGCTGATCCAGAGCCTCAACCCGCGACCCGGCTCGCAGATCGAGTCCAGCGAACCGGAGTACGTGGTGCCGGACGTGATCGTGCGCAAGCACAATGATCGCTGGCTGGTCGAGCTCAACCAGGAAGCCATGCCGCGTCTGCGCGTCAACGCCCAGTATGCCGGCTTCGTGAAGCGCGCCGACTCCAGCGCCGACAACACCTTCATGCGCAACCAGTTGCAGGAAGCACGCTGGTTCATCAAGAGCCTGCAGAGCCGCAACGAAACCCTTATGAAGGTCGCCACGCAGATCGTCGAGCACCAGCGCGGCTTCCTGGATTATGGCGACGAGGCGATGAAACCACTGGTACTGCACGACATCGCCGAGGCGGTAGGCATGCACGAGTCGACCATCTCCCGCGTCACCACCCAGAAGTACATGCACACACCGCGTGGCATTTACGAGCTGAAGTACTTCTTCTCCAGTCATGTCAGCACCTCCGAAGGCGGTGAATGTTCGTCGACCGCGATCCGCGCAATCATCAAAAAACTGGTCGCAGCGGAAAATGCGAAAAAGCCATTGAGCGACAGCAAGATCGCTGGTTTACTGGAAGCACAGGGCATTCAAGTGGCGCGCCGCACAGTCGCCAAGTACCGTGAATCGCTCGGTATAGCGCCTTCGAGCGAACGCAAGCGACTGATGTAAGGGAGCCCTTGTAGCGAAAGCGAAGCCCCAGTGTTCCTGCGGCGGGTTCAACACCCGCCACTCACACACGGCAACAAGGAGAAGCGGTATGCAAGTCAACATCAGTGGACACCAGCTGGATGTGACAGACGCACTACGCAGCTACATCGAAGAAAAGCTCGAGCGCCTCGAGCGACACTTCGACAAGATCACCAATGTGCAGGTCATCCTGGAGGTCGAGAAACTCAAGCAGAAAGTCGAAGCCACCTTGCACATCGCAGGAGGCGAAGTGGTGGCCAATGCCGAGCACGACGACATGTATGCAGCCATCGATCTACTCACCGACAAACTCGATCGCCAACTTATCAAGCACAAGGAAAAACAGCTCGATCGCCAGCAGGGCGCAATGGCCCGCTGAGTTCGTCCTTCTCCTATGATCCGACTTGAAACCATCCTGACCCCCGGCCGTTCCCTGGTGAACGTGCCGGGCGGCAGCAAGAAACGCGTCCTCGAACAGATAGCCAGCGTGATCGCGCGTGACCTGCCCGATCTCGATGGCCAGACCATCTATGAAAGCCTGATCGCCCGCGAGAAGCTCGGTTCGACTGGCTTCGGTAACGGCATCGCCATTCCCCACTGCCGCCTGCCCGGCTGTAGCACGCCGATCAGTGCCCTGCTCAAGCTGAGCACTGCGGTCGACTTCGACGCTATCGATGGCGCCCCCGTCGACCTGCTCTTCGTGCTGCTGGTTCCTGAGGCGGCCACCGACGAACACCTCGAACTGCTGCGCCAGATCGCCAGCATGTTCGACCGTGAGGATGTCCGCGAACGGCTTCGCCAGGCTCAAGACAGCGAATCCCTGTACCAGACCGTCGTGAACGTCCAGAACGGCCAATAGCCTGCGGGGTGAACCCATGCGCCTGATCATCGTCAGCGGTCGTTCCGGCTCGGGCAAGAGCACGGCGCTCGATGTGCTCGAAGACAATGGGTTCTATTGCATCGACAACCTGCCCGCTGGGTTGCTGCCAGAGCTGGCGGAGCGCGCATTACCCAACACCGAATTGCTGCATCCGCAGGTGGCGGTGTCCATCGACGCACGCAACCTGCCCAGCCAGCTCAGGCGCTTCGCCGAACTGCTCGATGAGGTTCGCTCGCGCAATATCCACTGTGATGTGCTGTACCTGGATGCCAGTGAGGAGACCCTGCTCAAGCGCTTCTCGGAAACCCGCCGCCGCCATCCACTGACCAACGATCAGCGCTCCCTGGCCGAGGCCATGGTCGCCGAGGTCAAGTTGCTGAGCCCGATCATCGACCGGGCCGACCTGAAGATCGATACCACGCACCTGAATCTGTATCAGTTGCGCGACATTCTCAAACTGCGCCTGCTCAACCAGTCAGAGCCAGGCACCGCCTATCTGATCGAATCGTTCGGCTTCAAGCGCGGCATGCCGGTGGACGCCGATCTGGTGTTCGACGTGCGCTGCCTGCCCAATCCTTACTGGAAACCCGAGCTGCGTGATTTCACCGGCCTGGAGCAGCCCGTAGAGGAATATCTGGCAGCACAGGCGGATGTCGAGGAAATGTATCAGGACATCTACACCTACCTGCACAAGTGGCTACCGCGCTTCGCCGCCAGCAACCGCTCCTACGTGACCGTGGGTATCGGCTGCACGGGTGGTCATCACCGCTCCGTCTATCTGGCCAATCGCCTGGGCCAGGCCCTCAAGCCGCTACTGAAGAACGTTCAGATCCGCCACCGCGACCTCAGTTAAGGAATTGCTGCGATGCCCGCCCGTGAAATCACCATCATCAACAAGCTCGGTCTGCATGCCCGGGCCGCCGCCAAGTTCGTTGGCGTCGCGGGGCGCTTTCCGTGCCAGATCAAGATTGGTCGTAGTGCCGAATCGATGGTCGACGGCAAGAGCATCATGGCGGTGATGATGCTGGCGGCAGGCAAAGGCACCAACGTGCACCTGCTGACCGAAGGTGAACGCGAGGACGAGGCGCTTCAGGCGCTGGTCGACCTGATCAACAACTACTTCGACGAAGGCGAATAACCGAGGCGCAGCCGCTCAGAGGAACCAGGCCGAAGCGCCGTCGAGGAGTTTGAGGGCGAGGATCAACCCGCCCGCAAAAACCACCATGAAACCCAATGCATAACGCAGCGAGCGGCGGTTGGCCACGATCAGCTCATGCAGTGGGCTCATGGATGCTCCCGAAAACGTGAATCACGCCAGCGCGGCTTGATAGCGACGGGCAACTTCCGCCCAATCGACCACGTTATAGAACGCGCCGATGTATTCCGGACGACGATTCTGGTAACGCAGGTAATAGGCGTGCTCCCACACGTCCAGGCCGAGGATCGGCGTGTTGCCGTTCATCAGCGGGCTGTCCTGGTTACCGGTACTTTCGACCACCAGCTTTTTCTGCGGCGTCACGCTGAGCCAGGCCCAGCCACTGCCGAAGCGGGTCAGTGCAGCCTTGGTGAAGGCTTCCTTGAACGCCTCGAAGCCACCCAACTGGCTGTCGATGGCCGCTTTCAGATCGCCCTGTGGCTCGCCGCCACCGCTGGTGCTCATCACCGTCCAGAACAGCGAGTGGTTAGCGTGACCGCCACCGTTGTTGATCACGGCACCGCGCTTGTCTTCCGGTACCTCCTTAAGACGGGTCAGCAGCTCCTCGACCGGCAACTCGCCCAGTGCGTTGCCTTCCAGCGCGGCATTGAGGTTGTTGACGTAAGTCTGATGGTGCTTGCTGTGGTGAATCTCCATGGTCTGCGCATCGATGTGCGGTTCCAGGGCATCGTAAGCATAAGGCAGAGCAGGCAGGCTATACGGCATGGTTTCACTCCTCTAATGGTACTGACGGGCGGCAGGCATCGGATGCGCTGCCGTTGACGCATCGCCGGACGCATGTGCCTCCAGCAATCGATCTGTACGGGGGTAGGCCCCGTGCTCAGCGACAAAGTTCAATACACCGGCGTAAGTGCGCCGGCTGTGATTCATGGCGGCCTGGCGCAGCGCAGGCGACAGGTGCGCGGCCGCCATGCAGTGCAACAGGTGTTCATGAGAGGCGCACAAATGCTCGGCCGCGCCCTCGGGGTGGCCGATCGTCAACTGCAGGTCGGCCAGGTTGTGCTGCGAGACGACGAACGCGGCCACCGCTGCATCGGCATCGCGCCAGCGCTCGAACAGCACCTGCGCCAGGGCGAGTGCCTGTAGATACTGCTCGCGCGCCTCGACCCAGCGGCCTTCGGCGAAGTAGCGGTTACCGGCTTCGATGAGTCGTTTCCACTGCTCCATGATCTGCCTCCTCGCCTGACGTCAGACACCGATGCGCTGCAACGCCTAGAGACCACCTTCGGTAAGGCGTTCAGGGTTGAGCAGTTGTTCCAGTTCGGCACGGCCCAGCTCGGTCATTTCCTCGGCTACATCGATGATGGGGCGGCCTTCGCGGTAGGCTTTCTTGGCGATTTCCGCAGCTTTCTGGTAGCCGATCAACGGATTGAGCGCGGTTACCAGAATCGGATTGCGCCCCAACGCTTCCTTGAGCTTGGGCTCGTTGACCTTGAAGCTGGCGATGGCGCGGTCGGCCAGCAGGCGGCTGACATTGGCCAGCAGCTCGATGCTGCCGAGCAGGTTGTGGGCGATGACCGGCAGCATGACGTTCAACTCGAAGTTGCCGGACTGCCCGGCCACGGCGATGGCGGCGTCATTGCCGATTACCTGGGCGGCGACCATGGCGGTGGCTTCGGGGATCACCGGGTTGACCTTGCCGGGCATGATCGACGAGCCGGGCTGCAGGGCTTCCAGCTCGATCTCGCTGAGGCCGGCCAGGGGCCCCGAGTTCATCCAGCGCAGGTCGTTGGCGATCTTCATCAGCGAAACGGCAGTGGTCTTGAGCTGGCCGGACAGCGCGACCGCGGTATCCTGGGAGCCGATCAGGGCGAAGAAATTGGTGCCCGGCGTGAACTGCCGACCGGTCAGGGCATTGAGCTCCTGGCAGAACAGCTCGGCAAAACGCGGATGGGCGTTGATGCCGGTGCCCACCGCGGTGCCGCCCTGAGCCAGCGCCTGCAGCGCCGGCAGCAACCCGGTGAGTAGCTGGATGTTGGCCTGGATCTGCTGAGCCCAGCCATCGAGCACCTGGCTCATGCGCACCGGCATGGCATCCATCAGGTGAGTACGGCCGGTCTTCACGTACGGCTGCACCGCCAGGGATTTGTTGCACAGCACTTCGAGCAGATGCCCCAGGGCGGGCAGCAGCTTTTCGCTGACCTCGATGGCGGCACTGACATGGATGGTGGTGGGGATGATGTCATTGCTGCTCTGGCCGCAGTTGACGTGATCGTTGGGGTTGATCGGCTCGCCCAGAATGCGCGTGGCCAGGGTGGCGATCACCTCGTTGGCGTTCATGTTGGAGCTGGTGCCGGAGCCGGTCTGAAACACATCCACCGGAAAATGCTGCATGAAGTCTTCGGCCAGCAATTGCTGGCATGCCGCGACGATTGCATCGCCCTGGGCGGGCAGGATCTGCTCCAGGTCGACGTTGGCGCGAGCGGCCGCCGCCTTGGCCAGCACCAAGGCTCGTATGAACGCCTCGGGCATGGCCTGCCCCGACACCGGGAAGTTGTTGACCGCACGCTGGGTCTGGGCGCCATAGAGCGCTGAGGCGGGCACAGCCAGTTCACCCATGCTGTCGCGTTCGATACGGGTGTCGCTGCGGTGGTTACTCATAAGGATTTCCTTCTGCCAGTTCGGACATCGAAAGCGAGGGCTGCATGCGCAACGTCGCCAGACGATTGCGCGCGCGATTGAGGCTGCCTTGCTGCTCGCGGTCGACCGCCAGGTGCTGCAGGGCATAGAGCGAGCGGTAGGCGTGATCCAGGCAGACACTGCGCCAGTGCCAGGGCAGCGCCGTATCGCAGGCGGTGTCCATGAGCAGGGTCAGGGTGGTCAGCGACATCCGCCAGGGGCACAGGCGCCCGTGTTCGACCAACTGCCTGCCCTGGGCCCAATGCAGTTCCAGCAGCCGCGGCTCGTCCGGCAGCAGCGCGCAGCGAATCCTGAATCCCAGCCAGTGCCAGCAATCCAGACAGGGCGTATTGCTCGTGCGAAATCTCATGGCAATCCCTCAAAAGATAATGATATTAATTCCTAAATAGGAAAAATAATCAATCCCTTGCGGTAAATGCAAACGCAGATGCCGATTCAGCAGGAAGGAGTATCAGGGAATAGGCAGATCTGCCCGGTGAGCCTTATGAAGGGAAACACGAGTATCTAAAACCGTCACCTTGCGCGACGGTTTTCGAGAAAAGGGCACCTGGGATGCCCCGCTGAACTCAACTACCGGCGACGGTCATTTTCTCGATCAACACCGAGCCCGTGCGGATATTGCTGCGCAGTTCCAGATCGCTACCCACCGCGACGATCTGCCGGAACATGTCGCGCATGTTGCCGGCGATGGTCACCTCCTGCACGGCGAACTGGATCTCGCCATTTTCGACCCAGTAACCGCCCGCACCGCGTGAATAGTCACCGGTCACCATGTTCAGGCCGTGGCCCATCAACTCGGTGACCAACAGACCGCGACCCATGCGCTTGATCAGTGCCTGCTGATCTTCCTCGCCGTGGCTGACGAACAGGTTGTGTACGCCTCCGGCATTGGCGGTGCTGGGCATGCCCAGCTTGCGCCCGGAGTAGGTGCTCAGGATGTAGGAAACCAGCCGGCCACCCTCGACGAACGGCTTGGCGTAAGTGGCCAGCCCGTCGCCATCGAACGCGGCGCTGCCCATGGCCCGCGGAATGTGCGGGCGCTCGTCGAGATTCAGCCAGGACGGGAACAGTTGCTCGCCCAGGGTGCCTTCTAGGAACGACGACTTGCGGTACAGGGCGCCGCCTGAGATGGCGCCGAGAAAGCTGCCGAACAGCCCGGTGGCCAACTCCGCGGAAAACAACACCGGCACCTCGCAGGTCGGCACCGGCCGAGCGCCAAGGCGGCTGACCGCCCGTTGCGCGGCGCGCCGGCCGATGCTGGCAGGGTCAGCGAGCAGATTGCCCTGGCGGTTCACGTCATACCAGTAATCGCGCTGCATCTGCCCTTCGCTCTCGGCGATCATCACGCAACTGAGGCTGTGGCGGGTGCTGGCGTAACCGCCGATGAAGCCATGGCTGTTGCCATACACGCGGCAGCCCTGGTGGGTACCCAGGCTGGTGCCATCGGCATTGCGAATGCGCGCATCGGCATCGAAGGCCGCCGCTTCGCAGATCAATGCACGCTCGACGGCTTGCTCGGGGGTGATGTCCCAGGCGTGATAGAGGTCCAGCTCCGGCAGGTCGCGGGCCATCAGTGCAGCATCGGCCAGGCCGGCGCTTTCGTCCTCGGAGGCGTGCTTGGCAATCGCCAGGGCGGCGGCCACGGTTTCGCGAATGGCTGCCTCGCCGGTGGCCGAGGTACTGGCCGAGCCTTTGCGCTGGCCCACGTACAGGGTGATCCCGAAACCCTGGTCGCGATTGAACTCGACGGTTTCCACCTCGCGCTGACGCACCGTGGTGGAAAGCCCCTGCTCTACCGATACGGCGACCTCGCAGGCGGTGGCGCCCTGCTTTTTGGCCTCGGCGATAATCTGTTCGACCTGCGCCTGCAAACCGGGCAACGCGGCGGGTCCGACTACTTCCACTTCACTCATAACGACTCCTGAACGATAGCCACAGCGGCAACGACGCGGGTCGCGCATGCGGCAAGAAACTTGCTGCTATCATGGCGGCGTTTCCCATTGGATCACCGCCCCATGTCTGATTACTCCGATGACTTCTCCGGCGAGAAGAGCAAATCCCAGGTCAAGCGCGAGCTGCATGCGCTCCAGGAACTGGGCCAGCGCCTGGCCGGCCTCAAGCCCGACTTGCAGCGCAAGCTGCCGCTGACCGACGCCTTGCGCCGCGCCCTGGAAGAAGCACCGAAGCACACCGCCAACTCGGCCAAGAAGCGCCATGTCCAGTTCATCGGCAAGCTGATGCGCGAACAGGACATCGACGCCATCGTCGCACTGCTCGACCAGGTCGACGCCTCCACGCGCCAGTACAACGAACGCTTCCACAACCTCGAGCGCTGGCGTGACCGACTGATCGAGGGCAACGACGAAGTGCTGGAGAAATTCATCACCGAGTACCCCGACGCCGACCGCCAGCACCTGCGCGGGCTGATTCGCCACGCCCAGCACGAAGCGGCCCAGAACAAGGCACCGGCCGCCTCACGCAAGATCTTCAAGTACATCCGCGAGCTCGACGACGCCCAGCGCGGCCTGCGCTAAGCATGCCTGCGCGCGGGTGACGCCCTCGCCCGCGCCCTTCACGCGCCGGTACCGCCGACCGTGATCGCGTCGATCTTCAGGGTCGGCTGACCGACGCCGACCGGCACCGACTGGCCATCCTTGCCGCAGGTGCCGACGCCGCTGTCCAGCGCCAGGTCGTTACCGACCATCGATACCCGGCTCATCGCCTCCGGACCGTTGCCGATCAGGGTCGCACCCTTGACCGGTGCGGTGATCTTGCCGTCCTCGATCAGGTAAGCCTCGCTGGTGGAGAACACGAACTTTCCGCTGGTGATGTCGACCTGACCGCCGCCGAGGTTGGCGCAATAGATGCCCTTCTTCACCGACCGGATGATTTCCTCGGGGTCGCTCTCGCCGGCCAGCATGTAAGTGTTGGTCATGCGCGGCATCGGCAGGTGCGAGTAGGACTCGCGGCGGCCGTTGCCGGTGCGCGCCACGCCCATCAGGCGGGCATTGAGCTTGTCCTGCATGTAGCCCTTGAGCACACCGTTCTCGATCAGCGTGGTGCACTGGGTCGGCGTGCCCTCGTCGTCCATGCTCAACGAACCACGGCGCTCGGCCAGGGTGCCGTCGTCAACGATGGTGCACAGCTTGGACGCCACCTGCTGGCCGATCTTGCCACTGTAGTTGGAGCTGCCCTTGCGGTTGAAATCACCTTCCAGACCGTGGCCGACCGCCTCATGCAGCAGCACGCCGGACCAGCCGGCACCCATCACCACCGGCAGGGTGCCGGCCGGTGCGGCGATCGCCTCGAGGTTGACCAACGCCTGGCGCAGCGCCTCGCGGGCGTAGCCCATGGCCCGGTCTTCGTTGAGAAAATAGCGGTAGTCGGTACGCCCACCGCCGCCGTGGCCGCCGCGCTCACGACGGCCGTTCTGCTCGACGATCACGCTGACGTTGAAGCGCACCAGAGGGCGGATATCGGCGCCCAGGCTGCCGTCGGTGGCGGCGACCAGCACGCGGTCCCAGACGCCGGCCAGGCTCACCGTCACCTGCTTGATGCGCGGATCCAGGGCGCGGGTGGCGACGTCGATGCGCTTGAGCAGCTCGACCTTCTGGGCGCGGTCGATCACGTCCAGCGGGTTGTCGGCGGCGTAAAGCGGCATCACTTCGGTAGCCTTGAAGGCCTGCACGCGGCCCTGCTGGCCGGCGCGGGCAATCGAGCGCGCGGCGCGAGCCGCCTGGCTCAGCGCTTCGGGGGTGATGGCATTGCTGTAGGCGAAGCCGGTCTTCTCACCGGACTGGGCACGTACGCCCACGCCCTGGTCGAGGTTGAAACTGCCTTCCTTGACGATGCCGTCTTCGAGCACCCAGGTTTCCGAGACCTGGGTCTGGAAGTACAGGTCGGCGGCGTCGATGCCAGGGCCGGCCAGCTCGCCGAGCACGCCAGGCAGATGCTCCAGGGTCAGGCCGCCGGGGCTCAGCAGTTGCTCGCTGACGGTCGATAACAGGTCGCTCATAAGGTCTCCACATCAGGCTGCCGCGGCTCGGCCGCAGCGAAAAATCGTTTGTGTCGTAGCACAGGCATGCGCTCACGGATCGCCACCTGCTCGCCGGCATCCCGCTCGGCCAGCAGCATCGCTTCACCCTCGGCGTACTCTGCCAGCTTACGCCCCCAGGGGTCGACGATCAGGCTGTGGCCGTGGGTTTCTCGCCCGCCAGGGTGAATGCCGCCCTGGGCCGCCGCCAGCAGGTAGCACTGGGTTTCGATGGCGCGGGCGCGGATCAGCACCTCCCAGTGCGCCGCCCCGGTAACCCGGGTGAAGGCCGAGGGCGCAGTGATCAGCTCGGCGCCTGCCTCACGCAGGGCGCCATAGAGCTCAGGAAAGCGCAGGTCATAGCAAACGGTCAAACCCAGACGCCCGACGGGTGTGTCGGCCAACACTATTTGCCCGCCATGGGCATAGTCGTCCGACTCGCGATAGCGGCCGCGGCTGTCGCTGACGTCCACATCGAACAGGTGCAGCTTGTCGTAGCGCGCGACGAACTGGCCGTGCTCATCGACCAGTAGCGAGCAGGCCCGCGGCTTGCCTTCGGGCTCGCCTTGCGGCGGCAGCGGCAAGGTGCCGGCAACGATCCACAGGCCGAGCTCTCGGGCAGTGCGCCGCAGCCAGGGTAATACCGGCCCCTCGCCGCTGGCCTCCAGCCGACCCAGGGCGGCGGCATCGCGCCGGCCCAGGGCCGAAAAGTTTTCCGGCAGCACGGCCAGTCGAGCGCCATCCGCCGCCGCTCGCTCCAGCAGGCGCCGAGCCTGCTGCAGGTTGGCGGCGATATCGTCCTGGCTGACCATCTGGATCACGGCGAATGGCATCGGCACCTCCGGCTCAGTTGGGCTTCTCGAACGGCTTGTCGAATTTCAGCTCCGGGTCGTGCAGCGTGCCCTTGACGTCGTACTGCACGCTGGCGAAGCGCGCCACGCGGTCGCCGAGCAGCTTGTCGGCGATGAACAGCGCGCCGCCGATAGCCGGTGCCCCAACGATCAATGCGGCGATTGGCAGGTTGTTGGTGACCGGCAGGGTGACCAGCAGCTTGGCATCGATCCCCTCGTTGACCATGTTCAAGGTACCGTTGAGCTCCAAGTTGCTCGACGGACCGGTCATGGTGATCGGCTCCTGGGTGACGAAAACGCCGTCGGTGGCCAGCAGGTTGCCTTTCACCCGGTCGTAGCTCAAGCCCTTGTCGAGCAGGTCGGAAAAATCGAGACGCAGGCGACGGCCGATGGAGTTGAAGTTGAGCAGGCCGAACACTCGCAGCGCCGAGGCCGAGCCCTGTACGTCGACGAACTGACCTTTGCGCAGCGCCGCATCGAGGCTGCCGGAATAGCGCTTGAGGCTGAACCAGGCGGGAGAGCCTGGCCAATGCCCATCAGCATCCAGGCGGAAGCTCTCGCTGGTCGCCGATGGCGCGTAGCCCCACGCCTTGAGCACTTCGGATAATTTCTCGCCCTGCATGCGCCCCTTGTACCAGCTGCGCGTCTGCCCCGGCACGCCCTGCCAGCCGATCGCGCCGCCCAGCTTGAGGCCCTTGAGGTTGATGTCCAGGTCGCTGAACTGCACGCCCTGGGCATCCGGGCGCGCCTTGAGCGACCAGGTGCCCATGTCGTCGTCGCCCTGGAACACGTGGGCGATGCGCAGATCCAGCGCAGGAATCTGCCGCGGGTCGAAGTCGGCCAGCGGGTCTGGTGCTTCCGGCTCCGGCGCGTTCTCGGTCTTCGGCTTGGACGCCGGCAGGCGCACGTATTCCATGTCGGCGACGATAGGCTTGCCGGTTGCCTCGAACAGATCGATACGGCCCTTGGCCAGAGTGCTGTCCAGGCTCAGCGACCAACCGCCATCGAGCGGACGCAAGCCGACATCGAGATCGTCGAGCTGCTGACCGAGCCCCTCGAAACGCCCGATGCGCAGCTCGGCGTCGCTGAACAGTTGCTGGGCATTCTGGCGGGACGACTGCTGGTAGGGCTCGATCGCCTTCTGCCACTCGGCCAGGTTGACCTGGGCGACACGGCCCCGCACGCGCACGCCACGGGTGGTCGGCAGAATCGCCGGGCCGTCACCGAGGCGCAGCTCACCACGGCTCTGGTCGAACTTGCCCGGTGGCGCGGCAAGGGTAAAGCTGGCGACATCGGCGTAGTCGAGCCAGTAGCGCTGCTCGGCGCCGCCGAAAGTCATGCGCCAATCAGCGTAACGCTCTTCGTTGCTCGCCTTGCCGAAGGGTGCCGGCAGCGCAATGCTCAGGCCCTTGAGGTTGGAGTCGACGCGCAACTGGCTTTGCGCTCCCTCCAGGCTCAACCGCAGGCGATACGGCAGGGTGCCTTCGGCGGGCAGCTTCTGCGTGACGCCCAGCCATTGCGTCAGGTTGTTCAGGGCCACCACGCCATTGGCTTCGATATGGCTGCGCGCCTGACCTGGCCGGCCATCGGCCACCGCCTTGCCACGAATGGCATGGCCAAGCGCCCGCGCGGTTATCGACGGCGCGCTCAGGCCCTTGCTCGTGTCGTAGCGGAAATCGCCGGTCACGTCGCTCAACTGCAACTCGGGTTTGCTGATCGCCAGCGAGGCCTTGTCGGCGCTGAAGTCGACGATCACGTTGGCCGGCTCGCCTTTCTGCAACGGGATATCCAGGTCCAGTGCGCCATCCAGGGCGCCCTCGCCCTTCCAGCCAGCGAAGGTATCGGCGACGCCCAACGGGGTTTCCTGAAGGATCTTCAGGCCGTCGCCAACGCTGCTCTGCAGCTTGCCCTTGAGTTTCAGGTGTGGGGTCTGGCCAGCGTCGACATGGGGGATGTCGGCGAACGCTTCGCGCACACGGCTGTTCAGGATGCGGCCTTCGGAAACCCGCACGCGTACGCCGCTGTCTTCGATCAGCACCTGCCCACGGGCATCACGCAACGTGGGCCAGCCGGGCTGAAAGGCCAGCTCGGCGTCCTCCACGTCGAAGAACAGGCTGATGCTGCGCACTGCAGGATCGGGGTTGCGGTTGATCGAACCCTGATACTGAAAGTAGCCCTCGTTGACCTTGCCGCTGTGGATGGCGGTCTTCAGCCATTCGTCGAGGGCCGGGCTGAGCACCGGCGTCGGCAGGTATTTCTCGGTGAAGCGCGCATCGCCGTCGCGCATACCGACGCGCAGGTCCATGTAGTCCTCGCGCTCGGGGTCCTTGAGCATGCGGATCAGGAAGTCGCCAGCCACCTTGCCCTCTTTGCCCACCACCTGCAAATAGGGCGCGCGCAGGGTGAAGCCTTCGTCGTCGAGGGTCCAGGTCAGCCGACCCTTGGCCTCTTGGTAGACCCAGGCCTTTGGGAACAGGGTGGTCAGGTGCAGGGAGAAATCTTCGCTGTCGACCTTCAGCTCGCCGCCGCCGAGGTCGCCGGTGATGCTGCCACTGCCGTTCTCGACGGCAGGCGAGGCATGCCAGGCGGAAAAGCCGACACGCTCCAGGTTGGCAGAGAACTGCAGGCGCTGCGGACCTTGCGCCTCCGGCTGATAGCTGGCGTTGAGGTTACGCAGGCCGCCATGGGGCTTGAGGGTCTGCAACAGATCCAGCGCCGTGTCCGGCAGCGGCGCCAAGCTCTCGACCAACGGCACCAGAGGGCCGACATCGAGGCGGTCGGCGCTCAGCTTCCAACGCTGTGACTGGTCGTCCTTGGCAGCCTGAAGGCCCAGGGCGATGCGTGCTTCACCCCAGCGGTCGTCGCCGCGGCTGAAGGCGAAATCATCCAGCAACAGGTCGAAGTCATCACCGTTGCGCTCGAAGTAGGCATTCAGGGCCAGGTCCTTGAGGGCGACGGACTTGCGCTCGCCATAATGCCCCTTGATGGCCGGGGCATGCAGGCGGGTGACCGCGCGCTGTAACTGACGCTGATCCCACACGCCCCACAGCTCTCCGCCCAGTTGCAGGTTGTCGAGGTGCCAGTCGCGCGTCAGCCTGGGCGGCAGCCAGGCTGCCCAGTCGCTCTGCGGCGCATTCAGATAAAGCTCGGCGCGGGCGTCCTGCCAGTGATCGGGCTGGATACGCGTGCGCAGCTGCAGAGCCAGGGGTTGGCCATCCGGCAGATGCAGGCGCGCGTTCAGGCGCTGACGGCTGCTGCCGTTATCGACGCTGAGGTTGATGTCGGTGAGTTGCAGCGGCTCCTGCCCGAGCGGCTGGACGCTCACCCGGCTGCCGAGCAGGGAAAGATGGCCGAGCACCCGGGACTGGCGCAACGCCTTGGCGACATCCAGCGGCGGCTGATTCTGCCGTTGCGGCAGGCCGTCCACATGCCAGGCGCCCTGCTCGTCCTCGCGCAGGGTCAGGCTCAGGCCATCGAGCTGCAGGTCGGCGAGGCGCGGTTGCCAGGCCATCAGGCTGCCGAGCAGGTCAGGCACCACCTTCACCTGCTCGAGCGCTAGCGCCTGCTCGCCTTCGCCAATACGCAGATCGCGCACGGTCAGCAGCGGCGCGAAACCGCTCCAGTGGCCTTCCAGCGCGCCAATGGCGACCGGCATGCCCAGGGCCTCGCTGGCGCGGGTTTGCGCCTCCTCACGATACTCGGCCACCAAAGGCACCAGCTGGCGACCAAGGCTCACATAAAAGGCGGCCAGCACCAGGCCCAGCGCACACAGCCCCAGGCTCCAGCGCAACAGCGTGGCGAACGCCAGCCCCAAACGCGCCATTCAGTTCATGCTCCGTTCCGGCCGGGCGCCTTCAAAGCAGCACCACATCGTATTGTTCCTGGGAGTACATGGTTTCGACCTGGAACTTGATGGTTCGTCCTATGAATGCTTCGAGGTCGGCGACGTTGCCCGACTCTTCGTCGAGCAGACGGTCGACCACCTTCTGGTTGGCCAGCACGCGATAGCCCTCGGGCTGGTAGGCGCGGGCTTCACGAAGAATTTCGCGGAAGATCTCGTAGCAAGTGGTTTCCGCGGTTTTCAGCTTGCCGCGACCCTGGCAGTGGCTGCACGGCTCGCACAGCACCTGCTCGAGGCTTTCGCGGGTGCGCTTGCGGGTCATCTGTACCAGGCCAAGTTCGGTGATGCCGATGATGTTGGTCTTGGCGTGATCGCGCTCCAGCTGTTTTTCCAGGGTACGCAACACCTGGCGCTGGTGCTCCTCGTCTTCCATGTCGATGAAGTCGATGATGATGATCCCGCCGAGGTTGCGCAGGCGCAGTTGCCGGGCAATCGCGGTGGCCGCTTCGAGATTGGTCTTGAAGATGGTTTCCTCGAGCGTGCGGTGACCGACGAAGGCGCCGGTATTGACGTCGATGGTGGTCATCGCCTCGGCCGGATCGATGATCAGGTAGCCGCCGGACTTGAGCGGCACCTTGCGCTCCAGGGCCTTCTGGATCTCGTCCTCGATGCCATGCAGGTCGAAGATCGGCCGCTCGCCCGGATAGTGCTCCAGACGATCGGCGATCTCCGGCATCAGTTCGGCGACGAAGCTGGTGATCTTGCCGAAGGTTTCCCGCGAGTCGACGCGGATCTTCTCGGAGCGCGGGCCGACCAGATCGCGCAGGGTACGCAGGGCCAGGCTCAGGTCTTCGTAGATCACCGAGGGCGTCGGCGCACTCTTCATCTGTTCGCCGATCTGCGTCCACAGGCGGCGCAGGTAGCGGATGTCGACGAGGATCTCGTCGGCCCGCGCGCCATCGGCCGCGGTGCGCAGGATGAAACCACCGGCTTCGGCAATGCCTTCGGCGGCCACGCAATCGGCGACCACCTGCTTGAGGCGCTCGCGCTCGGCTTCGTCTTCGATCTTCAGGGAGATGCCGACATGACTGGTGCGCGGCATGTACACCAGATAACGCGACGGGATCGACAGCTGGGTGGTCAGGCGCGCGCCCTTGCTACCGATGGGGTCCTTGGTGACCTGCACGGTCAGGCTCTGGCCTTCGTGCACCAGGGCGCTGATGCTCTCCACGGCGCTGCCTTCGCGGCTGGAAATTTCCGAAGCATGGATGAACGCCGCACGCTCCAGGCCGATGTCGACGAACGCCGCCTGCATGCCGGGCAGCACGCGCACCACTTTGCCTTTATAGATGTTGCCGACGATGCCACGGCGCTGGGTGCGCTCGACGTGCACCTCCTGCAGGACACCGTTTTCCACCACCGCCACGCGCGACTCCATCGGCGTGATGTTGATCAGGATTTCTTCACTCATGCGCCCATCTCTTGGCTGAGATGAAGTTGAAAGCAGCGCCGGGCCCATCACGCCCGTACCATCGCGGCCTGCAACCTCTGGGTTATGCGCTGGCAGTCTGTTGCCAGCACGGAATCGCGAATTGCGCGAGCAGTTCGGCAGTCTCGCACAACGGCAGGCCGACCACCGCTGAATAACTGCCCTGCATCTGGCTGACGAACACTGCAGCCAGCCCCTGAATACCATAACTGCCGGCCTTGTCGCGCGGCTCGCCAGTGGCCCAATACGCTTCGATCTGTGTCCGGTCGAGGGGTTTGAAGCGCACCGTGCTGGTCACCACACGGGCCTCGGCGCGGGCCTGGCTGACCAGCGCGACGGCGGTCAGCACCTGATGCTCGCGGCCGGACAGCGCAGCCAGCGTGGCCAGCGCATCCTCGCGGTCGACGGGCTTACCGAGAATACGGCCATCGAGCACCACGGCGGTGTCTGAACCGAGCACCACGGCGTCCTGGTGATCCGCCAGGGTATCGAAGGCCGCCTGCGCCTTGGCCAGCGCCAGGCGCTCGACGTAGGCGGCTGGCGCCTCGCCCGGCTGCGGGGTTTCATCGATGGGCACCACATGAGTGGCGAAGGAAACGCCGATCTGCGCGAGCAGCTCGCGACGGCGCGGCGACGCAGAGGCCAGGTAGAGCGTGGTCATGCACAGGTCTCGCAATCAGGCGCCGCAGCGCGGTTCAGTTGACTCGCATGCGCCGGTGCACCGCGCGCAGCAGGGTGCACACCCAGGGCCAGAGCAGCGCGCTGACCAGAGCCGGCAACACGAAGGCCAAAGTCGGCGGGCGGTTGCCGGTCAGGGCGTTGAGCCACAGTTGCACCAGTTGGGCCACGCCGAACACCACCAGCAGCACCATGCTCTGCTGCCACATGGGAAACATGCGCAGGCGCTGGTGCAGGCTCAACACCAGAAAGGTGATGAGGGTGAGGATCAGCGCGTTCTGTCCCAGCAGCGTGCCGTTGAGCACGTCCGCCAGCAGGCCGATGCAGAAGGCACTGGTCATGCCGACGCGGTGCGGAACCGCCAGCACCCAGTAGGTGAGAAACAGCGCCAGCCACAGCGGCCGGCCGATCTCCATGAAACGTGGCAGCGTGGACACACTGAGCAGCAGCGCCAGTACCAGGCTGGCCCAGATCACCCAGAGGTTGCTGGAACGGGTGGCGATCATTGGCGGGCCTCCTCAGCGCCGGCGGGTTCTGCCGGCGCTGCTTCAGGTGCCGGCGCTTCGACTGGCGGCGCATCCTCGACCGGCGCTTCGGCATCAGGATGCTCGAGGGCGCGGCGATCGACCTCCTCCTGGGCCTCGGCCGACTCGGCAGCGCGCTGCTCCGGCGTGCGCGGGTCGGTGAAAACCAGCAGCATGTAGCGGGTCCGGTTGAGAT
Source organism: Pseudomonas sp. PA1(2017) (assembly GCF_001945375.1). Taxonomy (NCBI): domain Bacteria; kingdom Pseudomonadati; phylum Pseudomonadota; class Gammaproteobacteria; order Pseudomonadales; family Pseudomonadaceae; genus Pseudomonas; species Pseudomonas sp. PA1(2017). Next base: position 94,293 of record NZ_MSXU01000002.1, read on the forward strand.
TGGCGGTCGGCACTGCGCGCACGATGGCGAACGGCTGGCCGGAGTCGTGCACCACCTCGGTCACCGTAGCCACCGGATAGCCGGCCGGGAAGCGCTGGCCAAGGCCGGAACTGACCAGCAGGTCGCCTTCCTTGATGTCGGCGGTGTCGGCCACATGGCGCAGTTCCAGGCGCTCGGGGTTGCCAGTGCCGGTGGCGATGGCGCGCAGGCCGTTGCGGTTGACCTGCACGGGAATACTGTGGGTGGTATCGGTGAGCAGCAGCACACGGGAGGTGTACGGCATCACTTCGACCACCTGGCCCATCAGGCCGCGGGCATCGAGCACCGGCTGGCCGAGCACCACGCCGTCCTTCTCGCCCTTGTCGATGAGAATGCGATGGGTGAAAGGGTTGGGGTCGATACCGATCAGCTCGGTGGCCAGCACCTCGTCGTCGACCAGGGCCGAGGAGTTGAGCAGCTCGCGCAGCCGCACGTTCTGCTCGGTCAGCGCGGCCAGCTTCTGCAGGCGGCGCTGCATCATCAGCTGTTCGGCCTTGAGCTTCTCGTTCTCGGCGGCCAGCTCGTTGCGCGAGCTGAGTTCCTGGGTGGCGCTTTCCCACAGGGTAACCGGCAGGCGGCCGAGCCAGTAGACGGGCTCGACGATCAGGCCGAGCTGGCTACGAACCGACTGCAGGACGGTAAGGCGGGCGTCGACGACCATCAGAGTGGCCGACAGCACGGCGAACACCAGCAGGCGTACACCGAGCGACGGACCTTTGGCGAATAGCGGCTTTATGGCGATTACCTCGTAGCCTGCCCGGAAGCTGCATGCGGCGCGATGGTAGCTTCCGAGCTGCTGCAGCGTGAGGCGTGCGGCTTATTCGGTGGACAGCAGATCCATGGTGTGGCGATCCATCATTTCCAGCGCCTTGCCGCCGCCACGGGCGACGCAGGTCAGCGGATCCTCGGCGACGATCACCGGCAGGCCGGTTTCCTGGCTCAGCAGCTTGTCGAGGTCACGCAGCAGCGCGCCACCACCGGTCAGCACCAGGCCGCGCTCGGCGATGTCCGAAGCCAGCTCCGGCGGCGACTGCTCCAGGGCACTCTTGACCGCCTGGACGATGGTCGCCAGGGACTCCTGCAGCGCTTCGAGCACTTCGTTGGAGTTGAGGGTGAAGCTGCGCGGTACGCCTTCGGCCAGGTTACGGCCACGCACGTCGACTTCACGGATCTCGCCGCCCGGGTAGGCGGTGCCGATTTCCTGCTTGATGCGCTCGGCGGTGGACTCGCCGATCAGCGAGCCGTAGTTGCGGCGCACGTAGGTGATGATGGCTTCGTCGAAGCGGTCGCCACCAACCCGCACGGATTCGGCGTAAACCACACCGTTCAGGGAGATCAGCGCGATTTCGGTGGTACCACCGCCGATATCGACGACCATCGAACCACGGGCTTCTTCTACCGGCAGGCCGGCACCGATGGCAGCGGCCATTGGTTCTTCGATCAGGAACACTTCGCGGGCACCGGCGCCCAGGGCGGATTCACGGATGGCGCGGCGCTCGACCTGGGTCGACTTGCACGGCACGCAGATCAGCACACGCGGCGACGGCTGCAGGAAGCTGTTTTCGTGAACCTTGTTGATGAAGTACTGCAGCATCTTTTCGCAGACGCTGAAGTCGGCGATCACGCCGTCCTTCATCGGGCGAATGGCGGCGATGTTGCCAGGAGTACGACCGAGCATGCGCTTGGCGTCGGTACCGACAGCGACGACGCTCTTCTGATTGCCATGGGTACGAATGGCGACGACCGACGGCTCGTTCAGGACGATGCCGCGCTCGCGTACATAAATGAGGGTATTGGCAGTGCCCAGGTCAATCGACAGATCGCTGGAAAACATGCCACGCAGTTTTTTGAACATGGGATAGGGACCCTAGGCAACGCGTGGTAAAGATCGGCGCAAGAAAACACGCAGGTAAAAAAGTGCGGCAAACTCTAACAACGGCAGGGATTTTGAGCAAGGCACCAATATGTTAGATTGCCTGTTTTTCCGCGGCCTTGAGGCATCTTTCACACGGGTGGCGACAGCACTGAAAAGCTGTCATGCGCTACCGGTAACCGCCCCAAGCCGCACGTCGCCGCCTTAGACCGCCAGCCAAACGCATCCGTTCCCTGCCACCTGTGCACGGGTACCTGCCGATACGCACGCTGGCGACCGCTTTGCGGCCAGTTTTCAAAGGGAGAACCCGATGGCACTTGAACGCTCCGAGGTGGAAAAGATCGCACACCTGGCCCGCCTGGGCCTGAGTGACAGTGAACTGCCACAGACCACCGCAACCCTCAACAGCATTCTGGGCCTGATCGACAACATGCAGGCGGTCGACACCACCGGCATCGAGCCCCTGGCCCACCCGCTGGAAACCACCCAGCGTCTGCGTGCCGACGCCGTTACCGAAGCGAACCAGCGCGACGCCTACCAGGCCATCGCCCCGGCCGTGGAAAGCGGCCTGTACCTGGTTCCCAAAGTCATCGAGTAAGGAAAGCCTTCCGCCATGCATCAATTGACCCTGGCCGAGATCGCCCGCGCACTCGCCGACAAGCAATTCTCCTCTGCCGAGCTGACACAGAGCCTGCTGAGCCGCGTCGAGCAGCTCGACCCGCAGCTCAACAGCTTCATCACCGTCACCGCCGACCAGGCCCTCGAGCAGGCCAAGGCCGCCGACGCCCGCCGCGCCGCCGGTGAAAACGGCCCGCTGCTCGGCGCACCGATCGCCCACAAGGATCTGTTCTGCACCCAGGGTGTGCTGACCAGTTGCGGCTCGAAGATCCTCACCGGCTTCAAGGCACCCTACGACGCCACCGTGGTCGACAAGCTCAAGGCTGCCGGCACCGTCAGCCTCGGCAAGCTGAACATGGACGAGTTCGCCATGGGCTCGGCCAACGAATCCAGCCACTACGGCCCGGTCAAGAACCCCTGGGACACCAGCCGTGTACCCGGTGGCTCCTCCGGCGGCTCCGCGGCTGCCGTGGCGGCACGGCTGATTCCGGCTGCAACCGGCACCGACACCGGCGGCTCGATTCGCCAGCCGGCCGCGCTGACCAACCTCACCGGCATCAAGCCGACCTACGGTCGGGTGTCGCGCTGGGGCATGATCGCCTACGCCTCCAGCCTCGACCAGGGCGGCCCGCTGGCCCGCTCTGCCGAGGATTGCGCCCTGCTGCTCGGCGCCATGGCCGGTTTCGATCCGAAGGATTCGACCAGCGTCGATCAACCGGTCGATGATTACCTGGCCGCCCTCGCCCAGCCGCTGGCGGGCCTGCGCATCGGCCTGCCCAAGGAATATTTTGGTGCCGGCCTGGACGCGCGCATTGGCGAGAAAGTCATGGCCGTGGTCGAGGCGCTGAAAAAGCTCGGCGCCACCGTCAAGGACATCAGCCTGCCGAACATGCAGCACGCCATCCCGGCCTACTACGTGATCGCTCCGGCCGAGGCCAGTTCCAACCTGTCGCGTTTCGACGGCGTGCGTTTCGGCTACCGCTGCGAGAACCCGAAGGACCTGCAGGATCTGTACAAGCGCTCCCGTGGCGAAGGCTTCGGCGAGGAAGTGAAGCGCCGCATCATGGTCGGCACCTATGCACTGTCCGCTGGCTACTATGACGCTTACTACATCAAGGCCCAGCAGATCCGCCGCCTGATCAAGAACGACTTCGTGGCGGCCTTCAAGGACGTCGACGTGATCCTCGGCCCGACCACGCCGAACCTGGCCTGGAAGCTCGGCGAGAAGAACGCCGACCCAGTCTCCGCCTATCTGGAAGACATCTACACCATCACCGCCAACCTGGCCGGCATCCCCGGCCTGTCGATGCCGGCCGGTTTCGTCGATGGCCTGCCGGTGGGCGTGCAGTTGCTTGGCAACTACTTCCAGGAAGGTCGTCTGCTCAACGTCGCACATCAGTACCAGCAGGTCAGCGACTGGCACAAACAAGCACCGAGCGGATTCTGAGGAACACTTTTATGCAATGGGAAACCGTCATCGGGCTCGAGATTCACGCTCAGCTCAGCACCCAATCGAAGATCTTCTCGGCCAGCGCCACCACCTTTGGCGCCGAGCCCAACACCCAGGCCAGCCTGGTCGACCTCGGCATGCCCGGCACCCTGCCGGTGCTCAATGCCGAAGCGGTGCGCATGGCCTGCCAGTTCGGCCTGGCCATCGACGCCGAGATCGCCGAGCGTAACGTCTTCGCGCGCAAGAACTACTTCTACCCGGACCTGCCGAAGGGCTACCAGACCAGCCAGATGGACCACCCCATCGTTGGCAAGGGCTTCCTCGACATCACCCTGGAAGACGGCACCGTCAAGCGCATCGGCATCACCCGCGCGCACCTCGAAGAGGACGCCGGCAAGAGCCTGCACGAAGACTTCCAGGGCATGAGCGGCATCGACCTGAACCGCGCCGGCACGCCGCTGCTGGAAATCGTCTCCGAGCCGGACATCCGTTCGGCCAAGGAAGCGGTGGCCTATGTGAAAGCCATCCACGCACTGGTGCGTTACCTGGGCATCTGCGACGGCAACATGGCCGAAGGTTCGCTGCGCTGCGACTGCAATGTGTCGGTACGTCCGAAAGGCCAGGCCGAATTCGGCACGCGCCGTGAGATCAAGAACGTCAACTCATTCAAATTCATTGAGCGCGCGATCAATACCGAGATCGAGTGGCAAATCGACGAGATCGAGTCTGGCAACAAAATCGTGCAGGAAACCGTTCTGTACGACGTAGCAGCCAACAAAACCAAGTCCATGCGCAGCAAGGAAGAAGCCAACGACTACCGTTACTTCCCCTGCCCGGACCTGCTGCCGGTGGTGATCGAGCGCAGCTTCCTCGACGAACTGCGCAGCGGGTTGCCCGAGTTGCCGCCGCAGAAGCGCGAGCGTTTCGAAAGCCAGTTCGGCCTGTCCACCTACGATGCCAGCGTGCTCAGCGCCAGCCGCGAGATGGCCGACTACTTCGAAGCAGTCGAGAAGACCTGCGGCGACGCCAAGCTGTCCGCCAACTGGGTGATGGGCGAGCTGTCCAGCCTGCTCAACAAGGAAGGCCTGGAGATCGAGCAGTCGCCGGTGTCCGCCGAACAAATGGGCGGCATGATCCTGCGCATCAAGGACAACACCATCAGCGGCAAGATCGCCAAGATGGTCTTCGAAGCCCTGGCCGCCGGTGAAGGCGCAACGGCCGATGAAGTGATCGAGAAGAAGGGCCTCAAGCAGGTCACCGATTCCGGTGCCATCGAGGCGATGCTCGACGAAGTGCTGGCCGCCAACGCCGAGCAGGTAGAACAGTACCGCGCCAGCGACGAAGCCAAGCGTGGCAAGATGTTCGGCTTCTTCGTCGGCCAGGCCATGAAAGCCTCCAAGGGCAAGGCCAACCCGGGGCAAGTGAACGAACTGCTGAAGAAAAAGCTCGAAGGCTGAGCCTATGAAAACGCCGGGTTTGCCCGGCGTTTTCGCATCTGAAGTTCGGGATGGAGAAAAGCAATGCGTCGATTATCGGTACTGCTGGCGCTGTTCAGCCTGCTGCTTGCCGGCTGTAGCAGCTTTGGCGGTGGCGTCCCCGGCGATTACCGCGCCGAGGGCAAGGCCTCCTATTACGGCAAGGCCCACCACGGCAACCGTACCGCCAGCGGCGAGCGCTTCGACCAGAACGCACTGACCGCCGCCCATCGCACCCTGCCCTTCGGCACGATGGTGAAGGTCACCAACCTCAACAACGACCGCAGCGTAGTGGTGCGAATCAACGACCGCGGCCCCTTCGCCCGCGGGCGGATCATCGACGTGTCGCGCAAGGCGGCCGAGGCGCTGGACATGATCCGCTCGGGCGTGGCGCCAGTGCGTGTGGAAAGCCTGAAGTAACGACAACAGCTTAGTTGCACCATCCTGGCGCCGTTTTGCCCAAACGATTCGCCCCGGGGCGGGGCTCCCACATTGACCGCGAGCAACCCAACGACCGTGTAGGAGCGCCGACTCGGCGCGAACTCGATTGTGGCCTTGCTGCAAAACCGGCGTCGTACACACGATTCGCCGCGGGTCGCGGCCACAGTGATCGCAAGCAACCCAACGCCCGTGTAGGAGCGCCGACCCGGCGCGAACTCGATTGTGGCCTTGCTGCAAAACCGGCGTCGTACACACGATTCGCCGCGGGTCGCGGCTCACACAGTGATCGCAAGCAACCCAGCGACCGTGTGGGAGCGCCGACCCGGCGCGAATGGTCGTGGCCTCGACGCGACCTGCACGTCGGCCTACGGCGACGCTTTCCTTACAACGCCGGATCCCAGCGCTGCGACCAGTCGGTGTCCTGCGCGGCGATCTCGCGCAGCAGTTCGAAGCTCTGCTGCAGGGCAGCCGAGTCCCGTTCACGGGAGTACACCAGATAGGTCGGGTAGCTGAACTCCGGCGCCCTGGGCACCCGTTCGAGCACCTTCTTGTCGAGGTAGCTCTGCACCACCCGCGTGCGGAAATAACCGGAGCCGCCATGCTCCAGAATGTACTGCAGGGCAAGCGGCCCGAGATTGAAGGACACCGGTGCTCGCGCTTTGTCCGGCAAGGCGCGGTCATGCTGGGCGCGAAAGCTGTCGCTCCAGTCGATGAACACGTAGGGCTCCGGGTTCGCTGCCCGGACCAGGATCAGCTTTTCCTCGAGCACCTGCTCGACCTGGACACCGGCCCAGTATGTGGGCTGGTAGACCAGCGCCGCGTCCATCACGCCCATCTCCACCTGACGCAACAGGCTGGCACATTCGGCCACCTGGGCGCGCACCGCGTAGCCGTCGATGCCCTGGCGGATGGCGCTGACCCAACGCAGCATCAGCGGATTGCACAGGCTCACCTCGCCGCCGATATGCAGCACGTTGTGATAGCCGTCCGGCAACGGCAGGTCGCGCTGCGCGGCCTCCCAGGTCTGCAGGATCTGGTTGGCGTAGGTGACGAACGCCTCGCCATCGGCGGTCAGCCGCGCGCCGGCGCGATTGCGCACGAACAGCGTGCTGCCCAGGTGACTTTCCAGCTTCTGGATGCGCGCGGTGATCGCCGTCTGGGTCACGTGCATGCGCTCGGCGGCGGCGATGAAACTGCCGCTACGGACGATTTCCAGAAAAGTGCGGGTAAGGTCGATATCCATGGTCGCTGAGCCAGCCCGATTGGTGCTGGCGATTCCTCAAGCCTGATCTGGCGCCCAGTGTACGGGCGCGCGGCGGATCATTCGATGCTTCAGTCGAGGTGCCTGAGCAGATCGCGGTGCAGCGCGGCGACCAGGTCGGTCTGGGTAATCACCCCGGCCAGCCGGCCCTCGTCAAGCACCGGCAGGCAATGCAGGCCATCGTCGGAGAGCAACGCGATCAGGTCGACGACATGGGTATCGACCTCCACCGTGCGCACCGGCGCGGTCATCAGCTCGCCCAGCGTCTGCTTCTTCTGCAGACCAAGAATCGCCCGCAGGTTGAAGGCGCTGGCCCGCGTGGCGCTGACCAGATCGACCAGGCTGACGATGCCGACCAGTCTGCCGGCGTCGAGAATCGGCAGCGCCTTGAGGCCGTGATGGGTGAGCAGGTACAGGCCCTTGGCGACCGCCGTTTGCGGCGTGGCATGAATCAGGTCGCGGGACATCATCTGCCCGGCACGGATCTCGCCCATGCTGCGGCGCAGCGCGTGCTTCTCGGTGCTGCGCACGATCAGCTCAAGGTCTTCGCGGGTGATATCGACGAAGGAACCCAGTTCGTCGAGCGCATAGTCCAGGTCATTGGCATTGATGCCGGTACGCTCGCTTGGCAGCGGGTCGCGGGTGTGATGCACCGCAGGCGTGCCGGGGTGCGGGCGCGGATACGGCACGCGGGTCAGATTGTTGTAGAGCAGCGCGCAGGCCAAGAGGCCGACGCCGGCGGTCATCGCCGCCAGCGCCGGCTGCCAGAACGGCTCGCCCGGCAACGGCGTGGCGAACACCATGCAGAAGGCGATGGCCCCGCCCGGCGGATGCAGGCAGCGCAGCGGGCACATCAATAGCAGGCTCAGGCCCAGGGCCAGCGCCGCACCGAGCAAGCTGTGATCGATGAAATGGCTGATCGTCAGGGCGACGGCACTGGCACATAAGTAACTGCCGAGAATCGACCAGGGTTGGGCCAGCGCGCCTGACGACACGGCGAACAGCAGCACGGCCGACGCTGCCAGGGGGCCGGAGAAATGCACCGCCATGTGCAGACCGAACAATTGGCTGCACACCCAGGCGCTGAACAGGAACCCGGCGGCGGCACCAAAGGCGGCGCGGCTCCACTCACGAGGACGGGTGTGCAGGGCATCAGGCAGAAAGGCGGAGAGCCATTGGGGGAAATGCGCGTGGGACTTCATCGCTACCGTCGAAAAGATCGAGCCTCTCAAATGAGAGGCCCGCTGGGTACCGCTGGAAGCGGCTGGCAGGAGCATCCGTCCCTGGATGATGTACTCGTCTGTTTGCAACCTTGCCCGCCCCGGCAGAGAAACCGTGGCGAGCAATGGAGCAGAGTGTGACGAAGGGTTTAAGCGCGATCAAACGAATAATAATGAAGGATCGATAAGCTTTTTTTGATATTAACCACGAACTTCAGTGTCGTAGCCCGGGTCGAGCGAAGCGACACCCGGGGCCAAAAGCTCCTGGGTATCGCTGCGCTCAACCGCAGGCTACGTATGATCGGCTGTGCCCTTAGAGCCTGTTCAGAGTCTCGCGGGCTAGAGCAATGCAAGGCCTGGGCGGCCCCGCAAAAACAGGCGAGGACCGGTCGGAGTCGCGCCCGACTTTACGAGCTGTAAATGAGCAGTCTGACGGGAACGCCTAGTTTGGGCTGGCAATCCAGCCTGTTTTTAACGCGGCAGTGCCGACGCGCAGCAGACTTTGAACAGCTTCTTACGGATAGCTGAAGCTCTTCACCAGGGTCAGCTCGCCCGGCGTGCGCATCGGTACCAGAAAGCTCTCCTGCTTTTCGTTGACCGAGCCCTCTTCGGTGATCAGGGTGATCTGCCCGGTGGTGAGAATTTGCCCGGCGTTGCTCTCGCCCTCATCGCCTTCGCTGTAACCGCCGCCGTAGTAGTTCACGTAGACCAGGTACTGGCCCTTGAGCGGCGTGGGCGAGGCGATCATTTCCGGGCCGTAGCCGGTGGTCACGTCGACATCCAGGGCGGCGCCGTTGGCCAGCGAACGATTGCCGTACCACACGTGCTCGCCATCGGGTGTGACCAGGTGCAGATCCAGGTCGGTGTTGTCGCTGTCCCACGACAGCACCACGCGCAGGCGCGCCGGGGTTTCGCCGCTGCCGTTGTTGTAGAACTGCACGCGGCGACGCTGGCTGCCATCCGGGCTGCGCACCTCGACGTTGTTGCTGCCGGCCGGGAACACGAATGGTCGGTCGAAGCCGCCGTCCTCGCCGATCTTCAGCGGCATGCTGGTGCCGTTGACCACTAGGCGACCCGGCGCCTTGCTCTCGTCCTTGCCGAGCTGGCTGATCGCGCCCTTGATGCGCGCGGTGTCGGCCTGGTTGGCGGCACTGTTCACCGAAGAGGCTGGGTAATTGACCTCCTGCATGAACTGCGCGCCGTCGCCACCGCCAACGCGCCAGCCGCTACGCGGGGTGTCGAGTTTCACCTCGGCCAGGGCGCAGAGCGGCAGCAATGTCAGGCAAAGGGCGATACGAGGGGTGATCAGGGCCATGATGTCATTCCAGTAACAGGGTGCGGGCGAGGCCTTCGACGTAGGCCTCGTCCTGTCCATTGGGGTGGGCGACGAACGCCAGGTGCAGGTATTCGTGAGTCAGGTCGAGGCGGTCCTGCAGGGAGAAGAAGCCGCGCACGAAAATGCGCTGCCGCTCGCGATCCACATAGGGCCGCCCGGAGGCCAGTTGGCAAACGGTGAACTGCTGGATTTCTTCATATCCCGGCTCCATGTCCAGGCGCGGGCGCCAGTCGCGGCGCTGCTTGCGCAGCCACTGCTCGGCAGCGGCCAGCGGCTGGCAGGCGGCCACGGGTTTGTCCCAGCGGCTCAGGGCGGCACGCGGGAAGGCGCGGGCGAGGATGGCGTCGTAACGCAGGCCACCGTTCGCTTGCTCGACCGCTTGGCTCCAGGCCAGACGATCAGGCCCCGGCTGGGTGCTGTGATAGGTCACCGGCGAGCCGGCCAGCACCAAGTCGGCCGTCCACGCGGCGATATCCTTGGCGCCCTGGCTGGCCGGGCGCGGCGCCACGCGCTGGCTGGCGCTGCTGTCGTCGATGCGCAGGCATTCGCCACGGCGACCGGCGCTCTGCAGCAGGTAAGTGCGCGCAGCGATGGCCAGCGCCTTGGCGGCCTCGGCGGGCTGCGCCGAGGCTTCACGATCCAGCACCCGGGCCACGTAGTCTTCGCGCTGCAGATGGGCCGTGAGCTGCTGGCCCTCGCTCGTACGTTCCAGAAACAGCTCGCCGTGGCTTTCGATGGGCAGGCGGTTGCCATTGACGAACTCGACCTCGTAGCGCCCGTTGAGCACGCCCGCCTCCACGGCCGCGTCACTGCCCTCGCGCCGGAGCTGACGCAGCGGGTAGCGAGCGAACAGGCGCACCTCGACGCAACTGCCGGCCTCGCTTGGCCAAGCCGCTGGCAGCACCTGGCCGAGCGCCTCGGCATGGTGCTTGAGCACCATGCTGCTGGTGCCCGAGCCGCCAGCCCAGACGGGCGTGCCATCGGCCAGCCAGCCGGCGAAACCACCCTGGCGCGCCTGGACATCGCTATCGGCCAGCCAGCTCCAGGTCTTCACTCGCAGCCGGCTGCCCAGGGCGCTGACGGTCGAGCCGTCGCCGGCCAGCACCACGTCCAGCAGCACCTTGCGAGCATCGGCCTGTGCGGGTAATTGCGCCAGCTGCATAAGCAGTTGCTGAACCGAAACACGGGTCGCCGGCGCCAGACGCTGGCGCTCGCGGATCCAGCTCGGCGCCTTGCGGGCCTGCCAGTAGCGCGACCAGTCGCCTTGATCCAGCTGCAGATTCTGCTGCTCGAAATACAGGCCGCAGGATTTGACCAACGCCTGATCCCGATCGATGCGCTCGCCCGGGTTGCAGCAATACACCTCTTCCTTGTCCTGCCCGCGGCACTGGTAGCCGCGATCCGGCTGTTTGGTGTCGACCAGATAGGCGTAGACGAACAATTTCCACAGGCTGCCCAACGGCGCCTGAAGAGTATCGGGCAGCGGTTCGCGGCTGATCAGCCGTTGCCCGTCGAGGCGCAGCAGCTCGCTGCCGTCGGCCCGTTGCCAGGCCAGCGAAAGCGGCGCTTCGCTGGCTATCGCTGAACCGCCGAAGGCGGCCAGCAGGGCCAGCGAAGCGAGGATACTGCGCTTATTCAACGGTGACCTTCTGCAGCGCTGGCTCGGCCTCCAGTGCCTGCTGGCCCGGCGCGTACAAGCGCACGTAGCGAGCCGGCGGCAACACGAACTCGCCTTTCTGCGAGAAGCGCACCAGGTGACGTAGCACCAGCTCGCCTTGCAGGGCGTCCACCGGCACCGCGTAGCTGAGTTCGCCCGGCTCGTTGCGGGCCTTTTCCAGCGGCGCCGCTTCGTCGCCGCCCAGGCCGCTGACCTGGATGCCCCAGGTGGTGCGCTCCACATCGGCGCCCGGCGGTAGCGGCACTTCCAGCATGCCGTAGCGCAGGGTCTGCTCCGAATCGGTGGTCAGGGTGATTTCGTCCAGATAAAGGCTGGCGCTGGAGATGTCGTCCCTGCCCACTTCATGGGCGCTGAAAACGAAGGCTTCATCGCTTTCGACCAGCTCCAACAAGCGCCGCTTGACGGTGACCGGCACATTGCTCGGCGCAGCCTGGGCGCTCTGGTAGTCGAGGCGCACGTCGCTCGGCTGATCCAGATCGCCGGCCACCTGCAGGGACTGGGGCGGTTGCGCGCCGTTCCACTGCCAGTAGTTGTCGCCGCTGGTGCCTTCCACGGCCTGCCAGTCGCCTTCCAGCGCCAGCATCGGCTGGGCACTTCGCAGGTCCAGCGAGGGCTGCAGCCAGGTCAGCGCCAGGGCGCGCTCCAGGCCGGCCTGGGCCGGTGCCAGCTCGCCGAGCAGGCGCTGGGCGCGCTGACGATCCGGGCCATCGAGGTACAGGGCGACGGCCGCCACGAACGGCGACTGGCTCTCGGCCAGGCGACGACGGGCACCATCGAGTTGTACTTGCAGGGCCTCGGCGACCGGCACGCTGTTCTGCTGCGCCAGGCGCACGCCCAGCTCCCGGGCAATCGCCAGGCCCAGGGCCGAATCCGGCGCCGCCATCACCAGGCTGTCGCCTTCGCCGAGCACCACCTCTTCGCCCTCACCCGCGGCGGCCAGGTCGTACACCAGGCCTTCGAGCAGGGTTCTCACCGGCAGGCCCATGTCACGGGCGAACGCCAGAATCAGCGCACGCTGCAGCAGTGGCGTTTCTGGAGCGCGCTTGGCGTACAGCTCCAACACGCGCTGCCAGTGCTCCGGCGGCAACTGGATGGCCAGGGCGCGGCTGGCGTGCCAGTCGGCGTAATAGGCATAGGTGGTCAGGAAGGCATCGCCATCGGCATCGCCGCCCCACCAGGTAAAGGTCGCCTCCGGCCCGGCCATCTGCACCAGGCGCAGGCGGCTGTTCTGCATGATCAGGCGCAGGCGATCCTTGATCCGCGGCTCGCCGGCGGCCAGCGCCGGGTAGGCCAGGCTAAGCGGCAGCAGGCGGCTGGCGGTCTGCTCGACACCGCCGTAGGGGTAGTCGAGCAGGTCGTCCAGCGCGGCGTTGAACAGCCCGGCGCCGCTGTCGGCCACGCGCAGTTGCACCTGGCTGGCATCGGCCGGCAATTGCAGCGGCGTGCTGCCCGGGAACACCGACAGGTGCTCGCTGCGCACCTGCTGCCAACCGGGCGCCACGGTGCTCAGCTTGACGGCCAGGGCGTCGGCGACTTTATCGGCCTGGCGCAACTCGGCGCTGAAGTCGCCGGCGGCGATCACCGCCTCTTCGACCGGCAGGTAGTTGATGCCCTTGGCCAGCGTTACCTCGCGGCGCTGCTCCTGCTCGCCATGACGAATCAGCAGCTCGGCCTTGGCGCCCGCCTCGCCCTGGTTGAAGGCGAACAGCCCCAGCGCCGGCTTGTCGCCGACACGGAAGCGGCTCGGGCCGCTCCACTTCAGGTACAGCGGTTTTTCCGAGCGCACGAACTGGCGCTTCTGGCCGACTTCACCGTCGGCGCTCACCGCCCGGGCGGTAATGCGCCAGCGGGTCAGCGAGTCCGGCATGCGGAAGCTGAAGCTCGCCTTGCCGTTGGCATCGGTGACCAGGTCCGGCTGCCAGGAGGCGGTGTCGACTTCCTCGCGGCGCGGACGCTCCAGCACCTTGACGCCACGCTCGCTGCGGTTGGCGCGGCCCGGTGCACTGGGCATACCCGGCAGGGCCAGGTCGTAGCTGATGAACGACAGGCTGGCGCTGGTGCGCACGTTGTTGCGGCGCGGGTGATAGAAGAACTGGTCGATGCCCGGCGCGATTTCCGGTTGCAGGGCGTAGATCATCTCGTCCACCACGCTGACCGTCAGTCGCGTCGGCATCGGTTTGCCTTCGAACAGGGTGCTCAGCTCGACGGTGACCAGCTCGCCCGGTTGCACCACCTCCTTGTCGGCCTTGATGGCGATGTCGATTTGCGGCGTGGCGACCTTGATGCCGGCGTTCTGGAAGCTGTAATCACCGCCGCGGGTGTACAGCGCCGAGAAGGTGATGTTCGGCGAGAAGCTCTTGCCGACCGGAATCCGCGCGCGGTACTGGGTGTCGGACAAACGCTCGAGCTTGAGCCAGTCGCCGCCCTTGGAGAGCAGCGCAGTGGCTTCGACCTTGTCGCGCTCCAGGGTCAGCAGCGCGTCGCTGACCGGCTCGGGAAAGGTGATCAGCGCCAGGGCTTCGTCGCCGGCCTGATACTCGGCTTTGTCGAGCACGATCTCGATGGTGCCGGCCACCGACTTGACGCCTTCGCCGCTGACCGAATGGCCGGTGGCGCCGAGGATCAGGCCGCTGTCGTCCTTGAGGGTGATGCTGTAGGTGCCGGGGCGCTCGAAATTCAACTCGAAGCCCTTGGCATCTGCCGCCAACTCGCCGTTGCCGGTGCTCTGGTCTTCCAGGCGCACCCACTCGTAACGGGCCGGTTTGCGTTCACTGGCGCCTTCGCTCTGGTAGGCGAAATTCACCGCCTGGCCAGCCGAACTGAAGCGCTGCGGCGCGCTCAGGCGATAGCGGGCGGCGCCGCGCTCGATGAGGATTTCCTTGCTGGTCTTGACCCGGTAGGCGGCGCCATCGCTGGCGAACACGCTGAGCAGGTAGCGGCTCGGTTTGTCGGCAGCCGGCAGGTCGAGCGCCGCGCGGCCCTGGCTGTCGGTGCTGACTTCGCTGCTGGCCAGCTCGACCGGGAACTGGCCGAGGTACTGCAGTTCGTTGTCGACCATCGACAGCTGCTGGGCACGCAGGCTCAGCTGCACCTTGGCGTTGGCCACCGGCTTGCCGTCCGGGTAGAGCAGCACCAGGGCGCCCTTGACCGGCTCACCGGTGCGGAAGTCCGGCTTGTCGAGATCCAGCGACACCTCGAAGTGCGGCTTGATGTACTCGGCGACGCGGAAGGCGCTGCTGTACAGCCCGTCGCGGTAGGCGAAACGCAGTTCGTAGCCGCCGGCCACGGCGTTGTCCGGCAGCTGGAAGCGGCCCTGGCCGCCACGGGCGCTGTCGAAATCGAGCTTCTGGGTCTGCAATACGGTTCCGTTGGCGTCGAGCACGCTGAGGCTGATCGGCGCGGTGCCGGCCGCTACGGATTCACGGGCGTTCTTGAACTCGCGGCCGACGATCTTCACTTCCACCCAGTCGCCGGGGCGGTACAGCGGGCGATCGGTGAAGGCGTACAGCTTGGTGTCGTAGATTTCGCTGTCGTAATAGAAGTTTTCGGAAACGAACACGCCGCCGTCGGCATCCTCACCGATCACGTAGGAGCGCTCCGGGCTGGCGTGGCCCAGGCGCAGCAGGCCCTGGGCGTCGGTCTTGCCGCTGGTCATCACGCCCACGCCATCGCTCCACAGCAGTTTGGCGTCAGCTACCGGCGTGCCCTGGTGCTTGTCGGCCGTCCAGACCAAGAGCTCGCCGCCGGCGATCTTGCTGACCGCCACGGTGTTGGAGACGAATACCACGGTGGTGGCGCGGTACTTGCCGATGATCGCTTCGGCCAGATACAGGCCAGGCTTGAGCTTGCCCAGCGGCACGTAGACGTTGCCCGAGGCGACGCTGACGAAGTTGCTCGACGAGCCGGACAGGTCGACGCCGGCAGGCGGCTCGATCGGCTTGGCTTCCCACAGCGGGTAGCGGAACTCGGCGACCAGCGGCAGCCCCTTCATCGGCGCGAATTGCACCTGCGGGGTGTACTCGGTGGGCGCGGCGATAGCGTTGCCCATCTTCAGCTCCGGCGCCTCCTCGGTGACTTGCTTGCGCGACTCGTAGGAGAAGGCGCGCTGCATCACCCGGCGGGATTTGCGGTACCAGTTGTCCCACAGGTATGACAGGGTGTTGGACAGCCCCTCGCCCTTGAACTGGCCCTCGGCGACCACGCGGTGCAGGTTCTTCTGACGCTTGAGGAACTCCAGCGGCTGGTCGATGCGGTACAGGCGCATGTCCACGCCGCCGTAGCCTTCCATGCGATAGCGGCGGTAATCGCGGCCCGGCGCTTCGAGACGCACGGTGGCCACTTCATCGGCGGCGAAGCTCGAGTCGGCGAGCAGGAAGAACGACTCGCCGGCCAGCGGCGTGTAGCCGCTGCCTGGCACCTCGTCTTCGGCGTGAGCGGCCAGGGGCATGAGCGCCAGCAGCGCGACGGCGAGCAGACGGTTCATCGCGCGAGGAAATTCAGCCGATAGATGCCGATAAAGTTGGGGTTGGCGTCGTCGGGTATCCATCGGGTGTCCTTCCATGTCATGAGTTGTTGCAGGCTGACGGCACGCATGCCGTTATCCGTGGGAGTGGTGGTGCCAGTGTGGTAAACGATGTCGCGGCCCATCCAGATCATCAGGTGCTGGTCATCACCCTGGTCGAAGAACATCAGGTCGCCGGGGCGCGCCTGGTTCAGATCGCGGCCGACCAACTGGCTGTTGAACTGGATCATCTTGATCGCATTGACATAGGCGCCGCGCTTGCCGCCGCCCTGCTCCCAGTTCTGCGCCAGTTGGCGTTGGCCGTCACTGAGCTGCAGCTCTGGCGGCAGGTAGCGGTTGGACAGGCCATTGGCGCGCAGCCATTTAGCGTCGTGCACCTTGAGTGCTTCGTTGGCGGCGAAACGCACCAGGCCCACGCAATCCTGCTGATACCAGCGCGGGCTCGGCCCCTGGCGCAGCTGCTCCTGGGCGATACGCACGAACCAGGCGCGAAAGATCTGCGACTGCTCAGGATCGAGGCCGGGCGCCTGCTCGGCGCGAGCGGAGAGGCTCAGCGACATGAGAGCGGCGAACAGTGCGATAGCTGCAACCCTCCCAGAGGCTCGCGAGCTAGAGCCATGCAAGGCAAAAACAGGCGAGGAAGCGGAGTTTACGAGCTTGTAAATGAGCATTCCGAGCCTGTTTTTAACGCAGCAGGGCCGACGCGCAGCAGCCTCTGGGTGGGTTTTCACAGGGAGCGCCATTCGAGCGGAACCCACTTCCAATCGTCATCGGCTTCGGTGTCTTTCGGCAGCGTCAGCGCGAACTGGCCATAACCGCCCAAGGCCCGCAGTTTGGGCAGCAGGTGGGTATCGGCGGCGTTGCGGAATACCGGCTCGTAGTTGGCCGGCAGGCTGTCCAGGGTTTCCTGTTCGAGCAGACGCGACAGCCCTTCGGGCGCCAGGTAACCGGGCACCACGCCGTCGGCGGGCAACACTTCGGCCAGCGGCGGGAAGCGTTTGTTCAGCGTATCGAGCGCCTTGTTAACCAGCCGGTCATCGAGTGAGAACAGCAAGGTCTGGCCCTGGCGTGCCAGGCTCACCCGGAAGAAGCCCTGGGAGGCCAGTGCGTCGGGGATGGTGGCCTGCTCGGCCGGGTACTGGCCGAAGTTGGAGCCCACCTCGCGGCGCCAGGTGTGGCCATCGGTCGTACTCTGGCTTTCGACCGGAAAGCGACCGTTCTCGGCATTGGGCTCGAAGGCGCCGATCATGCCGTCGAACAATCCGCCGATGGCCTGATCCAGCTCCGGCGTGGCGGCTTCGTCGAGATGGGCGACCAGCAGCGGCGAATGCAACCGCGAGTCGGCGTACCAGCACAGGCCGGCAACGTTGCCCAGCCGCTTGCGCAGGTCTTCGCTGGCCTGCTCGCTGGCGCCGACCTTGGCCAGCAGTTTTTCGGCGCTGCCCGGCGCCACCGGCACCGCCACGCACGCGCTGGCGCCCATGGGCATGGCTTTCCAGATCGGCGTGAAATCCAAGGTCGGCTGGTCGTCCACTTCGTTGAGCGCCAGGAAACTGCTCCAGCCGCCCTCGCCCTTCTCGAATCGCACCCCGGCAAAGGCCGGGAAGAAGCGCTGGTAGCCGAGCGCGACGTATTCGCCGCTCAGGGAAATGCGCTGCTGCTCCGTTTCGCGAGCCTTGAGGCCGAAGCGCTTGGCGAAGGGATTGTCGCCATCGAGCAGTGCCTCGACTGATTCGGTGGCGTCGCGGCCGAGCTTGTCGTCCTCGCCGAACAGCATGCCGGGCGAGGACAGCACCAGCAGTTTGTCGCCATGGCTGGCCAACAGCAGGGCGCGATCACCCAGGTAATTGAGGCGGTACAGCGGCACGCTGCTGCCATCGACGCGCAGCTCGCCGGCCTGGCTGAGTTGGGTGTCGTCCAGCGCCACATGGGCCAGGGGCTCGAGCACCTTGGCCAGACCGCCGCGCTGCATGACCATCACGAAGTGCTTGAGCTTGCCGTCGGCGCCCTTCCACAGGGCAACGTCGGCGGGCTGGTCGAGCAACTCGTCGAGGAGGTTGTCGCGCAGCTTCAGGTCACGCTCGTAGATGATTCGCCGCAGGCTGCCGACCAGCCCGAGGCGGTCGGCGTTGTGCTCGTAATAGAACACGAAGTCTTCGGTGAGGGTGTCGCGCAGCAGCGGCACGGCCAGCAGGTCCTTGGGCAGACGGCTGAGCGAGGCGCTTTCGATCAGCGCATCAGGGTGCTTGAGGTCCAGGCCCAGGGCGCTGCGCTCACCGAGTTCGCGTGAGTCCTGACCGCAGGCAGCCAGCAGGCCGGCCGTCAGCAGCAGGGCGACGTGGCGCAGGTGGGCAGTGGTATTCCGGTTCATCCGAGCCTCGGGATATCAGTAATTGAAGGATTTCACGAAAAGCAGCTCGCCAATGGCGCGCAGCGGTACCACGAAGGTCTCGCGCTTCTCGTTGACGGTGTTCTCGTTGAAGATCAGGTTGATCTGCGCGGTGATGATTTCGTTCTGGTTGCTACCAGCCTCGAAGTTGTAGCCCTCGCTGCCCAGGTTGCCCCAGTAGTTCACGTAGATCAGGTAGGTGCCTTGCAGCGGCGCGGTCATGGTGAACATTTCCGGGCCGGGACCGTCGACGCTGTCGACATCCAGCCCGCCGCCATTGGTGAGTACCGGGTGGCTCCAGAACGCGTGCTGGCCATCCGGGGTGACCACGTGCAGGTCGAGTTCGGCCTTGGGATCGTCCCAGCCCAGCACCATGCGGATACGCGCCGGTGTGCGCAGGCTGTTGGCTTCGAAGAACTGAATGCGCTTCAGCGACTGCCCTTCACCGGCCACCAGTTCCACGCTGTTGGAGCCGGCGCCAAAGGCGTAGGGCCGGGCGAAGCTGCCCTGCTCGTCGGTGTACAGCGGCAGCGGGTTGCCGTTGACCACCAGCCGATGTGGCGCACGCAGGTGGCCGATGTTCTGCAGGGTGCCTTCGATCAGGCTGCGCCCACGCTGCGCGCCGCGGTCGATGGGCGGCGTCGGATAGGCCACCCGGGCGTCGTTGTCGCCTTCGTTGAGGCCGTGATAGCGCCAGCCGCCAGCGGGGCTTTGCAGGGAAACGGAAGGTTCGGCACGGCCAGTTTCGGCCCGGCCAGGTTCGGCCCGGCCAGACTCGGCCCAGCTCAATGGCATGGCGAACAGGGCGCAGAGCAGCACCAGTCGCGAAGCGACCGGCGCGCGCCGAAGAGCTCGGCATCGCAGAGGGAAACGAACCACCGCACTGCACTCCTTGTGCTGGCTCAGGGGGGCTGGCGCCGGCACTCACACTGTTGGCTCTGAGAGAAAGGTTTGACTTGCGCGAGGCGCAAGCCGCTTCTGCGGCGCACCCGTCACATCAAGTTACACGCTGGGCAGGAATGCTAGCGAGTTGCCCGAAGGCTGACAATCGTGGCACTTGCGAATCGGCACTGGATCACAATGAGGAGGTGCAGAATCACACAAGACCGACGTGCCGGCCGGGCCAGGCGTCGGCCGTGCTCAGATCAGGAAAGGCGCTGGCGCAGCTTGGCCGAGGCCCATTCGGAAAAGATCACAGTGGCGAAGATCAGCAGGAAGATCACGCTGACCCGATCCCAGGCGAGGTTGTTGATCGCCGCATCCAGCTGCAGGCCAATGCCACCGGCACCGACCAGACCCAGCACCGTCGCCTCGCGGATGTTGATGTCCCACCGATACAGCGAGGTGCCGACGAAGGCCGGCATGATCTGCGGCACTACGCCGAACTGCAGCACCTGCAGGCGCCCTGCCCCGGTGGCGCCGATGGCCTCGACCGGCGAGGTGCTGATCTCCTCGATGGCCTCGTAGAGCAGCTTGCCAACGAAGCCGACCGAACGCAGCGCAATGGCGATGATGCCGGCCAACACGCCCGGGCCGAGCATCGCCACCAGCAACATCGCCCAGATCAGCGAGTTGATCGAGCGCGACGAGACGATGATCAGCAACGCGGCGCTTCTGACGGTAGGCGACGGCGTAGTGTTACGCGCGGCGAGAAACGCCAGCGGGAATGCCAGCATTACCCCAAGGGCGGTACCCAGCGTGGCGATGTTGAGCGTGTCCCAGAGCGGCTTGAACAATTCGGGCGTGTAGTCCCACTGCGGTGGCACCATGCGCGCCAGCAACGAGGCGCCTTGGGTTCCGGCATCTGCCACGAACTCCCACAGGGTGTTCTCGGAGATGAACCGCGCGCACCAGACGAACAGCAGCGCGCCAGCGAACCAGGCGACCCAGTGGGCCCACTGCTCGGCGGTGGTACGTCGGCGCCATTGCGGCTCGGCCGTCTCGGCATGAATGATCGGCATTACGATAGCGCCCTATTGAAGCCAGCGACGTACATAGCCGGAGAGATATTCCGAGGCCAGCACGATGGCGATGATGATCAGCAACACGGCTGCAGCCGTGCTGTATTCGTAGCGATCCATGGCGGTGCCGAGCGTCGCGCCGATGCCGCCCGCGCCAACGATGCCGATGATCGCCGACTCGCGGAAATTGATATCCAGGCGGTACAGCGAAAGCCCGATCAGGCGTGGCAGGATTTGTGGCTGCACCGCGTGATTCAACACCTGCAACCAGCTGCCACCCGTTGCCCGAATGGCCTCGACCGGCCGCGCGTCGATGTCCTCGATCGCCTCGGCCAGCAGCTTGGCGATGAAACCGATGGTCGCGAAGGTCAGCGTGGCCACACCGGCCAACGGGCCGAAGCCGAACATCACCACGAACAGGATGGCGATGATCACCTCCTGAAAGGTACGCGACACCATGATGATCCAACGGCAGAACAGGTAGATCGGCAGTGGCGACAAATTGCGTGCGGCGCCCAGGCCCACTGGAATCGACAATGCGATGCCGAGCACGGTGGCGACCAGGGTCATGCTCAGGCTTTCCAGCAAGCCTTCGACGATATCGCCACCACGGCTGGTGAAGTCCGGATGCAGAAAGCCGCCGGCGAAGGCCAGGCCGCGCGACCAGCCTTCGGCAATGCGATTCCAGTCCAGGTTGATGCTCGAACCGGCCAGCAGCAAATAGAGCAGCAGGCCACCGATCACCAGGCAGCGCTGCCCCGTTCCCGATAGCAACGAGGGCGGTTGCCAGTCGCCGGCCCGGGCTCTGGCCAAGCGATCGTGCAGAGACGTTTCCCCCGTCATCAGGTCGCCACCCCTGACCAGCCGGAGCGCGACGCGTGCGGCGTGGGACGCTCGGCTGGGTCGTCCTGCGTTGCGTCACCGGCATGGGTTTCCCAGTCTTCCTCGCCGTAGATACGGGTCAGCGTTGCGGCGTCCAGTGAATCGGGCGAGCCATCGAAAACCACCTTGCCGGCATGCAGGCCGACGATACGGTCAGAGAAACGCCGTGCCAGCTCGACGTCATGGATATTGATGATGGCGGTCAGGCCGCGCTCATCGCACAGCTCACGAATCAGCCGCATGATCTGCCGAGAGGTTTTCGGGTCGAGGCTGGCCGTGGGCTCGTCGATCAGCATCAACTCGGGATTCTGCAGCAGGGCGCGGGCGATGCCGACTCGCTGGCGCTGGCCACCGGACAGCGCATCGGCGCGCTTGTCGATGGCATGGGCCAGGCCGACGCGCTCGAGCAAGCGAAACGCCTCCTGCACATCGGCCCGCGGATAGCGTCGCCACACGCTGCGCCAGAAGCCGACGTAGCCCAGCCGTCCGGACAACACGTTTTCCATTACCGTAAGGCGGTCGACCAGGGCATGGTCCTGAAAGATCATGCCCATGCGCCGCCGCGCCTTGCGCAGGGCACCGCCACGCAGCCTGGTCAGCGACAGGCCAGCGAGCAGCACCTCACCCTCGGAGGGTTCCACCAGGCGGTTGATGCAGCGAATCAGCGTGCTCTTGCCAGCGCCGGACGGGCCGATCAGCGCCATCACCTGGCTCTTCGGCAGCGCCAGACGGATATCGGCCAGGGCCTGGTCGCCAGTGGCATAGCGCTTGCCCAGGCCTTTGATCTCGAGCAGGTTCATGGCTGCGCTCCTCTGTCCAAGTGGATCACTTGTCGCACGCGTAGCTCACATCCATGGCCTGGTCGATCTTGCGCACCACTTCCCAGTGCTCCTGATAGGTGATGGGGATGAACTGTGCCTGGCCGGAGTTCTTGAATTCCGCCTGCAGCGCGGTGCCTTCCCAATCGAAGGTCTCGAAGCCCTCGCGCACCTTGTCCGCCAGTTCCGGCTTGAGGTTGTAGACGTAGCCATAACCGGTGGTGGGGAAGGTTTGCGAGGTGTACAGCACCTTGTACTGATCGGCCTTGATCACACCGCGCGCCTGCATTTGCGACAGCACCGAGTTGGCGATGGCAGCGGCGTCGTAGTCGCGGTTCACCACGCCCATGATCGAATTATCGTGCTTGCCGGAAAACGCGGTCTTGAAGTCCTTGTCCGCCTCCAGATTGAACTCGGACTTGAGCAGGGCTGACGGCGCCTTGAAACCGGAGTTGGAAGTCGGCGACGTGAACGCCAGGGTGTGGCCACGAAGGCCCGGCACATCATCGATGCCGCTGCCTGCATGGGTGATGATTTCCATCTGGTAGCCGTAGCCACCATTCTCGTCGGCCATCATGGTGAACGGCACGAAACCGGCGCAGTTGACGGCCAACGGCACGGAACCGGTGTTGAAGCCGGCGATGTGCAGGCGCCCGGCGCGCATGGCTTCGAGCTGGGCGGCGTTGGACTGGACCGGGAAGAACCTGACTTTCTTGCCGGTCACTTTCTCCATGTGCTGTAGGAACTCGTCCCACACCTTGGCGTAGACGGCCGGATCTTCGACCGGGGTATAGGCGAAGATCAGCGTGTTCGGGTCCAACCACTCGCTGGGCTTGGCCGGCGCGTCGGCCACCATGTCGTCGTTGCCGTCGGTGTAGCGCGAGGACAGATCCGTGGCATGAGCGCTGCCCATCAGAGGCAGCAACAGGGCAGGTAGCAGTCGACAGAAAGGGGCGCGCAGCATGGTCGTGTCCTTACAGGCTGGAAAGAGATTCCGGCCACCATAAGGCGCCCTTGTGACGCTTTTGCTGCAATGAATCGCGCCGTCACGTCTTGCAATGAAGTGCGCAGGCGCCTACTAGACCCATCTCGCCCACTGCAACAACAACAGCCCCACGTTGGTGCTCACCACCGCCGCCAGGGTGGTGATGACGATAATCGCAGCAGCGAGCCGGTAGTTGCCATTCACTGCCTTGGCCATGACGAAGCTGGAGGCAGCTGTGGGGCTGACGAAGTACAGGAACAGGATCGCCAGGTCCGCACCGCGAAAGCCTACGGCCCAGGCGCCGAGAGTGGAGAGCAGCGGCAGCCAGACCATCTTCATCAGGCTGGAGCTGATGGCCACGCCGCTGCTCTCGCGCAACGAGGCCAGTGAGAGGGTGCCGCCGATGCAGATCAGCGCCAGCGGCAGGGTCATCTGCGCGAAGTATTCGGCCGAGACCATGGTCCAGTGCGGCAGCGGGATCTGCCAGTAGGCAAAGGGGATGGCCGACAGCACGCCGATGATCAGCGGGTTGGTGAAGATGCTCTTGCACAGCGTCCAGGGATCGGCCTTCATGTCCGGCGCGTAGATGGCCAGCACGATGGCGGACAGCACGTTGTAGCAGAGGATCACCACGCCACCGAGCACCGCGCCCACCGACAAGCCGTAGTCGCCGTACATGCTGGTGGCCAGCGCCAGGCCGACGATGCCGTTGTTACCGCGAAAGGCGCCCTGGGTGTAGATGCCGCGGTCGACCTTCGGGCAGCGCCAGATCGCCCAGCCCCAGGCGAGGGCGAAGCTGACCAGGGTAGCGAACACGAAGTAGCCGATCAGCGCCGGCTGCAGTGCCGCGCTCAGGTCTGCCTGGACGATGCTGATGAACAGCAGCGTCGGCATGGTGCCGCGAAACACCAGGGACGAGGCGGTATCGATGAACGGGTCGTCGATCCAGCGCAGCCGCTTGAGCAGCACGCCGAGAAACAGCATGGCGAAGACGGGCGCGGTGATCGCGAGCGTCTGCTGGAGTACAGCGAGCATGAGAGCCCCGGGAGGTGGAAGTGCCTTAGGATGCGCCGACGTGCCTGGCGCTCAGGCACGTCGATAGCCTGCTAATGATAGCAAGGCTTTGGCTTCCCGAAACGGTTCGACACTCGCTTCAGCGGCGAACCGGGCGCTTCTGTAGTTTGCGCTGCAGGGTACGCCGGTGCATGCCCAGAGCGCGGGCGGTCGCCGAGATGTTGCCTTCGTGTTCGGCCAGCACGCGCTGGATGTGCTCCCACTGCAGGCGATCCACCGACATGGGGTTTTCCGGCACCAGGGTGTCGAGATCGGCGTGCTGGGTCAGCAGCGCGGCAAGCACGTCATCGGCATCGGCAGGCTTGCACAGGTAGTTGCAGGCGCCACGCTTGATGGCTTCCACGGCGGTGGCGATGCTCGAATAGCCGGTGAGGATCACCACGCGCATCTCGGCATCCAGCTCCAGCAGCTTGGGCAGCAGCACCAGGCCGGAGTCGCCTTCCATCTTCAGGTCGAGCACGGCGTAATCGGGCAGGTCCTGGGCGGCCAGCGCCAGGCCTTCCTCGGCGGAAGCGGCGGTGGACACGCGCAGCCCGCGGCTGCTCATGGCGCGCGCCATCACGCGAGTGAAGGTGGGGTCGTCGTCGACCAGCAGCAGATGGGGCTGTTCTTCGCTTTCCAGCAGCGTTTCGTCACTCATGGTTCACTCCTCAATACATGCTCGCGGCCTGCCGGCCCGGCAGTGCGCTGCATCGAAAAACCTGCGTCGGGCTCACACCCGGGCGTAGGCGCGCGGCAACTTGAGCTCGGTGAGCGTGCCGCCTTCTTCATGGTTATACAGCTTCACCGTGCCGCCGGCGCGGGTCACGCTGGCCTGGCTGAGAAACAGGCCGAGGCCGAAACCCTTGCCTTTGCCCTTGGTGGTGAAGAAAGGCCGGCCCAGTTGCTCGGCGATGGCCAAGGGTACACCCGCGCCGTAGTCGCGAATGCTCAGGCGAACCCACTGGTGATCCCAGTCCAGGTTGATTTCCAGGTTGTCCGGGCAGGCATCGGCCGCATTGTTGAGCAGGTTGAGCAGCGCCTGGGTCAGGTCGGCGGGCGGCATCAGTTGCGGCGATTTGCCCACGCCGAGGCATTCGTAACGATAGCTGGCTTCCGGGCGCATCAGGTGCCAGCGATTGAGGGTGGTCTCGAGCCAGCTGACCGCCGGCATTTCCACCACGGCCTGACGACGATCCGCTTCGGCGGCGCGCACCAGGTGCTGGAGGGTTTCCTTGCACAGCTTGACCTGCTCCTGCAGCAGCGCCAGGTCTTCCTGCAGCAGCGGGTTCTGGTGCTCGCGGCGCAGTTCCTTGATCAGCACGCTCATGGTCGCCAGCGGCGTGCCCAGCTCATGGGCGGCACCGGCAGCCTGGGTGGCCACGGCCAGCAACTGCTGGTCACGCATGCCTTCCTCGCGGCGCTCGGCACGCAGCTTTTCCTGCTGGCGCAGCTCCTCGGCCATCTTGGCGACGAAGAAAGTGATCAGCCCCGCCGCCAGGGCGAAGCTCAGCCACATGCCATACACCAGCAGGCTCTCGCGCGGTCCTACCGGCAACTGCAGCGGGTGCGACCAGACCAGCAACAGCGTGTAGGACGCCAGCGCCATGCCGCCGAGAATCATGGTGAACAGCCATGGCAGGGTCGCCGCGGCGATGGTCAACGGCACCAGGTAATAGGACACGAAGGGGTTGGTCGAGCCGCCCGAGTAGTACAGCAGCACGCTGTGGATCACCAGATCGAAGCCCAGGTGGATGCCATATTCGGCTTCAGTGACCGGCCAGGGCCCGCGCAGGCGCAACGCGGTCAGCAGGCAAAGCACCAGGGAGGCACCCAGGGTGATGCTCAACTGCAACCAGGGCAGCGGCAACAATTCGGATTTGTAGGCCAGGCCAACCGAACCGGCTTGGGCAGCCAGCACCAGAAAGCGAATCAGGGTCAGCCGCCAGAGGTTCTGGCGGCTGGCCGAAAGCAGTTGTACGGGGGCGAGCATCGATACTCCTCTATGCTCGTTGGCGAGCCCGGCGAGTATAACCAAGGCCGCCGGCGCCCTGATGCGGCAACGCGCCGCAGTCGTACGACGATTGCCCGGCAGGCGCCGAATCAGACCAATCACTTGCTGGTCGGCGCGGTCTGAGGTGAGGTGAATATTTTTTCGATTCGCTTAACCCGAATACCCAGACCGCCTCGTCTAACCCTATGAACACGGTCTCCATCCGTGCCCGCTATCGATAAGGAATCGCCATGCTGCCACTGTCCCGCCTCGCCACCGCACTGGCTTTCACCACCGCCGGCCTGCTCAGTATCGCCGCGCACGCCGATGAACCGCGCTACAACCAGATTTCCCTGAGCACTCAGGTCAGCCACGAGGTGGCCCACGACCTGATGCAGGTCACCCTGTATACCGAAGCCCAGCAGAAGGACCCCGCGGCGCTGGCCGCCGAGATCACCCGTACCCTCAATGCCGGCCTGACCCAGGCCCGCGGCGTGAAAGGCGTGACCGTTTCCCAGGGCAGCCGCAACAGCTACCCGGTGTACAGCGAAAAGGGCGAAGAAATCAGCGCCTGGCGCGAGCGCGCCGAGATCCGCCTGGAAAGCGCGGACTTCGCCGCCCTCTCCAAGCTCACCGGCGAGATGCTGAAAACCCTGAAGATGGGCGGCATGAGCTTCAGCATCGCTGATGCCACCCGCAAGAAGGAAGAAGACGCACTGATCAAGGACGCCGTCGCGGCGTTCAAGGAGCGCGCCCAACTGACCACCGAAGCCTTGGGCGGCAAGAGCTACAAACTGGTCAGCCTGAACCTCAACAGCGGCGGCTTCGTGCGCCCGCCGATGCGCATGGAAGCCATGAAGGCCTCGTCGTTCGCCAGCGACAGCGCCACCCCGGAAGTCGAAGCCGGCACCAGCCAGGTGACGATGAATGCCGATGGGGTGATCGAGGTGCAGCTGTAAACCCGCCTGCCGCCCCCCGAGAAGAGGTTGCGACCGCTGTCGCAACCTCTTCTTTTTTTGCCCCAAGCTTTTCGGCACAGCCCGTGCATAGGCTTAACTAAGGTCTAGGCTCAAGGCAGGCTCGTCACCATCCGACACGCCCGTTTTGCCGCAGCAGACCCCTCAGGAAAAATCACAATAGACATGAGGTAACCATGCACAAGAACGCCTTTATCCAGGCTTTTGTCGTCGCCGGGCTGATCGCCAGCGCACCTTTCGCACAGGCAGCCGGCAACCTGGTGTACTGCTCCGAAGGCAGCCCGGCGGGCTTCGACCCCGGGCTCTACACCACCGGCACCGACTTCGACGCCGGCGCGGAGACCGTCTTCAACCGCCTCTCGCAATTCGAGCGTGGCGGCACCTCGGTGATCCCCGGCCTCGCCGAGAAATGGGACATCAGCGATGACGGACTGACCTACACCTTCCACCTGCGCGAAGGGGTCAAGTTCCACACCACCGACTACTTCAAGCCCAGCCGCGAATTCAACGCCGACGACGTGCTGTTCACCTTCAACCGCATGCTCAACAAGGACGATCCGTTCCGCAAGGCGTACCCCACCGAGTTCCCGTACTTCACCGACATGGGCATGGACAAGAACATCGCCAAGATCGAAAAGGTCGACGAACACACGGTGCGCTTCACCCTCAACACCGTCGACGCGGCCTTCATCCAGAACATGGCCATGAGCTTCGCCTCGATCCACTCCACCGAGTACGCCGCCCAGCTGCTCAAGGCCGGCAAGGCCTCGGACATCAACCAGAAGCCAATCGGCACCGGCCCGTTCGTGTTCAGCCGGTACCAGAAGGACGCGCAGATCCGTTACAAGGGCAACAAGGAATACTGGAACCCGGATGACGTGAAGATCGACAACCTGATCTTCGCCATCAACACCGACCCATCGGTGCGCATGCAGAAACTGCGCGCCGGCGAATGCCACGTCAGCGTGTTCCCGCGCCCGGCCGACCTGGAAACGCTGAAGAAGGATCCCAAGCTGCAAATGCCCGAGCAGGCCGGTTTCAACGTCGGTTACCTGGCCTACAACACCGAGCACAAACCGTTCGACCAACTCGAAGTGCGCCAGGCCATGGACATGGCGGTCAACAAGCAGGCGATCATCAACGCCGTGTATCAGGGCGCCGGCCAGGTGGCGGTAAACGGCATGCCGCCGACCCAGTGGTCCTATGACGACACCATCAAGGACACGCCTTACAACCCGGAAAAGGCCAAGGAATTGCTCAAGGCCGCCGGCGTGAAGGAAGGCACCGAGATCACCCTGTGGGCCATGCCCGTGCAGCGCCCCTACAACCCCAACGCCAAGCTGATGGCCGAGATGCTGCAGGCCGACTGGGCGAAGATCGGCATCAAGGCGCGCATCGTCAGCTACGAGTGGGGCGAGTACAACAAACGCGCCAAGGCCGGCGAACACGATGCCCTGCTGATCGGCTGGACCGGCGACAACGGTGACCCCGACAACTGGCTGAGCGTGCTGTACGGCTGCGACGCCATTGGCGGCAACAACTACAGCCGCCTGTGCAACAAGGAGTTCGACGCACTGCTCAAGAAAGCCAAGGCGATCAACGACCGTGAAGAACGCACCGTGCTCTACAAGCAGGCCCAGCACCTGCTCAAGGCCGACGTGCAGAACACGCCGATCGCCCACTCCACGGTGTACCAGCCGATGAGCACCCGGGTGAAGGACTTCAAGATCAGCCCGTTCGGCATCAACTC
Source organism: Pseudomonas sp. PA1(2017) (assembly GCF_001945375.1). Lineage (NCBI taxonomy): Bacteria > Pseudomonadati > Pseudomonadota > Gammaproteobacteria > Pseudomonadales > Pseudomonadaceae > Pseudomonas > Pseudomonas sp. PA1(2017). The sequence goes on from NZ_MSXU01000002.1 coordinate 123,014, forward strand.
CTTCTACGGCGTGAGCATCGAGTAAACCAGCTGCATGAATGAAAACGCCCGGCCAATTGGCCGGGCGTTTTCGTTTCCAGGTGCCTGATCACGATCTTGCGAATTGAATTCAGCGCGCTGCCTGCAAAAGGCGGGAGCGGCCGGTGAATGCGTGGCTTTGTAGGGGCTTCAGGCATTCAGCCCGAACGGGTCGTCCACCGAGTGGCTTGGCTGGGTAAACCAGCGCGGGCCTTCGGACGTCATGTAGAAGTGATCTTCCAGGCGGATGCCGAACTCGCCCGGCACGCAGATCATCGGCTCGTTGCTGAAGCACATGCCCTCGGCCAGCGGCGTGTCGTCGCCACCAACCAGGTAAGGGCCCTCGTGAATGTCCAGGCCGATGCCATGGCCGGTGCGGTGCGACAGGCCCGGCAGCTTGTAGCCGGGGCCCAGGCCGGCGGCTTCCAGGCTGCGTCGGGCGGCGGCATCCACACTGGCGCACGGGGCGCCGAGCACGGCGGCTTCGAAGGCAGCCTGTTGGGCAGCCTTTTCCTTGTTCCAGAACTCGCGCTGGCGCTCGCTCGGCGTGCCGAAGACGTAGCTGCGAGTGATGTCCGACAGGTAACTGTGCACCTGGCAGCCGGTGTCGATCAGCACCATGTCGCCGTCCTTGAGGGTCTGCGCATGCTTGACGCCGTGGGGGAAAGCGCTGGCCGGACCGAACAGCACGATGCAGAAGATCGAGCCCGGCGCGCCGACCTTGCGGTGCGCCTGGCGGATGAACTCGGCGACTTCGGTGGTGGTGATGCCTTCGTGAAGGATGCTCGCCGCGGCCTTGTGCACCTCCAGAGTCATGTCCTTGGCACGTTGCATCAGGGCGATTTCGGCGGCGGATTTGCGCTGCCGGCACGCGGCAGTAATCACCCCGGCGTCGACGAAACGGTAACCGTTGGTCAGCTTGCGGATGCCTTCGAACATGAAAAAAGGCAAGGAAGAACAAAGACCTACCTGAGGCGGCGCACCTTCATCGGGCATCACGCCGAGGCGCCGCAGGCACCTGAGCAGCAATGCATAGGGGCTCTCGTGCTCCTCCCAGGTATTGATGGTGCCTGGCACCACCTGAAAGTCGCACACCGTGCCTTCCTCAAAGGTCGGCGCCAGGTATTCCAGCGCGCCACTGGCCGGCAGGATCGCCCCGACCATGCGCTCGCTGGGGTTCCATTTGACCCCGGTGAAGTACTGCAGATTGCTGCCCGCGGCGACGAACAGCGCCTCGATGCCCTGCTCGCGCATCAGCGCCTGAGCACGCTCGATGCGTGCCTGATACTCCGCTTCGCCGATCGGCTGCGCGCCGGCCGTCATGTCCTGCAGGCGCGCCAAGGCCTGCTCCGGCGTGCTACCGCCCACTCCCAGTGTCATCTGCACATCCTCGTCTGGCGACGGCAGCGGACATCGCTGCCGGGTCATTCACTGCGGCAAAATTTAAGTGCAACTTAAATTACGGTCAAAGCATTTTTCAGTGGGACTTAAAAAATGCCGTCAACTTCCGGCTGAAGTCCCTACTCGCCATCGGTATACTCCGCCCATTCGAACAGCGAACCTTACCCATGACCGCAGATCGCATCGGCGAACGCCTGCGCCGCTACCGGCGAGCCGCCGGCAAGACTCTCAATCAAGTAGCGGCGGACGCCGGCCTGACTGCCAGCTTCCTGTCCCAGGCAGAGCGCAACCTCACCGGCGTGTCGATCTCGTCCCTGGCGAGCATCGCCAAGTCCCTGAACGTGCCGCTCAACGCGCTGTTCGACCAGCCCGAGCAGGCGCAGCCCGACTCGCACGTCAACGAGCGCGTACGCTATACGGTTGGCGGCCAATTGCTGGCCTACGAGCGGCTATCCAGCTCGTTTCCCGGCAACTCGATCAATGCCGTGAAGATGAACATTCCGGTGGGCTACGAATCGGAGTTGATCGCCCATGAAGGCGTGGAGTTCTCCTACGTGCTGGCCGGGCAGATCGTCTATACCATCGAAGGCCGTGACTACCCGCTCGGCCCTGGCGACTCCGTGCACTTCGATGCCGGCAAGCTGCACCGCCTGATCAATGCCGCCGACGAGCCGGCAGAGGTGCTGACCATGACCACCATGGCATTGTTTGGTGATCACCCTGCCAACGGCTGATTTCTGCTCCAATTCAGGGCAAATATGCGCAATGTTAGTGCCGCTTAATTTTTGTTGACCGAAATTTCAGCATGACTTAATTTCGAGCCCGACCCGGTGAGTGAGCTATCCGCTTTCACCGCATTCCGAGCTCGCGCTGAACCCAAGCGCGAACAAAAAGAAAAAAGAGGTTCGCATGCGCATGTCTCTCCTGTGCAAGGCTCTGCTCACTGCAGGTCTGCTCTCCAGTGTTTCGCTCGCCCAGGCCAGCAATCTGGTGTATTGCTCCGAAGGCAGCCCGGGCGGTTTCGATCCGGGCCAGTACACCACCGGCACCGACTTCGATGCGGCCTCGGAAACCATCTTCAACCGCCTGGCCGAATTCGAGCGTGGCGGCACCAAGGCCCAGCCGGGCCTGGCGACGTCCTGGGACATCAGTGAAGACGGCCTGACCTACACCTTCCACCTGCGTGAAGGGGTCAAGTTCCACACCACCGACTACTTCAAGCCGAGCCGCGAATTCAACGCCGACGACGTGCTGTTCACCTTCCAGCGCATGCTCGATCGCAATCACCCGTTCCGCAAGGCTTACCCCAGCGAGTTCCCGTACTTCACCGATATGGGCCTGGACAAGAACATCGCCAAGATCGAGAAGACCGGTGACCACACCGTGGTCTTCACCCTCAAGGAAGTGGACGCCGCGTTCGTGCAGAACCTGGCGATGAACTTCGCCGCCGTCCATTCCGCCGAGTATGCCGACCAGCTGCTCAAGGCCGGCAAGGCCGCGCAGATCAACCAGCAGCCCATCGGCACCGGCCCGTTCGTGTTCAGCCGCTACCAGAAGGACGCGGCGATCCGCTACAAGGGCAACAAGGAATACTGGGCACCTGATCAGGTGAAGATCGACAACCTGATCTTCTCGATCAATACCGACGCCTCGGTCCGCGCCCAGAAGCTGCGTGCCGGCGAGTGCCAGATCACCCTCAATCCGCGTCCGGCCGACCTCAAGGGCCTGCAGGCGGACAAGAACCTCAACGTGCCGACCGCCCCGGGCTACAACCTGGGCTACATCGCCTACAACGTGACCCGCGCGCCGTTCGACAAACTCGAAGTGCGTCAGGCGCTGGACATGGCGGTCAACAAGCAGGCGATCATCGATGCCGTGTACCAAGGCGCTGGCCAGCTGGCCGTCAACGGTATGCCGCCGACCCAGTGGTCCTATGACGAGTCGATCAAGGACGCCCCCTACAACCCGGAAAAAGCCAAGGAACTGCTCAAGGCCGCCGGCGTGAAGGAAGGCACCGAAATCACCCTGTGGGCCATGCCCGTGCAGCGCCCCTACAACCCCAACGCCCGTCTGATGGCCGAGATGCTGCAGGCCGACTGGGCCAAGGTCGGCGTCAAGGCACGCATCGTCAGCTACGAGTGGGGCGAATACATCAAGCGCGCCCACGCCGGCGAGCACGACGCCATGCTGATCGGCTGGACCGGCGACAACGGTGACCCCGACAACTGGCTCGGCACCCTGTACGGCTGCGCTTCGGTGGACGGCAACAACTTCTCCAAGTGGTGCGATGCCGAGTACGACAAGCTGGTGGTGGCCGCCAAGCGCGTGACCGATCAGAACGAGCGCAGCGAGCTGTACAAGCAGGCTCAGGTAGTGCTCAAGCGTGAAGTGCCGATCACCCCAATCGCCCACTCCACCGTGTACCAGCCGATGCGCACCAGCGTGAAGGGCTTCCAGATCAGCCCGTTCGGGCGCAACAGCTTCATCGGTGTCAGCAACGACTGATTGGCGTAAAGGCCGCCTCGTGGGCAACCGCGAGGCGACCTGCCAGCCGACAGGCCCGAGTGACGGGGCGTCATCGAGCGCTCAGGCCTCGTGCTTACCCACTGGCTGAGCACGCCGCACGACCGATGATGCACGCATCCTTCTGACCACGGCTCACGGCCTGCCCCTTGCAGGCCGTACGTCTATGCTGACCTCATTCGCGAGGGATATCCGATGAAGACACTACCGCTACGTGCAGCGCTGGCCGCCCTGGTTCTCGGCGCCGCCGGCAACCTCGCAGCCAAGCCACTGGTGGTGTGTACCGAAGCGAGCCCCGAGGGCTTCGACATCGTTCAGTACATCACCGCGGTGACGGCCGATGCCTCGGCCGAGACGGTATTCAACCGCCTGGTCGACTTCAAGCCCGGCACCACGGACATCCAGCCGGCCCTGGCCGAGCGCTGGGCGGTCAGTGACGATGGCCTGACCTACACCTTTCACCTGCGCAAGGGCGTGAAATTCCACACCACCGATTACTTCACGCCGAGCCGCGACCTCAACGCCGACGACGTGCTGTGGAGCCTGAACCGCCAGCTCGACCCCAAGCACCCCTGGCACGCCAAGGCCAGCGTCGGCTATCCCTATTTCGAGAGCATGGCCTTCCGGCAACTGCTCAAGTCGGTGACCAAGACCGACGACCACACCGTGGTCATCACCCTGACTCGCCCGGAGGCGCCGTTCCTGCGTGACATGGCGATGGCCTTCACGTCGATCTACTCAGCCGAATACGCCGATCAGCTGCTCGCAGCCGGCAACACCGCCGACCTCAACAGCAAACCGATCGGCACCGGCCCCTTCGTGTTTCAGCGTTACAACAAGGACGCCCAGGTCCGTTTCCGGGCCAATCCGGATTACTTCCGCGGCAAGCCACCGGCCGACCCGCTGATCTTCGCCATCACCACAGACAACAACACGCGCCTGCAGAAGCTGCGCGCCAACGAATGCCAGGTGGCGCTGTATCCCAAGCCCGACGACGTGCCGGCGATCAAGGCCGATGCCAAGCTCAAGGTCGACGAGATCGAGGCCATCGTTACCGGCTACATCGCCATGAACACCGAGCACCAGTACCTGAGCGACGTGCGCGTGCGCCAGGCGATCAACCTCGCCTTCGACCGCCAGCGCCACGTCGAGCAGCTGTTCGGCAAGGGCAACGCGCTGGTGGCGGTCAACCCGTACCCGCCAACACTGATCGGCTATAACGACGACAACCGCAACCCGCCCCGCGACCTCGACAAGGCCCGCGCCCTGCTCGAGGAAGCCGGCGTGCCGAAAGGCACCGTGCTCACCCTGTTCACCCGCAGCGGCGGCGGCCAGACCAACCCCAATCCGCGCCTGTCGGCAGAAATGCTGCAAGCGGATCTTGCCGAGATCGGCCTGAAGGTCGACATTCGGGTGATGGAATGGGGCGAAATGCTACGCCGCGCCAAGAATGGCGAAGGCGATCTGGTATCCGCCGGCTGGGCTGGCGACAACGGCGACCCGGACAATTTCCTGGGCCCGCTGCTCAGCTGCGATGCGGCAAAAAACGGCGAGAACTATGCACGCTGGTGCAACCCTAAGTTTCAGGAACTGATCACCAGGGCCCGCGGCGTGACCGCCAACGATGAGCGTGCCGCCCTGTATCGCCAGGCCCTGGCACTCTACGCCGAGGATCAACCCTGGATCAACGTGGCCCACCCGAAGCTGTTCACCGCCATGCGCAAGGACGTCGAGGGCTATCGGATCAGCCCGCTGACCACCAACAACTTCGCCACCACTCGAGTGAAGTGAATAAAAACACACCGCCGGCGCTACAGACGCTGGCGGGCTGCCTGACCGGCCAATGAGGTACCTACCACGATGTTGAGTTTTATAGCCCGGCGCCTGGGCCTGCTGATACCCACGTTCTTCGGGGTCACGCTGCTTACCTTCGCGCTGATTCGCATGATTCCCGGCGACCCCGTGGAAGTGATGATGGGCGAGCGTCGCGTCGACCCGCAGATGCACGCCGAAGCCATGGAGCGACTGGGCCTCAACAAGCCGCTGTACGCCCAGTACTTCGACTACATCGGCCAGTTGGCCCAGGGTGACCTGGGGGAATCGCTGCGCACCCGTACCCCGGTGTGGGACGAATTCACCACCCTGTTTCCCGCCACGCTCGAGCTGACCCTGGCCGCGCTGCTGTTCGCCGGCACGCTGGGGCTGATCGCCGGGGTGATCGCCGCTCTCAAGCGCGGCTCGCTGTTCGATCACGGCGTGATGGGCATCTCCCTGACCGGCTACTCGATGCCGATCTTCTGGTGGGGTCTGCTGCTGATCATGTTCTTCTCGGTGTGGCTCGGCTGGACGCCGGTATCGGGGCGTATCGACCTGCTCTACGACATCCAGCCGGTGACCGGCTTCATGTTGATCGACACCCTGCTGTCCGACGAGGAAGGCGCCTTCGTCAACGCCCTGCGCCACCTGATCCTGCCGGCGATCGTGCTGGGCACCATCCCGTTGGCGGTGATCGCCCGCATGACCCGTTCGGCGATGCTCGAAGTATTGCGCGAAGACTACGTGCGCACCGCCCGCGCCAAGGGCCTGTCGCCCACCCGCGTGGTGTTCGTGCACGGCCTGCGCAATGCACTGATTCCGGTGCTCACCGTGTTCGGCCTGCAGGTCGGCACGCTGCTCGCCGGCGCGGTACTGACCGAGACGATCTTCTCCTGGCCGGGCATCGGCAAATGGCTGATCGAGTCGATCGGCGCCCGCGACTACCCGGTGGTACAGAACGGCATCTTGCTGATCGCCTGCCTGGTGATCCTGGTCAACTTCGTGGTCGATATCCTCTATGGATTGGTGAACCCACGTATTCGCCACCAGCGCTGAGAACCGGCCATGACCTGCTGCGCGTCGGCGATGCCGCGTCAAAATCCCTCTCGAGATGCTCATTGGCTACAGCCAACTCCGCTCTCTCGACGAATTTTTCCTTGCCTCGCGCTAGCTCGCGAGGCCATGAACCGATTCTCCGGAGTCATGAATGGCAACTGATACCAACACAACCGTAGGGTGGATGACGCTTTTCTCATCCACCGTGACCGCGCCGCGGTGGACGGATAAAGCGTCGTCCACCCCCCAAACTACTTCCGTAGCCTGGGTCGAGCAGCGCGATACCCAGATCGCTCTTTCCCGGGTGTCGACTCGCTCGACCCGGGCTACGCCAAAATCAGATATCCATGAGGTGCGAGCATGACCTCGACTACTACCACGCCGCTCGACCAGAGCCTGGTCTACCCCTCGCCGCTAAAGGAATTCTGGCGCGCGTTCAGTCACAACAAGGGCGCCGTCGCCGGCCTCGGCTTCATGCTGCTGATGGTGTTCTGCGCACTGTTCGCGCCGTGGATCGCGCCCTACTCGCCCAGCGAGCAGTTCCGTGACGCCCTGCTGACCCCGCCGGTGTGGCTGGACGGCGGCCAGTGGCGCTTCATTCTCGGCACCGACGAAGTGGGCCGCGACCTGCTCTCGCGACTGATCCACGGCGCGCGCCTGTCGCTGCTGATCGGCCTGGCCTCGGTGGTCATCTCGCTGATTCCCGGCCTGCTGCTGGGGCTGGTCGCCGGCTTCTTCCCGCGCCTGATGGGCCCCTCGATCATGCGTCTGATGGACATCATGCTGGCCCTGCCCTCGCTGCTGCTGGCCGTGGCCATCGTCGCCATCCTCGGCCCTGGCCTGATCAACACCGTGATCGCCATCGCCATCGTCTCGCTGCCTTCCTACGTGCGCCTGACCCGCGCCGCGGTGATGGGCGAGCTGAACCGCGACTACGTCACCGCCGCCCGCCTGGCCGGCGCCAGCCTGCCGCGGCTGATGTTCATCACCGTGCTGCCCAACTGCATGGCGCCGCTGATCGTGCAGGCGACCCTGAGCTTCTCCTCGGCGATTCTCGATGCCGCCGCCCTGGGTTTCCTCGGCCTCGGCGTACAACCGCCAACGCCGGAGTGGGGCACCATGCTCGCCTCGGCGCGCGACTACATCGAACGCGCCTGGTGGGTGGTGACCCTGCCCGGCCTCGCCATCCTGCTCAGCGTGCTGGCGATCAACCTGATGGGCGACGGCCTGCGCGATGCGCTGGACCCGAAACTCAAGAACGCGATCTGAGGAGGCCGCCATGAACATCTCTCGCATTACGGCCTGCCATTCGATGGAGGCCGCCCGATGAGCCTGCTGGAAATAGACAACCTGAGCGTGCGCTTCGGCGACGCCAACGCCGTGCCGGTGGTCGATGGCCTCGACCTGAAAGTCGACAAGGGCGAAGTATTGGCCATCGTCGGCGAGTCCGGCTCCGGCAAGTCGGTGACGATGATGGCGCTGATGGGCCTGATCGATGCCCCCGGCATCGTGCGGGCCGACCGCCTGACGTTCGACGGCACCGACATGCTGACCCTCAAGGGTCGCCAGCGTCGGCACATCGTCGGCAAGGATCTGTCGATGATCTTCCAGGATCCGATGACGGCCCTGAACCCCAGTTTCACCGTCGGTTTCCAGATCGAGGAAGTGCTGCGCCAGCACCTCGGCCTCAAGGGCAAGGCTGCGCGCCAGCGTGCCCTGCAACTGCTCGAACGTGTGGAAATTCCCGGTGCGGCCAGCCGCCTCGACGCCTTCCCGCACCAGCTCTCCGGTGGCATGAGCCAGCGCGTGGCGATCGCCATGGCGATCGCGGCAGAACCCAAGCTGCTGATCGCCGACGAGCCGACCACCGCCCTGGACGTGACCATCCAGGCGCAGATCATGGAGCTGTTGCTCGACCTGCAGCGCGAACAGAACATGGGCCTGGTGCTGATCACTCACGACCTGGCCGTGGTCGCCGAAACCGCCAACCGGGTTTGCGTGATGTACGCAGGGCAAGCGGTGGAGCTGGGCCAGGTGCCGGCGCTGTTCGACGCGCCGACCCACCCGTACACCGAAGCGCTGATCAAGGCGATCCCCGAACACAGCCTGGGCGCCACGCGCCTGTCGACCCTGCCCGGCATCGTTCCCGGCCGCTACGACCGACCCAAAGGCTGCCTGCTGTCGCCGCGCTGCCCCTACGTGCAGCCCAAGTGCCGCGAACAGCGCCCAGCCCTGGAACCCCACGAGCGCGGCGCGGTGCGCTGCTATTTCCCGCTCAATCTGAATGCCGAGGTGGCGTGATGACGACTGTCCTGAACGCACGCCAACTGACGCGTCACTATTCCGTGTCCCAGGGCCTGTTCAAGCCTGCCGCTACGGTGCAGGCGCTAAATGGTGTGTCCTTCGAATTGCAGGCCGGCAAGACCCTGGCCGTGGTCGGCGAATCCGGCTGCGGCAAATCCACCCTGGCCCGCGCCCTGACCCTGATCGAGGAGCCCACCTCGGGCTCGCTGCAGATCGCCGGGCAGGAAGTCAACGGCGCCAGCGCGCAGACCCGCAAGCAACTGCGCCGCGACGTGCAGATGGTTTTCCAGAACCCCTACGCCTCGCTCAACCCGCGGCAGAAGATCGGTGATCAACTGGCCGAACCGCTGTTGATCAACACCAGCCTGTCGCGCGCCGAACGCCGCGAAAAGGTGCAGGCGATGATGAACCAGGTCGGCCTGCGCCCGGAGCACTACCAGCGCTACCCGCACATGTTCTCCGGCGGTCAGCGCCAGCGTATCGCCCTGGCCCGCGCCATGATGCTCAACCCCAAGGTGCTGGTGGCGGACGAACCGACTTCGGCGCTGGACGTGTCGATCCAGGCCCAGGTGCTCAACCTGTTCATGGACCTGCAGGAAGAGTTCAAGACCGGCTACGTGTTCATCTCCCACAACCTGTCGGTGGTGCGCCACGTCGCCGACGACGTGCTGGTGATGTACCTTGGGCGCCCCGCCGAGATCGGCCCCAGCGAGCGGCTCTACGAGCGCCCGTTGCACCCGTACACCAAGGCGCTGCTGTCGGCCACGCCGACCATCCATCCGGACCCGAGCAAACCGAAGATCAAGATCGTCGGCGAGCTGCCCAACCCGCTCAACCCGCCACCGGGCTGCCCGTTCCACAAGCGCTGCCCCTACGCCACCGAGCGATGCCAGACCGAGCTGCCGCTACTGCGCCCGCTCGATGGCCGGGAAGTGGCCTGCCACCACGCGGAAACCATCAACAGCTGAGGCGAACGCTCGCGGCCCTTACAAAAGCTTACAACGCTGCAAGGGCCGCGTTCTCTCCATGCGGGAGCTGAAGATACAAGCGGTTACGATCAACTGAGAACCAAGTTCAACTAACAATAATTATCATCCCGAGCGGAATTCGCATAACCACTCAGGATGAATACGATGCACAGCCCTTCCCGCCGCTCCTTGCTGGCCACTGCCATCACCTTCGCCGGCGCGCTAAGCGCTACCGCCCAGGCCAACGAGCCCATGGTCCTCGACAACGTGGTGGTCTCGGCTTCCGGGTTCGAGCAGAAAGTGGCCGAAGCCCCCGCCAGCATCAGCGTGATCAGCCAGCAAGACCTGCAACAGAAACGCTATGCCAACCTGGCCCAAGCCCTCGAAGATGTCGAAGGCGTGGATGTGCGCCAGGGCACCGGCAAGACGGGTGGGTTGGACATCAGCATTCGCGGCCTGCCCAGCGACTACACCTTGATCCTCATCGATGGCCGCCGGCAAAACACGGCGGGCAACGTCACCCCCAATGGTTTCAACGAGACCTCGACCAGCTTCATGCCACCGATGTCGGCCATCGACCGCATCGAAGTGATCCGCGGCCCGATGTCGACCCTTTACGGTTCTGATGCAATGGGTGGCGTGGTCAATATCATCACCCGCAAAGTGAGTGATCAATGGGGTACATCCCTGAGCGTGGATCACACGCTGCAGGAAAACAGCGACTACGGCGCCGCCAGCAGCACCAGCCTGTACACGAGCGGGCCACTGGTCGAGAACCTGCTCGGCCTGACATTACGTGGCAGCTTCCACAACCGTGAAGAGTCCGACCTGACCTTCGACAATGGCAGCACCGTCAGCAAGCGCGGCGCATCGCCCGTGGAGGGTCGGAACACCACGCTGGGCGCGCGCCTGACGCTCACCCCCAACGAAGATCATGACTTCTCCGTGGATGTCGATAGAGCGCGCCAGGTGTACAACAACGACAACTGCCAGCTCGGCAACCTCGACGGCAAGAGCGGAGGCAGTGCCACCCAGGGATGCACCACGGATGCTCCCACCACCATCAACGGCTACAAGGATGAACTGCGCTTCGAACGCGAACAGGTCGCCCTCATACATACCGGGCGCTTCAGCTTCGGCACCCTGGACAGCAGCGTGAGCCACAACACCACCGAAACTATCGGCCGCACCGTACCTGGCCGCCTTGGCGTCGCCTACACCGGCTACCCGAGGATCGTCGGCGGCAACGACCGCACGCTGAAGTCCACCGACCTCATATTCGACACCAAGCTGGTCAGCCCCATCGGGGACGCCCACACCGCCACCATCGGCGGCCAATACTGGGACGCCGAAGTCGAGGACGGTATCGCCAGCGAGAAATTCCAGCAGACCTCATGGGCGCTTTTCATCGAGGACGAATGGCGCCTGCGTGATGACCTGGCACTCACCCTCGGCGCCCGCTATGAAGACCACGAAGCGTTCGGTGGCCATGTGAGCCCAAGGGCGTATCTGGTATGGAACACCACCGACAACTGGACGATGAAGGGCGGCATCAGCAGAGGTTACAAGACGCCGACGCTGAATCAGTTGCATGACGGCATCAATGGCGTCACCTCGCAGGGGGCACGTATCACCATCGGCAGCCCCCATCTCGAACCGGAAATCACGACCAATACCGAGTTCGGCGTTTACTACGACAGCCATGCAGGCTTCGATGCCAATGCCACGCTGTTCCACAACAAATTCGAGGACAAGATCGACGATGGATCGCCGATCCCCAACTGCTTCTCCGCCATCGATCCGAATCAACCGGGCTGCGTCAGTTACGGCTCTGCCTTCACCCAGGCGGATTTCTCGCAAAGCATCAACGTGGGCAAGGCTCAGACCAAGGGCCTAGAGCTGGCCGGGCGCTGGGAGTTCGTGCCCTCGTGGACGCTGGCCATGAACTACACCTACACCGACAGCGAGCAGAAAAGCGGTGACAACAAGGGCGCCCCGCTGACCAACACGCCCGAGCACATGGCCCATGCCCGCCTCAGTTGGTTGGCCAATGAGCGCCTGACGCTGTGGTTCAAGGGTGAATACCGCGGCGAGCGGGCACGCTTCACCGACCGCTACGAAAACCTAACCGCCGCCAACCGTGCGGTACAGGATCAAGTTGGCGACCTGAAGGCCTATCAGGTCTTCCATCTCGGCGGCTCGTACCGTGCCACGGACAACCTCACCCTCAACGCGACGCTGTACAACGCCTTCGACAAGGACTTCGCCAAAGGCAAGCTGTACACCACCAACACTGGCACCACGGCCTGGGCATCCGAGTACATTCAGACGGCTCAGTCCACCACGGGTACCCTGGAAGAAGGCCGGCGCCTTTGGCTTTCGGCCAATATCACCTTCTAACCTAAGGTGCCGTCACGGAGCCATCGCAGGCCCCGTGACGGCCCCTTCGTTCCGGGCATTAGCGCCGACAACTGTCGGCCTAAGCCTCAATAGACATCGCGCCGATAGCGGCCCTGCTCGAGCAACTCGTCGACGGCATCGTCACTCAGTACCTCTCGCAGCACTCGGTCCACGCCACCGGCCATTCCCTGCAAACTGCCGCATACGTAGACGGCGGCACCACCTGCAATCCACGCCCGCAGTTCATCGGCCGCCTCGCGCAGGCGATCCTGCACATAGAGCCGCTGAGCCTGGTCGCGTGAAAAGGCCAGATCCAGTCGCTGTAGCTGCCCGCCTTCGAACCAGGCCTGCAACTCGTCACGGCAGTAGAAGTCATGCTCGGCATTGCGCTCGCCGAACAACAGCCAGTTGCGCGCGTGCCCGGCGGCGATGCGCGCCTTGAGCAGGCTGCGCAGGCCAGCGAGCCCGGTGCCATTGCCGATCAGGATCAGCGGGCGATCATCTTCAGGGGCATGGAAACCACTGTTACGGCGTACCCGCGCCAGCAACTGCGCGCCCATCGGCAGGTGCTCGGTCAGCCAGCCGGAACCGGCGCCCAGTTCGCCATTGGCCAGGTACTGCTGACGCACGATCAGCTCCAGCACGCCATCTTCGCGCAGCGAGGCAATCGAGTATTCGCGGCTCGGCAGAGGCACCAGCGCCTCGAGCAGCGCCTGAGCATGCAGGCCGACCAGATGACTGACGCTGTACGGCAACTGGCGAGCGGCCAATGCCTCAGCCAGCGTATGGCCCAGCGGTTCGATGACGACGGACGCCAGCGCCTGCAAACCGTGGGCTTGCAACCAGCGCTGCACCTGCGCTTCACCGTTGCGCGGGAGGATTTCCAAGATATCGCCCGCCTGCCACTGGGCACCGGCCGGCGGCTGCAAGCCAACCAGCCAGGTTCCCGCGCCCTGGCTGCCCGGGTTCAGGCAATGACGCTCGCGCAGCCCCCAGCCATCGAACGGCACCTGCTGCACGGCCAGAGGCTGCACGCCGGTCAGCTCGGCTAGCTGCCGCTGCCAATGCTGTAGCGCCTGCTGATCGTCACCATCCACCTCGATACGCTCGCCCAGGCGCTGCGCACCGCGGCTGGCCAGCCAGTCGTCGAGGCGCCGGGCGAAGCCGCAGAACTGCGTGTACTGGCGATCCCCCAGGGCCAGCACCGCATAGCGCAGGCCAGGCAGATCCAGCGTTGCCGTCAGCCACTGACGCTCTGCACCGCGGGCGCTGTCCGGCGCCTCGCCGTCGCCAAAGGTGCTGAGCACCAGCAAAGCGCGGGGTGTGGCGCTGAGCCTGGCGGTGTCGATACGCGCCAGCGGCTGCACTTCCACCGCCATGCCGGCGGCCTGCAACTGCCCGGCGGTTTGCCAGGCCAATTGTTCGGCAAAACCGCTCTGGCTGGCAAAGCCCACCAGCCAGGGCTCCCCGCCCTCGCCCCCTACAAGTGCCTGTCGAGCAGCCAGCGCTGCACGCTTCTTGCGGCGCCTGTCCAGGTACAGCAGCAGGCCGGTGACGAAGAACAGCGGCATCAGCAGGCTGGCGACCATCATCAGGATGCGCCCGGTCATGCCGAAGTATTCGCCGGTGTGCAAGGCGTAAACACTGGCCAGCAACCGCGCCTTGAACGACTTGTCAGCGTAACGCTCGACCTGTTTAGCCTCGCCGGTCAGCGGGTCGAGCTGCATCTGGTCGAAGGCGCGGGTGTGCTCGGCGTCGCGCAGCATGAAGAATACCCGCGCCGGCTGGCCGGCCGCATTGGGCAACTGCAGGCTGTAAACGCCAAGCCGGTTCCCGGCCGTACGCTGGATGCCCTGCCAGAGGTTTGCGTAGTTCACCGGCGGCATCGCTTGCCCTTCGGGTGGTGGCCCGCGACGACCGCGCTCTTCGCCAGCAACCCGGGGTTTGTCGCTGAGCAGGCTTTCCAGACCACTGCGGTACCAGTCGTAGGACCAATACAGCCCGGTCAGCGCCGCACACAGGTAAAGCGGCAGGCACCAGGTGCCGACCACCGCGTGCAAGTCCCAATTGAAGGCGCGGCCCTTCTTGGCCCAATCGAACGTCAGCCAGGCGCGCCAGCTCCACACCTTGCGCGGCCAGCGCAGGTAAAGCCCGGACAGGCAGAAGAACACCAGGGCGATGGTGCAGGCACCGGTGATCTGCCGACCGCTCTGGCCCATGGCGAGAAAGCGATGCAGCTGCAGCATCAGGCCGAAGAACTGCAGGCCCCGCGGCTCACCCAGGGATTGGGCGCTGTAAGGGTCGACGAAGCGTATGCCGCCCCGCCGCTCGCCGGGCGGCGGGGTCAGGAACACCCGCGTCGGTTGGCCGCCCTCGGTGTCCACGTAGAGCCCGGATACGCTGAGCCCCTGAGCCTGCAAGCGCTCGACCATTTCGCCCGGTGGCAGCACTTCACCCGCCTGAGCGTTCACCGCCATCTCGGGGTTGATCGCCAGCAGGATCTCTTCCTGAAAGCTGTACAGCGCGCCGGTCACGCCCATCAGGGCCAGCACCAGCCCGGCGGTGATGCCGAAAAACCAGTGCAGTTGGAACAAGACTTTCTTGAACACGATTAACACTCAGCAGATGGACACGACTCGAAGCCGCGCGATCATAGGGTCTGTTGCCGTTTCACGCACGACCGCGCCTGAGCCCGTTTTGCCGCGAGGCATGGCAAGAGCCGCAGAGTTTAGCGGTCTAAATGAGCCGGCGAGAAACGCCGCATCGCGGCAAAACGCGCACGGCCCTTCAGGTTGCGCGGGAAACCTCGCCATGCGTCGTTGGAGGACTTGGCAAGGGAAAAACCATTCCCTGCGTCCTCCGCCTAGCCTGGCAAGGTTTCTCGCGACAACGCGGCTCGCGTTGAAACGGCAACAGACCCTAGATGAGAAGCATTCGAAATGCTCGATATTTACTCGCCTTTTACAACCAGTCGACCGCCACACAGGCAAAAGCCCCGTCGACGCCAGGCGTCGACGGGGCTCGGTGGCGCCGGTCAGAAGCTGTAGGTCGCCGACAGCAGCGTCGAACGGCCATCGCCATACTCGATGGCCGACGAGCGTGCCGCGGCACCGGCCTGCTGACGCACGCGCTCGACATAATCCTCATCGAACAGGTTGTTCACGTTGAGCTGCAGGTCGAGGTTCTCGTTGACCTTGTAGCCGACCATGGCGTTGTGCAGCCAGTAGTCGTCCAGCTTGGCGCGAGTGCTGGACGTCACGTTGCGCTCGCTGACATAGCGAGCGCCGTAGCCGATGCTCCAGCCCGCCGGCAGCTGGTAGGTGGTCCACAGGTTGAAGGAGCGCGGCGGCGTGTTGCCCAGCGCCTGGCCTTCACGCGCGGCACCGGCAGGCGTGTCGGCGGCCTCGAGGGTTTCGCTATCAAGGAAGGTGTAGTTGGCGAACACGTCCCATTGCTCGGTCACGTGGCCGGTCAGGCCCAACTCGAAGCCGTCGACACGCTGCTTGCCGGCCAGTTGCGTGGAGCCGTCGGACATGGTTTCCCGTGCGTTGCTCTTCTCCACACGGAACACCGCGGCGTCCAGCTCCACGCGGCGCTCGAACAGCTCCCACTTGGTGCCCAGTTCCCAGGTTTCGTTCTTCTCGGGGTCGAGGTTGGCGGTAGCGATGGTCAGGCCACCGCCCGACGAGGCCAGGTTTTCGGCCGACGGGTTGAAGGAGTTGCCCCAGGCGACGTAGAAGCGGCCGTTTTCCACCGGTTTGTAGACCAGACCGAGACGGCTGCTGGCCTTGCGATCATTGGAATCGAAGCGCGTGGTCGGCTGGTGAGTGGCGTCGAAAGCCCGCGCCTGGCCGTCCATCCAGTCCACCCGCACGCCGCCGTTGACGTCCCATTGCTCGTTGAGCGCGATGGTGTCGAACAGGTAGATGGCCTTATCGACCAGCTTGGTCTCGGTATAGCCGCTGTTCGCCTTGTTGGTGGCGCCGGCCCAGTGACCAGGTGGGTTGCCGAGATCGAAAATCGGATAAGGCGCCGCGCTCGTCAGGTTGTAACTGTAGGTGCGCAGGTCGAGGGTCTCGCGGGAGATCTCCGCGCCGACCACCAGGTTGTGGGCCAGCCCGAAGGTATCGAAGGCGGCCTTGAAGTTGGTCTGGTTGATCCACATCTCGGTCTCGGCGTCACGGCCGTAACCCTGCGGGCCAGCCGGGCGATAGCTGCCGGCCGGCACCCCGGTGGTGTTGACGTGTGAGGCGGAAACCGTGGTGTCGCGGTTGACCAGGCTGTAGCGGGTCAGGTTCTGGATGCTCAGGCTGTCGTTGAAATCGTGCTCGAAGTTGGCGGTGAATGCGCTTTGCTCGATCTCTTCCTTGTCCAGGTTCTTCCAGCCGAAGTAGGCCTCGCGATCGACACCGGCCAGGCGCTTGCCATCCAGGGCCGGCACGCCGTAATCGGGCAGGTTGTCGTCTTGCTGATGATGCAGGCTGAGGGTCAGCCGGGTCGACTCGCTGAAACCCAGGCGTAGCGACGGCGCGATCCCCCAGCGCTCGCGATCGATCTCGTCGCGACCGGCGACATCGTTCTGGTGGCCCATCAGGTTCAGGCGCACGGCGCTGTCGGTACCCACGCCGTCGAGCGGCTGGTTGGTGTCCAGGGTCATGCGGTAGTAGTTGTCGGTACCGACGCTGCCGCCGATGCGGGTGAAGGCGCGCTCCTGCGGCTGCTTGCTGATCACATTGATGCTGCCGCCAGTGGTGCCGGCACCACCGAATACCGAGTTCGGCCCTTTGATGACCTCGACCTGATCGATGTTGAAGGTGTCGGTACGGCTGGTCTGGGCGCTGTCACGCAGGCCGTCGATCTGCATGTTGGCATTGGCACTGAAGCCGCGGATGTTGATGCTGTCGCCCGAACCGCCGCCGCCCTCACCGGCGTTGAAGGTGATACCCGATACGTTGGACAGCACCTGGCGCAGGCTCAGGGCCTGCTGTTCCTCGATGACTTTCTTCGGCACCACGGTGATGGTCTGCGGGGTATCCAGCAGCGGTGTGGTGATCTTCGCGGAGGCGGATTGCTCGACCTTGGAGCTTTCCGCTTCCTGGGCCTGGATCCGAACGTCGCCCAGTTCCAGCGAGCCGGCCTTGGTAACGGTTTCGGCGGCCAGGGCGCTGCAGGCACAGGAGGCCAGGGCGAAGCCGATGGCAGAAGCGAGCAGGCAGGGTTGTGGACGGCGGGTCAGCGTTTTTCTTGTGTGTTGCATGATGTGTCTCCCCAGAAAGCCGGGAATAATAATTGATAATTATTATCATGCAACAACAATAATCATTCGAATCTGTATGTATAGCGACCGTGTTTCGACCGGCCAGCTCCAACACCAATTTCTTCGAATGAAATGCCCCGCGATCAGCGGGCCAGCACGCGCTTGTCGATGGCCGCAAGGTCGCGACACCCGGTCAGGGCCATCGCCACTTCCAGCTCGGCGCGCAGCAGTTGAATGACATGCGCCACCCCCGCCGCGCCAGCCGCCGCCAGCCCATGGATGTAAGGCCTGCCGATCAGCACCGCGTCGGCGCCAAGGGCGAGGGCCTTGAGAACGTCGGTACCGCGACGAATGCCACCGTCGAACAACAGCGGCAGGCGGCCCTGCAGCGCATCGGCAATCGGCTCCAGGCAGTCGAGGCTGGCCGCCATGCCGTCGAGCGTGCGGCCACCGTGATTGGACACGATCAGGCCGTCCGCGCCCTGCTCCAGCGCTTCGCGGGCGTCCTCCACGTCGGTCACGCCCTTGAGCAACAACGGCAAGCGGGTGATCGAGCGCAGCCAGCGGATGTCCGCCCAGGTCGGCGCTGCGGCGAGCAGGCTACCGCCCAGCAGCAAAGCGCCATTGCTTGCCGCCGGCTGCGCGACGGGCGCGCGCATGCCCTGCAGATTGACCGCCTGCACGTCGGCCGGCAGCACGAAGCCGGCACGTTGCTCGCGGTTGCGCACGCCGTTGACCGGCGCATCCACGGTCAGTACCAACGCGCGATAGCCGGCCGCTTCGGCGCGCCGTACCAAGGCTTCGGTGAAGGCACGATCGGGCTGGATGTACAACTGGAACCACAGCGGGTTGCTGGCCGCAGCGGCGATGTCCTCGAGGCTCGTGGTGGCCTGGGTGCTGACGATCATCCCGGCCTGCAGAGCGGCGGCGGCCATCACCGTGGCCAGTTCGCCGTCCGGGTGGGCGAGCTTCTGAAAGGCCACCGGCGCCAGCAGAATCGGAAAATCGTGGGTCACCCCGAACAATTCCCGGCGCGTGTGCCCACCGCTCAGGTCGCGCAATATGCGGCTGCGCAAACGCAGGCACTGGAACGCCTCCAGATTGGCCTGCAGAGTCAGCTCATCGGCCACGCCACCATTGACGTAGGCCCAGGCCGGCTCGCTCATGCGCGCCTGGGCGTAGGGTTGGTAATCGCTGACCGAAACGATGCTCGGGGGAATCTGCTGCAGCTTTTCCATGCTCAGGTGTTCGCCCAGTGCCGCAACAGGTTGTGGTACACGCCAGTCAGGCGAACCACCTCGGAGCTTTCCGGCAACTGCTGGCTGATGCCCTGGATGGCCTGATCCAGCTCGAACAGCATGCTGCGCTGGCCATCCTCGCGCACCAGGCTCTGGATCCAGAAGAACGAGGCGAAGCGTACGCCACGGGTAACGGGCATCACCCGGTGCAGGCTGGTGCCGGGATACAGCACCAGGTGCCCGGCAGGCAGCTTGACGCTGTGACTGCCGTAGGTGTCCTCGATCACCAGCTCGCCGCCGTTGTATTCATCCGGCTCGCTAAAGAACAGGGTGGCCGACAGGTCGCTGCGCACCCGGTGCGGCGTGCCTGGCACGCTGAAGATGGCGTTGTCCACATGGCTGCCATAGGTGCCGCCGCCGGCGTAGCGGTTGAAACGCGGTGGCAACACCTTGAGCGGCAGCGCAGCGGCGACGAAGCGCGGGTTGGCGCCCAGGCAATCGACGATGAAGTCGCCGATTTGTATCGCCAGCGGATCATCCTGGGCCAGTTGCTGGTTGTCCTTGGCGCGCTGGGCGACATGCCCGGCCGTGCCGCGACCATCCTGCCAGGCGCCCTGCTCCAGCGCGACACGGCACTGGCGCAGCTGCTCGGGCGCCAGCACATTGGGGATGGTCAACATCATGAACGGAATCTCGCGAACGCCTAGTAGAGAATGATTCTAAGGCGCAACAATCCGGCGAGAGAAGCCAGCACATGAAAAATAAACGCCTGCACCGAATCCAGAGCAGGCGCAGCGGTATCCAGAAAGGAAAGGCAGCGTCATCAGCGGATCAGCGCAAACGCCACATCTCGAACGGCTTGGCCAACACGAACAGATCGCGGGCGACGCTTTCCGGGTACTGGTCGAACGGCGGGGCGTCGGGCAGGTACAGCGCCGCGGCATCGAGGGTCGACAGCGAGAACTCCGGCTCCACACCAGCGGCCTGGAATAGCCCGATGACCGCCTCGACTTCCGCCGCGCAGCTGCAATTGACCCGGCGCCCGGCGTAGAAGGCGTTGAGCTGGTCGCAGACCTTCTCGGCAGCCAGGCCGGTGGCCTCGGCTTCGAGCAGCGACAGGCCGAGGTCTTCCTCGCAGGCCGCATCCAGGGTGATGGGGCTGGCCGTCGGTTTGACGATGGCGGACATGCTCGTGCCTGGCACCGCGGCACCGATTTCGATGGGGAAAGGCCCCTGCACGCTCTCGTAGAAGCGAACCGCCATGGCGCCTTCGAGCATTCCTGGGATCTGTTTCATGACACGACTCTCGTTGTTCCAGTGGTGTTGCCAACACGCGCGGCGCCATCCTGCGCCGCGACGGGAGGGCATTGTCGGCACCTTGTGTGTACGAGTCGTGACAATGAGCGCATCTCGCCGACCAGCCGTCGGCAAAATGGCTGGGGGTGAAGGCGCAGCAGGATTGCCCTACTGCGCGTGCGGCGGTCAGACCACGCCTTGGGCCAGCATGGCGTCGGCCACCTTGACGAAGCCGGCGATGTTGGCGCCTTTGACGTAGTTGATGCCGCCATTCTCCTCGCCGTGACGCACGCAAGCGTTGTGGATGGACTGCATGATGCCGTGCAGCTTCTCGTCCACCTCGCCCTCGCTCCAGTGCAGGCGCATGGCGTTCTGCGACATTTCCAGCCCGCTGACCGCCACGCCACCGGCGTTGGAGGCCTTGCCCGGGGCGAACAGGGTGCCGTGCTCGATGAACAGGTCCACCGCGTCCAACGTGGTCGGCATGTTGGCGCCCTCGGCCACGCACACGCAGCCATTGCCGAGCAGTGCCCGGGCGTCGTCGAGGTTCAGCTCGTTCTGGGTCGCGCAGGGCAGTGCGATGTCGCACGCCAGGCCCCAGGGACGTTGGCCGGCCTGGAAGCGCAACGCGCCGCCGTCCAGTTCGCTCAGGCGGCCACGCTTCTGGTTCTTCAGCGCCATCACGTCCTGCCAATGCTGCTCGCTGAAGCCCTCTTCGACATACAACGTGCCTTCGGAATCGGAGAAGGAAATCACCTTGCCGCCCAGGTCCATGACCTTGCGCGCGGCGTACTGCGCCACGTTGCCGGAACCGGAGATGGCCACGCGCTGGCCATCGAAGTTGCGACCGCGGGTCTTGAGCATTTCTTCGGCGAAATACACGCAGCCGTAGCCAGTGGCTTCCGGGCGGATCAGGCTGCCGCCGTAGGTCAGGCCCTTGCCGGTCAGCACCGAGGTGAACTCGTTGGCCAGGCGCTTGTACTGGCCGAACAGGTAACCGATCTCGCGGCCACCGACGCCGATGTCACCGGCCGGCACATCCAGGTTGGCGCCGATGTGACGGTACAGCTCGGTCATGAACGACTGGCAGAAACGCATCACCTCGGCGTCGCTCTTGCCCTTGGGGTCGAAGTCAGCCCCGCCCTTGCCGCCGCCCATGGGCAGCGAGGTCAGAGAGTTCTTCAGGGTCTGCTCGAAGGCCAGGAACTTGAGCACGCTCAGGTTCACCGAGGGGTGAAAGCGCAGGCCGCCCTTGTACGGGCCTATGGCGCTGTTCATCTGGATGCGGAAACCACGGTTGACCTGCACACGCCCGCCATCATCGACCCACGGCACGCGGAACAGCACGGCACGCTCCGGCTCGACCAGACGCTCGACGATGCCTGCCTCCAGGTAACGCGGGTTGGCTTGCAGGAACGGCCACAGGCTACGCAACACTTCCTCCACCGCCTGGTGGAACTCGGGCTGGTGAGGATCGCGTTGTTTCAGGCGTTCGAGGAAATGATCGACGGACATGCTCATGGCAGACTCCCTGGCGTCTTGCTGCGCCGCGCAATGAAAAGTGGCGGGACTCTAACAAGAACGCCATGCCCTTAAAAAGGGCAAAATGACGCCTTTATGAAACTTTTTGGTGCTTTATTGTAAATCGATCCGCGAAAGCAGGGCTTTCACAAACCAAAACAACGCACCAAATCAGCCTCATCGCGCACCATAAAATCACTCCTCCCGGATGGACTGCCAGCTCAAGCCGAAGCGCGCCAGGTACTTGCGCAGGCGATCCGCATCGTTGGGCTGCGCCTTGGCCTGACGGCTGATATCGAACAAACGCCTGCCAGCCTCTGACAGGCTACCTGTCTGCCGACAGATATCGATCACCGCCTGCAATTGCAGACGGTCGAACAGGTCGGTATCACCTGCGGCCTCGCCCAGCAGAGTCGACAGGTCATCCTCCGCGCCCAGAACGCCCCAGGCACGCCGCAGCCGCTCGATCTCTTCCTGTACCTGGGCCTCGTCGATGCGGCCGCTGTCGGCCAGGGTCGCCATGCGCGTGATCGAGGCCGACAGCTCGCGGAAGTTGCCCTGCCAGGCGGCTTCGCCGGAGCTGGCGAAGGCCAGGTAGCGGCGCCGCGCCTCCAGGTTGAAGCGCACCATTCGCCCCTGTTCGCGCGCATGGCGCTCGAGCTCGAAGTCGATGTTCGGCTCGATGTCTTCGCGGCGCCCGGCCAGCCCCGGCAGCTCGAAAGTCCACAGATTGATGCGCGCATAGAGGTCTTCACGAAACAGCCCTTCGGCGACCCGTGCGCGCAAGTCGCGATGGGTGCCGGCGATCAGCAGGAAATCGCTGCTCACCTCCTTGTCCGCGCCCATGGGAAAGAAGCGTTTTTCCTCGACGGCCTTGAGCAGCATGGCCTGCTCGTCCAGGCCCAGTTCGCCGATCTCGTCGAGAAACAACATGCCGCCATCGGCGGCGCGCAGCAGGCCATCGCGGGCGTTCTGGGCACCGGTGAAGGCGCCCTTGATGTGCCCGAACAACGCCGACATGGCACCGTCACCGCGCAGGGTCGCGCAGTTGACCTCGACGAAGCGGCCATCGACCAGATGGCGACTACGTTTGAGCTCGTAGACGCGCCGGGCCAGAAACGACTTGCCGGCACCGGTCGGGCCGATCAGCAGCATCGGTGCCGAGGAGCGCACGGCGACCCGCTCGATCTGCTCGATGGAGCGGTTGAACGCCGCGTTGCGCGTGGCGATGCCCGACTTGAGAAACGCCAACCCTTCCAGCCGCTCGTGCTGGAAACGCGTGGCAATACGGTCGTACCGCGACAGGTCGAGGTCGATCAGCGCATGGGTACCGGTGACCTGCGCCTGTTCATCACGCTTGCGCGCCGGCGAGGTCTGTACCAACCGCGCCGGCAGGTAGCGCGCCTCGGTGAGCAGGAACCAGCAGATCTGCGCCACGTGGGTACCGGTGGTGATGTGCACCAGGTAGTCCTCGCGCTCGGTATCGAAGGCATAGCCGCTGGTGAAGTCATGCAGCGCGCCATACACCTCTTCGAAATCCCAGGGGTTGCGCAGGTGCATCGGTTGCAGGCGCACCTCGGTTTCCGGGGAGATCTGCTCGATGTCGGCGCGAATGCGATCGGCCAGGCTGATGTCGCGCGCATCGACGCCGTGAATCAGTTCCAGGCGATCGATCAGCAAATCCGCCTGCTGGCACAGGCCGATACTCGGGCGCCATTTGTTCCAGCGATTGGCGCCCTTGCCGACCCGATCCAGGGTGGCGCCGATGAAGCCGATGGCGACAGTTTTCTTTACTCTCATAGTTTATCCATAGAGATAAATCCTGATATCAGAATATCCAAAACATCAGAAAAAACTAGTCCTCGATCACTTCATGAGAATCTTTTCACAGATAAAAATACATAAATATCAATAGCTTAAAGAATAAACAGCCACCTCTTAAAAAACTGGCACGTCTATCGCTATATCCATCCTGAGCTAATCGCTGATGCCCCCAGGCTCGCAAAAGCTGAATCAGCAATAACGGAGCGCTCGGCCAGGCCTGGAAAGAACCCGCGCAGCGCAGGAGAGGACGCCGTGAAAAGCAACAAACAACGCCGCCGGGAAATCCGCGAGGCACGCGCAAAACGCAAGCTGTGCCAGGCCGCATCGGCCAACTGGCCTGCATGCCAGATGCCGCCACCCGGCAGCATTGCGGTCTACCGCCCCAGCCTGGCGACTTACAACAGCTATGACGAACCGCTTTTCGTCCAGCGCGGTTGGTACCAGGACCTGCCGTTCACCTGCCGCGATTGCGGCGCTGAACAGATCTGGACGGCAACTCAGCAGCGCTGGTGGTACGAAGTGTGTAAAGGGCAGGTATTTTCCACGGCAGTACGCTGCCGGGCCTGTCGATTGAACAAAAGGATTCGCGATGGCCGGGAACGCCCCGACGCCGACCGGGCCATAACGCAAACAGGAGCATGACGATATGAGCGAGAAAACTTACAGCCTGCTGGAAGTCGCGGGCGGCAAGCCGATCAAACTGTGGACGCAAGGCGTTCCGGTCGAGGAAGACGCCAAGCAGCAGCTGATGAACACCGCAAAGATGCCCTTCATCTTCAAGCACCTGGCCGTGATGCCGGACGTGCACCTGGGTAAGGGTTCGACCATCGGCAGCGTGATTCCCACGGTCGGCGCGATCATCCCGGCAGCGGTCGGGGTGGACATCGGTTGCGGGATGATCGCCGCGCGCACCTCGCTGATGGCCCACGACCTGCCGGACAACCTGGCCGGCCTGCGCGCCGCCATCGAGAAGGCGGTACCCCACGGGCGTAGCAATACCCGGGGAGGCCGCGACCGGGGCGCCTGGGAAAACGTGCCGGAGATGGCTGACCATGCCTGGTCGGCGCTGAGCGAGCGCTTCAAGGCGATCACCGACAAGTACCCACGGCTGGAGAAGACCAACAACCGCAAGCACCTGGGAACCCTGGGAACCGGCAACCACTTCGTCGAGGTGTGCCTGGACGAAGCGAATCGGGTCTGGTTCATGCTGCACAGCGGATCGCGCGGCGTGGGTAACGCCATCGGCAACCTGTTCATCGAACTGGCCCAGGCCGATATGCGCCAGCACATCGCCAACCTGCCGGACCGTGACCTGGCCTACTTCGAGGAAGGCAGCCAGCATTTCGCCGACTACGTGGAAGCGGTGGGCTGGGCCCAGGACTTCGCCAAGCAGAACCGCGCGCTGATGATGCACGCGGTGATCACGGCGGCCCGCGGGGTGATCGCCAAGCCGTTCGAGGTGGCGCTGGAAGCGGTGAACTGCCACCACAACTACGTGCAGAAGGAACGTCACTTCGGTGAAGAGGTGCTGGTAACCCGTAAAGGCGCGGTGTCGGCGAAGAAAGGCGAGCTGGGCATCATCCCTGGCTCCATGGGCGCCAAGAGTTTCATCGTGCGCGGCCTGGGTAACGAGGAGGCGTTCTGCTCCTGCAGCCACGGCGCGGGCCGCACCATGAGCCGCACCAAGGCCAAGAAGCTGTTCACCGTGGCAGACCAGATCAAGGCCACGGCCCACGTCGAATGCCGCAAGGACGCCGACGTGATCGACGAAATCCCGATGGCCTACAAGGACATCGACCATGTAATGGACGCCCAGCGCGAGCTGGTGGAAGTGGTGCACACCCTGCGACAGGTGGTGTGCGTTAAAGGATAGCGATTATGAAATACCTGAAAGAATGGCTGCGGCGATTGAAAAACCGCCCGGTCTCCGGCGACTACTGGGAAGACCGTCGCCATCACGAAGCATTGCAAGCCCTCGCTGGCTGTAAGGGCGAAGGCGACTGGCTCACGCTGAGCCGTCATGGCAACGGTTTCGTGCGCGAGGTGGCGGTGCGTGAACTGAGTGAGCTGCCTTCACCAAAAGCCCTGGCCGCTCTGCTCGAACGAGTCAACGATTGGGTGCACCAGGTACGCCAGTTGGCCGATGCAGGCGTACGGCGCTACCTCATAACCGAGCATGCACCGGCTTTACTGTATGCCCTGCAACCGCTGATGGCGCTTGCTGAGCGCCAGCGCGCCGACCACACAGAGACACTGGCGCTAGCCCGCACGGTACTGCAGGGCGCCGAGGTGCGCGATACAGTGCTGGCGGCATTCGTCGTGCATCACGGCAAAAGTGCGCGGTTCCTGTTCGACCTGCTGCTCGAGGCAAGCGACGAGCCCGTTAGCCTGCTAGGCAAGGCACTGGTACATCGCGAGATGACGGTACGCCAGATGGCGGTTTCGGCCTGCCAGAAGCTGCCCGCGGAACAGGCGGTACCGCTGTTGCAGCACGCACTGGCCACGCCCGGTGCCAGCGTGCGGGTCAAGGCCCTTCACGCATTGCTGAGCCTGCTCGACGACCCACGCGAGATGCTGCGCGGCGCCCTGCTGGACGCCTCGCCGGCGGTGCGCAGCCTGGCCCGCTGGGCGGCGCCAAGCTGGCAGCTTGATGCCGGTGAGGTGCTGACTAATCGACTGGACGCAGCCCTGCCAAAGTCCAAGCGCGAATGGCTGGGCGTGCTTGGTCTGGCCAGCGAACTGCAGGTCAGCCTGAATGAGCGCTGGCGCGCTGCTGCGCTACGCTCGCCCATGGCCAGCGTGCGCCTGGCGGCGCTGCCGAGTCTCGGCGACGAGCACCTGAGCGAGCAGTTGGTGATGCTGGACGATCCAGCCGACAAGGTTTTCGCCAAAGCCTGCGAACGTCTGAGCTGCCAGCCCTGGGATGCATTGCAAGCTGAGCTCGACGGCCGCCTGGATCGTGACTGGCAGAGCCTGCCTGACCACCGCCGCGCCGCCCTGATGGCGCTGCGACCACGCTGGCAACAACTGGCCTACCTGCTGCGTCGCCTGGATAGCGATATCCAGCAGCGCGACTACTGGCTGGTGTGGATCGTCAACTGGTGCCAGCAGCAATACCTGATGGTCGACCCGACCACAGCGCCAGCCGAACGGCGCAGGTTGCTTGCCCGGGTTAGCGAATTGCAGGACAGCGGCGCCCTGCCGCCAGGTTGCGTGACGCGCCTGACGTGAAACAACCGCCTGCTCGAGGCATGCGAATAACGGGATGAGGTGAGGCCATGCTGCAACCGATGCAAAGCCAGCGACTCGACGAACTGCGCACCCGCCTGGAAGAGGCGGGCTGCGTGTTCGATTTCGTGGTGACCACGCTCGACACGACCGCCACACCTGGCGAGGCGGAGCATCGGCAGGCCCTGGAGTTGCTGTTCGAGGCCATCCAGGCACGCGCCCGGGTCTGGCAACAGAAGCTGATCGCTCAGGATGCCCGTTACGCGAACTACCGCTGGCCCGAACCGACGGCGGATCTAGCTCAGGCCCGCCCACAGCCGCTCACGGCCGATGCCAATCGGGAGCTGGCCAGCGAGGAGGGTTCGCTGTGCCGCAACTTCCGCGACCCGCCCTACGGCACTCAGTTGCAGGTGGCGGACTTTCGCGAGTGGCTACAAATGCTGCGGCTGTATCCCGATGAACCGCTGCAGGTGTTCGATTGGGTCGGCGATGCAGACAGAGAGCCGCAGCGCAGCACCTGGAGCGACTATTTCGACGACGGCAAGGAATGGTGGGGCATCTGGTGCCTCACGTTATACAACCCGCGACGTCGGACATTGTCCGCGCTGGCCGCCAGCGCGACAGACTGAACAAGGATGGAAAAACATGGACATGCAACAACGCCACCCCCTCAGCGACGCCATGCGCGCGCGGGTGCTGGCTGAACTCGAACGGGTCGAGCGCGAACGCAACGTCAAGGTGCTGTATGCCTGCGAATCCGGCAGCCGCGCCTGGGGTTTCGCCTCGACGGACAGCGACTACGACGTGCGCTTCGTCTACGTGGAAAAACCGGACTGGTTCGTTCAGGTGGATGCTGGTCGCGACGTGATCGAGCGCCCGCTGGACGACGAGCTGGACGTCAGCGGCTGGGAGCTGCGCAAGACCCTCGGCCTGCTGCGCAAATCCAACCCGACGCTGCTCGAATGGCTCGACTCGCCCCTGGTGTACCGTCAGGAAGATCAAGCCACGGCGCGCCTGCGCGAGCTGGCCGAGCATTTCTACAGCCCGCCAGCGGCGCGCAATCACTACGTGTCGATGGCCAGAAAGAATTTCCGCGGCTACCTGCAGGACGAGACGGTGCGCCTCAAGAAATACTTCTACGTACTGCGCCCGCTGCTCGCCGTGCTGTGGATCGACCAGGGCCGTGGCCGGCCGCCGATGACCTTCGCCGATCTGCTGCAGACGGTGGACGACTCGGCGCTGCTGACCGAAGTGGACGAGCTGCTGACCCTCAAGCGTAGCGCCGACGAGTCCGCCTACGGCCCGCGCCGCCCTGCCCTGCACGCTTTCATCGAGGCGCAGCTGGAGCGGCCGGTGCCGGCGTTGCCGCGTACCCAGGCGGACAGCGGGCTGCTCGACGTCTACCTGCGAGAAATGGTGGGTCGCTACGCCTGAGCCGCATTTGTAGCCCAGATGAGCGAGGCGATACTCCGGGTATCGCCTGTTCGATCCAGTCCACCGCTGAGCGGGACGCGGCGCGACCCGGTAGGAATTCCCACGCGGAGCGTGGGAACGATCAAGATCAAAGGATTCACCATGAACAAGGATATTCTCGAACTCGACGGCGTCATCGGCGGCGGGCAGGTGCTGCGGACGGCACTGAGCCTGTCGATGATCACCGGCACACCGTTTCGCATCATCAACATTCGCGCCAGGCGTAGTCGCCCGGGCCTGCTGCGTCAGCACCTGACCGCCGTGCTCGCCGCTGCCGAAATCAGCGGTGCCGAGGTTGAGGGCGCCAAGCTGCATGCCACCAGCCTGGTGTTTCGCCCCGGCCCGATCCGCGGCGGAGACTACCGTTTCGCCATCGGCTCGGCGGGTAGCTGCACCCTGGTGCTGCAAACCGTTCTGCCGGCCTTGCTGCAGGCCGCCGAGCCAAGCCGCGTGCAGATCCGCGGCGGCACCCACAACCCGGCCGCGCCGCCGTTCGACTTCCTCGACCGGGCCTGGCTGCCGCTGCTACGGCGTATGGGTGGCCGGGTCGAGTTGCAGCTGCATCGCCATGGCTTCGTGCCGGCCGGTGGCGGCGCGCTGGAAGCGTTCATCCAGCCGTCGCCGCTGATGCCCCTGCACCTGCCCGAGCGGGGCGAGGTGCTCGAACAACGCGCCGACGTTCTGCTGGCTGGCATTCCCGGCCACGTGGGCGAGCGCGAGCTGGCCCGCGTCGGCAAGCGCCTGCAGTGGCCGGACGCCGACCTGCACTGCACCTGGCTGGACCAGGAGCACGGCCCAGG
The DNA here is from genome assembly GCF_001945375.1 of Pseudomonas sp. PA1(2017). Classification (NCBI taxonomy): domain Bacteria; kingdom Pseudomonadati; phylum Pseudomonadota; class Gammaproteobacteria; order Pseudomonadales; family Pseudomonadaceae; genus Pseudomonas; species Pseudomonas sp. PA1(2017). The sequence goes on from NZ_MSXU01000002.1 coordinate 152,136, forward strand.
CAACATCCTGACCCTCACGGTGGCCTGCGAGCAGCTCACCGAGCAGTTCTGCGCCTTCGGCCAGAACGGCGTTCGCGCCGAGGCAGTGGCCGACCGTGCCATCGAACCGCTGCGCCAGTGGCTGACCAGCGGCGCGGCGGTGGCCGAGCACCTGGCCGACCAGTTGCTGCTACCGATGGCGCTAGCCGGCAGCGGCAGCTTCACCACAACGCATCTGAGCGAGCATCTGCAGAGCAATATCCAGGTGATCGAAGCCTTCTGCCCGGTGGCGGTTCATTGCACGCCGGCGGGCAAGGCGTTGCGGGTAGAAGTTGGTGGTAGGGCCTGAGACCTGATCGCGATCGTTGTGCACTGGCGAACACGTATCTCACGGATCGGCAGCAAGAGCGGCCACTCAAACCAACCTGTGGGAGCCCCGACCTCGGGGCGAAACGATTGCAGCCTGACTGCCTATCGGCGGTGCCTGACTCATTCGCCGCGAGGTCGCGGCTCCCACAAAAACGGGCCAAGTTCTCAAAGCCTGTTCAAAGTCTTATCTGCGCATGAAGCGGCAACTACAAGGCAGAAGCAGACACTCAAACCAATCTGTGGGAGCCCCGACCTCGGGGCGAAACGATTGCAGCCTGACTGCCTATTTCGGCGGTGCCTGAGCGATTCGCCGCGAGGTCGCGGCTCCCACAATGGATCGGATAACGGCCGCTCCCGCCGCTTTGCAGTCATCGAAACGAAAGGAATTCGAAAACACCCCAAAAAACGCAGCCATAAAAAAACGGAGCCCTGAGGCTCCGTTTTCTACGACAGCGCTTACTGCGCCAGCTTCTTGTGCCGTACACGGTGTGGCTGGGCGGCGGCGTCGCCGAGGCGTTTCTTGCGGTCGGCTTCGTACTCGGTGTAGTTGCCTTCGAAGAACAGCACGCCGTCGTCCTCGTAGGAGAGGATGTGGGTCGCCACGCGGTCCAGGAACCAGCGATCGTGAGAGATCACGATAGCGGCGCCGGGGAAGTCCAGCAGCGCGTCTTCCAGCGAGCGCAGGGTTTCCACGTCGAGGTCGTTGGACGGTTCGTCGAGCAGCAGGACGTTGGCGCCCTCCTTCAGGGTCAGGGCCAGGTGCAGGCGGCCACGTTCACCACCGGAGAGGTCCTTGACGAACTTCTGCTGGTCGGCGCCCTTGAAGTTGAAGCGGCCCACGTAACCGCGGGACGGGACTTCGTAGTTGCCGATCTTGATCATGTCCAGGCCGTCGGACACCGCTTCCCAGACGGTCTTGCTGCCGTCCAGGTCTTCGCGGCTCTGGTCGACGCAGGCCAGCTGCACGGTTTCACCGATCTCGATGCTGCCCGAATCCGGCTGTTCCTTGCCCATCAGCATGCGGAACAGGGTCGACTTACCTGCACCGTTACCGCCGATCACGCCGACGATGGCGCCCTTGGGTACGCTGAACGACAGGTCTTCGACCAGTACGCGGTCACCGTAGCCCTTGGTGACGTTCTTGAACTCGATGACCTTGTCACCCAGACGCGCGCCGGCCGGGATGTAGATCTCGTTGGTCTCGGCGCGTTTCTGGAATTCCTGGGACTGCATTTCCTCGAAGCGCTGCAGACGAGCCTTGGATTTCGACTGGCGGGCCTTGGCGCCTTTGCGCACCCACTCCAGCTCTTCCTTCATGGCCTTCTCGTGGGCGGACTGCTGCTTGGATTCCTGGGCGAGACGGTCGGACTTCGCTTCCAGCCAGCCGGAATAGTTGCCTTCGTACGGAATGCCCGCGCCGCGGTCGAGTTCCAGGATCCAGCCGGCGACGTTGTCGAGGAAGTAACGGTCGTGGGTGATCGCCACCACGGTGCCCGGGAAGTCGTGCAGGAAGCGCTCCAGCCAGGCCACCGAGTCGGCGTCCAGGTGGTTGGTCGGCTCGTCGAGCAGCAGCATGTCGGGGGCCGACAGCAGCAGGCGGCACAGCGCCACGCGGCGCTTCTCGCCACCGGACAGGTGCTCGATCTTCGCATCCCAGGCTGGCAGGCGCAGGGCATCGGCGGCGACTTCCAGCTGACGCTCCAGGTTGTGGCCGTCGCTGGCCTGCAGAATGGCTTCCAGCTTGGCCTGCTCAGCGGCCAGCTTGTCGAAGTCGGCATCCGGCTCGGCGTAGGCGGCGTAGACTTCGTCGAGGCGCGCCTGGGCGTCCTTCACGACGCTGACGGCTTCCTCGACCACTTCGCGCACGGTCTTGGTCGGGTCCAGCTTCGGCTCCTGGGGCAGGTAGCCGACGTTGATGTCCGGCATCGGCCGGGCTTCACCGTCGAATTCCTTGTCCACGCCCGCCATGATACGCAGTAGGGTCGATTTACCGGCGCCGTTGAGGCCCAGTACACCGATCTTGGCGCCGGGGAAGAACGACAGGGAGATGTTCTTGAGGATCTCGCGCTTCGGCGGCACGACCTTGCTCAGCCGATGCATGGTGTAGACGTATTGAGCCAAAATTCAGACCTCACTAATAAATGGCGACGATGGCGCGCACCCTATGCCAAGACGCCGCCTCACGCAAACGGATAAATGCCGCGCCAGTTGGCGCGCCAGGCCGTACCGCACGCCCGGACATAATAGAGATGACCTGCCCGGATGACGGTACAGCGGTGACCGGGCATTTTCGGCGATCTGCCCGCGACTAGGAAGAGCCGGCGACGCATGACATTCGTCGCCCGGGCTGGCACTTCGCCACATTTGTGGCATGCTAGCCGCCCTGGGAAGCGGACGCCCTGGACACCCTTATCATCGCAGCACCACCTGCCTACTCGACCCCGCCGTTGCAGGACGTCATCACGTGTCAGCCGCCGAAACCATTCGCCCTCAGCGCGATACCACGATCATTCCCATGCGTCGTTCCCTCAAGGGCGCGCTGGTCGTACTGGTGCTCGGGTTGCTGGTGCTGCTGTTCTGGCAACTGCAATTCGAGTTCCGCCAGTTGAAGGACGACCAGCGCGCCCTCAACCTGGCGGTCAGCGAACAACTGGCCAAGCAACTGAGCCTGAGCATGGCCTCGATGGCCAACGCCGGCTCAGCGGTGCTGCACGCCACCCGCGAGCCGCTGGATTCCGTCGACCAGCAGCAACGCTACCTGGACAACCTGCGCGTGGTTTTCCCGACCCTGCGGGACCTCGCCCATCTGGATGCCAGCGGGCAGCCGCGGCCGGGCAGCAGCCTGGCGCAGGCCGAACAGGCGCTGCTCGCCGAGTTGATCGGCCGCAGCAGCAAGCACAGCTATTACTACGTATTCGACCCGATCGATGGCGGCCATCTCGACCTGCTGCTGCGCGTCGACGACGGCTACTGGGCGCTGCAACTCGATGCCAGCGCCCTTGGCGGCTGGCTGCTCAAGGCGCCCCAGCAAGACGTTTCCTGGCAACTCGAGGACGCCACCAACCAGCGGGTGATCGCCGACTCGCGCGGCGTCAGCGCCGAGGAGCGCAATTACCCGTCGGTCACCGCGGCCAACCAGGCGCAGACCATCGTGCTGCAGGATCTGCCCGGCTCCGACTGGCAACTGCGCGCGATGCTCGATGAAAGCAAGGTGCAGGCCCAGGTGCTGCCGGAGATGCTCGGCAAGATCCTGCTGTTCACCCTGTGCAGCCTGCTCACCCTGTTCGCCCTTTACCGCCTGGTGCGTGAACAGGGCCAGTTGCACGCCCTCAACGCCGCCTCGCGGCGTTCGCTGCATCAGGCCGCCAGCGCCTTGAGCGCCATCGAGGAGCGGGTACTGGTGACCGACGCGACCGGCCGCCTGACCTACCTCAACCCCCAGGCCGAAGCGATGTTCGGCCTGACCACCCAGCACGCCCGCCAGTGGCACCTGCTCGAACTGCTGCCAGGCCTCGACCCGCTGCTGCTGCACGCCACGGCCTTTCACAGCGACCAGGGCCCGGACGTGGTGGAAATCCGCCAGAATGGCCAGACCCGCCTGTTCACCATCACCCGCAGCGACCTGCGCGACGCCTCCCGCCAGCTGGGTTTCGTCTGGGTGCTGCGCGACGTCACCGAGCAGCAGCAGGCGACCCGCGTGCTGCAGGAAACCCGTCGCCGCTATCAGGACATCTTCGACGGCACCGGCACGGCGCTGTGCGTGCTCGACCTGGCCAGCCTCTATCACTTCCTGCGCGAGCAGGGCCTGAACAGCGGCGCCGAACTGAAACCCTGGCTGGACGCCAACCCGCAGCGTCATGGTGAGCTGCTGCAGCATATGCGCTTCACCGAAACCAACCAGATCGCCCTGCGCCTGCTCGGCGTGAGCACCACCGAACAGGCCTGGGAGCAGCTGATCGACCGCGGCGCGGTGCGCGCCGACGGCTTCCGCGCCCAGCTCAGCGCGGCCCTGCTCGATGGCGGCGGCCACCTGGAACTGGAAAGCCACATCGAAGGCGCCAACGGCATCACCCGCCACCTGTGGCTGGTGATGCGCCTGCCGGAAAGCCCCGAGGACCTGCACGCGGTCGCCCTGAGCATCAGCGATATCACCAGCCGCAAGCGCATGGAGCTGTCGCTGGTCGAACGTGAGCGTTTCTGGTCCGAGGTAGTGCGTGCGGTGCCGGACACCCTGTACGTCACCGACCTGCCTACCCGCACGCTGCTGTTCAGCAACCACGACTTCGCCAGCCGCCTGGGCTATGACGACAATTCCGTACGCGGCAAGGGCGACGACTGGTGGAAGCTGATCGTCCACCCCGACGACCACGACCTGCACCAGCGCGTGCGCAACCAGCAGCGCGTGCTGGGCAACGGCGTGCTGCTCGAGTCGCAGCTGCGCGTGCGTCATCGTGACGGCTCCTGGCGCTGGTTCAGCATCACCGAACAGGCCCTGGCGCGCGACGCCAATGGCTGGGTGAGCCGCCTGATCAGCGTGGCCAGGGATATCACCGAGCAGATCGCCCGCAACGAATCGCTGCGCGAGAACGAGCACCGCTACCGCATGCTCGCCGAGAGCATCAGCGATGTGATCTTCTCCACCGACAGCCAGTTGAACCTCAACTACGTCAGCCCCTCGGTGCAGACCGTGCTGGGCTATCCGCCGGCCTGGGTGCAGGCCCACGGCTTCGGCAGCCTGGCCACCAACCCCCAGCAACTCGCCGCGGTGTACGCCCTGCTCGAACGCATCCGAGGCGCCCTGGGCGTGCACCAGCAAATGCACGAGTTGCGCCAGACCCTCACCCCGCAGCTGTTCATCCTCGACTTCCTGCGTGCCGACGGCCGCAAGATTCCCGTAGAACTGCGCCTGGTGCCGATGTGGGACGACAACGGCAAGTTCGAAGGCCTGCTCGGCGTGGGCCGCGACGTGGCCCAGCAGCGCCGTGCCGAGAAAGACCTGCGCATGGCCGCCACGGTGTTCGAGCACTCCACGGCGGCGATCCTGGTCACCGACCCGGCGGGCTACATCGTGCAGGTCAACAATGCCTTCAGCCGGGTCAGCGGCTACAGCGCCGAGCAGGTGCTCGACCAATTGCCAGGCATGCTCACCGCCGACAGCCAGCAGAGCACGCACCTGCATTACGTGCTCAACCAGTTGCACCAGCGCGGCACCTGGGAAGGCGAAATCTGGCTCAAGCGCCGCGACGGCGAAAACTTCCCGGCGTGGGTCGGCATTACCGCCGTGCACGACGAGGAAGGCGACCTGGTCAGCTACGTGTGCTTTTTCAGCGACATCAGCGAGCGCAAGGCCAGCGAGCAGCGCATCCATCGCCTGGCCTACTACGACGCCCTGACCCAGCTGCCCAACCGCACACTGTTCCAGGATCGCCTGCACACCGCCCTGCAGCACGCCGAGCGGCACCGAGAGTGGGTGGTGCTGATGTTCCTCGACCTCGACCGCTTCAAGCCGATCAACGACTCCCTCGGCCACGCCGCTGGCGACCGCATGCTCAAGGACGTGGCCGTGCGCCTGGCCGCCTGCGTGGGCGAAGACGACACCGTGGCGCGCATGGGCGGCGACGAGTTCACCCTGCTGCTGCACTCCAGCGCCAGCCGCGATGCGGCCCTGCACCGCGCCATCCACGTCGCCGAGCAGATTCTCGCCAGCCTGGCCCAGGCCTTCGTGCTCGAAGGCCGCGAGTTCTTCGTCACCGCCAGCATCGGCATCGCCCTCGGCCCGCAGGACGGCAACGAGCCGAGCCAGCTGATGAAGAACGCCGACACCGCCATGTACCACGCCAAGGAGCGCGGCAAGAACAACTTCCAGTTCTACCAGGCGGATATGAACGCCAGCGCCCTGGAGCGCCTGGAGCTCGAAGGCGACCTGCGCCACGCGCTGGAACAGGGCCAATTCCTGCTCCACTACCAGCCGCAGTTCTCCGGCAACGGCAAGCGCCTGACCGGCGTCGAGGCGCTGCTGCGCTGGCAACATCCCAAGCGCGGCCTGGTGGCGCCCGATGCGTTCATCCCGGTGCTCGAAGAACTCGGCCTGGTGGTGCAGGTCGGCGACTGGGTGCTGGCCGAGGCCTGCCGCCAGTTGAACATCTGGCACCACAACAAGATCCGCGTGCCCAAGGTGTCGGTGAACCTCTCGGCCCGTCAGTTCAGCGACGGCGACCTGCGCCAGCGCATCGAACGCATCCTGATCGACAGCCGCATCCCGGCTGCGTGCCTGGAGCTGGAGCTGACCGAAAGCATCCTCATGCAGGACGTCGGCGCCGCGCTACAGACCCTCACGGACCTCAAGAACCTGGGCCTGTGCATCGCCATCGACGACTTCGGCACCGGCTACTCGTCGCTCAACTACCTCAAGCAGTTCCCCATCGACGTGCTGAAGATCGACCGCAGCTTCGTCGACGGCCTGCCCCAGGGCGAGCAGGACGGGCAGATCGCCCGCGCCATCATCGCCATGGCCCACAGCCTGAACATGTCGGTGATCGCCGAGGGCGTTGAAACCCAGGAACAGCTCGACTTTCTGCGCACCCACGACTGCGACGAGGTGCAGGGCTACCTGCTGGGCCGGCCGATGCCCGCCCATCGCTTCGAGGCGCAGTTCTGCGGGCGCAGCCTGTTCATGCTCGAGTAAGCGCGGCGCGTCTTGAGCGCCACTTGTCCCGGTCATGATCACGCTTCATATGCCTGGCCAGCTCGGATGCGGTAGAATCCGCACCCTATTTCTTCCGCCCAGCTGACTTTCAGGGGATTGCCATGTTCAGCCGTGATTTGACCATTGCCAAGTACGACGCCGAGCTCTTCGAAGCCATGCAGCAAGAAGCTCTGCGCCAGGAAGAGCACATCGAGCTGATCGCCTCGGAAAACTACACCAGCCCAGCGGTGATGGAAGCTCAGGGCAGCGTGCTGACCAACAAATACGCCGAAGGCTACCCGGGCAAGCGCTACTACGGTGGCTGCGAGTACGTCGACGTGGTCGAGCAACTGGCCATCGACCGCGCCAAGGAACTGTTCGGCGCCGATTACGCCAACGTTCAGCCACACGCCGGTTCGCAAGCCAACGCCGCCGTCTACCTGGCCCTGCTGAGCGCCGGTGACACCATCCTGGGCATGAGCCTGGCCCACGGCGGCCACCTGACCCACGGCGCCAGCGTTTCCTCCTCCGGCAAGCTGTACAACGCCATCCAGTACGGCATCGACGCCAACGGCCTGATCGACTACGACGAAGTCGAGCGCCTGGCCGTCGAGCACAAGCCGAAGATGATCGTCGCCGGTTTCTCCGCCTATTCCCAGGTGCTGGACTTCCCGCGCTTCCGCGCCATCGCCGACAAGGTTGGTGCTTACCTGTTCGTCGACATGGCCCACGTGGCCGGCCTGGTTGCCGCTGGCGTGTACCCCAACCCGGTGCCGTTCGCCGACGTGGTCACCACCACCACCCACAAGACCCTGCGCGGCCCGCGCGGCGGCCTGATCCTCGCCCGCGCCAACGCCGACATCGAGAAGAAGCTGAACTCCGCCGTTTTCCCGGGTGCCCAGGGCGGCCCGCTGGAGCACGTCATCGCCGCCAAGGCAATCTGCTTCAAGGAAGCCCTGCAGCCCGAGTTCAAGGCTTATCAGCAGCAAGTGGTGAAGAACGCCCAGGCCATGGCCGAAGTGTTCATCGAGCGCGGCTTCGACGTGGTGTCCGGCGGCACCCAGAACCACCTGTTCCTGCTCTCGCTGATCAAGCAGGAAATCTCCGGTAAGGACGCCGACGCTGCTCTGGGCAAGGCCTACATCACCGTCAACAAGAACTCGGTCCCGAACGACCCGCGCTCGCCGTTCGTCACCTCGGGCCTGCGTTTCGGCACCCCGGCCGTCACCACCCGCGGTTTCAAGGAAACCGAGTGCCGCGAACTGGCCGGCTGGATCTGCGACATCCTCGCCGACCTGAACAACGAAGCGGTGATCGACGCCGTTCGCGAGAAGGTCAAGGCCATCTGCGCCAAGCTGCCGGTCTACGGCAAGTAAGCGTCAGCGCAGCAATGAGGAGCCCGGCTGATGCCGGGCTTTTTCTTGCCTGCGGGAAAATGTGCTGGCGCCGCTCCCACAAAAGCAAATACGACACCCACTATCGCGTAGGAGCCCCGACCCGGGGCGAATGGCAGCTTCACCGCAACATCCCTGCGCGCCAACCATCGCTTCGCGCCGGGGGCGACGCTCCCACAGAAGCAGCTGCGACACCCACTCCCGCGTAGGAGCCCCGACCCGGGGCGAATGGCAGCCACACCGCAACATCCCTGCGCGCCGACCATCGCTTCGCGCCGGGGGCAACGCTCCCACAGAAGCAACTGCGACACCCACACCCACGTAGGAGCCCCGACCTGGGGCGAATGGCAGCTACACCGCAACATCCCTGCGCGCCAACCATCGCTTCGCGCCGGGGGCGACGCTCCCACAAAAAGCGGCTACACCCGCTCCCGCGTAGAAGCCCCGACCCGGGGCGAATGGCGGCCACGTCGCACTATCCCTGCGTACCAACCATCGCTTCGCGCCGGGGCGGCGCTCCCACAAAAGCCGCGCTAACCGCCCTCGCGTAGAAGCCCCGACCCGGGACGAATGTCGGCCGCAACGAAAAAACCGCGCAATGGCGCGGTTTTTTCGGCGGGTCTTTCCAACGGGGTTGCGCGGCTAGGCCGCTTCCATCAACGCGATGCCGCGGCCGGTGCAACTGCCGCGGTGCAAGGCGAACCTGCGCCCAGGCCGGCGGTCATGCTTTCGACGTTGTTGAGCACGTCGTTGCCCTGGTTGACGCGCTGAGCCTTCTCGGCGGCATCCATACGCTGGGCATAGGTCGTGGAGTTGCCCTGCATGCTCTGCTGGGTTTCCAGCACGGAGTTGGCGATGCTCAGCAGGCTGCGGCCCGTGGAGATCAGGCTGTCGGAGGTGCTCGGCGTGCACGGTGCGGCGCCATTGGCCACCTGGGAGCTGTGCAGCCCCTGGCTTTGCGTGTTCTGCGGCAGGCACCCGGCGAGTGTGGCCAGTACCGGGACAAAAAGCAGAGCCCCAAGCGTTCCTTTGATACTCATGTCTGTTCCCTCGATCACTGGGCTCCGGCCTGGTGCCGAAGCGATGGCGGGGATTCTAGGAAGCGTGCCTGCGCGGCGGAATAGTACGGGTGTGCTAGAGGCACTTTGTACCCCACGCGCGCCTTGCACCACCGAGCGGCGGCGGCCTATGGTGGGCGGATATCCGCGTTAGCGCACAGGGAAACCGTCATGCTGGCCACCGCATCTCCACAATACGATGTCGAACGCGCCCAGGCGGTGGTGCGCCTGATCATCGCGCCGATCGCCATCGGCTACACCCTGCTGATGCACCTGCGCTCGGCCATAGACCCCGCGCTGGCCGGTTGGATCCTGCTGCTCGAGTTCCTCTTCCTGGCCGCGTCCCTGGCCCTGTGGATCGACATCCGCCGGCGCCCCGGCAACCACCCGGTGCGCCGTGTGCTGACCATGCTCAGCGACTACACCTGCATCACCCTGACGATCGCTATCGGCGGCGAACCGATGCTGCCGGTGTACGCCATCCTGATCTGGGTCACCGTGGGCTACGGCCTGCGCTACGGCTCCAGCTACCTGCTGCTGGCAACCGTGCTGGCCACCCTGTCGCTGCTGATCATTGCCAGCATCTCGGCCTACTGGCAGTCGCAGCCTTACCTGATCGTCACCTTGCTGCTCACCACCCTGATGGTGCCGGCCTACATGCACGCTCTGCTCAAGCGCTCGCGCCTGGCGGCCGAGGCCGAGCAGGCCGCCAACCGCGCCAAGTCGCAATTCCTCGCCCAGGCCAGCCACGACCTGCGCCAGCCCATCCACTCCATCAGCCTGTTCACCGCCTGCCTGCGCGACAGCCGCCTGGACGGCGAGCAGCACCGTCTGGTGGAGAACATCGACAAGTCCCTGAACAGCGTTGCCCGGCTGTTCCGTACGATTCTGGACATGTACTCGCTGGACAGCGGCAAGGTCGTCGCGCACATGGAGCCCCTGCCCCTACAAGGCCTGCTGCGCCAGCTGATCCAGCAGAACCTTGAGGCGGCGCGCTGGGCCGGTGTGGAGATCCGCCTGCACTGCCCGGACGTGCATGTGCAGGCCGATCAGGGCCTGCTGACCACCATGCTGCAGAACCTGCTCTCCAACGCCCTCAAGTACGCCCCCGGCCAGCCCATGCTGATCGGCTGCCGTCAACGCGGTGCGCATCTCTCCATCGAGCTTTACGACAGGGGCCGCGGCATCGCCGAGGCCCACCTGGAAAACATCTTCGAGGAGTTCTACCGCGTGCGGCAGGCCCGCGACAGCGACGTGGAAGGCATGGGCCTGGGGCTGACCATCGTGCGCCGGCTGGGCAAGCTGATGAACCTGCAGGTGCGCATCCGCTCGGTGGAAGGCAAAGGCACCCTGGCGGCCATCGACGGCCTGCAACTGGTCAGTGCACCCGCCCGGCAGGCGGCACCACTGGCGAGGCCACAGGCGCCGAGCGTGCTGAACGGCCTGCGTGTGTGCCTGATCGAGGATGACCAGAACGTGCTGCTGGCCACCGCCACCCTGCTGAAGAAATGGGGCTGCGTGGTCGACACCTACACCTCACTACCCGACGTGGCGGCGGATATCGACCTGGTGGTGACAGACTTCGACCTTGGCCTGGAAGCCTCCGGCGCCGACTGCATCGCCCACGTGCGGGCCCTCGCCGCCCGCCAGGTACCGGCCATCATCATGACCGGCCACGACGTGCGCCGCGTGCAGGAAGCAGTGGGCGAAGACGCGATCCCGATTCTCTCCAAACCCGTGCAACCGGCCGAACTGCGCTCGTTGCTGGTGGCGCTGAAGCTCAAGGCCCAAGTGGCCTAAGCGGCCTAGGCTCCGTACGGAAAGTTGCCGAGCGAAGGTCAGGCAAGGCGAAATGGCTCGAAGAAGCGCAGTTTACGTGTTGTAAATGAGCATTCTGAGAGACATTTCAACGCAGCATCACCGAGCGCAGGCACTTTCCGTAGAGAGCCTAGCGCAGCCCGGCCTTGGCGCCCATCGCCGCTGCAGCCGCGCGGCTGCTCACATCCAGCGTACGCATCAGCGCTGAAACATGGATGCGCACGGTAAAGGGCGAGATATCCAGCTCACGGGCAATCTCCTTGTTGGCCAGGCCGCGCACCAGTAGGCGCAGCACGTCCTGCTGCCGCGGGGTGAGCTGCTCCAGCAGGTGCCGCGCCTCGGCGAAGGCCGGCACCCCGGCAGGCCCCAGGGTCAGCACGAAATCGCCGTCGCGCACCGCCTGCAGCGCCTCGGCGATCTCGTCGGGCGGCGTCGCCTTGCCGATAAAGCCATCGGCACCGGCCGCCATTACCTCGTCGATCAACTCACGGTTGTCGACCATCGACACGATCACGATGGAGCTGCGCGTGAAGCGCTGCCGCAACGCGCCAATGGCCTGCGGCGATTGCCCGGGGAACAGCAGGTCGAGCATGAACAGGCTGGGCGGCACACCGGCAACGGCCAGGGCCAGCACCTCGTCCATGTCGCCGGCTTCGAGAATGCAGGCGTGGGGGAACACCCGCTGCGTGATGCGGCTCAGCCCCTCGCGGAACACCGGATGATCATCGGCGACGATGATGCGTTCTTGCGCGGATCGTTCGAGGTTGGGAGGCGTGTGGGTCATGGGCTCAGACTAAGGTCATCCACCCGCGCGTGCCAGCACTGGTTCACAGACTGAAGCGATGATGCGACGGAATGTTCGCCGCGAGCGCAGCGCCGACGGCACTGACGAATGCCCTCGGCGCCCGCTGCCAAGCCACGCTAATCCCACGCGTGGCTGGCAAGATTGCCGCGTTACCAGCCCATGTTGAAATGAATGCCCGGTCTGAAGCTGAAGCTCGGGTCGGCGACGATCAGTTCGTCCTTACCCTTCTCCCTGGCCACGCGCACGTTGAAGGATTGCGGTTCGACAATTTTCTCAAGCGACGCGCGGCTCGCCGCCTTGATGATGTCCGGGTTCTTGACCCACTCATCGACGCTGGCCGGGGCCACGGTGAAACTCACGGTCCAGGCACCGGAGAGCGCCGGCGGCAGGTCGCCCTCGGCCTCTTCGCCGATGACCTTGATGTCGCTGATCTGGTAGCTGTCCGTGTAGCAGAAGCCGGAGCGCTCGGCATCGTACTTAGCCTGGCCCTTCTCGGTGAGCTGGTAGCCATCGGCGCCCTGCGCGATGAAACCGATGGTTTCGAACGGCCGGGTGATCGCCCCGTTTTTGCTGGCCATGTCGGGCGCAATCGGGAAGCTCTTGAACAGCGTCGAGGTGGCGCAGCCTTTGCGGGAAATGCTGTCGGCCAGCGTTTTGGAAATTTCCGACTCCGATGGCGCGTTTTGCCCACAAGCGGAGATCAGGGCGGACAGGGTGACGAGGGTTAGCAAGCGTTGCAAAGTTGGCATCCTTTTCGAGGGTAAGTGCAGTCGGCGCGGCGCCTGAAGGTAATCAGGCCCGCCGTGCCGATGCTTACAGACACCAACGCCGCGCAATCGTTGCCGAGATTTCCGACCGCCGCGCCCCTCACTCGCGCCGCAGAAAATGCACGCTGAACAGCTGCGCGGGGTCGCGCCACATGGCCACCGAGGCGAAGCCGCACTCACTTGCCAACGCCCGGAAGGTGCCAGGCGTGTACTTGTAGGAATTCTCGGTGTGCAGAGTTTCGCCGGCAGCGAAATCGAACACCCGGTCTTCGATGCGCACCTGCTGCTTCTGGCGGCTGACCAGGTGCATCTCGATGCGCGAGGCCTGCTCGTTGTAGAAGGCCCGATGCTCGAAGCGCTGCGGGTCGATGTCGCTGTCCAGTTCGGTGCGGATGCGCTCGAGCAGGTTGAGGTTGAACAGCGCGGTGACCCCGGCCGCATCGTTGTAGGCACGCTCCAGCACCTGGCGGTCCTTGACCAGATCCACGCCGATCAGCAAGCCACTGCCGGCCGGCAGCGCCTGGTGCAGATTACGCAGAAAGGCGCGCGCCTCGATGGGGTCGAAATTGCCGATGCTCGAGCCCGGAAAGAACGCCAGCGGCCGTTGCCCCAGTGCCTCGGCGGGCAACTTCAGCGGTTGGCTGAAATCGGCGCACAACGCGTGCACGTCCAGCCAGCGGTAGTCGGCGGCGAGCCGGCGCGTGCAGATATCGAGAAACTCGCGGGAGATATCGATGCCCAGGTAGCGCGCCGGGCGCAGGGCTTCTAGCAGCAGGCGAATCTTGCGGCTGGCGCCACTGCCCAGCTCCACCAGGCTGGCGTTACGCCCGGCCAGCTCGGCGATAGCGTCCGCGGCCAGGCGCAGGATGGTTTCCTCCGTGCGCGTCGGGTAGTACTCCGGCTGCTGGCAGATCAGCTCGAACAGTTGCGAGCCGCGGTGATCGTAGAAGAACTTCGGCGACATCGCCTTCGGGCTGGCCGCGAAGCCGCGCAGGGCCTCGTCACGCAGCGCCTGCTGTTCGACGTTCTGGGGTTGTTCGTGGGTACGGATTGCCAGTGCCATGCTCAGAGCTCCTTGGCCAGGCGCAGGCCGGAAAACTGCCAGCGCATGGTGGGGTAGAAGAAGTTGCGATAGGTGGGCCGAACATGGTCTTCCGGCGTGGCGCAGCTACCGCCGCGCAATACCATCTGGCCCGACATGAACTTGCCGTTGTACTCACCCAGGCTGCCGCCCAATGGGCGAAAGCCGGGGTACGGCCGGTAGGCGCTGGCGGTCCACTCCCACACATCGCCATACAGCTGCTGCAGGCCATCGCCCTGCCCCGCCGCCACCGGCTGCAGGTGATCGTTCTCGACGAAGTTGCCCCACACAGGCTCATCCTGGGCGGCGATTTCCCACTCTTCCTCGCGCGGCAATCGCGCCTGGGCCCAGGTGGCGAAGGCCTCGGCCTCGAAATAACTGAGGTGGCAGACCGGCGCAGCCAGATCCAGCTCACGCGGCCCGCCGAGGGTCAGCTCCAACCAGTCGTCGCCCTCTCGCTGCCAGTACAGCGGCGCCTGCCAGCCGGCGCGCTGGATATGATCCCAACCGTCCGCCAGCCACAGGGCGGTGCTGCGGTAACCGCCATCACGGATGAACTCCAGATACTCGCCATTGCTCACCGGTCGGTTGGCTAGCTGAAAGGCCTCGGCGAACACCCGGTGCTGCGGCCGCTCGCAATCGAAGGCAAAGCCCTCGCCGCTAAAACCGACCTGGCGCAGCCCGGCGGGAAACTCGATCCAGCGCAGTTCGCTGGCTGCCGCGCCGCCCGGCTTGAGGTCATGCCGGTAAACAGGCCGCAGCGGGTTCTGCGCCAGGATGTGCTTGATATCCATCAACAGCAGCTCCTGATGCTGCTGCTCGTGCTCCAGCCCCAGCTCGATGCGCTGCAACACTTCGTCGGGCAACTCAGCACCGTGCTGGCTGAACAGCTGCTCCATGGCCAGATCGACATGGCTGCGATAGGCGTACATCTCGCTCACCGTCGGCCGCGACAACAACCCTCGCCGCGCCCGCTCGAAGGGCGTGCCGTGGGTCTTGTAGTAGGAGTTGAAAAGATGGTCGTAGCGCTCGTCCAGCGGGCGATAGCCCGGCAGGAAGGGCTGCAGCACGAAGGCCTCGAAGAACCAGGTGACATGCGCCAGATGCCACTTCGGCGGGCTCACGTCCGGCATGCTCTGGATCACATGATCCTCGGCCTCCAGCGGCTCGCAAAGCCGCTCACTGGCAGTACGTACACGCTGGTAACGCTGCCAGAGCTGTTCGACGTGCAGCGGTGAAGTGGCGATCCTGCTGGTGCGGTCTCGCATAACACGCATCCTGTGCCGGCGCCGCGAAACGCGACGGTTCTAAAGCCGACTGGATGGGGATGGGAAAGGTTCAGGGAAAGTGGCTGGGTGGTGCGGGTTGAAGCTAAAGCGCAGAGGTATAAACGAAAAAGCCGCGCAGAGCGCGGCTTTGAAGGTGGTGGGCCCACACGAACTCGAACCGTGGACCAAAGGATTATGAGTGACCTAGAAACGCCTCAAGGCCAGTAAAACCGTTAGTAGCTTAGTGTAAGTAAAATAAACTGAAAGCAGCGTCGTTACTGGCCTTGAGCGAAGCTTTTAGAAATCATCAAAAGCTAGTCACTGTACCGCCAGTGTACTGTTTTTGTACCGAGCAACACTCAGTCTCTGAACACTTGCATCGTCCCCCTTGCCCATAATGCAGGCACCCAGCAACGAGGCAAGTTGTTCAGCCTGCCAGGTGAAATGCGGCCAAACGGCATCTCAATGAGAGACTTAGGTTCATATTTAACAGGTGAACCAGCATCCATCCTTCGCTATGACTGCTACCGGCCATAAGAGGTCACTCGGTTAAGCATAAGTTACTCAGTGAGGCGCCCGTAAAAGTTTTTCTGAGCGGCTACTCTTGAGCTTCGCGGTCGCAGATTATAAATGTTGAAGCCGTCACATTCGAAGTCATTGGGACTTGTTCAGACGGTGACCTGTTGTTGAATCTAAGCAGCCCGATTCTGGAAATGAGTTATCCAATCTGTTAACGATTGAATATTCTTTTCGAGCTCGTCTAACTCTGGTGGTACGCTCGGTAGCTCCTATGCGTGGGAGTACTCATACACTGAATAACGACCCATAAGGTGATCTATCAAATCGCAATCGGCAGTCGTGATACCTACTAGCTTGCGAAGACGCCCCTTCGTCGTAAAATCCTTTCGAAAGCGAAGCACCGCCTCGTTGATCAGTATCATTTCCACAGTGCGCTTAACTATGATTCTGAAGTCGCGGCAAGCGCCCTTGTCGGAATTCTCCAAATTAATGCCCATCCAGTTGCGCGATGGCTGTGACTTGATGGATGTGATCGGGCGACGCTTACGAGCTCAAGCAGCGGAATAAAAGAGAACAGGCGCCGTGGAGGCGTCCATTTTGCGTGGCATGGACTGTTCGTGAACCGTAAAAACGCGCCCCCAAAGCATCAAAAGCACGCCAAATATTCAGCCAGAAAAAAATAAATCTATCCCCATCGTTGCCCATTTCCCTCATAGATCTCGTACATTGCTTTACACCTGCCAAACTAAAGAAGTCTCAGTGTTGCCTCCAGAGCCCGTTTACTTCTACAGTAAGAACTGCCTGCTTCTAGGCCAGTAAAATAAACCGCTATTCCAGGGGAGTGGAAATGGCATCTAAACGCACTAGCATATCAGCAGACCTTACAACAAGATTATTGTACGAGTCTGCATTCACCTGTTGCGTCTGCAAGGATCCTAAAGCAGATGTTGAAATTCATCACATAGATCACGACCCATCCAATAACGTAGAAACAAATCTGGTGGTGATTTGTAAGAATTGTCACTCAAAAGCTCATTCTACGAATTCCATGGCGCGAAACTTAACTCCCAATCGACTGAAAGCCATAAAAATTCGCTGGTTATCCGAAGTAAAACTTAATGCGTCCAAAGCAATGCTCCCAAGCTCAAACATGGAGCAAGCTATGTGGACCTTTATAAATCACCAGCGTTTGCCTGACGTCATGAGAGCCAAGGGCGTAAAATTCAACAGCAGCAGACTAACCCCTTTGATTAACAAGGGCATGTTAAACGAAGATGGCTTACCCATATTTCATTTGCCGCCTAAGAAAGGTGAGCTCTCTACCATCTATGATAGATTTGAATGGGATATATCCATGCAAATTCATGACTTATATAGAGATGCAGTTGACCGACTAATTATCAAATCAAACCCAATAGAACTTGGCGCAATATGGGGGCGGAAAAATATAAAGACTCTGGTTAAGCCAGGCGATATATGTTTTTGCCTGCGGGGCTTCAATTTTAGCCGGGGAGAAATATCTCGCGGCGAGGAAAATCGCCTAGTCGTAGGAAGATCAAAAGGAGTTGAAATAAGATTTATGGCGAATACTCGACATATGTGGGGTTACTCTGCAATTCTTTCAAATTTTGTTGGCAGCTCATTTTGCGCCGCCCTTCTTCTTGTAAAGAATATTTTTGTTGAGGATAAGTATTTGGTTGTCGAGGGAACTCCGCTAGCAATGGGAGCAGGTTTTTTGGGCACATATTACAACACCCCTCATAAGCTAAAGTATGGTTGGAGTGGCGGCAGCGTATTTTCGCGCGTGAGCTATCATAGTGACGTAGAAGAGTCTGACATCTTAGATTTCGACGATCTCTTTTAAAAATACACTTAGTTGATCCTCAACATGAAAACAAATCGACTATTTAAAAAAGGAACATCACAGATCGACCTCACCTACATTTCATTTCCTAGCTAATTTAAGTGCACTGCGGCGCACAAAGAAAAAAAGGGGGCGGATTTATTTTAGGAAAATAAATCCGCCCCCTTTTTCCAATGCAGCACCTCCAACGCCCGAATTAAGCCGAACCGCGGATAGGTTTAGTTTGAATTAGTTGTTAGGTTGCGCCACGCGTAATCTATCCAAAATAGTCCTGTGGCGTATCGATGGCTAGCGCTGCGTAGTCAAGTGCCTTAATCTTGCCCGAGGCGTCTTTACCATAGTTCTCAGGCTTCCTATCGGTCAGGTAATAAGGGAACGTATACGAAGAAAGATCGCCTGGTGACAGTGGGATGAGGCGCTCCATAACAACGAACCTACCCGACCAACTCCAAGAGAATATCGTGGCTAATTCATCGCGATCTTTAAACTGCTCGTACACCAAGATTTCCATCCAATTCGAAAAATTGGATTGGCGATTCGAAACTTTAAGAACTTTGTCTGGATGACCTAAAATCTCGTATGCGTCTCGACCTGTGCCACGGGCAATTAGGTTTTTGCACTCAAGCCATAAAGATTCGAACTGGCAGTCGGGAGAGGTATGTCGCGGAATATGGGCGGTCATGATTACTCTTCGGTTAGTTCGGTTCGCCATGGGCTGCTTATGCAGTCTAACGACTGGGTAAGTGGCGTACAATAGCTCAGCTAATGTACGCCCCAAGTGAGTGCAGTAAAGGACTTGAGGCAGTTGTTAAGCGCTTAGACTTGCGCACCCTTATTTTCTTCTTTCTCATTGGGCTGGAAATCCTTCCACCATCCAATGTGCTTGCAGTCGTAACAGATAAGATCCTGGGTGTCTTGGCCCATAATTTTTTCTTTTATAGGGGTACTTTTTGAACCGCATTTTGGGCAAATAGTATTTGTTCGAATCATTTTTATCCTCAGCGCGTTTTGGTTTGATCGGCATCCCTTGCCCTTTGATTGCTGCGTCAGAAACGCGACATGGGCAAACGAGAAAAAACGGTGATATCTGCACACAGATTACGAACTAGTTGGCAATGTGTCTATGGTCGACTTAGCTTGATTGCTCAGCCCGTAAATGTCCGCTGCCGATTGCCGCCGGTTAGGACGGGCAGCTACCGGCCAGCAGGAGTCGGGCTAGCCTATTCGAAACTACCAGTACGCTCGCGCTCTTCTTCGTCCTCTCGAAGCTCTTCCGTTGCGATTCTTCGTTCGAGGCTCGCTCTAGCTGTCGCCAATACTGGCTTCAGCTGTTCCTCGTTACCGAGACTCAGAGCATCGAGCAGCGGAATCCGTTTCTTCAGGATTTCGGCCAAAGACCCGGACCAGCCAGAAGGCGTAAACCGATTCAAATAGGCTTCGATTACAGCCTTCTTATCAGGAGCATTAGTGAGCACAGCGAGCGCGGCATCCGAAATAACCAACTCAGAATCGTCCGCAGAGTCGATATTGGTATGCTCTTCACTTGCTCGACTTCGGGTGTCGAATAGCTTGCAGCTCCGCGCCGCGAACACGTAACGATCAGGCGGCGAGGCATTACACCAATCGACCAATACGTCCACAGGGACAACGCTCAGAGCTGTCTCCTTCCGATCACTGTAAGGGCGTCCAATCACCGGCGACATCTGACGGTAGTAGGCTTCCTCACCAGGAACATAGATCGCGTCGAGCGCTTGTCGCGGCATGTGCCTGAGGAACAGCGAGATGGCGTCTTTGATGGCATCTCTAGCGGAATAACTAATTTCCATCGTGCGCGCAAAGGTAACTAGACCGTTCAAAACCTCCAGCGCTACTTCGGAAGAAGCTAATCGCTTCAGCGAAAACTCCAATATGCTCTCAATGCGGTAACCGCTATTGGCGCGATCCCCAAGAACCTTTCCCCACTCGGCTGAGCGCAGAAGATTCAGGCAGGTTATCGCGAGAGACTCCTTATACGCATCATCGTGATCTGACGCGCAGTAGACGACCATAGAGAGGACGTCGAGAAACACAGCACCTCCATCGGGCAGCAGTGCTATCGCGTAAAGCAACTCGCCAATCTCTTCAACAGAGAACGAGTCGGTTTGTCTGCCCATCCCGAGATAGGAGTATTGCCAGGCGGGAGTATTTCCAGCCTTGATTGATCGGTGGATTCGATTGTAAGCCGCTTGGTTCAGCGGTATGCAATGAAGGTCCATGATCCACTTGACCCAAATTGCATCAGTCACCGCGCTGTCGAGGAACTCCTCGGCACAAGCGGGAGATGCGTGATGCCAGCCGTTGATCAAGCCGCGTAGGAACAAGACACCGACTGCTCCGGGCGTGGCAGTGGCGATATGTTCCTTAGCCGCATCCAAAATCCATCTCGGGTCCGCAATCTGCTTTCCAACGCCAACCCCGAAAGGAAATGCATTGGCTCCTGACTTGGTTAAGATCAATTGCGGGAGTAATTCCAAGAGAAGGCCGTCAATGGTGGCAGCAGTCTCCCCAAGCTCCTCCACGGCCTGGTTTGATCTTCGGATTCGCTCACTAGTCGTTTTATCGAGCTGATCTGCATCATCGCCATCAAGATCCAGGTCGAAATGGTTCGAATCTAGAAGTCGAGCTCGAATCATGTCTGGTATAGCCTTCGGTTTGAGAAGCTCCACCAACTCGCGCAGCTCGTTCTGAACTGCCTCATCGCATTTGCCCGAGTCATAGCGAAGGATGCTTTTGACTCCAAACCAACCTTGAGGCCAGCTCACGACTGAAGCCAGTTCTTTTACGGCTGCACACACTTCTGGCCTCAGACTCGTGCCAAGCCAAAGTCCTCTTAAGCGTCGACCCAAAATAGATCTGCAACTTTCAGCAAGGTCGGACTTCTGCTTACCAATGTCGAGTGCCATGCGGAGGAACGGCATAAACCACGCCTCAACGTCTAATCGGGATTCCGGAGCCCATCCCTCGCTCCGCTTTCGAGCTCCGAAATCGAATCTGCTCACGGAGGTAAAATGCCCTGCCTCAAGGGCCGCATCGAGCAGCAACAGCCCCAACTGCTCTCGCTCGGCATCGCCAGACTTAAGCAGTTTTATGACGAACTCTGCCCTTTGATTAGGGGGGGCATTCGTACCTGATAGCACGCAGAAAAACAGAGACTTCAAAATTTCAACAATAGATTCGTGCCCCCCATTTTCGTTAGGGTCCAGCAAGGCAAACCGGACGAGAATATCGGCGGCCATATCGAAGTCTTCTTCTTCGAACGCGATGGCTTTCAACGTATTCGCATACTGAGCACGCTTGCTGTTTTCGCCCGAAAGGAAGCTAGGGACATTAGCAGCCCGTCCAATCGCCGCTAGGGCGATCTTTGGGGATACAGGCGCAATGTTGTGAAAGATCTCATGGCCAATGTCATTGAGAGTCGTTAGGTCGCCAAAACGCCCAGATGGCGAGAGCCAGTCCCGTATGAGCTCGGCGGCTTTTGCGCTTTCATGTAGGTAACCAAGTCGCCGCGAGAACGACCGGGCAACACGTTCGGTCGCGGTATCGACAAAGATGCTCACGATCTGCGATTTGGGTATCGCTTCTAATGCCTGGGCTGCAAGTCGATTGGCAATCGCGTGTGGCAAAACAGCACGCCATTTTCCACGCGCCTGTACGAGACCTCTTCGCTGTAGATCAACCACTTTTCGCTGTAGGGTGATCAATGAAACGTCAGCAACAACGGCAATTTTGTTGAGCTCTGAAACAGGCCCATCGTCCTCGCCGTCGAACGAGTACAAGATACTGGCCGCTTCCGCGCAGCTGAGGAGATCTTCATTCTCGGCGTTCTTTTGATGAAACAGGCGCTTGAACAAGTCAGTGTCTCGCAACCGCGCCAACTCACCAGTCGTCGTGACCGTCGCTGCCAACGCAAACGCGACGCGAGCATTACCGTCTGAGAATGCGGTGATCGTATCGACATCACTGAGCGATAGGACTGGATAACGCCGCTGAAGAAGCTGCTTGATTACGTCATCGGACGAGCCTTCGAGACGGTAGCACTTCGTGGCGTCTGGTAAATCGTCTCGAACGTCGTACTCAACAGTAACCAAACCTAGCTTGCTGCCAGACTTTTTCAGCAGCTCGGTGAGCCTCTGATGAGTGTCAGCTCCGCAGTTGTCCACGACGAGAACACAGTGACTTCCGTCTTCAATTAGCGCTTCGAGCATCGCTGAAGGTTGAGGCGAAGGCCCATCTGATAGGTCGGTGTACAGCACGTCATCAGCACTCAGCGCAGCTTGGTTCGTCTGTACACGTGGATCGAAAAGAGCCTGTACCAATCTAGTTTTGCCGACGCCAGATAAGCCGACAATGCGTACGCTTGCCCCCTTCGACAGGTCGAGACGCAGGCGATCAATAGTGGCCGAGACATTAATGCCCTTCTCCGCGTCAGGCGTGAACACTTTGACTCGATCATCAAGCAGATATTCTGAGTCGACGGTCGTCTCCTGGTATGCCCAGCCCGAGTATGGGCGCCAACCCACAAGTGGCTTGCCTAGCTCGTGTTTCACCCAAGCTGCGATCGCAGGGTGTTGCTCGACCCAGTCTGCGATCTTTCTTGCGTCATAGAAGGCAACATGCGGCGAGGAGCCGAGGCCGTTGGCCGACAAGCAAGCTCTCATTGCATTGAGTCGAAGATCGAGAGCGGATTCGGAGGTATCGTCTCGCGTCGCGGCGATGACGTAACTTCCTTTGGTCGTAGCGAGGTCGCGTATTGCTTGTCTTAGCACTCCCTTGGGCGCCATTTCCCCAGGTATCTTGCTGGGGGTGAACACCTCGGCCTTTACCTGAAAGGCTGTGTTGTCATTGGGTAGATAGCCAGATATCTCCAGTGGCGGATTTATCTCTACCCTGACGTCCACCCCTCCATCTTTTGCTCTTTGATCGCCACCCCAGGTGACGGCCGACTCGGAGCCCCCGTGCTTGCGAATCTCAGCCCGACACAATCTTGCGATCAGTGTGCGCGCTTGCTCATCGTTCAGGGCTTTTATGTCCGCTGTGTCTACGTGAAATAGTGTATGCATTTGGGGGGGCGTCAGGCCGACTGAGGCCTTAGCTTATAGCCTGAAGGCGCTTTTGGCGCAGCAAAGACTGGCGAGACGAATAGTCGAGGGTTGGTTCCATCCGGCTAGCATGGCTGCAAACCAAACCGGAAAATCCAGAGTGACCTAGAAACGCCTCAAGACCAGTAAAAGCGTAAGTAGCTTAGTGCAAGTAAAATAAGCTGAAAGCAGCGTCTTTGCTGGGCTGGAGCGAAATCTTAAGAAGTCTGTAAAAAGCTGGGGAGTCTACCGCCAGTGTACTGTTTTTTGTACCGAGAAACGTTCAGTTCTAGACACTTTACATCGGCTCCCTTGCGCATGGACGCAGGCGCGCAGCAACGAGTCCAGTTGTTCAGCCTGCCAGGTTAAGCGTGGCCGCTCGGAGTGCTAGCAGATCCAGAAGTGTGGTTCATGAATTTTGCTCAGATGCGAGCCGATTAGCGAGCCTATTCGGCTCATGAGATGAGCTGATAATGCCGGCTATTCGGCTCAGTGCCCAACCCCGACGACTGTCCGCAAGAAGGGGGCTTGAGCTTTTCTTCAAGCCACATGGGGTTTAGGCCAAGCTAAACATAAAAAGGCCCACATTTATCGGGCCTTTTATTGAGCAAGAAAGCTACTTGAGGCTACTGTGCGAAGCTCTGCGCGAAGGCGGCTATTTTCTGAGTGGCATGAAAGTCGACCAATTGCAGGCCGCGCTCTTGGATGCAGTCTTTGGCGACCTGTACTGCTTTCCTGTGGCGCGGTGAATCGTTCTCTGCCGGGGCTGCAACTGGGATCAGGACGTTCTTCAGCTCAATAATTCCTTCCTTCTCGGCACGCGCGAATTTCATCATCCACTGCTCGCAGTGATCGAGAATCGAGCTTGGTTCCGCTTGGTCAAAGGCCAAAGGCTTGATGGCAGCCACGGTCTCGTTACGGTGAACCAGAGGTAGATGCAGCTTAATCAGTTCACCGGTGAGGGTCTCGTCGCGGAAGCTACGAATAGAGGCCTCAATGAACAGGCTACGAATTTCACGCACCATAATTTCTTCGCGACGATCACGCGACATGCCTTGGCGGTCGATATACCGGCCAAACAGCTCATCAAGGGTCGCATCGAAGGTTTCCACTAGGATCGAGCGCATGGGGCTGAAGCGAATCAGCGACTCCTTGGGTTCAGTCAGAAAGCGGAAGTGGTTAACGATCTGCGATTCCTGGGCCTCTTTCGTCATCGCTTGAACAGCATCTAGTTCGTTCTGAGCTGTTTCCATGGCCTTAGCGAACAGGTTGTTGCATTCGAAGAAGTGATTGACCCGTTTCAGGTTTTTACGGGCAAGCCTGTACTCCATACGCCCAATAGCCGGGGCCGTGAGAACGATTCCGACGTTGGCAAATTCTTCGGTCTCGGCAAAAGGTGCAAAGCGCACGATGCTGTAAAGACAGGCGTATTTCATTGCAGGACGCTCCAGAACTCGTCCAAATTGCAGCGCATCAGGTTACTTTCAATTTCTTCGAGCAAAATTTCGAGTCGCTGATTGCCGATAGATTCGCACCATTCATCGGGTATGTCTGAGCATAGGTCATGAAGGCGATTGGCAGTGTCGTGCATCCGCTGGCTGTATTCAACTTTGTCGACCAAATCCAGGCGCCATGTCCGATTGCTCGGTCCGAACACATGGCTTTCAGCAAACTCTTGGGCATCCTGAGGCCACTGGAACGCCTGGTTATGGTCGATCAGCTGCAGCTGATTGTCTGTGCTGCACATCAGCAGATTGGGACGACCGCCTAGAGGGCCCAGCTGCCGATCACCGTTGCCAACCCAGTAATCAAAGATGTAAACGGCTTTTTGCAGGTCGACAGGAACCTGCAGCGCTTGTGAATACAACAGGTCGGCAGCGTCCGCGACATAGCCAAGCGCAAAGCTGTCTCCCTCCCCCAGGTAGCTGCGCGCTTCTGAGTTGTAGCGCAGCAGCGCGGGATCAATGTAGATATAGCCGTGCTCGGGGATTGGCAAGCTGAAGTCAGCGGCTAGGCGGGCACACAGCAGCTCGGCAATACGTTCGGCGGGCGGTAGTTCCAAACCCTTAGCTACATAGTGTTTGCCGTTGCTAGCTCGGCATAGGAAGGGGCGCGTCATGCCTCCCTCCAGTCGCCGGATGATCTCTACCGCTTCTATGTAGTTACCCTTTGCCATTGGTGAAATCCTTATGCATCAACTGGCCAGGCGCGATACTGGTCTTGCATCCTGCTGCACCATGCCCAGCTCTTTTAGAGCATTAAATTCAGCCCGTAAAGCGAGGTTGGAGGAGCGCTTTGGCTTGCGCGGCCGTATTGGTCGGCCTGGCCGTGGGGCCCTTGTATGCCTTGTCCCAGCCGGAGCTGTCTAGATTTTTGCCGGTTTGTTTGGCCACCAGCACGCCGCTGCCGCGCTTGTAGAGGCTGATAAAGCCATTGTTATTGCTGCCATCTGGCTGATTGATCAACATGCATCGCTTGAACACCTAGGCGTGGTGGCGGGTATCGTCGCCAGCGGGTTCCGGCAGTGGCAGGTCAAGCAGGCTGCCAAGCTCCGTGAGTAACGAAGGGTATTTGGCGCAATCAGTACCGCCAGCTTTGCTCCAGAGTCTGAGGGATTTGCCTAGGTTTTCCATCCCATTATTGCTCCGTCTACGAGAAAGACCGCAATCCTGACTGAGAGGTTAGAGCTTGGGTATGGCTTTGCAGGTCGACGTAGATTGCTGTGCATACACGCACTATTACAATCACTTATATAGGAATAGCTTGGCAGATTTCGTATTCGGATTGCCCGAAAAGTAACCGTGATGACTGGCGGCTGGCCGATATCGTAAAATAGTTTTTATTCGCATTTCTACAAGAGTGCGAGTCAATATCGGGGTACCGACTAGCAGTATAATTGCAGAGACCCCATAGCTACTGGATAGTACTTTCCCGTCTACTTAACAAGGACATAGATATGCAAGGGACATCAAGTTCAGCTGGTGCTAATTTTGCGAGACGCAACATTAAACGCCTGCTTGAGTACTGGGGGCCTATCACCGTTACCCTGAGTCTTTTAGGTACGGGCATTGGCGTTATAACACTGTATGTTTTCACTCGTGCAATTGGGCGAGTAGACTTATTCATGTTCGCAATAGATGCCAAGACTGCACTTGCGATCTGGGTATTAATTATAATCTTAATTAGTACTTTATACTTAATCTCACTAACAATGACTACTTGGTTCTATGGCGTTGCGGTCTCAATGTTTGGAAAAATCCCGAATAAGCTGGGCATGGTTGCAGCGTGGTTGCTGTTGCCTATATGGGGTGGATTCGGTTTTTTTATTGTATTGATTTTCTATTGCTCAGACTATCTCAACGCAAGTGCCTCCTTGGCAATCGTTTGCGCGGCCACGACTTTCACTTATGCGCTGCTTTTTCTCAGCAAAGGCTTTCAGCGTTTACTTAAAGACAATACGGTCGGAATGACTGACGGCGAAGTAGCTTATTTATTAATTTTTCAATGCTTGACAGTCTGCTTTACTGTTGTTTTGTCCGCAATTCCCGCATCGATAATACTGAATAGTTATGTTGGAGAGGATACATCAGAGGCTATTGCGTTTGTTGCAATTTTGACATTTGCTACGCTGGCCTTGAGCTTGGCTCCCACTTTAATTTTCTATATCTCGAAAGGAGCGGTATATTCGCGCGCCACCTATGGCTTTGTTGCTGCATTATTATTGCTTTTTCTGTTCTTGCTGCTTTCACGCGGCACGATGAGCACCATTACTTATGCCGCGGCGAAAGGCTTGCAAGTTAGGGAAACTGCGACTGCAAGATATATACTGGCGGATGACATGAATTTGTCCGACTTTGATAATTTGCAATGGCGTACTCGTCTGCATGAAAGCAAAAGAGTAGAGGTTCAAGCCTTTTCATTATTTTCGTTCGGGGATGTGCTTTTGCTTTGCCCTAGCGATTACATACGACTAGGACTTCACGACCTTCCTCGATTTTCTGAGTACTGTTTCCGCACGCAAAATAGTAAAGTTATTCGTAAGCCAGTGCGCCCAAATTATGCGCCCAAGTCCAGAACTACAACTTTTTGGGCACAGCACATGAACAATCTTGCAAGAAGCGCCGGTTTTACTTCGATCTCGCGCTCATCAACCGCTTGCCATGGTGAGCTAGCTAATACTGGGCGGAAGTTATTAATGAACACCTCCTGCCTAAGGATACGCCCCAAATAGTAAACCACTCTTGGGTTTACCTCTTGGTCTCGCGCTTCTATGCGAAACCAAGATGGAGCTAGGTTTAATGACATTACCGAGGTAACGCACGGGTTGGGAATTAGCTTCTCCAGATAATCGCCCGCGCAAAATATCTGGAATCGGTGGCGACTCTCCAAATGAAGCTCACCGAGCAGGCTATACGAACCGCGGCAAATCTAATAAAAGAGCCTATCCTGAAGATCCGCTTGCGTATTGCTTTAAATAGGCCACGATTTCAGGCAACGCCGCGGCCGTACACACAGGACAGTCCCAAGCCACACCTAAGCTTTAAGCTCAACGCCTCTTGCGCGCATCCAAACTGCTCGATAGGCACTGCCAAGCATAAGATCGTCGATATAGTTTATTAAATCCATGTAGTTTTTACGCACAGCAGCTAAGCTCGAAGGAACCAAAAGCTTTGGCTGAACCCAAGAGCAGAGCTCCTCCAGAGAAGAATTGGAAGTTGTTACTCCATCGCTGCGCTTAGAATGAAGAAATAAAAAAGGTAATAGTACACGTTTACTATTTTCCTGACTCAGCGAAAACATCGATGAAGCTCTTAAGCCAACATCATCCCTAAGAGCCAAGGCTTCGACATCCACGCCTTCAAAAGACGCTCCTTGCACACAGAAGTATGCCCTTTTATTACCCCATGAAGATGTCGTCAATCGAGCCATCTCAGTAGCGAAAGCACCTCTATCCCATGGAGCTTGAGCGATCTGTTTGAACACCACACGATTTCGAAGCTGCTCTTGCTGCTCAATTATACGCATGACCATATTGTGGCGGCTCTCCTCCAATGGTTCCTCACCTACAGTAGTAAATACCTTCTCATGACCTTGGATAGAAATTGTGTGGCCTGGAATTGCCTCCCATGCACGAATCAAAGCAATAGCAGTCAGCTCGGAATGATAGCCGCCGAGTTTAAGATTATTACCTGGCTCCTGTATTACTTCATTTTCACGAGAAATCTGAACCGACCACTCGCTCATAGCAAAGTAATCTCTAAACGTCTTGCCAGTATTTTTTACTGGAAGATCCAGCCACGCATTATTTAATTCTTGACTTAAGCCTACCCAGTCACCTCCAACCTCGATAGACATAAAATTGAGAAAATTGGAAAAAGCTTTCTCTCCAACCTCCTGAATTAGAGAGCCTGGATTTTTGCGTTCCTTTAGATCTTGCCTTACCAAGCTTATAAGGACATTAAGGATATTTAACTCAAGAGCATCCACTGCACCCTCTGATATTTTGTCTCGGCTAAAATTCAACCAACTACTAGCACTTCCTGATAGCAAGTCAATAGATACACGAACCCCCGAAAAGTACAAACCCTTAGTCTCAAAAGACTGTCCTCTATATAAAGTGCTCAGTGATTGACTTGGATGAATATCGATAGAAGGCGTGTATTGAATACGACAATCAAAGCCATCTACATGCATAAATCTCCAGGCATCGGAAATACAGTCGCCTGCATCCTCCTTCTTGAATGATGAACTTTTCGACTTTGTTATAAAGTCACCATGTATCGGTAGCAACGAGTTCTGATTGAACAAGCAAGCCATATCAAAAACCATAGCTGCATCGTAAGGGAAGTTTTCATCCAGTACTGGATCGACCGCTTGGACGACTTCTGCAGAAAGCGATTCACCCTCATCGGGCGAAACTTTGTATGATTTTGAGAATTTCGGCAGCTTGATTGTAAAACTGACCTCCGTACCAGCGGGTACCGAGAAACTATTATCTTCTGAACAAAGAGTTACTAATCCCTGTTTGGCTCCTGTAGGACTATTCAGAACAATACTGTACGCTTCATTTGTCAAAATGCTTTTTGTTTTTATCCTAACACTCTCAGTAAGCATGAATAAACTTTGCATTCCAATGCCAAATATCCCAGATGGTTTGAACCACTCAGGCATCGCATCTATCTTAGATCGCCGTTCAAGATTTCGTTTTGACCCACCGACTTTGAGCATATGTTCAAGGTCAGTCTTACTTATACCCGTACCACGATCTGTAATTTTCACTTGCCATTTTGTAATCTCGCGATCCTGCGCTGGGTCTGGATCAAGTTCTCTCAACTCAAACGAAATAGGAAACTTTTCAAAAATAGATTTCAATTCTTGACTGTCTGGAGTTATCCACTCCAATGCTTTCTGCTCTCGGTGCTCCAGCCAAATTCTCAAACATGTAGCATCTACCGCATTTTGAAGCGCCTCCCTTATGCAGGCAAACTTCGAATCATACAAGTTATTACCTTGCAAAAGCTCCATGGCACTGGCCACATCAAGACCGAATGACGGACGCTCACCGTCACGCAAGATCTGAACATTACCACCAATACTTACTGATACCCTACCTAGTGTAGGCAACAGCCCCAGTGCTCTATCAGGAACAATATCGCGCCAATTCGCCATCTGATCCTGAATTTCTTTCTTCAACCATTCAAACCATTTAAATGTTTCTAAGTATCCATCAACTGTCTGGCACTCGGCAGTAACTTCAATTTTTTCCGGATCAATCCTCAAGTGTCGAATAGATGAATGCTTCTCCTCATGTGCAACGCTTAGAGCCGGGCGATTCTCACCAGCAATTCTCTGCATCACAGGACAGAATCGGTTGTCATCCATATCGAGTAGGTCCCCCATTCTAAGCATGCAAGCAACGAACCTAGGATGGCAGTCGTCCTGAGCAAGCCCAGCTTCGCGGTAGGGCAACCCGTCATCACTTATCAGAGAATTGAATGGCAAACCATGCATCAAACAAATTTCCCCCAACGTTCTAAACAATCGCGAAGGAATTAACTCAGTTCTAGGGGAGTTAACTCCAATGCTTTGCATAGGAGTTTTGACAATCTGATCAGCTCGAGCTGGGTGTCTGCGCCTGAACCACTCTGCCATTAATTCCCTAAACCGATTGATCATCTCAACTGGGTTTGCTTGGTCAAAGACAGCATTGGCTCCTTTTCGTTTTCTCACCGCCACAGCAACACTATATAGTTCATGATTAGGCTGAGAGCAGTACTCACTCAGGAATGCATCGAATCCAGGATCCTTCAATGCTTCTATCATGTCTGCCTGCGGCACAACCATCCCTATATCATGCCAGTATGCAGCTTCTAGTATGAGCCAAGTATCAGTTGCTGAGAGAAGCGAAATATTCGAACCTAAAATTCGCTCAATATTCACTAATATTTGCTTAGAATGAGACTCATCATGCCTGCTATAGTGTGGAAATAATACTCCTACTGCCTGCAAAGCTTTAGGGATTAGCTTTTCATCGAAATCCCACTGACTATAAAGCGAGCGCAGAGCCGAATGCTCTTCGGTTGTTTTTTTTAGGTGCTTAATTAAGAGATCTGCCATTTTTATAGCCCTTAAGATTGAGTAAGCTCGCAATATTTTTTTTGCGCCAGCGCTGCAAAATGCTTATCTAGAAAGTCGAAACCGTTCCAGCAGGACAGTTGGTAAACCCAGCAAACTCTCAGTTCTACCCAGTTCACTCATGCGCGGGTCGTCATTTATTCGTTCGAATTATTATCCCGACATCCTAAATACTCAGCAGTGCCTAATCAACTCAGCCACCTGTGTGGTTCCTATGTGTTAACAGCACGCGGATGTATTACTGGGTGCCGTCTCCACCGCCTGTGCAGACTGCTTTTCAGGCCAACGGAGTGCTGCCTCCTTTTATCTTGCCCTCCACCTTTTTGTGCATTCTGGGCCGCTGGGTTCAATGACTGTGTAGAAAGAGTAGGGTTCGCCCACACTGGGCGCTGGGATGGCCAGAAGCTAGCCTGAAAAAGTGATTCCGCAGTAGGTGCCGCAGGCTCTACCTAACGCTTGATAGTATCTTCCAATCTAGGGACGACTGAGGATAGGAGTAAATCACTTCTTAAAAAGATGCTTAATCTCTTGTATCTTTGTAAACAAAGGAAGAAAACCTTCAAATGAAACCTTATTAAAAGGAGGGATCTCTTCATAAATATTTGTCGCAAAATCAGCCTTGCTTAACGCAACACTTGCCTTCGTGGAAATATTTATTACACCCGAATCACAAATCAATGACTTAGGTGGTGTTCTAATGAAAATTAAAGGATCCTTGATGTGACAGCTATGTTTATCAAACTCGCTTTTTGAATACAACCGCCTGCCGGCTGTATCATACTTAAACAGATCTGCATCTTTGTATAAATGCTCTATGCAGATATCACCTTCCGACCTAAATGTAGGCCGGGGAATAATCAAGCTGAAAACGTTATTATTATGATCCATGTAGTCACCAGAAGATCCGCCCATGTTTTTTACATAAGCCGGTTCATCTCTATCAAAGATACAAATGGTTAAGCAGCGCTGAACGTTGGCGCTAAGAGTCTCGCACAAAGACTTTAAATTGCTGCTCCCATATTCTCTTTGGTTGGGAAATGTCAGATTAAGATCCGAATACAGCCCTTGCTTCTGAGCATCTATAAAAGCTTTCTCTATATGTTTTTTGTCAGTTATTCCTTCCACGAAAATCTGGACTTCTTCAATCACAGACAAGGCTGACGCCTTGGCGTCAAATGTGAAATTATCGTCGAGCTTTTTGAGCTTCTTGGCGAGACTTATATAAACCGGGTCAGCCTCACCCTTAACATGCTTTATGAAATTGATTTGTCCGCGCAACACCCATCGGAAGCGCGGAGGATCGCCGGCCCTATTCCTTGAATCCACTTTACTGCGCCAATGTTCTTCGGCTGCTTTTAGGCCAAACTTCTCCCACGAATAAAGTGCTGCGCGAACGTTTTTAACAAACTCACGCGGCACATTAGTTCGAGAATTTACGATGACCCCAGTAATGACCTGGCGCTGGGAGATTGGTGTAAGGGAGGTTTTTTCTTCATTGGGCAGAAAGCCTGCTCGCAGAATTTCAAGCTCTAAATCTTCGCCAATAATTACATTCTTCTCGGCATCACCTCTTCGTGCCAAAGCAGTCGGAAAAAAACTGTTGCTCGTTGAGAAAAATAAATCATCTGCATAGCGACTGTAATAGCACTTATGCTTGGATGCTAAGCGCTTAAGATTATAGTCCAAGCCTTTGCAAATAACGTTTGTAATCCATGGACTCAGTGGACTGCCCTGCGGAAGCACTCCGTCTTTCGTGCTGATGAGCGCAAGCGCCCGCGCGGCTTTCGGTGCCATGTTAAAAGGCGGGCTTTTGAGCATTCCAGAAATTCGCGCAGTAGTAATGCTGGGGAAGAAATCCTTTATGTCGACTCTAAGCACCCACTTTTGCCTGACATGAATAGCACTATTTTGGAGAATTCCTCGCCCAGGAATATATCCGTAGACACAGTGCCTAAAATTCGTCTCAGGAGATAGCTTGTCTAAAATAGTTCGCTGCAGCTCTTTTAGGCCGCGAATAGGGGCATCAATAGTTCGTTCGCCCCCCGAACGTTTTTTGATCGCGAAAGAAGTATATGCTTTAGAAGAGACAAGATAATAAGCATAATATGCAATTACCCCTTTTTTGACCCCAATATAATTTGCGAGGTCTTGATTATTATTAATTGGGGGAATAGCCATAGTAAGTCCCTTTAAAAGTGCGCACTCAGGACTCCAACTACGCAGAGCGATCCATCTGCGCGCGACTCGAAGAGTCAAAGGTGTAAGCACAACAAGCTAAGACGAATCAATCTTAGAAATGCGAGTCCTGAGTGGGCTCACGGATAATAATTCATTCTTAGTAATCTGCCAAGCCTTTCGAGGAGTCTAGGTTGTGAACCGATGCAACTGGGATGTTCCACTATCGAGAGCGCCGCTCCCACTATTCACCGACAGCTGCGTTTTAAAGTGAATCGCGCTTAGCTTTTAATCACAAAATTTCACCAAGTCTGCAACCAGCGGCTGGTTCTGCTACCGATCGAGACTGTGTAAATGTGTGTTCGAGTGCATAGGTGCTCAAAAGTGGATTTAAGATCGCTTATCTGGACGAAATCCGCATCTGTAGACGTGCTGATAAATTTCAGATTTCACGTAGATGCGCGCACTTCAATTTTGGCGAAGCGTTTTAAAACACTCTGGGCCGCTCCCAGCCTTTTCCTGGGTATCTGTGCTGCGCGGGCGCTCGTAGAGTAAGCCGGCAGAATAGGTTCATGTGAGCCTGCAAAGCAGGCTCACAAACAACTGTTCTATAGCTCTTGGGAGCAGGATTTATCCGAGTAACTGCAGCACCTTTGAGAGCATACGCGCTGATGAACACGGCCCAAGAAGCCAACCTCGAAGGCGCGCCTGTCGATGGCCCGCGGTAGCAGATCACGTTCGGCGATCATCACAGCCCAGAGCCATCCGCCAAAGGCGCTGTCGAGCCAGGACTGGGCCAGCTTCACGCCTCGGTTGAATGCCTCTCTGCAATCGGCTGCCCAGGCGATTTCAGTGCCTGGCTGGCCGTCGTGAGAGGGCAGATACGTCACGACATCCTTGCTCATGCGGCACCTCCTCGGACTTCGGAGAGTGCGCGCCGATACAGCACCACCATCTCGTCGAGCAGATCCAGCGCGGAATAGGCCGCGATACGTAAGCGCATGTCATCAGGCAGCATGCCCTCGGGCTCAGCCAGTTGATCAAGCAGATGGCCAAGCATGATTGCGCGCGTTTCCGCGGCAGCTTCAGAGGGCATAGGAGAACGTTCGGATTCATGCAGCGGACTACGCTGCAGTGGAAAAGGTACAACGCTGGATTCGAACTCAGCCATGGCGCACCTCCAGATCGGAGGTAAACAACAAGACTTGAAGCCCAAGGCGGAGCTCTCGGGTAAAAGGTGGATAGCGCATTCCTTATGCTCCTTGGTTCGATTAAGGAGCCACTACCAACCGTTGTCACGCGGATTGGTGGTGGACCGTACGGGGGTGACAAACCGGGAACCAAGGGAACCGGCCAGGCAAAAGCCTGCCCCGCACGGCCCACCATAGAAAAGCGATAGCTCAGCACTTACATGCCTGCTAATCACCCTTGGTGCTGCCGCGCCCTTGCTTCACGAGTTGTCACGCTCGGTCGTGGGATTTACCACGACGGGCGCAGTCTAGCCCTTAGGTTTCGGGAGGGCAACAAAGTGTGGCGTAGTCGAATTAGACAGCCACGATGAAAGTCTCGCTTCAGCTTCAGCTGGAAACGCCGATAGAGTGACCTCGAGTAACTTGGAGTATGAAGCATGGATTGGCCGCACATTCGATATCTCATCGGTCTTTATCTTAAGCAGCTTCTTGGGGCACTAGCAGCGCTGCTCAGTTTGGTCTCTGGTATGTTTTGGCATATTTCCGCCAAGCAGCAGCTTGACGCGCTTACGGCGGCACCAGAGATGGTGGAAAAACTCACCAGACTCTCGATTCAGTTCAACCTATGGGCAGCTTACTGCGCCGTATTTGTTGGGCTATGCCTCGCTTGCGCTTTGTTCTTTGAGGGAATGTCGGAGCCCTCAGTGGACAAGACCAGAAGCTAGCCGACAGGTAATTAGCAGCTGATTTCGGCGCAGTTTTTGGCGGTTCGATAATCGATTGGTCGCCTACTGTTCACAGCTACGCCGACTACGCGACGACTAAATGTCCTCTGGGCAATACGCTGAGCGTCCTCAGGCGATATCCCGCCCTGGATCAGGCGTGTCACATAGTCCACTTCCGACAGTTCCAGCGCCCTCTGTGGATACATGTGTCGCCCTGCCCGGCGAATGACCGCCTTCAACCAACGTGATGGGGACGTATGGATGGTCCCCTTGTCCAGTGCGGCTACAAGTTGTTTTGTAATCGCTTGCTGTTGCTCAGCGGGAATTGAGCTGATGAGTTGGGCGACCTGTTGACTCTCCAGTGCACTCAACCGCGGCAGTTTTGCCGTGCGCCGTACTGATGATTCACATGAAGGTTCATATGGTGGTTCTAGGGGTGACATAGCTTTGTCACCCTCCCCCTGACATAGCTGTGTCAGGGGGAGGGTGACAAGGGTGTCACCCTCCCCCTCGCTGCATTTGGGTGAGGGTGACAACTTGTCGGGGTAGGTCAACGCGAGCGTGTAGCCATTAGAAACCTGCCGGCCGCTGGCACTGAATCGGGCGTCCTTCTTCAGTAGACCCGCAGCTAGCAAGGTTTTGATAGTGCGCTGAACTGTGCGCTCCGAAGTGCTGCACTTTGCTGCAATCGTCTTCATCTTCGGCCAGCAATAGCCGTGATCATCTGCGTTATCAGCAAGCGCCATGAGAACCAGCTTCGGAACAGGCGGAAGCGGTTGCTCCCATGCCCAGTTCATGGCTTTGATGCTCATAGCGATCAGGCTTCTTCGATTACGCGAGCAATTGCAGAGGTTTTGAAGTAGATCCGCCTGCCGATTTTGACCTTGCACGAACGCAGCTTCGCAGACATTTCGTTATCGCTGCTTAAGGAGATCCTCAAGCCGTCCTTGCTACGGTGCAGTACCTCCGCCAACTGTTCGAGGGAAAGCAGTGGTGAACCGCCGTAACGGTTCAGCAGGGTTTCTTCGACTGTCATCTTGCGACTCCTTGTATGGCTTGCGATACACTGCGCTCATTACGCAAAAAGGCGTAAGAGTCCTTAAAAAACACCTAATGTCCATATTCTGGACATTATGTACTTTTTATGAGCGAAGGCTTAAGATGTCAAGCACGATTGAAGACCGCGTCATTCTGATTCTGAAAGAGCAGATGTCTCCGGCTGACCTAGAGAGCCTCAAGGGGCACGAAGGGCCGTTTTCGGCGCTGCTCAGCCTATGGAGTCAGCCGCCTTACGCCGGTCGTGGCTTCTGGGAGAAGCTCTCCCAGCTCACAGGCATTCCGTCCGCGCGCTGGCGTAGTGCGTTCTCTCGCAAGCAGAAGCCGACCTCCGCCATGATCGAGTCAATAGCCCACTTGTGGCCGAAATATGCGTTTTGGCTAGTCACGGGCGTGACCGATGCAGCTAATGGTCATGTCGCGCCATTAACAGCGCTGACATTTCCTGAGTTTCTCCATGCAGAGCAACCTGGCGCCGATACGTATTTCAGTAAATCCATATCTCTTGCAAAGCGTCTGTATGAAGAGGGTGAGATCGATCTGGAGAGCGACGATGCGCGTCTCGCGGCAGTGGAAAGGACGCTTCCTTTGGCGCACTGGGTAGGCAGTGATCTGGTTGATGTTGCTTATCAGTTGGCCGACAGCGATGAGTACCAGGAGCTCGTCAGCGCGTGGGAGCGCCGAGAGGAATCTCGTGCTGAGCACCTTGGCAGGGTGCTAGGCACTGATCGTCCGTGGGAGCGCCATCTGGAAGAGAGGAAATCTCTCGGCCTAAAGTCAGACCCTGTAAACGGACAAGACCCTCGCGTTACACACCAGAGCAGCTGGGATCTTTTCTACAAACCAGACAGCGAAGATGCCTGAGGGCAGTAACCGAAGCTGCGTCAGTTAAAGCCCTCAGTGATTGGTGAACTACGTCTAGCGCTGCATGGCTCTGGATCAGCTGTCAGCCTGTTGCTTACCGCGCCTAGTCGTTTTCCTCTCAAGCTTATCCAGCTTGCCCACAAGGTCTTCAGCGCGCAGGTGCGTGTAGCGCTTGAGCATCTGCATCGACTTATGTCCGCTGATGGCAGAAACCTCCTGATCGGATAGGCCACCCTCGACCAGCCGGCTGACCGCTTCATGACGCAGGTCGTGGAAGCGAAGGTCAGGCATTCCGAGTTTTTTCTTCAGCAGCCCCCAGGTTTTGGTGAAGGCATAAGGGCGACGTTTCTCGTCCCTTCCAGGCTCACCGAAGAACACTAGGTTGCAGTCTTTGGGGCGAACAGGGTTCTCCAAGGCGACCTTGAATGTCTTGGTGGCTAGTTTGGTCAAAGGGACGGTGCGGGCGCTGTCGTTTTTCGTGTCTGCAAGGCGCACCACGCGCTTTTTCAGGTCTACCTGATGGCAACGCAGGCCCGTTATCTCCGACGACCGCATGCCCGTTTCCAGGGCGATTTGGACGATCCATCCCAGCATCGGATTGCTGTGACTGTTCACTGCAGCGAGCAAGCGCTTTTCTTCGTCGGCGGACAACCTGCGGTCGCGACCATCTCCAGGGCTCGGCTTGCGGATATTTAGCACCGGGTTAAAGGTCAGGCCCAGTCCCCATTCTTGGATAGCTACCGTGAAAAGATGGCTCAGCAGTGCCAGCTCAAGCCGCACGGTATTGTTGCTGGTAGGGAGGCCGCGCTTGCTGAGTGTGCCGAGCCTTGTATCGCGGTATTTGGCAATGACTTCAGCTGACAGCGCAGCCAGGGAGTACTTGCCTAGGTGCTGGATCAGTTGCTTTGCCTTGGTAGCTTCGGCTTTGCGGGTGGTGGGCTTCTTACTGGGGGTCACCTCAGCGAGGTAGCGCTCCAGGGCTTTTTCCAGCGTCATGCGCTCGGAGCCGCTGCGCTGGATGTACACGCCACGCACCATTTCGTCTTCAGTGCGGCGTGCCCAGTCTTCGGCGTCGCGTTTGGTGCGGAAGGTTTTTGCGTTGGTCGGCCAGCCCGTTTTGCGGACTACGGCTTTCCAAGTGCCGGAAGGGGTTTTAACGATTGTTGCCATGTGAAAAGGACTCCAAAGGCAGACTGGCTTACCAGTACTGTACCGATTTTGTACCTTTTGGCCATGGAGCCAATTGTGAGGTCACTACCCTAGAAAGCATAAAGCCGCGCATTGCGCGGCTTTGAAGGTGGTGGGCCCACACGGACTCGAACCGTGGACCAAAGGATTATGAGTCCTCTGCTCTAACCAACTGAGCTATAGGCCCCCAGAAGGCTGGCGGAGTATACCGATGCGCTCTGTCGAGTGCCAATCCGATACGCCGCGGCGCGTGCGAAGGCCCGAGCGCGCGCGTCTGGAGGCAAACGATTGCGTGCTCAAAGCGCAGCAAAACCGCGTGCAATCCCCCCGCCGCTTTGTTCATAATTTGCACGACGTTCCTATCCCGCCGTGCCTTTCACGCTGACGATACGAGCCCAACCAGCCTAGCCGGGCCCGTACCTTGACGAGTCAGACCTCCAAGATCACTTACCTCAGACGCCTGGTCGTGATCATGACCAGTGTGGTGGGCGTGGC
Source organism: Pseudomonas sp. PA1(2017) (assembly GCF_001945375.1). Taxonomy (NCBI): domain Bacteria; kingdom Pseudomonadati; phylum Pseudomonadota; class Gammaproteobacteria; order Pseudomonadales; family Pseudomonadaceae; genus Pseudomonas; species Pseudomonas sp. PA1(2017). The sequence goes on from NZ_MSXU01000002.1 coordinate 190,188, forward strand.
CGTGCTGCTGCTCACCTACCTTCAGGTCGAGTGGGACAAGCGCGAGGCGCTACGCCAGCACGTGGCCGATATGGAGAACCTGTCGACGGCGCTGACCCGGCAGGCCGAGTCGACCATTCGCGATGCGCATACGGTGTTGATCGGCATTCAGCGCAAGCTGCAGATATCCGGGTATGACGCAGAGAACCTGCGGGAAGTGCTTGAGGTGGCGCGCGCTCAGTCGGCGATCCTGGCCGATGTGGAAGGCTTTACCGTGCTCGACGCAAACGGCCATCCGTTGCTCACAACGGTGCCCAACGCCACCACCAACTATACGGCGCTGGATCGCGACTATTTCACGGTACACAGCACCAATCAGGTCAAAGGCCTGCATATCGGCGCGCCCATCCAGAGCCGCATGAGCGGCGACTGGGTGATATCTCTGACGCTGCGCCTGAGCGATGCCGACGGCGAGTTTCGTGGCGTGGTGCTGGCCACGCTGCTGGTCCAGCACTTCGTGGATTTCTACCGCAGCATCGAGGTCGGCAGCGAGGGCGTGATCGGTATGGTCAAGCGCGACGGCACCTTGCTGGTCAGGTCGCGAGAGTCAGCGCAGAACGCCGGCCTGAACATGTCCAAGAGCCCGGTGCTGCGTGCGGTCAATAACGACGGCGTGAAGCGCGGCAGCATGGTGCTCACGGCGATGATCGATGGGGTGAAGCGCATCTATGGCTTCGACACCAGCGACGAGTACCCGATCCTGGTGGCCGCCTCCCTGGGCGAAGAGCAGGCGATGGCTGCCTGGCGCAGCCGCGCACTGCAAACCTGGTCACTGAGCGGCGGCGTGCTGGTCATCCTGCTCTCCATGGGCTGGCTGATCTGGCGTGCCCTGGGCCGCCAGGGGCGCATGGAGGCGCGCCTGCAGAGCATGCACCGCGACCTGGCGCTGGCCAACCACGCGCTGGAGATCATCGCCGGTGAGGACGCGCTGACCGGCCTGGCCAACCGCCGGCGCCTGGACGAAGCGCTGCGCGTCGCCTTCCAGTCCGCTGCCGCCCAGCGCCAGCCACTGTCGTTCGTGCTGCTGGACGTGGACTACTTCAAGCGCTTCAACGACCAGTACGGCCACCCGGCCGGTGACGAAGCGCTCAAGCAGGTCGCCGCGGTGCTCAAGCGCCATGCCCGGCGCAGCGCGGATACCACCGCGCGCTACGGTGGCGAGGAACTGGCGCTGATTCTGCCGGCTGCCGAAAGCGCCTCGGCCATGGCGGTGGCCGAGCGCATCCGCGCCGATGTCGAGGCGTTGGCGATCGCCAACCAGGGCTCGCCGTACGCCAACCTCACCCTGAGCATCGGCGTCGCTTCCTGCATTCCGGGGCAGACGATGCAGGCACCTGCCGAGCTGGTCGCCGCAGCCGACGTCGCCCTGTACGCCGCCAAGAGCGAAGGCCGCAACCGCGTGGCGCTGAGCGAACAGCCCAGCTGATCTGCCCTCTCGGCGATGCCCAGCTTTTTGCTGGGCAACGACTACAAAAACGCTAATTTCGCTATCCCCCTCCTCTGAACACAATGGCCTCAACGCACGAACGGCTCGTGCGCCCCGGCCAGGGCCATCCCTGTGCACGGGCGCCGGGCCTCCTTCAGAGGGACGCAACGATGGCTGTCGAAACAACCCGAACAGACACCCTGGTGGTGGGCGCCGGCCAGGCCGGCGTGGCGATGAGCGAGCACCTGACCAAACTCGGTGTGCCACACCTGGTGCTGGAGCGCGAGCGCATCGCCGAGCGCTGGCGCACCATGCGCTGGGATTCGCTGGTGGCCAACGGCCCGGCCTGGCATGACCGCTTTCCTGGTCTGGAATTCGACATCGACGATGACGCCTTTCCGGGCAAGGAGCAGGTGGCCGCTTACTTCGAAGCCTATGCGCGCAGCTTCGACGCACCGATCCGCACCGGCGTGGAAGTGCACAAGGTCCGCCGCAACGCCAATCGCCCCGGTTTTACCGTGGAAACCTCCGAGGGCGTGATCGAGGCCAATCGCGTGGTGGCCGCCACCGGCCCTTTTCAGCGTCCGGTGATTCCGGCCATCGCGCCGCAGGACGAACGCCTCACGCAGATCCACTCTGCCGAGTACCGCAACCCGCAGCAACTGCCCGCCGGTGCCGTGCTGGTGGTGGGCGCTGGCTCGTCAGGCACGCAGATCGCCGATGAGCTGATGCAGTCCGGCCGCCAGGTTTACCTCTCCGTCGGCGCCCATGACCGACCGCCGCGCAGCTACCGCAACCGGGATTTCTGCTGGTGGCTGGGCGTGCTCGGCGAGTGGGACCAGGAGACGCCGAAAGCCGGCCGCGAACACGTGACCATCGCGGTCAGCGGCGCCTATGGCGGCAAGACCATCGACTTCCGCCGCCTGGCTCACCAGGGCATGACGCTGGTCGGCCTGACCCGCTCGTTCGACGACGGCGTGGTGCAGTTCGCCGACGACCTGGCCGACAACATCCGCCGCGGCGACGAGAACTATCTGGCGCTGCTCGATGCGGCGGACGCCTACGTGAAACGCAACGGCCTCGACCTGCCGGAAGAACCGCAAGCGCGCATCATCCCGGCCGATCCCGCGTGCATGAGCAAGCCGCTGCGCGAGCTGGATCTGATCGCGGCCGGGGTGACGTCGATCATCTGGGCGACCGGTTTCGCCACCGACTTCAGCTGGCTGGAAGCCGACACCTTCGATGCCAACGGCAAGCCCCAGCACCAACGCGGCGTGTCCCGCGAGCCGGGCATCTATTTCCTCGGCCTGCCGTGGCTGTCGCGCCGTGGCTCGTCGTTCATCTGGGGCGTGTGGCACGACGCCAAGTACGTCGCCGACCATATCGCCACGCAGCGCAAATACACCGCCTACCGCGATGCCGAGCAGCGCCAGGCCGCAGCCCCCATCACCCGCCTGCAGGGAGTCAAGTGATGCCCACCCATACCCGTATCCGCATGTTCAACACCAAGGACACCTACCCCAACCAGGCACTGGACAACGATCTGTGCCAGGCCGTGCGCGCCGGCAACACGGTGTACGTGCGCGGCCAGGTGGGCACCGACTTCGACGGCAACCTGGTCGGCCTCGGCGACCCGCAGGCGCAGACCGAGCAGGCCATGAAGAACCTCAAGCAGTTGCTCGAAGAAGCCGGCAGTGACCTGTCCCATATCGTCAAGACCACTACCTACATCATCGACCCGCGCTACCGCGAGCCGGTGTACAAGGAGGTCGGCAAATGGCTCAAGGGCGTGTTCCCGATTTCCACCGGGCTGGTGGTGTCGGCCCTCGGCCAGCCGCAGTGGCTGATGGAGATCGACGTGATCGCGGTGATCCCGGACGACTGGCAGGCCAAATAAGGAGGCGCGCATGACCTTTTCCATCGTCGGGCGCTGCCCGGAAACCGGCCAGCTGGGCATCGCCATCAGCTCGTCGAGCATCGCCGTCGGCGCCCGCTGCCCCTGGCTAAGGGCCGGCGTCGGTGCGGTGGCCACCCAGAACGTCACCCTGCCCGCCCTAGGCCCGCAGATTCTCGAGCTGCTGGAGCAACAGGGGCTGGAACCAGGCGACGCCTTGCAGCGCGCGTTGGGCGCCAATGGCTGGAGCCAGTATCGCCAGGTGACGGTGATCGACAGCCAGGGTCGCACCGCCTTGTTCAGCGGTAAGGAAGCGCTGGGGCTGTACAACGCGGTGGCCGGCGAGCAGTGCGTGGCAGCCGGCAATCTGCTGGCGAGCGAGGCGGTGATCCAGGCCATGGTCGAGGCCTTCGAGAACGCCAGCGGGCAACTGGCCGACCGCCTGCTCGCCGCCATGCACGGGGCGATGGCCGCCGGCGGCGAGGCCGGCCCGGTGCACTCGGCGGCGCTCAAGGTGGTAGGCGATCTGGTCTGGCCGATCATCGACCTGCGTGTCGACTGGGCGGACGAAGACCCCATCGGCCAGCTCGACGGTCTGTGGCAAGCTTACCGGCCGCAGATGCAGGATTACCTGACCCGCGCCCTCGACCCGACGGCAGCGCCAAGCTATGGAGTACCAGGTGATGAATGAGCCAACCAGCCGCGCCCTGCTCGAGCGGCTGATCGGTTTTGCCACGGTCAGCCGTGATTCCAACCTGGCGCTGATCGAATTCATCCGCGAGTACCTGGCGGGCTTTGGCGTGGACAGCGAGCTGTTCCATAACGCCGAAGGCACCAAGGCCAATCTGTTCGCCACCATCGGCCCGCAGGATCGCGGCGGCGTGGTGCTGTCCGGCCATACCGACGTGGTGCCGGTCGACGGCCAGGCCTGGACGGTTGCGCCATTCCAGCTGAGCGAGCGCGACGGGCGCCTGTACGGCCGCGGCACGGCGGACATGAAAGGCTTCATCGCCTGCGTGCTGGCCGCGGTGCCGAGCCTGGTGCAACGGCCGCTGCAGGTACCGGTGCACCTGGCGTTTTCCTATGACGAGGAAGTCGGTTGCCTGGGCGTGCGCTCGATGCTCGCCGAACTGGAAAAACGCCCGCACAAACCCACCCTGTGCCTGATCGGCGAGCCCACCGAACTCAAGCCCGTGCTCGGCCACAAAGGCAAGCTGGCGATGCGCTGCGAAGTGCACGGCGCGGCCTGTCACTCGGCCTACGCGCCCTATGGCGTGAACGCCATCGAATACGCGGCGCGGCTGATCGGCCATCTGGGTGACATCGGCGCGCGCCTGGCCCAGCCCGAGCACCACGATGCGCGCTTCGACCCGCCCTTCTCCACCGTGCAGACCGGCGTGATCAAGGGCGGTCGCGCCCTGAACATCGTGCCAGCTGAGTGCGAGTTCGATTTCGAGGTGCGCGCACTGCCAGGCTTCGACGCGCAGCGCGTGGCGGACGAGCTGCAGCGCTACGCCGCCGAGCAACTGCTGCCGAAGATGCAGACGGTGAGCGCCGCCAGCGATATTCGGCTACAGCCACTGAGCGCCTACCCGGGCCTCGCCACACCGCCGGATAGCGAAGCGGCGCGGTTGCTGGCCAGGCTCTGTGGCTCGAACGATTTCGGCACCGTGGCCTTCGGCACCGAAGGCGGTCTGTTCGACGGCGCCGGCATCCCAACCGTAGTCTGCGGCCCCGGCAGCATGGACCAGGGCCACAAGCCCGACGAGTTCGTCAGCCTGGAACAGCTACAAGGTTGCGATGCGCTACTGCAGCGGTTGGCGGATTACCTCTGCGAGCCGGGCTGAACCGCAACCTGTAGCCCGATGTTGAGCAACGCGATACCCGGGGCATGTTCACTGGGTATCGCTGCGCTCAACCCAGGCTACGAAACGGCAGGCTATCTACGCGCTCCGAGATGAACTCCAACCCGTAGCCTGGGTTGAGCAACGCGATACCCAGGGATTTTTCCCGGGTTTCACTGCGCTCGACCCGGGCAGCCCGAGCACCGCCCTATCGCGCAGCTTGCTCACTCAGTTCGCCCAACCGTTCCCGGCAAAAATCCACGAACAACTGCGCCGGCTTGGTCAGTTGGCTGCGCTTGAGGCGAGCCGCCACCAGCCCGGAGGTGGCGACGGGTTCGGTGATATCCACGGTGACCACGCGCTTGCCATCGTAGGTGCATTCGGAATGCGGCTTGGTGACCAACAGCGAGAAGCCGAAGCCCTGGCCGACCATGCCCCGCACCATCTCGATGGACGGTGAGCTGAAGACGATATTGGGCGTCAGCCCCAGTTCGTGGAACAGGCTGACGAAGTAGGTTCGGCTGGGCTGCACGTCGAGCAGGATCATCGGCTCCAGGCATAGGTCGCGCAGCGATACCTGAGCCTGGCCGGCGAAACGGTGCTGCTCGGGCAGCAGCACGTAGGGTTTCTGCGGCGGCATCAGAGGCTCGGTGGCGATGGTGCCGTCGAGGTCGTGCTCGTAGAGAAACGCCAGGTCGAACGAGCCGGCGGTGAGGCCCTGCACCAGCTCCTGCTGCTCACCATCGCGAATGCGGATATCCACGCCCGGGTAGCGCTCGCGAAAGCCGGCGATCAGTTGCGGCAGGTACAGCGGCGCGACGGTTTCGAAGCAGCCGATGTCGATCTGCCCGGCGACGATGTCGTTGTCGGCCAGGGCGTTCTGCTCGAACTCGCGGGCCATGCGCAGCAGTTGCTGGGCCTTCTCGTAGAAGCGTGCGCCGCTGGGCGTCAGCGACACGCCCTGGGCATGATGGCGGATGAACAGCTGCACGCCGAAGCTTTCTTCCAGCCCCTTGATGGCCGTGGAAATGGACGGCTGGGCGATGTACAGCTGGCGTGACGCCTCGGCCACGCTGCCCGCTTCCACCGTGGTGACGAAGTACTTGAGTTGCCGCAGGGTATAGGAAGCCACGTGTCCGATCTCAGCGTGATGGTTGCCTGCACCTTACTCCAACACGGCGCCCTGGCGGGGCTCTGCCTTGCAAAGGTTTTTCGTAAGTCCCGAGCATATTTTTACTAATTTTCCTTCGCGCCGGACTGACGCACCATGGCCCTCACCTGAACGACAGTTCCCGCCCAGCACGCACTCAGGGCGGCACAACAACAAAGATTCTGCTGACGCGTGACACAACGCGCAGCTTCGCCGCTTCGGCCCTACTGCCCCTGTTCTCACTACAACGAAAAAACAGCGAGGGAGTTTCCATGTTCAAGCACTTGCGTCCATCCATCCGCGCCGCCATCGGCCTGTCCCTGCTGGCGGGTGCCAGCAGCGCTGCACTGGCCGCCGACAGCCTCACGGTGATCTCCTTCGGCGGCGCTACTAAAGTCGCGCAGACCGCCGCTTACTTCAAACCCTTCGAGCAGAGCGGCGCCGGCCGTGTGGTGGCCGGCGAGTACAACGGCGAACTGTCCAAGGTCAAAGCCATGGTCGATGTCGGCCAGGTGACCTGGGATGTGGTCGAGGTGGAAAGCCCCGAGCTGCAGCGCGGCTGCGAAGAGGGCCTTTTCGAGCGCATCGACCCGGCCATTCTCGGCGATGCCAACCAGTACATTCCCGGCACCGTGAGCGAGTGCGGCGTGGCCACCTACGTATGGTCGATGGTGATGGCCTACAACGGTGACAAACTTAAAACCGCACCCACCTCCTGGGCGGATTTCTGGGACCTGGAGAAATTTCCCGGCAAACGTGGCCTGCGCAAGAGCGCCAAGTACACCCTGGAAGCCGCCCTGCTGGCCGACGGCGTGAGCCGCGAGGACCTCTACAAGGTGCTGGGCACGAAGGAAGGCGTCGACCGCGCCTTCAAGAAGCTGGACGCCATCAAGGGTTCGATCCAGTGGTGGGAAGCCGGCGCGCAACCGCCGCAGTGGCTGCTGGCCGGTGACGTGACCCTGTCCGCCGCCTACAACGGCCGTATCGGCGTGGCACAGAAGGAAGGCGCCAATCTGAAGATCTCCTGGAACGGCAGCCTGTACGACCCCGAGCACTGGGCCATCGTCAAGGGCAGCCCGAACAAGGCGCTGGCCGAGCGCTTCATCAAGTTCGCCAGCCAGGCCGACACCCAGAAGGTGTTCTCCAGCCAGATCCCCTATGGCCCGGTGCACAAAGAGACGCTGCCGCAACTGCCGGCCGATGTGCAGGCGCAACTGCCGACCGCAGAGGCCAACATGGCCGGCGCGCAACTGGTCAACGCCGAGTTCTGGATCGACCATGGCGAGGAGCTGGAGGAACGCTTCAACGCCTGGGCCGCGCGCTGATCGACTAGCTTCATGAACGAAAACGCGGGCCATGGCCCGCGTTTTTTCGTCTCAGTCGGGCTGGCGAGCATCGGCACTCCTCGTAGGAGCGTCGACCTCGGCGCGAATTCGATTGTGGCCTTGCTGCAAAAACGGCGTCGTACATACGATTCGCCGCGGGGCGCAGCTCCCACAATGATCGTGAGCAACCCAACGACCGCGTAGGAGCGTCGACCTCGGCGCGAATTCGATTGTGGCCTTGCTGCAAAAACGACGTCGTACACACGATTCGCCGCGGGGCGCAGCTCCCACAATGATCGTGAGCAAACCCACGACCGCGTAGGAGCGTCGACCTCGGCGCGAATTCGATTGTAGCCTTGCTGCAAAAACGACGTCGTACACACGATTCGCCGCGGGGCACAGCTTCCATAATGATCGTGAGCAACCCAACGACCGCGTAGGAACGTCGACCTCGGCGCGAATTCGATTGTGGCCTTGCTGCAAAAACGACGTCGTACACACGATTCGCCGCGGGGCGCAGCTCCTATAATAATCGTGAGCAACCCAACGACCGCGTGGGAGCGTCGACCTCGGCGCGATGCGGTAGCGGCCACCCTGCAAAATCCGCAGCGTTTTCTCCATTCGCCGCGGGGCGCGGGTCCTACCGAAGCCGCCGCGGCTTGCGATATAGCCTTTAGCCTGGCAAGGCCTTCCGAGCCGTTTTCATAGCCGCCTCAGTCAGCCTGCACCGTGACCTGGTGCTGTTCACCCAACCCGGCGATGCCCAACCTGATGGTTTGCCCGGCGCGCAGGAACACCGGGGTGGGCTTGATGCCCAGGCCCACGCCCGGCGGGGTGCCGGTGGAGATCACGTCGCCCGGCTGCAGGCTCATGCAGCGGCTCAGGTAGGCGATCAGTTGCGGCACGTTGAAGATCAGCGTGCGCGTATTGCCCTGCTGGTAACGATGACCGTCGACCTCCAGCCACATGTCCAGATTGTGCGGGTCGGCGATTTCGTCGCGGGTTACCAGCCAGGGGCCGAGCGGGCCGAAGGTGTCGAAGCCCTTGCCCTTGTCCCAACTGCCGCCGCGTTCGAGCTGCCATTCGCGCTCGGACACGTCGTTGATCACGCAGTAGCCGGCGACGTGATCCATGGCGTTGGCTTCGTCGATGTAGCGCCCACCCTTGCCGATCACCACGCCCAGCTCCACTTCCCAATCGGTCTTGATCGAGCCGCGGGGAATCTCGACGGCGTCGTTTGGCCCGCAGATGGCGCTGGTCCACTTGTTGAAGATGATCGGCTCCTCTGGCACCTCCATGCCGGACTCGGCGGCGTGGTCGGCGTAGTTGAGGCCGATGCACACGAACTTGCCGACCTGGCCGACGCAGGCGCCGATGCGCGGGTTGCCGGTCACGACCGGCAGGCTGGCCGGGTCGAGCTGCGCCAGTGCGGCGAGGCCGGCGGGCGTCAGCACGTCGCCGGCGATATCGGCCACATGCCCGGAGAGGTCACGAATCTGGTTGTCGGCGTCCAGCAGGCCTGGCTTTTCTGCGCCCTTGGCGCCGTAACGTAGCAGTTTCATGTTGGGTCCTTGTTCAGGTTCAAGACGATCAGATGCTCATGCCGCCATCGATCACATGCAGCGCACCGGTAGTGTATGAAGACGCGTCGGAGCCGAGGTAAAGCACCAGCCGGGCGATTTCCTCGGCGCTGCCGATGCGCCCCATGGGCTGGCGGGCGAGGAATTGCCCGTACACCTGTTCCTCGGCCACGCCCTGCAGCGCGGCCTGTTCGGCGATGCGCACACGCAGCGAGGGCGACTCCACGGTGCCTGGGCAAATGGCGTTGCAACGAATGCCCTGGGCGATGTAGTCGGCGGCCACCGCCTTGGTCAGGCCGACCACCGCCGCCTTGCTGGCGGTGTAGGCGCAGCGGTTGGGCACGCCCTTGATGCTCGACGCCACGGAGGCCATGTTGATGATCGATCCGCCGCCGCGGGCCAGCATGCCCGGCAGCGTGGCGCGAATCATCCGGTACATGGCGGTGACGTTGAGCTGCAGCGAGCGCTCCCAAGCGGCCTCGTCACACTCCAGAATGCTGCCGGCGTGCACGTAGCCCGCACAGTTGAACAGCACGTCGACCGCGCCGACCTGCTCGCTGAGCGCGGCGATGGCCTGGGGCGAGGTGACGTCGAGCTGCAGGGCGGTGAGGCCCGGCTCATCCTGCAACGTGCCGATCGCGATGTCGGTGGCGATCACCTCGGCACCCGCGGCCACGAAGGCCCGGGCGCTGGCCAGGCCGATGCCCTGGCCGGCGGCGGTGATCAGCACGCGTTTGCCGTGCAGCTCGTTCATGCTTTCTCCAGGGTCAGGTTGGTGGGCACTTCAGCCTGTGGCTTGCTGGCGGGTGTGCCGAGCATGCTGCGCGGGATGGCCATGATCAGCGCGCCGCTGACGAACAGGCAGCCAGCCAGCACGTAGGTGCCGTTGTTGATGTCGCCGGTCATGGTTTCCGCCATCGCGGTGATCATCGAGCCGGTGAAGCCGGACAGGTTGCCGAACGAGTTGATGATGCCGATACCGGCCGCCGCGGCGATGCCGGACAGCACGGTGCCGGGCAGCGTCCAGTAGATCGGCATCAGGCTGAGAATGCCGGAGGCCGCCACGCTCAGGAACAGCACCGAGAGCACGATGTCGTGGGCGAAGTAGGCGCTGAGCATCAGCCCAACGCCGCCGATGAAGGCCGGAATCGCGGCATGCAGGCGGCGCTCGCCGGTGCGGTTGGAATGCCGCGCATTGAGCAGCATCGCCACCGCGGCCACGCCGTAGGGAATGGCGGTCAGCAGGCCGATGTGCAGGCTGCTGGTGACGCCGGCGCTCTTGATGATCGACGGCATCCAGAACGCCAGCCCGTAGAAGCCGGTGTTGAAGGTCAGCAGGATCAGCACCAGCAGCCACACCCGCGGGTTGAGGAAGGCTTCGCTCAGGCGCGAGGCCTTGCCGGTGTTGTCCTGCTGCAGGTTGGCCTTGAGCATGGCTTTCTCAGCCGCGGACAGCCACTTGGCCTTGTCGATGTTGTCGCACAGGCAAACCACGATCACCACGGCCATGACGATCGACGGCAAGCCTTCGATCAGCAGCATCCACTGCCAGCCGGACAGCCCGTGCACGCCTTGCATCGCGGTCATCAGCCAGCCCGAGAGCATGCCGCCGAGCACCAGGCTGATCGGCAGCGCCAGCAGGAAGCCGGACATCACACGGCTCTGCCGGTGGGTCGGGAACCAGTAGTTGAGGTAGAGAATCACGCCCGGGAAGAAGCCAGCTTCGCAGATGCCGAGCAGGAAGCGCAGGATGTAGAACATGGTGCTCGACTGGATGCCGAAGAACTGCGCCAGGGGCACGGTGAAGGCCACTGCCATCGAGACGATGGCCCAGGTCAGCATGATGCGGGCGATCCAGAAGCGCGCGCCGAGGCGGTGCAGCAACAGGTTGCTCGGCACCTCGAACAGGAAATAGCCCCAGAAGAACATGCTCGCGCCCAGGGCGTAGACGGTGTTGCTGAACTGCAGGTCTTCGAGCATGTCCAGCTTGGCGAAGCCGATATTGACCCGATCCAGATAGGCCGCCATGTAGCACAGCAACAGGATGGGCAGAATGCGCAGGATGACCTTGCGGTAGGTGCGATCTTCGAAGGCGCTGTCGTGGTCGCGTGCAGACGCGGCCGGATTCTCGGTACGTGGTTGCATGGTGATAACCCTTGGGCATGCGGGCATGCCTGATTGTTTTTAGAGTTGGGCTTCGTCAGGCGGCGCCTGGCGACACTGCAGTTACAACGGGTGCGGCTCCTTGGCTGGTGGATGGGCCAGCCCGGCAGCTGGCGGCGCACCGCTGTGCAGGTATTCGACGGACATGCTGTCGATCCGACCGTGGTGGCGATGGCCGGTAATCTATGCCGCGGATCGATTCAATCCCAATGGCATTTGCTGATTAATCGATAACGCTTCGTTATCGAATTAATCCCGCTCGCGCTGTGCATTGGCGAGCAGGATGTCGGCGAACTCCCGGGCCGGGCCGAGCAGTTGGTCGCCCTTGCGGGTAAGAATCCCGTAGTCCTGAGGCATCAGGTAGAACGGCGTGTCGAGCTTCTTCAGCAGGCCGCCTTCCAGGTGCTCGACCACCATCGCCTCGGGCAACATGCCGATCATCGGGCCGCCCTGCAGCACCTTTAGAAAGGTCTGCATGGAGATGGTCTCGATGGTGTTGCGCGGCACCTGCACCTTGGCCTTGGCGAACACTTCCTCCATGCGCCCGCGGATCGGCGTGCCTTTGGGGTAGAGAATCCAAGGCCAGTTGACCAGTTGCTGCAGGGTCATCGGCCCGGCGTCGCACAGGGGGTGGCGGCTGTTGGCGACTATGCAGAACGGTTCCGGCGCCAGCGCCTGGAAGTCGTAGCGCTGCTGCTGGCTCTGCTCGGTGAAGCGGCCGATGGCCAGATCCAGGGTGCGCTCTTCGAGCATTTCCATCAGGTGGTCGCTGGTTTGCTCGACCACCTCGATGGCCAGCAGCGGCCAGCGCTGCTTGATCTGCACGATGGCCTCGGGCAACGCCACCGCCGTGGCGGCGAAGATGCCGCCGACCTTGAGGTGACCATGGCCGCCGGCGCTGAGGTTGTTGATCTGCTCGACGAAGGTGCGTGCATCGTTGAGCGCCAGGTGCGCATAACGCACCACCTGCGCGCCCAGCGGCGTGGGCTGCATGCTGCGCGGCAGGCGCTCGAACACGGCGAAGCCGAGCAGGCTCTCGATCTCCTTGAGCATCTTGCTTAGCGCTGGCTGGCTGAGGTTCATCTGCTGCGCTGCCAGGTGCATGTTGCGGGTGCGCCCCAAGGTGTCGATAAGGGTCAGGTGGCGGAATTTGAGCCAGTTGCAGAAGCTCGAGAACGACAGATCCGACATGGCCAGCTCCAGCGATTCAATAACGGCAGGTTATTGATAATTGAAAATATGCCATTGGAGTTTATCCACATCGCCGCCTAGCGTGCAGCTTTCATGCACTCCGGGATTCATCGCCATGTCGATCCGCCTCACCCCCGAAAACACCCTGCCCGCCGACGTTGCCACGGCCACGCTGATCGGCCGCGCCTGGATTCCCGGCGCCGTTGCCGGCCCCTCGCCCATCGTGCTGCGCGCCGACGGCGTGTTCGACCTGTCCGCGCGCTTCGCCACCCTTAGCCAGTTGCTGGAACTCGATGATCCGCTGCAGGCCGTGCGCGAAACCGCCGGCAGCTTCGTCGGCAGTATCGAGGCGCTGCTGGCCAACACTGGTGCCCATGCCGACCCAAGCCAGCCGTATTTGTTGGCACCGCTGGACCTGCAGGTGATCAAGGCCGCGGGAGTGACCTTCGCCGCCAGCATGATCGAGCGGGTGATCGAGGAAAAAGCCGCTGGCGACGCGAGCCGCGCCCAGAGCGTGCGCGCCATCGTGCGCGAGGCCATCGGCGACAACCTGCGCGCCGTGCGCCCCGGTTCGCCCAAGGCGATGCGCCTCAAGGAGCTGTTGATCGAGCAGAACATGTGGTCGCAGTACCTCGAAGTCGGCATCGGCCTGGACGCGGAGATCTTCACCAAGGCGCCGATCCTTTCGGCGGTGGGCAGCGCCAGCGAGATCGGCATCCACCCGATATCCCAGTGGAACAACCCGGAGCCGGAGGTGGTGCTGGCGGTCAACAGCCGCGGACAGATCCACGGCGCCACCCTGGGCAACGACGTCAACCTGCGTGACGTGGAAGGCCGCAGCGCGCTTTTGCTCAGCAAGGCCAAGGACAACAACGCCTCCTGCGCCATCGGCCCGTTCATTCGCCTGTTCGACGAACACTTCGACCTCGACGCCGTGCGCAACTGCGTGGTCGAACTGCAGGTGCAAGGCACCGACGGTTACCGGCTCACCGGCACCAGTTCGATGGACCAGATCAGCCGTGATCCGCAGGACCTGGCCAGGCAGACGCTCAACGCCTCGCACCAGTACCCGGACGGCTTCGTGCTGTTTCTCGGCACCCTTTTTGCCCCCACCGAAGACCGCGATCACCCAGGCAGCGGTTTCACCCATAAACTCGGCGACCGCGTGAGCATCAGCAGCCCGCGCCTCGGCGCCCTGCACAACCAGGTGACCACCAGCGACAAGGCCGCACCCTGGACCTTTGGCATCACCGCGCTGATCAACAACCTCAGCGCCCGCGGCCTGCTGGACTGATGCTTGTCCTTTTGGGGCACCTCTAAAAACGTTGGCGAGGCAGTCAGCGCAAGGAAAAACAGGCAAAAAAGCGGAGTTTACGTGCTGTAAATGAGCATTTTGATTGGACTCGCATTCGAGCCTGTTTTAACGCCGCGCTGACAACGCAGGTAGTTTTTAGAGCTGCCCAAGCCGATAGCCCAGCGCCACGCGATTCATTCAAGAACAAGAGAAACGAATCATGACCGATCCCAAACGCCCCCTGCGCAGCCAGCAGTGGTTCGATGATCCCGACCACGCCGACATGACCGCCATCTACGTCGAGCGCTACATGAACTACGGGCTGACCCGCGCCGAGCTGCAGTCGGGCCGGCCGATCATCGGCATCGCCCAGACCGGCAGCGACCTGACGCCCTGCAACCGCCATCACCTGGAACTGGCCCAGCGGGTCAAGGCCGGCATTCGCGATGCTGGCGGCATTCCCATGGAATTTCCGGTGCACCCGATCGCCGAGCAGAGCCGCCGCCCCACCGCCGCCCTGGATCGCAACCTCGCCTACCTGGGCCTGGTGGAAATCCTCCACGGCTACCCGCTCGACGGCGTGGTGCTGACCACCGGCTGCGACAAGACCACGCCGGCGTGCCTGATGGCCGCGGCCACCACCGACCTGCCGGCCATCGTGCTGTCCGGCGGGCCAATGCTCGACGGCCACCACAAGGGTGAGCTGATCGGCTCGGGCACCGTGCTCTGGCACGCGCGCAAGTTGATGGCCGCGGGCGAAATCGATTACGAAGGCTTCATGGAAATGACCACCGCCGCCTCGCCGTCGGTGGGCCACTGCAACACCATGGGCACGGCCCTGTCGATGAACGCCCTGGCCGAAGCGCTGGGCATGTCGCTGACCGGCTGCGCGAGCATTCCCGCGCCCTACCGCGAGCGCGGGCAGATGGCCTACGCCACTGGCCGGCGCATCTGCGAGCTGGTCATGCAGGACGTGCGCCCCTCGCAGATCATGACCCGCGAAGCCTTCGAGAACGCCATCGCCGTGGCCTCGGCCCTCGGCGCCTCGAGCAACTGCCCGCCGCACCTGATCGCCATCGCCCGGCACATGGGCATCGAGCTGAGCCTGGAAGACTGGCAACGCATCGGCGAGAGCGTGCCGCTGCTGGTCAACTGCATGCCGGCCGGCAAATACCTGGGCGAAGGCTTCCACCACGCCGGCGGCGTGCCAGCGGTGATGCACGAGCTGCAGAAGGCCGGGCGCCTGCACGAGGGCTGCATGACGGTCAACGGCCGCAGCATCGGCGAAATCGTTGAAGGCAAAGTGACCGGCAACCGCGAGGTGATCCTGCCCTACGACGAGCCGCTCAAGCACAGCGCCGGTTTCATCGTGCTCAGCGGCAACTTCTTCGATAGCGCGATCATGAAAATGTCGGTGGTCGGCGAAGCCTTCCGCAAGACCTACCTGGCCGAGCCCGGCAAGGAGAACTGCTTCGAGGCGCGGGCCATCGTCTTCGAAGGCCCCGAGGACTACCACGCGCGCATCAACGACCCGGCGCTGGATATCGACGAGCGCTGCATTCTGGTCGTACGTGGCGCTGGGCCGGTCGGTTATCCGGGCAGTGCCGAGGTGGTGAACATGGACCCGCCGGCGGCACTGATCAAACAAGGCGTCACTTCCCTGCCGTGCCTGGGCGATGGTCGGCAGAGCGGCACCTCGGCCAGCCCGTCGATTCTCAACATGTCCCCTGAAGCGGCGGTGGGCGGTGGCCTGGCGCTGCTGCAGACCAACGACGTGCTGCGCGTCGACCTCAACGCCCGTTCGGTGAACCTGCTGATCGACGACGAGGAAATGCAGCGCCGCCGCGCCGCCTGGAAGCCCAGCTACCCGGCGTCGCAAACGCCCTGGCAGGAGCTTTACCGCCAGTTGGTCGGCCAGCTCTCCACCGGCGGCTGCCTGGAGCCGGCCACCCTGCACATGCGCATCATCGCGCGCAGCGGCGGCATGCCGCGTCATTCGCACTGATGCGAAACAGCCCGCGGCAGCAGGGCTGCGGCGGGCTCTCTGGCCTTCGCCCAGAGGCGTCAACCGTCGAGAAAGCCGTCATCCTTGAGCTTGCGGTCGGCGCAGTAGCTGCGCACGGCCATCAGCACCAGCAGCAGGATGCCCGCGGTGAGAGTCACCTTGAGAAAGTGCTCACTGGACAGTACTGGCGCCCACAGCTGCACGATGGCCAGCAGCGACCAGCCGACGAAAATCAGCAGCGCGCCGGGCCCGGCGAATCTCATACGTCCTTCTCCATCACCACCACGTAGGCCTCGCGGCGCCACAGCAGCAACATGCGGCGGATGTCCTTTTCCATGGTCACCACGCGCCAGCCTTCACGAGCGTTGCGGTTGAGAAATTCGGTGAAACGCAGCGGGTTGACCTTGGACGCACCAAGCACCAACGAACCCAGCATGCCTTCCTGATAGATGACGACCTTGTACTCTTTCATTCGCTTCCCTTACCGATGAAGTAGCGGCTACTAAAAAGGGGCGCACTCTTCGAGTGCGCCCCTTTGCAGGCGATCATACCTGAACGGTCAGCGTGCGAGCGTCTTCTTCGCGCGCATGTGCACCATCACACCCAGCGCCACGACAACAGCCGCAGCCGCGCCGGTGGAGATGACCAGCACCTGGTATTCCTCGACGAACGCCATGGTCACCAGGGAGCCGACGATAAACAGGATCACCAGGTAGGTCAGCCAGGGGAACAGCCACATTTTCAGGCGGATGTCCTTGCCCTCGGCTTCCAGCTTGCGGCGCATCTTCAGTTGCGAGAAAGCGATCACCAGGTACACCAGCAGGGCGATCATGCCGGTGGTGTTCATCAGGGTGTCGAGCACGTCCTTGGGGCGCAGGGTTTCGCTGAAGTTGATCAGCGCCACGAAGATAGCCACCGAGCAGGAGGCGATGATCGCGAACACCGGCACGCCGGTCCCGGTACGGGTGATCTTCAGGAAGCGCGGCGCGTCGCCACGGGTAGACAGCGAGAACAGCATGCGCGAGGCGGTGTAGTGCGCCGAGATCATGCAGCTGCTCACCGAGGTCAGCACTACGAAGTTCATCACCAGCTCAGCGTAGGGAATGCCCAGCAGCTCCAGGGTGCGGCGGTAGGAACCGTAGCCGGACTGGGCCATCAGCGGGTCGTTCCAGGGCACCAGGCAGACGATCAGGAAGATCGAGCCGATGTAGAACAGGCACACGCGCCAGACCACCGAGTTGGTCGCCTTGACGATCTGGTTGGCCGGGTCCTTAGCCTCCGAGGCGGCAATGGTGACGATCTCGGCGCCGAGGAAGGCGAACATCACCCCGAGGATGGCCACCACCACCGACTCGATACCGTTGGGCATGAAACCCTGGGCGGTCAGGTTGCTGAAGCCCCGCGTCTCGCCGGTCGGCCATAGGCTGAGCACCGCCAGGGTGCAGACCGCCAGGAAGCATATGATCGCCACCACCTTGATCAGCGCGAACCAGAACTCGAACTCGCCGTAGTGCTTGACGTTGAAGAAGTTGATGCTGATCAGCACCAGGGTGGCGGCCAGCACGAAGACGTTGACGCTGACCTCGGGGAACCAGCCATTGAGGATGGTGCCCGCCACGTAGGCTTCCCAGGCCATGAGGATGACCCAGAACCACCAGTACAACCAGCCGATGGTGAAACCGGCCCAGCGGCCGATGGCGCGCTCGGCGTAGGTGGAGAACGAGCCGGTGTCCGGCGAAGAGGTGGCCATCTCACCGAGCATGCGCATGATCAGCACGACAAGAATGCCGCCCGCCAGGTAGGCCAATACCGCTGCCGGCCCGGCGCTGTGGATCACGCTGCCGGAGCCGACGAACAACGCCCCGCCGATCACACCGGCGATGGACATCATGGTGAGGTGCCGGGGCTTCAATGACGCACTGAGCTTGCTCTCAGGCTCCTGCTTTGCCTGTTCGGCTGATACCGCATCCATAGAAGGACTACCTCTTATTGATTTTGCTGGAAACAGTTGAAGCCGGACCGCTGTGCACGACGCCATGCGGCGCGCCAGCAGGCTTCGCTGTGTGATCGCTGTCCATGTGAGCGTTTCCGGATCCGGCGAGCCGGTCTCGGGCAACAGTTCCTTGCCGAAATCCATCCGGTTGAATCAGAAAAAGGCCCCGTCATCACCGTGACCGCCGAGCCATCTACCGCAGCGGTGCTGCCTGAAAAAGCGCCGGCACACCGAGTTTGAATGTTCGTTTTACTCCACATACCGGTGAGAATCACCGGCGCCCGGCCAGTGTTTTCGCCATCGAACCAGGCCCCTAAAGGCCGCTGTAACCCTTTAAACCAAGCCACAGACGGGCTTTACGACACGAGCGGACAAGCAAATGAAACCCGTTCGTTAAATTCAACGCGCCGGATGGTAACGGAAAATTTCCATTTGGGAATACTCCGCGCATGCAACGGGCGGATGGGCGGCACCGAGCGAATGCTGACCGCCAGGTTAGGAATCGGCGGCACAGAGCCAGCAAAACGGCGGCTGAGCCGCACTCGCGTAGGAGCCCCGACCCGGGGCGAATGGTGGGGCCAATGCCGGATCGCGGAATGGCCACGATCGCTTCGCGCCGAGGGCGACGCTCCCACAAAACAGCCGCGATACCCGCATTCGCGTGGGAGCCCCGACCCCGGGGCGAAGGGTGCGGCCTGCGCCGGATCGCAGAATGGCCACGATCGCTTCGCGCCGAGGGCGACGCTCCCACAAAACAGCCGCGATACCCGCATTCGCGTGGGAGCCCCGCCCCCGGGGCGAAGGGTGCGGCCTGCGCCGGATCGCAGAATGGCCACGATCATTTCGCGCCGAGGGCGACGCTCCCACAAAACAGCCGCGATACCCACACTCGCGTGGAAGCCCCGCCCCCGGGGCGAAGGGTGCGGCCTGCGCCGGATCGCAGAATGGCCACGATCGCTTCGCGCCGAGGGCGACGCTCCCACAAAACAGCCGCGATACCCGCATTCGCGTGGGAGCCCC
>NZ_MSXU01000008.1:0-1445 GCF_001945375.1 Pseudomonas sp. PA1(2017)
CGTTGTTGTTGTTCAGGCTAAGCTGTGCGGTCATGGCATCGCCGTAGTACTCGGCGCCCAAAATCACCGGCAGTTGTAACTGGCCGCTTCTCACCGGCCCCGTATAGATCAACTGAACACGGCCCGCTCCAGATTGTGGGCCATAGGCGGTACTGGCAGTAGATCTCACTGTGCGTGCAGGATGCGTTAATACTCTAGCCAGCTCATTCACATAAGCACGAATGCCAATTCCTGGCACAGCCGTTTGGTAGACATCCGGGAGATTCGTCGCCAGCAATGGAGCAAGTGACCACCTGACCTCGGACACGGTATAGCAATGGCTCCTGGGCCTGGAAGTACCCGGAACCCATTGACTATCCCAAAGAACATCCCCAGGAGAATAACGGGCATTGACTGGGATGGATAAATTATCAGGCAAGGTGACATTTATGTAAGAGGTTTCACTTTGGAGTATGCATCTGGCAAGTACAGACTGCGAAAAAAACATCATTGAAAAAATCACACTGCCGCCAAGCAAAACCTCCAAGCATCTCCTGGCCTTGAATACACCAAAAAATCTCTTACACGCTAAATACGAAAATTGCATAAGCCTGAGTCCCTCGCCTCATGCCCGCGGCACAATGGCTGCTATTTTCAAACATGGAAATATTTATGGGCTGATACTGGTCGTCACTCGCTAATGGCAAAGCAATTCCTGCACCTAGCGGTATATCGGGCGTATTTAATACTCAAAGCGAGCCTGGCTTACATTCTTCTTCGGTAACTCAAGCGCATACGCAACCTGACATTGCTGGTCGGCCGACTCAACACCATCTGATGAGCAGAGAAGCACTACTCTCCACGCAACCATTCTGTTACCCTGCCGCACGCCCCTAGGTCGGTACCTTGGAGAGTCAATACTTTGATACCGATGGCATACCGTGAGAGGCTGATCTCGGCATATCCTGAAAATTACACACCGGCTCTCCTTCACTGTAAAAAACTTCTCAACGACAACATGTCTCTTGATGCCAGGCGTTCATTGATAACTCATGGTGAATGTCGCCATTGCGTTTGCACTGCCAGCTCGGACGGTGTCGGTACTGACGTACTCTATGGTGAACGGAATCGACACATATCCTGCGGCTGAGGCAGTGCCAACATGAATCTGATTCGGATTGCCTGCCAGAGCCGAGTCGGGGCCGTAACGAACCACCGACGCATTGTGTCTTACCCGATAACCGATGCCTCTGGCACTCGATCCGGGAGTTAGCGACAGTATGTCTGAATCATTACCGGAATTACTGGAGTCCGTGAGCGTAACGTTCAGCCCAACTGCCGAATTACAGTTGATTCCAATGACAAATGGCGTGCGACCATAGCTCGACCCTACGGCAGGGAAACGTTCAGTGGAGGCTGCGGGCATGGATACGTTGATATTGGGGGTGGTGACTTCGCAAGTACCC
>NZ_MSXU01000009.1:0-56144 GCF_001945375.1 Pseudomonas sp. PA1(2017)
CCGATACCAGGAGGCTGGTATCGGATTTTCTAGAAACCCCGACTTGGACTCAAATGCTTAAGTGAACAGCATTACGCCAAGTGGCGGGGTTTTGTTTGCGCGATCAGCGACTGCGGATCTTCTCGACGATGGCCGTGGTCGAGCTGTTCTCGACCAGCCCCAGCACCCGCACTTCGCCGCCGTAGGCCAGCACGATATCGGAACCGACAACCTGGTCGATACCATAATCGCCGCCCTTGACCAGCACATCGGGCTGCACCTGCTTGAGCAGGCGCTCGGGCGTGTCTTCGCTGAAGCTCACCACCCAGTCCACGGCGCCAAGACCGGCCAGCACCGCCATACGGCGATCCACGGCATTGATCGGCCGGCCCGGGCCCTTGAGACGGCTCACCGACGCGTCGTCATTGATCGCCACGATCAGACGGTCGCCCTGCGCCCGCGCCTGCTCGAGGTAGGTCACGTGGCCGGCATGCAGGATATCGAAGCAGCCGTTGGTAAAGACGATCTTCTCGCCATGGGCGCGCGCATCCTCGGTGGCCAGCAGCAGTTGCTCCAGGCTCAGCACACCACGCTCGGAGCCCTCTTCACGCTGGACCGCACGACGCAGCTCAGGCGTGCTGATGGCCGCGGTGCCCAGCTTGCCCACCACGATACCGGCAGCCAGATTGGCCAGCGCCACGGCCTGGGGTAGCTCCTCGCCTGCCGCGATGGAGGCCGCCAGCGTGGAAATCACCGTATCGCCCGCGCCCGTCACATCGAACACCTCGCGCGCACGCGCCGGCAGGTGCAGCGGCGCATGATCAGGGCGCAGCAGCGTCATGCCATGCTCGCCACGGGTAACCAGCAAGGCGCCCAGGTCGAGTTCACGCATCAGGCGCGCGCCACGGCTGACCAACTCGGCTTCATCCTCACAGCGACCGACGATCAACTCGAACTCACTGAGGTTCGGGGTGATCAGGCTGGCGCCGCGGTAAATGGAGAAATCCTTGCCTTTCGGGTCGGCCAGCACCGGAATGCCACGCTTGCGCGCCGCCTTGATCAAGGCCTGATGATTCTGCAGCGCGCCTTTGCCGTAATCGGACAACACCAGCACCTTGACCTGATCGAGCAACTGCTCGACCTGCCGGGCCAACGCCTCGGCGTCGGTCTGGAAGGGCTCTTCGAAATCCATGCGCAACAGCTGCTGATGACGGCTCATGACCCGCAGCTTGACGATGGTCGGCTGGTTTTCGATGCGCTGGAAGTAGGTTTTCACGCCAATGGCTTCCAGGCTCTGCTGCAAACTCTGTGCAGCCTCGTCCTCGCCGGTAACGCCGACCAGAACGGCTGGCGCACCAAGGGCGGCGATATTCAGCGCGACGTTGGCCGCACCGCCGGGGCGATCCTCGATCTGTTCGACCTTGACCACCGGCACCGGAGCCTCGGGCGATATACGCGAGGTAGCGCCGTGCCAATACCGGTCGAGCATGACATCACCCACCACCAAGACGGGTGCCTGATCGAAACGGGGCATGGATAACTTCATGCGGAAACTCCGGAATTGCAAAATCGCCGCGGAGAATAGCACATCAGCTATTGCGAACCGCCGCCGCGCGCTTCAGCACGGCTTAGCGGTCGAACGGGCGAACCCAGAACAGCTCATGGCGACGCACCGCCTTGCGGAAGAATTCGTCCTCTCCCGCCTGCGGCCAGCGGCGTGCAGCCAGGCACCATTGAATGAAACGACGCAGACGCTTCTTGAAGGGTAGCGGCGTTTGCAGATCGTGCTGCATCGCCAACGCCTGACTCTTGTCGAGCAATATATTGTCATCAAGTTGCAGACACCACAGCCGATCGGCCGGCAAGGGCTCGATACACGGCGGCAACGCCACGCCATTGCCTGCCGGCCCCATGGGCCAGCGGTCATTGTCAGCCAGGTGATTGGCGTAGAGCAGTTGCACGTCTGGCTGCCAGCCACTTTGCTCGATGGCCTGACGCAGCGCGCGCCCGGTCTGGATATGGTCGGGATGCGGATCGAGCTCGGGGTGCGGAAGCACGATGACTTCCGGTTTGAAATGCTGCAACAACGCCGCGAGATCGGCGATCAGGTTATTCCACGTTGGCGCTCCGTCCACATCGCCGGGGAGTTTCAAGGCATTGAAACGACGAACACTGCGGATATCGGAGTCGCCCGACTCACGCGACCCACAAGCCACGGCTGGCTCGGCCTCCATCTGCCGCAGTTGCATGCAGTAATAGCCAAGCTGCACACATCGACTGGGCTCGACTCCGCCCCACAAGGGTACCGTCTGGCTGCTCCAACTGCGCAGCCGCCCCTTGAGGCGCGCGGCGGCAGCATCGCTAAGACCAAGACGCCGATAGAAGTCGGCTTCGATCTCGCCCTGAGTCAAGGTGACGATAGACACCTCTTGGCTGCGGCTATAGAGACCGAATGCGGCAAGCTCGGCATCATCCGCGTGGGGAGCGAGCACCATCACGCGCTTGCGTGAGTAGTCGGGATTGCTGAAGCCATACAGGGTTGCTTCGCGCCCGAGCTTGCAGAACCGCCCGCGCAGCCTCAGTTGCCCACCACGCAATAATGGCAGGCAACCTGACAGGTTGAGAAACCGTACGCCATTGACGCCACGCTCGAAGTCCTGGCGGTCGAGACCTTCGCCCTCGCCGATCAGGACGTGGGGGTCGAGACAACGTCCCAGCCAACTGCTGCGTACATGCAAGGCCAGCACCAGTGTTTCAGCCTCCTCGGGCCACGCCCCACCATGAGGAGAAACCCTCCCGTCACGGTCGAGCATTACCGATAGGCTGAAGCTATCCGAAGGGAAGGCGTGGCGATAATCGTCACGGGGCGAGTAGAAAAGGTGGTCGGAAAACCAGGCTTCGTGGGCAATCCAGGCCAACACCAGAACGACGGGTGCCGTTCCCCACGAACCGAACCAGTCGAGCGCCACCAGAATCGGCAATGCCACGACCATGAGAATACGTTTGTTACGCCGATGCCGACGTACCAACCGCTGCTTGCGTGCTTCCATTCACTTACACCCGAAAAACAGGCTGGCGATTACACCAACGATCCTTGTATTCAACATCCGCTCTGCCGAACGAGTAGCGCAGCGGCTTTCCTCGCAGACGCGCATCTTCCCATGCGGACTGGGTATTGATAAAGCTGAGTACACTGCCGGGGCTGAAATCACGAGAGGCTGGATCCACTCCACCGTTGATATATTCGATGCTGATCCAGTCTGGCGATTCGACCCTGTACAAAACCTGAACGGCTATGGGCTTTCCATCGAGCTGCAGATAAACGCCCCAGAGAAACGCTTTCAGCGCCTCGAAAACCTCGACGAGATGCTGCTTGCCAGGCACGTCGAAGCCCCAGCGCTTTTCGAACAGCTCCGTATAAATTGCGGCCAGCGCGTGGGCTGACAAGCCGGAAACCGGCAGAATCTCGCCGCCAGCCTCTTCAAGCATCCGCAGTTCACGACGCTGGTTGTAACGAAACTTCTTGCCGTATTCCTCCGGCTGCCTAGCCAGGGCCAGCTCCTCGGCCTGTGTGCGCAAAGTCGATATCGCCCCCTCGTTCAAGGCGGATACATAACGCATACGGTGTCGCACCGGCACGGCCGCCCCTGCCGCGATCGGGAGTATCACCTCGGCATTGCCGAGGTCGAAGAGGTCTCGACAACCCTTGCGTTTGAGCACATCGCGAGAAAGTGCCAGCGCATTTCCCCAGACTGGAACTGCAGCCTGCAACTCGCCCTGCCGCGGCCAGCCCAGGTAGCGAACGGGAATGCCGGCCAGCGCCGACAGCCGAGAGACGACGTCCGGATGGGTCATGACACTGCCGCCGAACCGCGCCCACACCTGCGCATAGACGTCGGCGCTTATCGGCTGCCAGCCTCGCTCGCGCCAGCGTTGTAACGGGTTGAACATCAGGCATCCGGCTCGGGCGAAAAGGTTGTCAAGCTTATCACGCGGCCGCTGCCTACTGCCGGACGATGCTTTAAGATATGCCCTTTTTACCCATGCTTTAGGATCTCTGGTGCAGCTACTCTCTTCACAACCCGACGCCTTGCGTACGCGTCTTTTCGACTTTATCACCACACGCTGGCTGGTAGGCGGCTACCTGGTTTTATTGACAGGCCTGTTCTGGATTCCCGATGGCAGTCAGTACACGAAATTCTATTACGCACTGATCGCGGCACCTGCTCTTCTGGCGGTGATGCTCATGCCTCGCCAGATGAAACCACTGCTAAGTGAACCCGTGGTTCTCTGCTTTCTGCTCTTGAGCGCCTGGTTGCTCCTCACCATGGGCTGGAGCCGCGCCGAGGATAGCTTCGGCAGCCTGGCCAAGCGTCCGCTTTATGTATTCATGTTGTTCGTGGGCTGCGCACTGATCGCCCTGCGCAACGAAGAGCGGTTCTTGAAAACCTTGCGCATAGGAGCCGCCCTCGGCGCCTTGGCTGCGTTGATCAACGTCGCCTGGTTCATGCACATCGCAGCACCGGGCGAGCGACTGATCGGTACCGGAGCTCTGCGCAACCCGCTGCTCACCTCCCACGTTCTAGGCTTTTTATGCACCTATTGGGTCGCAGCCTGGCTGTCACGCAACGAACGTCATGACTGGCTACCGATTCTGATGGCACTTCCCTTGCTGGCTGCGCTACTGGCCACGGGTTCGCGGACGCCGCTGATGGGCCTGGCACTGACCAGTGTCTGGATGCTGTCGATGAGCGGCAAACGGGCCATGTACCTGGTCGCCGCGTTGCTGCTCGGCGCGGCTGCCGCCTATCTGGTCGCGCCCGAGATCATTCTGCAACGCGGTACGTCCTTCCGCCCCGAACTGTGGGGCGATGCCTGGCGTCAGGCCGGACAGCATCTTTGGCTAGGCGCCGGTTATGAGAGCAAGTTCGAATTCGACATCCCAGGCGTGGGCCATTTGTTGCACGACCCGCACAACGTCGAGCTGGCGGTTCTTCTCGAGCTGGGCATGATAGGCCTGGGTATCTGGGCCATCATGTACGGCTTTGCCCTGCTCCGCTGCCTGCACCTACGCGCCCTGCCGCAATTCCAGATCGCTTCGGCACTGCTGATCTATGGACTTTGCGCAGGGCTGACGGAGGGAGGCAACTACCTGTCGCGCCCCAACGAAAGCTGGTTTTTGATCTGGATCCCAATGGCGTTGCTCGGCGCGCTGTCCATCCGGCATCGGCAGGCTAACGCATGAAACGTATCGATGCGATACAGTTGGACGCCCTGCTGCAAGGCGCCAAAACCATCGAAGAAGATGGCCTTGGCGTCAAAGTGGCGCGACTGGGCAGCGGCGACTTTCTGAAGCTGTATCGTCGCAAGCGGCTGCTGTCCTCTGACCTCTGGGACTTGCCGGCACAGCGCTTTGCAGACAATGCCAGAGGCTTACTACGCCTGGGGGTCATCGCGCCGACCGTACTCGATGTTCTGATGATCAGCGAACGCCGCCTGAGCGCCGTTCTTTATCAACCCTTGCCAGGCGACACCCTGCGTAATCGATTACGCCAACTCGACGCAGGGCAGCGTCCGGCACTGGTAAGACGATTCGGGACGTTCCTCGGCGAGCTGCATCAGCTTGGCGTCTATTTCCGCTCGCTGCACCTGGGCAACGTTCTACTACTGCCCGACGACAGCTTCGGCCTTATCGACCTGTCGGACATGAAACTGGAAAGCCGCCCGCTCGCCCCCTGGAAAAGACGGCGCAATCTGCAGCACATCCTGCGCTATGCCGAGGATATCGACTGGCTGGCGCATCAGCACGTCGATAGCTGGCTAGAGGGCTATGCAGACAGCGCCAGCCGACGTGACACCGAGCGTTTCAGCCGCGACCTAAGAAAGTGGCTGCAAGCCCGGTAGTCCGGCCAACGAGCGTTACGACCGGCGCTCAGCGTTTGAGCCAGTAGCGCCAGAGCCCCTTGAGCGTCTTCAGATTGCGCGCGCGCCATGGGATCTGCGCCAGCAACTCGCCAGCCAGCGCTCGGTCCTCGTTGGCAACCTTGGTGAACATGGCGTTCAGGTAGCGCAGGCGCGTCGCCTCGTAACCCGGATGGTCACTGAAGCGCTGGTATATCGCCAACTCGGTTTCGATCATCAGACGACGGTTCTTGTAGGTGTTGCTGCCGTGCACGCGGTACAGCGCCAACGGCTCTTCGAGTATGTCGATAAAATAGCCGGCCCGGGCGATACGTAGCTCCACGAAATAATCTTCGATACGGATGGTCGGATCGAAGCCGCCCACCGCCTCCAGTGCCTCGCGGCGAAACAGCAAGGTCGGCGCCGGCGGGCCAGGCTTGCGATCCATGAACAGGTCATCGAAGTCGAGACGCCTGGCCGGGCGATGCCGCTGCTTCTTTTCGGGCAATGGCTTGCCGTCGCCGTCGATGAGCACGATGCCGCCCGCACAGATTCCGGTCTCCGGATGCTGCTCCATAAATGGAATCTGCAAGGAAAAGCGCTCGGGCAGCATCACGTCATCCGAGCCCAGCGGCGCGATGTACCGCCCCTTACTTCGGGCGATCATCTCGTTGAGCGTGGTGCATAGCCCTTTGTTCGCCTGGGCGACGAAGTCGAAACCGAGCTCCGCCTGCAATCGCTGAATCAGCTCGACACTGCCGTCACGCGAGCCATCATCGACCACCAGCAGCTCTATGTTGGGATAGTGCTGCGCATACACGCTGCGAATGCTGGCCTCGATGAAGTCCGCATGGTTGTAGGAGGAGATCAGTACCGATACCAGGGGCAGCGGGAGGGTGCTATCGGTCATTGAGACGATCCTGTCAGCGGCTGGTCGCCTTCGAGCAGCTCACGGTATTTACGGCGAAAATCCTCGATATCGTGCTCGCGCCGGAGGTAGCGATAAGCCCGCTCACCTTGCTCTGCTCGCTCGGCTTCGCCGTCGGCCAGACTAGCGCGCAGTTGCTCGGCCAGCGACTTCACATCGCCCGGACTGAACAAACGACCGCCAGCACCGTGCAACAAGGGACGCATCGCTGGGATATCCGAGCCCATTACCGGCAGGTGGCCGCACATGCCTTCGAGCAGGGCAAGCCCGAGCCCCTCCTGTAGCGACGGCATGGCAAAGATGTCGAACGCCCTTACATAGCGCATCGCATCGGGCTGGGTACCGCACAAATGCACACGCCCCTGCAAACCGGACTCGGCGATCAGCGCAGCGAGATTGTCCTGCTCGCGACCTCCACCGATGACGGCCAGGTTCGCCTGTGGGAACTCCTGACTGACGGCAGCGAAAGCCCGGATCAGATAGGTATGCCCTTTGATTGGAACCAAGCGCCCGATGGCACCGATGATCACTGGTCCCATCGGCAAACCCAGCGCCTCGCGCGCCTCTTCTCGCGACAGTTGCAGCGACTCGGCCAGGTCGATATCCAGCGCGTTGGTGATGGCCACCGTGTTCGCCTTCGTGAAGCCACAGCGCAGCGAAACCAGGTAATCGACCACTGCCGGCGAAACCCCGACGAAACGCCAGCATTCGTCGATCAAGCGCCTGGCCTGCCAGCGCCGATAGAATCTGTCGTACTCGCCGAAGCCATGGGAGACGCCAATGCAACGGGCGATGCGCAGCTTCTTGTTGAGGTGCATGAACAGGTTGACGGCCTTGAAGCGATGCAGCAACACCACATCGAAACCTTCCTCCCGACAAAACGCCAATAGGCGCGCACGCACCCTGCGGCGCAAACCGCTCATGTCCTTCTCACTGAACTCGAAGAATACCTGACGACGACCAGGCGGGAGCGGTGCACCGTCAGCCGGCCGCCCCTCGAGGTAGGCATTGACCACCTCGAAACGCTCTGCAGGCAGCCCTTGCAGAATCTGCTCGCCCAGGTCGGAGTTGGTATCGGCTGCGTTGTAACGGGTTTGCAACTGCAGGACTTTCAGCGGCTTAACCATCCAGGCGGCCCATCCACAGGCGGATCGCCTTGCGCAAATACGAGAGTTTGAGCAACACGCGCCAGTCGCTTGCCACCGCCTGGCGGTAGAACTGCTTGGCGGCACTTACGTCGCGAGCGATGTAGGCACTCCGAAACAGTGATAAACAGCGCTGCTTATGGAACGACGCACGTAACGACTGAAATTCGCTTGGCAGGCGACCGAAAACCTCATCGACCAGTCCAACCCCTCCAGCAAGGCTCG
Organism: Pseudomonas sp. PA1(2017); assembly: GCF_001945375.1. Taxonomy (NCBI): domain Bacteria; kingdom Pseudomonadati; phylum Pseudomonadota; class Gammaproteobacteria; order Pseudomonadales; family Pseudomonadaceae; genus Pseudomonas; species Pseudomonas sp. PA1(2017). Next base: position 8,179 of record NZ_MSXU01000009.1, read on the forward strand.
AGTGAAAATCGTGGCGCAGGCTGTCGCCGTGCTTATGCACGATGGCCAATGCCTCACGAAGCGTGCTGACCGAACCAAGCGCCATTGCCTGAGCGAAAACTGGAATGTCCTCGGCATTACGAAAGTGCTCGGGATACAGCCCTGCTGCAAATACCTCGCGATGTAGCAGGCTCGCACCGTTAGAAATGCTCAGGCTCTTGTCCAGCAAATAGCCACGTACACGGTCGAAGGCAGAATCTGGCAAGCTTGCTGGTAGATGCATGCGCTTATGGCCCGTCTCATCGACTGTCCAGTGCCCGCCAATGACCACTTTGGTATCCGTGTTCTCAAGAAGATGGTGCCGTATCAAAGACAAGGCGTTGGGCGTCATTTCGTCATCGGCATCGAGAAATATGAACCAGTCGCAGCGGGCCATCTCGATCCCCAGGTTACGGGCCGAAGCAGCGCCACCATTCTCTTTTCGCACGGCGCGGAATTGGTTACGGAACTCCCCCTGGAGCGCCTCTATGACCGCTGCAGTGGTATCGGTGGAGCCATCGTCGACGATCAACAACTCATCGTCGGCAGCCAATTGAGGTAAGACGGAACGAACTGCCCTGGCCAATGCATAGCCGTAGTTGTAAACAGGGATTACCACCGTAATTGCCATGAACCCGCTCACGTCCTAGCCCTTTTTACTTGCTCACGCAAAACATTGAAGCTACGCACTACACGTCCAACGCTTAAGAAACGCCACCATTGATTACGCAATATGCCTGGCGATACGGCTGGTCGCACCACCTGACCTTGCCCCCAGCCAGGCCGCCAGCAAAAACCATCTCGGCGCTTGCGGTAGATGGTGAGCACAGGAATACCCAGCATTGAGGCCAAGTGCCCAACGCCTGAGTCATTACCGATGACGTACCCCGACTCGTAAAGGTACGCCGCCAGCGCTTGAGCATCGGCAAACGCAGGAATCTCGAATTCCGTGCCAAATGCCTCAAGATGATCGCGGCGCTCCTTGGGAGACAGCACGAACTGCGGATCGTAACCGTCCGTGCGAAGCTGACGCGCCAAGGCCACGTACTTGTGTGCAGGCCAGTTCTTTTTTTCGTTGTAAGACAATGGGTGGAGCATCACGCGTCGAGGATAGTGTCGATACTTCAGTTCGAGCGGAATCTGTAAACCGACCCCGTCATGAGCGTCAACCAGCCCCATACGCATACGACAGAACGCCACAGCTTGATCGACCATGCTGACGCGGTCGTCGTCAAGGCAACGAAGCGGACCTGCAGCAGCCGCGAGAGGCGCCAGCAGCGATGCCTTGCAGGGTGATAACCTGGCCAAGGCGTCGACAGCGGGAAACTCGATGAAACGCGGATCGACCTTGAGAGTTCCTACGAACGCATAACGCCTGGCAAGCATGTCGGCGGCCTCGCCGTGACGAGTAACCATACTGCCGAGATCGGAAATGACTAGATCAAATTCATCCAACGCATTAAAGGTGCGCTCAGGCGGGGGAAGTGGCTGGGCATCGAATAGCTCAAACCAGTTGCTCAGGGCGCCCACATGGTTGCTGAACACGGTGACCTTGTAGCCCGCACGCGCGAGGTTCGCGGCCAAAACGAGGTAAATACATCCATCTCCCAAGCCCATGGAAGGAATCAGCGCCAACCGGCAATCGGAAGACGTCACGACGCCAGCCACTTCATGGTGTGTAGCCTCAGCCATTAAAGCTCCTTTAAACACTCTATCGTCCATGATCTATTACTGCGCCGAATGCCCTGTGGCAGACGGATCTGCATCGCCCTCTTCTAATCCCATGGCATGCAAACGAGCGTAGTAACCATTCTGTGCCAGCAGAGACTCGTGAGAGCCGCGCTCGACGATGCGCCCCTGATCCATCACCAGAATCAGATCGGCTTTCTCGATGGTCGACAGCCGATGCGCGATCACCAGCGTGGTGCGGCCTTCCATCACCTTGTCCAGCGCTGCCTGGATGTAGCGTTCGGATTCGGTATCCAGGGCCGAGGTCGCCTCATCGAGTATCAGCACAGGCGCACTCTTGAGCAACGCGCGGGCGATCGCCAAGCGCTGGCGCTGGCCGCCCGACAACATCACGCCATCCTCACCCACCTTGGTATCGAAGCCCTGCGGAAGCAGATCGATGAACTCACGCGCATAGGCCGCCTCGGCGGCCTGCTCGACTGCCTCGCGTGGCAAGTTACGCAGATCGCCATAGGCGATGTTATTCAAGACGGTGTCGTTGAAAAGCGAAACCTGCTGTGTGACCAGCGCGATATGTTTCCTCAGGTTTTCGACGCGATAGTCCTCGATCGGCGTGCCATCGAGCAGAATCTGCCCCTGATCATGCTGATAGAAACGTGGAATCAAATTGGCCAGCGTTGACTTGCCGCTCCCCGAGCGGCCCACCAGCGCCACCATCTGCCCCGGTTCGACGGTAAAGCTGATGTCCTGCAGAACGGTTTTCTCGGTCCCCGGGTAAACGAAACTCAGGTGTTTTACTTCGAGCGCACCGGTTACTCGCTCTTTCTCGACCGTTCCGTTATCGGGCTCGGTCACTTCGTCCAGTTGTTCGAAAATGCTCTCGGCGCCGGCAAGCCCCTTCTGGATGGTCGAGCTGACTTCCGAAAGCTGTCGAATCGGCTTGGGTAGGAGCCCTGCAGCCGTGATATAGGCCACCAGATCACCCACGCTGGCATCACCGCGCAGAAACAGCACAAGGAACATCAGGAACGCCATGGCGGCGTAGTTCACCAGTTGCAGGCTGGGCGTGTAGATCGCGCTGGTGCGGGTCATGCGCAGCTGCTTGCGGGTGCTGTCTTCGCTCGCTTCGTAGAAGCGCTCACGCTCATAGCGCTCGCCACCGAAGCTACGAACCACACGGTAATTCTGGATGGTCTCGGACGACACGTGGGTCAACTCGCCCATGGCACTCTGAATCTTGCGGCTCTGGCTACGAAATTTCTTGCTCGCGCTCTTAACCATCAGGGCAATGAGCGGCAGAATCGCCACCATCACCATGGTCAGTTTCCAGTTCATCCACAGCAGATAGCCAAACAGGAAAACCACCGTCAGGCCTTCACGCACCATGACCTTCAAGGCATCCGTCGCCGCGCCGGTAACCGAACCGACGTTGTAGGTGATGCGAGAGATGAGATAACCCGTGGAATGGTTATCGAAATAACGATTGGGCAGTGTCAGCAGGTTGTTGAAAAGCGCAATGCGCAGGTCCTGTACCAGCCCCAGCGATACCCGTGCCAGGTAATAGCCCCCGAGAAACGAGCCGATACCCTGCCAGAAGGTAATGAGTAAAAGTGCCAGCGGCACGCCGTAGAGCAGCTGCATGCTGCCCAGCAACGGCAACTCGACCATACCGGCTTCGGGAGCGGCAAGGCCGTCGACGAAGTACTTGAGCAGGCCGGCGAGCATTGGCTGGGTCGAGGCGAAGATGATATAGCCAATCATGCTGACGCCGAACATGAACCAGTAGCGCCTCATGTAGCTCAACAGCCGCATGTACAACTTGAAGCTGGAGATCGAAGGCGATTGGGCGCTTGAATCAGGCATAAGATGCTGGCTCTGGGATTAAGCCGGCGATTGTACCATCAGGCAACCCGCAACCAAATGCAGGCGCCGAGCCGGGGCGCTTCGACACGACTGCGGCTGCGCGAGAACGCCGTGTTACACAACGATTCGCTACAGCCGTCGACATATCGATAGCCAGCCGAACTACGATTCCACGCTGCCGGACAGATCGCCGCTCGACGCAACGACACCGTCCTTGACCACCAGAATATCCTCCATGATCAGGTACTGCAGATCCGAGCCGAAGAACATGTTCAGGGCGTCGGTCGGCGAGCAGATCATCGGTTCGCCACGGCGGTTCAGCGAGGTGTTCAGCGACACGCCGTTGCCGGTGAGTCTTTCCAGCTCCAGCATCAGGTCGTACCAGCGCGGGTTGTATTCGCGCTTGAGCACCTGGGCGCGGGAGGTGCCGTCTTCGTGGACGACTTCGCTGACGCGCTCTTTCCACTCGTCGTTGACTTCGAAAGTGAAGGTCATGAACGGGCTCGGGTGATCGACCTTGAGCATCTGCTCGGCGACGGTGTCGAGCATCGATGGGCAGAAGGGTCTCCAGCGCTCGCGGAACTTGATCTGTTCGTTGATGCGGTCGGCCACGCCGGGAATGCTCGGGCAACCGATGATCGAACGGCCGCCCAGGGCACGCGGGCCGAATTCCATGCGGCCCTGGAACCAGGCTACCGGGTTGCCATCGACCATGATCTGCGCGATGCGCTGCGGCATGTCGTCGATCTTCTGCCATTTCGGCGCATTCGGGTGGCGGGCGCAGGCGGCAATGACGTCTTCGTTGGAATAGGCCGGGCCGAGGTAGACGTGCTCCATCTTCTCCACGGGCACGCCACGCTTGTGGGAAACGTAGGCAGCGGCACCAACCGAAGTGCCGGCGTCACCGGAGGCCGGCTGAACGAACAGTTCCTTGACCTCGGGGCGAGCAATGATCTTCTGGTTGAGCTTGACGTTCAGCGCGCATCCACCGGCGAAGGCGATCTTGCCGGTCTCGCGGATGATGTCGCCCAGGTAGTAATCCATCATCTCCAGCGCCAGCTTCTCGAACAGCGCCTGCATGCTGGCGGCGTAGTGGATGTACGGGTCGTCGGCAATGTCGCCTTCGCGCTTTGGCCCCAGCCACTCGATCAGTTTGGGGGAGAAGTAGAAGCCCTTGCCCTTTTCCTTGTGGCGGCGCAAACCGATGACGTTGGCGTAGTCGGTATTGATCACCAACTCGCCGTTCTCGAACTTGGCCAGGCGGGAAAAATCGTACTTGCTGGCATCGCCATAAGGCGCCATGCCCATGACCTTGAACTCGCCATCGAGCATTTCGAAACCGAGGAACTCGGTCACCGCGCCGTACAGGCCGCCCAGGGAATCCGGGTCGAAGAACTCCTTGATCTTGTGGATACGGCCGTTCTCGCCATAGCCGAAGAAGGTAGTGGCGTACTCGCCCTTGCCGTCGATACCGAGGATCGCGGTCTTCTCGGTGAAACCCGAGCAGTGATAAGCGCTGGACGCGTGCGCCAGGTGGTGCTCGACTGGCTCGATCTTGACCTTCTTGGCATCGAAGCCCAGTTGCTCCAGGCACCAGACGACCTTCTTGCGATAGCGCTTGTAGCGGCGGTTGCCCATGAGAATCGCGTCGAGGGCGCGATCCGGTGCGTACCAGTAGCGTTTGGCGTAGTGCCAACGCGCCTTGCCGAACAGGCTGATGGGCGCGAAGGGAATCGCCACCACATCGACATCCGATGGTTTGATACCGGCCTGTTCCAGGCAGAATTTGGCCGATTCGTAAGGCATGCGGTTCTTCGCATGCTTGTCACGCACGAAGCGCTCTTCTTCGGCTGCTGCAATCAACTTGCCGTCGATGTACAACGCCGCGGAGGGGTCATGACTGAGGGCGCCGGACAGGCCAAGAATCGTCAATGCCACGGGTAAAGCCTCTTAACGCGGCTGCCTGACTCGACAACCGATACGGTTTGATTTCGCTGAGCCTTCCTCGGAAGGCTCAAATATATGTTGGCAAGCGCCGGTCGAGTTCACGATACAGAGCGCTGTCGGCGGCCCAGTTGCGCAGCAGGCGCGCGCGATCACGTGCATAGGCGGCCTTGAAGCTGCTGGCCTGGCCATGGAACTGCATGGCATCCAGATCGATCAGCGCCCAGCGGCCATCCTGCCAGAGAATATTGTTGCCCTTGCAATCGCCATGGCTGATGCGCTCGCGCAACAGCGCTGCGAACAATGCATCCAACGCCTGCAAGTCCGCCTCTGGCGGTAGGCCATCCGCCCCGCACGGCGCGAAACGGGCGATTATATCCATACCCGGCGTGTGTTCGGTAATCAGATAGGCCTGGCGGCGCAGCCACAGGGTGCGCCGCTCGAGCACCGCCAGCGGCCTGGGCGTGGCGATTCCGAGAAAATCCAGGCGGTTGCCTTCGCACCAGCTGTGCCAGGCCCGGCTAGGCCGCCAGAAGCGCCGCAGCCAATGGCCGAAGCCCTTGATGTTGTAGCGCTTGATGACCAATTGCCGACCAGCCTGCTGGACGCGCGCCACGGTCGAGGAGCCGCCCAGTTTGAGTGGCTCGCCTGCAGCGATCGCCGCGTCGGGGTCGGCCAGAAGAGGCGCCAGCGCCGCGTCCTCTTCACGCCTCACCACCTGCAGGCGCGACGGCCCACGCCAGACGCGAAAGGCCGTGCACTCACGCTGAATCTTGGCCATGAAAGAATGAAGACGCAGCCCGCGCGCCTTGGCCACAGCCTTGAGCAGGGCCTCAAGCGGCAGGGCATGTTCGCCGTTGACCAGCAGGTAGTGCACCAACAATTCTTCGATGAAGTCATCGATGGCGCGGGGAAACAGCGCGAAGAACAACCCCAGGTTTTCCAGCACGCGCGCTCGGGAGAGGGGCTGCCCGGACGTCTCGGCGCGAATGCCGCCGCCATCGATGAGATACAGATGGCCGTCATGGCGCAGCAAATTGTCCAGGTGCAGGTCTTCCTGCCATAGCCCACGACGATGAAGCTGGCCGATGACGCCAAGCGCCTCACCCAGCACCTGCTGCTGCGCATCGCTCAGCCAGGGCTGATCAGCGACGGCCTGCCAATCATCCGCCAGGCTGCGGGCGTCCTCCAGGAACTCGAACAACAGCCAGCCGCCCTCGCCCGCCGATACACCATGATCGAGCAGCAAGGGGGTGCACAACCCTTGTTCCGCCAGTAGCTGGGCACCTTGCAGCTCCCGAGCGAAGTGCCGCTCGGCCTTGCTGCCGACCAACATCTTGGCGAGCACCTGGCGCCCCTGCCATTGCGCCGCGCCGACATACCGCTGGCCCGGCAACACACGCAGCAGGCTCTGCAACTCGAGCGACGTACCGCCCGGCAGCTCGATCGGCAGCGGCAGCGCAGGGCTGCGCCCCGCCTTGTTGAGGTGAACCAGTTTCATGGGCGTTGGGCCTTGTCCTTCAACCGCGCCGTAAGACGCTGCGACCAATGATCCACATGTTGCCCGCTGCCCAGATAGGCCGTCAGGAAACCCAGGTGATCCGCTTCATTCCAGGGGTTGGTGCGTCGCAGCAACGGCTCGATGTCCTTGACCCTGTCACGCTCACCGAGAAACAGTGGCCGGGTCTTCTCCAGATCGATCAGCTGCGCCGCAAAACCCTCATCTCGGGGTTGCAGGAAGATATGTTTGGGGTAGAAACAGCCATGCACCTGTCCCTTCTCGTGCACGCGCCGAGCCAGACGTCCGCAAGCGCTCACGATCGCCTGGCGCTGCTCCGCTGCAAGCTGATGCCATTCGGGCAGCCAGCTGTCGAGGTCGCGCCAACCATCCAGCGCATGGGTCAGCAGAACGGCCCGTCGCTCACCGGCGATGCGCCGCTCGGCGTAGAACGCGGCGCTCATCGCCGGGATGCCGAGGCGCTGGTAACGGCGGATGTTGCGAAACTCCCGCGCCAGCGTCGGCTCACCCCAGGGGCGCTCCAGGCTGTGCGTCAGGTAATTGCTCTGGCGCTTGAGGTAATAGCCATGGCCTTCCAGATCAAGCCGGTAGACCGTGCTCCAGCCGCCGCGCGGCGCCCGGTTGGGCTCGTCGACCGCATGCAGCTCGAGCGTCCAGAGCGCCTCGAAACTGGCCAGCCCATGACGTTCGAGCAGCGCTTGATCATCGCGCTCGATGAAGTCCTTCATTCTCTTCCCTCGAAGTAACGCACGATCTGGCCGATACGCTGCTTGTCGCTGTCGTTGAGCCGTTCACGCCCTCGATACTGCAAGTAGAAACGCAGGCGCTGGGTGCGCGACAGGTGATATTTGGCCACCTTATCCAGACAGGCGAGATCCTTTACGATGCGCCGACGTAGAAACGGCCCTCGCCAGAATGCACCGGTCGGGCAGTCGATGAAGTACAGGCGGCGGTGCTCGTCGACCAGCAGATTGCGCCACTTCAGGTCGTTATGGGCGAAATGATGATCGTGCAGGATGCGCGTGGCACGGGCCAGCTGACAGCTGACATCGTCGACCCAGGCCCGATCACGCAGGCGCGCGTCACCCGAGGAGGCCAGCCGCCACATGTCCGTGGTGTCGACCAGTTCCTGGGTGATCAGTGCACCTCGGTGAAAGGCTGCACCCTTGCGCTCCAGCCCGTAGGCAGCGATAGGCGCAGTGGGAATCCCCCAACTCGCGAAGTGCTTGAGGTTCTGCCACTCAGCCTTGACCCGCGGCCGGCCAACGAAGCGCCGAGCGCCTTTGCCGGCACCGTGGTAGCGCTTGACGTAGTAACGCAGCCCATCGAACTCCACACGAATGACGTCCGACAACGGATCGTGAGTAATAGCCTCGCCTTGCAGGGCAAAGACCGCATCAAGCGAAGCGAATGCCCTGGCCGCCTCGGGCGTGGCCAAGGCGGTGACACGCCACTGACTCATGCTTGCCCCTCCGTTTCGTACTTGCGCGCATAACGCGCACGCAGGCGGTCGGCCTTGCCCTGCAACCAGTGCAGCAGGGCAGCCTCGTCCTGCAGGACCTGACGCAGGGGACGGCTGTCGACGAAGCCAAAGTAAACCTTGATGAAACGCAGCAGATCGCGCTTGGTGAGACCTATGTTCAAGGCCGAGAAATACAGACCGGCCAGATCCTTATCGCGCCAGCGTTTCGGCACGGCATTGCGTACTTGGGCGCGGTGCAGATCGATCACCGACAGGCGGAAATCATCAGCGTCGAAAGGCTTGTCGGTATGCAGCAGAAAGTGACAGATGTAGCAGTCCCGGTGGTTCACGCCCGCAGCGTGCATGCGCCCGGTCATTTGCGCCACACGGCGCAGCAGTGCCCGCTTCACGATGGGCGACGGCGGCTGCTCGCTCCAGGTCAGCGTCAATTGCTCGAGGTCGACGGTCGGCGCGAGCTCCTCGGTGACGATGAACGAATGCTGCTGCGCCGGGTTGCTGCCACGCTCGCCATAAGCCACCGCGGTCATGGTCGACACCCCGGCGCCGTTCAAACGCTGGATGGCTTTCCACTCTTGGCCCGCGCCCAGCACCGGCAGGCGGGCCGTGACCAGGTTCTTGACGATTTCCCCCCAGCCCACGCCACGATGAATCTTCACGAAATAGCCCTTGCCATTCACCTCTGTACGCAGCGTTCGACGCGCCTCCAGTTCGCGGTACACCTGCCCCTGCAGGCCCTCGACCGCTTCAAAGGCATCCTTGCCGTCCCACAGGGACTTGAATGGTTCAGCAAGAATCAGGCGCATAGGCCTCCCTGTAGGAGCCGCGGTCTCGCGGTGAATGCTGAAGGCAACGCGAGCCTTGTGGAACGGCCACTAAGGCATCGCGCCGTAGGCGACGCATTTAAAGGGCCCAAGGTTGCCAAAGCGGTTGAGTTGCTCACGGGTGCGCCGCCAGAATCACATCCGCAGCCCGCTGCGGCATGCTGTACAGATCGGCCGTGTCGGCATAGGCCAGGCCATTTTGCTTCCATCGCGCGCGCGCAGCGTCGTCGGCCAGCATCTCGGCCAGCAGGCGATTCAGCGCGGGCTGCTCGAATGGACTGGGCACCACGCGGCCGGCGTCTGCATCCTCGATGTAATGGGCGTAGCCGCATACATCGGTGACCAGCACAGGCAGCCCGGCGACCAGCGCCTCAAGCAGCACGGTACCAGTATTTTCGTTGTAGGCCGGATGGATCAGTAGATCGGCGCCAAGCAGAAAACGCGGAATATCGCTGCGTCCCTTGAGAATCTGCACCTGGTCGCTCAGGCCAAGGGCTTTTACCTGCAGCAGGAACGGTTTGGGGTCGTCCTGGCCGATGACCATCAACCGGGTGCGCTGCTTTAGCTCCGGCGGCAAGGCGGCCAGGGCCTTGAGGCTGCGGTCCAGGCCCTTGGTCTTGAAGCCCGAGCCGATCTGCACCAGCAGCAGGTCGCTGTCGGCCAGGGCGAACTCGCGGCGAAACTCGACGCGGATTTCGGCGGCATTGGCCGGCGCGCGGCGATCCAGGGCGATGCCCGGCGGCAGCAGGTGGAAGCGCTCGACTGGCGTGCCGTAATGCTTGACGAACAGCGGCTGCTGCACCTCGGAGATCATCAGAATCTCGGTGTCCGACTCGGGTGCGAACACAGCTCGCTCGTACTCGGCGAAATGCTTGTAGCGGCCCCAGCGGCGATACAGGGGGTTGCGCAGGGTCTGCGCCTTGTCTTCAAAGCAGCCATCGGCGGCGTAGTACACGTCCAGGCCCGGCATCTTGTTGAAGCCAATCACCCGGTCGACGGGGCGCTCGCGCAAGTCGGCCTGCACCCAGGCGGTGAGTTTCTCGTTGCGGTGATGGTTGAACAGTGCCTTGACCGGTACCACCACCACTTCGAAACCCTCTGGCACCTCGCCTTCCCAGATTGGCGTGTAGACGCGGATGCTGTGGCCGCGCCGCTGGCACTCCAGGGCGATACGCATGAAATCGCGCTGCAACCCGCCGTAGGGGAAGTACTTGTAGAGGATAAAAGCCAGGCGCATCGGCCCTCCGCTCGCTTGCATCAGTCCAGCCCCAGATCCAGCAGCAGGGCATGTAATTCGGTGAACACCCGCTGTGGTTTCAAATCATCGAAACAGGGTTTCTCGCGGTCGCCCTTGCCGGCATCCGGGCCGCTGGCGCACAGGTGCACCTGCGAGCGCCCGTAGGCACCCACCCGGCCCGGCAGGGTCGGGCCGTAGAGCGACACGGTCGGCACATCCAGCGCTGCCGCCAGATGGCCCAGACCGGTATCGACGGCCACACAGGCCTGGGCACCGGCGAGCACCTTGGCCACACCTGCCAGGTTGAGCTTTGGCAATACCGCAGCGCCATCGATGCCGGCGGCGATACGCTCGGCGCGCGCCTTCTCGGCTTCGTTGCCCCATGGCAGGCGAATCGCCCAGCCGCGCTCGGCAACCTGCTCGGCCAGTTCGCGCCAGTAGGCTTCGGGCCAGTGCTTGCTGGCCCAGGTGGTGCCGTGCAGGAACACTAGATAAGGGCTTGCGGCCGGATCTGCAAGCTGGGCGCGGCTCAACCCGTAGTCGCCCAGACCAGCGGGCACGCTGTAGCTCAGCGCCTGGCCGAACAGCTGACGGGTACGCTCCAACGCATGCTGAGCCCGCGGCACGCTGTAGGGGCGATCATAAAAGCGCGCAGCGATAGGCTCGCGGGCAGACTTTTTATCGAGCCCTGCCACCGGCGCCTTGACGTAGCGGGTCAGCCAGGCGCTCTTGAGCAGGCCTTGGGCGTCGATTACAAGGTCGTAATGACTCTCGCGCAGGCGCTGCTTGAACCGCGCCCACTCGCCACTGCGCAGGGTTCTCAGCGGGTGCTTGCGCCAGCGGCGGATGGCCACCGGAATCACCTGGGAGACGGCCGGATGCCAGGCTGGAATCTCGGCGAAGCCTTCTTCCACCACCCAGTCGAACCGGATGCCCGGGATCGCCCGGGCCGCGTCGGTCAGGGCCGGCAGGGTATGAATCACGTCGCCCAGCGATGAGGTCTTGATCACCAGCACGCGCATTCAGGGCATGACCTCGACGGGCTCACCCGCCAGGCGCTGCAGCGCGTCGACGGCGACCCGTGGCTCGAGCTGCACCAGGCAGTTGTAATGACCGAAGCGACAGGTGCGCTCGAAGCACGGGCTGCACTCGATACCCAGGCGGATGATTTCCACCTGCTCGGCCAGCGGCGGGGTGAACTGTGGCGAGGTCGAGCCGTACACCGCCACCAGCGGGCGATCGAGCGCCGCGGCCACGTGCATCAGCCCGGAGTCGTTGGACACCACCGAGGCGGCGCACGATAGCAGGTCGATGGCTTGCGCAAGACTGGTCTCACCGGACAGGTTGACGGCCTCCTCGCGCAGGCCGGGAATCAGCCGCGATCGGATATCCTCGCCCACAGGGTGATCCTTCTTCGAGCCGAACAGCCAGACCTGCCAGCCTTCACGGATCTTCGTCTCGGCGACCTTGGCGTAATGCTCGCTGGGCCAGCGTTTCGCTTCGCCGAACTCGGCGCCTGGGCACAGGGCAAGAACCGGGCGATCCAGGCTCAGGCCGAAATGAGCCAGGGCTGCGTCACGAGTCGCGGGGTCGATGCGCAGGGACGGGCGCGGATATGGCTGCGGCAGCTCCGCGCCAGCCGGATACGCCAGGGCCATGAAGCGCTCGATCATCAGCGGGTAGCGATCCTTGTCCAGCTTGCGCACGTCATTGAGCAGGCCGTAACGCATCTCGCCCTTCCAGCCGGTACGCAGGGGGATGCCGGCGAAGAACGGCACCAGCGCCGACTTCATGGAGTTGGGCAGCAGGATCGCCTGATCGTAACGGCCGGCCAGGGACTTGCCGATGCGCCGCCGCGTGGCCAGCTCCAGCACGCCATGGCCGAGGGGAAAGCTCAAGGCCTGGCGAACCTCGGGCATGCGCTCGAGGATCGGCCGGCTCCAGTCCGGGGCCAGCACGTCGATGGCGCAGTCGGGATGACGCAGTTTCAGACACTGGAACAATGTCTGCGCCATCACCATGTCGCCTACCCACGAAGGGCCGATGATCAGAATATTCATAAGCTCAGTTTCGGTAGAGAAGCCCGATGGCGAACGACAGCCATCAACTCAGGCCCAGCTCACGCCAGATGCGCATCACATTGCGCCGGTGCTCGTGAAACTGGTCGCCGCCCACGATCCCGGGCTGCTTCTGCAAAGCCTGCCGATGGGCTGCCGAGCGATAGGCCTTGTAGGCGTCCTGCAGCAGGGTCGCCTCGCCATCGCGGAGCAGACCGAGCCGGTCCAGGCCTTCCAGAATGCGGATGTTATCGGTGAATTCGAGCAGCGCCGGGTGCTGCTCCGACCACGCCAGGGCCGCGTATTGCACCATAAATTCGATATCGACGATACCTCCGGCGTCCTGCTTGAGGTCGAAGGGCGAGGCCGCGTCGAAGGCATTCTCCGCCGTACCGGCGGCGGTGGCACGGCTGCCCAGGTTGTCACGCATCTTGGCGCGCATCTCGCTGACCTCGGCCTGCAGCTTGGCCTGATCACGCTCGCGGCCCAGCACGGCGCTGCGCACTTCGGCGAATGCAGCGCCCACGCGTTCGCAGCCGACCAGCACCCGGGCGCGCACCAGCGCCTGATGCTCCCAGGTCCAGGCCTCACCCTCCTGGTAGCGGCGGAAGGCGCCCAGTGAGCTGACCAGCAACCCCGCCGCTCCGGAGGGGCGCAGGCGCATGTCGACGTCGTAGAGCTGGCCGGAGTTGGTCTGCGCGGTCAGCAGGTGAATGATGCGCTGGCCCAGGCGAGTGAAGAACTGCGCGCCGTCGATGGGCTTGGCGCCATCGGTCTCGGCCTGCGGGTCGCCGTCGTGGATGAACACCAGATCCAGGTCAGAACCGTGACCCAGTTCGATACCGCCGACCTTGCCGTAGCCGACGATGATGAAGTCCGGCGAGCACGGGCTGCCATCGGCGCGCAGCGGCGTGCCATGGCGGCTGACCATCTGCCGCCAGGCCAGGGCCATTACCTGGTCGAGAATGGCCTCGGCCAACCAGGTCAGGTAATCGCTGACTTTCATCAACGGCAGGCTGCCGGCGATTTCCGAAGCGGCTACGCGCAAGCCGTGGGCCAGCTTGAAGTGGCGCAGCGCCTCCATCTGCTGCTCCAGATCCTCCTCGGGAATACGCGTCAGCCGCTCCTGCAGCTCGCCAGCCAACTCCGGCGCATGGGGCGGACTGAACAGGCGCCCCTCATTGAGCAGCTCATCGAGCAGCAGCGGGAAGCGGCTGATCTGCTCAGCGATCCACGGGCTGGCGGCGCACAGCGTCAGCAGACGCAGCAAGGCACCGGGATTTTCGGTCAGCAGCACCAGATAGGCCGAACGACGCGCCACTGCCTCGATCAGCGGCAACACGCGCTCCAGTACCAGATCGGGCTTTTCCTGCTCGACGGTGGCGGCCAGCAGCCGCGGGATGAAGGCATCCAGGCGCTCGCGACCCAGGCGCTGCATCGCGCGTACCTGGTTGCCGTTGCGCAGCCCCACCAGCCGCTGCCAGGCCGCCGGCGCGTTAGCGAAGCCGGCCTCGGCCAGTTGGCGGCAGGCGGCCTCTTCATCCTGGTCGTCGTTCCATAGCGGCAGCCAATCGGCGCCGACCATGGGCTCCTCATCGCCCTCCTGATCCTCGTCGGGGTCAGCGATGACCTGGCGGAAGTGCCAGTCGACCCGGCCGCGCCAGTGCATCAGTTGCTCATGGAAGGCGTCCCAGCCATCGAAGCCGAGCATGAAGGCCACCCGCGCGCGATCCTGATCGCTGTCCGGGAGCATCTGCGTCTGCCGGTCGTCGATGGCCTGCAGGGCGTGTTCGGTGTAACGCAGGAAGGCGTAGCCGGCGAGCAACTCGTCGACCGCCTGGCCAGGCAGGTAGCCTTGGTCCTTGAGGGTTTGCAGCACCTTGAGCAAGGAACGCTGCTGCAGGCTGAGATCACGGCCGCCATGGATCAGCTGAAACGCCTGGGCGATGAACTCCACCTCACGAATGCCGCCGGAACCGAGCTTGATGTTCTCGGCCATGCCCTTGCGGCGCACCTCCTGCTGGATCAGTTGCTTCATGGTGCGCAGCGCGTCGATGGCGGAAAAGTCCAGGTAACGGCGATAGACGAACGGGCGCAGCATTTCCAGCAGTTGCGCGCCGGCCTGCTGGTCTCCGCCGACCACCCGCGCCTTGATCATCGCGTAGCGCTCCCAGTCGCGCCCCTGATCCTGGTAGTACTGCTCCAGCGCATTGAAGCTGAACACCAGCGCGCCGCTCGATCCGTAGGGGCGCAGGCGCATGTCGGTACGAAACACGAAGCCGTCGACGGTGATGGCGTCCAGCGCCTTGATCAGCTTCTGGCCCAGGCGGATGAAGAACTCCTGGTTATCCAGCGCACGCTTCACGCCCTGGGTCTCGCCGCCCTCCGGGTAGCCGAAGATCAGGTCGATATCCGACGACAGGTTCAGCTCGAAGGCGCCGAGTTTGCCCATGCCGAGAATGACCATGTGCTGCGGCTCACCGCTGCGGCGGCCGACCGGTGTGCCGAATTGCTCGCAGTGCCGGGGGTACAGCCAGTGATAAGACAGGTCGATGCAAGCATCGGCCAGGTCGGAAAGGTCGCGACAGGTTTCCACCAGATCCGCCTGGCGGCTGATGTCTCGCCAGATGATGCGCAGCTGCTGGCGGTTGCGAAAACGCCGCAGGCTGCGCGCCAGGCCGTTCTCGTCCGCGCACTCCTGCAACTGCTCGGCGAGCTGCTGGCGCAATTCGCCGCCCGCCAGGCACCGCTCCAGCTCGCCGCTGGCAGCCAGCTCGAGCAGCATCTGCGGGTCGCGCAGGCCCTGTTGCGTCACGAAATCACTGGCGGCCGTCACGCGCTGCAGGTGCTCCTTGCGCAGGGCCGGCCAGGCGGCGAAAGCGGCAGCGGCGTCAGCGGACAAGGCCGTGAACGCCTCGGCGAGCGATTGCTCGGCACGCTGGGCGATGGGGTGGAGCGAGGCAGGCAAAGAGACGAGCGCGGGCAAGCTCATGGTCTATCCTTTTCGGCGGGCTGCGAGCCTGGTGGAAAACCGGCGCAGACCCTGCGAAGGCTCGCCGCTTCTGGCTCTCGCCTGATTTGATTGTAGTTTCGCTACGACTGAATCGATCGAGAGAGCTGAAATCGCCGACGAAATGTAGTAAAACTACACGAAGCCGGATCTACCCAACCGGTACATCCAAGAATTAATGTGCCCGCCCAAAAAGCCGGCAACGCATCTGGTTTCCGATTCTGGAAGCCTTTCCGCTCTGGAGCAAGCCATGCAAGACCTCGATCCAATCGAAACCCAGGAATGGCTGGACGCACTGGAATCCGTCCTCGACAAGGAAGGCGAAGACCGTGCCCACTATCTGATGACGCGCCTGGGTGAGTTGGCCACTCGTAGCGGCACACAGCTGCCCTATTCGATCACCACTCCCTACCGCAACACCATTCCGGTCACGCGTGAAGCACGCATGCCGGGCGACCTGTTCATGGAACGCCGCATCCGCTCGATCGTTCGCTGGAACGCTCTGGCCATGGTCATGCGCGCCAACATGCAGGACCCCGATCTGGGTGGCCACATCTCCACCTTCGCCTCCAGCGCGACCCTCTACGACATCGGCTTCAACTACTTCTTCAAGGCGCCGACCGAAGAACACGGCGGCGACCTGATCTACTACCAGGGCCACGCATCGCCCGGCATCTACGCCCGCGCCTTCCTGGAAGGCCGCCTGAGCGAAGAGCAGATGCTCAAGTTCCGCCAGGAAGTGGACGGTGGCGGCCTGTCGTCGTACCCGCACCCGCACCTGATGCCGGATTTCTGGCAGTTCCCGACCGTTTCCATGGGCCTGGGCCCGATCACCGCGATCTACCAGGCACGTTTCATGAAGTACCTGGAAAACCGCGGTTTCATCCCGGCCGGCAAGCAGAAGGTATGGTGCTTCATCGGTGACGGCGAGACCGACGAACCGGAAACCCTGGGTGCCATCTCCCTGGCCGGCCGCGAGAACCTCGACAACCTGATCTTCGTCATCAACTGCAACCTGCAGCGCCTCGACGGCCCGGTTCGCGGCAACAGCAAGATCATCCAGGAGCTCGAAGGCGTGTTCCGTGGCGCCAACTGGAACGTCAACAAGGTCATCTGGGGCCGTATGTGGGACCCGCTGTTCGCCCAGGACGAAGACGGCCGCATGCAGCGTCGCATGGACCAGGCGATCGACGGCGAATACCAGAACTACAAGGCCAAAGACGGTGCCTACGTGCGCAAGCACTTCTTCGGTGCCGATCCAGAATTGCTCAAGCGCGTCGAGAAACTGTCGGACGAGGAAATCTTCAACCTCAACCGCGGCGGCCACGACCCGTACAAGGTCTATGCGGCCTACCACCAGGCGGTCAACCACAAAGGCCAGCCGACCGTCATCCTGGCCAAGACCATCAAGGGTTATGGCACCGGTGCCGGCGAAGCGAAGAACACCGCGCACAACACCAAGAAGGTCGATATCGAGTCGCTGAAGAAATTCCGCGATCGCTTCGATATCCCGCTGAACGATTCGCAGCTGGAAGAACTGCCGTTCTACCGCCCAGCCGAAGACAGCGCGGAAATGAAATACCTGCGCAAGTGCCGCGAGAAGCTCGGCGGCCACCTGCCGCAGCGTAACCGCGGCACCATCAGCATCCCGACGCCGCCGCTGGAAACCCTCAAGGCCGTTCTGGACGGCTCTGGCGACCGCGAAATCTCCACCACCATGGCGTTCGGGCGCATCCTCGCCTCGATGGTCAAGGACAAGGAGCTGGGCAAGCGCATCGTGCCGATCCTCGCGGACGAGGCCCGTACCTTCGGTATGGAAGGCATGTTCCGCCAGTTGGGCATCTACTCCCCCGTCGGCCAGCTGTACGAGCCGGTCGACCGCGACCAGGTGATGTACTACCGCGAAGAGAAGGACGGCCAGATCCTCCAGGAAGGTCTCAACGAGGCCGGTGCGTTCTCCTCCTTCATCGCTGCCGGTACTGCCTACAGCAACTACAACACGCCGATGCTGCCGGTCTACATCTTCTACTCGATGTTCGGCTTCCAGCGTATCGGTGACCTGGCCTGGGCAGCTGGCGACGGCCAGACCCGCGGCTTCCTGCTGGGCGGCACCTCCGGCCGTACCACCCTGAACGGTGAAGGCCTGCAGCACGAGGACGGCCACAGCCACATCCTCGCCAGCACCATCCCCAACGTGCGCAGCTATGACCCCACCTATGCCTACGAGCTGGCGGTGATCATGCGCGAAGGCACGCACCGGATGATGACCCTGCAGGAAAACGTTTATTACTACATCACCGTGATGAACGAGAACTACCAGCAGCCAGCCATGCCCGAAGGTGTCGAGGACGGCATCATCAAAGGCATGTATCTGCTCGAAGAGGACAACAAGGAAGCCGCCCACCACGTACAACTGCTGGGCTGCGGCACCATCCTCAACGAGGTTCGCGAAGCGGCGAAGATCCTGCGCAACGACTACAACATCGGCGCCGATGTATGGAGCGTCACCAGCTTCAACGAACTGCGTCGCGATGGCCTGGCCGTGGAGCGCAGCAACCGCCTGCATCCGGAACAGGAACCCAAGAAGAGCTATATCGAGCAGTGCCTGAGCGGCCGTCAGGGCCCTGTCATTGCCAGCACCGACTACATGAAACTGTTCGCTGAACAGGTTCGTCAGTGGGTTCCGGTCAAGGAATACAAGGTGCTGGGTACCGACGGTTACGGTCGCAGCGACAGCCGCCGCAAACTGCGTGACTTCTTCGAAGTGGATCGTCGCTGGGTCGTTCTGGCCGCGCTCGAAGCGCTGGCCGACCGTGGTCAGATCGAACGCAAGGCCGTGGCCGAGGCCATCGTCAAGTTCGGTATCGACCCCGAAAAACGTAACCCACTGGACTGCTGAGGAGACGCATTGTGAGTGAATTGATTCGCGTACCCGACATCGGCGGCGGTGAGGGTGAAATCATCGAGCTGTTCGTCAAGGTCGGCGACCGCATCGAGGCCGACCAGAGCCTGCTGACCCTGGAGTCGGACAAGGCCAGCATGGAAATTCCGGCCCCGAAGGCCGGCATCGTCAAGAGCCTGAAGGTCAAGCTCGGCGACACCCTGAAAGAAGGTGACGAGCTGCTCGAACTGGACGTGGAAGGCGACGCCGAAGCCGCGCCTGCCCAGCAGGAACAAGCCGCTGAGCCGGCAGCGCCTGCTGCCGCCGAGCAACCGGCCGCCGAGCCGCAAGCTCAGTCGGCTGGCAGTGCCGAGCCCCAGGAAGTCAAGGTGCCGGACATCGGCTCCAGCGCCAAGGCCAGCATCATCGAAGTGGCGGTCAAGCCGGGCGACACCATCGAGGTCGATCAATCGCTGATCACCCTCGAGTCCGACAAGGCCAGCATGGAAATCCCATCGCCGGCTGCCGGCGTGGTGGAGAGCGTATCGGTCAAGGTCGGTGACGAAGTCGGCACTGGCGACCTGATTCTGGTGCTCAAGGGCGCCGGCGGTGCCCAATCCAAGCAGGCCGCCAGCGCGCCAGCCCCGGCAGCTGCACCGGCCGAGGCCGAAGCGCCAGCACCTGCCGCAGCCGCAGCCGAAGAGCCGGCAGGTGAGAGCAGTGAGGAAGTGTGTATCCCGGATATCGGTGACGACGCTGCTGGTGTCATCGAAATGCTGGTCAAGGTAGGCGACAGCGTGGAAGCCGAGCAATCGCTGATCACCCTGGAGTCGGCCAAGGCCAGCATGGAGATCCCAGCTCCAAAGGCTGGCGTGATCGAAAGCATTGCCATCAAGGTTGGCGACCAGGCCAAGACCGGCGACCTGATCCTGACCCTCAAGGTCCAGGGCAAGGCTGCCGCCAAACCGGCCGCCGCTGCACAGGCGCCTGCCGCTGCTCCCGAGCAGGCCAAGCCGGCCAACGTGCAAGGCAGCGCACCCGCCAAGGCCGCACCGCAAGCTGCTCCTGCAGCAGCACCGAGCCGCGATGGCAGCAAGGTACACGCCGGCCCGGCCGTGCGTCAGCTGGCCCGCGAGTTCGGCGTCGAGCTGGGTGCGGTCCCAGGTAGTGGCCCGAAAGGTCGCATCCTCAAGGAAGACGTACAGGCGTACGTCAAGGCCGAGCTGCAGAAAGCCAAGTCGGCTCCTGCCGCTTCTGCTGCTGGCGCGACCGGCGGTGCCGGCATTCCGCCGATCCCGACCGTCGATTTCAGCAAGTTCGGTGAAGTCGAAGAAGTGCCGATGACCCGCCTGATGCAGGTCGGCGCCGCCAACCTGCATCGCAGCTGGCTCAACGTGCCGCACGTGACTCAGTTCGATTCGGCTGACATCACCGAGCTGGAAGCCTTCCGCGTCGCCCAGAAAGCCGTCGCCGAGAAAGCGGGCGTCAAGCTGACCGTGCTGCCACTGCTGCTCAAGGCCTGCGCCTACCTGCTCAAGGAGCTGCCGGACTTCAACAGTTCGCTGGCGCCAAGCGGCAAGGCCGTGATCCGCAAGAAGTACGTGCACATCGGCTTTGCCGTCGATACGCCGGACGGCCTGCTGGTCCCGGTAATCAAGAACGTCGACCAGAAGAGCCTGCTGCAACTGGCTGCCGAAGCCGCTGCGCTGGCCGAGAAAGCGCGCAACAAGAAGCTGTCGGCTGACGACATGCAGGGTGCCTGCTTCACCATCTCCAGCCTCGGTCACATTGGCGGCACCGGCTTCACGCCGATCGTCAACGCCCCGGAAGTGGCGATCCTCGGTGTCAGCAAGGCGACTATTCAGCCGGTATGGGATGGCAAGGCCTTCCAGCCCAAGCTGATGCTGCCGCTGTCGCTGTCCTACGATCACCGCGTGATCAACGGTGCGGCCGCTGCCCGCTTCACCAAGCGCCTGGGCGATGTACTGACCGACATCCGCACCATGCTGCTGTAAGCGAACCGTTTCGAGCGCCACGCTCGTATCCTCGACCCCGCCCGATCCGGCGGGGTTTTTTTTGGCTTGCTCGTTGGTATACAGCCGACCGTTCATCCCCTTTTTATCGATCTAATATCCTTTTCAAATCATACAGTTGAAATAAAGACATCACAATGCCATTAGACTTCTTGTCAGTCGCCACACCATGGTGCAACCTAGGCCACCACTACCGCCCCATGGTGGCTGGAGCAGATACGGTAATCCCCTCGTTAGCGCTATAGTGAAGTGGCCGGGCAGTAACCTGTGCCAGCCGATGGATACAGCCAGTCGATGAAGAGCCATCCCGATACCGCAGGCCGTGCCATGGCCGAGGTCGTGACGCAATTACCCGTGCCCTCGCGGCTCGGCATGATGCGTTTCGAGCGGATGAATGAGGCGAACTGGCTCCTGCTGTTCATCGATGCGACCTGCGAAAAGCAGTTCGGCATCCCGCCCAGCGATCTTTGCAACCTCGTGGAAACGCCCTACGCCAGCCTGATGGAGCCCGAAGCGCGTTACCGGCTGCACGACTCCATCCAGCAACAGCTCGTGGAAAACTCGCGCTATCTGGTGCGCTACACCCTGCACACGCCCCAGGGCCCACTGCAACTGATGGAGCTTGGTGAGCCCTTCAAGCAACGCGGCCGTGCCCTGCTGCGCGGCTATCTGCTGGTTACCAGCGACGAGACAACCGCTCCGCCATTCCAACAGCAAGACACGCTGGAAGACCTGCAGCGCAGCCAAGCTGAGTTGCAGCAGCAGCAAACGCGCGCCTTTGCCCAGCAGCAGCTCATCGTGCGCCTGGCCAGTCAGCGCTATCAGGGCAATGACCAGCGTCGCGAGGCCGCCGAGCTGATCACCCGCAGCGCCTGCGAGATCTACGGCGTGGCGCGTGCCGGCATCTGGCACATCAATGGCGATACGCTCGAGCCCGTGGCGCTCTACCTGCAGGAGCAGGGCCATCACGAAATGCCGCTGCCGATCGACGGCCGGCGCTACCCGAACTACCTGCGTGCACTCAAGGAAGGCCGTGCGCTCGACGCCCACGATGCCGAGAACGACGCCCGTACCCGCGAGCTGCTCGACGACTACCTGCGACCCAAGTCGGTGTCTGCGATTCTCGATGCCAGCATTCGGGTCGGCGGCGAACTGGTCGCCGTGCTGTGCCTGGAGCACACCGGCGGCCCCCGCGCCTGGCAAGCGGACGAAGTCGCCTTCGCCGGGGAACTGGCCGACCAGTACGCCAACGTGCTGAGCAATCAGGAGCGGCGCAACGCCACCAGCGCCCTGTACCTGTTCCAGCGCGCCGTCGAGCAGAGCGCCAGCGCCTTCATCCTGCTCAACCGAGACGGCATGGTGGAGTACGTGAACCCCAGCTTCACGGCCATCACCCAGTACAGTGCCGACGAAGTGCAGGGCCGTCAGCTCGCCGAGCTGCCGGCCCTGGAAAACCTCAGCGAGTTGCTGTTCGACAGTGCATCGGGGCTCGCCGAGCAGAACAGCTGGCAGGGCGAATTCAAGAGCCGGCGCAAGAACCTCGAACCTTACTGGAGCCAGTTCTCGATCTCCAAGGTGCATGCCGACGACGGCACCCTGACCCACTACATCGGCATCTACGAAGACATCACCGAGACCAAGCAGTCCCAGCAGCGCATCGAGCGCCTGGCCTACAGCGACAACCTCACCGGGTTAGGCAATCGCTACGCCTTCATCCGCGCGCTGGAAAAGCGCTTCAGCAGCGGCACCGCACCGGTCAGCCTGCTGCTGGTGGATATCGACAACTTCAAGCGCATCAACGACACCCTCGGCCACCAGACCGGCGACAAACTGCTGGTCAGCCTCGCCAAGCGCTTGCGCAACAGTTTCAGTGGCGAAGGCACCCTGGCACGCTTCGCCAGCAACGAATTCGCCATCCTGCTCGACAACTGCGAGAGCCCACGCGGCCAGCTGATCGCCCAGCAGGTTCTGGAGACCCTCGACAAGCCGCTGTTCGTCGACAATCAGTTGATCATCATCAGTGGCTCCGTGGGCCTGGCCTGCTCCCCGGAGCATGGCGCCGACCCGCAGACCCTTATGAAACATGCCGGCCTGGCGCTGCACAAGGCCAAGGCCAACGGCAAGCATCAGTTGCAGGTGTTCACCGATGCGCTGAATGCCGAGGCCAACTACAAGCTGTTCGTCGAGAACAACCTGCGCCGCGCCCTGACCCAGAACGAGCTGGAAGTGTTCTACCAGCCCAAGCTGTGCCTGAAGACCGGCCAATTGCTGGGCATGGAAGCGCTGCTGCGCTGGCAGCACCCGGAAAAAGGCATGATCCGTCCGGACCAGTTCATCAGCGTGGCGGAGGAGACCGGGCTCATCGTGCCGATCGGCAAATGGGTGGTACGCCAGGCCTGCCGCATGAGCAAGCAACTGACCGCCGTCGGGCTGGGCAATCTGCAAGTGGCCATCAACCTGTCGCCCAAGCAGTTCAGCGACCCGGATCTGGTTGGCTCGATCGCTGCCATCCTCGAAGAGGAGCAGCTGCCACCCGAGCTGCTCGAACTGGAGCTCACCGAAGGGCTGCTGCTGGAAGCCACCGACGGCACGCGCAGCCAGCTCAACGCCCTCAAGCAGTTGGGCCTGACCCTGGCCATGGACGACTTCGGCACCGGGTACTCGTCGCTCAGCTACCTGAAGAAATTCCCCATCGACGTGATCAAGATCGATCGCAGCTTCATCAAGGACATCCCCGAGAGCGAGGACGACATGGAGATCACTTCCGCGGTGATCGCCATGGCCCACAACCTCAAGCTCAAAGTCGTCGCCGAAGGCGTCGAAACCCCCGCGCAACTGGCGTTCCTGCGTCGCCAGCACTGCGACATCGGTCAGGGCTACCTATTCGATCGCCCCATACCGGGTCGCGATCTGGTAGAAAGTCTCAAGCGCTACTCGCGACGCCCGGCTGCCAGACGGTAAACAACCTCCGTCAGCCGCCGCGGTCTATCCCAGAACAACGATTCGGAGAACGGTCAACATGGCTCTACGCTCGGAAATTCTCGCCCACAAACTCGAACTGC
Source organism: Pseudomonas sp. PA1(2017) (assembly GCF_001945375.1). NCBI lineage: Bacteria > Pseudomonadati > Pseudomonadota > Gammaproteobacteria > Pseudomonadales > Pseudomonadaceae > Pseudomonas > Pseudomonas sp. PA1(2017). The sequence continues at coordinate 31,796 of NZ_MSXU01000009.1, forward strand.
CCAGCGCCGAGCAGGCGCTGCCGGGTCGCGAAACCCCGATTTCGGTGCCAGAGGCGCATTTCGTCAACGGCAACCCGCTACAAGGCCCCTTCCCCGCTGGCCTGCAGACCGCGCTGTTCGGCCTGGGCTGCTTCTGGGGCGCCGAACGACGGTTCTGGCAGCAACCCGGCGTGTGGAGCACCGCAGTGGGCTACGCCGGCGGCCATACGCCGAACCCGACCTATGAAGAGACCTGCTCGGGGCTGACCGGTCACGCCGAAGTCGTGCTGGTGGTATTCGATCCCAAGCTGACCCGCTACGAAGACCTGCTCAAGGTATTCTGGGAAGTGCACAACCCGACCCAGGGCATGCGCCAGGGCAACGACATCGGCAGCCAGTATCGTTCGGCCATCTACTGCGTCGATGAGCAGCAACTCGCTGCCGCCAGGCACAGCCAGCAGCAGTTCCAGGAGGAGTTGGGCAAGGCCGGCCTGGGCGAGATCACCACCGAAATCGCACCCGCGCCAACCTTCTACTACGCTGAGGCCTACCATCAGCAGTATCTGGCCAAGAACCCCGAAGGCTACTGCGGGCTGGGCGGCACGGGTGTGTGCCTGCCACCGCAGGCCTGATATAGGAGCAAGCGACCGTGGAACTGAGCAGCATTGCCAGTCAGGTATCGAGTCAGGCATCGGCTCAGTTTTCTGCGCAGATGTCGCTCCTGCTGCTGCGCAAGACGCTCGAACTGCAGGCCGCCAGCGTCAGCGGCCTGGTGCAGGCCGCGTCACCTGCCAGTGCCCCCGTCAATCCACCAAACCTGGGCAACAGCATCGACGTGATGGCCTGACGAACTACTGCCATCCCATCGTCAGCCCGACTAAACTTGTGGGCAATTAGCCAGTAATCGACGAGCACCGGATGCCCGCCAACCTGCCCTACATTTTGCCCGAGCAACTCTGTGTCGGGCTGTACATCCAGCTCGACTTGAGCTGGTGGGAACATTCGTTCGCGTTCAGCAATTTCAAGATCAAGGACGACGGCCAGCTCAAGCAGCTGCGCGCCCTGGGTCTCAAGCGCCTGCGTTATGACCCGGCGCGCAGTGACTGCGCGCCCTTGCCACTGGCCGAAGCGCCGGTCGAGCAGCCTGCCGCGCCACCACCGCCCGATCCCCAGGAGCAGGCACGCCAGGCGCGGGTCAAGCAACTCAGTGTGCTGCGCAAACGCCTGTCGGAGGTCGACCGCGCTTTCGTCCAGGCCAGCCAGCGGGTCAAGGCCCTCAACCAGAGCCTGCGCAACCAGCCGGAGGAATCGGTCAAGCAGGCCGGTGCGCTGGTCAACGAGCTGGTTACCACCATGCTCGGCGAAGACGGCGTCGCCCTGCACAGCATCAACGGCAAGGCCGCCGATGACTCTTACCTGCACTCGTTGAACGTTACCGTGCTGTCGATGATGCTCGGGCGCCAGCTGGGCCTGGACGCCGAGGCCAGCCACATGCTCGGCATGGGCGCACTGCTGCATGACATCGGTAAGCTGGAACTGCCCAGCAAGGTGCTGCTCAAGCCGCCACCGCTGACCCGCGCCGAGCAACAGTTGCTGGAAATGCACACGCTGTACGGCAAGCGCATGGGCGAGAAGCTGATGCTCGACGACGATGTGCTGCGCATCATCTACGAGCACCATGAACATTGTGACGGCAGCGGTTATCCACAGCAGCTGCGCGAGGCCTCCATCGGCCGTCTGAGCCGCATCGTGTGCATCGCCAACCACTTCGACAACCTGTGCAACCCGGTCGACCCGCGGACGGCCCTGAGCCCCCACGAGGCGCTGGCGCGGATGTTCCTGCCGCAGTATCGGGTACGTTTCGACGATGTCGCCCTGAAGGCCTTCATCCGCTGCATGGGTGTCTATCCGCCCGGCAGCCTGGTGCAGCTCGAGGACGAACGCTACGCGCTGGTGCTGGGCATGCATCCGACCTTGCCCCTGAAGCCGACCCTGATCATCTACGATCCGGCTGTGCCAAAGGAGGAAGCGCTGATCGTCAACCTAGAAGCCGAGCCGAAACTGGCCATCGCCGCCAGCATTCGCCCCTCGCAGCTACCGCCCGAGGCGCTGGAGTACCTCAACCCGCGCCAGCAATTGACCTACTTCGTCGACCCGCGGCGTCGCTAGGCAGCGGCGGGTGAGAACGTAGGAGGGGCTTTAGCCCCGAGCTTTATGAGGGCGTAAAGAGCTCGGGGCTAAAGCCCCTCCTACAAAAAGCACGCATTCACCAGCCGCTTCTGCCACTCAGCTGCCAAAAGGCTGAAAGATCGCAAACAGGCTCCTAGGCCTGCTGCTCGGCGATCAGCCAGTCCAGCCGCCAGTCGCCCTGGCTTTGCGCCAGGCGCTCGGCCAACCACGGCAGCAGCGCCCGCAGCTCCTCTTCCAACCCCCATGGCGGATTGCTGATCAGCAGGCCCGAACCATTGAGGCGCCCGGCGTCGTCGGCCGGATGGACGAACAACTCGGCACGCAGCAATTTCGGGGCGGCGCTCTTCTGCATGTCGCGGTAGAAGCGCTTGAGCTGGCGCTCATCCTTGATCGGGTACCAGACCGCCACGATGGTCTGACGCATGCGTCCGATCGCCTCATTGAGAGCAGTCACGCAGCGCTCCAGCTCATCGGCCTTTTCGAACGGCGGATCGATCAGCATCACCGCGCGCTTCTCGCGAGTCGGCAGCAAGGCACGTGGCAGATGCCAGCCTTCGCCCAGGTGTACGGCCACGCGACGGTCGCCGGCCATGTTCTCCTTGAGCGCCTGGCCGTCGTCCGGGTGCTTCTCGTTCAGGTGCAGGCGGTCCTGCTCACGGGTCTGCAGGCGGGCCAGTTCGGGCGAGCCGGGGTAATGACGCAGCACGCCATCGGGGTTCATCGCGCGAATCACTTCCAGGTAGTCGAGCAGCGCCTCGGGTGCGTCAGTGGCTTCCCACAGCCGACCGATACCTTCGCGCCATTCACCGGTACGGCTGGCCTGGTCGCCTTGCAAGTCGTAGAGGCCGACGCCGGCGTGGCTGTCCAGATAAGCATAGGGCGCGTCCTTGCGCGCCAGCAGCGCGAACAGGCGGCAGAGCACCAGGTGTTTGAGCACATCGGCGTGGTTGCCGGCGTGGAAGGCGTGGCGGTAATTCATCATCGGCTCCTGAGCAGGGGACGAATTGTAGCCGGCCTGGCCGCCTGGCGCAGCGCCCACCGGACGCCGTCCGGCTTCTCCCCGGGTATCACCGGTTTCGATGATGCTGGCCTCGTGTGGTGCGGCCCCTAGACTGGCTGCATTCCACCGGAGAGCCACCATGTCCGATACCCTGCTCAGCGCCCGCAACCTGGCATTCGAACTCTACGAAGTGCTCGACGCCGAGGCACTCAGCCAGCGCCCGCGATTCAGCGAGCACAACCGGGAAACCTTCGACGCCGCGCTAGGCACCGCACGCAGCATCGCCGAACACCTGTTCGCCCCGCACAACCGCAAGAACGACGAACACGAGCCCAGATTCGTCGATGGCGGCGCGCAGCTGATCGCCGAGGTCAAGCCGGCGCTGCAGGCCTTCAACGAGGCCGGCTTCCTTAACGCCACGCGGGATTTCGAGCTGGGCGGCATGCAGCTGCCCAACCTGCTGTCCCAAGCCTGCTTCGCGCATTTCCAGGCGGCCAATATCGCCACGGCGTCCTATCCCCTGCTGAGTATGGCCGCCGCCAACCTGATCGAAGCCTTTGGCGATGACGTGCAGAAGCGCCATTTCCTGCAGCCGATCATCGAGGGGCGCTTCTTCGGCACCATGGCGCTGACCGAGCCCCACGCCGGCTCCTCGCTGGCCGATATCCGCACCCGCGCCGAACCGACAGGCGACGGCAGCTACCGCCTCAAGGGCAACAAGATCTTCATCTCCGGTGGCGACCACGACCTCAGCGAGAACATCGTCCACCTGGTGCTGGCCCGCCTGCCCGACGCGCCAGCCGGTGTGAAGGGCATTTCACTGTTCATCGTGCCGAAATTCCTGGTCAACGACGACGGCAGCCTTGGCGCTCGCAACGACGTCACCCTGGCCGGCCTATTCCACAAGATGGGCTGGCGCGGCACCACGTCCACGGCGCTGAACTTCGGCGATCAAGGCAGTTGCGTAGGCTATCTGGTTGGCAAACCCCACGCCGGGCTCGCCTATATGTTCCAGATGATGAACGAGGCGCGTATTGGCGTCGGCATGGGTGCGGTGATGCTCGGCTATGCCGGCTACCTGTACTCGCTCGACTACGCCCGCCAGCGCCCCCAGGGGCGCCTGCCCGATGCCAAGCAGGCCGGCGGCCAGGTGGCGATCATCGAGCACGCCGACGTGCGCCGCATGCTGTTGGCACAGAAAGCCTACGTGGAAGGCGGATTCGACCTGGTGCTGTACTGCGCCCGCCTGGTCGACGACAGCCAGACCCTCGACGATGCCGAGCAACGTGAACAGGCGCGCCAGCTGCTCGACCTGCTCACGCCGATCGCCAAGTCGTGGCCGTCCGAGTACTGCCTGCAGGCCAATGCCCTGGCGATCCAGATTCTCGGCGGCCATGGCTACACCCGCGACCACCCTGTGGAGCAGTACTACCGCGACAACCGCCTCAACCCGATCCACGAGGGCACCCACGGCATCCAGTCCCTCGACCTGCTGGGCCGCAAGGTCGGTCAGCACGGCGGCGCGGCGCTGCAGGTGTTGGGCCAGCGGATCACCGACACCTGCCAGCGGGCCGAGCCGTTCAGCGAGCTCGACGCCCTGCGCCAGCCCTTGCAAGCCCTGCTGGCACGCCTGTCCGAGGTCACCCAGGGCCTGCTCGGGGATCTGCAACAGGGTCGCATCAACACCGCACTCGCCGACTCGGCGCTATACCTCAAAGCATTCGGCCATCTGGTGCTCGGTTGGCGCTGGCTGGAACAGGCGGTGCGCGCCGAGCAAGGCCGCCTCGCGGGCAATGGCGCTGATACCGACTTCTATGACGGCAAGCTGCAGGCCGCGCGCTACTTCCTGCTGCGCGAAGTGCCGAGCTGCCACCACGACCTGGACATCCTGGCGCGCCGCGACGATACCTGCCTGGCGATGCAGGACGCCTGGTTCTAGGCCCTGCTCGAAAAGTCCACAACGAAAAACGGGCCCAGAGGGCCCGTTTCTCATCCAGCCGATCAGCGCGCGGTGATCACCGGTGCGCTGAGCTTCTCCAGCAAGCTGGCTTGCGCGCTGCGCGAGTTCTGGTTGCCGGTTGGCGACAGCCGCACGTAGCGGCCATCGGGCTGCAGCACCCAGGCGTGGGTGTTGTCGGTGAGGTACGCCTCCAGCTCCTTCTTGACCCGGGTGATGAGCTTCTTGCCCTCCACCGGGAAGCAGGTCTCCACACGCTTGTCGAGGTTGCGCTCCATCCAGTCGGCACTGGACAGGTAGATCAGTTCGTCACCGCCATTGAGGAAGTAGTAGACGCGGGTGTGCTCCAGGAAGCGGCCGATGATCGAGCGCACCTGGATGTTGTGCGACACGCCGGGGATGCCTGGGCGCAGGCAGCACATGCCGCGCACCACCAGGTCGATCTTCACGCCGGTCTGGCTGGCCTTGTACAGCGCGCGGATGATCTTGGCGTCGGTCAGCGAGTTGAACTTGGCGATGATGTGCGCCGGCTTGCCTTCGGCAGCGCTGGCCGTCTCCTTGGCGATCAGGTCGAGCAGCGTCTTCTTCAAGGTGAAGGGCGCATGCAACAACTTCTTCATGCGCAGGGTCTTGCCCATGCCGATCAGCTGGCTGAACAGCTTGGAAACGTCCTCGCCCAGCGCCACGTCGGCGGTCAGCAGGCTGTAGTCGGTGTACAGCCGCGCGTTGCCGGCGTGGTAGTTACCGGTACCTAGGTGCGCGTAACGGCGGATCTCGCCGTTCTCGCGGCGCAGAATCAACATCATCTTGGAGTGGGTCTTGAAGCCGACCACCCCATAGATCACCACCGCGCCGGCAGCCTGAAGGCGGCTGGCCAGGGCCAGGTTGGACTCTTCGTCGAACCGCGCGCGCAGTTCGATCACCGCGGTGACTTCCTTGCCGTTGCGCGCAGCTTCCACCAGCGCATCGACGATTTCCGAGTTGGCGCCCGAGCGGTACAGCGTCTGCTTGATCGCCAGCACGTGGGGATCCTTGGCCGCCTGACGCAGCAGATCTACCACGGGGGTGAAGGACTCGAAGGGGTGCAGCAGCAGAATGTCCTGCTTGCTGATCACGTTGAACAGGTTGTCGCTGTTCTGCAAAAGCTTGGGGATCACCGGGGTGAAGGGCGCGTGCTGCAATTCCGGGTGGCTATCGAGGCCGGTGATGCTGAACAGGCGGGTCAGGTTGACCGGCCCGTTGACCTGATACAGCTCGCTTTCCGACAGGCCGAATTGCTTGAGCAACTGGTCGGTCAGGTGTTTCGGGCAGCTGTCGACCACTTCCAGGCGCACGGCGTCACCGTAGCGGCGGCTGAACAGCTCGCCACGCAGGGCGCGGGCCAGGTCTTCAACGTCCTCGGTGTCCACCGACAGGTCGGCGTTACGGGTCAGGCGGAACTGGTAGCAGCCCTTGACCTTCATGCCGGGGAACAGATCGTCGGCGTGGGCGTGGATCATCGACGACAGGAACACATAGTTGGCGCCCGGGCCACCCACCTCTTCCGGCACCTTGATGATGCGCGGCAGCAGACGTGGCGCCGGGATCACCGCCAGACCGGAGTCGCGGCCGAAGGCGTCGACGCCTTCCAGCTCGACGATGAAGTTCAGGCTCTTGTTGACCAGCAGCGGGAACGGGTGCGTCGGGTCGAGGCCGATCGGGGTGATGATCGGCGCGATCTCGTCACGAAAATAGCGGCGCACCCAAGCCTTGTGCTTGGTCGTCCAGTAACGGCGACGAATGAAGTTGATGCCGTGCTTGGCCAGCTCGGGGAACAGCACATCGTTGAGGATGGCGTACTGGCGGCCGACCTGCTCGTGCACCAGTTCGGAAATGCGCGACAGCGCCTGGTGCGGCTGCAGGCCGTCGGCACCGGCCTGCTCGCGGGCGAAGTTGATCTGCTTTTTCAGGCCGGCGACGCGAATCTCGAAGAACTCGTCGAGGTTGCTGGAGAAGATCAGCAGGAACTTCAGGCGTTCCAGCAACGGGTAGGACTCGTCCAGCGCCTGTTCCAGCACGCGGATGTTGAACTGCAGCTGCGACAGCTCGCGATGGATGTACAGGCTGCTGTCATCCAGGCTGGGCACGACCACGGGCGCTGCCGCGGCTTCGACTACGGGTGTTTCCACGACTGTTTCCACCGGCGCTTCGTCGATCACCGGCAGGCTGAGGGCCGGCACATCGAGCTGTTCGTTCTCACTGAGTCCTTCGTTGCTCATTGAATTACCCTGGAGGGGCTACTGCCCCTGTCGTATGAGTTCGGCCGCACGCACGGCGAAGTAGGTGAGGATGCCGTCGGCACCCGCTCGTTTACAGGCGGTCAGCGATTCGAGAATCACCGCCTCGCTCAGCCAGCCATTCTGGATGGCGGCCATATGCATCGCGTATTCACCACTGACCTGGTAGACAAAGGTCGGCACCTTGAATTCGCTTTTGACCCGGGAAACGATGTCCAGATAGGGCATGCCCGGCTTGACCATGACCATGTCGGCGCCTTCGGCCAGATCGCTGGCCACTTCGTGCAGCGCCTCGTCACTGTTGGCCGGATCCATCTGGTAGGAGGCCTTGTTGGCCTTGCCCAAATTGAGCGACGAACCCACCGCATCGCGGAACGGGCCGTAGTAGGCGCTGGCGTATTTCGCAGAGTAGGCCATGATCCGCACGTTGACGTGATCGGCCAGCTCCAAGGCTTCTCGAATCGCCTGGATGCGCCCGTCCATCATGTCCGACGGAGCGACGACTTGGGCGCCGGCTTGGGCATGGGAAAGCGCCTGCTTGACCAGCGCATCGACGGTAATGTCGTTCTGCACGTAGCCGTCTTCGTCGAGAATGCCGTCCTGCCCATGGGTGGTGAACGGGTCCAGCGCCACATCGGTGATCACCCCCAGTTCAGGGAAACGCTCACGCAATGCGCGGGTGGCGCGCTGGGCAATGCCGTCCGGGTTCCAGGCCTCGCGGCCATCCAGGGTCTTCTTTTCCGCCGGGGTGACCGGGAACAGCGCCAACGCCGGAATGCCCAGCGCCACCCACTTTTCCGCTTCCTGCAGCAGCAGGTCGATGGACAGCCGCTCGACGCCCGGCATGGACGTCACCGCCTCGCGCTGATTCTCGCCGTCGAGCACGAATACCGGCAGGATCAGATCGTTGGTGGTCAGCACGTTCTCGCGCACCAGACGCCGCGAGAAATCGTCGCGACGATTGCGACGCAGGCGGGTGGCAGGGAACAGGCGGTTGGCGGGGGTAAAGCTCACGGCAGACTCCTGGGCCCGCTCGAGCGGGCGAAGTGTGACAGTTATAAGCCGCCATTATGACTAAATGATGACGACCACAACGAATACTGCGACGGTGCGTCGCAGCCAATAAGGCACATCGCAACGCGCAAAAGCTCGCCGAACCCCGTATGCATGAACGCCACCGAGGCCAGCGGATATTTCACAGGTTTTCGACAAATGCTGTTTTAGAGTGTCGAACGGCGTAGCCTTGCCTCCCCATTTTCTACGGTCATCTGTAATGCTGGAAAATCTGCTGCAGCACTTCGGTTATCCGGCCCTGGCGCTGGGTACCTTTCTCGAGGGTGAAATGTCGCTGCTGCTGGCGGCCTACCTGGCGTTGCGCGGCATCCTGCAGATCGAGCTGGTGATGCTGTTCGCCTTCATAGGCACCTATGCCAGCGACCAGCTGTGGTTCCACCTGGGCCGCCGCCATGGCCGGCGGATACTCGAACGCCGGCCGAAGTGGCAGGCGCTGAGCGACAAGGCCCTCGTATACCTGCGCCGCCACCCGGACTTGTGGGTGCTGGGCTTTCGCTTCTTCTATGGCATGCGCACGGTAATGCCACTGGCCATCGGCATTTCCGGCTATCCGCGACGCCGCTATGTGATTCTCGACGCCATTGGTGCGGCCATCTGGGCCATCGCACTCGGTACCCTGGCCTACAAACTCGGCCGCGCGCTGGAGGGGTTGCTCGGTGAGTTGCACCAGGTGCAGTTCTACCTGTTCGGCGCCCTGCTGGTCATTGGCCTCGGCGTCTGGTTGTACCGTCGTAGACGGCGCGAGAGCTAGCAAGCAGTGGCTTGACGAACGCGCCCGAGACGTTCAAAAGGCTGTAACAATTGGCTGACTGGCCAGTCATATCATCAAGCAGGTTTTTTCCAAGCGAGCGCCTCGCTCCAGTGCCACGCGAGGCTCGCCCTTCATCAGGAGTTGGTCGATGAACAAGAAAGTTGCAGTGATCCTTTCCGGTTGTGGCGTCTACGACGGCTCGGAGATCCACGAGAGCGTCATCACCTTGCTACGCCTCGATCAGCGTGGCGCCCAGGTGCAATGCTTCGCGCCCGATATCGACCAGGCCCACGTGATCAACCACCTCAAGGGCGAGGAAATGCAGCCGGCCCGCAACGTACTGGTGGAATCGGCCCGCATCGCCCGAGGCAACATCAAGGACGTGCGCGAACTGCGTGCCGACGACTTCGATGCGCTGATCGTTCCCGGCGGTTTCGGCGCGGCCAAGAACCTCTCCGACTTCGCCAGCAAAGGCGCCGACTGCACCGTGCAAGCGGACGTGCTGGCCGCCGCGCAATCCTTCGTGAGCGCCGCCAAGCCGGTCGGCCTGATTTGCATCGCCCCGGCCATGGCCGCACGCATCTTCGGCGCCGGCGTGACCTGCACCATCGGCAACGACGCCGATACCGCCGCCGCCCTCGGCAAGATGGGCGCCGAGCATGTCGACTGTCACGTCGAGGACATCGTCGAAGACACCGAACGCAAGCTGGTCACTACCCCGGCCTATATGCTCGCCAACTCCATCGCCGAAGCGGCCTCGGGCATCAACAAGCTGGTGGACCGGGTGCTGGAGCTGACCCACGAGTGAAAGCGCCAGCCCAGGACGGCGATGGGCGTGAACACCTGTCGTAGCCTGGGTCGAGCGCAGCGACACCCGGGACTCTGCCCTGGGTATCGCTACGCTCAACGCCAGGCTACAAAAGCGATTAGGCGCGCGATAGACGCGTCAGCAAGCGATCCAGCGAATTGGCGAACGCCTGGCGATCCTTGTCGCCATAGGCCGCCTGGCCACCACCGACCTGCCCCTGCTCACGCAGATCGGTAAACAGGTTTCGCACCGCCAGGCGCTCGCCCATATTGCGCTCATCGAACTCGCGCCCACGGGGATCCAGCGCCAGCACGCCCTTCTTGACCAGTCGATCGGCCAGCGGCACGTCGCTGCAGATCACCAGTTCGCCCGGCACGGCGTGCTCTACCAGGTAATCGTCCGCCGCATCGGGGCCACTCGGCACCACGATCAGCTTCACGCAGGCGAAGTTGGGCCGCGCCACAGCCTGGCCAGCGACCAGCACCACCTCGAAACTACGCTTGAGGGCGAACTTGACCACCTGATCGCGGGCCAGCCGCGGGCAGGCGTCGGCGTCGATCCAGACACGCATGTTAAGAACCTTCTCAAAGGCTAGCGAGCTAGAGCCATGCAAGGCAAAAGCAGGCGAAAAAGCAGAGTGTACTTTTGTACATGAGCATTTTGAGGCTGCTTTTAACGCAGCAGGGCCGACGCGCAGCAGTCTTTGGGCAGATTCTTAGAGCGGTGCGCGGCGGACGGTAGCCAGCAATGCCGCGGCACCGACAAAGAGCGCGCCAAAACTGCGATTCATGATGCGCTGCTGACGCGGCGTGCGCAGCAGACGCAGCACCCGCACGGCCAGGCCGGTGTAGCCGGCCATGACGATCAGGTCGACGGTGACCATGGTCACGCCGATGATCAGGTACTGCTCGGTCAGCGGCGCATGGGGATTGATGAACTGCGGCAGCACCGCGAGCATGAACACGATGGCCTTGGGGTTGCCGAAATTCACCAGAAAGCCGCGCAGCACCAGGCTCAGCGGTCGACCGATGGGGCGTTCGCCATCCACGTTCATGTCCGCTGGCACGGCGCGCCACTGGCGCCAGCCCAGGTAAACCAGATAGGCCACGCCGAACCATTTGATCAGGCTGAACGCCAGGGCCGAGGTGGCGAGCACCGCGCCGACGCCCGCCGCGACGATGGCGATCTGCAGCGCCAGGCCCAGCTGCAGGCCCAGGGCATTCCAGTAACCGCGCCAGAAGCCGTATTGCAGCCCCGCCGACATCGAGGCGATGGCACCGGCACCTGGCGACAGGCTGATCAGCCAGCAGGCGACGAAGAAAGCGAGCCAGGTTTCCAGAGCCATGATGGCGACCTCGGTGAGGGATTAGCGAAACGTCGAAATTACCTGAATTGCCGCACCAGCGGCAGGGGCTGCAGATGCTATTTCACAGGCGGCGCACACGGCCTCAAGTGAGTGCCGCAGCGCCTCTGATCAAGGCTCTATCTTGCGCGCCGTCGGCAGCTCGCCGTTGCGCCAGCGGCGTACCGCCTTCTGGAAGAACAGGCTGTTGGGAATCTGCAGCCAGGTGCCCGGCGCATCGCCGGTCAGGTCTTCCAGAGTGGTGTAGAACAGGTTGATGGCCAGCACACGGCCGCGCACGCCCGGCTTGTCGGCGCTTTCCAGCACCTCCACACAGTCACCGATGCGAAACGGCCCGAGGGCGAAGATCAGCAGCGTGCAGAACATGTTGGAGAGCACGCTCCAGATCGCGAAGAAGGCGATCGCCGCCACCGCCACGAAACCGGTCAGCGCGCCCCACAGCACCTGGGCGGACACGCCGAGGCGCTCGAGCACCAGCATGATGGCGCTACCAAGGATCAGCCAGCGGGTCAGGCCGCGCAGCGGCATCAACAGCTCCGGTGGCAACTGCGGGTAACGCTGGCCCAATCGGGTGATGCCGCGGGTGAGGATGCGCTGGGCGACCCAGGCCAGGATAAGGATCAGCAGCACCTGGCCGGCGCGCATCAGCGGCTGGCTCCAGGACACCAGCCAAGCCCAATCGATCAGCTCCAGGTTCAAACCACGGCCTCCAGTTCACGTTGCAATGCTTCGAGGGTTTCCAGGGCTTCGAGCCAGCCCTCCTCCAGTTCGGCCTCGCGCGCCTTGAGCTGCGCCTGTTCGGCCAGGGCCTGGCGCAGCTCGTCCTTGCGGGCGGCTTCGTACATTGCGCTATCGCCCAGGCGTTCTTCCAGCGCCGCGAGCTTGGCCTGCACCTGGCCGAGCTCGGCTTCGAGCTTGTCGGCCGCCTTCTTGTGCGGCGCCAGTTGCTGACGCAGGGCCGCGGCGGCCTGTCGCTGGCCACGCTTGTCGTTGCCGGCACCGGCTGCCGGTACGGCGGCGACCGGCGCGGCCTGACGCTGGCGATAGTCGACCAGCCAGCGGGCGTAATCCTCCAGATCACCGTCGAACGGCGCCACGCGGCCATCGGCCACCAGCAGGAATTCGTCGGTGGTGCTCTTGAGCAGGTGACGATCGTGGGACACCACCACCACGGCACCGGCGAACTCCTGCAGGGCCATGGTCAACGCCAGGCGCATTTCCAGATCGAGGTGGTTGGTCGGCTCGTCGAGCAGCAGCAGGTTGGGCTTGCCCCAGGCGATCAGCGCCAGGGCCAGGCGCGCTTTCTCGCCACCGGAGAAATTCACCACCGGCTCGTCGCAGCGCGGGCCGCGGAAATCGAAACCACCGAGGAAATCGCGCAGGGTCTGCTCACGTTCGGTCGGCGCGATGCGCTGCAGGTGCAAGAGCGGGCTGGCCTTGTCGTCCAGGGCATCGAGCTGATGCTGGGCGAAGTAGCCGATCACCAGGTTTTCGCCGCGGGTCAGGCTGCCGCTCAGCGGCTGCAGCTCGGCGGAGAGGTTCTTGATCAGCGTCGACTTGCCCGCGCCGTTGGGGCCGAGCAGGCCGATGCGCGCGCCCGGCACCAGGCTCAGTTTGACCTGCTGCAGGATGGTCTTGTCGCCATAACCCAGGCGCCCTTCGCTGAGGCTGAGCAGTGGCGTGGAGATCTTGTCGGCTTCGCGGAACACGAAATCGAAAGGCGAATCGACGTGGGCCGCGCTCAGCTCCTCCATGCGCTCCAGGGCCTTGATGCGGCTCTGCGCCTGGCGGGCCTTGGTGGCCTGGGCCTTGAAGCGGGCGATGTACTTTTCCATGTGCGCGCGCTGCGCCTGCTGCTTCTCGTACGCCTGCTGCTGCTGAGCCAGACGCTCGGCGCGGGTGCGCTCGAAGGCCGAGTAGCCGCCGCGGTACAAGGTCAGCTTGCGCTGCTCGACATGGGCGACGTGATCGACCACCGCATCGAGGAAGTCCCGGTCGTGGGAAATCAGCAGCAAGGTGCCGGGGTAGCTCTGCAGCCAGCCTTCGAGCCAGAGAATCGCATCCAGATCCAGGTGGTTGGTCGGCTCGTCGAGCAGCAGCAGGTCGGACGGGCACATCAGCGCCTGGGCCAGGTTCAGGCGCATGCGCCAGCCACCGGAGAAGTCGCCGACGCGGCGATCCATCTGCGCATTGTCGAAGCCCAGGCCGGCCAGCAGCTTGCGCGCCCGGGCGTCGGCCGTGTAGCCGTCGGCGCTGTCCAACTCGCTGTGCAGGCGGGCGATCGCGGCGCCGTCATGGCCCTGCTCGGCCGCGGCCAGCTCACGCTGCACCCGACGCAGGTTGTGGTCGCCATCGAGCACGTAGTCCACGGCCAGGCGGTCGAGGGTGTCGACCTCCTGGCGCATATGGGCGATGCGCCAGTCGCCGGGCAGCAGGCAATCGCCGGAATCGGGCGTCAACTCGCCGCGCAGCAGCGCGAACAGGCTGGACTTGCCGGCGCCGTTGGCACCGATCAGACCGGCCTTGTGGCCGGCGTGCAGGGTCAGCTCGGCGTTCTCGAGCAAACGCTGAGGGCCACGCTGTAGGGTAAGATTCTGGAGTCGGATCATAATGGCGGCGGATTCTACCAGAGTCCCCCGCCGCATACTCGGAGCACGCATGAGCCCTGACCTGTGGACCTTCGCCACCACCCTCTACGCCCGCCCAGGCGTCGAGGCCGCGTGCCTGGAACTGCAGGCCGCCGGCGCAGACGTCTGCCTGCTGCTCTGTGGCCTGTGGCTGGACAGCCGAGGCGTGGCCCATAGCGCGAATCGCGAAGCGCAGCTGCGGCACATCGCCGATCCCTGGCAGCAAGAGGTGGTGAAACCGCTGAGGGCATTGCGCCAGCGTTGGCGCGAAGCGGCTGGCCAGGATTCGGCCCTGAGCGGTCTGCGCGAGCGGGTTAAGCAGCTGGAGCTGGAAGCGGAGCGGGAGCAGCTGGAGCGGTTGCAGGCGCTGGCTGAGGGGTGGGGTCATAAGCCGAGTGACCAAGATCGGCGGTGGCTGGACGTTTTTTCGCCAATGGGGCACGAAGAGCCACGGGCGGCACTACATGACGCCCGCTCGTTCTGAAACGCTGAAAAACGATTAACCCTCGACCGCAGGCTGGGGTCGAGGATCGGGGGAAAGAGGCAGACTTTTAAATCTCGCCCTATTCATCAAACCAGGGCATTAAACACCCATCCAAAACATGAATTACAGCCATTACCAGCCGATACAGCCCTACTCAAAAACGCCTAGGTTCTCCATTGAAGCGGGGACTTTTCCGCTCTCATCAACCAGATCAATTGTACAGCCCTTAGCAGAGCGCCTTTGGGTAAGCGTATATGTAGCACCCTGCACTGGTATAAAACTTATGCCAGCAGAGCACTCGAAATTGAGACCATAGTTGTTATAGCTGGATACAACATAGCTGGCCTTGAAATATTTACGCTCACCTGCCGGCACATACACCGACGTTGACTGTTTTACAAAATGTCCGTGCTCGATAAGGCGCCCCGATCTTTCAGTCATCTCAAAGCGCGGATTATCGAACATCCTCAGCGCCTGAAGCTCACCGAGATTTAACGCCATTCTTGTATAGATTATTTTGGCAGCATCGGAAGTATCCGCCATAGGAGGAATCACTTTTACGCACCCCTGCAAGGCAGCCATAGCAATCAAAATTACGCAAACTATCTTCATACAACTACCAGAGCAACCCCAAAAAATTCAATAAGCAAAAAAGTAAACAGACTTATCGTGTGGCGACCATACGCCCCATCGCTTGCATAAATACCTCCTTTCATTGAGGCTTTCAGCTTAGCCAATCAGGAGGAAAGTAAATCTGTCCCCTGTTCTCGGTCCCCTTTCCTCGCCTTTTCCGTTCGCATAGCAGCAGCTGGGGTGAAATAAAGCCTAATGGCTAACGCCCTCAAAATCCATGAACGAGCGATATTTGCTAAACACACCGACTGTCGCTTCATCGCCGTCTATGAGCTTTTCATAAAAGGCTGGATCGTCCGCCCACTCCTTAAAAACTAAAGAACTGGCAGACCGCCCACCACCTTGAGGTAAATATGAAAGAGCCCAACATTTTGAGAGTGCACAATCAACAAGCTCAAAAAAATCCATTGGCACTGGCTTAGGATATTCATCATCCTCATCCAGAAAAACATAAACTAGCGGGGCATTGTCCCAAAAAACGATTCCATAAACCGTATATTCTCTACCCAACACAAGGCCAAAATCACCGGCAGGATAATTAATATAAGTCTCAAGCCTGAGTAAAACATCTGGATCCTGGATGCCATATAGATTATCTATCTTACAAACAACTTTCATAATTAATTAGAACCAGCTCGATAACGTGAAGGGTCTATAGGAGGATCTATAGATGGAACTGAAGGATCATTGCCCCATGGTTTTAAATTTTCAACACTATGCTTTTTGAACTTAAAATCCATCAGCTCGCCGGTTTTCGGGTCGCGCACATAATGCACCACTGAGTCCTGCCCATTTGCCGACTTAACTTTTAGCTCAATCTTCTCCATTCCAAAAAAATTTTTATCGTTAAGACTTTTTATAATTACTACCCCTTGGCCCTCCTTAGCCGCTTGTAGAGCCATCTCATCCTGAATACTTTTAGGCTGACGACTCCATTTATCTGCCTTGGAGGAGCCCGCCGGTTCTTTCGCACCGATAATCCCCAGAGCGACTGGCGGCTTGCCGCGGATTACTGCCCCAGCTCCTATCGCTTCGACTACTTCTTTGACAGTTAGCGCGGTTTTTACATAACCAGGCATCGCTTCGTAAATTGCTTTGGCGCTTTCTGCGTTTTCTGCCAAAACAAAATCAGTGAGCTGTGCCCTCTCATCGCTGCTCAACTCAGAGAATATTGGCAATCGGTTGATGGTGTTGGCAACATCCGACCCTGCATCTGCCATGGACAAAGCTGCATCAATACAGACCGGATTATTAGAACAGCTTTCAGCAATTGCCTCTTCACGGTTCTTCTTACTAATCTTTGCATACTTCTCATAAATTGGAAGTTTGTCGGCACCAATTTTATCAGCCGCCTCAAGCTCCTTATGCATATCTCTAACATTTTTTGAACTGAGAGCGTTATTAGCACTTTCAATCTGCGCCGCATTCGCCGCAACCGCAGCTTCGCCACCCGCAGCAGCCGTAATACCCGCAACAAGGCTACCAATGAGATTCAGGCGATTCTGCTTCT
The DNA here is from genome assembly GCF_001945375.1 of Pseudomonas sp. PA1(2017). Taxonomy (NCBI): domain Bacteria; kingdom Pseudomonadati; phylum Pseudomonadota; class Gammaproteobacteria; order Pseudomonadales; family Pseudomonadaceae; genus Pseudomonas; species Pseudomonas sp. PA1(2017). Next base: position 48,448 of record NZ_MSXU01000009.1, read on the forward strand.
GTGCGTCCGTCATGCCCTCAGTCGTTTGATTGCTCAACTGATCAATCAAATTGTTCAGCACCACGCTCGCGCTGCCGCCCAAGGCGCCTGCTCCGCAACTCTGGCTTTGTGCTGCCGCACCGGCGCAACCGACGATGGCATGCAAAGCTGCGCGTGCTGTTTCGGATTTCAATTCATCAGCAATGCCTTTGACCTTTTCAGCTGCTAGGCCTTGGAGATAGCTGACAGCCGCGCCTTGCAGAAGCTGTGATCCCCCACCGGTGACATTGCCGCCAGCCGCACCAGTGATAGCGGAAACCAGAGTCCGACCTAGCCCACCAATCTCCCAAGTGGCATTGCTGTCAATGATGTTCTGGAGCTGAGCGATTTTTACTGGGTCACGCTGTTCAGCAGGCTTAGCGTTCTCCTCGGCCAACATCTTCTTGGCATCTGTAGAAACAGCCGCGCGCTGCTCTAAGAATGTGCCCACATTGCGCACGAACTGCTCGGTGATCTCAAAGCCAGCTTCGATCTCCTTGCGATCAAAGATCGGTTTGAGGGTGTTGCTGCCATCTCTATCACTGGAGACATCACGATTGACATCGGCTACGGCCTGCTCAGCGGTCTGGCCAGTGAGCGCTTGCTGCTTCGCCTCATCGGTGATGGTGATGGCGCCACCGCTGATACCGCTGTGGGTCGTGCTCTTGTCCTTGCCGCTGGCACTGAGCGCGATGGGTGTACCTGCACTCCCAGCCGCCTCTTGCTTGATGTTGTTGTCCTTATCCCTCTCTATCTCACCTTTTTCCTTGTCGCGAGCAGCAGTACTGTAGCTACCGCTCAGGCTGATGCTGGAGGCCTTGTACTCGGCTTTGTTCTCGATATCGGAATGGGTCAGGGTGCCGGTGGTAAGACTGTTCTTGCCGTCTGCGACTGCCTTGTCGTTGCTGGCAATAATGGCGCCCTTCAGATCGGTATTACCGCCAACCTTGATCTGGAAGCCGTCGTCGCCCGCTTTAATCCCCGTCTGTTGGCCGACGCTTGCATATTCACTGTTGATTTTCTGTTGGCTAACGCTGCCAGAGACAGTGGACACCCCGCCGCAGATCGGCGGAATGCAGAGGCTCAAACCAACCCCTGCGTTTTGTTGCTTGGATTTGTAGTTATCGATGTCCTGCTGGCTGGCCAGATTCAGATCGCCACCAATCTCACCAGTAACTTGCTTGGCAGTAACCACAGCGCCTTTCAGATTGGTGTCGCCACCACTGTTTAAAGCGACTTTTTCACCGGCATTTACCAACGTGTTGGCATGGGTGATCGCCTCACCTTCGGACGAGCCTCGGCCTTTGTTCGCAGCCAGTTCGATAGTGAAGCCGTTCTGCTGACCTACACCGAAACCAACGCCAGCACTCCAGCCGCTGTTACTGTTCTTGCCCTCCTGATTGGCCGTGTTCTGCGCAGAAACCAGATTGATGCTGCCGTCAGCATCGAGCGATACGTTGCGCCCGGCATCGATGGTGCTACCCACCACGTTCAGGTTGCTGGCATTGCCATCGCCTGTTGCCTTGATGGTGACATCGCGGCCCGCGGCCACGCTGCTCGCAACCACATTCTGGCCGGACTGGGTGCCCCCGCTCTGGCTTTGACTGTTACTCAGATTGACGCTGACCTTGATACCCGCGAAGTTGCCGGTCGCCAGGGTTTGAGCGCTCTGATACGCCTGATAACCACTCATTGCCGTATTGGCAGCTGCAAGTGCGGTCAGGCGGCCATCCTTGGTATCGCCGGCAGCATCGATCATGCGTTTGGCGCCTTGAACGGCCTCGATCAGCGGCACGCTAACGGTGCCGCCAACAGCAGTACGGTTGTAGCTTTGCTTCTGGCTGGAGCTCAGTAGGTCATAACCTGCTTCGATGTCGACACGCTTTGCCGTAATCGAAACATCACCCTTCGGCGCAATAACCTGGCTGGCCTGCTGGCGATAGGCTTCACCGGCCTTCAGGTCGACATCCCCGCCCAGCGAGGCAATCTGGCTACCGAGCTGTTGAGTGGTGCTGTTCTGGCTGCTTTGCTTGACGCTGACCACGCCGGTCGCACCCTGCCACCAACTACCGATCTCACCGGACTTCTTGGAGTTGGAGCGCGCGCTGGAGTCATCCTTGGCTTCACCGCTGGTGATCAGCAAATTGCGCCCTGCCGCTACGGCAACATCGCTATCGGCGACCAGGGTACTGCCACGCACCGCAGTGTCGCGGCCGCTGATCACATCGATGGTGCCACCGCTGAGCGTGCTGCCAACCTCCTGGGAGGATGACGACTGAGCACCTTTGGATTTCTGCTCGAGCGTAAAAGAGCCACTGGTGGCGAGTGAATCGAACACATGCCACTTCAAGGAACTGGACTTGCTGGCTTGGCTCGATTGCTGCGAGGCCACCGCAGTGCCTACGGAAACATCACGGCCGGCATCCAGGAGGATGGCATCGTCCGCGCGCAAGCTTGCGGCACGCAGAGCGATATCGTCCTTGGCTTCGATGACGACATTCTGACCGTCCAGGCGAGTACCGGTGAGCGTTGTGGCTTCGGAGCTGCTGCTTTTCGCCTTGCTGGAGAACAGGCCACTTTTGGCCTTGGCGTTGGCCTGACTGCTGGCGTTCTGAGCTGCATCCAGCACGACATCGCCACTAGCGCGCAGATAGATATCCGAATCGCTGATCAGCTGGGCACCGCGCGCAGCGACGTCGTTATCAGCACGCAGCGTCAGGTCACTTCCGGAAGTGATGTAAGAGGAGACAGCCTGGCTATTGGAAGACTCGGCCATCTGCTGCTTACTGCTGCTGAACATGCCGCCTTTTTTCTTCTTGTAGTAATAGCTGTAGTCGTAGTTCTGAGCAGCATCGAGGTCGATGTCGCCACCTGCGTAAAGGTAGGCCTCTTCGCCTGCGTGAACCTGGCTCGCGATAAGGGTAGTGTCATTGCCGGAAGCGCTTGTGAAATCACCGCCTGCTTCGATGACCGAGGCGACTTGCCGTACCTGCTGATTGCGGATATCGACTGTCTTGCCGCCGCTCTTGCGATACGACTGGAAGCTGCTTTCGTTGGCCGCCGACACCACCGCGATATCGCGATCCGCATTAAGGTCAACATCCTTGCCCGCCTTGACCTTGCTACCTACGACCAGAAGATCGCGCCCGGCTTTGGCTTGAAGATCTCCTCCGATCTGCACATCGCTGCCGTGCTGGGTCGTTTGGGAACCGTTGACCCTCAATTTCTTGTATTGGGAGTTGTAGGTATCCACCTCACTGACAACACCGAGGTTGATGTCTCGTTTGGCGCTCAAGGTGGCATCACCACCAGCCTTCAACACGCTACCCAGGTTGTTCAGGTCTCTACCGGCGTTCAGCTCGAGGTTGTTGCCCGCCTCGATTCGCGCAGCGTTATCAACGGATGCATGGCTGAAACTGAAACGACCGCTTTGCTCGGTATATCCAACGGAGCGCTCGTTGGTGATGTCGCCATTGACGGCAGTGAGGCTGACATCCTTGCCATTGATAATGCCGCCTTGGGCATTGCGAATGCTGTCCGTGGCCAGCAGTGCAAGACGGTTACCGGCCTGGATCAAACCCTGGTTACCGATATTGCTGGCACTCGCCGTAAGGTTACCGCTAGCACGCAGAGTGCCTTTGTTTGCAAGGTCACCACCGCTGATCAGGCTGACTTCGCTACCCTGAATAAGCGCCCCTGTAGGCGCGAGGCGGCCGCTCGCCTGAGCGAGGTAAAGCACTGGAACAAGTACCTTTTCGCCGTTCACTTCCTGCTCTTGCATCCACACGATGTCGTGGGTCAAGGCAGCGACCTGTTCGGCACTCAAGCCAACGCCGGGGACAAGGCTCAAGGCATCCTTGCTGGCAATGGCGTTGTCCATCAGATAGCGGTACATGGCCTCGTCGCTATCCAGCCCCGCGATAAATCGCTGACCGGTGCGTGCGACGACAGCGTCGCGTATCAGGCGTTGCTCATAGAGCCCGTCGCCTAGGCGCTTCTGAGCGGTATCCGGGTCGAAACCCAGGCGGCTCAGCAGGTAATCCGAATTGAGGAAGTTGCCCAGGTCAGCGAACGCCGGGTTGGTTTCGATCAGGTAGCGGTGCCCTGGCTTGGTACTGACCTGGAACAGGCCATTCTGCCCTTGAGGCAGACTGAAGCCAGGTTGAGCCAGTGGATCAACGGCCTGCTGCTTAACATCAGGCGGCAACTGGGCGTTGAGTGTGGCAGCAGGTTTGACGTCGCTGCTGACAGTCGTTTGGCCAACGCGGCTTGGGCCTTGCTCGATCTGCTCACCAGGGCGCAACAGGGTATTTTCGAGCGTTTGAGTGCCACTGATGTTAACGCGCCCGACAGCCTGAATAACCGAGTTGGCAACTTCACCACCATCAGTGGTTTTCACGATATTTGAATGACGAATACTGCCAATAGCAAATGAACCCAGCGGCATGGCAGTAGGGTTGTAGCTGGCGGAAGCAGGATTGTGATAGGCGTTATAGCGGTCAATATTGGTGAGAAGGCCATAGTAGTCAGGTCTGCTCTTTGTATAAACGTAGAAGTCGTAATAACGGGTTTCACCACCAGCGGCCCCGACACTTTTGAAGCTGACAGTATCGAGCTCGATGTAACCGCCAGCGGAAACCGTGCTGAAGCGGTTATCGAAACTTCCGCCGATGAAGTTCAGATTCCCACCGGAAATCAGGTTCGCACTTGCAGAATCCTGAGTGATTTTCAGTCCGTAAACTTCGTTAACAACATAAGATGCTTCGCAATGCTCGCCCTTACAGTTATCAGTACCTGTAAGCACTGCACGCCCACTGAGTTGGCTGACTGTTGAGTTGAAAACATCCTTGCGGTTAATCAACGCAGAGGCCGCCAGGCTCATATCGCCCGCGCTCTCGATCGTTCCGGAGATGTTCTCCAGTGAGGCTAATTGGCCAAGCGATTCATCCGTCGCAATGCTGAGTGCACCAAGGCTGTAAATATCACCTTTGTAGTTGGTAAGAGCGCCTACACGCAGGGCCATATCCGAGCCACTGAAGACCAGCCCCTGCTCGTTACGCAGCGAGTCACCCTCGATACGCAGCAGGCCTGCACCACCCAGCGTGCCGCGGTTGTCGAGGCTATCCAGCTTGAGAGACATGTCCTGCGCCGCGGTCAGGCGGCCACGGTTCAGCAACTGGCCGATTAGATCGAACTGGCCAACGCCACCACTCTTGACCTGGGCATCGGTACCGAACTCGGCGCTGGCAGCCTTGAAGGTCAGATCGCCCAGGCTGCGCAGGGCGCCATTGCCTGTGTAGCTGCCGGCGAGTGTCACGCCGAGTGTGCCATCGGTGGCGATGACGCCGTCGTTTACCCAGCTGTCGCCGGTGGCCACGATGCTCTGCCGGGAGATCAACTGCCCGGTGGCCGTTTGGGTGAACTGGCCAATATTCAGGGTCAGGCGTTCGGCCTGCAGCTCGCTGGTGTTGGTCCAGTCGGCAACATCCAGGGTCAGCTCACCATTGGTGATGAAGCGCCCACCGGCGCCGCCCAGGTCGGACAGACTCAGGTCGAACCCTTGGCTGCCAAGATGACGAACCGTGCCGCCCACGTTGGTCAGTGAGCCGCTGGAGAGACTGAAGGCGGCGTTGCCGATTTCCACCAAACCCTGACCGTTGTCGAACAGGCTGCCGATCTGGAAGTCGCTTTGGCCGGTACTGGCCAGCGCGCGCAGGCGCCCATTGTGATTCTGGGCGCTGTCAGCATCGAGTTTGAGGGACTGAGTGGATTCGATCAGGCCCTGATCGTTGGTCAGGGCACCCGTGAGTTTCATGTCAATGGCGTTGGCCGCCAGTGTGCCGCCCTGGTTGTCCAGCGCAGCGCCATCGACTTGCAGTCGGCCGGCCGTTACGACCTCACCTGCATGGTTGGTGACGTCACCGCCTTTGAGCGTCAGGTTCTTCTGGGCGATGAGCTGGCCTTGGCTGTTGTCGAGCTTTGCAGCCTGGATGGTGGCATCACCGGCACTCACCAGCTTGCCGGTACGGTTATCCAGCTCGTCAACGGTCGCATTCAGCGTACCGCGGGCGATCAGTTCGCCCCGGTTGGTAACGCGCTCGCTGTTGAGCACCAGTTGGCTGTTGGTTACCAGCGTGCCGTCTGCCTTGACGCCAGCTTCGACGATGCCCTGGTTCTCCAGCTCACCACCACCGACTTCAACCTTGCTCCCCGCTGCCAGGCTTTCCTTCACCACCGTTTTGTCGGTAGCAGTCACCGTCGCATTACGCCCCGCATAGGTATCGGCATTGAGCTCGACGCCCTTGGCCACCAGCGTGACGTCATTGCTGGCCGCCATGCGATTGGTGGTCAGTTGCCCGTTGGCATCGATCCGAATATCCCCGGCGCTGGCGGCCATATCACCGGCCAGTTTCACGCCTACACCGGCTTCGGTACCGACCAGGCGGATCGCACCGGCGTACATGCCGCCCAGGGCCGAGCTGTCGATGGCCAGTTGCGGCTGCGAGGAGCCGTCATCGGCCTTGGCGGTGGCCTGCAAGGTGGCAACATCGACCTCGTTACGGCCGGCGATGACGTTCAGGCGCTTGGCGTGGATCTCGGCGTTGATCTGCGCGCTGCGGGTGATCAGGTCGAACTGGTCGACGTTGCCCGCATTGAGGCCAGCGCCTTCGATGGCGATGTCGCCGCCGTTGACGTCGAAGCCCTGCAAACGACCGTTATTTACAACTGGAGCACCGGTGCTCAGGGTCGCGCGCGGGGTGTTGATGAAACCGCAACCATCGCAGGTGATGCCATGGGGGTTGGCGACGATGACGTGCGCTGCCTGCCCGGCCACTTCCGTGTAGCCCTTGAGCTGGCTGCGATTGCTGCCGGTCACTTCGTTGAGAATGACGCCCGCGGCGCCGCCGTGCAGATTAGGGTTACCGGTGATGTAGCCGCCCTGCTGGGTGGGTAAGAAAGCCTGGGTACCGTTGTTGAGGATCAGCCCCTGCCCGCCGACGTTGTAGTCGGTGAACTTGTTGTGCGACAGGCCACTGCCATTGGGCGTGGCGATATTGACGATGGGCACGCCATTACCGGCCTGGCCGATGCTGGTGTTGCCGCCCGCCTGGGCATCCACGGCCAGCTGCGCCGCCGAAGCGACGATGGGATTGAGGAACATCACGCCGGCAAGGATCAGGGCGATGTTCTGGAAGAAGGGGCTGCGAACGTCCATGTCAGGGTGCTCCAGGGCGTAAACGAATCAGAAAATCAGAAGAAAAGGTCGACGCGGAAATACACCGGGCGCTCGCCCTCGGTGATCACGTCGGGGCGCTCCAGGGAATGGGCGAAGGTCACGCTGGCGGCCAGGTGCTCGCCACGGGCACTGAACTCCAGGGCATGCCCGCTCAGGCGGCCGCTGCCCCCCGAGTTGTGCTCGTCGTGGCTGATCACGCCGACGTCATAGGCCAAGGCCGCGCCGTATTGCTGCACGAAGGGTTGCAGCGGCGCCCAGGTGACCGGCCGCGTCCAGCGCAGTTGGTTGCGCCAGTAACCGCCGCTGTCGCCGGACAGGCTCTGATCCTTGAAGCCACGCACCGAGTTGAGCCCGCCGATGCTGATGCGCTGGGAGCTGAACAGCACGTCTTCGCTCTTCTGGCCGGTGGCCAGGCTGTCGAAACTGAAACGCTCGCCCCACA
>NZ_MSXU01000009.1:56154-102954 GCF_001945375.1 Pseudomonas sp. PA1(2017)
GACGCTGGCAGCCAGGTGCTCACCACGGGCGCTGAACTCCAGGGCATGGCCGCTCAGGCGGCCACTGCCCCCCGAGTTGTGTTCGTCGTGGCTGATCACGCCGACGTCATAGGCCAAGGCCGCGCCGTCGGCTCGGCACGTTTGCCCAGCAACTGCTGCAATTCCTGCAGGCGCTGTTGCTGCTCGTCGAGCAGGCGCTCCTGACGGTCGCGTATCAGATCCTGGGTCAGCGGCGTCTGGCGGTTCGCGGGCAGATCGATGGGGGGCGTTTGAGCAAGTGCAGTGAACGGCACTGCAATGAGCAACAGCGGGAAACACGAGCGCATGAAAATCCGTACCTGGAAAAGTGAATCATCCCTTAGCGGCGATTAAACACTTTGCCATCCGGATCTGTCCCGCCGAGAGACGAGATTCTCATTTCACTATATTGCGATGTATCTACGACCAAGGGACGTGACAAACCGCTCAATTTAGCCGGACTGCCTTTAGCCCAAGATGCCTAAATGTCAAGCACTCAACTCCTTATCCAGCACTTCCTCGATCTCGCTCTTGATCTTGCCGCTCATCACCGACAGCAGCAGGCCGAGGTTGAGTTGCAGCTGCACGCGGTTTTCGCTGACGGCGAGCCAGCCGTCGGCGCCGCTGCGTTTGAATTCCAGGGTGTCGCCCTTCCACTGGTAGCGCACGTCGTACTCGCGGGCCAGGCGTTCGGCGAGCTTTTCAGCCTTGCCACGGGCGGCCTCGATGCCCAGATTGTGGGGGCGGTCGACGGTGATTCTGGCCATCATGGCTCTCCTGACTGAAACGCGGGCGGGGCAATATACAAGATGCGCCCACAGGCCCACTACCACGCGTGCAGCCGGCGCCCGGCTTTTGGGTTTAGAATGCCCCACTCGGCGTTGTGCAAGCGGTTGAACAGGCCGTGAAGCGGCCTGCCGTGCAGTACTCGATGGAAACGCTTATTTACCTCGGTAAACTCGCCTTTTCGCTTGTCTGACTCAGTGGCATGCTGCGATGAGATGAGCCCGGCGCTGTCTCATGATCACGGTCACGCCATGCTGGGCTCCAAGCCCGCACACTGAGCAGACGCCAACGCCTCCCGGACTTCAGGAAAAGGGCCACATGAACGATCCGCGCAAGAACGACAGCAGCGAACCCACCACCCACTTCGGTTTCCAGGACGTTCCGGAAAGCCGCAAGGCGGAAAAGGTCGCCGAGGTGTTCCATTCGGTGGCCGCCAAGTACGACCTGATGAACGACCTGCTCTCCGGCGGCATGCATCGCCTGTGGAAGCGCTTCACCATCGAGCTGTCCGGCGTGCGCAGCGGCAACCGGGTGCTCGACATCGCTGGCGGCACCGGTGACCTGGCCCGCCAGTTCTCGCGCATCGTCGGCGAGACCGGCGAAGTGGTGCTGGCCGACATCAACGCTTCGATGCTCAAGGTTGGCCGCGACCGCCTGCTCGACCGCGGCGTGTCCGGCAACATTTCCTTCGTGCAGGCCGATGCCGAGAAGCTGCCTTTCCCGGACAATCATTTCGACTGTGTGACCATTGCCTTCGGCCTGCGCAACGTCACCCACAAGGACGCGGCCATCGCCTCCATGCTGCGCGTGCTCAAGCCGGGCGGCCGCCTGCTGGTGCTGGAGTTCTCCAAGCCCAAGAGCAGCCTGCTGTCCAAAGTCTACGACACCTATTCGTTCAACTTCATGCCGCTGGTGGGCAAGCTGGTCACCAACGACGCCGACAGCTACCGCTACCTGGCCGAGTCGATCCGCATGCACCCGGACCAGGACACCCTCAAGGCGATGATGCTGGACGCCGGTTTCGACCGCGTGACCTACCACAACATGACCGGCGGCATCGTCGCCCTGCACCGCGGTATCAAGCCCTGATGCTCACCCAGGCCCTGCTGGCGGCCGTCGAGCGCGGCCTCAACCGTGTGCTCGAGCTGGACAGCACCGCTCTGCCTCGCCTGGCCAAGCTCAATGGCCGGGTGATCGCGGTGCAGGCCCAGTCGCCGTCACTGCAGATGTTCATTCTCGCCGACGGCCAGGGGCTGCGCCTGGCCGGGCAATGGGCCGGCGCGGTCGACTGCACCCTGCGTGCCCCCGCCAGCGCCCTGCTGCGCCTGGCCCTGGCCCGGGACAAGCAGGCGGTGCTGCACGAGCCCGAGGTCGAACTCGATGGCGACAGCGGCGCGCTGATGGAGCTGGCCGGTGTGCTGCAGGATCTGGATCTGGACTGGGAGTACGAGCTGTCGCGCTGGCTCGGCCCGCTGCCCACGGCGCTGCTGGCTGGCCACCTGCGCAGCCGCGCCGGCTGGACGCGGGAGAACCTGCACAGCCTGCAACTCAGCCTGGCCGACTACCTCAGCGAAGAATCGCGCACCCTGGTCGGCCGACGCGAGGCCGACGCGCGTTTTGCCGAACTCGATGACCTGAAACTTTCCCTTGACCGTCTCGACGCGCGCATCGAGCGCCTCGCCCAACGCCATAAGCCCATCGCATGAAGCTGCTTGCCGTTCGTCGTCTGTTGCGCATCCTCTACGTGGTCATCCGCTACCGCCTCGATGACCTGCTGTTCGCCCTGCCGCTGCCGTTCTGGCTGCGCGCGCCGCGCTTCCTGCTGCCATGGCGCTGGGTGCCGCGCGGCAAGTCGTCGCGCAGCCGCGGCGAAAGCCTGCGCCTGGCGCTGGAGGAGCTGGGGCCGATCTTCATCAAGTTCGGTCAGTTGCTGTCCACCCGCCGCGATCTGCTGCCGCCGGATATCGCCGACGAACTGGCGCACCTGCAGGACCGCGTACCGCCGTTCGACCCGGCCAAGTCCCTGGCGCTGATCGAAGAGCAGCTCGGCGTGCCGGTGAGCGTGGCCTTCGCCCGTTTCGACACCGCGCCACTGGCCTCGGCCTCGGTGGCCCAGGTGCACGCCGCACAGCTGAAAAGCGGCGAGGAAGTGGTGGTCAAGGTGGTGCGCCCCGGCCTCAAGCCGGTGATCAAAGCCGACATGGCCTGGCTGTTCCTACTCGCCAAAATCGCCGAACGCGCCTCGGCCGAAGCCCGCCGCCTGCACCCGGTGGATGTGGTCAGCGACTACGAGAAGACCATCTACGACGAGCTCGACCTGCTGCGTGAGGCCGCCAACGCCAGCCAGCTGCGGCGCAATTTCGAGGACTCCGGCCTGCTCTACGTGCCGCAGGTGTACTGGGACTGGTGCCGCCCCAAGGTGCTGGTGATGGAGCGCATCTACGGCATTCCGGTCAACGACATGGTAACCCTGGCCGACCAGCGCACCGACATGAAACTGCTGGCCGAGCGCGGCGTGGAGATCTTCTTCACCCAGGTGTTCACCCACAGCTTCTTTCACGCCGACATGCACCCGGGCAACATCTTCGTCAGCACCCGCACGCCGTGGAACCCGCAGTACATCGCCATCGACTGCGGCATCATCGGCAGCCTCACCCCCGAGGACCAGGACTACCTCGCGCGTAACCTGGTGGCCTTCTTCAAACGTGACTACCGCAAAGTGGCGCAACTGCACATCGATTCGGGCTGGGTGCCCCAGGAGACCCAGGTCAACGACTTCGAGGCGGCGATCCGTACCGTCTGCGAGCCGATCTTCGAACGCCCCCTCAAGGACATCTCCTTCGGCCTGCTGCTGATGCGCCTGTTCCAGACCGCACGACGCTTCAACATGGAGATCCAGCCGCAACTGGTGCTGCTGCAGAAGACCCTGCTGAACATCGAGGGTCTGGGCCGCCAGCTGTACCCCGACCTGGACCTGTGGACCACTGCCCAGCCATTCCTGGAGCGCTGGATGCGCGAGCGCGTCAGCCCACGCAACGTCATGCACAACCTGCAGAGCCAGGTCGAGCAATTGCCGCACCTGGCCAACATGACCCGCAGCCTGCTCGAGCGCATGGCCCAGCCCCACGCCAACGACCCGCCACCGCCATGGCGCGAGCGTGATGGTTGGGCGGTGCGGCTGATCGGCGCCGCGCTGATCGGCGGCGGTGTGGTGACGGCCCTCGGCCTGGGCAACCTGAGCGAACCCGCCACGGCCTGGCCGGCCTGGCTGATGGGCGCCAGCGGTCTGTACCTGGTCCTGCGCCGATAGCCAGCCCGCGTCCCGGCTGGCACACTTGGCTTCGATTGAAGATGGAAATGCAATGAACGACTGGCTAGATGCAATCAAGTGGGACGACAACGGCCTGATCCCGGCCATCGCGCAGGACTACCAGACCGGGCGCATCCTGATGATGGCCTGGATGAACCGCGAAGCCCTGGCGTTGACCGCCAGCGAGCAGCGCGCCATTTATTGGTCACGTTCGCGCGGCAAGCTGTGGCGCAAGGGCGAGGAGTCCGGCCATGTGCAGAAACTCCACGAGCTGCGCCTGGACTGCGACGCCGACGTGATCGTGCTGATGGTCGAGCAGTTGGGCGGCATCGCCTGCCACACCGGCCGCGAGAGCTGCTTCTATCGGGTGTTCGAAAACGGTGCCTGGAAAACCGTCGATGCGGTGCTGAAAGATCCGCACACCATCTATTCGCCGGAGCACCGCCATGACTGATACCCTCAAGCGCCTGGCCGAGGTGCTGGAGTCGCGCAAGGGCGCGGCACCGGACAGCTCGTACGTGGCCAGCCTGTACCACAAGGGCCTGAACAAGATTCTGGAGAAGGTCGGCGAAGAATCGGTGGAAACCATTCTTGCCGCCAAGGACGCCGCCAGCAGCGGCGACTGCAGCGACCTGATCTACGAAACCGCCGACCTGTGGTTCCACAGCCTGGTCATGCTGGCCGCGCTGGATCAGCACCCGCAAGCGGTGCTGGACGAACTGGATCGCCGTTTCGGCCTGTCGGGGCACGCGGAAAAAGCCGCGCGCAGCGACAGCGACACTCAATAAAGACGCTGACGAGGACTACGAAACATGGGCATTTTCGACTGGAAACACTGGGTCGTCATTCTGATCGTCGTGGTGCTGGTGTTCGGTACCAAGAAACTCAAGAACCTGGGTTCCGACCTCGGTGAAACCATCAAGGGTTTCCGCAAGGCGATGAACGAGGAAGACGGCAAGCCGGCCGAGCCGCACGCGCAACAGCCGCAGCAACCGCAACAGCCTTACCAGCAACAAGCACCGCTGAGCCAGCCGCACACCGTTGAAGGCCAGGCCAGCAAGGTCGAAGAACCGCTGCGCAAAGACTGAGGCAAAGCATGTTCGGTATCAGTTTCAGCGAGCTGCTGCTGGTCGGGCTGATCGCCCTGCTGGTGCTCGGCCCCGAGCGCCTGCCAGGTGCGGCGCGCACCGCCGGATTGTGGATCGGGCGCATCAAGCGCAGCTTCAACGCGATCAAGTCGGAAGTCGAGCGTGAGATCGGCGCTGACGAAATACGCCGGCAACTGCATAACGAACGCATCCTCGAACTGGAGCGCGAGATGCAGGCGGTCAAGAACGACATCCTGCCGCCGGCGCCCCAGGCCAGCGTGCCGCCGCCTGCCATGCAACCGAGCACCGCTGCCGAGCCCGCTGCGCAAGCGCCGGTGGAGCCCGCTCCAGCGCCTGCAACACCGCCCTCCACGGCGCCCGTCGCCAGCCAGGACAAGACGCCGCAACCATGAGTCGACTGCCCGACAACGACCAGGAAATGCCGCTGGTTTCCCACCTCGCCGAATTGCGCACCCGTCTGCTGCGCTGCGTGGCGGCGATCTTTCTGATCTTCGCCTGCCTGTTCTACTTCGCGCAGAAGATCTACACCCTGGTCTCGGCGCCGCTGCGCCAGTACCTGCCCGAAGGCGCAACGATGATCGCCACCGACGTGGCCTCGCCGTTCCTCACGCCCTTCAAGCTGACCATGATCGTCGCGGTATTCCTGGCCATGCCGGTGATCCTGCACCAGGTCTGGGGCTTCATCGCCCCGGGGCTGTACAAGCACGAAAAGCGCATTGCCATTCCGCTGCTGATCTCCAGCATCATCCTGTTCTACGCCGGCATGGCCTTCGCCTACTTCCTGGTATTCCCGATCATCTTCCACTTCTTCGCCAGCGTGACGCCCGAAGGCGTGTCGATGATGACCGACATCGCCAGCTACCTCGACTTCGTGATGACGCTGTTCTTCGCCTTCGGCGTGGCGTTCGAGATCCCGGTCGCGGTGGTGCTGCTGATCTGGATCGGCATCGTCGACGTCGAATACCTGCGCAAGATCCGCCCTTACGTGATCATCGGCTGCTTCGTGGTCGGCATGATCCTCACCCCGCCGGACATCTTCTCGCAGACCCTGCTCGCCGTCCCGATGTGGCTGCTGTTCGAACTGGGCATCCTGGCCGGCAGCCTGATCCGCACGCGCCGCGGCCAGCCGGATGAGGAAGACGAAAACGCACCGACCGACCAGCCGCCCAGCGTCCAGCCATGAATCTGCTGCTGCTCGAGGACGGTGACTTCATCGCCGCCGACCGGGTGCGCCTGAGCGGTCGCCGCCTCACCCATCTCAATGAAGTACACCGTGCCGAGAACGGCGCCACCTTGCGTGTCGGCCGCCTTGGCGGGCAGATGGGTCGTGGCCAGCTGTTGCAGCTCGATGGGGCGAGCGCGGAACTCCAGGTCGCCTTCGACCAGCCGCCACCGGCCAAATTGCCGATCACCCTGCTGCTCGCCCTGCCGCGCCCGAAGATGCTCAAGCGCGTGCTGCAGAGCGTCAGCTCCATGGGCGTGCCGCGGCTGGTGCTGCTCAACAGCTACCGGGTGGAGAAAAGCTTCTGGCAGACGCCCTTTCTGGAGCCGGAAGCGATTCGCGAGCAGTTGATCCTGGGCCTGGAGCAGGCCCGGGATACCGTACTGCCCGAGGTGATCATCGAGAAGCGCTTCAAGCCCTTCGTCGAGGATCGTCTGCCCCAGCTGGCCGCCGGTACGCTAGGCCTGACCGGGCACCCCGGCGACTACCCGGCCTGCCCCCGCGCCGTCGAGCAAGCGGTAACCCTGGCCATCGGCCCGGAAGGCGGTTGGATTCCCTACGAAGTGGACAAGCTGGCCGAGGCCGGCCTCAAGCCAGTGCAGCTGGGTGAGCGGATCTTGCGGGTGGAAACGGCTGTTACCGCGCTATTGGCCAGGTTGTTCTGAGCGGTGCACGAGGGCGGCTTAGTGGCGGTAGCGGCCGTTATCCGATCCATTGTGGGAGCCGCGACCTCGCGGCGAATCGCTCAGGCACCGCCGAAATAGGCAGTCAGGCTGCAATCGTTTCGCCCCGAGGTCGGGGCTCCCACAGGTTGGTTTGAGTGTCTGCTTCTGCCTTACCAAGGCCATCGCGTAGCAGCAGGACATCCGGTAACGCCTTGCCCTGAGCAACGATTTGGCGCCAGCATGCGGTCTGCCTATGATGAATACCTCGTGCCCTCAAGGAGCTGTCATGCGCCGTCTGCTCACCGGCATCACCGTCATCCTGCTGTTGCTGCTCAACACGCTGATTCTCATCGGGCCGATGATGTTCATCGCCCTCGGCAAGTTCGTGCTGCCCGGCCAGGCGCTGAAGGCGGCCTGTTCGCGCCAGGTGATGCATATCGCCGAAGCCTGGGCCGAGAACTGCAAGCGCATCTTCGCGGCGCTCACGCCGACCCAGTGGGATATCCGCGGCAACGCCGAGCTGCGCCAGGACACGTCCTACCTGGTCATCAGCAACCACCAGTCGTGGGTCGACATTCCCGCGCTGGTGCAGGCCTTCAACCGCAAGACGCCCTACTTCAAATTCTTCCTCAAACAGCAGCTGATCTGGGTGCCCTTTCTCGGCCTGGCGTTCTGGGCGCTGGATTACCCCTTCATGAAGCGCTACAGCAAGGCCAAGCTGGAGAAGTACCCGCAGCTCAAGGGCCAGGACCTGGAAATCACCCGCCGCGCTTGCGAGAAATTCCGGGATCTGCCGGTTACCGTGGTCAATTACCTGGAAGGCACGCGCTTCACGCCCGCCAAGCAGGCCCAGCAGGGCTCGCCCTATCAGCACCTGCTCAAGCCCAAAGCCGGCGGGGTGGCCTTCGTACTCGCGGCCCTGGGCGAGCAGCTCGACGCCATTCTGGATGTCACCATCATTTATGCCGAGGACACCCCGCCCGGTTTCTGGAAGCTGATCAGCGGCCAGGTGCCAAAGGTCATCATGGATATCCGCACCCGGCCGCTGGAGCCGGCGCTGTGGCAGGGTGACTACCAGAACGATGCGGATTTCCGCCTGTACGTACAGGACTGGGTCAGCGGCCTTTGGGAAGAGAAGGATGCGCTGATCACCCAGCTGAAGCAGGAAGCCAAGGGCTGAGCCTGCCCCAGCCAAACGACTTCATCAGTCCGGCAGGATCATATGGCCGGCCTCGTCCAGCGGCGCGAAGGGATTGTGCGCCAGCTCCCAAAGGTGGCCGTCCGGATCGGCGAAGTACCCTGAATAGCCACCCCAGAACACCTTCTCCGGCGCCTTGACCTGCTGCGCTCCCGAGGCGACAGCGAGCGCCATGGCCGCGTCCACGGCCTCGGGGCTTTCCAGATTGTGCGCCAGGGTGATGCCGGAAAAGCCTGCAGGGCCGGCTTCGGGCAAATTGGCGTCCATGGCCAGCTCATCGCGTGAGAACAGCCCCAGGGCAAGGCCCTTGAGCTTGATGAAGACGATCTGCTCCTGGGACGCGGACGAGCGCGTCCAGCCCAGGCGTTCATAGAAGGCGGCGCTGGCCTGTACATCGGCCACGCCCAGGGTGATCAGGGAAATCCGCCGGTCAAAGCTCATGAGGTGCTCCTGCAGGTCGAGCCTGACAGGGTAGCAGCCGTGCTGACCACAGGAATGAAAAAGGAAGGTAAAGAAAAAGCGGAGCCTTGTGGCTCCGCTTTTCTGCTTCAGGCTGCGCTGAAGGTCTTGTGCGGGTCGATGACGAATTTCTTCGGCACGCCGGCATCGAACTCGCCGTAACCGCGCGGAGCGTCGTCCAGGCTGATCACCTGCACGCCAACCACTTCGGCGATGTTGATGCGATCCCACATGATGGCCTGCATCAGGGCGCGGTTGTACTTCATCACCGGGGTCTGCCCGGTATGGAAGCTATGCGACTTGGCCCAGCCAAGGCCGAAGCGGATGCTCAGGCTGCCGATCTTCGCAGCGGCGTCCACCGCGCCCGGATCTTCGGTGACGTAGAGGCCGGGAATGCCGATCTTGCCGGCGACCCGAACCACGCCCATCAACGAGTTGAGCACCGTGGCCGGCGCCTCGTGCTGGGCACCGGCATGGCCATGGCCGCGGGCCTCGAAGCCCACCGCATCGACCGCGCAATCCACTTCCGGCTCACCGAGCAGGTCAGCGATCTGCTCATGCAGCGGGGTGTCCTTGGACAGGTCGGCGATTTCGAAACCCTGGGCCTTGGCGTGCGCCAGGCGCACCGGGTTGACGTCACCGACGATCACCACCGCCGCGCCCAACAGACGCGCCGAGGCCGCTGCAGCCAGGCCGACCGGTCCGGCACCGGCGATGTACACCGTGCTACCCGGGCCAACGCCAGCGGTCACGGCGCCGTGGTAACCGGTCGGCAGGATGTCGGAGAGGCAGGTCAGATCGCGGATCTTCTCCATCGCCTTGTCGCGATTCGGCAGCTTGAGCAGGTTGAAGTCGGCATACGGCACCAGCACGTACTCGGCCTGGCCGCCAGTCCAGTCGCCCATGTCCACGTAACCGTAAGCGCCGCCGGCACGCGCCGGGTTGACGGTCAGGCACACGCCGGTGTGTTGTTCCTTGCAGGAACGGCAGCGGCCGCAGGCGACGTTGAACGGTACCGAGACCAGATCACCGATCTTCAGGTTCTCGACGTCGCTGCCCTTCTCGATCACTTCACCGGTGATCTCGTGACCGAGCACCAGGCCGACCTGGGCGGTGGTACGGCCGCGCACCATGTGCTGGTCGGAGCCGCAGATGTTGGTGGAAACGACCTTCAGAATGACGCCGTGCTCGATCTTGCGACCGCGCGGATCCTGCATCTTCGGATAGTCGATCTTCTGGACTTCGACCTTGCCTGTGCCGAGATAGACGACACCGCGATTACCAGACATATGAATCTCCTTTCTTCTTGTGGATGCAAGGCGCGAGGTCTTGCGATGGAGTATTGAAGCGTCTGTCTCGGCACCCGCCGGTAAGGGCAGGACGGCTACCGAGCTGTCGTGCTGACGGTGAGGGCAGCGCGAATGGTCTAGCCAGACTAGCTAGCGTATGGCGCAGCCGCGGATGCAAAACCGACAGCCGCCGTTCTCTGCGCGGCACCGCCTCAGGTTAGAGGACTACGGTCCGATTGGCGTTGAGAAACACCCGGCGCTCGAGGAAGTAACCGACCGCGCGGGCCAGGGTCAGGCATTCGATATCGCGGCCTTTTGCCACCAGATCCTCGGGGTAATGCGCATGATCGACGCTTTCCACTCCCTGGGTGATGATCGGCCCTTCATCCAGGTCGTTGTTGATGAAGTGCGCTGTGGCGCCGACCAGTTTCACGCCCTTCTGGTACGCCTGGTGATACGGCTTGGCGCCCTTGAAGCCGGGTAGCAGCGAGTGATGGATGTTGATCGCCCGGCCGTCGAGCTTGCGGCACAGGTCGGCGGACAGCACCTGCATGTAGCGGGCAAGCACCACCAGCTCGGCGCCGGTGTCCTCGACCACCTGCATCACCCGGCGCTCCTGGGCGGGCTTGTCGTTGGGGTCGAGCGGAAAGTGGTGGTACGGGATGCCGTGCCAGTCGGCGAGCGGCTTGAGATCCGGGTGGTTGGAGACGATGGCGGTGATGTCCATCGGCAACTGGCCGGTGCGCTGGCGGTAGAGCAGGTCATTGAGGCAGTGATCGGCCTTGGACACCATGATCACCACCTTGGCGCGGTAGCCCGGCGGCGTCAGCTCGGTGCGCATGTCGAACGGCGCAGTGCGCTCGTTGAGGCCGGCGAGGAAGGTCGCCTCGTCGAAATCGGCCTGGGTGCGGAATTCGACACGGATGAAGAAGCGACTGGCCAGGCGATCATCGAAGCTGTGGTGCTCGGTGACGTAGCAGCCCTGCTCGAACAGGTAGCGGGTCACCACATCCACGGTGCCCAGCACGCTGGGGCAGTGGGCGGTGAGAATCCAGGTGTCGGGGGTACGGCTCATGAAAGCGATTCCTTATGGTGATCGCTCCCATGCGCTGACCGGCAGTGCACGATCTGGAGCGTCGTTGGCTGCACCTGTGCGCAGCCTTTGGGAGTGGTGAAGCTAAAGCAGGAGCGACGGTCTGTGGGAACGGGCGGGGACGCCTAGTCCATGCCCGTGACTTTTCGCGGGCATGGACTAGGCGTCCCCGCCCTCCCCACAGTAAATCACCAATGCCCGCCTCTGCTTGAACATACCGCTTAGCGAAACGAAAACTCAGTCACGTAGGGTCGATGACGCTTCACCTACGCGGCCCGCCCCATCCACCGTTGCGATCCCAAGGTGGACGAAAAAAGCGTCGTCCACCCTACGGTTCCAATGTCCTCAAGCCTCCACAGCCAACCCGTACTCGGCGCTGGCATCCTGCAGCCACAGCCAGAAGTAGTCGGAGAAGCTGCGACGAATCAGCAGTTCCCAGGTGTCTTCGCCGGTGTGGCGAATCACCAGCTGGGATTTGGCGAACACCGTGCCCACGGCCTTGCCCACCGGGAAGTTGTTCGGGTGCACGTCGTAGCTGCTGGACTTCATCAGCAGTTCGCGCACCTTCGGCCCGGACAGCTCCAGCAAGGTTTGCCCACCGCTGACGTTGACCACCGAGATGTGCTGGCCGTCGAGGGCCTCGCGCAGCTTGCGCTCGACCTCGAGCTCGCTGCCGCCAGGCACGATCAGCAGCCATTCATCCGGGCCCAGCCATTGCAGCGAGGTATCGCCGCTGGCTACCAGCATCAGGGCGCCCGGCAGCTCCAGGCCCAGGGCCTTGTGCACGCCGCCGGCGAAGTTGGCGTCGTCGGCATCGCCACGCAGCACCAGGTGGCCCAGCAGTTTCTTCTCGCGCAGCGTCACCCCAGCGCCGGTGCGGCCCTTGCCGGCCAGCTCGTGCAAGCCGGCGTGGTGCAGCGGCGATTGCCCGGCGATGTCGGCGGGGCGTTGCTCGTAAACATTGACGTTAGACATTCTGGCGGTCCCCTTTCGGGTCATAGAACACGGGGCTGACGATTTCGGCTTCGATCACGCTGCCATCGACCAGCGGTGCGAACACGCGCTCGCCGATGCGCTTGAGGCCGCCCCTGACCAGGGCCATGGCGAAGGAATGGCCCATCGCGGCGCTCATGTAGCTGGACGTGACGTGACCGACCATGGTCATCGGAATCGACTGCTTGGGATCGAACACCAGCTGGGCGCCTTCCGGCAGCACCTTGTTCGGATCCACCGGCTTGAGGCCGATCAGCTGCTTGCGGTTTTCCTTCAGGCAGTCCTCGCGGTTCATGCCGCGCCAGCCGATCCAGGAGAACGGCTTGGTGCGACCGACGCACCAGCCCATGCCCAGGTCGTCCGGGGTGACCGAACCGTCGGTGTCCTGGCCGACGATGATGAAGCCCTTCTCGGCGCGCAACACGTGCATGGTCTCGGTGCCGTAAGGCGTCAGGCCGTGCTTCTTGCCGGCCTCGGCGATCTGCTCGAGAACGCCCAGAGCGTAATCGGCCTGCACGTTGACTTCGTAGCTCAGCTCACCGGTGAAGGAAATGCGGAACACGCGAGCCGGTACGCCAGCGACCTTGCCTTCCTTCCAGGTCATGAACGGGAAGGCGTCCTTGTCCAGATCGATGTCGGTGACTTCGGCCAAGAGCTTGCGGCTGTTGGGGCCGGACAGGGTCAGGGTCGCCCAGTGGTCGGTGACCGAGGTGAAGTACACCTTCAGCTCCGGCCATTCGGTCTGATGATAGATTTCCAGCCACTCCATCACGCGGGCAGCGCCGCCGGTGGTGGTGGTCATGACGAAATGGTTGTCGGCCAGACAGGCGGTGACGCCGTCGTCGAATACCATTCCGTCTTCCTTGCACATCAGGCCGTAGCGGGCCTTGCCCACGTCCAGCTTGGTCCAGGCGTTGGTGTACACGCGGTTGAGGAATTCGCGGGCATCCGGGCCCTGGATATCGATCTTGCCCAGGGTCGAGGCATCGAGAATGCCCACCGCATTGCGCACGGCCAGGCATTCACGGGCTACGGCGGCATGCATGTCTTCACCGTTCTTCGGGAAGTACCAGGGGCGTTTCCACTGGCCGACGTCCTCGAACTCGGCGCCCTGCTGCAGGTGCCACTTCTGCAGAGCGGTGTAACGTTTGGGCTCGAACAGCTCGCCGCAATGACGGCCGGCGATGGCGCCGAAGGTCACCGGGGTGTAATTCGGGCGGAACATGGTGGTGCCCATTTCACCGATGCCGATGCCCAGCGAACGGGCGGCGATGGCCAGGCCGTTGATGTTGCCCAGCTTGCCCTGGTCGGTGCCGAAACCCAGCGCGGTGTAGCGTTTGACGTGCTCGACCGACTCGAAGCCCTCGCGGGTGGCCAGCTCGATGCCGGCGGCGGTGACGTCGTTCTGCTGGTCGACGAATTGTTTAGGCGCACGCGCGGTGTTCTTGTC
This sequence comes from Pseudomonas sp. PA1(2017), assembly GCF_001945375.1. Taxonomy (NCBI): domain Bacteria; kingdom Pseudomonadati; phylum Pseudomonadota; class Gammaproteobacteria; order Pseudomonadales; family Pseudomonadaceae; genus Pseudomonas; species Pseudomonas sp. PA1(2017). The sequence goes on from NZ_MSXU01000009.1 coordinate 69,747, forward strand.
GTGCGGCACCTGGAACAGCGCGATGGTGGCTTCCTCGATACGCTTCTCGGCCTTTGGCAGGGTACCGGTAACGGGCTGGAAGCCCACTTCCGCGGCGGCCTTGGCACCGGCTTCGAAACCGTCGGCCAGGCTGTCGCCCATGCCGAACACGCCATTCACGGCACCGGCGCAATGACGCTTCTGGAAGCCCTCACCCGGTACGAAAGCGAGGATGTCTTCACGCCAGACCGGACGGCCACCCAGGTGCGACGCCAGGTGCACGACCGGGCTGTAGCCGCCGGAACTGGTGATCAGGTCGCAATCGAGGGTCTCGCCGGGGCTGGTGACCTTGTGCCTGGCGGCGTCGATGGCGCAGATGCGCGCACCAGTGACGCGCTTGCTGCCGCGCGCTTCGACCACGGCGCTGCCGGTGAGTACCCGCACGCCACGCCGGCGCGCTTCCTCGACCCAGCTGCCGCGCGGGTTGCTGCGCGCGTCGGCCACGGCCACCACCTGGCGACCGGCGTCGAGCCAGTCGAGCACCACGCGGTAGGCGTAATCGTTGTTGGTCGACAGCACCAGTTTCTGGCCGGGCGCCACGCCGTAGCGGCGCACGTAGGTCGACACGGCGTCGGCCAGCATGTTGCCGGGCACGTCGTTGTTGCCATACACCAACGGGCGCTCGTGGGCGCCGGTGGCCAGCACCACGCGACCGGCACGCACCCGGTGCAGGCGCTGACGCGGCTGGCCCATGGGGGCGACTTCAACGAGATGGTCGGTGAGGCGCTGGTGAATGGTCAGGAAGTTGTGGTCGTGGTAGCCGTTGACCGTTGAACGCGGCAGCAGGGTCACTTCCGGCATGGCCTGCAGTTCGGCGATGGCCTTGGCGGCCCACTCGGCAGCGGGCTTGTCGTCGAGCATCTCGCGGGTGGAGAGCAGGCTGCCGCCGAGCTCTTCCTGCTCGTCGGCCAGGATCACCCGCGCACCGCTACGGCCGGCAGCCAGGGCTGCGGCCAGGCCGGCGGGGCCGGAACCGACCACCAGCACGTCGCAGTGCTGGTTCATGTAGTCGTAGATGTCGGGGTCGTTTTCTTTCGGCGAACGACCGAGACCGGCGGCCTTGCGAATGTACTTCTCGTAGGTCAGCCACAGGTTCTGCGGGTACATGAAGGTCTTGTAGTAGAAACCGGGCGGCATCATGCCACCGCCGACCTTGCCGAGGATGCCCATCAGGTCAGTATTGACGCTCGGCCAGCCGTTGGTGCTGGTAGCGCTCAGGTTGGCGTACAGCGCCTGCTGGGTGGCACGCACGTTGGGGATCTGCGCCGCCTCGGTGGAGCCGATCTGCAGCACGGCATTGGGCTCTTCGGCACCGGCAGCGACGATGCCGCGCGGGCGCGAGTACTTGAAGCTGCGGCCGACGACGTCGACGCCATTGGCAAGCAGCGCAGCGGCCAGGGTGTCGCCGGCGTAACCCTGGTAGGTCTGGCCGTTGAAGTTGAAGGTCAGCGGCTGGCTACGGTCGATGCGGCCACCCTGGGAAAGACGATTGACCTGGCTCATGCCGTTACTCCTTGGTCAGCGGCCTTTTTCGCGGCGATGCCAGCCTCAGTCACGCTGGGGCGCTCGCCGATCTTGTAGGTCTCGAGAATCTCGTAGCTCACCGTGTGACGGGTGACGTTGAAGTACTGGCGGCAGCCCGCTGCGTGAATCCACAGCTCGTGGTGGATGCCGCGCGGGTTGTCGCGGAAGAACAGGTACTCGCCCCACTCCGCGTCGGTGCAGGCGTTCGGGTTCAGTGGACGGGCGATGTGCGCCTGGCCACCAGCGTGGAATTCTTCTTCGGAACGCAGTTCGCCACAGTGAGGGCAGAAGATGTGCAACATGCTCGGTACCTCCAGAAAACCATCGTCCCCCTCTCGCCGAGAGAGGGCGCCAATATCAGTGGGCCACGCCGGCTGCGCCGTGCTCGTCGATCAGCGCCCCATTGTGGAAGCGCTCGATGGAGAAGGCCTTGGCCAGCGGATGCATCTCGCCCTTGGCCAGGCTGGCCGCGAACACGTTGCCCGAGCCCGGTGTGGCCTTGAAGCCACCAGTGCCCCAGCCGCAGTTGAAGTAGAGGTTCTTCACCGGCGTCTTGGCGATGATCGGGCAGGCGTCCGGCGTGGTGTCGACGATGCCGCCCCACTGACGGTTCATGCGCACGCGCGAGAGCACCGGGAACATCTCGACGATGGCCTGCAGGGTGTGTTCGATGGTTGGGTAGGAGCCGCGCTGGCCGTAGCCGTTGTAGCCGTCGATGCCGGCGCCGATGACCAGGTCGCCCTTGTCGGACTGGCTGATGTAGCCGTGCACGGCGTTGGACATGATCACCGTGTCGATGATCGGCTTGATCGGCTCGGAAACCAGCGCCTGCAGCGGGTGCGATTCCAGTGGCAGGCGGAAGCCGGCGAGCTTGGCCAGGTGCCCGGAGTTACCGGCCGCGACCACGCCGACGCGCTTGGCGCCGATGAAGCCCTTGCTGGTTTCCACACCGATCACCGCGCCATCCTGCTTGCGGAAGCCGATCACTTCGGTCTGCTGGATCAGGTCGACGCCCAGGGCGTCGGCGGCGCGGGCGAAGCCCCAGGCCACGGCGTCGTGACGGGCCACGCCACCGCGGCGCTGCAGCGAGGCACCGAGGACCGGGTAACGGGTGTTCTTCGAGCAATCGAGGTAGGGAATCATCTCCGCCACCTGCTTGGCATCGACCACTTCGCCATCGATACCGTTAAGGCGGTTGGCGCTGACGCGGCGTTCGATGTCGCGCATGTCCTGCAGGGTGTGGCCGAGGTTGAACACGCCGCGCTGGGAGAACATGACGTTGTAGTTGAGGTCCTGGGACAGGCCCTCCCACAGTTTCATCGCGTGCTCGTAGAGGTGCGCCGACTCGTCCCACAGGTAGTTGGAACGCACGATGGTGGTGTTGCGCGCCGTGTTGCCACCGCCCAGCCAGCCCTTCTCGACCACGGCGACGTTCTTCACGCCGAATTCCTTGGCCAGGTAATAGGCGGTGGCCAGGCCGTGACCGCCACCGCCGACGATGACCACGTCATAAACCGGCTTAGGGGTCGGGTTGCGCCACATGCGCTGCCAGTTTTCATGGTGGCTGAACGAGTGCTTGAACAGGCCGAAGCCGGAATAGCGCTGCATAAGGTACTCCTGAATTCTGCTTGCTGTAGGAGCACACCCGGACCGCAGGACGTATGAAACCCATCGATCGACGATGGGTTCCGGCGTCCTAGGGCATCAAAGCGGCAGCTCCGACGTGAAGACGATGCGTTAGCGATAGACCGGGTAATCGGCGCACAGACCGGCCGCCAGGCCAGCCACCTGGGCCTCGACATCGGCGTCGCCGAGGTGCTCGAGGATGTCGGCGATCCAGCCCGCCAGCTCACGGCACTGAGCTTCCTTGAAGCCGCGGGTGGTGACCGCCGGCGTACCAATGCGCAGGCCCGAGGTCACGAACGGCGACTGCGGGTCGTTGGGCACGGCGTTCTTGTTGACCGTGATGCCGGCGCGGCCCAGGGCGGCGTCAGCATCCTTGCCGGTGATGCCCTGCTTGATCAGCGAGAGCAGGAACAGGTGGTTGTCGGTGCCACCGGAGACCACGTCGAAACCGCGCTCGATGAACACCGCAGCCATGGCCTGGGCGTTCTTGATCACCTGGGCCTGGTAGTCCTTGAAGCCGGGCTCCAGCGCTTCCTTGAAGCACACGGCCTTGGCGGCGATCACGTGCATCAGCGGGCCGCCCTGGGCGCCGGGGAACACCGCGGCGTTGAGCTTCTTCTCGATCTCTTCGTTGGCCTTGGCGAGGATCAGCCCACCACGCGGGCCACGCAGAGTCTTGTGGGTGGTGGTGGTGACCACGTCGGCCAGCGGCACCGGGTTGGGGTACAGGCCGGCGGCGACCAGCCCGGCCACGTGCGCCATGTCCACGAAGAGCAAGGCACCGACCTTGTCGGCGATGGCGCGAAAGCGCGGGAAATCCAGGGTCTTGGAATAGGCCGAAAAGCCGGCGACGATCATCTTCGGCTTGTGCAAGGCGGCCAGGCGCTCGACTTCGTCGTAGTCGATCAGGCCGGTGTCGGTGTCGATGCCGTACTGCACGGCGTTGTACAGCTTGCCAGAGGACGACACCTTGGCGCCGTGGGTCAGGTGGCCGCCATGGGCCAGGCTCATGCCCAGGATGGTGTCGCCGGGCTGCAGCAGCGCCAGATAGACGGCCGAGTTGGCGGAGGAACCGGAGTGCGGCTGCACGTTGGCGAAGTCGGCACCGAACAGCTGCTTGGCGCGCTCGATGGCCAGCGCCTCGACCTTGTCCACGTGCTCGCAACCGCCGTAGTAGCGCTTGCCCGGGTAGCCTTCGGCGTACTTGTTGGTCAGGCCGCTGCCCTGGGCTTCCATCACGCGCTTGCTGGTGTAGTTCTCCGAGGCAATCAGCTCGATGTGATGTTCCTGACGACGCTCCTCGGCCTGCATGGCACTGAGCAGGGCGTCATCGTAGCCTTGAATCTGATCTTGCTTGCTGAACATCACGTTTCTCCCCGGGGCGCCTCGCAGCGCCGCATCTGGCTCGGTTGCTCGATATGAGTCTTGTTGCAGCGATGGTATGACTCGCCCTCGAGAACCAGATGCCTATGTACGCCACGGGAGATTGCGTTTGCGACATGCCTAAGCGTCGCATTTGTGCATGCCCGAACAGGCCGTTGAAAAACTACCTACGTTGCCATTGCTGCGTTAAAAACAGCCTCAAAATGCTCATTTACAGCACGTAAACTGCGCTTTCTCGGCTGTTTTTGTGGGGCTGCCCAGGCCTTGCACTGACTGCCTCGCCTACGTTTTTCAACGGCCTGTTACGCCAGCTCAGAGACTGCGCAGCGCCACCAAGACGAGAAAATGCGCCGGATAGAAGAGGTAAGCCCAGCGCCTGACCGGCGGCACCGGGAATGGCGGCTGGAGGCGCAATAGCAGCAGGCCCAACAATGGCGCAAACAGGCACATGGCAAGCACGCTCCATGCGAAGGGATCACCACGGGCCGCATCGGCATAGAAAGGCGCCCAGTAATTGGCCGCCAGGCAGCCGAGCATAGGCAACAGCCACACGCCACGGGGCCCGCGCAGGGCCAGCAGGAAAGCCGCTGGCAACAACGCACCAAAGACGCCGAACATCAGCCATTCGTGAGCCAATACAGCGGTCGCCAATGCCCCGGCGCCCAGCCAGCGCGCCTGGATGTCGGCCCGCTGCACGGCATTGGCAATCAGCAGCCCGAGCACCAGGGTCGGCATCACGTTGAGCGATTCGGCGGTCGGCACCAGCAGCCGGTATGGCCATTCGGAGATCAGCGAGAACAGCAACAGCCAACCTAGGTAACGGGCGGTCACACCACCAGCGTTGCCCACCGTGGGCCGTGCGACGTTGGCGGCGATGGCCAAGCAGAACAATGGAAAGGCCAGGCGGCCAGGCACATAGAGGAAATACAGCTCGGGCCAGGCATGGCGCAGGTGATCGATCAGCATGGTCAGCAGCGCCAGCCATTTGATCAGATCGAGGGCCGCGTCGCGGCTAGGGGAAGGATGGTGTGGGAAAGAAGAAGGCATGCACGCCCATCACGCTGACGGATAAAGCATCAAGGTAGAGGTTGCCAGCGCCATGGCGCAAACGAAAAGGGCGGCGTAGAGCGTACGCCGCCCTCAAGGCTTACTGCAGCTTTTCGTTGCAGCTGCTCGAGGCCGTGACCAGACGCTTCTGCAGCGCCGCATCCGGCGGAACTTGCTTGCTCATCTCGGCCATTTCCGCCTCGCTGAACTCTTGGCTGACCTTGGTCGCTGCGCAATCACAGAAGGCTGTCAGCTTTTCCTGCGAGTGGCCGGACTGAGCGCCCTTCACGCACTCCTGAACGAAGGTCGACTTGGCCTCCGGCGACCAGGGCTCGGCGGCCACGGCTGGCAGGGCGAAGGCAAGCGGTGCGAACAGTGCGATCAGATGACGGTAGCTCATGGTGGGCTCCTGTAGCTTGGGATCGGCGAGTCCTTGAGTGAACTCTCTGTTTTGTGAGCCCATCGGCGCCCGTGAGTTCACAATTAATGGCACGCCTGAGCATGGCTGGCCAACGGAACAATATGTCGCGCCAGCGAGTTCTATGCACCGGCGCGGCGGGATACAGTACCGGCATACGCCCGCACGGGGCGACGCAGACAAGGACTCCTCAATGCCCGAAAACGCCCAGCAATTCGCCAGCGACAACTACTCTGGCATCTGCCCCGAAGCCTGGCAGGCCATGGCCGAGGCCAACCAGGGCCATCAGCGCGCCTACGGTGACGACGACTGGACGGCCCGCGCCGCAGACCACTTTCGCAGCCTGTTCGAAACCGACTGCGACGTGTTCTTCGCCTTCAACGGCACCGCTGCCAATTCCCTGGCCCTCGCCTCCCTGTGCCAGAGCTACCACAGCGTGATCTGCTCGGAGACCGCCCACGTCGAGACCGACGAGTGCGGCGCGCCGGAGTTCTTTTCCAACGGCTCCAAACTGCTCACCGCGCGCAGCGAGCAGGGCAAGCTTACGCCGGCCTCGATCCGCGAGATCGCCGTCAAACGCAAGGACATCCACTTCCCCAAACCGCGGGTGGTCACCCTGACCCAAGCCACCGAAGTCGGCACCGTCTACCGCCCCGAGGAAATCCAGGCGATCAGCCAGACCTGTGACGAACTGGGCCTGAACCTGCACATGGACGGCGCGCGCTTCTCCAATGCCTGCGCGTTTCTCGGCTGTACGCCGGCCGAATTGACCTGGAAGGCCGGCGTCGACGTGCTGTGCTTCGGCGGCACCAAGAACGGCATGGCGGTCGGTGAAGCGATCCTGTTCTTCAACCGGGGCCTGGCCGAGGACTTCGACTACCGCTGCAAGCAGGCCGGCCAGCTGGCCTCGAAGATGCGCTACCTGTCGGCGCCCTGGGTGGGCATCCTGCAGGACGATGCCTGGCTGCGCTACGCCAACCACGCCAATCACTGCGCCCAGCTGCTCGCCAAGCTGGTGGAAGACGTACCCGGCGTCAGCCTGATGTTCCCGGTCGAAGCCAATGGCGTATTCCTGCAGATGTCCGAACCGGCCATCGCCGCCCTCACCGCGCGCGGCTGGCGCTTCTACACCTTCATCGGTGCCGGCGGCGCGCGCTTCATGTGCTCCTGGGATACCGAGGAAGCACGAGTGCGCCAGCTGGCTGCAGATATCCGCGAAGTCATGGCCGCCTGAGCAAAGCTTTGGGCCGGCATCGCGCCGGCCCTCATCCACAGCCTCCGCAACGCCCCGCCGCATCACTTCCTAACTGTGGATAACCCGTTCTACCCAGCACAAAACCGCTGCTAAATCCCGCATGGGCGAGACATGGCCACGCGCTATGCTTCGCACACCAGTGAGCACTGCTCGACTACATCCCCAGATTCCGTGGAAAGCGCTGTGCATAAACTGTCGCTAGATGGCTACGGCCCAGCATTCACGAGGGCTTCCGGCCATCGTACAAAAAACGTTCTATTTCAATAGGTTGTGAATCAGGTTACGCACAATCGCTGTGCAGGAGCGCTTTCACAAGCTGTGCATATGTGGCCTCAGGCCTTGCTACTAAAGGCCTGTAGAAAGCTGATCACATTTTGACCAGTGCCTTTAGGTGCCAAGTAATCCACAGCACCAGCCAAGTGCGTTTATCTCTTGTGGACATCCATCCCCAGCAACCGGGGACGATAATGGGGATAAGCTGTCGGAAAAGTTCTGAAGGCCTTGCTATCAAAGGGCCACAGCAAATCGAACAAAAAATGATCGGCAGCTTCGCCTTGGCAACTTATCTACACACAGAAACTGTGCGCGCTTCTGTGCATAAGTTGTAGTGAATGGGCTGGAGGCCTCAAGCCGTGCGGCATTGAGAGAGATGAACGTTTTTTGATCAAGCGTCTGCGCCCAGTATTTATGAGGCGGCAGCGCCATGAAACCTGCAGCAGGGTGAATAACCCGCCGTCCATTTTCCCCAGACTCCGTGGATCAAGCTGTGCACAAGCTGTCGCCACCAGGCTGAAAGCCTCGTGAACAGGGGCCTCCAGCCCGAAGATCAAAAAACATACAGGCGATCAAGCCGACGCTCAGGCAGCGCGCCGTGCAGGGCTGCATAACGCTGTGAATAGCGCTGTGGATAAGCTGTTCAAGCCTGCGCTCTTGAACGGATAGCTCGCCGTCTATCCGTTCAAAAGCCGCTGATATAAAGGGTTAGCGAAAGATGTCGCCCGCCTTGCACACAATTACTGTGCGCCGGGCTGTGGACAAACTGTTGGATAGCCGCCACAGCGCCCGTAATCCGGGCGACGCAGCGGCCTGATCACATTTTGATCAGCAGGTCAGTAATCGATGCTCACGTCGTTACGCGGCACGCTGCAGCAGGACAGGATGTAACCCTCGGCCACGTCCTCGTCGGTGATCCCGCCGTTGTGCTCCATGTCCACGTCGCCCGCCGTCTTGAGCACTTTGCAAGTACCGCATATACCCATACCGCAGGCCTTGGGGATATGCAGGCCGAGCTTGGCAGCTGCCGCGTGAACGGTTTCACCGGGGCCGACCTGAATGCTCTTGCCGGTGCTGGTGAAGGCCACCTGGTTGCGTTCTGCGGCCGGAACCTCCGGAGCATCGGCGGCCAGCTCGGCCAGTTCCTTGACCTCCTGGCGCACTTCGGCCGGCACCGGGCCGAAGGCTTCCTCATGATAGCGGCTCATGTCGAAGCCCTTGGCCTCGAGCAGACGCTTGACCGCGCTCATGTAGGGCGTCGGGCCGCAGCAGAAGATTTCCCGCTCCAGATAATCCGGGGCCATCAGCTCCAGCATCGGCTGGTTGAGGTAGCCCCGGTAACCCGACCAGGACTCGCCAAGGCCGTGTTTCTCGCAGATCACGTGCAGGTTGAAGTTGGCGATCCGCGCGGCCATGTGTTCCAGCTCGCGCTGATAGATGATGTCCTTGGGCGAGCGGGCACTGTGCACGAACACCATGTCGACGTTGGCGTTGGTGTCGTAGAACCAGCGCGCCATCGACATCACCGGGGTAATGCCCACCCCGCCGCTGAGGAACAGTACCTTGTCGGCCGGAAAGTCGATGGCATTGAACAGCCCGACCGGGCCGTGCACCGCCAGCTCCTGGCCCTCGGACAGGTTGTCGTGCAACCAGTTGGAAACCTTGCCGCCCGGCACCCGCTTGATGGTGATGGAGAAGCTGTAAGGCACCGACGGCGAGCTGGAGATGGTGTACGAGCGCATCACCGGCTGGCCATCGATCTCCAGCTCCAGGGTGACGAACTGCCCCGGCTTGAAGAAGAACAGCACGGGCTGGTCGGCCATGAAACAGAAGGTGCGGACGTCCCATGTTTCCTGGATGACCTTGACGCAGCGCACCAGGTGGCGGCCGTTGCTCCAGGTCTGGGTAGTGACGGGATAGAGGAAGTCGTTCGACATGTCGGTTCTCTCGCGCACGCAGGCCGCTCACCGGCCCATTCTTTGCCGCGATTGTGCGCAACGCATCTGGGCCTCATTTACCTGCCAGCGACATCGGCATGCTAACGGCGACCTGCCCCGTAGACACTGGCGTACCCAGTCGGGAAATGATTCGGCCATGTCGCCCATGGATAAGGTTCGCGCCGCGCCGGGCTCCACACTCGCCCCCAAGCCGAACAGGATAAGAGCGTCCGCCGCAGCCCCTGAGCAATGCGCCACTCGGCAGGCGATCCGGGCCAGGCGACGCCACCTTGCGTCAACCGCAACAGCCTATTTCATAGCGGCCGCAGCGCGTCCGCCACGAGGAGTTTCCCGATGACCGTCACCTCTAATCTGAGCCTTGGCGACCCGCTGGAACCGGCCCGCGCCGCAGCAGCCGAAATGCTGCAGAACCGCGAGCGCACCTTTTCCCTGCCGCAGCCGTTCTACAACGACGAGCGGGTGTTTCAGCTCGACATGCAGGAGATTTTCCACAAGGAATGGCTGATCGCCGGCATGACCTGCGAGATTCCAGCCAAGGGCAACTACCTGACCCTGCAGATCGGCAACAACCCGATCATCGTCATCCGCGGCGCCGAGGGCGTCGTGCATGCCTTCCACAACGTCTGCCGCCACCGCGGCTCGCGCCTGTGCACCAGCGACAAGGGCAAGGTCGCCAAGCTGGTGTGCCCGTACCACCAGTGGACCTACGAAGTGGATGGCCGCCTGCTGTTCGCCGGCACCGAAATGGGCGCCGACTTCAACCTGGCCGACTATAACCTCAAGCCGGTCAACTGCAAGACCGCCGGCGGTTACATCTTCATCTCCCTGGCCGAGAACCCACCGGCCATCGACGAGTTCCTCGCCACCCTGGCGCACTACATGGAACCGTACGACATGGAGAACGCCAAGGTGGCGGTGCAAACCACCCTGATGGAAAAGGCCAACTGGAAGCTGGTGCTGGAAAACAACCGCGAGTGCTACCACTGCAACGGTTCGCACCCGGAACTGCTCAACACCCTGCTGGAATGGGACGACACCCACGACCCTCGCGCGACCCAGTCGTTCAAGGACCACGTGGCCGAATCCGCCGCCAAGTGGGAAGCCGAGAAGATTCCGTATCTGCACGCCGGCTTCGGCCTGCGTAACCGTATCGTGCGCATGCCGCTGCTCAAGGGCACCGTGTCCATGACCATGGACGGCAAGCAGGGCTGCAAGAAACTGATGGGCCGCATCCAGAACCCGGACCTGGGCTCGATGCGCATCCTGCACCTGCCGCACTCCTGGAACCACGCCATGGGCGACCACCTGATCGTATTCACCGTGTGGCCGATCAGTGCCCAGGAAACCATGGTCACCACCAAATGGCTGGTGCGCAAGGACGCCGTGGAAGGCGAGGATTACGACATCGCCCGCCTGCGCGAAGTCTGGGACGCCACCAACGACCAGGACCGTCGCCTAGCCGAGGAAAACCAGCGCGGCATCAACTCCACCGCCTACCAGCCCGGCCCGTACTCGAAAACCTACGAGTTCGGCGTGGTCAACTTCATCGACTGGTACAGCGAGCGCATGCTCAGCAACCTGGGCGCCGCGCCGGCGCCGTATCTGCGGGATGTGAAGACGCAGTAACCGGACTCACTCGATAGCCCCGCTCGGTTTTACACCAGCGGGGCTTCTTTTTGTCTACCGGTCTTAGCGATCGTCGCACCTCGGACAATAGCTGCGGATGCTCTAGAGGTCCCTCGCCAAGTGGCCTATCAGCACGCTGCCTTGCGCTGTAGCACATAAGTGCTACTCTGCGATGAAATCTCGGGAGACGGCTATGAGCACCACCACCCTGCGCTTGCCAGATGACCTTAAAGCCCGCATTGCCGAAATGGCAGAACGTGCTGGCACGACTCCACATCACTTCATGCTGGAGGCCGTCGCGGAAAAGACCGCGCAGGCAGAGCAGCGCGCGGAATTTGAAGCGATTGCCGAGCACCGCTATGCGCACCTGCTTGAAAGCGGCCAGACTCTGGGCTGGCAAGAAATGCGAGATTATCTGCAAGCCCGCGCCGCCGGCCAATCACTACCCCGACCAGTCGCTCGCGAACGACACGACTGATGGTCGCTCGCATCGAGCTGGCTCCAGAGGTAGTCGACGACTTCGAGCGCATTCTCTACCACCTCGAGCAAAACCAGAGCCAACAGTCACAGACACGCATTGCCGATATTCTGGAAACCATAGGCCTGCTGGAGCACAACCCTTTGATTGGCCGCCCGACCACGAATGGCATGCGAGAACTGGTGATCGGCCAGGGTACCCGAGGATATGTCGCGCTCTATCGCTACCTCGCAGAAATGGACGTGGTCTTTGTACTCGCCATCCGCGGGCAGCGTGAAGCAGGCTTTTCGCAGCCTATCGATAGGTAGCGGCCCGCAGCCAAAGTAACTCCGCAGCTCGCTGAACGCATGCAAGAGGTTCGCTCTGCGAAGCGCCGGCAACCTCATTACCGTATATCGCCACCGCATGGGGCAACGCGCCCACGAAATAGCCAACGCCCTCCGGGTACTGGGAGCCGCCACCTCGTGGCAGTGGGTGCTGGCAGCGACGGAATCGCAGCAAGGCTGCTATGGCAAACCGATAGTCCGTCCGACATGGGTTGAGGGCGGCAGGTCGATTTGCGTCGCGGCCAGCTCCCCTACCCGCACTTCCACCTGCGTATCGAAAGGTACCGATCGCCCTGCTAACGTGTCGATATTCATCAGCATCTGTTCGCTCTCCGCCACCACCGTCTCATCGTCGCAGCGCTCGAGCAGGTGGTGGACATGCAGGCGCTTGCGGTCATGACCGAGCAGTTGGGTGCGCACCTGAACCTCGACGCCAAGCTTCACCTCGGCCAGAAAGTTGAGGTGGCACTCCAGCGTATAGAGCGTGTGCCCAGTACGCGCCCTGCCCGCTTCGTCGAGGCCGATGAGATCCATCAGCCCGTCGGTGGCAAAACTGCAGATCAGCAGGTAATAGGCGTCGCGCAGGTGGCCGTTGTAGTCGACCCAGTCGGCCTGCACCGCGGTTGTGTAGGTAACCGGCAGCATGCTCAGTCCTCGAAGGCGAAGCCGTGGCGGGCCTTGGTTTCGCGGATCGCGCCAAGCACGGCCAGCAGGCAATCGTCACGGTAGCGCTCCAGCTCGGCGAGGCTGCGCTGGCCCTGCTGGACCGATGTGCCGGCGACCACGTCGTCGATCAGCTGGTCGGTCAGCTCGGGCGCCTGCAGGTAGGTCCAGGGCAGTTTCAGCGCCGGGCCGAACTGGGCCATGAAGTGGCGCATGCCGGCGTCGCCGCCCGCCAGGGTGTAGGTCAGGAAGGTACCCATGAACGACCAGCGCAGCCCGGCGCCGAAGCGGATCGCGTCGTCGATCTCGCCGGTGGTCGCCACGCCGTCGTTGACCAGGTGCAGCGCCTCGCGCCACAGCGCTTCGAGCAGGCGGTCGGCGATAAAGCCCGGCACCTCCTTGCGCACGTGCAGCGGGCGCATGCCCAACGCGCTGTAGACGGCGATGGCCGCTTGTAGCGCCTCTGGCGCGGTGCGTTCACCGCCAACCACTTCGACCAGCGGCAGCAGGTACACTGGATTGAACGGGTGACCGACCACGCAGCGCTCCGGGTGCTGCGCCTCGGCGTAGAACTCGCTGGGCAGCAGGCCCGACGTGCTGGAGCCGATGATCACATCGGCCCGCGCCACGGCGCTGATGCACGCGTGCAGCGCGAGCTTGAGGTCGAGCCGCTCGGGTGCGCTCTCCTGGATGAAATCGGCATCACGCACGCAAGCATCCAGGTCGGCGAAAAAGCGCAAGCGCTGCACCGACGCCCCCGGCGCCAGGCCCTGCTTTTCCAGCGCCGGCCAGGCATTGGCGATGCGCGTGCGCAGGGCTGCTTCGGCGCCGGGCGCCGGGTCCCAGGCGTGCACGTCCAGGCCACGGGCCAGGGCGCGGGCGATCCAGCCGGCGCCGATCACGCCAGTGCCCAGGGCGGCGAAAATCTTGATATCGGTAACGAAGGACATGTCAGGCTCCCGTTCGCAGGCTAGCGGCCTTGCAGATTCATCTTCGCCCGGCCCTCGGCTGGGCTGAGCACACGGCCACCGAGGCGCTCGATGATTTCCACCGCCCGCTCCACTAGCGAGCCATTGCTGGCCGGCACGCCCTTGTCCAGCCAGATGTTGTCTTCCAGCCCCACGCGCACGTTGCCGCCCAGCAGCATGGCCTGGGCGAGCATCGGCATCTGCATGCGACCGATACCGAAGCCGGCCCAGGTCAGCCCCGGCGGCAGGTTGTCGACCATCGCCTTCATGGTCGCGGTATCGGCCGGCGCGCCCCAGGGGATGCCCAGGCACAGCTGGATCAGCGGATCCTCCAGCAGGCCCTCCTTGAGCATCTGTTTGGCGAACCACAGGTGGCCGGTGTCGAAGATCTCAAGCTCGGCCTTCACGCCCAGTTCGGTGATGCGCTTGGCGCCCGCGCGCAGCTGCGCCGGGGTGGAAACGTAGATGAAGTCGCCATCGCCGAAATTCAGCGTGCCGCAATCCAGGGTGCAGATTTCCGGTCGCAGCTCCTCGATATGGGCCAGGCGGGTCAGCGGCCCGACCAGATCGGTACCGGCACCGAACGCCAGCGGCTGCTCGCCCTTGCCGATCTCCAGGTCGCCGCCCATTCCGGCAGTGAGGTTGATGATCACGTCGGTATCGCTCTCGCGAATGCGCTCGACCACCTCGCGATACAACGCCACGTCGCGGCTCGGCTTGCCGGTGTGCGGGTCACGCACGTGGCAATGAGCAACGGTGGCACCGGCCTTGGCGGCCTCGATGGCGGCCTCGGCGATCTGCCTCGGTGTAACGGGAATGGCCGGGTGGCGGCCAACGGTGTCGCCGGCGCCGGTGACCGCGCAGGTGATGATGACTTCGTGGTTCACGGTCGTGCTCCTTTATCGAGGACGAACGCCGCCCCCGCGCAGTGCGCGGTGACAGCAAGGGCTTGGGTTATTGGCTGAGTTTCAGGGCCTGGGCGGCCGGCTTGCCGTCGCGGCTGGTCACGCCTTCGAGCCACCCGGCAACCACCTCGGGGTTGGCCGCGATCCACTCGCGCGCCACCTTGTCGGGCGCCTGGCGATCCATGATCGGTTGCATCAGTTCGGCCTCCTGCTCGCTGGTGAAGCGCAGGCTGGTGAGCAGGCGATTGGCGTTGGCGCAGCGCTGTGCGTAGTCCGGCGCAGTCACGGTGGACACAGTCGCGGCGCCGTCGTTGGGGCCGAACACGTCCTCGGTACCGGACAGGTAGGTGATCGGCATCTGCAGGTTCATCGGGTGCGGCTTCCAGCCGAAGAACACCACCGGCTTCTCGTTGCGTACCGCTCGGCCAACGGCAGCGAGCATGCCAGCCTCGCTGGATTCGACCAGCTTGAACTCGCCAAGACCGAACTGATCGCTGTCGATCATCTTCTGGATCGCGGTGTTGGCGCCCGACCCGGCCTCGATGCCATAGATCTTGCCGTCGAGCTGATCCTTGAAGCGGGCGATATCGGCAAGGGTCTTGATGCCCTGCTCGGCCGCATAGGTCGGCACGGCGAGTACCGCCACGGCATCGTCCAGCGACGGCTTGTCGGCCACCTTCACGGCACCAGCATCGAGGAAGGGCTTGATGTTGTCGTCCATGATCGGCTTCCAGTAGCCGAGAAAGGCATCGACCTGGCCCTTCTGGATGCCGGCGAAGATGATCTGCTGCGAGGCCTGGGTCTGGGTGGTTTCATAGCCCAGGCCTTGCAGCAACTGGTTGGCCACGGCGGTGGTGGCGACCACATCGGTCCAGCCGACGGCGCCGAGGCGGACGGTCTTGCAACTGGCCTCTTCGGCGGCCAGCAGGGGCGCACTGAACAGGGTGACGGCGCAGCAGGCTGCGAACGCGGTGAGCGTTTTCATGAGCGGGGCTCCTCAACGGTTTAGTCTGGTTTTTAGTACCGTGTGACCGGAACAGCGGGATTCCGATGGCGCCACCTTACGCAGTTACTAGGTTGGTAATTCGCACCATATCGACATAAAACCAGAACATAACGACTTGATGATCGGGTCACGCTGCCGTTAGATGGAGCTCTACGCAGCGAGTACTCCAATGCCTGATCGCTTCTGCTTTCTACTGTTGCCCGGCTTTTCGATGATGGGCCTGATGTCGGCCATCGAGCCGCTACGGGTCGCCAACCGTTTTCACGCGCCCCATTACCACTGGCGGCTGCTCAGCGCCGACGGACAGGCCGTGCCGGCCAGCAATGGCATGTCGCTCAATGTCGATGGTGCTCTGGATGACGACCTGACCGACACCAGCCTCTTCGTGGTAGCCGGCTTCGAGCCACTGGCGGGTTTCGGGCCGCAGCTGGCCGCCCGCTTGCGGCGTGCCGAACGCGAATGCCGGGTGCTCGGCGCCATCGATACCGGCAGCTTTGTGCTCGCCGAGGCCGGGCTGCTGGATGCCCGGCAGCGATTTACCCTGCACTGGGAAGCGCTGGATGCCTTTCGTGAACGTTATCCACAGCTGCAACCGACCCAGGAGCTGTTCGAGATCGATGGCCGGCGCATCACCAGTGCCGGGGGCACCAGCAGCCTGGACCTGATGCTCGGGCTGATCGGCCGTGACCATGGCGAGCCGCTCTCGATCCGCGTGTCCGAGCAATTCGTGCTGGGCCGCATCCGCACCCGGCTGGATCACCAACGCATGCAGGTCAGCAGCCGCTACGGCATCCACGACAAGAAGCTGGCATTAGTGATCGCCGAAATGGAGCGCTGCACCGAGGAGCCGCGCAGCCCGCAACAACTGGCCGACTCCGTAGGCATCACCACCCGCCAGCTGGAGCGGCTGTTCCGCACGCACCTGGCCACCACGCCAGTCACCTTCTACCTCGCCCTGCGCCTGGACAAGGGCCGCCAACTGCTGCGTCAGAGCGACCTCAGCGTGCTGGAAGTGGCCCTGGCCTGCGGCTTCGACTCGGCCTCCTACTTCGCCCGCCGCTACCGCGCGCGGTTTGCAGTCAGCCCGCGGCAGGATCGGCACGAAACAGCCCCACCCACTCTACGACCGTGAAAAGTCGCAAGCATCCTACGGGCTGCAAAGTGGCGCAAGCGGCCGTTATTCGATCCACTGTAGGAGCCGCGACCTCGCGGCGATTCGCTCAGGCACCGCCGAAATAGGCAGTCAGGCTGCAATCGTTTCGCCCCGAGGTCGGGGCTCCCACAGGTTGGTTTGAGTGGCTGCTCATGCCTTGTAGCTGCATACCGTGGAACAGGCCTGCCCAAAGAGGCTTATCCACCGGCGACTCCGGCTTGACGCTTTCGGCAATCCCCCCGTCGTTTTTGCATCGGGTCGCCCTGGCGTCGAGGCATATGCTGCCCACAAAGCGCCAGCAGCGAATCTGGTGCATTCATTCAAGGGGAGCCGCCTGATGAGCCCAGCCGAATTGCACGCCGACAGCATCGTCATCGACGGTCTGATCATCGCCAAGTGGAACCGTGAACTCTTCGAAGACATGCGCAAGGGCGGCCTGACCGCGGCCAACTGCACCGTGTCGGTATGGGAAGGCTTCCAGGCCACCGTCAACAGCATCGCCGCCAGCAGCAAGCTGATCCGCGAGAACAGCGACCTGGTGATGCCGGTGCGCACCACCGCCGATATCCGCAAGGCCAAGGAGCTGGGCAAGACCGGCATCATCTACGGTTTCCAGAATGCCCATGCATTCGAAGACCAGCTCGGCTACGTCGAGGTGTTCAAGCAGCTCGGCGTGGGCATCGTGCAGATGTGCTACAACACCCAGAACCTGGTTGGCACCGGCTGTTACGAGCGCGACGGCGGGCTGTCCGGCTTCGGTCGCGAGATCGTCGCCGAGATGAACCGGGTGGGCATCATGTGCGACCTGTCCCACGTCGGTTCGAAGACCTCCGAGGAAGTCATCCTCGAATCGAAAAAGCCGGTCACCTATTCGCATTGCCTGCCTTCGGGCCTGAAAGAGCACCCGCGCAACAAGTCCGATGAGGAACTGAAGTTCATCGCCGACCACGGCGGCTTCGTTGGCGTGACCATGTTCGCGCCGTTCCTAGCCAAGGGCATCGACTCGACCATCGACGACTACGCCGAAGCCATCGAGTACGTGATGAACATCGTCGGTGAAGACGCCATCGGCATCGGCACCGACTTCACCCAGGGTCACGGCCAGGACTTCTTCGAGTACCTGACCCACGACAAGGGCTATGCCCGTCGCCTGACCAACTTCGGCAAGATCATCAATCCGCTGGGTATCCGTACCGTCGGCGAATTCCCCAACCTCACCGAAACCCTGCTCAAACGCGGCCACTCCGAAAGCGTGGTGCGCAAGATCATGGGTGAGAACTGGGTAAGGGTACTCGCCGACGTCTGGGGCGAATGATGAATACCTGCGCAGCCTACTGCGCCCACCGATAGCGGCGTCGCGTCCTCGCGACAAGCTCGCCGTACAGTCGTACTGCTCTCGCTTGTCGCTGCGGGTCTCCTTGCTCTCGGCGTGCTCGCTACGGCTCCACAGGCATTCATCCGCACCGTTCAAACATGCAAGACAACGAATTCTGGAGTTAACAACACATGGCCACCCACGCCCCCGAAATGCCCATTCAGGTCGACGACGAAACCGGCGTATGGACCACCGATGCCCTGCCGATGCTGTACGTGCCGCGGCATTTCTTCGTCAACAACCACCGCGGCATCGAGGAAGTGCTCGGCGCCGACAAGTACGCCGAGATTCTCTACAAGGCCGGCTACAAGTCCGCCTGGCACTGGTGCGAGAAGGAAGCCGAGTGCCATGGCCTGCAGGGCGATGCGGTGTTCGAGCACTACATGAAACGCTTGTCGCAGCGCGGCTGGGGCCTGTTCGAGATCCAGAAACTGGACATCGACGCCGGCTACGCTGAAGTGAAACTCAAGCACTCGGCCTTCGTGTACGTGTACGGCAAGGTCGGCCGCAAGGTGGACTACATGTTCACCGGCTGGTTCTCCGGCGCCATCGACCAGATCCTGTCCGCCCAGGGCAGCAGCCTGCGCACCGTCACCGTGCAGGAATATGGCGGCTCGGAAGAAGGCCACGACGATGGCCTGTTCGTCACCCGCCCGCTCTGAATAACAACAGGCGCGCCACTCGCTAGGCGCTCCACCCCGCATTGACCGTGAACGCAGTGCAGCCGTCGAATCGAGGAGAAGGTCATGGCCTTCGAAGCAATGTTCCAGCCGATCCAGATCGGCAAACTGACCATCCGTAACCGCGTACTCAGCACGGCTCACGCCGAGGTGTACGCCACCGACGGCGGCATGACCACCGAGCGTTACGTCAAATACTACGAAGAGAAGGCCAAGGGCGGCATCGGCCTGGCGATCTGCGGCGGCTCCTCGGTCGTGGCCATCGACAGCCCGCAGCAGTGGTGGAGTTCGGTGAACCTGGCCACCGACCGCATCATCCCGCACTTCCAGAATCTCGCCGACGCCATGCACAAGCACGGCGCCAAGATCATGATCCAGATTACCCACATGGGCCGCCGCTCGCGCTGGGACGGCTTCCACTGGCCGACCCTGATGTCGCCGTCCGGCATCCGCGAACCGGTACACCGCGCCACCTGCAAGACCATCGAGGTCGAGGAAATCTGGCGCATCATCGGCAACTACGCCCAGGCTGCGCGCCGCGCCAAGGAAGGCGGCCTGGACGGCGTCGAGCTGTCCGCCGTGCACCAGCACCTGATCGACCAGTTCTGGTCGCCACGCGTGAACAAGCGTACCGACGAATGGGGCGGCACCTTCGAAGGCCGCATGAAGTTCGGCATGGAAGTGCTCAAGGCGGTGCGCGCCGAAGTCGGCGACGATTTCTGCGTGGGAATGCGCATCACCGGTGACGAGTTCCACCCCGACGGCCTGTCCCACGAGGACATGAAGCAGATCGCCGCCTATTACGACGCCACCGGCATGCTCGACTTCATCGGCGTGGTCGGCTCGGGCTGCGACACCCACAACACCCTGGCCAACGTCATCCCCAACATGAGCTTCCCGCCGGAACCGTTCCTGCACCTGGCGGCCGGCATCAAGGAAGTGGTCAAGGTCCCGGTGCTGCACGCGCAGAACATCAAGGACCCGAACCAGGCCACGCGCATCCTCGAAGGCGGCTACGTCGACATGGTCGGCATGACCCGCGCGCACATGGCCGACCCGCATCTGATCGCCAAGATCAAGATGGGCCAGATCGACCAGATCAAGCAATGCGTAGGCGCCAACTACTGCATCGACCGCCAGTACCAGGGCCTGGACGTGCTGTGCATCCAGAACGCCGCGACCAGCCGCGAATACATGGGCGTGCCGCACATCATCGAGAAGACCACCGGCGCCAAGCGCAAGGTGGTGATCGTCGGCGGCGGCCCGGCTGGTATGGAAGCCGCCCGCGTGGCTGCCGAGCGTGGCCACGACGTGACCCTGTTCGAGAAGCAGGACAGCCTCGGCGGGCAGATCAGCATCGCCGCCCGCGCCCCGCAACGCGACCAGATCGCCGGCATCACCCGCTGGTATCAGCTGGAAATCGCCCGCCTCGGCGTCGACCTGCGCCTGGGTACGGCGGCCGATGAAGCGACCATCCTCGACCTGCGCCCGGACATCGTGGTGCTGGCCAACGGCGGCCACGCCTTCCTCGAACAGAACGAACACTGGGGCGCGGCCGAAGGCCTGGTGGTCAGCGCCTGGGACATCCTCAGCGGCAAGGTCGAACCCGGCAAGAACGTGCTGGTGTACGACACCATCTGCGAATTCACCGGCATGTCGGCGGCCGACTACCTGGCCGAGAAAGGCAGCCAGGTGGAGATCGTCACCGACGACATCAAGCCCGGTGTGGCCATGGGCGGCACCACCTTCCCGACCTACTACCGCAGCATGTACCCCAAGGAAGTGGTCATGACCGGCGACATGATGCTGGAAAAGGTCTACGCCGAGGGCGACAAGAAAGTCGCGGTGCTGGAGAACGAATACACCGGCGCCCGGGAAGAGCGGGTGGTCGACCAGATCGTCATCGAGAACGGCGTGCGCCCGGACGAGGGCCTGTACTACGGGCTCAAGGACGGCTCGCGCAACAAGGGCCAGATCGACGTCGAGGCGCTGTTTGCGATCAAGCCGCAGCCGTGCCTGTCCGAGGTGGGCGACGGCTACCTGCTGTTCCGTATCGGCGACTGCGTGGCCCAACGCAACGTGCACGCGGCGATCTACGACGCCCTGCGCCTGTGCAAAGACTTCTGATCTAAACGACGCCCTTGTGGGAGCGGGCGGGGACGCCTAGTCCATGCCCGCGATTGATTTGCGCCAAGGCTGCGCCCGGTTGCGGGCCGGCCCGCTCCCACCACATCTCGTCCGGTGAGGACAGACCGATGCTGAACACCCTTCTACCCATTCTGCTCTTCGCCGCCCTGGCCCTCGCGGTCATCGGCGCGGCCAGGCGCTTCTTCATGTGGCGCCGCGGCCGCCCGGCCAAGGTCGACTGGATCGGCGGCCTGCTGAAGATGCCGCGGCGCTATCTGGTGGACCTGCACCACGTGGTCGAGCGCGACAAGTACATGTCCAAGACCCACGTGGCCACCGCCGGCGGCTTCGTGCTGGCGGCCGTGCTGGCCATCGTCGTGCACGGTTTCGGCCTGCACAACCGCATCCTCGGCTTCGCCCTGCTGGCTGCCACGGTGCTGATGTTCACCGGTGCCCTGTTCGTCGCCAAGCGCCGCCTGGCCCCACCCTCGCGCCTCTCGAAAGGCCCGTGGATGCGCCTGCCGAAAAGCCTGCTGATGTTCGCTGGCAGCTTCTTCATCGCCACCCTGCCGGTGGCCGGGATTCTGCCCGCTGGCTTTTCATGGCAGAGCAGCGGCGGCTGGGTACTGGCGGCGATCCTCGCCGTTGGCGTGGCCTGGGGCGTTTCCGAGCTGTTCTTCGGCATGACCTGGGGCGGGCCGATGAAGCACGCCTTCGCAGGCGCTCTGCACCTGGCCTGGCACCGCCGCAGCGAACGCTTCGGTGGTGGGCGCTCCACCGGCCTGAAGGCGCTCGATCTGAACGACCCGAAAGCCCCGCTGGGTGTGGAAAAACCCACCGACTTCACCTGGAACCAGTTGCTCGGTTTCGACGCCTGCGTGCAGTGCGGCAAGTGCGAAGCCATGTGTCCCGCCTTCGCCGCCGGCCAGCCGCTCAACCCCAAGAAGCTGATTCAGGACATGGTCATCGGCCTGGCCGGTGGCAGCGACGCCAAATTCGCGGGCTCGCCCTACCCAGGAAAGCCGCTTGGTGAACACAGTGGCGGCCCGCACCAGCCGATCGTCTCCCTGCAGGGCAAGGCCCTGGTCGATGCCGACACGCTATGGTCGTGCACCACTTGCCGTGCCTGCGTCGAGGAGTGTCCGATGATGATCGAACACGTCGATGCCATCGTCGACATGCGTCGTCATCTGACTCTGGAAAAGGGCTCGACCCCGAACAAGGGCGCCGAGGTGCTGGAAAACCTCATCGCCACCGACAACCCCGGCGGCTTCGCACCGGGCGGCCGGCTGAACTGGGCGGCGGACCTGAACCTGCCGTTGATGGCCGACAAGGGCAGCGCCGAGGTGCTGTTCTGGGTTGGCGACGGCGCCTTCGACATGCGTAACCAGCGCACCCTGCGCGCCTTCGTGAAGATCCTCAAGGCATCCGGCGTCGACTTCGCCGTGCTCGGCCTGGAAGAGCGCGACAGCGGCGACGTCGCCCGCCGACTCGGCGACGAAGCGACCTTTCAGCAGTTAGCCAAGCGCAACATCACCACCCTGAACCAGTACCGCTTCAAGACCATCGTCTCCTGCGACCCGCACAGTTTCCATGTGCTGAAGAACGAATACGGCGCCCTGGGCGGCAATTACCAGGTCATGCACCACAGCACCTTCATTGAAACCCTGCTGCAGCGCGGCAGCCTCAACCTGGGCCAACACAAGGGCGGATCGGTCACCTACCACGACCCGTGCTATCTGGGCCGCTACAACGGTGAGTACGAGGCGCCGCGGGCGGTGCTCAAGGCCATCGGCATCGAAGTCAAGGAGATGCAACGCTCGGGCTTTCGCTCGCGCTGCTGCGGTGGTGGCGGCGGCGCGCCGATCACCGACATCCCCGGCAAGCAACGGATTCCCGACATGCGCATGGAAGACATCAAGGAAACCGGCGCCGAGCTGGTCGCCGTCGGCTGCCCACAGTGCACCGTGATGCTCGAAGGCGTGGTCGAACCGCGCCCGCAGATCAAGGATATTGCCGAGCTGGTGGCAGAGGTGTTGATCGAAAGCGAAGTGCCGCAGAAGAAATCCGTCGCGCAACCCACTGCCGTGGAGGTGGCCTGAATGAGTGACATCATCCGCCGTGACCCGCGTGCCGAGCGTATCGCCCGCAACCGCCTGCATCCGCTGCACGCTGCCCTGCAACCCCAGCAGATCCAATGGATGGGCCCCAACGGCATCGTCCGCAAGAACCCGCACGCCGCAGCGGCCGGCTTTATTGGCCCGGCCGGCATCAAGCGCATCGACCGCAGTGGCGCCCAACAGGGCGGCAGCGGCAAGCGCCAGACCGGCAGCGCCCAGGTACAGCTGCCGCTGCATGTGGTCGAGCAGCCGGCCCTCATCATCGCCGTGGTACCGGACATGGTCGGTGGCCGCCTGAGCAGCCACGACAAGGATCTGCTCGGCCTCGCCCATCAACTGGCCGGCAAGGATGGCGCCGTGCTGGCCGTGGTTTTCGGCGAGCACAAGGAATCCGCTTTCGACAACGCGGGGGTCGACCGCCTGCTGCAACTCGAAGGCGACGAATACAGCGGCTACTCGCCCGAGCAGCGCGTGTTGGCGCTGCGCGCCGTGGAGAACCAGTTCGGCCCGCGCCACTGGCTTCTGCCGGATAGCCGAGCGGGCGGCGGTGAACTGGGCCGCCGCCTGGCTTCCGGCCTGGGCGAGCGCCCGGCCACCCGCGTCTGGCAGGTCAAGGATGGGCAGAGCACCGGTCGTGCCGGCGCAGGCCGCGAAGATATCGCGCGGGCAGCGCCGCGGCTGATCCTGGCCGCCGCCGAGTGCGCCGAGCCGGTCAGCGAAACCCGCCATGAAGCACGCCAGGTCGAGCTGTCGGCGCAGGTTCCGCGCAATCTGCCACGCATCGAAGACCTGGGCTCGGTCGCCGTCGACCCGGCGCAGATTCCCATGGCCGAATCCGAATTCATCCTTTCCGGCGGTAACGGCGTGAAGGACTGGGATCTGTTCCACCGCGCCGCCGTCGCCTTGGGCGCCACCGAAGGCGCCTCACGGGTGGCGGTGGACGACGGCCACATGCCGCGGGCCCGTCAGGTCGGTGCCACCGGCACCTGGGTTACCGCGCGGGTCTACGTGGCGGTGGGCATTTCCGGGGCGATCCAGCACCTGCAGGGCATTGGCGCCTGCGACAAGGTGGTGGCCATCAACCTGGATCCGGGATGCGACATGATCAAGCGCGCCGACATGGCGGTGATCGGCGACTCGGCGGCGATCCTCCAGGCCTTGATCGAGCGCGTGGAAGCACACCGCAACGGAGCCAAACGCGATGCCGCATGACTCTCTCGGTCGCTTCTGGTGGGAGCGGGCCATGCCCGCGAAATCGCACACACAACGGGAGATCCGGCATGGCTGATCTGAACGTCGTCACCCTGGTCTCCATCGGTTCGCACCCCGCCTCGGGCCGCCCGCGGCGCGCCGAACAGGACGCTCGCGCCGTCGAGCTGGGCCTGCGCCTGGCCGGTGAAAAACTCAACGTCGTGCATGCCGGCGACCCGCAGGAAGACACCCTGCGCGCCTACCTCGGCATGGGCTTGCCGGGTCTTACCGTACTCGAGCAGAGCCGCGAGGCCGACGCCCTGCCAGCCCTGGCCGAACACCTGCAACTGGCCAAGGCGCAGCTGGTGCTGACCGGCAGCCAGTCAGAAACTGGCGAAGGCTCGGGCATGCTGCCCTACCTGCTGGCCGAGCGCCTGGGCTGGCCGCTGGTCGTCGGCCTGGCAGAAGTGGAAAGCATCGAAGGCGGCAGCGCCCAGGTGCTGCAGGCCCTGCCCCGCGGGCAACGGCGGCGGCTGAAGGTGCGGCTGCCCTTCGTCGCCAGTGTCGATGGCGCCGCACCGGCAGCCCGGCAGAGCGCATTCGGCCCGGCACGGCGCGGCACTTTGGAGCGTGAAGCGGTGGAGCTGGTCGACGACCCGCTGTATGCCGACGCGCAATGGCAACCGGCCCGGCCGCGCCCCAAGCGCTTGAAAGTGATCAAGGCAAAGACCGGTGCCGAGCGCATGAAGGCGGCGACCGCGAAAGCGGCGGGCGGTGGTGGTCAGGTAATCACCGGCGTCTCGCCACAGGAAGGCGCAGAGGCTATCTTCAAGCTACTGCTGGATGAGGGCGTGCTGCGCTGACGGTACGCCGATTACGAACTTGCCGCGAGGACGCCCACGATGATGCATACCGAACTGATCGACCAGGAAGATCTGCGCGAACGCCTGGTCGCCCTTGGCTTCAGCGTTCCCAGCGGCGCCACCGCCGAGCAGGCCTGCGAATACGCAGTGACCGGCTTGTGCCCGGAGCGCGCCCTCGCCCTGCGCCACATGGTCGAAGACATCCTCGCTGGCAGCGCGACCGTGCTACCGACCGTGCGCGAAGCCATTTCCCGCACATTGCTGCCGGCGCTGGTGCCGCGCAACTGAACGACCCGACCGCGCCGCACGCTTGATCGCTCGGGCGTGGGCATTCGACTCACGAATACTGTGCGCAGACCTGTGGATAAACTGTTGGATAACCGCGCAACGCTACCATTCACGGGCCGCTTGGCCGGCTGGCCAATTTTCGCTCGACGGCGGCATCACGCCTGCCACGAAAGGCCCGATACAACGCGCTTTCAGCCTTGGATCAATGATTGGCCTGGCGGCATCATGCCCGCTGATGTTTTGCGCACAAATACTCTGTGCATAACTGTGGATAATCTGTGAAAGACGGCGCAGACGCCACGGCTCTCGGGCGTCTGCGGGAATTGAACATTTTTTGTGCGATGCGAAAAATCAGATGATCCGCACGCTGGCGAACGTCGACTCGCCCTGGGCACGGCTCAGCGCCGCCATGGCCGATGACGACTCGTGCAGCAGTTCATCGTGTACCGGCACCAGTGCCACGACGTTGGAGCTGCTGCCGGCACGCTCGTCACGCGGTGGAATGCCGAAGTACTCGCGGTAGCACTTGGAGAAGTGCGGCGTGGACACGAAGCCGCAGACCGAGGCTACCTCGATGATCGACATGGACGTCTGCTTGAGCAACTGGCGAGCACGGATCAGGCGCAGCTTCAGGTAGTAGCGCGACGGCGAGCAGTGCAGGTATTTCTGGAAGAGGCGCTCCAGCTGGCGACGCGATACGTCCACATAGAGCGCCAGCTGGTCGAGATCGATCGGCTCCTCCAGGTTGGCTTCCATCAGCGCGACGATTTCCTGCAGCTTCGGCTGGTTGGTACCGAGCATGTGCTTGAGCGGCACACGCTGGTGATCCTGCTCGTTGCGAATGCGCTCATAGATGAACATTTCGGAAATCGCCGCCGCCAGCTCGCGGCCATGCTCGCGGCCGATCAGGTGCAGCATCATGTCCATCGGCGCAGTGCCGCCGGACGAGGTGTTGCGGTTACGGTCGATGGAGAACAACCGCGTGGTGATGGCCGCGCGTGGAAAGGCCTCCTGCATGGCGGCGAGAAATTCCCAGTGCACGCTGCAATCGTAGCCGTCGAGCAGGCCGGCCTTGGCCAACGCCCAGCTGCCGGTGCATACCGCGCCCATTTGCCGACCCTGACGAGCCTGGGCCTGCAGCCATTGCACATGATCGCGGGTGACGCTGCGCTGAATATCCACACCACCGCAGACGATCACGGCGCTCAGTGCCGGGGCGTTGGCCGTGCTGGCATCAGGGGTGATCTTCAAACCGTCGCTGGCGCATACCGGCTGGCCGTCGAGGGTCAGGGTGTGCCAGCGATACAGTTCCTTGCCGGAGAGCTGGTTGGCCATGCGCAGGGGTTCCACCGCCGAGGCCAGGGAGATCAGGGTGAAGTTGTCCAGCAGCAGAAAACCGATGGACTGGGGAACGCGACTCTGGAGCTGCGCTCCCTGATTGAACTGGGACATCAATGAACCCTCACGCTAACCAGGTTATGAGCCTTCATGGCGAGGCTCTGTTTTCTTGTAATTACGCCCGACTGGCAGTCAAGCAGATGACCTATGTAACGCAAAGGCCATGCCGACATTGAACGCCCGTTCAAACAAGAGCTGGCAGTAACTGAGAAGGCCGGTTGTCGGGCCTTGAAGGCACCCTGAAGCGGCAACGGGAAAAGGGCGCAATGTGCCATGCCACAAGGGCTTGAGCATTTTGGTAGCAGTAGCTGGCGTAACGGTGTTTCCGCACAGTCTGCAGGGGTAACCGAGCAGCACGACAAGAATATGACTGACCGGTCACGCAGGCGACATATCGGCCAGAAGCACCCATGCACCAAAAGCTGGCGAAAGCCCGCTGCGCTGAGCAAAAAATGCTCACTGCCGTGGGGCATCGACGCTTTTCTATCGGCTGGCCGATCGCTCCACGGTTGCAGTCGCTGGCGAGTGCGATGAGTGCCGGAAAAGCACCGGCGGTTAGATGAAAACCACCGCCAACTATTCGCCCTCCGACGGTGGAAGACGCCATCGAACGGCTCGAAAACGACCGCAACTGATACGCTTTTTGCTCACTACCAACAGCTTTACATACGTTTTTTTGAAATTAGCTGTAGCCCGCATGGCCCCTGGCCTTCACTTGTGCTGAGGGCTGAAAACCGCGCCATGCGCGGCCTCCAGCCTTGGGCAAGTACAGAAAGAATCTGTTATGGTTTTTTTAGGCGAGGGCTTCGTGTCGTCGCCCAACACGTCAGGGTCGTAATTCGATAATTGCCACGACCGCAAGACTATATCGTTGAGTCAGCCGATTTCGTCGCTGCCGCTCTTGACCAGAGGGGCAGACTGGGGCCCACCGCCCCGGACCGAAGAACAGATAAGTGCTGGCTACCGCAACAGGGCGCCAGCCCAACAAGAAATTTCGGATGTACGCGCATCTCGGATGAGATGTGAATACCCAAAGGATTGGGCTTCGTAACACTGCCAGAGGGTTTGGAAAGCAGTTTGCAGCACGGCCACGCATTACATCATTCGTCACGTTCACCTATTGCGCTCGCCTCGGCGACCGCTCTGGGACGCGCTCGAGTGCCTGCAGAACGCCTTGTGACAGAACGCTGTCCAAACCCAGGAACCGTGTATATACCCACAAGCAAGAACAGTCTGCATCGCATGACGGGTGCCCGGTGGGCGCTCGGCAAGCTGCGTGTGACTGCTCTGATGTCTACTGAAGGGGAAACATCCCATGCAGTCTGGAAAAATCGTCGTCGAAAACCTCTACAAGGTGTTCGGCGACAAGCCGCAAGAAGCCATCGACCTGCTCAAGCAAGGATGGAGCAAGGACAAGATCCTCGCTGAAAAAGGCGCCGTGATCGGTGTCAGTGACGTGTCGTTCAGCGTCGAAGAGGGCGAGATCTTCGTCCTGATGGGCCTCTCGGGCTCGGGTAAATCCACCCTGATCCGCCTCATCAACCGGCTGGTCGAACCCACCGCCGGCAATGTCTACATCGACGGCCAGAACGTCGCCAAACTTCCCAAGGACCAGCTCATCGACCTGCGTCGTCGCGACATGAGCATGGTCTTCCAGTCCTTCGCCCTGATGCCCTCGCGCACCGTGCTCGAAAACGCCGCCTTCGGTCTCGAAGTCGCCGGCAAGGGCCGCAAAGAGCGTGAAGAACGCGCCATGCAGGTGCTCAAGCAAGTCGGCCTGGACACCTTCGCCAGCAAATTCCCCCACGAGCTGTCCGGCGGCATGCAGCAACGGGTCGGCCTGGCCCGCGCGCTCTCCGTGGACCCGTCGATGATCATCATGGACGAAGCCTTCTCGGCCCTCGACCCGCTCAAGCGCCGCGAGATGCAGGACATCCTGCTGGAGCTGCAGAAGACCCATCGCCGCACCATCATCTTCGTATCCCACGATATCGAAGAGGCCATGCGCATCGGCAACCGTATCGGCATCATGGAGGGCGGCAAGCTCGTCCAGGTCGGTACACCGCAAGAACTTATCGACAATCCTGCCAACGAATACGTACGCAACTTCTTCGATACGGTCGACACCAGCCGCTATCTAACCGCTGGTCAGCTGAAGGCCAACAGTGTTCCGGTCTACGTGCACAACGGCAAGGCACCCGATGCGCAGACCGTATGCCGTGAACTGCAGGCGCAGGACAAGCACTACGCCTTCATCGTCGACGAAGACAACAAGTTCCGCGGCTCCATCAGCCTGGAGAAGATCGCATTGCTGGTCGAAGGCGGCGACTCCCCGGCACTCGATGGTGACGTGCTGAAAGCCATCAGCCCGGTTCCCGAAGACCTGCCTCTGGATCAGGTGATCAACCGCCTGGTGGACAACGAAGGTCCGATCCCGGTGGTCGACCAGGATGGCCATTACAGCGGCGCCATCAGCAAGGGCCGCCTCCTGACCCGCCTGCAGGGAGAATGACATGAGCGAGAAACTGGATCTGGGTAGCTGGGTCAACGACGCGGTCCAGCACATGCTGGACAACTACAGCGGCGTGTTCGACAGCATGGGCAGCGTGGTCAGCGGCTTCTCCGAAGCGATCGAGAACGTGCTGATGCTGCCACCGGCGTGGCTGCTGATCGCCATCTTCGTGGCCCTGGGCCTGTGGCGCATCGGCTTTCGCTTCGCGGTGTTCACCACCGTGGCCTTCGTGCTGATCGTGATGACCGGCTTCTGGGAGCAGACCGTGGTGACCCTCGGCCTGACCTTCTCGGCGACCCTGATCAGCCTGCTGATCGGCATTCCGCTGGGCATCTGGGCAGCCAAGAGCGAGCGCGTGTCGACCATCATCCGGCCGATTCTGGACTTCATGCAGACCATGCCGGCGTTCGTCTACCTGATTCCGGCGGCCATGCTGTTCGGCCTCGGCCGCGTGCCCGGCATCATCGCCACGGTGATCTTCGCCATGCCGCCGGCCGTGCGCCTGACCAGCCTGGGCATCCGCCAGGTCAACAAGGAAATCGTCGAGGCCGGCCAGTCGTTCGGCTGCAACAGCCGCCAGCTGCTGTTCAAGGTGCAGTTGCCCAATGCCATGCCGTCGATCATGGCGGGCGTCAACCAGACCATCATGATGGCCCTGTCGATGGTGATCATCGCCTCGATGGTCGGTGCCGGCGGCCTGGGTAACGACGTGCTGGCGAGTATCCAGCGTCTGGACATCGGCCTGGGCTTCGAAAGCGGTATGGCCGTGGTGCTGCTGGCGATCATTCTCGACCGCATCACCGAAAGCTTCGGTACACCGCAGACCGCCGCAAACCGCGCGGGTTGGCTGAGCTGGTTGAGTGCGCGACTGCAGCGCCAGTAAAAGGCCATACTCAGCTTCCTCTCAATCACACAAGGATTCGCGGATGAACATATTCCACAAGGCAGCGGGTGTCGGTTTGTTGTCCTGCGCCCTGGTGCAGGGCGCCTGGGCGCAGGAGCCGGCGAGCTGCAAACAGGTACGCTTCGCCGAAATCGGCTGGGCCGATATCGCAGCCACCACTGGCGTGGCCATGACCCTGACCGAAGGTCTCGGCTACACGCCGCGCAAGACCATGGCCTCGGTGCCGATCGCCTTCACCGGCGTGAAGAACAAGCAGATCGACGTGTTCCTCGGCTACTGGGCTCCCTCCATGGACTCGGTGATCGAACCGTTCACCAAGGACAACAGCGTCAAGGTGCTGGCCAAGCCGAATCTGGAAGGCGCCAAGTACACCCTGGCGGTGCCGACCTACGCGGCCGAAGCGGGCCTGAAGAGCTTCCAGGACATCGCCAAGTTCAAGGATCAGCTGGGCGGCAAGATCTACGGCATCGAGCCGGGTAACGACGGCAACCTGCTGATCGACGGCATGATCAAGGAAAACAAGTTCGACCTGGGCGACTTCAAGATGGTCGAGTCCAGCGAAGCCGGCATGCTGGTGCAGGTGCAGCGCGCGATCCGCAAGAAGGAGCCGGTGGTGTTCCTCGGCTGGGCGCCGCACCCGATGAATACCCAGTACGACATGACCTACCTGTCCGGTGGCGATGACGTGTTCGGCCCGGACTACGGCGCGGCCAAGGTCTACACCGTGGTGCCCACCGACTACGAGGAGCGTTGCGCCAACGTCGGCAAACTGCTGAACAACCTGCAGTTCAACGTCGAGATGGAAAGCCAGCTGATGGAGAAAGTCCTCGAGAAGCAGGACCCTGCCGACGTCGCCAAGCAATGGATCAAGGCCAACCCGCAGGTGCTCGATGCCTGGCTGCAAGGCGTGACCACCTTCGACGGCCAGGATGGTGCGGCCGCCGTGAAGAAATTCGTCGGGCTCTGAGCCCGCACTCACCGCGACCCGCCTGCACCTGGGCGGGTCAGGTACAGCAGGCGAGGCGGCACGCATCGCCTGTCAGCCGGGGGCCCAGGCCCTCTGCGCCGGTGCCAACAGGGCTATGCCCTGCTCTGCACAGCTGGTGCCGCAAGGCCCGCGATCAGAACGAGCCAGTAAACCACCTGAACTGCCACTCACTGACGGAGCAAGACCTATGCACAACTTCAAACGCCTCTGCCTGCAGAGCCTCGGTGCTGCTGCCCTGGCCCTGGGCATGTCCGGTGCCATGGCCGCCGACAAGCCGGCCCTCAAGATCGGCTACGTGAACGGCTGGGACGACAGCGTCGCAGTCACCCATGTCGCCGGTGAAATCCTCAAGACCAAGCTCGGTTACGACGTGACCCTGCAACCGGTCGAGCCGGCCATCATGTGGCAGGGCATCGCCCGTGGCGACCTTGACGCCACCCTCTCCGCCTGGCTGCCCGCCACCCACGGCGAGTACTACGAGAAACTCAAGGACAAGGTGACCGTGCTGGGCACCAACTACGACGGCGCCAAGATCGGCCTGATCGTTCCCGAATACGTTGAAGCCAAGACCATCGCCGACCTGGAGAAATACGCCAAGGACTTCGATGGCAAGATCACCGGTATCGACGCCGGCGCCGGTGTGATGCGCCGTACCGAAGACGCGATCAAGGAATACGACCTCAAGAGCATCAAGCTGATGCCGAGTTCCGGCCCGGCCATGACCACCGCCCTGACCCGCGCCGAGAAAGCCCAGAAGCCGATCGTGGTGACCGGCTGGATCCCGCACTGGATGTTCGCGCAATGGAAGCTGCGTTTCCTGGAAGACCCGAAGAACGTCTTCGGTGAAGCCGAGCACGTCGACACCGTGGCCAACCCGGGCCTGGAAGCCAAGGCACCGGAAGCGGCGGCCTTCCTGAAGAAGATTTCCTGGAGTGCCGAGGAAGTCGGTTCGGTAATGCTGTCCATCCGCGACGGCGTGAAGCCGGATGAAGCGGCCAAGCAGTGGATCGCCAAGAACCCGGATCGCGTGGCCGAGTGGCTGAAGTGATCTGAGCGTTCGCTAGCGCGACGTCCCGCAAATGCCAGTCAGCCACCTGACTGGCATTTTTCGTTCAATGCCCCTCGTGACTGCCTGCCCGATCAAGTTTGGCTTCCCTACCGTCATATATTTTTGTATATAGCGGTAGCGAAAGTGGCCGCCATCTGCGGCCCTCACCCAGGAGCCATTCATGCACAGCCGCCTCGTTCGTCCGCTTCTTCTGCTTTGCGCCAGCTTCGCCCTGGCCGGCAACGTCCTCGCCGACCAGGTTCAGGTCGCGGTCGCCGCCAACTTCACCGCCCCCATGCAGGCCATCGCCAGCGCCTTCGAGAAGGACACCGGACACAGCGTGCAGGCGTCCTACGGCGCCACCGGGCAGTTCTACGCGCAGATCAGCAACGGCGCACCGTTCGAAGTGTTCCTCTCTGCCGATGACAGCACGCCCGCCAAACTCGAGCAGGAAGGCCAGAGCGTAAAAGGCTCGCGCTTCACCTACGCGATCGGCACGCTGGTGCTGTGGTCGCCGAAGCAAGGCTTCGTCGACGATCAGGGCGCGGTGCTGAAGAAGGGCGAGTTCAAGCACCTGTCCATCGCCAACCCGAAAGCGGCACCCTATGGCCTCGCCGCCACCCAGACCCTCGACAAGCTGGGCCTGAGCGACGCGCTCAAGGGCAAGATCGTCGAGGGCCAGAACATCACTCAGGCGCTGCAGTTCGTCTCTACCGGCAACGCCGAGCTGGGCTTCGTCGCCCTTTCCCAGGTCTACAAGGACGGGACGATCACCAGCGGCTCGGCCTGGGTAGTGCCGGAGACGATGTACGAGCCGATCCGCCAGGACGCGCTGATCCTCAAGAAGGGCGAAGCCAACCCGGCCGCCAAGGCGCTGGTCGAGTACCTGAAAGGGCCGAAAGCCGCCGAAATCATCAAGGCCTACGGTTACCAGCTCTAGAGAGCATGTCGGAACCCTTTGCGGGTCGATGCCGCAAGGGGCTGCTAGGTGGCGGTAGCGGCCGTTATCCGATCCATTGTGGGAGCCGCGACCTCGCGGCGAATCGCTCAGGCACCGCCGAAATAG
>NZ_MSXU01000009.1:102964-204101 GCF_001945375.1 Pseudomonas sp. PA1(2017)
TTACAGCCCTCCATTTGCAATGCCGGAACCAGCGTCGGAAGATCGTCAGCCGGCTATGGCACCCGTCTCACCGCCAACTTTTGAAAGGCCACCGAATGCCCCTGGGCCCCAATGACTTCGCCGCCATTCTCCTCACCCTGGAGCTGGCGACCCTGACCACCGTGCTGTTGCTGCTGGTCGGCACGCCCATCGCCAGGTGGCTGGCGCGCACAGACTCGTGGCTGAAGCGGCCGATCGGCGCCATCGTCGCCTTGCCGCTGGTGCTGCCACCAACCGTAATCGGCTTCTACCTGCTGATCAGCATGGGGCCCAACGGTTTCTTCGGCCAGCTGACCCAGGCGCTCGGCCTGGGCACCCTGACCTTCACCTTCGCCGGGCTTTTGATCGGCTCGGTGTTCTATTCCCTGCCGTTCGTGGTGCAGCCGCTGCAGAACGCCTTCGAGGCCATGGGCCGTGCCCCGCTCGAGGCTGCCGCCACGCTGCGCGCCGGGCCCTGGGATACCTTCTTCAGCGTGGTACTGCCGCTGGCCAGACCGGGCTTTCTCACCGCGGCGATTCTCGGCTTCGCCCACACCGTCGGCGAGTTCGGCGTGGTGCTGATGATTGGCGGCAACATCCCCGGCAAGACCCAGGTGGCTTCGGTACAGATCTACAACCATGTGGAAACCATGGAGTACGCCCAGGCCCACTGGCTGGCCGGCGGGATGGTAGCGTTCTCGTTCCTGGTGCTGCTGGCGCTCTACTCCAGCAATCGCCGCGCGCAGAAGGCCTGGACATGAACGACCTGCAGATCCACGCCCGCTTCGCCCTCAGCCATCCTGGCTTCACCCTGGACGTCGACCTGCAACTGCCCGGCCGCGGCGTCAGCGCGCTGTTCGGGCACTCCGGCTCGGGCAAGACCACGGTACTGCGCTGTGTTGCCGGGCTGGAGCGATCTGGCAGCGGTTACTTGAAGGTCAACGGCGAAACCTGGCAGGACAGCGACAAGGGCATCTGGCTGCCGACCCACCAACGCCCGGTTGGCTACGTGTTCCAGGACGCCAACCTGTTTCCCCACCTTTCGGTGCGGCGCAACCTGGAGTTCGGTTTCAGGCGCATCGCCAAAACCGCGCGCCGCGTGCCCTTCGAGCAAGCGGTCGAGCTACTCGGCATCAGCCACTTGCTCGAACGCCTGCCCGATCGCCTCTCCGGCGGTGAGCGCCAGCGCGTCGGCATGGCTCGCGCCCTGCTCACCAGCCCGCGCCTGCTGCTGATGGACGAGCCCCTGGCAGCGCTGGATCTCAAGCGCAAGGGCGAGGTGCTGCCCTATCTGGAGCGTCTGCACGACGAGCTCGACATTCCGATTCTCTACGTCAGCCACGCGCCGGATGAGGTAGCACGCCTCGCCGATCATCTGGTAGTGCTCGACGAAGGCAGCGTCACGGCCAGCGGGCCGCTCAAGGAAACCCTGATCCGCAATGACCTGCCATTCATCTTCGAGGACGAGGCCGAAGCGGTGATCGACGGGCTGGTCGCCCACCATGATGGCCACTATGGGCTGCTCGGCATCGACCTGGCCGGCACTACGGCAAGCCTGCGGCTGGCGCACGCGCCGCTGCCAGCGGGGCGGTCGGTGCGCATCAAGATAAAGGCCCGCGACGTCAGCCTGAGCCTCGAGCAGGCACGCGACAGCAGCGTACTGAATCTGCTCCCGGTGACGGTGCAGCGCTGGTTCGATCTGCCCAACCCGGCGCACCGTCTAGTGGAACTGCAGCTGGGCGAACAGCGCATCATCGCGCGCATCACCCGCTACTCGTTCGATCAGTTGAGCATCCAGGCCGGCCAGGCCTTGTGGGCACAGGTGAAGTCGGTGTCGCTGCTGGCGTCATAGCGCGCGCCAGAGCAACCCGCCGTGGGAGCGGGCGGGGACGCCTGGTCCATGCCCGCGAAGCGATTTCGCGCATGCCGCCCCCACGGAGTCGCTATCATCGCGTACCGGGTGGGTGGAGCGGCGTCAAACCAAGAATTGGCGATAACCGCGAGTTTCAAGCACCGCGTAGCCCAACAGGCATCAACCTCCAAGCCGACGCTCGGCCTGTCGCAACACGTCGCGCAGCGCTGCCAGTTGATTCGCGTCGCCAGCCTCAAGCAACTGCTCGAACGCCTGCTCGATCCGCTTGAGCGGTGGCGTGGCCGGCAGGTTGAGGTGTCGCGCCTCGATCTGCTCGGCTCCGCACACCAGCAGGGCAAAGTGCACCACGTTTTCCAACTCCCGCGTGTTGCCCGGCCAGTCATGCCGTTCCAGCACCTTCTGGGCAGCAAGGCTGATGTTCGGCAACGGCAGGCGCAAACGCTGGGTGTAAATACCCAGGAAATACTCGGCCAGGGGCAACACATCGCCGACCCGCTCACGCAGTGGCGGCAGTTCCAGATGGCCGTCACTGAGGTAATGGGCCAGACGCTCGTCGAACTTGCCGGCCTCGACCGCCCGCCACAGGTCGATGCTGGTCGCCGCGACCAGCCGCACATCCACGGGTGTCGGCGCCGATGCGCCGGCGCGCCAGGCCTCGCCGGTTTCCAGCACGCCCAGCAACTGCGCCTGCAACGCCAGGGGCAGGTCGGCGATCTCGTCCAGATACAGGGTGCCGCCATTGGCCGAGCCCAACCAGCCGGCGCGGCTGCTCGGCGCACCTTGATGAGCACCCGCGGTGTAGCCGAACAACTCGGCCTCGCCATGGTTGGGGCTCAGGCCGCTGCAACTCAGGGCCACGAACAGGCCGGGGCGCTCACTGGAGCGATGAATATGGCGGGCCAACAGCTCCTTGCCCGTACCGGTTTCGCCCTCGATCAGGATCGGCACTGGCAAGCCGGCGAGGCGCTCGACCTCCTCACGCAGCTTCCGGGTACGCGGGTCGATGAATACCAGCGCCTTGGCACGAATGCTCAGCGGGCTCTTGTCGGCGTCGGGAAAAATCAGCAGCGACGGGTCAGCTGCCGTAGACAGGCTCATACATGACTCTCCATGACGGTCAGGCCGCAAAAGGCCAGGCAGCGGCTACCGATCAGGCACGCAGGCGCAACTGCTGTTCGATGCGGCTCTGTAGGCGGAACAGGTAAGCGAAACCCTGATCCCAACGCTGGTGACCGGATTTCACGTTGATGTGCCCGGCACCGCTGAGAATGGCGACTTCACTGCCCCAATCCCGGGCCAGTTCGATGGCACGTGCGGCGCTGGCGGCCGAGTCGTTGTCGGAGCCCACCAACTGGCTGGGAAATGGCAGCGCCTGGCGTGCGATCGGCGCGAAGTTGCGCAGGGCCTCCGGGCAGTTGGGGCGCTCCACGTCGGCCGGCGCCACCAGCAGCGCGCCGCGCACGCGGCGTATGGATTCCGTCGACGCTTGAGCAGCCCAGCGGGCGACGGTGACGCAACCCAGGCTGTGGGCGATCAGGATCGCCGGGCGCGGATCGGCAGCGATCTGCCGTTCCAGCGCAGCGATCCAGTCCTGTTGGCGTGGCGCCAGCCAGTCCAGCTGCTCGACCCGCGCACTATTGGGCAGGCTGCGTTGCCAGTGGCTCTGCCAATGGTCATCACCCGAGCCCTGCCAGCCAGGGACGATCAGGTAGCGAACCGCTTCACTGCGCATAGAGCGCCCTCCGTATCTACATGGCTTGCAGTGTACGAGGGCAAAATCCGATGTAAAAAGAATAAGAACTTATTTGCTTATTCCCTAATACGGTTCGTCGACTGGTAGAAGCAAAACACTCGCATATGCTTAAAAGATATATAAATGTTCTTAAACAGTATTTTTAAGAATATTTCTGTCTGCTTAGTATCCGCTCCACGCCCCGCCACCGACAGCCGTCGCACCACGATTCGAGGGCAAGGAGCCAAAACCATGACCGCCACGCTTCGCAATCTGGAAGGCCAGGATGACGCCACCATCTTGCGCGAGATCCAAAGCGCCCTGAACGGCCTCAAGTTCGGCTCGGTGGAAATCACCGTGCACAACGGCCAGGTGGTGCAGATCGAGCGCAAGGAAAAATTCCGCCTCCAGCAGCCCGGCAGCAAGAACGCCTGAGCGCCTGAGCGCCTTTCGCCAACCCGACCACGGGCAGCCAAACATGAACCGCTACCAGTACTGCCGATGTAACCCGCGAATGCCGGCCTAGAGAGCAGACATCGCCTCGCCAGACACACAACACCGAATTCAGTATTTAGGAGCATCACCATGTCCATCCGCCGTTTCGCACTCGCTGCACTCGCCAGCGCCCTGGTTGCCGGCCCGGTAGCGGCCCAGACCCTGCTCAACGTGTCCTACGACCCGACCCGTGAGCTGTACGTGGAATTCAACAAGGCCTTCAACAAGCACTGGCAGGAACAGGGCAACGAGCCGCTGACCATCCAGCAGTCCCACGGTGGTTCGGGCAAGCAGGCTCGCGCGGTGATCGACGGCCTGCAGGCCGACGTGGTGACCCTGGCGCTGTCCGGTGACATCGACGCGATCAACCTCAACCAGCCGCTGATCGACAAGGACTGGCAGAAGCGCCTGGCCGACAACAGCACGCCGTACACCTCGACCATCGTGTTCCTGGTGCGCAAGGGCAACCCGAAAGGCATCAAGGACTGGGATGACCTGGTCAAGGATGGCGTCGAGATCATCACCCCGAATCCGAAAACCTCCGGTGGTGCCCGCTGGAACTTCCTCGCCGCCTGGGCGTACGCCAAGAAGAAATACGGCAGCGACGAAAAGGCCCTGGAATACGTGACCGAGCTGTACCGCCATGCACCGGTGCTTGACACTGGCGCCCGCGGCGCGACCATCAGCTTCGTACAGCGTGGCCTGGGCGACGTGCTGCTGGCCTGGGAGAACGAGGCCTACCTGTCGCTCGCCGAAGAAGGCGGTGACCAACTGGAGATCGTCACGCCGTCGCTGTCCATCCTCGCCGAGCCACCCGTGGCCGTCGTCGACAAGAACGTCGACCGCAAAGGCACCCGCAAGGCGGCCGAGGCCTACCTGCAATACCTGTACAGCGAAGAAGGCCAGCGCATCGCCGCGAAGAACTTCTACCGCCCGCGTGACGCCAAGGTGGCGGCCGAATTCAAGGATCAGTTCAAGAGCCTGGAGCTGGTCACCATCGATAAGGACTTCGGCGGCTGGGCCAAAGCTCAACCCAAGTACTTCGATGATGGTGGTGTGTTCGATGACATTTTCAAGAAGATCAACCAGTAAGTTCAGCTGATCGATCTGGCCCGCCATTGCGCAACTCAATGGCGGGCTTTGTTGTGGACCTGATCAAAAGGACTCTCCATGTCTCGTCGAACTTCCTCGGTCATACCCGGCTTCGGGCTGACTCTGGGCTTCACGCTTACCTACCTGGCGCTGATCGTGCTGATCCCGTTGGGTGCGATGTTCCTGTTTTCCATGCAGCTGTCCGCCGAACAGTGGTGGAGCCTGCTCAATAACCGCCAGCTGCAGTTCTCTCTGAAGCTGTCGTTCGGCACTGCCCTGGCCGCCGCGCTGCTCAATGGCATTCTCGGCACCATCATCGCCTGGGTGCTGGTGCGCTACACCTTTCCCGGCCGACGCCTGATCGACGCCATGGTCGACATGCCGTTCGCCCTGCCCACTGCCGTGGCCGGCATCGCCCTCACCGCGCTGTACGCGCCAAATGGCCTGATCGGCTCGCTGTTCCCGTTCAAGATCGCCTACACACCGCTGGGTATCACCCTGGCCTTGGTGTTCGTCACCCTGCCGTTCGTGGTGCGCACCCTGCAGCCGGTGCTGGCCGACATCCCCAAGGAAGTCGAGGAAGCCGCTGCGTGTCTGGGCGCCAAGCCGTTGCAGATATTCCGCCATGTGCTGCTGCCCAGCCTGCTGCCGGCCTGGCTGACCGGTTTTGCCCTGGCCTTCGCCCGCGGCGTGGGCGAGTACGGCTCGGTGGTGTTCATCGCTGGCAACATTCCTCTGAAGACCGAGATTCTGCCGCTGCTGATCGTCTCCAAGCTGGACCAGTACGACTACCCGGGCGCCACCGCCATCGGCGTGATCATGCTGGTGGTCTCGTTCATCCTGCTGCTGCTGATCAACATTCTGCAGCGCCGCATCCAGCCGCAACTCTGAGGAGCCCGTCATGAGCCTTGCAACCCTTGGCAAGAACGCGGCGCGCCCAGCGAGCCGCTCCCCCGGCGCCATCGCCCTGATCGTCGTGGCCTGGGCGGTATTCGCGGTGATCCTGCTGCTGCCGCTGTACATCGTGCTGACCCAGGGCCTGAGCCGCGGCCTGGAATTCTTCTGGGAGGCGATCCGCGAGCCGGATGCCATCTCCGCGCTCAAGCTGACCCTGCTGGCCACCGCCATTTCGGTACCGCTGAACCTCGTGTTCGGCGTCGCTGCCGCCTGGGCGGTGACCAAGTTCGAGTTTCGCGGCAAGAGCATCCTGGTCACCCTGATCGACATGCCCTTCTCGGTGTCGCCAGTGGTCGCCGGCCTGATCTACGTGCTGCTGTTCGGTGCGCAGAGCAAGCTCGCACCGTACCTGCAGGACCATAACCTGCAGATCATCTACGCCGTACCGGGCATCGTGCTGGCGACCATCTTCGTGACCTTCCCTTTCGTCGCCCGCGAGCTGATCCCGCTGATGGAAGAACAGGGCACCACCGAAGAGGAAGCCGCGCGCCTGCTTGGCGCCAATGGCTGGCAGATGTTCTGGCATGTCACGCTGCCTAACGTAAAATGGGCGCTGGTTTACGGTGTGGTGCTATGCACCGCCCGGGCGATGGGCGAGTTCGGGGCGGTGTCGGTGGTGTCCGGCCACATCCGCGGCTACACCAACACGCTGCCGCTGCATATCGAGATTCTCTACAACGAATACAACATCGTCGCTGCGTTCAGCGTTGCCATCCTGCTGCTGGTGATGGCCCTGATCGTCCTGCTGCTGCGCCAATGGAGCGAAGCGCGGCTTAGCCGCCAGCTCAAGGCCAACGACGACTGAAACCCTTTTCGCCGGCGCCGCGCCCCTGCGCGAACCGGCCAGACCGACACAGGTGTATCCCATGAGTATCGAAGTCAGCGGCATCAACAAACACTTTGGCCAGTTCAAGGCGCTCAACGACATCAACCTCAACATCCAGAGCGGCGAGCTGGTCGCCCTGCTCGGCCCGTCCGGCTGCGGCAAGACCACCCTGCTGCGCATCATCGCCGGCCTGGAAACCCCTGACAGCGGCAACATCGTGTTCCACGGTGAAGACGTTTCCGAGCATGACGTGCGTGATCGCAAGGTTGGCTTCGTGTTCCAGCACTACGCCTTGTTCCGCCACATGACGGTGTTCGACAACGTCGCCTTCGGCCTGCGCATGAAGCCCAAGGGCGAGCGCCCGAACGAGAGCACCATCAAGAAGAAGGTCCACGATCTGCTCGGCCTGGTGCAGCTCGACTGGCTGGCCGACCGCTACCCGGAGCAGCTCTCCGGTGGTCAGCGCCAGCGTATCGCCCTGGCCCGAGCCCTGGCGGTCGAGCCCAAGGTGCTGCTACTCGACGAACCCTTCGGCGCTCTCGACGCCAAGGTGCGCAAGGAGCTGCGGCGCTGGCTGGCGCGCCTGCACGAAGAGGTGCACCTGACCAGCGTGTTCGTGACCCACGACCAGGAAGAAGCCATGGAAGTGGCCGACCGCATCGTGGTGATGAACAAGGGCGTGGTCGAGCAGATTGGCTCGCCGGCCGAGGTCTACGAAAAGCCGGCCAGCGACTTCGTCTACCACTTCCTCGGTGACGCCAATCGTCTGTACGTCGGTGACGACCACCACGTGCTGTTCCGCCCCCACGAAGTGAGCCTGTCCAGCGAGGCGCTGGAAGGCCATCAGGCCGGCGAAGTACGTGATA
The DNA here is from genome assembly GCF_001945375.1 of Pseudomonas sp. PA1(2017). Lineage (NCBI taxonomy): Bacteria > Pseudomonadati > Pseudomonadota > Gammaproteobacteria > Pseudomonadales > Pseudomonadaceae > Pseudomonas > Pseudomonas sp. PA1(2017). The sequence continues at coordinate 110,824 of NZ_MSXU01000009.1, forward strand.
TTCGCCTGCTCGGCGCCATCACTCGCATCACCCTGAAGGTCGAGGGGCAGGACGAGCTGATCGAAGCAGAAGTAGCCAAGGACCACCTCAGCCTGGACAACCTTGCCCGTGGCACCACCCTGTACTTCAAGCCCAAGGGCGGCAAGCCGGTAAGCATCGCGAGCTAAGCGATCCGTGGGCGCCCCGCACCTGATGCGGGGCGCCCACGGCTGATCGGCGGAAGCCGCAAGTTCGGGCAAATGCAGTATCCTGCGCATCGTTCTAGACGACTGCCAGAACTGCCTTGACCCTAATCGCCTCCAGCAAGAATCTCGTGCTCCGGATCATCGCGCTGATGCAGCGCCATCCGGGCGCGATCGCCATTTTCGGATTTCTTTCCGGTGTCGCCAGCTTCGTGCTGGTCGATCGCCAGGCCGGGCTGGCCAAGGTGCTGGCCCTGGTGCTGCTGGTCAGCTGGCTGTGGCTGATTCTGGAAAACGTGCTGCGCGAACGCATCGCCGCGCGTTTCGGCTTCGAGCTGCCCAGGCCGTTGCTGCGCTATGCCACGCAGATGATTCACCAGGAAAGCCTGTTCTTCGTTCTGCCGTTCTTCTTCATTACCACCACCTGGAACAGCAGCCAGGCGTTGTTCAGCGGCTTGCTCGCCGCCGCCGCACTGGTATCGATCACCGACCCGCTGTACTACAAGTGGCTGGCGCCGCGGCGCTGGATCTTTCTGGCCTACCACACACTGGCCCTGTTCGCGGTGATGCTCACGGCGCTGCCGATCATCTTCAAGCTCAATACCACCCAGAGCTACCAGTATTCGCTGGCCGCAGCGGTGGTGCTGTCGTTTCCCAGCCTGTTCACCATCATCACCGTACGCAAATGGTGGCGTGGCCTGCTGCTGGTCGGCCTGACCCTGGCCATCGGCGCCTTCGGCTGGGTGACCCGCACCTGGGTGCCGCCGGCCACGTTGTGGCTGACCGAGGTGGCGATCACCACCGAATTCGACGACCAGAACCGCTCACCTGGTGAAGGCATCGATCAGTTGACCGTCAGCCAGCTACGCAGCACCGGGCTTTACGCCTATACGGCGATCAATGCGCCGCGCGGGCTGGACGAGCGCATCTATCACGTCTGGAAACACAACGGCCAGGAGCTGGAGCGCATCGCGCTGGACATCCACGGCGGCCGCGAGAAAGGTTACCGCGCCTGGACGCACAAGCAGAACTTCCCACAGGACGTGGAAGGTGACTGGCAGATCCAGGTACTGACCGATGCCGGGCAGTTGATCGGCGTACTGCGCTTCGAGGTCACCCCGGATGCCGGCGCGGCGCAGAGCAGTGAAACGGCTCAGGACGAGCCCTTGCAGGAGCCCGAGCAGCCAGACGCCACGCCGCAAACCGAGCCAGAGCCGTCAGTCGATTCCACACCTGAACCTGCCGAGCCGGCGGATCAGCCGTCAAGCCCGCCGGATGGCGAGCCCGCCGCTCAACCGAAGAACCAGTAGCACACGGCGATCGCGGCAACTACGCCGGAGAACTCGGCCAGCAGCGCACACCCCACCGCATGCCGGGCACGCTGGATCCCCACCGCACCGAAATAAACGGCCAGCACGTAAAAGGTGGTTTCGGTGCTGCCCTGGATAATTGCCGCGGCCAGGGCCGGGAAGCTGTCGACGCCCTGGGTCTGCATGGTTTCGATCAGCATCGCCCGCGCCGCACTGCCGGAGAACGGCTTGACCATCGCCGTTGGCAGCGCATCGACGAAGCGGGTATCCCAGCCGCCCCAGGCGACGATCCAGCGGATGCCGTCCAACGCCAGTTCCAGGGCACCGGATGCACGCAGCACGCCGACCGCGCAGAGCATCGCCACCAGGTAGGGCAGCAGGCTCTTGGCCACGTCGAACCCTTCCTTGGCTCCTTCGATGAATTGCTCGTAGACCTGCACCTTGCGTAACGCACCGATCACCAGGAACGCGATGATGATGCCGAACAGCGTCAGGTTGCCGAGCAGCGAAGAAAGCGCCGCCAGCGCCGTGGCGGACATGCCGGCAAGCATGGCCATGAAACCGCCGAGCAGCAGTGCGCCGGGAATCATGTAGGCCAGTACCACCGGATCCCACAGGCGCAGGCGCTGCATGATGGCCACCGAGAACAGGCCAACCAGGGTCGACACGCTGGTGGCCAGCAGAATAGGCAGGAATACCAGGGTCGGATCGGGCGCCCCCTGCTGGGCGCGGTACATGAAAATGGTGACCGGCAGCAGGGTCAGCGACGAGGCATTGAGCACCAGAAACAGGATCTGCGCGTTGCTCGCCGTGGTGCTGCTGGGGTTGAGCTCCTGTAGCGAGCGCATGGCCTTGAGGCCGATGGGCGTGGCGGCGTTGTCCAGGCCCAGGCCATTGGCCGCGAAGTTCATGGTGATCAGGCCAAGGGCGGGGTGGCCGCGCGGCACCTCCGGCATCAACCGTGCGAACAGCGGTCCGAGCACGCGCGCCAGTGCGTCCACCAGGCCAGCCTTCTCGGCGATGCGCAATAGCCCGAGCCAGAGGGTCAGCGTGCCGAACAGCAGCACCATCACTTCGACGGACAGCTTGGCCATGGCGAACAGGCTTTCCACCATTGCGCCGAATACGGCCGGATCGTCAGCCAACAGCCAACGGCTGAGCCCTGCTACCGCTGCCACTATGAAAAAGCTCAGCCACAAGCCATTGAGCATAAGTCACCCCCTAGAACATGGGGCGATGATAACGCGGGGAAAGGGGGAAAGAGTAAGGGTTGGAGGAGGCGGAAAGCACGATTTGGTAAATGCCAGACGGAGCAACGGCGCCAATAGGCGCCGTCAGTAGCATCAGTACCAGTTGGGGTCTTTCTTCAACTGTTCCTGCAGCAGCTGCTTGACTCCATCGTCCGGCTCACCGAGCCAACGCAGATCAGCGTGCTTGCTGGGTGCCTTGTCCTGCGGCAAGCCGTCGGGCACCTGAACCCACAACGCGTAGGCATCATCCTTGTCTGGCGTGAAGGCGACATAAAGGCGCTGATTGAAACAATTGGAGGTTTCGCACAACTGCCCGACCAGATACTGGTCGCCGTCCTCTTCCAGCGTTTTCATCGGAGTGGCGACGCCGCTGAGGTTGATCACCCATTCGGGTAGTCGTTCCTCGTCCTGGATCAGATCCTGCCAAGCTTCACGATAGTCCGGGTTGCTCCCGAGCAGTTCGTTCAAGCGGAACTCGCCATCCGTGTTGGCGGCCAAGGCCGCCGCGCTGCCACCCAGCATCAGGGCAGCAGCGAGCGTCTTGAATCGATTCATCGTCATGCCTCGCCTAGCCCCGTGGGCGACGACCCATGATGAACGAAACGATGAACATGACCAGGAACACCACGAAAAGGATTTTCGCGATACCTGTGGCAGTGCCTGCGATACCACCGAAACCCAGTACAGCGGCAACAATGGCGATGATCAGAAAGGTAATGGCCCAACTCAGCATGGCGTTTCTCCTTGGTTTTTTGAGGTCTTGCGGGTGTAACACTAAAAATTTGGTCAGAAGGTCTCAGAACACCCAGCGGGTCTGCTTGGCAGGTGCTTCGACGGAGTCGGCGCGGACCCAGTCGCTATCGCTGTGCGTCTGGGGTGCGCTGATGGTCTGAAAAGTGGCCGGTACGGCCTGAATGGCTGCGGCGCGTGCCTCGGCAGGCGCTTGCATGGATACCGGCACCACCGCCTGGCCCGATACCTGCGGCGCCACGACCCGCTGCACGGGGGCTTTGGTCGCCACGCTCACCAGCAGGACCATCACAGCGGCGACGGCCAGAATCAGGATCTCGGTATGGGCGCGGTGAAGGTTCATGCTGGGCTCCTCAAGATCGTCGTCGAACGGCTTGGCGTTCAGTTCATGAGGAGATAATTGCAGCCTGCGTGCCAGCTTTTTGAAAAAATAAAATCCTTATAAATCAACAAGTTAAATTATGTAAAACAAATGCCATCATTGGCATCCTGCACGATGGCCGTCTGCGGCTCGGGCGTTCTGCACGACGCCGCAGACGCCGCGATCAGCCGTTCTTGAGCTCGCGCATGCGCTGGTGACAGGCGCGTACCTTGGGCATTTCCACGGCGAGCAGCGCGCGGACGTCGGGCTGAGCGGATTCCATAGCATCTTCGAAAGCCTCGAGAATGCGGTCTTCGGCCTCTTCGAGCTGCGCAACGTAGGTCGCCTCTTCGTCACTCGACAGCGTGGCGCGGGCGTCGGCATAGGCTTGGCGCAACTTGCCGACCAGGGTTCCGCTGCTGGTGGGCTCCTCGTGATTGGCGGCGACCTTGACGGCAAGCGCCTGGATCACCTGATGCTTGGCCTGCGCCATTTCGCGGAACAGGGCCTGCAGGCGCACATCCTCGATTTCGTCGTGGGCATGCTCATAGAAGCGCTGGCCATCACGGATGATGGCGATCAGTTCGTTCAGTTGCTCGGTCTTGTAGCTCATGGTGGCTCTCCTGAAGAGGTTGGCGGCGCCGGCGATGCTGCAAAAAGTCGGCAGGCCGGGCGGCCTGCCTTGCTGTAGCGGCGTTAGCTGGCGATACGCAGGGCGTCGGCATCGACGCCTCGCACGCCACGAATGTTGCGGGCGGTCTCCACGGCCAGGCGCTTTTCGGCATTGCTGAGCACCGTGCCGCTGAGGCTGACGAAGCCCTCGCGGGTATCGACCTTGATGTTCAAGGCGTCGAGGTTGCGGCTATAGAGGAAGCTGGCCCTCACCTTGTTGGTGATCCAGCTGTCGCTGATCGAGGCCGCTGCATCGTTGGCGGCGTTCTGCGCTTCGGCGGTGGCGCTGTCGGCAGTGTTGATGCTCAGGTGGTTGTGCACCTCGCGTACGCCGTCGGTATTGGTCACCAGATCACCGGCCAGTTCCTTGGCAGCCGGCGTTCCGGCATTGCCGCTGAGGCTTACCACGCCATTCTCGGCACGCACCTGGATATCGAGCCCTTCGGTATTGCTGTTCCACAGCAGCTTGGATTTCACCGTGGCAGCCAGCGTCGCGTCGTCGAAACGTTGGGCCAGGGTCTTGTCGGTGACGAGCCTGGCCTGCTCCTCGATGACCGGCGGGGCCAGGTCGGGATCGATCTGCAGCTTATTGTCGACTTCACGGACGCCTTCGATGCTGCCCGCCAGCTCACTGGCCAGTTCATGTTCGGCAGTGTTCTCGACCGCACCACTCAAGGTGGCGACGCCATCCTCCACGGATACCTGGATATCGAACGGATCCAGATGCCGATTGAGCGCGAATGCAGTGTCGATGGCCCCCTGCTGGCGGGCATCGCTCAATTGCCGTGACAGATCGCCTTCGGCTGCCTGCACCAGCGGAGCCAGGGTGATCAGACCGGCAATGGCCATGGCCAACGTGGATTGTCTCAACAGCATGTAACGCCTCCTTCTTTGCCAAAAAAGCCGCTCGAAAGCGGACCGGTTAAGGTCGCAAGTGATATGCCAGCCACCTGTAAAAATAAAAACCAACTAAAATCAGCTGGTTAAATCCAACGCCTGGCTAATGACCGCTTGCACGATGCAAGATCGCGCCATACTAGCCGTGCAACTTGCACGAAGATTTCCAGATAATCTCTGCCATTCACCCCATGGAGCACGTAAATGGAAGCAACAGGTCAGAGCGGGCGCATCCTATTGGTCGACGACGAAGCGGCTATCCTGCGTACCTTCCGCTATTGCCTGGAGGACGAGGGCTACCAGGTCACGACCGCCAACAGCGCTGCGCAAACCGAATCGCTGCTGCAGCGCCAGGTATTCGACATGTGCTTTCTCGATTTGCGCCTGGGGGATGAAAATGGCCTGGACGTGCTTGCCCAGATGCGTGTCCAGGCACCGTGGATGCGCGTGGTGATCGTCACCGCACACTCGGCCATCGACAGCGCGGTCGATGCCATGCAGGCCGGCGCCGCCGATTATCTGGTCAAGCCGTGCAGCCCCGATCAGCTGCGCCTGGCCGCTGCCAAGCAGCTCGAAGTGCGCCAGCTCTCCGCGCGCCTCGAGGCCCTGGAAGGTGAAGTGCGCAAGCCCAGCGACGGCATCGACTCGCACAGCCCGGCGATGATGGCGATTCTGGAAACCGCGCGGCAGGTGGCCACTACCGACGCCAACATCCTCATCCTGGGCGAATCGGGTACCGGCAAGGGCGAACTGGCGCGCGCCATTCACGGCTGGAGCCGACGCGCGAAGAAATCCTGTGTAACCATCAACTGCCCCTCGCTGACTGCCGAGCTGATGGAAAGCGAATTGTTCGGCCACAGCCGCGGCGCGTTCACCGGCGCCAGCGAAAGCACCCTGGGCCGGGTCAACCAGGCGGATGGCGGTACCCTGTTCCTCGACGAGATCGGCGACTTCCCGCTGACCCTGCAGCCCAAGCTGCTGCGTTTCATCCAGGACAAGGAATACGAGCGCGTCGGTGACCCGGTGACCCGCCATGCCGACGTGCGCATCCTCGCCGCGACCAACCGCGACCTCAACGAGATGGTCAGGGAGGGTCACTTCCGCGAAGACCTCCTGTACCGCCTCAACGTCATCACCCTGACCTTGCCGCCGCTGCGCGAACGGGCCGACGACATACTCACCCTGGCCAACCGTTTCCTGGCCCGCTTCGTCAAGGACTACGCCCGCCCGGCCCGCGGCTTCAACGAAGATGCCACCAAGGCGCTGCTCGCCTACCAGTGGCCCGGCAACATCCGCGAACTGCGCAACGTCATCGAGCGCGCCAGCATCATCTGCCCAGGCGAATGGGTGGATGTCGCTCACTTGGGCATGAGCGCGCCGGCAACCAACAGCGCGCCGCGGGTCGGCGCCGACCTGAGCCTCGAGGAACTGGAAAAGGCGCATATCGCCGCTGTGCTGGCCAACAGCGACACCCTTGACCAGGCGGCCAAGACCCTGGGCATCGACGCCTCGACCCTGTATCGCAAACGCAAGCAGCTCGGCCTATGAAGCTGCGCAGCAAGCTGTTTCTCAGCACCAGTGCGCTGCTTACCGTTGCCTTGCTGGGGCTGAGCCTGGGGATATTCAGCGTGCTGCAACTGACCCAGTCGCAAAGCCGTTCGCTGGCGCACAACCTGGAAGTCATCAGCACCAGCCTCGACCTGCGCCAGGAACTGGGCAGGCAACTGTTCATGATGCTCAGCGAGGATTTCAACGAGCGCACCGTGCAGACCCTGCAGGACTCCGACCGGCGCGTTCGCGGCTGGCTCGACGACAGCCTGAACGGCACCGTGAACGAGGGTGACCGCCAGGCGATCCTGGAAATCCAGACGGCCTATCAGAAATTCAGCACCCTGCTCGAAGACCCCATGACGGTTCGCCACGAGCTGCTGACCAACGACGATTTCGCCAAGACCATCGAGACCGTTCGCGACCGCCTCAACGCCTTGCAGATTCGCTACGTATCCGCCGTCAAGGACGCGGAGGCGCAATCCCAGGAGCGTGCCTGGCTGATCGCCGGGCTATTGGGCTTGGTCGGCCTCGCGGTGCTGGTGATCGGTTTCATCACCGCCCACACCATCGCCCGCCGCGTTGGCCAGCCGATCGACGCCTTGGCCCGGGCCGCCGACCAGATCGGCCGCGGCGATTTCCAGGTCACGCTGCCGATCACGCCGGTTGCCGAGCTGTCGGCGCTGAGCCGCCGCTTCGGCCTGATGGCCGAGAGCCTGCGCCAGCTCAAGAGTAGCAACGTCGAAGCGCTGATGTCCGAGCAACGGCGCCTGCAGGCGGTACTCGACAGCATCGACGATGGCCTGCTGATCTTCGGCCGCGACGGCCTGCTGGAACACTTCAATCCGGTCGCTCAGCGCCAACTGGGCTGGGACGATCAGCCGCTCGGCCAGCGGCCCAGCCAGGCACTGGGCCGCCCCGAGCTGGACGAGCAGTTACAGCACGTTCTGCAGGGCCACAACCTGGAGCAGCGCCTGGCGGACCTGCAGGTCGAGGCCAACGGCGAGACGCGCCTGCTCAACTACAGCCTGACACCGGTAAGCCACAGCCAGGGGCACATTCTCGGCGCGGTGATGGTGCTGCATGACGTGACCGAGCAGCGCGCCTTCGAACGGGCGCGCAACGAGTTCGTGCTGCGCGCCTCCCATGAACTGCGCACGCCGGTGACCGGCATGCACATGGCCTTCGGTTTATTGCGCGAACGCAGCAAGTTCGCCGAAGAATCCCGCGAAGCCGATCTGGTACGCATCGTCGATGAAGAGATGGAGCGGCTGGTGCACCTGATCGAGGATCTGCTGAACTTCTCGCGCTATCAGAGCGGCGTGCAGAAACTCGAGTTGGCGCCCTGCGACATCCCGGAGCTGCTCGAAAACGCAGCCAAGCGTCATGTCGGCAAGGCCCAGGCCAGCAAGATTCACATGGAGTTGGAAGTGGCCGACGGCCTGCCACGCACCCATCTGGATCGGGCCCAGATCGAGCGCGTGCTCGATCACCTGATCGACAATGCCCTGCGCCACAGCCCGCAAGGCGGTACGGTGCGGCTATCCGCCCAGCGCCAGGACGAACGCCTGCTGATCAGCGTCGAGGACGAAGGCGAAGGCATCGCCTACGGCCAGCAAGCCCGTCTGTTCGAGCCGTTCGTGCAGATCGGCCACAAGAAAGGCGGTGCCGGCCTTGGCCTGGCGCTGTGCAAGGAGATCGCCCAGTTGCACGGCGGGCGCATCGGTGCTGAATCCCAGCCAGGCCAGGGCGCGCGCTTCCACCTCGCCCTGCCGCTGTAACCGCTGCCCGATCCTGCCGGGCAGCGGCTCAGCCCTTGGCCAGGCGGTTGACTTCCAGCAGCAGGGCCGCGGTTTCCGCGTCCGGCTGCCCATCGTAGAGCGCCTGCCGGTACTTCATCTGGAAGGCACGAATCACGTTGCGCGTGGCTTCGTCGAGCACGCCCGTGTTCGGCACCGTATAGCCCTGCTCCGCCAGTTGCTCCTGGAACCAGGCAACGCTCGGCAGACTGGCGCTGAACACCGCCTGCTGGCGAGCGACCACCTCGGCATTCGGCCAAGGCATCAGCCCCGCGTCGGCCAGTTGCTTCCAGGGAAACAGCGGACCTGGATCGACCTTGCGCTGCGGGGCGATGTCGCTATGCCCGATGATGCTGCCTGGCGGCAGATGGTGGCGCTGCATGATGTCCTTGAGCAGCACGATCAGCGTATCGATTTGCGCCTGGGCGTAAGGCTGCCAGTAGCGGCCCTTGGGTGTGTCGAAATAACCCTGGTTGATCAGTTCGATACCGATGGTCGTACCATTGAGCCAGGTGCGCCCTTGCCATTCGCTGACCCCGGCGTGCCAGGCGCGGCGGTTTTCGTCCACCAGTTGGTAAACGGTCGGCGGCACTGCGTTGATCAGATAATGGGCGCTGACTTCTTCCTTGGTCAGCAACTCCAGCGAGCGCGGCAGATCGGCCGAGGTGTAATGCAGCACGATGTACTGCACACGGCTGCTTTGCCCGCTGGCCGTGTAGCTGTGGTCGATGCGTGGGCCACTGCTGCAGCCGGCGAGCAGGATGGCGAACAAGGCAAGGCTGAGAACTTTCATGGCTGGATATGCAATACGCTCTGAATGTTGTCCAGCAGCATGTCGACGCTGAGCATGATCAACAACATGCCCATCAATCGCTCCACTGCGGTCAGCCCGCGAGGGCCGAGGAACCGCTGCAGCAAAGACGCCTGCAGCAGGATGAATGCGGTCGCGGCCCAGGCCATGATCAATGCCAGGTAGAGTTCCCAGAGCGCGCCTTCGTGGGTGTTGCGCAAGGTCATCAGTACCGCCAGCGCCGATGGCCCGGCCACCGCCGGTGTGGCCAGCGGCACCAGCATCGGCTCGCCGTCCGGCACGTCACCCAATACGCCCTGGGGGCTGGGAAAGATCAAGCGCATGGCGATAACGAACAGGATGATACCGCCGGCGATGGCCGTTGCCTCCCGCGACAGGCCCAGCGCGCTGAGCACTTTGTCACCAAAGGTAAGGAACAGCAGCAGCAGCGCCAGGGCGAACAGCAGTTCGCGCGCGGCCACCCACAGGCGTCGCTCGGGCGCGACGTTCTTCAAGGCGGCGATGAAGATGGCGATATTGCCGAACGGGTCGGTGACCAGAAACAGCAACACGGCGATGCTGAAGATATCCATTGTGCAAGGGCTCCTGAAAACAGCCGCGCAGTTTAGAGCTTACGGGCCGTCACGTCAGTGCCACGACCTTTAATCGCCGCCGGACGGCGCTGAACTTGTCATATCTCTACACGATCCAAATGCGGTCACTATGAGGGAATATGTCATGCGTGCGCTGCTCTGGTTCAAACAGGATCTTCGTCTCGATGATCACCCTGCCCTGCAGGCCGCACTCGCGTCCAATTGCCTGCTGCCACTTTACGTGCTCGACCCGGCGCTGCTGCAGTTCGACGAATTCGGCAGTCGGCGCATCGGCGTGCATCGCGCGCGCTTCCTGCTGGAAAGCCTGACCGCCCTGGACAGTGCACTGCGCCAGCGCGGCTCCAAGCTGCTGGTAGTGACCGGCAAGCCGGAAGAAGTGATCGCTCAATTGGTCGGCCAGTTCGACATGCGCCAGGTGCTGACCCTCGACGAAATCGCCCCTCAGGAACGCGCCGTGCTCGCCCGCGTGCGTGAAAGCCTGGGCACGGTGCCGTTGCGCACCGCCCAGGGCAATGGCCTGTTCAGCGAAGCGGAATTGCCGTGCACGCTCGATCAACTGCCCCAGGTCTACAGCCAGTTCCGTGCGCTGATCGACGCCCGCCAATACGTGTTCCAGCCACAGTCGGCTCCCGACCAGCTGCCGCCGTTACCGGAAGGCCTGGATGCGCAGGCATACGCGCTGCCGACCCAGTCGCAGATGGGCCTGGGCGATGCCCTGAGCCTGACGCCGAGCGCTTTCCCCTTCTCGGGTGGCGAAACCGCCGCTTTGGCGCGCCTGCGCGATTACCTGTGGGACAGCCAGAACGTGCGGACCTACAAGGAAACCCGCAACGGCATGATCGGCAGCGAGTACTCGTCCAAGTTCTCGCCATGGCTGGCCAACGGTTCGCTGTCGCCACGCCGCACCGCCGCCGAACTACGCCGCCATGAGTCGCTTTACGGCACCAACGAATCCACCTACTGGCTATGGCTGGAGCTGCTGTGGCGCGAATTCTTCCGCTGCACGCTGCAACGCTATGGCCAGGCGCTGTTCGAAGCTGGGGGCCTGAAGGCCACCGAGCGGGCACCGCAGCAGATCGACGAGCGCTTCGAGCAGTGGACTCAGGGCCGCACAGGCATGCCGCTGGTGGATGCCAACATGCGCGAGCTGATCGCCACCGGCTACATGTCCAACCGCGGTCGTCAGGTGGTCGCCAGTTATCTGGTCAGCGACCTGCAGCAGGACTGGCGCCACGGCGCGGCCTGGTTCGAGGAGCATCTGATCGACTATGACCCATCGAGCAACTGGGGCAACTGGGCCTACCTGGCCGGAGTCGGCAGCGATCCTCGGCTCAAGCGCACCTTCAACGCGCTCAAGCAGGCCCGTGAATACGATCCCAAGGGGGAATACGTAAGCTTGTGGATACCGGAGCTGCGTGCCTTGCCAGAGCATCTGCGGCATACGCCATTCCTGTTGCAGGCACAGCAGCTCGACGCCATCAATTACCCACGGCTGGAGCGGATTCCGGATTCCTGGCAGCGCCACCTCACCGCGGTAGCATAGGGGAGGACGAGCACGCAGCATGCGTGCTCGGTTGCGAACCGATCAGGCGCCCGGGGAGAAATGCTTCTGGGCGGTGCCGCGGGCGATCAGACGGGACAGATAGTCCAGCTTCTGCGGGTCGCGATCGACGAAGCGAAACACCACCTGCAGCCATTCGCTGTCCGGCTTCGGCTCGAACGCCGCGATGCTGTGCAGGTACCCATTGAGGCGAGCCACTTCCGAGGCTTCACCCTGCTCGAGGTCGAGCACCGCGCTTTCCAGCACCTGGGGCAGCAGCTCGCCGCGTTTGACCACCAGCAACGCTTCCTTGAGGCTCAAGGCCTTGACCACGCAGGCCATCATGCCGCCCGGCAAGCGCAGCTGGCCCTGGCTACGGCCCACCGGTGCCGCCGCGGCGGCCTTGGCAGGCGCAACGGCCGGGGCGGGTGCAGCGGTCGGCTGCGCAGGCGCGGTTGGGCGCACCACTTCGCTCTTGCCTCCGGTCAGGGCGGCCAGCGAATCATTGGCGAAGGCACCAGTGCTGAGCATTTTCGGCGGAGCGGCCGACATCAGCGCAGCCAACTTGCCGGCGCGCTGCAGGGCCTTCTTGACCTTGGTGATCAGTTGCTCGTTGGAGAACGGCTTGCCGATGAAGTCCGAGACGCCGGCCTGGATGGCCTGCACGACGTTTTCCTTGTCGCCACGGCTGGTGACCATGATGAACGGCACGCCCTTCAGCGCTTCCTGCTCACGGCACCATTGCAGCAGCTCGAGGCCGGACATTTCCGGCATCTCCCAATCACAGAGAATCAGGTCGATCGGATTTCGGCCGAGAATCTGCTGGGCCTTGCGCCCGTTGACCGCTTCCTCGATCTGGATACCAGGAAGGTGGTCACGCAGCCCCTTCTTCACCAGATCGCGGATAAAGGTGGCGTCGTCCACCACCAGCACACTGACTTTGCTCATCGACCACTCCCTCGAATGGCCATTAGCATAGACGTGTGCACTGGCTCATTGCCAACACTAAAGCATAACCCTGCGGGACTGAGCACAGCGTGCCGCAGGGCCGGGCGTCACTGCTTGGCGCCGCCCTGCACTTCTTCCTGCATGCGGGTCAGGCCAATGTGTTTGACGTCGGTGCCGCGCACCAGGTAGATCACAAGCTCGGCGATGTTGCGCGCGTGGTCGCCGATGCGCTCCAGCGAGCGCAACGCCCAGATCACGTTGAGCACGCGGGAGATCGAGCGCGGGTCTTCCATCATGAAGGTGACCAGTTCACGCAGGGCGGTCTTGTACTCGCGGTCGACGGTCTTGTCGTACTGGGCGACCGACAGCGCCAGGTCGGCGTCGAAACGGGCAAAGGCATCCAGCGCTTCCTGCACCATCTTGCGCACCTGATCGCCGATATGACGAACCTCGACGTAACCGCGCGGCGACTCACCCTCTTCGGTCAGCAGGATCGCGCGCTTGGCGATCTTGGTGGCTTCGTCGCCGATACGTTCGAGATCGATCACGGACTTGGAGATACTGATGATCAGGCGCAGGTCCGAAGCGGCCGGCTGACGTCGGGCGAGAATGCGCACGCACTCCTCGTCGATGTTGCGTTCCATCTGATTGATCTGATCATCGATCTCGCGCACCTGCTGGGCCAGACCGGAGTCGGCCTCGATCAGCGACGTGACCGCGTCATTGACCTGTTTCTCGACCAGGCCGCCCATGGCCAGCAGGTGGCTGCGCACCTCCTCCAGCTCGGCGTTGAACTGCTGGGAAATGTGGTGGGTCAGGCTGTCTTTGTTGATCATCTGTGTCGCTCCGCGGGCTCAAAGCTCCAGGCTCCGAGCTCCAAATTAATCGTCGTCAGGTTCGCGTACCGCTCGCCACGTACGGTTTGCTGGCGCAATCAACCATAACGGCCGGTGATGTAGTCTTCTGTCTGTTTCTTGGCCGGGTTGGTGAACAGCGCGTCGGTGTCACCGAACTCGATCAACTTGCCCATGTACATGAACGCCGTGTAGTCGGAAACCCGCGCAGCCTGCTGCATGTTGTGGGTCACGATGACGATGGTGTACTTGGATTTCAATTCATAAATCAGCTCTTCGACCTTCAACGTCGAGATCGGGTCGAGTGCCGAGCACGGCTCGTCGAGCAGCAATACTTCCGGCTGCACCGCCACGGTACGGGCGATCACCAGGCGCTGCTGCTGGCCGCCGGACAGGCCCAGGGCCGATTCATGCAGGCGATCCTTCACTTCGTCCCACAGGGCGGCGCTCTTCAGGCCCCACTCGACGGCTTCGTCGAGCACGCGCTTCTGGTTGATGCCCTGGATGCGCAGGCCGTAGACCACGTTCTCGTAGATGCTCTTGGGGAATGGGTTGGGCTTCTGGAACACCATGCCGACGCGACGACGCAGCTCGGCCACATCCTCGCCCTTGCGGTAGATGTCGCGCCCGTCGATGTTGATCTCGCCTTCCACGCGGCAGCCGTCGACCAGGTCGTTCATGCGGTTGAAGGTGCGCAGCAGGGTCGACTTGCCGCAACCGGATGGGCCGATGAAAGCCGTCACGCGCTGCTTGGGGATGTTCATCCTGACGTCGTACAGCGCCTGCTTGTCACCGTAGAACAGGTTCAGGCCGGGCACTTCGATGGCGACGGTTTCATTGGCCAGGTTCAGGCTCTGCCTGTCACGGCCCAGGGCCGAAATGTCGATGCCGTGGGTAGCGGTTTCGTTTTGCATCAATAATCTCCTTCGGGGCTACAGGCTTCAAGCGGCAGCGCTGGCCGGCTCACACTCGGCGCCTCGCGCTGCGGCCTGTAGCCACCTTAATGATCCAGGGCCTTGTACTTCTCGCGCAGGCGGTTGCGCAGGTAGACGGCCGTAAGGTTGAGAATCGCGATGACCATGACCAGCAGCAGCGCAGTGGCGTACACCAGCGGGCGAGCGGCCTCGACGTTGGGGCTCTGGAAGCCGACGTCATAGATGTGGAAGCCCAGGTGCATGATCTTCTGGTCGAGGTGCAGGTAAGGATAGTTGCCATCCACAGGCAGGCTCGGCGCCAGCTTGACCACACCGACCAGCATCAGCGGCGCCACCTCACCGGCGGCGCGGGCCACGGCGAGAATCAGGCCGGTCATCATCGCCGGGCTGGCCATTGGCAGCACCACCCGCCACAGGGTTTCTACCTTGGTCGCACCGAGCGCCAGGGAACCCTCGCGCAGCGAACGGGGAATCCGCGCCAAGCCTTCCTCGGTGGCGACGATCACCACCGGCACGGCGAGCAGCGCCAGCGTCAGCGAGGCCCACAGCAGGCCCGGCGTGCCGAAGGTCGGTGCCGGCGCGGCTTCCGGGAAGAACAAACGGTCGATCGAGCCACCCAGCACATAGACGAAGAAGCCCAGGCCGAACACGCCGTAGACGATCGCCGGCACGCCGGCCAGGTTGTTCACCGCGATGCGGATCACCCGGGTCAGCGGCCCCTGCTTGGCGTACTCACGCAGGTAGATGGCCGCGATCACGCCGAACGGAGTGACGATCACCGCCATGATCAGGGTCATCATGATGGTGCCAAAGATTGCCGGGAAGATGCCGCCTTCGGTGTTCGCCTCACGCGGGTCGTCGCTGACGAACTCCCACAGCTTGCTACCGTAGAACCCGAGTTTGTCCAGGGTCGACATGGCGTTCGGGCGATAGGCGCGCACCACCTTGCCGAGGCTGATCTCCTGCTCGCGGCCATCGGCCGAGCGCACGGTCATGCTGTCACGGTTGAACTGCTGATAGCGGGCGTTGAGCTCGGCTTCCAGCTCCTTGTACTCGGCGTCCCAGCGAGCGCGCTCGGCGGCCAGGTCGGACTGCGCGGCGTCGGTTAGCTGGCCATCGAGTTCCAGCTTGCGGGTTTGCAGGCGCACACGCTCCAGGCCTGCGTTGATGCGGCCGATGTCACGCTTCTCCAGCCGGACGATCTCGCCGTGCAGCTCGTCGACCCGTTCCAGGCGTTTCTGCAGTTCCGGCCAAGCGGCATCACCCTCGGCGACCAGGCGGCCTTCCTCCTTGACGTTGATCAGATAGCCGTAGAAGTTGCCCCACTCACGGCGCTCGAAGGCGGTCAGGTCGGCCGGCTTGCGCTGCTCGCCGAGCCACTCGCCGACCACCCAGGAGAAGTCAGCGCCGTACAGATCACGGTTGCCGACCTTGAGCAGCTCGCGCGTCATGAACTCTGCGCCCTCGACGTTCACCGGCAGCCCGGCGGACGCCAGGCGGGCGCGGGGAATCTCCTCCTTCTGCACCACTTCGCCGGCCATCACCTTGGCCTGCTCGCCGGGGATCTGGTAGCTGGCTTCGATGATGTCGGCCGGCCAGAAGTGACCCAGACCGCGCACGGCGATGACTGCCAGCAGCCCCACGGTCATGATGATGGCGATGGACACCGCACCGGCGTTCATCCAGATCCACGGCGAGCCGCTCTTGAACCAGGATTTCAGATTGTGCTGTTTCACGGACATGGTCTTGCAGTCCTCAGAGCGAAGCGTACTTGACGCGCAGGCGCTGACGCACCAGCTCGGCCAACGTGTTCATGACGAAGGTGAACGACAGCAGCACCAGGGCGGAAAGGAACAGCACCCGGTAATGGGTCCCGCCGACTTCCGACTCGGGCATTTCCACCGCCACGTTGGCTGCCAGCGTGCGCAGGCCTTCGAAGATGTTCATGTCCATGATCGGCGTGTTACCGGTGGCCATCAGCACGATCATGGTCTCGCCGACGGCGCGGCCCATGCCGATCATCACCGCCGAGAAGATGCCCGGGCTGGCCGTCAGGATCACCACGCGGGTCAGGGTCTGCCACGGCGTGGCACCGAGCGCCAGGGAGCCGAAGGTCAGGCTCTTCGGCACGCTGAATACCGCGTCTTCGGCGATCGAGTAAATGTTCGGGATCACCGCGAAGCCCATGGCCAGGCCGACCACAAGAGCGTTGCGCTGGTCGAAGGGGATGCCCAGGTCATTGGTCAGCCAGCCACGCATGTTGCCGTCGAACAGCCAGTTCTCCAGATGCCCGCTCATGCTCAGCGAAACGATACCGACCAGCAGGATCACCGGAATCAGCAGCGCGGCTTCCCAGCCGTCCGGTACACGCAGGCGGATGGACTCGGGCAGTCGGCTCCAGATGAAGCCCGCGAGCAGAATGCCGATTGGCGTAAAGATCAGCAGACTGAAGATGCCGGGCAGATGCCCTTCCACATAGGGCGCCAGGAACAGGCCGGCGAAGAAGCCGAGGATCACCGTCGGCAGCGCCTCCATCAGTTCGATCACCGGCTTGACCTTGCCGCGCATGCCCGGAGCCATGAAATAGGCGGTGTAGATCGCCGCGGCGATGGCGAGCGGCGCCGCCAGCAGCATGGCGTAGAAGGCGGCCTTGAGCGTACCGAAAGCCAGTGGCGCCAGGCTCAGCTTGGGCTCGGCATCGGTGCTGGCCGAGGTCGACTGCCACACGTAAGCCGGCTTGTCGTAGTTCTCGTACCAGACCTTGCCCCACAGTGAGCTCCAGGAAATTTCCGGGTGCGGATTGTCGATCAGGATTCGCTCGAGCTTGCCATCGGCCTCGACCAGCGCGCGGTTGGCGCGCGGCGACAGGGCGGCGATGCTGAAGCCCTGGGCGACCGGCTCGACCAGCAGCGTGCGATGCGCAGTACTGTGGAAAATGCCCAGGTTGCCCTTGGCATCCACGGCGATGAAGCCCTTGCGGCGTTCCTCGGAGATGATCTGGCTGATCGGGCTGTCGGCCATCTTGAATTCGCGCACTTGCTTGAGCGAGGATTTGCCGTCCTGATCGCGCACCATGAACCACTGGGCGATACCGCCGGCGCTGTCACCGGTGAGCAGGGAGATGCCGCCCAACAGCGAAGTGGCGTGGGTGATTTCCCGCACGCCGTCGTTGAGCAGCTTGTAGCGACCGTTGAGGGCCTTGGTGCGCAGATCGAAGACGTCGGCGGTGGCGCGCCCGTTGATCACGAACAGCCAGTGCTGGCGCGGCTCGATGATCAGCTCCTTGATCGGCTCGGCGATCTGCGGCAGCGCCAGGCGATCCTCGCTGACCTCCACTTCGCCGGTCATCATGTTCTCTTCGCGGCTCAGACTCAGCACCTGCAGCTCGCTATCCACGGAGCCGGCGATCAGCAGCGTGCCGCTGTTCACGCTGATGCCCATGTGCTCGAGCGGACGGCCTTGGGGATCGATGGTCAGCGGCGTTTCACCGAACGGGTAAACGATGGACGGCGTGATGGTTTTAACGTCGTTCGGGTAGGTGATGCGATAGGTGTGTTCGAACACCAGCGCCTGGCCGTTGGACAGACCGAGGGCGACACGGTGGCTGCCCGGCTGGTCTTCACCGACCGACACCACTTCGCTGCCGGCTGGCAGGGGCAGATCGACCGTGGTCAGAGCCTCCATGCTCTTGGCGTCGAAGAACTGGATCTTGCCATTGCTGGCCAAACGCATGCCGACCTGGTTCTGTTCTTCCAGCGCCATCAGCAGCGGTTTACCGGCATCGGCCAGCCAGGCTGGCTGCACGGCATCGCGCTTCTCGATATCGGCGCCCTGGAACATCGGCAGCACGACATAGGCAAGATAGAAGAAGATCAGGGTGATGGCACCAAGCACGGCCAGACCACCGATGGATACGCACCAGCGCGCCAGGCGATCCTTGAAAGCACGTATACGGCGCTTACGCTGCAGGGCCGGGGTATTGAAGTCCAGCCCGAGGGAATTTGGGGAGGCGGTCATGGGGTCACTTGCCAAGTCTTTCATAAGGGAGAGCGTCTCTGCGCGGCCATGAGCGCGCCTTTTTTTTCGCCTATTTCGCGAGCCTCGCCAATCTAGCTCGCCTGTATGACAGAAAAGTTACAGAGCGGTGACGCGACAAAGCCCGCCTCTCGAGAGAGGCGGGCTTCGGGATTGCCTAGAACCTGTTTACGATCTCGCGAGCTAGAGCGATAAAAGGCAAAAACAAGCGAGGAAGCGGAGTTTACAAGTGGTAAATGAGCATTCCGAGCTTGTTTTTAACGCAGTAGCGCCGACGCGCAGCAGATCGTAAACAGGTTCTTACTGCGGTCGGCTTACAGACCCAATTCCTTGCGGGTCTTCTCGATGACCTTCAGCGGCAGCGGGATGTAGCCGTCCTTGACCACGACGTCCTGGCCCTGCTTGGACAGGATCAGTTTCAGAAACTCGGCATCCAGCGGGCTCAGCGGCTTGTTGGGCGCCTTGTTGACGTAGATGTAGAAGAAGCGAGCCAGCGGGTATTTGCCCGACAGTGCGTTGGTTTCATTGGCTTCTTCGACTTCACCCTTCTTGTTGACCAGGGGCACGGCGCGCACGCTGGCGGTGCGGTAGCCAATGCCCGAGTAACCGATGGCGTTGACGGTGCTGGAGATCGACTGCACCACGGAAGCCGAACCCGGCTGCTCGTTCACGTTGGCTTTGAAATCGCCTTTGCACAGGGCCTCTTCCTTGAAGTAGCCGTAAGTGCCGGACACCGAGTTACGGCCGAACAGCTGCACCGGCTTGCTGGCCCACTCGCCGGTCAGGCCGATGTCGCCCCAGGTTTTCAGGTCCTTGGCTTCGCCGCACAGACGGGTGCTGGAGAAGATCGCATCGACCTGCTGCATGGTCAGTTGCTTGATCGGGTTGTCCTTGTGCACGAACACGGCCAGGGCGTCGATGGCGACCGGAACGGCGGTCGGCTTGTAGCCGTACTTCTGCTCGAAGGCCTGGATTTCGCTGTCCTTCATGGCGCGCGACATCGGGCCGAGGTTGGCGGTGCCTTCGGTCAGCGCGGGTGGCGCAGTGGAGGAGCCGGCAGCCTGAATCTGGATGTTCACGTTCGGGTAGGACTGCTTGTAGCTCTCGGCCCACAGGGTCATCAGGTTGGCCAGGGAGTCGGAACCGACGCTGGACAGGTTGCCCGACACGCCAGAGGTCTTCTCATAGGTCGGCAGAGCCGGATCGACAGCGGCAACCGCGTTGGCAGTGGCGACGCCAGCGGCGACAAACGTCATGGCCGCCATCAAACGCTTCAGTTTCATGCCTTGCTCCTAGCAGAGTGGTAATCATCGAGAGGCCGGCGTGCCGTGATCGTAGCGCCCGGTTGCGACCTGCTCACGATTGGGGTCGTGTTGGTTGGAACGGGGCTCAGTATCATCAGCCTATGTGAACACTCTATGTAATCAATATGACAGTTGGATGACGACGCAAACAGGCATGTCGAGTTCGGCAAATGCACGTGCGCAAGCGCCTGCAACGCGCTAAGGTCGCGGTGTTGACACCCAGTCGGTATACTGCCCAACCGGGCCCACCACTGCGCCGCGAGCCGTGAACAGATGAAAGATTTCGAACAGGAAGACCCGATACCGCAAGGCGACCTGGCACTGCAAATCACTGCGCTGCCACGCGAAACCAATGGCTTCGGCGACATTTATGGCGGCTGGCTGGTTTCGCAGATGGATCTGGCCGGCACTGCCATGGCCAGCAAGGTGGCGGCAGGGCGCGTGGCGACCGTGGCGATCGATCGCATGGCCTTCCTGGTGCCGGTACCGGTTGGCGCGCAGCTGTCCTTCTATACCCAGGCGCTGGAAATCGGTCGTAGCTCGATCCAGATGCTGGTGGAAGTCTGGAGTGACGATCCGCTGTCCAGCGAGTGGCGCAAGGTCACCGAAGCGGTGTTCGTGTTCGTGGCCATCGACGCCAGCGGTCGCACACGCGCCGTACCACGCCGCTGAGTTCGTGCCGCGCCTGGTGCGCGGCAAACTCTAATTACCCTGCCCGAGCAACTGGCCGACCCGCGCACGATCAGCGGCGAAGCTGCTCTGCGCCTGGGCGCGGGTTGCCTGATAGCGCTCGATGTCCTTCTTGATGCGCACCTGCTCGTCACGCTGGCTGGTGATCTGGTCGAGCAGCGGCCTGGGCACTTCACGCCCCGCACGCTCCTGATCCGCGGCCTGTTTCTGCAGGTTGGCCTGCTGCTGACGTACCGACTGCAGGTTGCCCTTGGCCACGCCGATCAGGCCGTCGAGCTCGGCCAGCTTGCGCGCCTGAGCACGGTCGACGTCCTCCAGGCTGCTGTACAAACGCAGCAGCTGCGCATCGGATTTCGCCCGTTCGCGATCGGCGAGGATCTTCTGCATCTCTTCGGCGGTAGGCGCCGGCGGCACCACACGTACCACACGCCCTTGCTCGTTGAGCACCTCGTAGCCCTTGGCGATGAATTCGCTGGGCACGCCCTGCCGGTCGATCACCGTGATGCCCTGGGCATTGGTGTAGCGGTACATCTCCGCCGCGCTCGCCCATAACGGCAGCAGCAGACCAAGCCAGAGGGTACGGCGCATCAGGGGCGAGGTGGACATAGGCACGTTCTCTCGGCGAGCCGCCGGTCAGATGCCGAATTCGGCCCGGTAGGCTTCCACGGCGGGCAGGTGTTGTTTCAGTTCAGCATCATCGGCCAGATATTCCAGCACCTGCTGCAGGGAAACGATGCTGACCACCGGGATGTTGAAGTCGCGTTCGACTTCCTGGATCGCCGACAGCTCACCGCGGCCACGCTCCTGGCGGTCCAGGGCGATCAGCACGCCGGCGGCCTGGGCACCCTGGGCCTGGATGATCTGCATCACTTCGCGGATGGCCGTACCGGCGGTGATCACGTCATCGATGATCAGTACGCGGCCGTTGAGCGGCGCACCGACCAGGGTGCCGCCCTCGCCATGATCCTTGGCTTCCTTGCGGTTGAAGCACCATGGCGTATCCACGTCGTGGTGCTCGGCCAGAGCCACGCCGGTGCTGGCCGCCAGGGGAATGCCCTTGTAGGCCGGGCCGAACAGCACGTCGAAGGAAATGCCGCTGTCCACCACGGCTGCCGCGTAGAAACGCCCCAGCTTGGCCAGTGCCAGACCGCTGTCGAACAACCCGGCATTGAAGAAATACGGGCTGACGCGACCGGACTTGAGGGTGAACTGACCGAAGCGCAGAACGCCTCGCTCGATGGCAAATCGAATGAAATCGCGCTGATACGTTTGCATGAATGACCTTGAGGCAGCACAGGATGTGGCTTTGAATTACTAAACGGCGTCTAGCTCAGGTATCATACACGCACGTGTTTTTGGGGGCCATTTATGCGGATCATCAGTGTGAACGTGAATGGTATTCATGCTGCAGTCGAGCGTGGTTTGCTCAGTTGGCTGCAAGCACAGAATGCCGACGTGATCTGCCTGCAGGATACCCGCGCCTCCGCCTTTGAACTGGACGACCAAGCCCTCCAACTGGATGGCTATTTCCTCTATGCCTGCGATGCAGAAGTACCAAGCCAGGGTGGCGTGGCGCTGTACTCGCGGTTGCAACCCAAGGCGGTAATCAGCGGGCTCGGTTTTGAAACGGCCGATCGCTACGGGCGCTACCTGCAGGCTGATTTCGACAAGGTGAGTATTGCCACGCTGCTGCTGCCATCGGGCATGGGCGGTGACGAGAACCTGAATCAGAAATTCAAGTTCATGGACGATTTCTCCAAGTACCTGGACAAGCAACGCCGCAAGCGCCGCGACTACATCTATTGCGGCTCGCTGTACGTCGCCCACCAGAAGCTGGATGTGAAGAACTGGCGCGACTGCCAGCAATCACCCGGCTTCATGGCGCCCGAGCGCGCCTGGATGGATGAAGTCACCGGCACCATGGGCTACGTCGATGCTGTACGCGAGGTCAATCGCGAGGCCGACCAGTTCAGCTGGTGGCCGGATAACGAGCAGGCGGAGATGCTCAACCTGGGCTACCGCTTCGACTACCAGTTGCTCACGCCCGGCATGCGCCGCAGCGTACGCAGCGCGCGCCTGCCGCGCCAGCCGCGCTTCTCGCAGCACGCGCCACTGATCGTCGACTACGACTGGACGCTGACCGTCTGATCCCATCGTCGCCAGCCAAGACGCCCCGACCCGTTCGGGGCGTTTTCGTTTCTACGCCGCTGTATGGGGAAAAACGCCGGTAACTGTGGCGTGTCAGCTGCGGCCATCCGCGCTAGCCTGCCCGTCCGCATACCACCACCCGAGGCCGCGCCCATGACACCCAAGGACATTCTGCTGGCCGCTGTGGTGATCGTCGCCTGGGGCGTGAACTTCGTGATCATCAAGGTCGGCCTCGATGGCGTGCCGCCCATGCTGCTCGGCGCCCTGCGCTTCATGCTCGCCGCCTTTCCCGCGATCCTCTTCATCCGCCGCCCGGACATGCCTCTGCGCTGGCTGCTGGCCTACGGCCTGACCATTTCCCTGGGGCAGTTCGCCTTTCTGTTCTCGGCCATGTACGCCGGCATGCCGGCAGGCCTGGCGTCGCTGGTGCTGCAGGCGCAGGCGTTCTTCACCCTGGGCTTCGCCGCGCTGTTCATTGGTGAGTCGGTGCGGCGCAGCAGCCTGATTGGCCTGGTGGTGGCCGCGGCGGGCCTGCTGCTGATCGGCAGCGAAAGCGGACGCGCCTTTACCCTGGCCGGTTTCGTGCTGACGCTGTGTGCAGCGGCGATGTGGGGGCTGGGCAACGTGGTTACCAAGCGCATCGGCAAGGTCAACCTGGTCAGCCTGGTGGTCTGGGGCAGCCTGATTCCGCCGCTGCCGTTCCTGGCCCTGTCGTTGATACTGGAAGGTCCGGCACAGATCGAGACGGCGCTGCGCAGCATTTCCCTGAACTCGGTGCTGGCCATCGCCTACCTGGCCTTCGTCGCCACGCTACTCGGCTACGGCCTTTGGAGCCGCCTGCTGTCGCGCTACCCAGCCAGCCAGGTGGCGCCGTTCTCGCTGCTGGTGCCGGTGATCGGCCTCAGCTCGGCATGGTTGTTCCTCGGCGAAGCATTGAGCGCCGTGCAGTGGCTCGGCGCCGCCATCGTGATGCTCGGTTTGTTGATCAACGTGTTCGGCCCGCGCTTGCTCCAGCAACTGCGCGGCGCCACGGCCTGATCAGCGCTGGCGCGACATGCGCCAGCAGAACCACCCTGCCCCGGCCAGGGCGAAGGCTATTATGGCGTGCGACAGCAGCGTCAGCACGTAACCCAGCGGGTGGGTAGCGAACGGATAAAAGGTCGCCGGGCCGATTCTGGACGGTGAGATGGCTACCCCGCTGTACAGCGCCTGCGCCACCGTGAACAGCAGGGTAGCGGCGCAGATCACCATGACCGTCGCGGTCAGTGGCAACAGTAGGCGCGCCGCCCAGGCCGCACGGGCGCTGGGTGGCGGCGTCTGCCATTGCGGTCGATTGCGCGCGTGGCCGGCGCGCCGAGCCTGGCGCCTGGACAGGCGAGTCATCGGCTCAGTCGACGCGCTCGAACTTGAGGTCCCAGACGCCGTGGCCGAGGCGCTCACCGCGGCGCTCGAACTTGGTCACCGGGCGCTCGGCAGGCCGCTCGACGCAGCGACCGTCGGCGGCAAGGTTACGATAGCCCGGCGCCACGTTCATCACTTCCAGCATGTATTCGGCGTAGGGCTCCCAATCGGTGGCCATGTGCAGCACACCGCCGACCTTGAGCTTCTGGCGCACCAACTCGGCGAATGCCGGCTGCACGATACGGCGCTTGTTATGACGCGCCTTGTGCCAGGGATCGGGGAAGAACAGCAGCACGCGGTCGAGGCTGGCATCAGGCACGCACTGGCGCAGTACTTCCAGCGCATCGCAGCTGTAGACGCGCAGATTGGTCAGGTTCTGCGTCATCACGCCATTGAGCAGTGCGCCGACGCCCGGGCGGTGTACTTCGACGCCAATGAAGTCCTGCTCAGGCGCCGCGGCAGCCATTTCCAGCGTGGAGTGGCCCATGCCGAAGCCGATTTCGAAGGTCCGCGGCGCCTGGCGCCCGAATACCGCATCGAAATCCTGCATGCCATCGCTCAGTTCCAGGCCGAACTTCGGCAGGCCCAGGTCGAAGCCGCGCTGCTGCCCTTCGGTCATGCGCCCGGCACGCATCACGAAACTCTTGATGGCGCGCATGTGTCGCGGGTTTTCTTCGGCTGGGGTTTGTTCGATATCGCTCATGGGGGCACTCGGCAACGCAGGTATTAAATGGATAAAGGAAAGGCAGCGAAATAACGATCTTGCGAGCTGGAGCCATGCAAGGCCTAGGCGGCCCCGCAAAAACAGGCGAGGAAGCGGCCGGGGTCGCGGGCGACTGTACTTTTGTACATGAGCATTACTCGCTTCGCTCGCTCCTTCGGAGCCGTCCTAAAGGACGTTAGCCGCAAGCGGCTTTTCCGAGCCTGTTTTCAACGCAGCAGGGCCGACGCGCAGCTGATCGTGGAGAGTCAGCGGATCAGGCCGTCTAGCGGCGACGAGGCACTGGCATAAAGTTTCTTCGGCATGCGCCCCGCCAAGTAGGCCAGGCGACCGGCCTCGATGGCGTACTTCATGGCCTGGGCCATCAACACCGGCTGCTGGGCATGGGCGATGGCACTGTTCATCAGCACCGCCTCGCAACCCAGTTCCATGGCGATGGTGGCATCAGACGCGGTGCCCACTCCGGCATCCACCAGCACTGGAACGGTCGCTTCTTCGAGGATGATGCGCAGGTTGTAGGGGTTGCAGATGCCCAGCCCGGTGCCGATCAGACCGGCCAGCGGCATGACGGCGATGCAGCCCATCTCGGCCAACTGGCGGGCGATGATCGGATCATCGCTGGTGTAGACCATCACGTCGAAGCCCTCCTTGACCAGCACTTCGGCGGCCTTGAGGGTTTCGATCACGTTGGGAAACAAGGTCTTCTGGTCGGCCAGCACTTCCAGCTTGACCAGCTTGTGGCCATCGAGCAGCTCACGGGCCAGGCGACAGGTACGCACGGCCTCGACGGCGTCGTAGCAGCCAGCGGTGTTCGGCAGGATGGTGTAGCGATCCGGCGAAATCACGTCGAGCAGATTCGGCTCGCCCGGGTTCTGGCCGATATTGGTACGGCGCACCGCCACGGTCACGATCTCCGCGCCCGATGCCTCGATGGCGTCGCGGGTCTCGTCGAGATCCTTGTATTTACCGGTGCCGACCAGCAGGCGCGACTGATAGGTGCGGCCAGCGAGGGTAAA
This sequence comes from Pseudomonas sp. PA1(2017), assembly GCF_001945375.1. Lineage (NCBI taxonomy): Bacteria > Pseudomonadati > Pseudomonadota > Gammaproteobacteria > Pseudomonadales > Pseudomonadaceae > Pseudomonas > Pseudomonas sp. PA1(2017). The sequence continues at coordinate 136,589 of NZ_MSXU01000009.1, forward strand.
AGGCTTGTCGTTGACTGCGTGGCTCATGGAAATTCCTCTGCAGAAAGTTGGAAGGGCGCGGCGCCGGGCTCAACCGCCGCCGATGGCATGGACCACTTCGAGACGGTCGCCGTCGGCCAGCGCCGTGCTGCCGTACTGGCTGCGCGGAACGATATCGAGGTTACGCTCAACGGCCACGCGGCGCCCGGTCAGCTCCAGACGCTCGATCAGATCGGCGACGCTGGCGCCTTCGGGCAGCTCGAGGGTTTCACCGTTCAACTGGATATGCATGGCGACCCGTCACGACAGGAGAAAGGGCCGGCATTCTAGCCCGATCCCCGACGATGACCAAGGCGCAGACCCGCCGTTGGTCTCGCGCAATCTCAGAGCCTGTTCACGACCTCGCGAGCTGGCGCTCGTTTTTCTAACGCAGGAGCGACGACGCGCAGCAGATCATGGGCAGGTTCTAGGCCATGCGCCAGGCCGCCACACCCAGACACGCCCAGCCGGCCAGAAAGGCCAGGCCACCGAACGGGGTGATGATGCCCAGCTTGCCGATACCGCTGAGGGTCAGTGCGTAAAGGCTACCCGAAAACAGCAGGATACCGGCAGCGAAGAAACCGCCGGCCAGGTTGACCAGACGCCCTGGCGCAACCAGCGCCAAAATGGCCACGCCCAGCAAGGCCAATGCGTGGATCAGCTGGTAATGGGTGCCGGTCTGAAACACGGCCAGGTACTCGGCGCTCAGCCTGCTCTTCAAACCATGGGCCGCGAACGCGCCCAACGCAACCCCGGAAAAGCCGGCGAAAGCCGACAGCAACAACCACAGGCGAACCATAGCGTTCTCACCGATAGCCAACAGAGAGGCGCAGTTTACGCCGCCATTGGCCCAGGCGCGCCTCCCCGATTGCCGCAGCGAGCCGCGGCATTGCCCGCAACGGCGCCTGGCACCTTATACTAAGCGGCCAATCAAGCCCGGCTCCCTGCCCATGCTCCGATCCCTTCGCCGCCTCCTGCTGAAGCTGCTGCTCTGGTTCATCGCCGGCTCCTTCCTGCTGGTGCTCGCCCTGCGCTGGGTACCGCCACCGGGCACGGCGCTGATGGTCGAGCGCAAGATCGAATCCTGGGTCGACGGCAAGCCCATCGACCTGCAGCGCACCTGGCGTTCCTGGGATGCGTTGCCGGATGACTTGAAGATCGCCGTGATCGCCAGCGAAGATCAGAAATTTGCCCAGCACTGGGGCTTCGACGTCGAAGCGATCAAGGCGGCACTGTCGCACAACCAGCAGGGCGGTTCGGTGCGTGGCGCCAGCACCCTAAGCCAGCAGGTGGCCAAGAATCTGTTTCTGTGGTCCGGTCGCAGCTACCTGCGCAAGGGTATCGAGGTGTGGTTTACCGGGCTGATCGAACTGCTATGGCCCAAGGAGCGCATTCTCGAGGTTTACCTCAACAGCGCGGAATGGGCCGACGGCGTGTTCGGCGCAGAAGCGGCCGCCCGGCATCACTTCAATATCGGCGCGTCCTACCTGTCGGCCCGCCAGGCCAGCCTGCTGGCTGCAGTGCTGCCCAATCCGCGGCAATACGATGCGGGGCGGCCCAGCGGCTACGTCAACCAGCGCGCCAACTGGATCCGCCGGCAGATGCGCCAACTGGGTGGCAGCCATTACCTGAGCCAGTTGCAAGCGCCACGTCCGGCCTGGTGGGCGAAGTAGGCCAATGGAACGATGTAGCGGTGGAAGGTAAAACCGAACCGTAGGCTGCTGCGCGATCGATGTTCATTGTGGGAGCCCCGCCTCGGGGCGAAGGGTGCGAACAACGCCGGCTTTGCAGTGTGGCCGCAATCGTTTCACCCTGGGGTCGGTGCTTCTGTAATGGCGGCCATACCGCAAAAATGCAGTTGGTAATATTCGCCTCGGATCGAGGCGTTGACCGATAGGTTGGCCCACACCATTTCGTGCTCATCGCGCAAATTGCTACCCAAATAAAAACGCCCCGAACAGGGTCGGGGCGTTTTGGGTGTTGCTGGCCGAATCAGGCGGCGATGGAGCCTTTGAGCTTGTTCATCGCATTCTTCTCCAGCTGACGGATACGCTCCGCCGAGACGTTGTACTTGGCTGCCAGCTCGTGCAGGGTGGCCTTTTCTTCGGCCAGCCAGCGCTGCTGCAGGATATCGCGGCTGCGCTCGTCGAGCGCTTCGAGCGCCTCGTGCAGGTTGGCACTGGAGGTGTCGCTCCAGTCCTCGTCTTCCATCTGCCGGGCCGGATCGTAGCGATGATCTTCCAGATACTGGGCCGGCGACTGGAACGCGCTGTCGTCGTCGGCATCGGCAGCCGGGTCGAAGGCCATATCCTGACCGGTCAGGCGACTTTCCATCTCGCGCACTTCACGAGCCTCGACACCCAGGCTCTCGGCGACGGCATTGACTTCGTCATTGCTCAACCAGGCCAGGCGCTTCTTCTGGCTACGCAGGTTGAAGAACAGCTTGCGCTGGGCCTTGGTGGTGGCGACCTTGACGATCCGCCAGTTCTTGAGAATGAACTCGTGGATTTCCGCACGAATCCAGTGCACGGCGAAAGACACCAGGCGCACACCCATTTCCGGGTTGAAACGCTTGACCGCCTTCATCAGACCGACGTTGCCTTCCTGAATAAGGTCGGCCTGGGCCAGACCGTAGCCGGAGTAACTGCGCGCGATATGCACGACGAAACGCAGGTGGGCCAATACCATCTGGCGGGCCGCGTCGAGGTCCTGCTTGTAGAAGAGGTTACCGGCCAGTTCACGCTCCTGCTCGGGCGTCAGCAGCGGAATGCTGTTAACGGCATGCACGTAAGCTTCCAGGTTGGCGCCTGGAACCAGAGCATGAACAGGTTGCAAAGAAGTGGACATTAGAATCCTCCGATTCACGAAACGTACGCAGTGTAGCACTGCGCAATATGACCGGAAGCCACCATCCTGGTTCCCCGGTCAATAGTCAATATCAACCAAATCAATATGTTAGCGAAGCGTCAAACTGGCGACTTAGCGGGGAGCAAGCTCCCTCAGATGTCGCGCCACCGCCAGCCACGCACCGATATACCCCAACAGCACCGCTCCCAGCAATAGGGAGAAGCCGTCGCCAACGGGTACGCCGGCCAGGGCGAAATCGCTGCCATACAATCCCGACAGACGCACCACGGCATCGTTCAACCAGTTCAACCCAAAGGCCAGCACCAACCAGGACAGCACACCGGCGCCCAGGCCATACAGCGCGCCCATGTAAAGGAAAGGGCGACGCACGTAGCTGTCGGTACCGCCGACCAGCTTAATCACTTCGATCTCGGTACGGCGATTCTCGATATGCAGTCGAATGGTGTTACCGATCACCAGCAGCAGCGCCATGATCAGCAAAACCGTGAGGCCAAAAACGAAACGGTCGCCCAACTTGAGGATTGCGCTCAAACGCTCGACCCAGACCAGGTCCAGCTGTGCCTGCTCAACGTTGGGCAGCTCTGCCAAACGTAAACGCAACGCCTCAAGGGTGGCTTTGTCGACTTCCTTGGGTGTTACCAGCACAGCGCCAGGCAATGGATTGCTCGGCAATTCCTTGAGGGCTTCGCCCAACCCGGACTGCTGCTGAAACTCTTCCAGGGCCTTTTCGCGACTGATCCATTCGGCTTCGGCCACGTCGTCCATGCCCGCGATTTCTTCGCGCAGGGCCTGGCCCTGACTATCGCTGGCGTCGATCTTGAGGAACACCGAGATCTGCGCAGCACGCTCCCAGGTGCCGCCAAGACGCTCGACGTTGCCTAGCAGCAGCGACAGGCCCATGGGCAAGCTCAGCGCCACGGCCATTACCAGGCAAGTAAAGAAGCTGCCGATCGGGTGCTTTCCAAGGCGGCGCAGGCTGTCGACCAGGCTGGCGCGGTGGCTTTCCAGCCAGGCGCGGGTCAGGGTGCGAAAATCCGGTTCGTTGTCCGGCCCCTGTGGCTCGGCGTTCTTGGGTGCCGCGCCGACGCGCTGAGACGGCTGCGGTGGCGGGATGCGGGAAGCACTCATTCGCCGGCCTCCCCGTCACCAATCAGGCGGCCGCGTTGCAGGGTGAGCATGCGGTGGCGCATGCGCGCGATCAGTGCCAGGTCGTGACTGGCGATCAGCACGCTGGTGCCGAGGCGGTTGATGTCTTCGAATACGCCCATGATTTCCGCCGCCAGACGCGGGTCGAGGTTACCGGTAGGTTCGTCGGCCAGCAGCAGGGCCGGACGATGGACGATGGCGCGGGCGATGCCGACGCGCTGTTGCTGCCCGGTGGACAGGTCACCGGGAAACTGCTCGGCCTTGTCGCTCAGCGAGACCCGCTCCAGCGCCGAACCGACGCGGCGGCCGATATCGCTCTTGGACAGGCCGAGAATCTGCAGCGGCAGGGCTACGTTGTCGAACACGCTGCGGTCGAACAGCAGTTGGTGGTTCTGGAACACCACGCCGATCTGCCGGCGCAGGAAGGGAATCTGCGCGTTGCTGATCTGCCCCAGGTCTTGCCCTGCCAGCAGCAGCTTGCCCGAGGTCGGGCGCTCCATGGCCAGCAGCAGGCGCAGCAGGGTGCTCTTGCCGGCGCCGGAGTGGCCGGTGACGAACAGGAACTCGCCGCGCCGCACGCGGAAACTCAACTCATGCAACCCGACATGACCGTTGGGGTAACGCTTGCCGACCTGCTCGAATCGGATCATCACTGCTCCCGTTGCTGGAAAAGCGCCTGAACGAAGGGTTCGGCCTCGAAGGTGCGCAGATCGTCGATCCCCTCACCCACGCCGATGTAACGAATCGGCAGGCCAAACTGCTTGGCCAGGGCGAAGATCACGCCGCCCTTGGCCGTGCCATCCAGCTTGGTCAGGGCCAGGCCGGTCAAGTTCACCGTCTGGTTGAATTGTTTGGCCTGGTTGATGGCGTTCTGGCCGGTGCCGGCATCGAGCACCAACAGCACTTCGTGAGGCGCCCTGTCGTCGAGCTTGCCGATCACGCGGCGAACCTTCTTGAGCTCCTCCATGAGGTTGTCCTTGGTGTGCAGACGGCCGGCGGTGTCGGCGATCAGCACGTCCATGCCACGGGACTTGGCGGCCTGCACGGCGTCGAAGATCACCGAAGCCGAGTCGGCGCCGGTGTGCTGGGCGATGACCGGGATCTTGTTGCGCTCACCCCACACCTGCAGCTGTTCGACAGCGGCGGCGCGGAAGGTATCGCCGGCAGCGAGCATGACCTTCTTGCCCTCGCCCTGCAGCTTCTTGGCCAACTTGCCGATGGTGGTGGTCTTGCCGGCGCCGTTCACGCCGACCACCAGGATCACGTAGGGGCGCTTGGCGCTGTCGATCTGCAGCGGCTGCTCGACCGGGCGCAGCATGGCGGCCAGCTCTTCCTGCAGCGCCTTGAACAGCGCGTCGCTGTCGGTCAGCTGCTTGCGCGCGACCTTCTGGGTCAGGCTGCCGATGATCGCCGTGGTGGCCTCGACGCCTACGTCAGCGGTGAGCAGGCGGGTCTCGATCTCGTCGAGCAGGTCGTCGTCGATGGTCTTCTTGCCAAGGAACAGGCTGGCCATGCCTTCGCCGATGCTGGCGCTGGTCTTGGACAGGCCCTGGCGCAGACGGGCAAACCAACCGCCCTTGTTGTCCGAGGGTTTGTTCTGCTCGACCACCGGCTCAGCGACCGCTTCGGCTGGCACAGTCAACACCGAGGCCGGCGTGGCGGGCACGGCATGCTGCACGTCGCTGCCCGATGCCAGAGCAGCGGGATGCTCTGCAGGGGCCGCCGGCTGCTCGGCAATCGGCTCGAGCAGTGCTTCGGGGCCATGGCGGGTGGCATCGTCCACTACGGGCTCGGCGGCGACCGCCGGCTCGCTGACAACGGGTGCCTCGACCGGGTCACGATTGACCGGGTCACGATTGACCGGGTCACGTTCGACCGGGTCACGTTCGACCGGGACGTTTTCGAGCGGAGCGCTCTCGATTACCTGGGCAGCCTCAGCAGGCTGCTCCGGCTGGGTCTGCGCCGCTGCCTCGGGCACCTCGGCCTGCTGCGCGGGCTCGGCAGCGGCAGGCTCGGCCGGCTTCTTGCGCAACCAGCCGAACAGGCCGCGTTTCTCGGCTTTCTCGGCGCCCTGCTCGGGGGCCGGAGTCTTGTTGTCGTCTTTTGAACCAAACATGGAGGACGGCTATCTCACTGGGGCGAACGCCATGGCGCCTGGGCACGGGGGCTGAGGGCTTGCAAATGGGCAGCTGGTGAATTGCAAACTGCCATTGCTAGACGTGGTCGCCGTTAAAACGGATGCGTATCCTAGCACCTCCGCAGCCGCCACGGCTAAGCCGTGCGACCGCTCTGACAGCCCGTCAAGGCCACGCTGCACCGCGCTCACACCCGACCGCAATCCCACGCCCGGCGTGGTTCAACGAGGAGAGAGGTTTGTCCAGTTCACTTGCCCGCCATCTCGCCGGCCTGCTACTGGCCGTCTGTGCCCTGCCCTTCGGGGCGCAGGCCGCGGCACCGCAACCCACCCATGAGTTCACTCTGGACAACGGCCTGAAAGTCATCGTCCGCGAAGACCACCGCGCCCCCGTGGTGGTCTCGCAGATCTGGTACAAGGTCGGCTCCAGCTACGAGACAGCCGGCCAGACCGGCCTGTCACATGCTCTGGAACACATGATGTTCAAGGGCAGCCGCAAGCTCGGCCCCGGCGAAGCCTCACGCGTGCTGCGCGACCTGGGCGCCGAAGAGAACGCCTTCACCAGCGACGACTACACCGCTTATTACCAGGTACTGGCCGCCGACCGCCTGGGCGTCGCCTTCGAGCTGGAGGCCGACCGCCTGGCCAGCCTGCGCCTGCCACCGGAAGAATTCGAACGCGAGATCGAGGTGATCAAGGAGGAGCGCCGCCTGCGCACCGACGACAAACCCTCGGGGCTGGCCTTCGAGCGCTTCAAGGCCATGGCCTACCCGGCCAGCGGCTACAGCATCCCGACCATCGGCTGGATGGCCGACCTCGACCGCATGAGCGTGCAGGAACTGCGCCATTGGTACGAAACCTGGTACGTGCCCAACAACGCCACCCTGGTGGTGGTCGGCGACGTCACCGCGGACGCCGTGAAAACCCTGGCGCAGCGCTACTTCGGCGCGATCCCCAAGCGTGCCGTGCCGGCCGCGAAGATTCCCCTGGAGCTGCCGGCGCCGGGCGAGCGGCAGATCACCCTGCATCTGAAGACCCAACTGCCCAGCCTGATGATGGGTTTCAACGTACCGGGCCTGGCCACCGCCAAGAACCCGCGTGACGTGCACGCCCTGCGCCTGATCGCCGCCCTGCTGGACGGCGGCTACAGCGCGCGCCTGGCCACTCGCCTGGAGCGCGGCGAGGAGTTGGTCGCCGGCGCCGGCGCCTGGTACGACGGCTATACCCGCGGCGACAGCCTGTTCACGATTTCCGCCACGCCCAATGTGCAGACCGGCAAGACCCTGGAGCAAACCGAGGCCGGCATCTGGCGCGAGCTGCACGACCTGCAGAACACCGCGCCCTCGGCCGAGGAGCTGGCCCGCGTACGCGCCCAACTGATCGCCGGGCTGGTCTACGACCGCGACTCGATCAGCAGCCAGGCCACCGCCATCGGCCAGCTGGAAACCGTCGGCCTGTCCTGGAAGCTGATCGACCAGGAACTCGCCGAGTTGGAGGCCGTGACCCCGGCCGACATCCAGAACGCCGCCAAGACCTACTTCACCCGCGACCGCCTCAGCGTCGCCCACGTTCTGCCCGAGGAGAAGCGCGATGAGTAAGCGCAACGGCCCGCGCTACGCCCTGTTGGGGCTGTTTCTGATCGCCCTGCTGGCGGCCCTGGCCTTCACCGTCAAACGCGCACCGGACGCTGCCGAGCCTACTGCCCAGTCCGCACAGGTCGCCCAAGCCGACGACAGCAAACTGCAGTCACTGGCCGAACTGGACGGCAAGGAACCCGAGCGCCGCAAACTGGACATCCAGAGCTGGCAGACTGCCGAAGGCGCCAAGGTGCTGTTCGTCGAAGCCCGCGAGCTGCCGATGTTCGACCTGCGCCTGACCTACGCCGGCGGCAGCAGCCAGGACGGCGACGTGCCCGGCCTGGCGCTGCTGACCAATGCCATGCTCAACGAAGGCGTGCCCGGCAAGGACGTCGGCGCCATCGCTGCCGGCTTCGAGAGCCTGGGCGCCGAGTTCGGCAATGGCGCCTACCGCGACATGGCGGTCACCAGCCTGCGCAGCCTCAGCGCCGCCGAGCAGCGTGAGCCGGCCCTGAAGCTGTTCGAGCAGGTGATCGGCCAACCGACCTTCCCCGCCGATTCCCTGGCGCGCATCAAGAACCAGATCCTCGCCGGCTTCGAATACCAGAAGCAGAACCCCGGCAAGCTGGCCAGCCTCGAGTTGTTCGAGCGCCTGTACGGCAAGCATCCCTACGGACACCCCAGCGAAGGCAACGCGCAATCGGTTCCGGGCATCAGCCGCGAACAGCTGCAGGCCTTCCATGCCAAGGCCTACGCCGCCGGCAACGCGGTGATCGCCCTGGTCGGCGACCTGTCCCGCGAGGAAGCCGAGGCCATGGCCGCCGAGGTATCCGCTGCACTGCCCAAGGGCCCAGCCCTGGCCAAGACCGTCGCACCCGAAGCGCCAAAGCCCGGCCTGACCCACATCGACTTTCCGTCCAACCAGACCCACCTGTTGATCGCCCAGCTCGGCATCACCCGTGAAGACCCGGACTACGCCGCCCTTTACCTGGGCAACCAGGTGTTCGGCGGCGGCGGTTTCGGCACCCGGCTGATGACCGAAGTGCGCGAGAAGCGCGGCCTGACCTACGGCGTGTACTCCGGCTTCACCGCCATGCAGGCCCGCGGCCCGTTCATGATCAACCTGCAGACCCGCGCCGAGCTCAGCGACGGCACCCTGCAGCTGGTCAAGGATCTGCTGCGCGAGTTCATCGCGGGCGGCCCGACCCAGGAAGAACTGGACGCCGCCAAGCGCGAGATGGCCGGCAGCTTCCCGCTGTCCACGGCCAGCAACGCGGCCATCGTCGGTCAGCTCGGCGCCATCGGTTTCTACGACCTGCCGCTCACCTACCTGGAAGATTTCATGGCCCAGGTGCAGGCGCTCAGCGTCGAGCAGGTGAAAGCTGCCATGGCCAAGCATCTCGACCCCGAAGCACTGGTGATCGTCACTGCAGGGCCTAAGGTGGAGCAGAAGGAACTGCCGCCGCCCACCGATAAGCCGGCAGAAACGCCCGCCGCCGTACCGGAGCACTGATGGCCAGACGACCGACCTCCGGCAAAGCCCCCGTCGCCCACGGTGGCGACGGGCAACTGCGCATCATTGCCGGGCAATGGCGCAGCCGCCAGTTCGCCTTCCCCATGGCCCATGGCCTGCGGCCCACGCCCAACCGCGTGCGCGAAACCCTGTTCAACTGGCTGGCGCCTTATGTAGAAGCCGCCCGGGTACTTGACCCCTTTGCCGGCAGCGGCGCGCTGTTTCTCGAAGCGCTGTCGCGCGGTGCCGGAAGCGCCCTGGCGCTGGACCTCAATCCGGCGGCAGTAACCAGCCTGCGCAGCCACCTGACCACCCTGCGCTGCGACAATGGCCAGGTGCTGCAGAGCGACGCTCTCGCCTACCTGCAGAGCCAGCCGGCCACGCCGTTCGACCTGGTGTTCCTCGACCCGCCCTTTAGCCAGGATCTGCTGCTGCCCGCCTGCACGCTGCTGGAAGAGCGCGGCTGGCTGGCCGACGATGCCTGGGTCTACACCGAGAGCGAGCAGGTACCTTCCAGTCTCGGCATGCCCGGCAACTGGCGCCTGCACCGCGAGCAGAAAGCCGGCCAGGTGCATTACGCACTCTGGGAGCGCCGCCCTGCATAGCTGCCCCGAAGCGGGGCTCTCAGGCACCGCTGACCTGGGCAGGCTCGTGGGGGCGTCGCCCTTGACGCGAAAGATGGTGGGCTTGTCGCACTGTTGACGCGCACTCGCAAGGGCGCGCATCCCCGCAGGCAGTTCGACTGCCTGTTGCAGAGGAGCGGGTATCAGCCATGAGCAGAACTTTCCAACCCGCCTGGTGGCTGCCAGGGCCGCACCTGCAGACCCTCTGGGGGTCGCTGTGCCGTCGCCCGGCGGTGCTCGAACGCCAACGTGAGCGCCTGTGGCTGCAAGACGGTGACTTCCTGGACCTCGACTGGCACGGCCCCCACGAAGCCCACGCCCCTCTGGTTCTGGTGCTGCACGGCCTCACCGGCTCCTCCAACTCCCACTACGTGCTCGGCATGCAAGGCCGGCTGGCGGCTCAGGGCTGGGCCAGCGTGGCGCTGAACTGGCGTGGCTGCTCGGGCGAACCCAACCTGCTGCCACGCGGTTACCACTCCGGCGCCAGCGAAGACCTCGCTGAAACCATCCGCCACCTGCACGCCAAGCATCCACTGGCGCCACTGTTTGCGGTGGGCTACTCGCTGGGCGGCAACGTGTTGCTCAAATACTTGGGGGAGACTGGCGCGGACAGCGGCCTGCAAGGCGCCGCCGCGGTTTCGGTACCGTTTCGCCTGGACCAGTGTGCCGACCGGATCGGCGTCGGCTTCTCGCGGGTCTACCAGGCGCATTTCATGCGCGCCATGGTCGCCTACGTGAAGGACAAGCAGCGCCTGTTCGCCCACCAGGGCCAGGCCGATCGCCTGTCGATCCTGGAAAAGCTCGGTCCACTGGACGGCATGCGCACCTTCTGGGATTTCGACAGCCGCATCACCGCGCCGCTGCACGGGTTCGAGAATGCCGACGACTACTACCGACGCGCCTCGAGCCGCTATTACCTGGGCCGTATCCAGACGCCGACGCTGATGATCCAGTCCAGCGACGATCCGTTCGTCTATCCCCACAGCCTACCCGAAGCCAGTGAGCTGGCCGATTGCATCCGCTTCGAGCTGCACGCCAAGGGCGGCCATGTGGGCTTCGTCGACGGCTCGCCACGCCGACCCGGCTATTACCTGGAGCGCCGCATACCGCAGTGGCTGATGGGGCTCGGAGGGTGAGGCAAGCGAACCGGCGATAGCATGCTCCGTAGCCTGGTTGACGCATTGCGATGCTTATCCTAGAACTCCAGCAGCGCCATTTTAGTATTGGCCAATGGAGCCCGCGGACAACCCGATGAACACCGAATACCGCCGGGTCCAATCGCCTGGAACCCTAGTGGAGGGCTGGAGATGAGCAAGCTGATCGGTTTTCTGCTACTGGTCGTCGGTATCATCCACCTGCTACCACTGGCCGGCGTACTCGGCGGCGAGCGGCTCAACGCGCTCTATGGCCTGAGTTTCGCCGAGCCCAACCTGCATATCCTCATGCGTCATCGTGCCGTGCTCTTCGGCCTGCTCGGTGCGCTGTTGATAGCCGCAGCCTTGCTGCCCGGCCTACGCAGCATCGCCTTGGTCGGCGGCCTGGTCAGCGTGCTGTCCTTTCTACTGCTGGCCTGGAGCGAGGCCGCTTACAACGAGGCCTTGCGCCGCGTGGTGATTGCTGACTGGATCGCCCTGGCGTGCCTGCTGGTCGCACTCATCCTGCACCTGCGCGCCGACGCCGGCACGCCCTGAACAGAACCTAGAGCCCTCCCTACCTCCAACAGGCTCCTGCCTGGAGTGCCGAATACCGCAATGGCTGCAGCCCATCGAACGTGGTACACAGCAGCTCCAGTGAGTTGATAAGGACGGCGGCGTGGTCAACCTGTCAGGCCCGTTTGAGCAGATCATTGCCGAGCTACAGCAGCGTTTTCAGGCTCAGCGCGAAGCCTTCGTGGCCAACCCCATGCCGCCTGCCGACCAGCGCATCGCCTTGCTCGACAGCCTCAAGGCACGCCTGCTCAGCGATCAAGACGCGCTGATTCGCTGCATCAGCGAGGACTTCGGCAACCGCAGCGCCGATGAAACCCTGCTCGCCGAAATGCTGCCCACGGTGCAGGGCATTCGCTACACCCGCAAACGCCTGCGCCGCTGGATGAAACCTTCGCGACGACACGTGGGCCTGGCGTTCATGCCCGCCTCGGCGCGGGTGATCTACCAGCCGCTGGGCGTGGTCGGCATCATCGTGCCGTGGAACTACCCGCTGTTCCTCGCCATCGCCCCGCTGGTCGGCGCACTGGCCGCCGGCAACCGGGTGATGCTCAAGCTCAGCGAAGCCACGCCGCGGACTTCACAGCGCCTCAAGGAGCTGCTGGCCAGCATCTTCCCCGAGGATCTGGTTGGCGTGGTGCTCGGCGAGGCCGAGATCGGCATGGCCTTCGCCAAACTGCCGTTCGATCACCTGTTGTTCACCGGCGCCACCAGCATCGGCCGCCACGTGATGCGCGCAGCAGCTGAAAACCTGACGCCGGTGACGCTCGAACTGGGCGGCAAGTCCCCAGTCATCGTCTCAGCAGACGTGCCGCTGGAACACGCCGCCGAGCGCATCGCCTTTGGCAAGACACTCAACGCTGGGCAAACCTGCGTGGCCCCGGACTACGTACTGGTACCTCGCCAGCGGGTCGAGGCGTTCGTCGAAGCCTACCGCCGTGCGGTGCAGCGCTTTTATCCACAGGTCGAGGGCAATCCGGACTACACCAGCATCATCAACGCGCGCCAGCAGCAGCGCTTGCAGAGTTATCTGGACGACGCTCGCGAAAAGGGCGCCGAGGTGATCGCCCTGACTGCCGAGGCCGCGGGCAGGCGCATGCCCCAGGCCCTGCTGCTCAACGCCGACGACAGCATGCTCGTGATGCAGGACGAAATCTTCGGGCCGCTGCTGCCCGTGGTGCCTTATGACCGCCTCGACGACGCCCTGGCCTACATCGCGGCGCGCCCGCGTCCGCTGGCCCTGTATTACTTCGGTTACGACCGTCGCGAGCAGGAGCACGTGCTGCAGCACAGCCACTCTGGCGGGGTTTGCCTCAACGACACTCTGCTGCACGTGGCGCAGGACGACATGCCCTTCGGCGGCATCGGCGCCTCGGGCATGGGCCACTACCACGGGCACGAAGGTTTTCTCACCTTCAGCAAGGCCAAGGGTGTGCTCGTCAAGCAGCGCCTCAACCTCGCCCGGCTGATCTATCCGCCCTATGGCAAAGCGTTGCAGAAGCTAGTCTACAAATTGTTCATCCGCTGAGCGGTAGCGCGATTAACGCCCACATCCGGCGCCATCGAAAGGCCGCCGACTTGGCCCGCCCCGGCGTGCTGCGCTACCATCCGACTCCCTAACGCGCCTGCCAGGACGTCACGATGAATCGAGTGTTATACCCAGGCACCTTCGACCCCATTACCAAGGGGCATGGCGATCTGGTCGAGCGCGCCGCGCGTCTGTTCGACAGCGTGGTGATCGCGGTCGCTGCCAGCCCGAAGAAGAACCCGCTGTTCTCCCTCGAGCAACGCGTGGCGCTGGCCCGGGAAGTCACCAAGCACCTGCCCAACGTCGAAGTGATCGGCTTTTCCACGCTGCTCGCCTCATTCGCCAAGGAACAGGGCGCCAACGTGCTGCTGCGCGGCCTGCGCGCGGTGTCGGATTTCGAGTACGAATTCCAGCTGGCCAACATGAACCGCCAGCTGGCGCCGGACCTGGAAAGCCTGTTCCTCACGCCATCGGAAAAGTATTCTTTCATCTCTTCCACCCTGGTGCGCGAGATCGCCAACCTGGGCGGCGATATCAGCAAGTTCGTTCACCCGGCCGTCGCCGACGCCCTGACCGAGCGCTTCAAGAACCGCTGATCCGGCAACGCCGACATGCCTGCGCGCCATATGGCGCGCGGGCGTGCGCTAGCGGTGACAATCCGGCACAATCGCGGCTATCCGTTTGAATATGTCGGGGCCGCTGGCCCGGCGGGAGCTTGCCTTTCATGTCCCTGATCATTACCGACGATTGCATCAACTGCGACGTCTGCGAACCTGAGTGCCCGAACGCGGCGATTTCACAGGGCGAGGAGATCTACGTGATCGACCCCAACCTGTGCACCGAATGCGTCGGCCACTACGACGAGCCGCAGTGCCAGCAGGTCTGCCCGGTAGACTGCATCCCCCTCGACGAGAACAACGTCGAGAGCAAGGAGCAGTTGATGGACAAGTACAAAGCCCTTACCGGTAAGGCCTGAGGGTGCGCCGCTCCCTTCGCGGCCTCCATTCCCTGCGCGCCCTGTCCGGCGCGCTGCTCCTGCTGCTCGGCCTCGGCCTGCAAGCCGCCGAGCGCCCCGGCAGCAGTGCCATCGCCACCGCCCACCCAGCCGCGACTGTCGCCGGCAAGGAAACTCTGGCGCTGGGCGGCAATGCTTTCGACGCGGCAGTAGCCATCAGCGCCGCCTTGGCGGTGGTCGAGCCCTATGGCTCGGGCCTGGGCGGCGGCGGATTCTTTCTGCTGCGCAGCGCCGACGCCCGTTACGAATTCATCGATGCCCGCGAGCGTGCCCCCGGGGCCGCCCATGCCTATATGTATCGCCGCGACGGCCAGGTGCAGGCGTCGCTGTCCCGTGACGGCGCGCTGGCCGCCGCCATTCCGGGCTTGCCCGCCGCACTGGTCGAACTGGCCGAGCACCACGGTAAATTGCCACTGCGCGACAGCCTGGCGCCGGCCATCCGCCTGGCCCGCGAAGGCTTCCCGGTCGATCGCGTGTACCGCGATCGCGCCACCATGCGCCTGACGGCCATGCGTGACGACGCGGAAACCGCGCGGCTGTTCCTGAGCGGCGGCGAGGTGCCCGCTGAAGGCGCGCTACTGCGCCAGCCGGAGTTGGCCGATACCCTGCTGGAGCTGGCCCATCATGGTCGTGACGGCTTCTATGCCGGCCCCGTGGCCGAGCGCCTGGTGGCCGGTGTGCGTGCCGCAGGCGGTATCTGGACGCTTCAGGATCTGGCCGACTATCGCACCGTAACGCGCCAACCGATTCGCGTACCGCTGGCCGAAGGCCGCGAGCTGATCAGCGCTCCGCCACCCTCGGCCGGCGGCGTGGCCCTGGCCCAGAGCCTGCTGATGCTGCAGCACCTGCCTTGGCGAGCGGCCGACCCGGTGCAGCGCACCCACCTGGTGGTGGAAACCCTGCGCCGGGCTTATCGCGACCGTGGCCAACTGGGTGACCCGGACTTCGTCGACAACCCTGCCGCCGCCCTGCTCAATCCGGCCTACCTGAAAAGCCTGAGCGACGGCATCGACCCGCAACGCGCCACCCCGAGCAGCCAGCTACCACCGGCCAGGCCCTGGAAGGAAGGCGATCACACCACCCACTTCACCGTGCTGGATGCCGACGGCAACGCGGTGAGCGCTACCTTGTCGATCAACCTGCCGTTCGGCGCCGCTTTCACGGTGCCCGGCACTGGCGTGTTGCTCAACGATGAAATGGACGACTTCGCCGCCGATCTCAGTGGCGCCAACGCCTATGGCCTCGCCGGCAGCCAGGCCAACGCCATCGAAGCCGGCAAGCGCCCGCTGTCGAGCATGAGCCCGACTTTCATCGAAAGCCCGAGCGAATTCACCAGCTTCGGCACACCGGGCGGCAGCCGTATACCGAGCATGGTACTGCTGTCGATCCTGCAATACCTGGACGGCCAGCCAATCGCCAGCTGGCCAGCCGTGCCGCGCTACCATCACCAGTACCTGCCGGACGTCATCGAGCACGAGCCGCAGACCTTCAGCGCTGCCCAGGCCGCCGAATTGCAGAAGCGTGGCTACCAGCTCAAGGATGTGCAGCGCGAGTACGGCAACGGGCAGGTGCTGCGCTGGAACAAGGCCAGCGGCCAGGTCGAAGCGGCTAGCGATCCGCGGGGTATCGGCAACAGCGCAGTGCAGGTCACTCGCTAAAACTGGCAGACAACAAAAAGCCCCTCGTCGAGGGGCTTTTCAATGGGCGAGATCCGCGATCACTGGCGCTGGTTGTAACCGTCACCCGTGCAGCCCAGGCAGCGCACGAATGCCGCCTTGCCCGGCTCGACCACCAAGGCACGACCGGTAGCGCCGATGCCGCCGCCCATGGCCGAGAATGGCAGGGCGACGACGAATGCCGCGGCGCCGATGGCGGTAGCGCCGATCAGCAGCGGGCGGGCGATCAGCAGGTCACCGATCATGGCGAAACCATCCGGGGCCTGAACGGTGTAAAGCGGGTCACCGCTGGCGTTCTGCTGCACTTCTTGCGCATGGGCGGTCAGCGCCAGCGAGGCAGCAGTCAGCGCCAGAACAGCAGCGCAAGAGCGAAACAGTTTCATGGGGCGATCCTTCAGAGGTATACGGGGCGATGCCGGTAACTATAACAGCGCGCCGGCAATTGTCGCGTGATGGCCGTCAATCGCTGAACAAGTGGTCACGTGATCGGACGAAGCGACTCAGCGCTGGCATTTCGGGCAGTAAACGCTGGCCCGCTGGCCCAGTTTCACCTCGCGCAGGGTACTGCCGCACACCTTGCAGAACTCGCCACCGCGACCATAGGCGAACAGCTCCTGCTGGAAGTAGCCGGGCTGACCATCGCCGCCGATGAAATCGCGCAGCGTGGTGCCGCCACGCTCGATGGCGTGGGCCAGCACGCGCTTGATCTCCTGAGCCAGGCGCACGTAGCGCGCCCGCGACACCGTACCGGCGGCACGCCGCGGGTCGATGCCTGCGGCGAATAGCGCCTCGGTGGCGTAGATGTTGCCGACGCCGACCACCACCGCGTTGTCCATAATGAACGGTTTGACTGCCACCGCCTTGCCACGTGACAGCTGAAAAAGACGCTCGCCATCGAACAGCTCGGTCAGCGGCTCCGGGCCGAGGCGCACCAGCAACTCATGCTCCAGCGGCAGTTCGCTCCACAGCAGCGCGCCGAAGCGGCGCGGGTCGGTGTAACGCAGCGCCAGGCCGGACTCCAGCTCGATATCGACATGCTCGTGCTTGGCTGCCGGCAGCCCCGCTTCGACCAGACGCAGGTTGCCCGACATGCCCAAGTGGCTGATCAGCGTACCGACCTCGGCCTTGATCAACAGGTACTTGGCGCGCCGCTCCACGGCTTCGATGCGCTGGCCGGAAAGCCGCACGTCGAGGTCTTCGGGAATTGGCCAGCGCAAGCGGCGTTCACGAACGATGACCCGGCTGACACGCTGGCCGATCAGGTGGGGCGCAATACCCCGGCGCGTGGTTTCGACTTCTGGCAATTCAGGCATGGCGGACTCGAAGCGGATTCAGGAATGGCGCCTCAGGCGGCGCCCAGGTCGCGGATGCTCTCGCGCAGGCTCTCGAAGTCGTATTCGGAGAGCCCCACGTACTCGAGAATCAGCGGCTCGATGGCTTGCCATTCGTGGTCTTCGCTCTGGTTGCCCAGCACCTGATAGCTGCGACAGATGTGCTCGGCCATCTTGAGGATCGCCAGCAGGTTCTTGAGCTGGGCGTCGTTGTCGTTCTCTTCGGCGAAGATGGCCAGCACGTTGTGGTGGTTGGCGATGGCCTGGCACAGGTGCAGCGGCAGGTTCCACGACTTGGCGGTGTAGTAGCCGACCACTGCATGATTGGTGTTGAGCAAGCGGTTCTCGGTGTCGACGATACGCCGCTCGGCACTGGCGCTGGCGTAAGATTCCTCGAGCACGGTCATGTAGTCGGGGAAGCGCTTGAGCATCAGCGGAATGCCGCAATTGTGGAACAGGCCCAAGGTGTAGGCCTCGTCGACGGACTCGTAACCGATGCGCTTGGCCAGGGTCAGGCTGGTCATGGCCACGTCCTGGGCGGTATCCCAGAAGCGGTTGAGGGTGACGATGGTCTCGTCGCTCATCTCGCCGCGAATCGACAGAGCGTTGACCATGTTGATCACCGAGCGGCTGCCCAGCAGATTGACCGCACGTTGAATGGAACCGATGCGGTTGGCCAGGCCGAAATACGGCGAGTTGACGATTTTCAGCAAGGCGCCGGACAGCCCCGGGTCCTGGCTGATCAGGCGCGCGATGGCCTTCAGGTCCGGGTTGGGCATGTACTGCTCGAACTGCAGATCGACCATGATCTGCGGTTGCGGCGGCACGCTGATGCCTTGCAGAAACGTCTGTATCTGCTCGGCCGAAAGTTCTTTGTCCATGGAGGCGCAAGGTAAAAGAGTGATGGAGCACGCAGTCTACCCTGAGCGTGAGGACTTTTGAGCCAGCGGTTACAGAACAAATCTGCAGGTCGTCGCCTGGCCTGAACTTAGCGGCCCGCAGCGCCCCGAATATTGCTCACTCAGCCTATTCAGAAAGGTGTTTACGATGAGCAAGTCCCTTGCAGGCAAGCGTGTCGCTCTGCTGGTTACCGACGGTTTCGAGCAGGTCGAGCTGACCGGCCCCAAAAAGGCGCTCGAAGAACTCGGCGCCACCGCTGAGATTCTTTCCAGCAAATCCGGCAAGGTCACTGGCTGGAATCACACCACGCCAGCCGACACCTTCACCGTCGACAAAACCTTCGATACGGCGAAGATCGATGATTACGACGCCATCGTGTTGCCGGGCGGCGTGGTCAACGCCGACACCATCCGTCTCGACGAGATGGCCGTGGAGTTGGTGAAGGACGCCGCCAAGGCCAACAAACCGATCGCCGTGATCTGCCATGGGGCCTGGATCCTCGCCAGCGCCGACCTGCTCAAGGGCAAGACCCTGACCAGCTACCCCTCGCTGACCGACGACCTGAAGAACGCCGGTGCCACCTGGGTGGACAAGGAAGTGGTGGTCGACGGCCAACTGATCAGCAGCCGTACGCCGGACGACCTGCCGGCTTTCAACGAGAAACTGATTGCCGCGCTCGCTGCCTGAGTCAGCGCCGCGGACCAAGGATGTGCGTCCACGGCATGCAACGCGGCAAGCAGCTGGCGGGCTCCTCGTTTAGAATGCGCGTTTTTTGCGACGGAGCCCACCATGTCCCTGCCCAGCCTGCGCCTGAAAGCCAACGCCGACCGACGCCTGCGCGCCGGCCACCTGTGGGTCTACAGCAACGAGATCGACGTTGCCGTCACGCCGCTCAATGCCTTCGAAGCCGGTGACCAGGCCATTCTCGAAGCTGCCGGCGGCAAGCCCCTGGGCATCGTTGCCCTGAGCCCCAACAACCTGATCTGCGCCCGCCTGTTGTCGCGTGACGTCAAGCACGTGCTGGACAAATCCCTGCTGGTGCACCGCCTCAACGTAGCCCTGAGCCTGCGCGAGCGCCTGTTCGACCAGCCCTGCTACCGCCTTGTATACGGTGACTCCGACCTGCTGCCGGGCCTGGTGGTTGACCGTTTCTTCGACATCCTCGTGGTGCAATTGGCCTCGGCGACCATGGAGCGCCACAAGGACGATGTGCTGGCCGCGCTGATCCAGGTGCTCAAGCCCAGCGGCATCCTGCTCAAGAACGATTCCGCCGCCCGTGATGCCGAAGGCCTGGAGCGCTATGTGGACACCGCCTTCGGCGTGGTGCCGGAGTGGGTCGCCCTGGAAGAGAACGGCGTGAAGTTCGAAGCGCCGGTGATCGAGGGCCAGAAGACCGGTTGGTTCTATGACCACCGCATGAACCGCGCGCGCCTGGCGCCCTACGTCAAGGGCAAGCGCGTGCTCGACCTGTTCAGCTATATCGGCGGCTGGGGCGTGCAGGCCGCGGCGTTCGGCGCCAGTGAAGTGTTCTGTGTGGACGCCTCGGCGTTCGCCCTCGACGGCGTGGAGCGCAACGCTACGCTCAACGGTTTCGCCGAGAAGGTCACCTGCGTGGAAGGCGACGTGTTCGCCGCCCTGCGTGAACTGAAGGCGGCCGAAGAGCGTTTCGACGTGGTGATCGCCGACCCACCCGCCTTCATCAAGCGCAAGAAGGACATCAAGAACGGTGAGGCCGCCTATCGCCGCCTCAACGAAACCGCCATGCGCCTGCTCAACAAGGACGGCATCCTGGTCAGCGCCAGCTGCTCCATGCACTTGGACGAAGACAATCTGCAGAACATCCTGCTGACCAGCGCCCGCCATCTGGATCGCAACATCCAGCTGCTCGAACGCGGTGCCCAGGGCCCGGACCATCCGGTGCACCCGGCCATCGGCGAAACCCGCTACATCAAGAGCCTGACCTGCCGCCTGCTGCCCAACAGCTGACGGCACGGCCTGTCCGTTCGGCGGCTGGCATCTCGACAAGCACCACGGATATCGGGCCCTGGCGAACCCAGGCCCGCTATCGTGGTCTCTGCTGGCATGCCTGAATGCTCGACGTGCCGTCGCACGCGTTATCGCCGTCACAGATAGCCCGCAAGATGGGCCGGATCTTCAGCCGACCAGAGCCCTGTCGATGATCACTTGCTCTTCTCCAGCCAGCCGTCGACTCATCGTCACGGCGCTCGCCCCGCCCACCATTACGGCAAGCCCCTGCACTGGCCCGACTAATGCAAGCCGGCACCGCTGATACCGCGGGCTAGGCTTAGCAGGCGGACGAACGTGTCGGTCGGCGCGGCAGCACTGCAGCGAGTGCCCCAGCAGCGATCGCCTCGTACCGATGCCGCTGCGCCAGGTCGGTGATCGTTGTCGCCAGGACAGTACAGGGGCATTACCCTCAATCACATCCTGCATGACCTGGCCGTCGAGATTCGACAGCCGGTCAATAACAAGAGAGAAGAGCCCAGGTGACTGACACGAAGACGCTCTCCCAGCATGGCAACCGGACGCAAACGCAACAGAACGAGGAAACCGAAGACGCCCGCCACCGCGAACACCGGGCCAAGCTCTATGCCGCCATCCGGGACAAGGAGCGCAAGCGTATTGCCCGCGAGTTGCATGATGAATTGGGCCAACAGCTGACGGCTCTGCAACAGGGCCTGGGAGTTCTGGGCATCCGCCTCAAGCGTGACCGCCCGGATCTGGAAGAAGAAATCCAGCGCCTGATCGGCATCACCCACAGCGCCATCGAAGCGATTCGCGACGTGCAGTTCGGCGGCCCCATAGGCCGCCTGCACCACAGTCTGGAAAACAGCCTGAAGCACCTCGTCGACGACTTCAAACGCCTGTCCGGCATCGACTGCCGTTGCAGCCTGCCGCCCACCCTCGACCTCAATGCCGACCAGGCCTCGCACCTGTGCCGCATCGTGCAGGAATCGCTCACCAATATCCTGCGTCACGCCCACGCCAGCCGCGCGGCGGTCAGCCTCGAACAACGCGACAATGACTACGTGCTGGAGATCTCCGACGACGGTCGCGGCTTCACCCTGAGCGACACCCTCCCCGATTCAACCGGACTTTCCGGCATGCGTGAGCGCGGCAAGCGACTCGGCGGGCCGGTGATCATTTTCAGTCATCCCGGCCAGGGCACCATCGTCCAGGCGATATTCCCCGTGGCCCACCGTGTTTAAGGATTCACCGATGATCAAGCTGTTGATCGCCGACGACCACATGATCATGCGCGAAGGGCTCAAGCGCCTCTTCGAGCTATATGATGACGTGCACGTCGTCGCCGAAGCGGCCGATGGCGCCCAAGCGCTGGAAAAGCTGCGTCTGGTTCCCGTAGACCTCTTGCTACTGGACATCAGCATGCCCGGCCTGAGCGGCGAAGCCCTGATCGCCCGCATCACTCACCAGTACCCCAAGTTGCCCATTCTGGTGCTCAGCATGCACGGTGACCCGCATCTCGCCCTGCGTGTGCTGCGCTGTGGCGCAACAGGCTACCTGACCAAGAGCCAGTCGCCCTCGATCCTCGTCGAAGCGGTGAGAAAAGTCAGTGCCGGCAATCGCTACATCGACCCGGCGCTGATGGAGCCCATCGCCCTGAGCAGCATCAAGCCCACCAACCGCAGCGGGCTGGACAGCCTGACCAATCGCGAGTTCCAGATCATGCGACTGCTTGCCGCGGGGCTAAGCGTCAACCACATCGCCAAACAATTGACGATCAGTAACAAGACAGTCAGTACCCATAAGATAAATCTGATGGAAAAAATGCGTTTTTCCAGCAATGCAGACCTGATCAGGTTCACATCCACGCTGATGAATTCTGATAACGCCTAGGAAAATCCTTAGTTCTTTGCAGCGGTTAAAGCCAAGCAAATATCAGCCAAAGCCGATGCACCCACCGATGATGCTTCATGCATGCTGCCGACATCCAAAGGAATGCTTGGTCACCGTGCTGGAGCTTTGCCCGCCTGCTGCCTGTTCCGTGGAGTCTGAGCCCAGTCCGCCACGGAGCTTTACATGCGTGATCTTTCCACCTCCCTCCTCGCTCCCCTACTGACTCTGATCGCTGGCATCGCCGCCGTAACGCTGGTCGGCCAGCAGATGCTCGGCATGCTGCCGGCCCTGGCCATCCTGCTGGTGGCGGGCGTGATCATCATCCTCACGCTGCGCCGCCAGAGCCCCGGCCAGGCGTCAACGGCACAGCTCGCCAGCCATGAGCAGCCACCGGCCAGCCAGGACGACAGCGTCGAGCAGCTTTGCGGCCAGGTTCTGCCGCTGTGGTCGCAGCATATCGAGAACGCCCGTAGCCACACCGAAGAATCCATCAGTTCCTTGAGCGAGCGCTTCGCCCAGCTGGCCACGCGGATCCAGAGCAGCCTGGGTGGCAGCACCGAACGCGAGGCTGGAAAACGCCTGGTGGCGCTGTTATCGAGCTGCGAGTACGAGCTGGACATGATCATCGTCGCCCTGCGCGATGCCTTGGCCAGCAAGGAATCGCTGCTCAAGGAAATCACCCAGCTGTCCAGCTTCACCGACCAGTTGCAGGACATGGCCCAGGACGTCGCCAATATCGCCAAACAGACCAACCTGCTGGCCCTCAACGCTGCCATCGAGGCGGCACGGGCCGGTGAGAGTGGCCGCGGCTTCGCGGTGGTCGCCGACGAGGTGCGCAAGTTGTCGTCGATGTCGGGCGACACCGGTCAGCGTATCGGCGAAACCGTAGTGATCGTCAATGACGCCATTCACAAGACTCTGGACATCTCCCAGGAATACACCAAGACCGACACCGTTACCCTGAACAAGGCCAGCGACGTCATCGCCGGGGTGATCAGCCGCTTCAACCAGAGTGCCAGCGACATCGTTCACCACAACGAAACCATGCGCACGCAGAGCGAATCGGTCGCCCAGGATATCTCCGAGGTGCTGGTCTCGCTGCAATTCCAGGACCGCATCAGCCAGACCCTCGGCCATATCGCCGCCGACCAGGACAAGCTGCACGCGCATATCCAGAATCGCCATGCGCAGCGCCAGCAAAGCCTCGCGCCATCGCCCCTGGACATCGACCGCTGGCTCAGAGAACTGGCGCAGACCTACACCACCCCCGAGCAGCACGGCATCCATCGGGGTGAGAAAAGCAGCGCCAAAAGCAACGATTCCGACATCACGTTTTTTTGAGGTTTCCCATGAGCAAGACCGTACTCATCGTCGACGACTCCGCCTCCATCCGCCAGGTCGTCAGCATTACGCTCAAGGGAGCCGGCTACCAGGTCATCGAAGGCTGCGACGGCAAGGATGCGCTGAGCAAGCTCGACGGCCGCAAGGTGCACCTGATCATCAGTGACGTGAACATGCCGAACATGGACGGCATCACCTTCGTGAAGAACGTCAAGCAACTGCCCGCCTACAAGTTCACCCCGGTGATCATGCTCACCACCGAGGCCGGCGAAGCGAAGAAGGAAGAAGGCCGCGCCGCAGGTGCCAAAGCCTGGGTGGTCAAGCCCTTCCAGCCAGCCCAGATGCTCACTGCCGTCTCCAAGCTGATCCTGCCATGACCGACGCGCCGGCAGAGAACCTCTACCGCATCCTGCCCCTGGAAGGCGGCCTGACCATCTACAGCGCCACCGAGCACATGCAGTTGCTGACGCAGGCCCTGGCCTGCGATGTGGAAGTGGAGCTCGATCTCGGCGCCGTCGACGAACTGGACTGCGCTGGCCTGCAGTTGCTGATCCTGGCCAAGCAGGAGGCGGCGCGCATGAACTGCGACCTGCGCCTGACCAATCACAGCCCGGCGGTGATCGAGGCCTTCGAGCTGAGCGGGCTGGGTACCTTCTTCGGCGACCCCATCCTGATCAAGCCGGCGAGCGAGTAACCACCATGAACATGGACGAAGTGCTGCAGGTCTTCATCGCCGAAAGCCAGGAGCTGCTGCAACAGATGGAAGAGGCCCTACTGCAGCTGGAGAACGACCCGGACGACGCCGACACCATCAACGCCGTCTTCCGCGCAGCCCACACCATCAAGGGTTCGGCCGGCCTGTTCGGCCTCGATGTGATCGTCGCCTTCACCCATATCGCCGAAAGCGTGCTGGACCGGGTGCGCAACGGCGAGCTGCGCTTCGACAAGGACATGACTGCCCTGTTCCTACAGGTCGGCGACCACCTGGCGCGCCTGGTGGCACTGGTCGACAGCGGCGCCGACCTGGAAATCCTCGAGCCCGATACGCAGATCGCCCATCAGCAACTGGCCGAGCAACTGTCCCATTACCTGGAGCCCTCCCCGGTCAGCGAACCGATACCGGCGGCCACTACGCGTATCGAGCGGGGCCAAGCCGAGGGCGTGGGCGCCGACCACTGGCACCTGTCCCTGCGCTTCGGCCCGGATACCCTGCGCAACGGCATGGACCCGCTCGGCCTGTTCCGCTACCTGAGCACTTTCGGCAAGATCGTCAGCATCGTCCCGCTGCTCGACCGCATTCCGGTGGCCGCCGAAATGGACCCGGAAACCTGCTACCTGGGTTTCGAAATGGCCTTCGTCAGCGACGCCGACAAGGCCACCATCGAGGGCGCCTTCGAGTTCGTGCGCGAAGACAGCCTGATCCGCATCCTGCCGCCCAACAGCAAGTCCGAGCAATATCTGGAGCTGATCCGCGCACTGCCGGAAGAAGACATGCGCCTGGGCGAGATCCTCATGCGTTGCGGCACCCTGACCGCCAACGAACTACAGGAAGTTCTACAAGCCCAGGTGCAGGGCCAGGAGCGCGACGAGCCGCGCCCAATCGGCCGCGTGCTGGTCGAGGAAAGCCTGGTGCAGCCACCAGTGATCGCCGCTGCGCTGCAGAAGCAACAGCAGATCAAGGAAAACCGCAGCAACGAGAACAGCCTGATCCGTGTCGACGCCGGCAAGCTGGACAAACTGATCGACCTGGTCGGCGAGCTGATCATCGCCGGTGCCGGTGCGCGCATGACTGCACAGAATTGCGGCCACCCGGAAATGCTCGAAGCCACCGAGCTGCTGTCACGGCTGGTCGAGGAAGTCCGCGATTCCGCCCTGCCGCTGCGCATGGTGCAGATCGGCAGCACCTTCAACCGCTTCCAGCGCGTGGTGCGCGACGTCGCCGGGGAGATCGGCAAGGACATCGCCCTGTCCATCAGCGGCGGCGAAACCGAACTCGACAAGACGGTGGTCGAGCGCATCACCGATCCGCTCACCCACCTGGTGCGCAATGCCATGGATCATGGCATCGAGTCGGTAGAAACCCGCCTGGCGCGCGGCAAGCCAGCCCAGGGCAACGTATCCCTGAATGCCTACCACGATGCCGGCAGCATCGTTCTGGAAGTCAGCGACGACGGCGGCGGCCTCGACGCCCAGCGCATCCTCGCCAAGGCCCGCGAGCGCGGCCTTATCGGCGAAGGCCAGACGCTGTCGGAAAAGGAAACCTTCGCGCTGATCTTCGAGCCCGGCTTCTCCACCGCCGAGCAGGTCAGCAACCTGTCCGGTCGCGGTGTCGGCATGGACGTGGTCAAGCGCAACATCACCGCCCTGCGCGGCACCATCGAACTGGACAGCACCCTCGGCCAGGGCACGCGCATTCGCATCCGCCTACCGCTGACCCTGGCGATCATCGACGGCTTTCTGGTCAGCGTCGGCCAGGCCGGCTACGTCATTCCCCTGGAGATGGTGGAGGAATGCATCGAGCTGCCGGCCGGGACCGCGTTCCAGCGCGGCCACCTGGAGTTGCGCGGGCAGATGCTGCCCATCGTGCGCCTGCGTGAGCTGTTCGAGGAGGAGAGCCAGCCGCCACGCCGTGAAAGCGTGGTGGTGGTACGTCAGGCCGGTCTGCGTGCTGGCCTGGTGGTCGACCAACTGGCTGGCGAATTCCAGACGGTAATCAAGCCACTGGGCAAGATCTTCGCCGGCTGCAGCGAACTGGGCGGTTTCACCATTCTCGGTGACGGCACCGTCGCGCTGATTCTCGACATTCCCCGCCTGCTCAGCCAATTGGCCACGCCCCGCAGCGCCTCGCATCACGAATCCGCCCAGGTCTACGCCCATGAGTGAGCTCGCCGTAACCACCGCAAATGCCTTGAAAGCGGCCGCCGACGAAGAGCTGGTGCACCAGTACCTGAGCTTCATCCTGCACGAGCGGCGTTACGCTTTGGACGGGTTGTGCGTGCGGGAAATCATCGAGTACCAACGCACCACCCAGGTGCCGATGGCCAACCGCTGCGTACATGGCGTGATCAACCTGCGCGGTGCCGTGGTGCCGGTCATCGACCTGAGCTTGCGCTTCAACCACGCCAGGACGCAGATCGACCGGCGCACCTGCATCATCATCGTCGAAGTGCCCCAGCCCGAGGCCCCGCAAATTCTCGGCATTCTCGTCGATGCCGTCAGCGAGGTGCTGGAGATCGCCCCGCAAGAGATGAATGCGGTACCGGCCTTCGGCAACTCGATTCGCAGCGACTTCATTCAGGCGATGGTCCACCGCGAGGGTGACTTCATCATCCTGCTGGCCATCGAAAACGCCCTTGCGGTCGCCGAGTTAGCGGCTCTGCCAGACGGAACCAAAGCATTGTCCGCCTGACCGGGCAGCCAAGCATCACAGAGGGAAGCAACCATGTTCAAAGACCTACGCGTGTCCACAAAGCTCGGCCTCGGTTTCGGTACGGTCATCGTGCTGCTGCTGATCGCTCTGGTGCTGGGCCTGACCCGCATGAGCGCAATCAACGACTCCAATGACATGATCATCAAGGATCGTTATGTGAAGATCCGCCAGGCCACCACCATCAAGGAAGAAACCTCCAACCAGGGTCGCTACGTACGCGACATCATTCTGGATGAGGATGAAGCGGCCGATCAGCGCAACCTGGCGCTCATCAATAGCAGCCGTGAACGGCGCCTGGCAGCCGCAGAAGAGCTGAGCCGCACCATCGCCAGCCCAGAAGGCCGTGAGCTCATGGCTCGCGTCAACGCCGCGCGTGACGTTGTGGGTAAGCGCTACGACGAGCTTTTCAAGCTGCTGGATGACCCGGAGCGTGCAGAAAACTATCTGTTCGCCAGCATGATCCCGGCCAACGATGACCTGCTTGTCGCCGCTGACGCGCTGATCACCTATCAGAGCGGCCTTATGGATCAGGATGCGGCAGACGCCAGCGCGCTTTACCAGGAATCACGCCTGCAACTGTCGCTGATCGGCGGTATCGCCATTCTGGTTTCCATCCTGCTCGGCTGGCTGATCACTCGCAGCCTGCTCAAGCAACTGGGCGGCGAGCCCGCCTATGCCGCCGAAGTGGTCACCCGCATCGCCGAAGGCGACCTGCGCACCCAGGTGGTGGTCAAGCCCAATGACACCACCAGCATGCTGGCCTCGATCAGCAACATGTCCACCCGCCTGACGCAGATCATCGCCGAGGTACGTAGCTCCGCCGACTCGCTGTCCAGCGCTTCCGAGGAGATTTCTTCCACGGCCCAGAGCATGAGCCAGGCCGCTTCCGAACAGGCCGCGTCGGTCGAGGAAACCAGCGCCTCGATGGAGCAGATGTCGGCGTCCATTTCCCAGAACACCGAAAATGCCCGGGTCACCGACGGTATGGCCAGCAAGGCTGCCAACGAAGCTGGTGAGGGTGGCCAGGCGGTGAAAGATACCGTCCGCGCCATGAAGACCATCGCCGACAAGATCGGCATCGTCGACGATATCGCCTACCAGACCAACCTCCTGGCCCTCAACGCCGCCATCGAAGCGGCCCGCGCCGGCGAGCACGGCAAGGGCTTCGCCGTGGTCGCCGCCGAAGTGCGCAAGTTGGCCGAACGCAGCCAGGTGGCCGCCCAGGAAATCGGCGAAGTGGCCAAGAACAGCGTGGCCCTGGCCGAGCGTGCCGGCACGCTGCTCGACGAAATCGTGCCGTCCATCGCCAAGACCTCCGACCTGGTGCAGGAAATCGCCGCCGCCTCCGACGAGCAGAGCAGCGGTGTCGGCCAGATCAGCACGGCGATGAACCAGCTCAGCGAGCTGACCCAGCAGAACGCTTCGGCCTCCGAAGAGCTGGCAGCCACCGCCGAGGAAATGAGCGGGCAAGCCGAGCAACTGCAGCAACTGATGGACTTCTTCCGCCTCAGCGGCACGGGCGAGCGCATCACCGTCGCCAATCCGCCGCGCACTCGCCAGCCGAACGCTCGCGGCAACGGCCCGGCTCGCCAGGGGCGCGATGACGACGGCCACAGCGGTGGCCTGCCGGCCGGCTACGTGCGCTTTCAGGAGTAGCCCATGAGTTGCGAACCACGGTTGCTCGACGGCGCCACGGCAGGAGCGGGCCAGTACCTGACCTTCACCCTGGCGCAGGAGCTGTTCGCAGTGGAGATTCGCGCCGTACGCGAGATCATCGAGTACGGCCGGCTGACCACGGTGCCGATGATGCCGCCGAGCATCCTCGGCGTGATCAACCTGCGCGGCGCCGTGGTGCCCGTGATGGATCTGGGTCAGCGCTTTGGCGGCCAGACGACCCGGATAGGCCCACGCACCTGCATCGTGATTCTGGAAATCACCGGGCCCAGCCATACCCAGGTGATCGGTATCGTCGTCGACGCGGTCAACGAGGTACGCGAGCTCGGCGCCGAGCAGATCGAGCCGGCGCCGTCCTTCGGTGGCAGCATCCGCGCCGACTTCATCCGCGGCATGGGCAAGCTCGATGACCGCCTGGTGGTGATGCTCGATATCGGCCGAGTGATCTCCGCTGAAGAACACCTCGCCATCAGCCAGGCCCAGCAGCACGGTGCTTCCAGCTGATGCGCGAGACGACCCAGGCCACGCTTTCAGATCTCGAGTTCAGCCAGTTCCGCCAGCTCATTCACGACATCGCCGGCATTCACCTCTCCGATGCCAAGAAACCGCTGGTAGCCGGGCGCCTCAACAAGCGCCTGCGTGCTCTTGGCATGGCCACCTACGGCGAATACTTCCGCCTGGTCGGCAAGGACAAGGCCGAGCTGCAGACCTGCGTGGACCTGCTGACCACCAACGAAACCTACTTCTTTCGCGAACCCAAGCACTTCGATTTTCTGCGCGAGCTGCTGCAAAAGCCCGACGCGATTCCCAGCGGTCGCCCGCTGCGGATCTGGAGCGGCGCCTGCTCCAGTGGCGAAGAGCCGTACACCCTGGCCCTGTTACTGGCCGAGCGCCTCGGCGAGCGGCCGTGGGAAATCCTCGCTTCGGACATCAGCCAGCGCATCCTCACCCAGGCGCGCAACGGCGTGTACGAATTGGAGGACGCCGAGAACATACCGCGCCATCTGCTGGTCAAACACTGCCTGCGCGGCATCGACGAGAACCATGGGCGAATGATGATCGCGCCGGCCTTGCGCCAGCGCGTGCGCTTCACTCAGATCAACCTCAACAGCGCGCTACCGGACGTCGGCCTGTTCGACGTGATCTTCCTGCGCAACGTGATGATCTACTTCGACGCCGACACCAAACGCCAAGTGGTGGCGCGCCTGCTCAAGCATCTGCGCCCGGGTGGTCACTTCATCATCAGCCACTCGGAAAGCCTGAACGGCGTCAACGATACGCTCAAGGTCGTGAAACCCTCGATCTACCGCAAGCCTGATGACTAAGAGTCCTTCGATCGCCGAGGTGTACCTGAACCCCGGCGACTATCACTTTGGCGGGCCCTACACCCGCGTGCGCACCCTGCTTGGCTCCTGCGTGTCGATCGTGCTCTGGCATCCCCATGCGCGCCTGGGCGGTATGTGCCATTTCATGCTGCCCACCCGCGGGCGCCCCACCAAGCAACGTGATGGCCGCTACGCCGATGAAGTGGTGAGCCTGCTGTGCGAGGCAATCGCACTGAGCGGCACCCGCCTGGCCGAATACCAGGCGCGTATCTTTGGCGGCGGCCACATGTTTCCTGGCCTGGCGCAAAGCCGTCGCCATCATGTCGGCCAGCAGAACATCGACATCGCCCGCCGCCTGCTCGCCGAGAGAAAGCTCGGCTGTCACGGCGAACATGTCGGCGGCGTCGGCCACCGCAATCTAATCTTCGATATCTGGAGCGGCGAGATCGCGCTGAAGCAAACCCAGCCCCTTGCCACTCAAGAGCCCCCTGCTGGAAAGCGACCGCTATGAAAAACATAAAAGTCATGATCGTCGACGACTCCGCCGTGGTGCGCCAGGTGCTCTCCCAGGTACTGGCGGCTGACCCGGCGATCGAGGTGATCGGCACTGCCGCCGACCCGCTGTTCGCCCTCGACAAGATGCAGCGCCAGTGGCCCGACGTGATCGTGCTCGACGTCGAGATGCCGCGCATGGACGGCATTACCTTCCTGCGCAAACTGATGGCAGAGCGCCCCACTCCGGTGGTGATCTGCTCGACGCTGACCGAAAAGGGTGCCACCACCACCATGCAAGCGTTGTCGGCGGGCGCGGTGAGCATCGTCACCAAGCCCCAGGCCAGCCTCAGCAAATTCCTGGTCAACGCCAGCGATGATCTGGTCAACGCGGTCAAGGCCGCCGCCCGGGCCAATGTGAAGCGCCTGACCAACAAGGCGCAACCCACGGCGCCCCAGGCCAAACTCAGCGCCGATGCCATCCTGCCACCGGCCACCGGCGCCATGGCGCGCACCACCGAGCGTATCGTCGCCATCGGCACCTCCACCGGCGGCACCCAGGCGCTGGAATACATCCTCACCCGCCTGCCGCGGGTCTGCCCGGCAATCGTCATCGTCCAGCATATGCCCGAACGCTTCACCGCCGCCTTCGCCGAGCGCCTCAACGGCCTGTGCGAGCTGGAGGTGCTGGAAGCGCGGCATGGCGATCGCGTGGTACCCGGTCGCGCGCTGATCGCGCCCGGCGGCCGCCACCTGCTGCTCAAGCGCAGCGGCGCCCAGTATGTGGTCGAGGTGGTCGACGGCCCGCCGGTCAGTCGCCACAAGCCCTCGGTAGACGTGCTGTTCCGCTCCACCGCCCGCGCCGCTGGCGCCAACGCCACCGGTATCATCATGACCGGCATGGGCGACGACGGCGCCCGCGGCCTGCGCGAAATGCATGAAGCCGGCGCCCTGACCCTCGGCCAGGACGAAGCCAGCTGCGTGGTCTACGGCATGCCCAAGGAAGCCATGAAACTCGGCGCGGTCAGCAAGGAAATCCCCCTGGATCAGATCCCCGCCGCCATCCTGCGCGGCTAGGGCTCTGCAGCCGGCGGGGACGGCCGGCTGCCAGCAGCCTTTCCTCCCCCGCCTCGCGCGGCGTAGAATCGGGGCATTTCCCGCCAGCCACCCTTCGGCGGGCCTGTGAGCCCGGGCAGGCAGACGGAGATCCCGTCGTGCGCCATGCCACCTTGCTTCGCGGCCACCTGCCGCTGACCCGCTCACCCACATCCAATGCCTACCTGATTAGCCGCAGGAATCCGTCATGCCTGATTACCGCTCGAAGACCTCCACCCACGGCCGCAACATGGCCGGCGCCCGTGCCCTGTGGCGCGCCACCGGGATGAAGGACGAAGACTTCAAGAAACCGATCATCGCCATCGCCAACTCCTTCACCCAGTTCGTACCCGGCCACGTACACCTCAAGGACCTGGGCCAGCTGGTCGCCCGCGAGATCGAGAAAGCCGGCGGCGTGGCCAAGGAATTCAACACCATCGCCGTCGATGACGGCATCGCCATGGGCCACGACGGCATGCTCTATTCGCTGCCGAGCCGCGAGATCATCGCCGACTCCGTGGAGTACATGGTCAACGCCCACTGCGCCGACGCCATCGTCTGCATCTCCAACTGCGACAAGATCACCCCCGGCATGCTGATGGCCGCCCTGCGCCTGAACATCCCGGTGATCTTCGTCTCCGGCGGCCCGATGGAAGCCGGCAAGACCAAACTGGCCAGCCACGGCCTGGATCTGGTCGACGCCATGGTCATCGCTGCCGACAGCACCGCCTCGGACGAGAAAGTCGCCGAATACGAGCGCAGCGCCTGCCCGACCTGCGGCTCGTGCTCCGGCATGTTCACCGCCAACTCGATGAACTGCCTGACCGAAGCCCTGGGCCTGGCCCTGCCGGGCAACGGCTCGACCCTGGCCACCCACAGCGACCGCGAGCAGTTGTTCCTGCAGGCTGGCCGCACCATCGTCGAGCTGTGCAAGCGCTATTACGGCGAAGGCGACGACTCGGTGCTGCCGCGCAACATCGCCAACTTCAAGGCGTTCGAGAACGCCATGATGCTCGACATCGCCATGGGCGGTTCGACCAACACTATCCTGCACCTGCTGGCCGCCGCCCAGGAAGCCGAGGTGGACTTCGACCTGCGCGACATCGATCGCCTGTCGCGCCTGGTGCCGCAGCTGTGCAAGGTGGCGCCGAACATCCAGAAGTACCACATGGAAGACGTGCACCGCGCCGGCGGCATCTTTTCCATTCTCGGCTCGCTGGCCCGAGGCGGCCTGCTGCACACCGACCTGCCGACCGTGCACAGCCGCAGCATGGCCGAAGCCATCGCCAAGTGGGACATCACCCAGACCTCTGATGAAGCCGTGCACCACTTCTTCAAGGCCGGCCCGGCGGGCATCCCGACCCAGACCGCGTTCAGCCAGTCGACCCGCTGGGAAACCCTCGACGACGACCGCGAGAACGGCTGCATCCGCAGCTTCGAGCATGCCTACTCGAAAGAAGGCGGCCTAGCCGTGCTGTACGGCAATATCGCCCTGGACGGCTGCGTGGTGAAGACCGCCGGCGTCGACGAGTCGATCCACGTGTTCGAGGGCAACGCGAAGATCTTCGAAAGCCAGGACAGCGCGGTGCGCGGCATCCTCAATGATGAAGTGAAGGAAGGCGACATCGTCATCATTCGCTACGAAGGCCCGAAAGGCGGCCCAGGCATGCAGGAAATGCTCTACCCGACCTCGTACCTGAAATCCAAGGGCCTGGGCAAAGCCTGCGCCCTGCTCACCGACGGCCGTTTCTCCGGCGGCACCTCGGGCCTGTCCATCGGCCACGCCTCGCCGGAAGCCGCTGCCGGCGGCGCCATCGGCCTGGTGAAGGATGGTGACAAGGTGCTGATCGACATCCCCAACCGCTCGATCAACCTGTTGGTCAGCGACGAGGAAATCGCCCACCGCCGCCACGAACAGGACAAGAAGGGCTGGAAACCGGCGGAGCAACGCCCGCGCAAGGTGACCACCGCTCTGAAAGCCTACGCCCTGCTCGCCACCAGCGCCGACAAGGGCGCGGTGCGCAACAAGGCGCTGCTGGACGGCTGAGCCTGCTGTGCTGAAACGGAAACCCGGCCTCGCGCCGGGTTTTCTGTTTCTGGGCCACGGCTTTGAGTGGAACGGATCGCAGGCAAATCCGCTCCTACCTCAATACGCAGGAGAACCCATGAAGATTGGCCTGATCGCCGACACCCACGGCCTGTTGCGCCCCCAGGCGCTGGCGGCGCTGCAAGGCGTCGATCACCTGATTCATGCTGGCGACATCGGCGGGCCGCAGATTCTTGCCGAACTCGAACGCATCGCGCCGCTGTCGGTGGTGCGCGGCAACAACGACGCAGAGGCCTGGGCCGACGCCATTCCAGAAAGCCTGACCCTGCGCTTCGGCGCGGTCAGCCTGTACGTGCTGCATGATCTCAAGAAGCTGGCCATCGACCCCAGGGCCGAAGCTATCGACGTGGTGATTGCCGGGCACTCCCACAAGCCGCTGCATGACGTGCGCGATGGTGTGCTTTATCTGAACCCTGGCAGCGCCGGCCCACGGCGATTCAAGTTGCCGATTGGGGTGGCCGTTTTGCATATCGATGGCGACAAGGTGCGGGCTGAACTGGTGACGCTGGATGTTTGAGGCTAACCCGAGGCTGACATTCGATGCAGTTCCTGTAGGAAAGCGACTTCAATCACCCACCTTGAAAAAACCATCCCACGAGGCCATCTACTGACCTCATGACTTCTTGAATCGTCCACTCACCTGATGGAGACGCCCCATGACCCTCGACGAACTCAACTCCCTGCCCGGTGTGACCGGCAAGCCTGACGTCGCCACCGCGGACTTCGTCTACAACCACACCATGATCCGCGTGAAGGATCTCGACAAGTCGCTGGACTTCTACACCCGCGTGCTGGGCTTCACCCTGCTGGAGAAGAAGGATTTCCCGGATGCCGAATTCAGCCTGTACTTCCTGGCACTGATTGCCGACAAGTCGCAGATCCCGGCCGACCCGGCAGCTCGCCACCAGTGGCGCAAATCCATCCCCGGCGTGCTGGAGCTGACCTACAACCACGGCACCGAGAAAGATCCGGAGTTTTCCTATCACAGCGGCAACAGCGACCCGCGCGGCTTTGGCCACCTGTGCGTCGCGGTGCCGGACATCAAGGCCGCCTGCCAGCGCTTCGAAGAACTCGGCGTTGACTTCCAGAAGCGCCTGACCGACGGGCGCATGAGCAACATCGCCTTCATCAAGGACCCGGACGGCTACTGGGTGGAAATCATCCAGTTCACCGAAGTGGACTAGCAAATACGGCGCCCCGGCCCGGGGCGCCCGCTTTCACTGGCGCTCGACCTTGTTGTCGATGCCGCTCATCTGCACCTCGGGCTCATCGCCACGCCAGCGTACCTGTTGCTCGGTGCCGCTGACATCCAGCTTCACCGGCCCGTCGAACTGCAGGTCCAACACCTGATCAGCGCCCGTCACCTCGACCACCGCCGGCTGCTCGCCGCCCGCAACGGTGGCCCGCACCTGATTATCCGTGGTGTCGACGCTCAGTGCATTGACGCGCTTGGCCACCACTTCATGCTCGGCACCCGACACGCTAAGCGACCTGGCCGTCTCCAGCGTGACCTTGTGCTGCGAACCGTAGACCAGCACCGCGCCGCAATCCCCGCTCAGCTCGATCACATTGGCATTGCCGGTGATGTTCACGTCCTGGCCCTTGCACGACACGTCGCGCGACAGACCGATCCCCTCGATATTCAGCGGTTCGGCGTGCGCCAGGCTCGCCAATGCCATCGCGGCCAGCAGGCCGCCCACCTTTTGCATTCCATTCATCGCCAATCCCTCTCTCGGTAACGGCCCAGGGCACATGACAGGGCCGAAGCTATGACCGATGCGGGGTAGCCAAGGTTCTCGCCAGCCTGAGGCTCACTGCGCGATTTGCAACTCACTTCGCAACCAGTCGGCCAAACGCTCGGCCCGCCCGCCACTGCGCCGCTCCGGCACCCAAAGTGCCAGGCGCGCCTCGGTCTCGACGAACCCCCAGGGCGCCACCAGGCGCCCTGCAGCCAGGTCGTCGGCCACCAGTTGCAGCGGCGCGATGGCCACGCCTAGGCCGGCTCCCGCCGCTTCGAGCAGGTAGTAAAGGTGCTCGAAGCCCTGGCCCAGGCGCATCGCGGCGGGTTCGAGGTTCATC
Source organism: Pseudomonas sp. PA1(2017) (assembly GCF_001945375.1). Lineage (NCBI taxonomy): Bacteria > Pseudomonadati > Pseudomonadota > Gammaproteobacteria > Pseudomonadales > Pseudomonadaceae > Pseudomonas > Pseudomonas sp. PA1(2017). The sequence goes on from NZ_MSXU01000009.1 coordinate 172,046, forward strand.
GCCGCCAGCCACTGCGGCCAGGCCTGGGGCCGCGAGGTGGTGTGCAGCAGGGCTTCATGCAGCAAAGCGCCCGGAGCCGCCGCGCTCAGCTCGGCGAACCGCGGGTGTTGCGGGCTGAGCACCGGGCCGATGGATTCGCGCGCCAACTCGAAGACCTGCATATCCGCCGGCCAGGGCGGCTCGGCGTACAGCAGGGTGGCGTCGACCTGGGGGCTGCGCGGGTCCAGTTCGCCCTGGCTGGTGGACAGCTGCAGGCGCAAATCCGGCAGCGCGCCGTTGAGTCGATCCAGGCGCGGGATGAACCAGCGCGCCAGCAGGCTGCCCGGGCAGCCCAGCACAAAGGGCGTATCGGCTTCGCGCTGGCGCAGCTCGCCGCACACCTGGCGCAGTCGGGCAAAGGTCTCGCCGCTCACGTCCCGCAGGCGCATGCCAGCATCGGTCAGCTTCAGCCCGCGCCCGTCCTTGACGAACAGCGCCACGCCCAGTTGCTCTTCCAGGGTACGGATCTGCCGGCTCACCGCGCCGTGGGTGACGTGCAGCTCCACAGCCGCACGGCTGACGCTGCCCAGCCGCGCTGCCGCCTCGAAGGCGTGCAGGGCATTGAGTGATGGCAGGTCCTGGGCCATGTCAGTCTGCCAACTCGGGCAGGAAGCGGGTGTCAATGCTGTAGCGTTTGGGGTTGTTCGGGTCGATCATCACCGTGACCAGCGACTCGCTGATATAGGGGCCCGGATCGAACCACAGGTTGTCACTGCGAAACACGTGCAGCTTGTTGGTCTGCGGGTTCAGCCACTGGGCGACGATGCGATACGGGTTGCGGCCGTTGATGCTCAGCGAACCATTGAGCTCGACGTCCACCACTTCGGCCTGCACCGGCGTCCCGGTCGCCAGCAACCGAGCGGCGCGGCGTTTGCCGAACAACGGCGGCAGCACGAAGATCAGGCCGATCGCCAGAAACACCGCGCCGATGCCACCGACGATCAAGCTACCTATCCAGTTCTGCTCGAAGCTGTCGATGTGGGCGCGCTCAAGATCCTGCGGATCGTAGTAGACCGCCACGCGCTCACCGATCTCGAAGGACGGCGGCGTGCTGCAAGTGCTGCTGTGGTACTCGCCCAGGGTGCCCTCCACCGTCATGAACGACACCGTCGGGCAACCGTCTTCGATATCCACGATGGAACCTTCGGTACGCGTCATCTGCGCTTCGGCGCTGAAGCGCGCCATCTGAATACCCAGCGCGCCGGCCAGCATCAGCGCACCGATACCCGGGAATATCCACAGCCAGCCTGTTTTCATGGCATTCCTTACCCGCATGGCGATTTCAAGAAGCGCGATTATCCGCCATCGGGCGATGCCGTCCAGTCGCAGCGACTCTGACCACCGCCTTCAGAATGTCGCCGGGGTGTTGACCCACAGAATCCGAGCCTCGACGGTGCCGCTGTTGCGGTAGCCGTGGGGCAGGTTGCTGGGGAAGTGAAAGGCGTCACCAGTGGCCAGGCTGTAGCACTGATCGCCAATGGTCAGCTCGATACTGCCGGCCAGCACGTAGCCCATCTCCTCGCCCGGATGCTCGATCAGCCCATCGCTGGCCACCCCCGGCGCTACGATGTGAATGTTGCCCTGCAGCAGCCCGCCCTTTTGCAGATGGGTGATGCGCTCCAGGCCGATATCGCCATCCTTGTTGCGCTTGACGAAGCGTTTCACGGGCCGCTCACCTGCACGCAGCACCGGCTCGTCGGAAACCCAGTCTTCCGAGGTCAGCTCGGAAACGTTGCTGCCCAGCGCACCGGCCAGGCGATGAAGCATGGCCAGCGATGGCGAGGCGGCGTCGTTCTCCAGTTTGGAAATCAGGCTTTCCGAACAGGCGGCAGCGGCCGCGACCTGCTTCAAGGTCAGCCCGGCGACCTTGCGTGCATGACGCAGGCGCATACCCAGGCTGGGAAGGCCTGCCGTGTGAAGGGCTTTGTTCGACGGGGCTTTTTGAGGCTTCGGCATGGTTTTCTCAAATGGTTCGAAAAAGGCTGTCCATAGACACATTTCGATCAGGCAGCAAAAGCCGCCGAGTGCTGGCGAGCGTCAACTCGCTCCTGGTGCAACACCATAGTATGGCGTCGACTTTTTGAAGGGAATTCAATCCCATTGAATTGTTGATTTAGCACTATGTGTGCCAGCCACTTTTGCACGGTGTGGCTTCCAGACGGCCCGCAGCGTTAGCGCATTCGGCTGCATTGATTTGGTTCACCCCTCTCATTTCGCACCATTATCAGCCAGTGATAGCGCCTCCCTCCTGCATTTCACCTACTTCAACGAAACGCCCTGCGACACACCCTCCGTAGCAACCCACGCGGCTGCTGGTTTGCTGCAGAAGCTAAGGGAACCAGCACGCGCCTCACAAGTTGGGCATGGCTATTGCTATAGCAATTTTCAAGCAACTTGAAAATTAAGACAGCCACTTAACAAGGTGAATCAGAATGGTTTCGAAAACGCATTTCGCACGCTCCATGTTCGCTCGCCTGTGCCTCGCCGCATCGCTGTCAGCGGCCACGCTGATGGCTCAGGCAGATCCACTGAAAGTGGCCATCGTGCTGGCTGGCAACATCACTGACCGCTCCTTCAACCAATCCGGCTATGAGGGCGTGATGAGAGCGCGGGACGAGCTGAACATCGAGGTGGCCTATAGCGAGAAGGTGCCACAGCCCGACCAGGCCCAGGCACTCTCCGACTATGCACGCCGCGGCTATGACGTGGTCATCGGTCATGGTGGCGAATTTCAGGATGCCGTCGAGCGGGTCGCCAAGCGCAACGGCAAGACTACCTTCATCGTGGTCAATGGCACCCACAGCGGTGGCAACGTCGCCACGCTGTCCTTCGACATGAAGGACATGGGCTACGTGATCGGCTTCATAGGCGGCAAGCAATCGACCACTGGGGTCGGCGCCTACATCGGCGCCCAGAAGATCAAGGCCTATACCGATCTCGGCGACGGTTACGCCGAAGGCTTCAAGGCCGCTCGCCCGGACGGCTCGGTGCTGAGCGCCTGGACCAACGACTGGGACGACGTGGCCAAAGGTAAAGAAGCGGCGAGCAACCTGATCGGCCAGAAAGCCGACGTGGTTTTCCCGACCATGGACAACGCAGTGCTCGGTAGCCTGCAGGCGGTCAAGGAGAAGAACAAGCAGGGCTTCGGCATCTACTACGACGCCCTCGCCGACTGGCCGGACAACCTGCTGCAGTCCGCCGTACTGGACATGCGCGGCGCGTTGGTCGCGGTACTGACCGAGGCAAAGAGCGGCAAGCTGGAAGGCAAATCCTACGTCTATGGCTTCGAGACGCCCGCGGCGTTCCGCCTGGGTAGCTACGGCAAAGGCGTGACCCAGGAAACCCAGACCGAAGTGGCCGCGCTGATCGAGCAGATCAAACAGCGCAGGGCCGCAGACAAGGCGCTGTAAGGCGATGAGCTACCTGCAGCTGGACGGCATCACCAAATGCTTTGGCGACTTCACGGCGCTCGATGACGTCTCCTTGACCGTGCGACAGGGCAGCATCCACGCCCTGCTCGGCGAGAACGGCGCCGGCAAGACCACGTTGATGAACGTCCTCTACGGGTTCTACCGGGCCGATCACGGCACGCTGCAGCTGGCAGGCAAGCCACTGAACGTGGCCTCCCCTCGCCAGGCACTGGATGCCGGCGTCGGCATGATCCACCAGCATTTCATGCTGGTGGACAACCTCAGCGTGCTGGAGAACGTGATCCTCGGCTTGCCCGGTGGCCTGAGCCTGAAGTTGGCGATGCATCGGCGGCGGCTGCTCGAACTGTGCGAGCGCGTCGGGTTCACCATCGACCCGGATACCGTCATCGCTCACCTGCCAATCGGCACGCGCCAGCAGGTGGAGATCCTCAAGGCGCTGTACCGCGATGTCGACCTGTTGATTCTCGACGAGCCAAGCAGCGTGCTCGGCCCCGGCGAGATCGACGCCTTCCTGCGCATGCTGCAGCGGCTGCGGGCGATGGGCAAAACCATGCTGTTCATCACCCACAAGCTCGATGAGGTGTTTCAGGTCTGCGACCGCGTCACCGTGATGCGCCAGGGGCGGGTCGTCGGCACCGTGGAAATTGCCGATACCACGCCAGCCGAGGTTTCCCGGCTGATGGTCGGCCGGGAACTGGCGCCGCCACCTCGGCGCGTCGGTACCGCGACCGGCAAACAGGTGCTGCAACTCGAGCGGCTGAGCGCCATGAACGATCGCGGTATTCAAGCGCTGCACCAGGTCAGCCTGGAGATCCGCGCGGGAGAGGTGCTGGGCATCGCCGGTGTCGACGGCAACGGCCAGGCCGAGCTCGCCGAATGCATCGCCGGGCTGCGCACGCCCAGCGGCGGCGATATCCGCGTGTGCGGACACAGCGTGCTCGCTCACGACGTCGCCACCCGGCGCACACGAGACAGGATCGGATTCGTTCCGGAAGACCGCCACAGCACCGGTTTGATCCTCGACTTCACCCTGTGGGAGAACGCCATGCTGCGCGACTCGCGTCAGCCGCCGTTCTCGGCCAGGGGCCTGCTGCGCCGGGCAGCTGCCTACAGGCGTACCGAACAATGGTGCACGCGCTACGACGTGCGCATGCACTCCATCGAGCAGAAGATCCGCTTCCTCTCCGGTGGCAACCAGCAGAAGTTGATCTTCGCCCGCGAGGTGGAGTGCGACCCCGAGTTGCTGGTGGTGATGCAACCGTGCAAGGGCCTGGACGTCGGAGCCATCGAGGCGCTGCAGCGCACGGTTCTGGAACAACGCGCCAAGGGCAAGGCGGTGCTGTACATCTCCACCGAACTGGATGAGGTGCTGGCCGTTTCGGACCGTATCGGCGTGATGTGCGCCGGCCACCTGACCGGCGTACTCGAGCGCACCGAAGCCACCGTCGAACGTATCGCGCTGCTGATGACCAGCACCGCGCCAAAGGAGGTCGCCCTGTGAATGCCTTGCTTCGCGCGGTCTATGGGTTGCGCATGCTGTGGGCGGTGCTGGCCGCGTTTCTGGTCGGCTCCGGGCTGATCCTGGCGACTGGGCACAACCCGCTGAGGGCCTACGCTGCACTCTTCGAAGGCGCATTCTTCGACTACTACGGCGTGGCCGACACCCTGGTGAAGATGTGCCCGATGCTGCTCGCCGGGCTGGCGGTGATCATCCCGATGCGCTGCGGTCTGTTCAATGTCGGTGCCGAAGGGCAGATCTACATAGGCGGCCTGGCCAGCGCGGCCGTTGCCTTGTATCTGCCGGAAATCCACTGGCTGCCCCATCTGCTGCTGTGCCTGCTGGCCGGTATGTTCGGCGGCGGTTTGTGGGCGCTGGTACCGGGCTACCTGCGTGCCTGCCGCGGGATCAACGAGGTGATCGTCACGCTGCTGATGAACTACGTCGGCATCAACGTGGTGAGCTATTTCGTCAGCGGCCCGATGATGCAGCCCGACGCGCCCTATCCTTATTCATCGGAAATCTCCGAAGGCCTGCAGTTGCCGCTGCTGCTGAGCGATGCCGATACCCATATCGGCGTGCTGATCGCCCTGGCGTTGTGCGTGCTGCTGTTTCTGGTGCTGCGCTACACCACGCTGGGTTTCTCCATGAACGCGGTCGGCAAGAACCCGCAGGCCGCGCGCTATGCGGGCATGTCGATCAATCAGCACCTGATGCTGAGCATGGTCGTCGGTGGATCGATCGCAGGCCTGGCCGGGGCCATCGAAGTGCTTGGCGTGAAATATCGCCTGTATCACCTGTTCAGCCCAGGCTACGGCTATGACGGCATCGTCGTGGCCTTCATGTCCAGCCTCAATCCTTTGCTGGCCGCTGTTTCCGCATTCTTCCTCGCCGGCCTCAGCACCGGCGCGCAGTTCATGCAGCGCGAGATCGGCCTCGACGTGACGGTGATCGACGCCCTGCGCGGGCTGATCGTGATCTTCGTGGCTGCCGGCCTGGCCTGGAAATACGTGGTACCACCGAAAGCCGTGAGGCAGGCAGCGCGTGCCAAGCCGACCGCCCTGACTGGAGAACCGCGATGATCGATGCCAGCCATCTCGACATCCTCGACACCGGCCTGCGCCTGGCCGTACCGCTGATTTTCGCTGCCCTGGGCGGCATCTGGTGCGAGCGTGCCGGGGTGTTCAACATCGCCCTGGAAGGTAGCATCCTGGGCGGCGCGTTTGGCGCCGCGCTCGGCGCGATCATCTGGCAAAGCCCCTGGGCGGGCTTGCTCGTCGGCCTGGGATCGGCGGCGCTGGTCGGCGTGCTGCTCGCGCTGATGACCGTGCACCTGGCCATCAACCAGATGGTCGCCGGCATCGCCGCCAACATGTTCGTGCTCGGGCTCACTTCGTTCCTGGCGCGCATCGCCTTCGCCGGTGGCAGCGCATCGGCAACCGTACCCGGCTTCACCAAGCTGGCGATCCCCGGTCTGTCGTCACTGCCGCTGGTGGGGGAAATACTCTTCAAGCAGGACGTCCTGCTCTACGCCCTGTATCTGATGGTACCGCTGGCCTGGTGGTTGCTGTTCAAGACCACCTGGGGCCTGAACCTGCGTGCCACCGGCGAATATCCGCGCGCCGTGGACAGCGCCGGGCTGGGCGTTGACCGCATTCGTTTTGTCAGCGTCATCGGCTCGTGCATGGTCGCGGGGCTGGGTGGCTGCTATCTGGTGCTGTCCCAGGTGTTCCTTTTCACCGAGCACATGAGCGCAGGCAAGGGTTTCATCGCTCTGGCCGCGCTGATTCTCGGGCGCTGGAATCCGATTGGCGCGGTGGCGGCCTGCCTGTTGTTCGGCCTCTCGGACGCCCTGCAACTGCGCCTGCAGTTCGGTAACCCCGGCGTGCCTTACCAGTTCTTCGTCGTCCTGCCCTATGTGGCGTCCATCGTGGCGCTGGTGGTGTTCGCGGGCAAGATCAAGCCGCCCGCCGCGACCGGGCAGCATTACCAACGCGGCGGCAAATAGCCGACGCCCCTGGAGGCTCACAGATGATCGACAACCCCATTCCATGGCCGGGCGGCGCGCGCTGCGCGGTCGCCATCACCTTCGACATGGATGCCGACAGCTTCCTGCATCTGCATCGGCCGCAGGACAGCTACCGGCGCATCAGCACCATTTCCACCCTGCAGTACGGACCCAAGGTCGGCGTACCCCGCATCCTGCAAAGCTACCGGGAGCTGGGCCTGAAGCAGACGTTCTTCGTTCCCGCCTGGTGCATCGAGCAGTACCCGCAAGCCGTGGAGGCAATGGTTGCCGATGGTCACGAGATCGGCCATCACGGCTACATCCACGAGCACATGAACGAGATATCTACGGAAGAGGAAGCGTTCTGGCTACGCAAATCCAGCGACATCATCGAGCGCTACACCGGGCGCCGACCACGCGGTTTCCGGGCACCGTTGTACAACTTTTCACCGACCACCACCGACCTGCTGATCGATGAGGGTTTTCTCTACGACGCCTCGCTGATGGGCAGCGACATTCCCTATCTGCTCAAGGGCGAGCGCGGCACCCTGGTCGAATTGCCGACCCATTGGGCGATGGACGACTGGCCGCCCTACGTGCACATGAGCGACATCGACTACAGCATGCCGATCCGTTCGCCTCAGGAAGCGGTATCGGTCTACAAAGCCGAGTTCGATGCCATCTGGGAGCACGGTGGGCTGCTGGTCGCTGTCTGGCACCCGTTCGTATCAGGGCGCCTGGCCCGCTGGCAGGAAGCCGTGCGCTTCATCGAGTACATGCAGAATCGCGGTGGCGTGTGGTTCGCCACCATGGAAGAGATTGCCCTGCACGTGCGCGAGGTGCACAAGCGCGGTGACGTGCCGCTGCGCGAGGACCGCATGCCGCCCTACCCTGGACCGGTGACGTTCAGCTAGAGATCGTGAATGGCGTGGAAGACGCTTTCTTCATCCACCATCACGACGATCCGGCGACCTTGAGAACCCAAAGCCTCACCGCAAGCGTTGTCACGTAGAGCATGGCAACGACCAGACACTCAGCGAGCAACGAGAAAGGCCGGCGCCACCGAGGTGGCTACCGGCCTTTTGCATTGCCCGAACAAGGCGACCGAAGCCGCGCGCGTCGTTGTCAGGCATTGACCACGAAATGCACTTCCACCGGGTTCAGGTCATTGATCGGCACGATGTCCTGCGGGCAGGCCGACATGACCACCACGCAATCCATCACGGCTTCGATCTCCACGTAGTCGCCGGCCTTGGACACTGGCGGCAGCCACTCGATGCTGTAGTCCGCCTTCACCGGGATGTTCATCCACAGGTTGAACGGCTGCGGCACTTCGCGGGCGCGCAGGCCAATGGCCTGCAGGGCCAGGCGCATGTTGTCGGCGCAGCTGTCGTGGTAACCCTCGACACCGAGGTTGGTGTAGCGATGCAGGTCGCAGGCGGCGATCAGGGTGTCGTGCACGCCGGGCGAGGTGTCGGTGAGCAGTTTGCCGATAGCGCGCCGGCGGTTGCTGAACAGCTCGTCGCCCGGCTTGGGGATGACCCGGTCGATATGGGCGCGGGCGTGCTCCATGGACAGGAATTCGCTCAGGTCTTCGGCATTGAACAGCCAGGTGTCGCACACCTGGGTGCCGTGAGTGTTGACGATGCGGATCACCTCGCCCGCTTTCAGGCGCACGGCGCGGCCGCAGCGGGCCGGTACGGTATAGGTCTTGCCGAGCTCCGGCGTACCGTCGGCCGACAGCGGCTCGGCGAGGGTGGCGTTGGTGCCCAGCGAGGCGCCGTTGTCGGGCTGGCAACAGGCGGGGTAATCGTGGGCGTGGTTGGAATGGCTCATGGTAGCTCCTGGTTGGGCGAGTACGGGTCAGGCCTGATCGGCCAGTTGGACGAGGCTCCAGGCCAGCGCACGGGCGCCGGCTTCGAGCTGGGAGGGTTCGGTGTATTCCCTGGGGTTGTGGCTGATGCCATCGCGGCTCGGCACGAACAGCATGCCGGTGGGGCAATGCGTGGCCAGGTACATGGCATCGTGAAAGGCTCCCGAGCGCAGGCTCAGGGACGCTTCGCCGGTGGCCTCGACGGCGCGCTGCAGCATGTCGACAACGGCCGCATCGAAGGCCACGGGCGGGTGACTGAACAGCGGCTGCAGGTCGGCGGCATCGGGCAGGCAAGCGGGCAGTTCGGCGTCGAAGGCCGCCAGCACTTCGGGGTCGGCGTGACGGAAGTCGATGGTGAAGGTCGCCTCACCGGCGACGGTGTTGATCGAGTTGGGCAACACCTGCCAGCGCCCGAAGGTCAGGCGCTTGTCGGCGCCGGCCAGGCGTTCGGCCAGGGCGTCGATGGCCGGCAGGCAAGCGGTGGCCAGCAGCAACGCATCCTGGCGCATGTCCATCGGTGTGGTGCCGGCATGGGCCGACGCACCGCGGCAGCGCACCTGATACCAGCGCACGCCCTGAATCCCGGACACCACGCCCAGCGGTACGCCGGCGCGCTCCAGTACCGGCCCCTGCTCGATATGCAGCTCGACGAAGGCATGCGCCGCGATCCGTTCGCGCAGCGGTAGCGCGGAGAAACGGCGGCCGTGCTCGTCCAGCGCCTCGGCGACGCTGACGCCGGCGGCATCACGGCTGTCGCGATAAGCGCTCATGCGCTGCGGCTCGACGAACGCGCTGGAACCCATGGCGCCGGGGCTGAAGCGACTGCCCTCCTCGTTGGTCCAGACCACCAGTTCGATCGGCCGACGGGTGCTCAGGTCCAGCTCATGCAGCGCCAGCAGGCACTCCAGCCCCGCCATCACCCCGTAGCAGCCATCCAGATGCCCGCCGCTGGGCTGGGTGTCGATATGGCTGCCGGTCATTACCGGTGGCAGGTCTTCCAGGCCATCGCGGCGGATGAACAGGTTGGCGCAGACATCGGTCCACACACGACAGCCGATGCGCTGCGCCTCGCCGATCAGCCAGGCACGCGCCGCGAAATCCTCGTCGGAAAGCGCCTGGCGGTTCATTCCACCAGTCGGCAGCGCGCCGAAACCGGCCAGGGTATCGAGCAGGCCGTGCAGTCGCTCGCCACGCACCGCCGCCATCACGTTCTCGGCCTTCATGGGCTGACCTCCTGACGCGGCGTGAGGCTGCGATTGAACCAGGGTTTGAGAAATTGCTTGAGGCGGTCGGTGGCGGGCGCCTGGAACAGCGTCGCCGGCTCGCCGGTCTCGACCACCTGGCCGGCCTCCATGAACACCACCTGGCTGGATATCTGCGCCGCGAAACTCATTTCGTGGGTGACCATCACCATGGTCATGCCATCGTTGGCCAGGCCGCGAATCACCTGCAGCACCTCTTCGACCAGTTCCGGGTCGAGTGCCGAGGTCGGCTCATCGAGCAGCATCAACCGCGGCTTGACCGCCAGCGCCCGGGCAATGCCGACGCGCTGCTGCTGGCCGCCGGACAGACGTGCCGGATAGGCGCCCAGCTTGGCAGCCAGGCCAACCCGTTGCAGCGCCGTCTCGGCCAGCGCGCGAGCTTCGGTTCGGTTCAGGCACTTGCCCAGCAGCAGAGGCGCCATGACGTTCTCCAGCACGGTCATGTGCGGCCACAGATTGAATTGCTGAAACACCATGGCCAGCGGTCGACGTACCTCGGCAATGCTGGCGGCGCTGTCCTGGTCGGCTGGGCGCCGTCCAGGGCCGCTGTAGCCGAGCAGTTGACCGTCGATCCACACCTCGCCCTGGTCGTAGGCTTCGAGGAAGTTCATGCAGCGCAGGGCGGTGGTCTTGCCGGAGCCGGAAGGGCCGATGAGCGAGACGATCTCGCCGGCGTGCACACGCAGGTCGAAGCCGCGCAGCACGGTGTTGGCGCCGTAGGACTTGCCCACGCCGCGCATTTCAAGAAGGGGACGATTGCTCATCAGGTCATCCTCGCTGGTAGCGGGTTGCGCGACGGCCAAGCGCGGCGGCGGCGAAGCCGACCAGCAGCGTCAGCAGCCAGTACGAAAGCACCAGCAGCACATAGGGCGCGACGTAGGAAAAGGTGCTGGACACGATCTGCCCGGCGGTCATGGTCAGTTCCGGCACGGTGATGATCGAGGCCACCGCGCTCTCCTTGATGGTCAGAATCACCTGGTTGCCCAGAAGCGGCAGGGCGAACGCCAGGGCCTGAGGCGCCTGGATGTGCCAGAACGTCTGCAGGCCGCTGAGACCATGCACCCGTGCCGCCTCCAGCTGCCCCGCAGGCACGCTGGCCCAAGCCGAGCGCAGCAGCTCGGCGAAATACGCAGCGCTGTACAGACACAGGGCGAGAATGCTCGCCTCGATGGCGTCCAGGGTCAGCCCCAACACCGGCAGGCCGAAATAGATCAGCAGCAGCTGCGCCAGGAACGGCGTGCCCCGTATCAGCCAGACGTAGAGCCGGTAGAGGCCGATGCAACCGGGCACTGCCAGACGCAGCGCATTGAGGGCGAAGCCCAGCAGCAGGCCCAAGGCGGCGCCGGCAAAGCTGATGCCCAGGGTGACGAGCAGCGCCTGGCCGAAATCGGGAAGGTAGTTCATCCAGTTCTCCATCAGCTGCGGGCCTGCCAGCGACGCTCCAGCTGCCGCCCGAGCAGAGCCAGCAGGCTGGTCAGCGCCAGGTAGAACAGCGCCGCGACCAGGTAAACCTCCAGCGGCCGGTAGGTCTGCGAGACCAGTTGCTGGCTGACCCGCATCAGGTCGGTGATGGAAATCACCGAGACCACGGCCGACACCTTGATCACATCGATAAGCTCGGAAATCAGCGCCGGCAGAGTCAGGCGCACCACCTGCGGCAACTGGATATGCAGCAGCGTCTGCCAGCGGCCGATGCTGAACACCGCCGCAGCCTCCAGTTGCCCGGCGGCAATGGCGGCGAAACCGCTGCGCAGGATCTGCGATTGATAGGCCGCGGTATTCAGGGCCAATGCCAGGGCTGCCGCCACCAGCGCCGGCACGTCCATGCCCAGCCCGGCCGGCAGGTAGAAGAGCAGCAACAGTTGCGCCAGCATCGGGGTGCCGCGGAAGAAGCTCACGTAGACCCTGGCGAACGCCACGCAGCCCCGGCTGCGGCTGCTGCCCAGCAGGTAGATCAGCACGCCGAGGGCAAAGCCCAGCAGCATGCCGGCCAGGCACAGCCACAAGGTGGTGAGCGCACCGTCGAGCAGGGCTGGCCAGTAGAGCGCCAGGCGGTCGCCGAAATCAGTCATGGTCGGCGGCTCAGATGCTCGGCGCGGGCATGGCGTCGGCCGGCACGTCCATGGTGAAGCCGAACCATTTTTCCTGCAGGCTCTTCATGGTGCCGTCGCGGTTGGCGCGGGCGATGCCGTCGCTGAACAGCTTAACCAGGCTGGCACTGTCGGCATCCTTGCGGCCGACCCAGCCGTAGTAGGTTTTCGGGCCCAGCATTTCGTCGAGGGTGGTGAACATGCCAGGGCGCGACTTGATCAGCGGGCCAAGGTTGGACAGCGATTGCGCCACGCCATCCAGGCGCCCCAACGCAAGGTCGGCATAGGCTTCGTCGAAGCTGACGTACTGACGAATGGCCTTGAGCCCCGACTGGCCTGCATCCTTGAGCTTCTGGTCATAAGCCTGCAGGATCTGCAGCTGGCCCGAGCCGCTTTGCGAGCCGACGACCTTGCCGTTGAGGTCGCTCAGGCTGTTGATGGAATCGTCGTTGCCGCGCTTGAGCAGCGCCACGGTGGATTCGGCAATCGGCACGGTAAAGGCAAACTGCTCGAAGCGCGCCTTGTTGACCGTCACCGAAGTCACCACGAAGTCGAACTTGCCGGTGTCCAGGCCCGGGAGAATGCCCTGGAAGGGCAGGTCCAGCTGCTTGACCTTGACACCAGGCAGGTCGGCCAGCACGTAATTCATCAGGTCCGCACCGTAACCGACGATCTTGCCGTTCTCCACGGATTCGAACGGCGCGAAGCGCGCCTCGGTGGCGACGGTGATCTGTTTTTCCTGGGTGATGCGCTGCAGCAGATCGCCGGCCTGGGCCAGGGAACTGACAAACACGGTGGCGAGCGCAAGTGACAGATTTTTCACGGCACGACGGTTCATGGCGAGGCCTCTTGAATGCTTGGATATTTATTCAAGTAACTTGAATAAAAGTACAAAAGCATGAAGCGTGCCAGCCAACTCGACCGGTAAATCCTGCGGATAAAGGCCTGTGGATAAAATATTCCGCACCCTTTGTGGGCACCGACAGAAAACATGTTCCGCCCCGGTGCGCCAGCGAGCCAGCAGAAAAGCGCGAGCTGAAACAGGAAATATGTGAGCTTTACTCACCTGTTAAATCAAACTACTCGCTTTTCCAAGTGCCCTACTGGCGTTAGTCTGCATGCCATCAGCCTTTACGAGCAGCGCTCGGGCGGTATCTGCCGCCGGCCTCTGAATTCACAGGAGAATCCCATGACTTCACTACGCAACGGCCCAGACGCCACCGGCCTGTTCGGCGCGTTTGGCGGTCAATACGTCGCCGAGACGCTGATGCCGCTGATCCACGACCTGGCTGCCGAGTACGAAAAGGCCAAGGCCGATCCCGAGTTCGCCAAGGAGCTGGCCTACTTCCAGCGCGACTACGTGGGCCGCCCGAGCCCGCTGTACTTCGCCGAGCGGCTGACCGAGCATTGCGGCGGCGCGAAGATCTACCTGAAGCGCGAGGAGCTCAATCATACCGGCGCGCACAAGATCAATAACTGCATCGGCCAGATTCTGCTGGCCAAGCGCATGGGCAAGCAGCGCATCATCGCCGAGACCGGCGCCGGCATGCATGGCGTGGCCACCGCCACCGTCGCCGCGCGCTTCGGCCTGCAGTGCGTGATCTACATGGGCACCACCGATATCGATCGCCAGCAGGCCAACGTTTTCCGCATGCGCCTGCTCGGCGCCGAGGTGATTCCGGTCACCGCCGGCACCGGCACCCTGAAGGATGCGATGAACGAAGCCCTGCGCGACTGGGTGACCAACGTCGACAGCACCTTCTACATCATCGGCACCGTGGCTGGCCCGCACCCGTATCCGGCGATGGTGCGCGACTTCCAGGCCGTCATCGGCAAGGAAACCCGCGACCAGTTGCAGGAGCAGGAAGGCCGCCTGCCGGACTCGCTGGTCGCCTGCATCGGCGGCGGCTCCAACGCCATGGGCCTGTTCCACCCGTTCCTCGACGACAAGTCCGTGCAGATCATCGGCGTCGAAGCAGCCGGCCACGGCGTGGAAACCGGCAAGCATGCCGCCAGCCTGAATGGCGGCGTGCCTGGCGTGCTGCACGGCAACCGCACCTTCCTGCTGCAGGACGACGACGGCCAGATCATCGACGCCCACTCGATTTCCGCCGGCCTCGACTATCCCGGCATCGGCCCGGAACACGCCTGGTTGTTCGACATCGGTCGCGTCGAGTACACCTCGATCACCGACAAGGAGGCGCTCGCCGCCTTCCACCAGTGCTGCCGCCTGGAAGGCATCATCCCGGCGCTGGAGTCGTCCCACGCCCTGGCTGAAGTCTTCAAGCGCGCGCCGACCCTGCCCAAGGATCACCTGATGGTGGTCAACCTGTCGGGCCGCGGCGACAAGGACATGCAGACCGTCATGCACCACTTCGACGAACAGGAAGAACACATATGAGCCGCCTGCAGACGCGCTTCGCCGAGCTGAAAGAACAGAACCGCGCCGCCCTGGTGACCTTCGTCACCGCTGGCGACCCGAACTACGACGCCTCCCTGAAGATCCTCAAGGGCCTGCCCAAAGCCGGCGCCGACGTGATCGAGCTGGGCATGCCGTTCACCGACCCGATGGCCGATGGCCCGGCCATCCAGCTGGCCAACATCCGCGCCCTGGCCGCCAAGCAGAACCTGGCCAAGACGCTGCAGATGGTCCGTGAATTCCGCCAGGACGACAGCACCACGCCGCTGGTGCTGATGGGGTACTTCAACCCGATCCACAAATATGGCGTCGAACGCTTCATCACCGATGCCCAGGAGGCAGGCGTCGATGGCCTGATCGTGGTCGACCTGCCGCCGGAACATAACCGCGACCTGTGCGACCCGGCCCAGGCCGCAGGTATCGACTTCATTCGCCTGACCACCCCGACCACCGACGACAAGCGCCTGCCGACCGTGCTCGCCGGCAGCTCGGGCTTCGTCTACTACGTGTCGGTGGCCGGCGTTACCGGTGCCGGCTCGGCGACCGTGGAGCACGTGCAGGAAGCGGTCACCCGCCTGCGTCGCCACACCGACCTGCCGATCAGCATCGGCTTCGGCATCCGCACCCCGGAACATGCGGCGACCATCGCCCGCCTGGCCGACGGCGTGGTAGTCGGCTCGGCACTGATCGACCAGATCGCCAAGGCGGCCGGCAATGATCAGCAGGCCATCGACGGCGTGCTGGAGCTGTGCAGCCAACTGGCCGAAGGCGTCCGCAGCGCTCGCCGCTAAGCAACTCGCGCATAAAAAAACCGCTGCTCCGGTTACGGGCAGCGGTTTTTTATTGCCGGGCGTTATACCGGCGTCACTGCCTTGCCATGCTTGAAGAAGCCGTCGAGGTTGGCGAAGAACAGGTCGGCCATGGCCTGGCGGGTTTCATGGGTGCCGCTGCCGATGTGCGGGGTGAGCACCACGTTGTCCAGCGCCAGCAGCTCGGCCGGCACCTGGGGCTCGTCGGCGAACACGTCGAGCGCCGCGCCGGCGATGGTGCCGTTCTGCAGCGCCTCGACCAGAGCCTGCTCGTCCACCACCGAGCCGCGGGCGATGTTCACCAGATAGCCCTCTGGGCCGAGGGCACGCAGTTGCTCGGCGCCGATCAGTTTGTCTGTCGAGCTGCCACCGGGCACCACCAGCACCGCGTAGTCGGCGGCTTCCAGCAGCCCCTCCAGGGTTTCGTGATAGGCATAGTCGACGTCATCGCGGCGCCGGCGATTGTGATAGGCGACGGTCATGCCGAACGCTTCGACTCGCTTGGCGATCGCCCGGCCGATATTGCCCATGCCAACGATGCCGCACACCTTGCCGCCGATGCTGCCGGCCAGCGGAAAGCGGCCGCTCTGCCACTCACCCGCCCGTACGAAGCGATCAGCCTCGCTGATCCGACGCCCTACATCGAGCAGAATCGCCACCGCCGTATCGGCGACGCAGTTGTCCAGCACGCCCGGCGTATTGGTCACGGTAACGCCAAGTTTCTTTGCCGTATCGACGGCAATAGCGTCATACCCCACGCCGAAGCTGATGATCGCCTTGAGGTTCGGCAGGGCCTCGATGAGTTCGGCCTTGGCGCCGAACACGCCGCTGGTGGCGATGGCATCGATGCTGCCGGCGTTGGCTTGCAACCAGGCGGACGGGTCATCGACTTCCCAGAAACGATGGACGCGATACGACTGTTCGATACGGGCGACAAGCGCTGGCAGCAAAGGGCCGATCATCAGCAATTGCGCAGCGGGGGCGGGTGACGTCATGGGCTCTCCTGAAGGCGATACGGAGCGGGCACGCTGCATGGGGGCAGCAAGGTCTCCAGGAAACTAACACAAAGACATCATACATCCGCAACATCTGGAAACAGCTAGATAATCACCCCTGAACCCGCAGAAACCACTGAAGCTCAATGATTACAAGCCTTCATGCCGCTTATCGGCTAACCGGCGACGATTCTCATTGCTACTTTGCAACAAAGTAATTTGTATGATGTCGTATCTCACAGCGTGCTACTTCCAACAAAAACAACGATAGAGGCTCCTCCCATGGCTCGTACCGACGTTGCCGACAAAGGCGTGTCCGCAAGCTCCTCAAGCAATCCCCTCAGCAGAATGGCCAAACTGCTCGGCCCCGGCATCATCGCGGTGCTTTCCTGGCTGGGCGCTGGCGACCTGATCACTTCGTCCGTCGCCGGCGCCAACTACGGCTACGCGATGATGTGGGTATTGGCGGTTTCGCTGCTGCTGCGCTTTCTGATCGTCAACATCATCGCCCGCTTCCAGTTGTGCAATAACCAGGGCATGTCCATCCTCGGTGGCTACGCGCAACTGCACCCGAGTTTCGCCTGGTTCCTGTTCGGCTACGCGCTGTTCATGGGCCACCTGATGAACGCCTACATGATCAAGGGCGCTGGCGAGGCGCTGTCCACGCTGCTGCACCTCAACCAGCCGCTGCTGTGCTCCTTCGCCGTGGTGCTCGGTGTCTGGCTGCTGGTCGGCCGCAGCATCTACAGCCTCATCGAGGGCGTGATGAAGGTGCTGCTGGCGATCATGACCCTGGCGTTCCTGTCCCTGGCGGTGATGTCCGGCCCGGACCTGGGCGGCATCGTTTCCGGCACCTTCGGTTTCAGCATTCCGAAGGACGAAGGCGTGCATGGCGCGCTGTTGGTCGCCGTGTCGGTCATTGGCGCCGTCGCCGGCTCGATCGCCAACTTCGTGCATCCCTACGTGATGAAGCAGAAAGGCTGGACCGGCCCAGAGCACAAGCGCATCCAGCGCAACGACCTGCTGTTCGCGGTGTTCGTCGGTATCGTCATCAACCTGGCGATCTGGGTAGTAGGTGCGGAAATCCTGCGCCCCAATGGCCTGAAGGTGGAAACCCTCGATGACCTGGGCGCCGCCCTGCAGATGTTCTTTGGCCCAGGCGGCTGGTACATCTTCTTCATCGGCGTGTTCGCCACGCTGTTCGCCAGCGTCGTGGGCAAGACCACCGCGTTCCCGATGCTGATCACCGATGCCTTGCACCACATCCAGCCCAAGCGCCGCCAGCAGTATGGCGAGACTCCGCAGCAAGACCCGCTGCACAAGTGGTTCCTGCTGTTCATTCTGGTCACCCCGCTGATCTGGTCGCTGCCGGGCATGCCGGACTTCGTGACCCTGACCATCGCGGTCAACGCGCTGAACATCGTCGGCCTGCCGATCATTTCCCTCGGCCTGCTGATCATGTCCAACCAGAAGAAACTGCTCGGCCAGTACTGCAACAACTGGTTCGAAAACCTGGCCCTCGGTGCCGCGACTGTCCTGGCGGTGTGGGTTGCCATCCAACTCGGCATGCAGATGCTGGCCTGACGTCAACAGCCCCTAGCAACTTGCCTTGAGTGACTCGAGGCCCTGCACGCGGCCAAGCCGCTCCCCCGCATTGCCGAGTGGGGGTAGCGCTTGAGCCGCGTTTTTTTGCGCTGGCGAAGTGGTCAGTAACCCACGGTAAAGCGCTGGCGCGAGTGCTGAGGTTCTTCCAGCTCGTCGACCAGGGCGATGGCGTAATCCTCCATCGAGATAGCGCTGCTGCCGTTGGCATCGACCAGTAGGCTGTCCTTACCGATGCGGAAACGCCCGGTGCGCGGGCCCGGCTCGAACAGCGCCGAGGGCGACAGGAAGGTCCAGTCCAGCTCTTTCTCGCCACGCAGCACGTTGAGGAAATCACGCCCCGCGCTCGCCTCGTCCTTGTAGGCTGGCGGAAATTCCGGCGTGTCGACCAACGCAACGCCCGGCGCCACCTCCAGGCTGCCGGCACCACCGACCACCAGCAGACGCGGCACACCCGCCGCCTTTACCGCGCCAATCAGGCTGGCCGCATCACTGCCGACGAAGCGCGTGGTGCTGATCACCGCATCATGGCCCTGGAGTAGCGGCACCAGACGCTCGACATCGGCCACATCCGCGCTGGCCAGGGTCAGGCCATCCTGGGCGGGCACCGCGCTAGCATCGCGGGCGATCCCGGTGACCTCGTGGCCACGCTGCAGCAGTTCATGACGCAGACGCGAACCGGCACGCCCGCTGATACCCAGAATGACGACTTTCATGTGAGGCTCCACTGTGACAGGCAAGTAGATATCGGCCAGCCGGACGGTGGCTACCGCTGGCGCCGATAGACGAACCATGAGCTTACCCACCTGCAGCGCCACAAAAAGCCGCATAATCACCACAACACAGTTGCATGAAACAGGCGAATCATGGACAGACTCACGGCAACCCGCGTTTTCGTCGAAGTGGTGGATCGCGGCAGCCAGACCGCGGCAGCCGAGCACTTGGATCTGTCCCGGGCCATGGTCTCGCGCTACCTGGCCGAATTGGAGGGCTGGGTCGGCGCACGGCTGCTGCATCGCACCACGCGCAAGCTGAGCCTGACCCAGGTGGGCAACGAACTGCTGCCGCACTGTCGGGAAATGCTGCACACCGCCGAGATGATGCAGGCCACCGGCATCAAGGCCACGGACGGCCCGAGCGGCAACCTGCGCATCGCAACCAGCCAGTCCTTCGCGCAAACCTGGCTGAGCCCGGTGCT
Source organism: Pseudomonas sp. PA1(2017) (assembly GCF_001945375.1). Lineage (NCBI taxonomy): Bacteria > Pseudomonadati > Pseudomonadota > Gammaproteobacteria > Pseudomonadales > Pseudomonadaceae > Pseudomonas > Pseudomonas sp. PA1(2017). The sequence continues at coordinate 191,270 of NZ_MSXU01000009.1, forward strand.
GGTGGAATACCTGGCGCGCTATCCGAAAACCTCGGTGGATGTGCTGGTCGGCAGCCATGCCGTGAACCTGGTCGAGGAACGCATCGACCTGGCCCTGCGCATCACCAACCAGCTCGAACCCAACCAGGTCGCTCGCCACCTGGGCGACTGCCATTCGGTGGTATGCGCCGCCCCCGCCTACCTGGCCCGCGTCGGTACCCCGGCCCAGCCCCAGGAGCTGGCCGGGCACAACTGCCTGACCTACAGCTATTTCGGGCGCAGCCTGTGGCACTTCACGGGGCAGCAAGGGCCGCTGCAGGTCCCGGTGGACGGCAACCTGAGCAGCAACGACACCGCCGTGCTGCTGGAAGCGGCGATCAACGGCGGCGGCATCTGCCTGCAACCACTCTACGCCGCCGCACCGCTGCTGGAAGACGGGCGCCTGGTGCGCCTGCTGCCCGCCTGGCAACCGCAGTCGCTGGGTATCCACGCCATCTATGTCTCCCGCCGACAGATGCTGCCGGCGCTGCGCACCCTGCTCGACTTCATCGCCGAGCGCCTGGCAGCCGATCCACGCTGGCAGGTCTTTTAACAAGATGGAGCCGCCTGCGGGGGCATCAGCCTTCGTACGGTTGCATTGGTAAGCGCGCGTCTGGAAAATGCGATAAATTATCATTATCAAGGCAGCCGAATGCCCTGCGCCCAGCCCTCGCCCAGCCCCTGCGTGCAAACGCTCTATGTGGATCATCACGCCTGGCTTCTGGGCTGGTTATGCAAGCGCGTGGGCAATCGACCCGATGCTGCCGACCTCACCCAGGACACGTTCCTGCGCCTGCTGCGATCGGGCAGCACAACGCACATCCAAGATCCGCGCAACTACCTGAGCACCATTGCCCGCGGCCTGGCCATCGACCTGCATCGCCGCCGCAGCCTGGAACGCGCCTACCTCGAGGCCATGGCACGGATGCCCGAGGACCAGCACCCCTCACCAGAAACCCGGGCGCTATTGCTGGAAGCGCTGGTGGAGGCCGATTGCATGCTCGATGGGCTGCCGAGCAAGGTGCGCCATGCCTTCATCCTGTCCCAGGTCGAGGGCCTGACCTACCGTGAAATCGCCCAGGCCATGGGCTTGTCGCTACGCACCATCAACAACTACCTGGCCCGCGCCCTGGAGCACTGCTGCCTGAGCCGGTTGCGCAGCCAGGCATGACCGCGCGCCCGGTCAACCCGGCGCAAGGCCAGGCAATCCGTGAAGCGGCCGCCTGGTATACCCGCCTGCATGGCGAAACGGCGAGCGCAGCCGATCTCCAGGCCTGGGAGCGCTGGCACGCGCTGTCGCCCCTGCACCAGGAGGCCTGGCAACAGGTGCAAGACATCTGCGGCCATTTCGCTGGCCTGCCGGGCACCCTCGCCGCGAACACCCTGCTCACAGCCCGCGCCTCGCGGCGCAAGGTACTCACCAGCCTGTTCGCCCTGGCCAGCGCAGCGCCCCTGGCTTGGCTCGCCTCGCGAAGCGACACCGGCCGAACCTGGCTGGCCGACCTGCGCACCGGCACGGGCAAGCGCCGCGAATTCCAGGTCGACGGCAATCGCCTGCTGCTGGACACCGCCAGCGCCGTCGAGGTGAATCACCAACGCCACCTCCTGACGTTGCGCGCCGGCGCGGTGATGGTGACCGCCCCGAATGGCGACGAACAGGCACCGCTCATTCTGCGCACGCGCGAGGGTGAGATTCGCGCGCCGGCCAGCCGCTTCACCGTGCGCCAGCACGACGGCTATACAGAGGTGGCCGTGCTGGATCGCGAGGTCCAGATATGCCCACGCGCGACAGGGCTCGTTCCGAGGCCGCTGCTGGCTGGTCATCACGCCCGCTTCGATGAGCACCAGTTGCAACCGGCGCTGCCGAACGATGCGAGCACCGCTGCCTGGGTGCAGGGCAACCTGGTGGCGCTCGATCAACCGCTTCGGTTGCTGCTGGCCGAGCTCGGCCGCTATCGCCCTGGGCTGCTGGACTGCGACGAGCGCATCGCCGGGCTGAAGGTTTCCGGCGCCTTTCCACTGGACGACACCGATCTGGCCCTGGCTTCGCTCGAAAACGCCTTTCCAGTGCGCCTGCAACAGCGCAGCCGCTACTGGGTCACCGTGGTGCCACGCTGATTTGCACTTTTTCCAGACGTTATTCGACCCCTTCTTGATTGCCACACCAAGGGGATATCCATGACACGCAAAAGCGCTTCTCTGGCACGGCCACTGTACCTGGCCATTCACGCTGCCTTCTGGTCGCCGGTGCTGCTGGCAAAACCGGCGCTCGCCCAGGAGGCGGCCAGCCGCGAGACGGCTGCCGCGTTCGAAATCGCGCCAGGCCCGCTGGCCCAGGTCGTCGCGCAGTACGCTGGCTCGGCAGGCGTCGCCCTGTCCTTCGACGCCGGCCGATTGCAGGGCCTGCAGAGCCCAGGCCTGCAAGGCCGCTACAGCATCGATGCAGGCTTTGCCCAATTGCTGTCGGGCAGCGGCCTGCAGGCCGAGCGCCAGGCCAATGGCACATACAGACTGGTGCCGGTAGCCACCCAGCAAATCGCAGCGCCGCTAGAACTCTCCGCGACCCAGGTGACGGTCAGCACCCTGCGCAACGATAAGGCCATGGGCCGCACGCCGCAGCGCGTCACGGCCATCGAACGCGCCGACATCGAACGCCAGCTCGCACTCAGCAGTGACCCCGGCCAGGTGCTCAGCAGCCTGATTCCTTCCTATTCGCCGAGCCGGCAGAAGATGTCCTCGTCAGGCGAAACCCTGCGCGGTCGCTCGCCACTGTTCCTGGTCGACGGCGTGCCCCAGGGCAGCTCTTTGCGTGATGATTCACGCAGCAGCTACGCCATCGATCTCGCACAGGTCGAGCGCATCGAGGTGATTCACGGCGCCACCGCCGAACACGGCCTGGGCTCAACCGGCGGCATCATCAACTTCATCACCAAACGCGCCAGTGGCGATGGCCTGCGCCAGCGCGCAGGCGTACGCGTGGAAAGCGGCGAGCACGGTAGCGACGGCCTCGGCTACAAGTTCAACTACCAGGCCAGCCTGCAACAGGATCAGTGGGAAGCGCTGCTGGCCGCTACCTGGCAGGAGCGCGGCGCCTATCGCGATGCCGACGGCAGGCTCATCGGCACCTCTTATCTGGGCGAGATCCAGGACAGCCGCGACCACGACCTGATGCTCAAGCTGGGCTACTGGCTCGACGACGATCAACACCTGAGCTTCAGCGCCAACCAGTACGAGCTCAAAGGTCATAACGATTACGTCGCCGTTCCCGGCAACGTTGCGGCCGGAATACCCACCACTGCGCGCAAGGGCGATCCCGGCGGCGAACCGGCCTTCAACCGCACCCAGCAGTTCACGCTCGGCTATGCCCACAACGACCTGTTCGGCAACGAACTGGACGTGCAGCTCTACCGGCAGCGCTACCAGGGCCAGTTCGGCACCCTGACCTCCGCCAGTTTCGTCGAACCCGAGGTGGCGCCCGATGGCTTCGATCAGTCACGCAGCATCTCGGATAAATGGGGCGGCAAGTTCACCCTGCGGCGCAGCGGGCTATTCGACGGTTGGCTGGACCTGGCCGGCGGGGTGGATCTGCTGCGCGACGAATCCGAGCAATACCTGTCGCTCACCAACCGCGCCTACGTGCCACCGTCCACCTACGACAACCAGGCCATCTTCCTGCAGGGCGACCTGCACCCGACCGAGCGCCTGACCCTGACCGCCGGCGTGCGCCGCGAGCATGCCGAGCTGGAGGTGGATACCTATCGCACCCTGGCCGCCAACAACGGTGTGACCGTCACCGGCGGCGAACTGTCCTTCGGCCAGACCCTGAGCAATTACGGTTTCACCTACCAGGCCAACGACTGGGCGCAGCTCTACGGCGGCTACTCGGAAGGCTTCGGCATGCCCGATGTCGGTCGCGTGCTGCGCGGCCTGCGCACGCCCGGCCTGGCCGTGGAAAGCCTGCTGGAGCTGGAGCCGATCATCACCCGCTCGCGGGAGTTGGGCCTGCGCCTGGAATTCGGTCGTGTAGATGCCGAACTCAGCTACTACGAGTCATTTTCCAACCAGGGCGAGCGCCTGGCCATGGTCAACGGCCTGTACGTGGCGAACCGCGAACGCATCGAGATAGAGGGCTTCGAAGCCACTGCGAACTGGCGGATTACCGACGATCACCGCCTGCGGCTCGCCTATAGCCAGAGCAAGGGGTGGTCCGACACCAATGACGATGGCCGGGTGGACACCACCCTCGACGGTCTGAACATCGCGCCGAACCACTACAGCCTGGGCTGGAACGCCACCTGGAACGAGGACTGGTCGAGTTACCTGCAGTACGACCATTACGTGAGCCGCAGCTTCGACAGTCCAAATCTGCACTTCGACGGCTATTCGCTGCTGTCTGCGTCCGTCAGCCACGCCTTGCCGGTCGGCAGCCTGTCGCTGAGCATCGACAACCTGCTCGATGAAGACTACTTCACCTACTACTCACAGGCAGGCCGGGTGGCCAACGACTCCAACTTCAAAGGCCGCGGGCGTACCTTCGCCCTGGCCTATCAGGTGGAGTTCTAGGCAGCGCTCGACCAATCGCCCGCACGGGTTGCGAGCGGTTGGCAGGCGACTTACTGCGACGCCTGCAACTGACGCTGCGAGGCGCGCTGCTGCTTGTAGGCCAGGGCGGCGGGCGCCACCGGGGTGACCTTGCCGGTTTCCACCCACTTGCGCAGGCGGCTAGCATCGGCCATGTGGGTGTACTTGCCGAAGGCATCGAGCACCACGAAGGCCACGGGCTTGCCGGCCATGGTGGTGCGCATCACCAGGCAGTGGCCGGCGCTGTTGGTGAAGCCGGTCTTGGTCAGCTGCACATCCCAGCCGGCCTTGCGGGTCAGGGCGTTGGTGTTGCGAAAGCCCAGGGTGTAATTGGGTTTGTGGAAGGCCACGGTCTTTTCCGGGGTGGAGCTGAGTTCGCCGATCAGCGGATAGCTGCGGGTTGCCTTGAGCAGTTTGACCAGGTCGTAGGCGGTGGAAACGTTGTGCTCGGACAGGCCGGTCGGCTCCACGTAGCGGGTCTGGGTCATGCCCAGGGCGCGGGCCTTGGCGTTCATGGCCGCGACGAAGGCGGTGACGCCGCCCGGATAATGATGCGCCAGGCTGGAGGCAGCGCGGTTCTCGGACGACATCAGGGTCAGCAGGAGCATTTCCCGGCGGCTGATCTCGCTGCCGATGCGCACGCGCGAATACACGCCGCGCATGTCGTGCACGTCACGGATGATTACCGGCAGTTGTTCGTTGAGCGGCAGCTTGGCGTCCAGGGTGACCATGGCGGTCATCAGCTTGGTGACCGAAGCGATGGGCACCACCATGTTGGGGTTACTGGAATACAGCACCTTATCGGTGGTCAGGTCGACCAGCAAGGCGCTGCCGGAGGCCAGCTCCTGCTTGGCGGGAGCGGCGGCTTCGGAGGCCAGAGGGGCGACGAGAAACAGGCAGGCCAGGGCGAGGCTGGCGAAGGGGCGACGAATATTCACGATGGCATTCACAAGGCAAGAGATGACTGGAAAGGCGCTCCATGCCGGTGAAGGAACTTCGTCCATGCCCTAATGGCAATAGGGTTTGAAAAACAGCTAATTGCATTCGCAATTGAAGGTGCGATGTTAGCACCCGTCAAGGCAGGTTCCTATTGTCCGATAAATGGATCAGGCCGTTGCCAGGCGCCGCCTGCCGAGACGATTGAGCCACAGCGATGCGAGGATGATCGCCCCGCCCATAGCAAGGCGCGGCAGGTCGGCTTCGCGGTTCCAGATCAGCAGGTTCACCACCAGGCCGGCCGGCACGTGCAACTCGTTCATCACCGCCAGGGTGCCCGCATCGACCTTGACGCTGCCCTTGACCCACCAGAACAGCCCCAGCGCCGTGGCGAAAAGGCCCATCCACAGCAGGATGCCCCACTGCAGCGCGGTGCTCGGCAGTTTGTCCGGGTTGCCGAACAGCAGGAACGAAGGCACCACCAGTACCAGCGCACCGAGAAAGAAATGCCCGAAGAAGCGGTGCAATGGCTGCTCGGTCGGGTAGCGCATGAGCAACTGGCGGCATAGCACCTGGCCCGCGGCGAAGGTCAGGTTGGCCAATTGCAGCAACAGGAAGCCGATCAGGTACTCGCCTTCCAGGCGCTCGAAGCGGATCACCACGCCGCCGCCGACCGCCACCAGCGCGGCGACCAGAGCCCAGGGGCTGAAGCGCCGCGCCAGGGCGTCGTCGAGCAGGGTCACGTAGATTGGCGTGAGCACGGTGAACAGCAGTACCTCGGGTACCGTCAGCACCTGGAAACTGCGGTACAGGCACAGGTAGGTGACGCCGAACTGCAGTGCGCCGGCCAGCCAGAAGCCGGCCAACAAACGCCGCGGCAGGCCACGCCAGAGCGTGAACGGAAGGAACACCAGCGCTGCCACCGCCACCCGCGCCAGCACGGCGAAGTCGCTGTCCACCCGACCGGCCAGGTATTCGCCGATCAGGCTGAAGGAAAACGCCCAGAGGACGGTGACGGCGAGCAGGTAAGGCATGGCGCGGGCTCTCGGAAAATCAGCCGCGGATCATACCTTGCCCGGGCCTGGGCGTCAGAGCTCGAAGGTCACCGGCCCGCCCGACAACACGGAAAGATCCAGGGGCTGTGCAGCGCCCAGCCAGAAGGCGTAGTCGCGGTGGTCGATCAGGTCATCGCCGGTAATCGGGTGAACCAGCACCACCAGTTCGCCACGGTGGAGCATCAGCCAGGGAATCACTTCGCCGAACAGCTCGGCGCGCATCGCCAGCTGGCAACTCAACTGCGGGTGCGGGCCGACCCGTTTTTCGTGCATGCGCCCCATCTTCAGCGCGAAGCGGGCGGCGGCCGCTTCGCACAGCGCCCGGGCCTGGCTGATGCTGCTGGCGTCGAAATACACGTGGGCGTGGTAGCCGCGGATTCTGGTTTCGCTCATAGGGCAAGTCCTTTGGGGTCGATACCACCCGGCCGATCCGGCAGGGGTTCGCGCTGCAGTTCATCCTGCAGCCAGGCGACGAAATGCTCCACCAGGCGAATGCGCCGTTTGCGCTCGGGCAGCACCACGTAATAGCCGAAGCGCGAGGTGGCCGAGCGCGAATCGACCCGCACCAGCAGGCCCTGGCCGATCAATTCGTCGACCAGATGCCGCCAGCCGATGGCCACGCCGCGCCCGGCGATGGCCGCCTGGATCAGCAGCGTGTAGTTGTCGAAACGCAGGCTGCCGGGGCTGGGCATCTCGGCGATGCCCAGGGCGCGGAACAGGCCGCTCCAGTCGAACCAGCGCGAGCGGCTTTCCGGGCGCAGGTGCAGCAAGGGCAGGCGCGCCAGCAGCTCACCCGCAGAGGCCTCGACATCCTTGAGCAGCAGCGGGCTGCAGACGGCGAACACTTCCTCGCTGAACAGCAGGTGCTGCTCGCCGTGCTTGAAGCGCCCGTCACCAAAGGAGATGGCCACGTCGATCTCCGCCGGCAGGCTGGCCAGGTCGCGCTCGCTGGTGACCAGGCTGACGTCCACGTCCGGGTACCTCTGGTGAAAACGCTGCAGGCGCGGCATCAGCCAGTAGGCAGCAAAGGCGAAATCGGTCGCCACCTGCAGCACCTCGTGCTGCTGGCGGCCGGCAACCGTCGTCAGCCCGGCGTCCATGGCCGCCAGGCCCTCCTGCACCGGCGGCAGCAGCGCCTCGCCGGCATCCGTCAGCACGATTCCGCGGTAGACGCGGTCGAACAGGCGGGTCGCCAATTGCGCCTCCAGCCGTTTGATCTGCTGGCTGATTGCCGGTTGGGTGCTGCCGAGCTCGGCCGCTGCGGCGGTGAAACTCAGGTGCCGCGCGGCCGACTCGAACACCCGCAGCGTGTCGAGCGATATGCCCTCGAGCGCTTCAAACATAAGCGCTGCTTATCCGAGCCATGTGCTGCATCCGGGTTTACCCCCGTTCATCGAGCCTTGATCATCGACTGATCAATTTCGCATAAAACAACGATATGGAATACGCCGCCATGAAACGCCCCAACATTCTCTTCATCATGGCCGACCAGATGGCCGCGCCGCTGCTACCCCTGCACGACGCCAACTCACCGATCAAGGTGCCGAACCTGCAGCGCCTGGCCGCCGAGGGCGTGCTGTTCGACTCTGCCTACTGCAACAGCCCGCTGTGCGCGCCGTCGCGCTTCACCCTGGTCAGCGGCCAGCTGCCCAGCCAGATCGGCGCCTATGACAACGCCGCCGACTTCCCCGCCGACGTGCCGACCTACGCCCACTACCTGCGCCGCCTCGGCTACCGCACGGCGCTGTCCGGCAAGATGCACTTCTGCGGCCCGGACCAGCTGCACGGCTACGAGGAACGCCTGACCAGCGATATCTACCCCGCCGACTACGGCTGGGCAGTGAATTGGGACGAACCCGAGGTACGCGCCAGCTGGTACCACAACATGTCCTCGGTGCTGCAGGCCGGCCCCTGTGTGCGCACCAATCAGCTCGACTTCGATGAAGAGGTGGTGTTCAAGGCCCAGCAGTACCTCTACGACCACGTGCGGGTGACGCCCGACCAGCCGTTCTGCCTGACCGTGTCGATGACCCACCCCCACGACCCGTACACCATCCCCGAGGAATACTGGAATCGCTACAGCGATGACGACATCCCCCTGCCCCGTCAGGTGATCGACCAGGCCGAACAGGATCCCCATTCCCAGCGCCTGCTCAAGGTGATCGACCTGTGGGACAAGCCGCTGCCCGAGCATAAGATCCGCGACGCACGGCGCGCCTACTTCGGCGCCTGCAGCTATATCGACGACAACATCGGCAAGCTGCTCAAGACGTTGAAGGACTGCAAGCTGGCCGACGACACCATCATCGTGTTCTCCGGCGACCACGGCGACATGCTTGGCGAGCGCGGCCTCTGGTACAAGATGCACTGGTTCGAGATGGCCGCCCGGGTGCCGCTGCTGGTGCATGCGCCAGCGCGCTTCGCGGCGCATCGGGTGAGGCAGTCGGTGTCCACCGTCGACCTTCTGCCGACGCTGGTGGAACTGGCCGGCGGCGAGGTAGATGCCGGCCTGGCCCTGGACGGTCGCTCGTTGCTGCCGCACTTGCAGGGCAATGGTGGCCACGATGAAGTGCTCGGCGAATACATGGCCGAAGGTACCACCAGCCCGCTGATGATGATTCGCCGCGGCGAATGGAAATTCGTCTACAGCGAGGAAGACCCGCTGCTGCTGTTCAACGTCGCCAACGACCCCCAGGAGCGCGAGAACCTCGCCGCCTCGCCGGATCACCGCGAGCAGGTCACCGCCTTTCTCGCCGAGGCGCGCAGCCGCTGGGACATGGCCGCCATCCACGGCGCCACCCTGGCCAGCCAGCGCCGTCGCCGCCTGGTCGCCGAGGCACTGACCAAGGGCCGCCTGAAGAGCTGGGACCACCAGCCGATGGTCGATGCCAGCGAGCAATACATGCGCAATCACATCGACCTCGACGACCTGGAGCGCCGCGCCCGCTTTCCCCAACCGTGACGTCGCGCGCCGGGGCCAAAAAGCGGGAACCTGGCGCGCTCGCTTGCGTCGCATAGCCTGCCCAACCGAAAACCAACATAAGGACAGAGGCATGAAAACGTTCAAGAAAGCCGTTGCAGGCAGCCTGCTCCTGGCCGTCACCTTGGCCAGCCAGGCCCACGCCGAAGACGCCAGTTGCGCCACGGTGACGCTCGGCGATCCGGGCTGGAGCGACATCGCCGTGACCAATGGCATCGCCAGCCTGGTGCTCGACGGCCTGGGCTATGACGTGAAGACCCAGACCCTGGGCGTACCGATCATCTTCGCCGGCCTGCAAAAGGGCCAGGTGGACGTGTTCCTCGGCAACTGGATGCCAGCGCAGCAGGCCAACTACGACAAGTTCGTCGCCAATGGGGCTGTGGATAAAGTCGCCGAGAACCTCAGCGGCACCGAGTACACCCTGGCGGTGCCGACCTACGCCTATGACGCCGGCGTGAAGACCTTCGCCGACCTGGAAAAGCACGCCGACAAGTTCGACCGCAAGATCTACGGCATCGCCTCCGGCGCGCCGGCCAACGAGTCGATCAAGGAGATCATCGCCGCCAACGAATTCGGCCTGAAGGACTGGAAGCTGGTCGAGTCCAGCGAGCAGGCCATGCTGGTGCAGGTCGGCCGCGCAGTGAAGCGCAACGACTACGTGGCATTCCTCGGCTGGACGCCGCACCCGATGAACGTGCAATACGACATGAAGTACCTCAAGGGCGGCGAGAAGTATTTTGGCGACAGCGGCAGCGTCAACACCCTGGCCCGCAAGGGCTACGCGACGCAGTGCCCGAACGTAGGCAAGCTGCTCGGCAACCTGAAGTTCACCCAGGACATGGAGAACGCCATCATGGACCAGGTGCTGAGCAAGCAGGCCAGCAACGACCAGGCCGTGAAGGCCTGGCTCAAGGCCAACCCCGAGGTGTTGAACGGCTGGCTCGACGGCGTGACCACCCGCGAGGGCGGCGATGCGCTGGCGGCGGTGAAGGCTAAGTTGTAGGGCCGTTAGGTGGCGGAAACGGTCATTATGCGATCCACTGTAGGAGCCGCGACCTTGCGGCGATTCGCTCAGGCACCGCCGATAGGCAGTCAGGCAGCAATCGTTTCGCCCCGAGGTCGGGGCTCCCACAGGCTGGTTTGAGTATCTGCTTCTGGCTTTCCAAGCCCTATACGATGTACTCGAACACGCTAGGAAAACCAAGACGAGCACCTCTGCTACCCTGCCCCACCTCCGAACCACTTAACGAAAAACCGCATGCGCCTACCCAGCCGTTACAGCCTGTTGCCCTTCCTGCTCTGGTGGCCGACCGTCACCCGACGCAGCCTGGGCACGGACCTGTTGGTCGGGCTGAGCGGCGCCATCCTCGCCCTGCCGCAGTCGATCGCCTACGCGCTGATCGCCGGGCTGCCCGCCGAGTACGGCCTCTACGCGGCCATCGTGCCGGTGATCATCGCCTGCCTGTGGGGCTCGTCGTGGCACCTGATCGGGGGGCCGACGGCAGCCATTTCCATCGTCCTGTTCACCAGCGTCAGCCCCATGGCCCGGCCGGGCAGCGACGAATTCGTCGCCCTGGTGCTGGTGCTGACCTTTCTTGCCGGGCTGTTTCAGTGGCTGCTCGGATTGCTGCGCTTCGGCAACCTGGTCAACTTCGTCTCGCCGTCGGTGATCCTCGGCTTCACCCTGGGCGCGGCGCTGGTGATCGCCCTTGGCCAACTACCCAACCTGCTGGGCCTCGACGTGGACAGCCAGCGCACTGCCGTGGCGACCTTGCTCGACCTCGGCCAGCATCTGGGCCAAGCCGACTGGCACGCCATGCTGGTCGCCGCTTTCACCCTGGCGGTCAGCCTGCTCTGCCGGCGCCTTTGGCCGCGCCTGCCGGCATTACTGATCGGCGTCGTGGCTGGCAGTCTGCTGGTTGCCGCCCTACCCGGCTTCTTCGCCGGCATCCGCCTGGTCGATGCCTTCGAGGGCTCACTGCCGCCGTTCACCCTGCTGCATGTCGAGGTCAACAGCCTGCTCGGGTTGCTGCCCGCCGCCATCGCCTGCGGCATGCTCGGGCTGGTCACCAGCCTGTCCATTGCCCGTTCCCTGGCCGCCCGCTCCCAGCAACTGCTGGATGCCAACCAGGAAGTGCGCGCCCAGGGCCTGTCCAACATGATCGGCCCATGGTTCTCCGGCTCGCTGTCAGCCGGCTCCTTCACCCGCTCGGCGCTGAACCTGCAGGCAGGCGCCACCTCGCCGATGGCCGGAGTGTTCTCGGCGCTGCTGGTGGCCGCCTTCGCGTTGTTCTGCGCGCCACTGATCGCCCATATCGCCCTGCCCAGCATGGGCGCGGCGATCCTGCTGATCTGTTGGGGCCTGGTGGACGTCGAGGGCGTGCGCGCGTTATTGCGGGTCAGCCGCGCCGAGTTCGTGGTGATGCTGCTGACCCTGCTCGCCACCCTGGTGCTGGAGCTGCAGACCGCCATCTACGCCGGCGTGCTGGCTTCGCTGTTCTTCTACCTCAAGCGCACCTCGCAGCCGCGCTTCAAATACACCCGCGACGGCGACGACGAACTGCTGCGCCTGGAAGGCTCGATTTTCTTCGGCGCCTGCCACTACGTGCAGCAGGTGCTGCAACTCAGCCGCGGCGAGCGGGTGGTGGTCGACGCCCGGCATATAAACTTCATCGACTATGCCGGCGTGGAGATGCTTCATCTGGAAGCGCGCCGCCTGATGGCGCAGCACCGCCAGCTGGTGCTGCGCCACGCCCGCCCCCACGTGATCGAGGAAATCCAGAAACTCGAAGGCGCGACCTGCCCGGTGCAGTTCGAGGAGTGAGCCGGCAGCCGCCCGTAGCCTGGCGTTGAGCGTAGCGATACCCAGGAAGCAATATCCACCGCACGCCAGACTCGCCTAGTGCCAACGACACTGTAGGAGCTGCGACCTCGCAGCGAATGGTGGCCATAACGCCGCTCTGCAGGATGGCCAGGATTGCTTCGCCCCGGGGTCGGGGCTCCTACAGCCCTAGCCCGAGACCGGTCAAGGCAACCACCAGACGCTGCTCCGGCACCTCACCGGGCACCGCCAACCCTGTAGGAGCTGCGACCTCGCAGCGAATGGTGGCCATAACGCCGCTCTGCAGGATGGTCAGGATTGTTTCGCCCCGGGTCGGGGCTCCTACAGCCCTAGCCCGAGACAGGTCAAGGCACCCACCAGACGCTGCTCCGGCACCTCACCGGGCACCGCCAACCCTGTAGGAGCTGCGACCTCGCAGCG
>NZ_MSXU01000009.1:204111-215758 GCF_001945375.1 Pseudomonas sp. PA1(2017)
CTTCACCCCGTGGTCGGGGCTCCCGCAGAATAAGGGCTCTCTTGCGATAGAGAGGGCGCGCCTTACCGCCAACCGTGCCGGAGAAAATAACGTCCCACCAGCATCAACGCCGCCAACCCCAGCACCCCGGCACACACGAACAACCCGTCATACCCCAGCGCCTTGGCCAGCACACCGCTGGCCGCGCCGACGAAGCCGCCAAGCAGAATCTGCGTGGAAGCCTGCAGGGTAAAGTCCGCGCCTTCGTGGCCGGGCCGGCACTGGCGCATCATCGCGGCGAACAGCGCGACCGTGGACAACCCGTCGGCCGCTTGCTCGCAAAGCGTCAGCGCATACACCAGCGATGCATCACCGCCGCGGCTGACCAGCAGCGCCAACGCGGCAAGGCTCAGCGCCTGTAAGGTGCCGAAGGTCAACAGCGCGCGCAGCACACCGAGGCGTGCATACAGCAGGCCGCCCAACAGCGCGCCGCCGATGCCGACCAGGCTGCTGACCAACGTCAGTTGCCCCAGCTCGGCGTTGCTCCAGCCCTGGTCCACCAGCATGGGCTTGATCATCGGCGAGCCCAGGGCGTCGCCGAGCTTGAAGGTCAGCACCACCGCCAGCCACAGGCCCATGCCCGGCAGCGCCAGCAGGCCGCGGTAGTGGCGCCATAGCAGGCCAACGCCCATTGGCTCGGCTGCCGTAGCGACCGGCGGCAGCTGCCGCGCTTCGGCGAAGCGCCACACCGGCAGCAGCATCAGGGCCACCAGCAAGGTCAGCGCCAGCAGCGACAGGTTCCAGCCGAAGCGGTCGATCACCAGCAACAGGCCGCTACCACTGACGATCATCCCAACCTTGTAGCCGCCCACCTGCAGACTGTTGCCCAGGCCGCGCCAGCGTTCGGGCAGCAGCCGTACGGTCAGGCCGTCGGTCGCGATGTCCTGGGTCGCCGCCGCCAGGTTGACCAGCACCAGCAGGCCAAGCAGCAGCGGCAGGTGGGCGCCGAACAGCGCATCCGGCGAGAGCAGCGCCAGGCCCAGCAGGATCGCCACCACCGCGCCCTGCAGCGGCAGGATCCAGCCGCGGTGATGGCCCAGACGCCGCGATGACAGGCGATCCACCCACGGCGCCCACAGCACTTTGAGCAGCCAGGGCAGCGCCAGCAGCTTGAGCAGCCCGATCACCGCCAAGTCCACGCCATGCTGGCGCAACAGCACCGGTAGCGCATGGGCGATCAGCCCGGATGGCAAACCCTGGGCACAATACAGCGAAGCCAGCAGCACCAGAGTGGCGCCGGCCGGGCGGCGCAAATCGGCAGGATTGGATGACATGGTGGCGTCCGCGAGAGGTCAGCAGCGCAGCATAGCGCAGGCTTGAAAGCGCCAGCAGCCCCAGAATCTTTTCCCGTTTCACGCAGGGCCGCGCAGGAGCCGGTTATTGCGCGAGGCGTGCCCTGCCGGTGGGTTTGCGGTACCTCACACATTCATGTGAGGCACACAAGTGCAGAGTTCGACAGGCCAAATAAGCGGGACAGACCCTGTCATACTTCGGAAACAACTCGATACCCGAAACCGCTGGAGCGGACGAACGCCGACAGGGCGTTTCGGTCTATTCGCCTATCACCTTCCCATGCCCCTGCGCCGCCCGTGAGCGATGCGCAGCGTGCGCCACGTTCGCAACCTCCGCGGAGAGCCATGGCCACTTCACTTATCCACACCCTGCGTCGTCGCTGGCTGGGCATCGGCCTGCTGCTGTGCCTGGCCGTCGGCCTGCCGGTCGGCTGCGCCAAGCTCGAAGAAAAGGAGCGCGAGCTGGTGTTCCGCATCGAGCCGGGCACCGCCAGCTGGTTCCACGGCCTGCCTGCGGGCGTGAAAGACATGACCCTCAGCGTTCCGGAGTTCGGCGACAGCCAGAGCATCCATGCCTGGTGGTGGCCAGCGCGTCGGGCCGACGCGCCAACCCTCTTGTACCTGCACGGCTCGCGCTGGAACCTGACCGGCCAACTGTTTCGCATCGAGCAACTGCACGCCATGGGCTTTTCGGTGCTGGCCATCGACTACCGCGGTTTCGGCGAAAGTCGCGGCGAGCTACCGTCCGAGCGCACCCTCTACGAAGATGCCGAAATCGCCTGGCAGCGCCTCACCGAACTGCAGCCCGACCCGGCCAAACGCTTCATCTACGGGCATTCCCTGGGCGGCGCGGTGGCGGTCAACCTGGCCGACTCCCTGGGCCGTGATCGCCACACGCCGCCGCTGGCCGGGTTGATCATCGAATCGACCTTCACCAATCTGGCCGATGCCGCCACCGCCGTGGCCGCCGAGTACACCTCGCTGCCGGTACGCTGGCTGCTGTCGCAGAAATTCGACTCCCTGAGCAAGATCGGCGACATCAAGGTGCCGGTGCTGATCGCCCACGGCACTGGCGACCGCTACGTGCCGGCGCGCTTCAGCGAAAGCCTCTACCAGGCCGCCAACCAGCCCAAACGCCTGCTGCTGATCGACGGCGGCAACCACAACAACAGCATGCGCACCGGTAGCCGCGAATACCGCGAGGCGATTCGCACGCTGTTTTCCCAGCAGATGATCGGCAAGGGCTGACGGGCCATGAAAGTCATCGACCACCAACCCCACGCCTGGCTTCTGCTGGAAGACGACAGCGGGCTACTGATCGACGTGGACTGCCACCACGGCGCCGTCAGCTGCAGCGTGCTGATCCGCCTGAATGACCAGGAACTCGCCGAGTATCGCCGCGACGGCCACGCCTATCTGGATCGCCTGGCCCAAGCCATCCACTACAGCGCGCCGATCCTGGCGATCAGCGACTCACCGTACAAACCACGCAAGTTGCGCGGCTACGACGATCAGGTGCTGCAGGCGATCCGCCAGTGGCAGGCGCAGGGTCGGCCCGGCGGTGCAGCCAACAGGCACGACTGAAGATCCGCCAGTTGCGTGGCGGACAGGCAGCACGTGAGGGTCAGCCGATAGGGGCGTATCTGTCTCGCAGAGCAAAACCCACCTTCGACTCTGTCGCACTCGGCAGATCAGTTCGCGGACGAAACGCCTGTAGAACGCGCAAGTATGCAGGCGACTACTCACCCATCCGCCAACCCAGCTCGTTATAATCGCCCCCCGCTACATTGCTACTGCAATGATATCGCCAAGGATTGGTGTGCTATGCCCCCTCCGCTTCACACCTTGTGTTCACTATTGGCTCCACCGGCTTCGCGCTCGGATGGTGCTGCCTGCACGCGAGTGTAACGATGCCGCTGTTCCGCAACCTCTTTTGCGCCCTGCTGTTTCTCAATTTGGCCGGCTGTTACAGCCTGTCGCCCATCGATATCGATAAAAGCATCCGCCCTGCCAAAGACGGCGCCACCAGCTATTTGGTGGGCGTAGTCGGCGTCTGGCCGGACGCCAAGTATTCGCTCCACGAACAAAGCCTCCTGCTGCGCCAGAAAGGCGGTGGCGGCTCTGCCTCGGCACGCCTGCGCAACAACGTTCACCTGCGCACGCCACGGGACATCCGTGACGGGCGCCGAGGCATCGGCACGCTGTTCGTCATGCCGCTCAAGCCCGGTCGCTACGAGCTTTACAACGTCCTGTTCAAACGCAGCGACGGCACCACTACCTGGAAGCGAGAAGACTTCTCCATCCCTCTACAATTGGAACCCGGCAAGGCTTATTACATCGGCGACTTCCGTGCCGCCTGCCTCGACTACAACGCCCGTTGCGCCTTCATCCACAGCTACGACATCAAAAGAGACCAGGCGTTGGTTACCAGCAAGCATCCCGAATTGCCGCCGTTACAACTGATCGAGCTGGAGCATCTGGATGGCGCCTATCCCATCCTGCTCGACAGCGATGCTGCAAATGCCGTGGTTTTCAAAACAATTTTGTCGGGGCAGGCCAAATGAGCAACTTATTACGCTGCCTCAGCCTTGCCATGTTGATGCTTCTGGGCGGTTGCCAGGTCAACCACACGCTGCCCGAGCCAATGCTCGATCACGAGCTGACGCTGCCGCAGGTAAGCGTCCAGACCCTGGGCTCGGTGCCCGGCCCGCTCATCCGAAACCATCTGCGCAGTACCGGCGTCTTCGAGCAAGTGCGCGAGGGCTTCGACCCCGCCGGGTACAACATCCAGATAGTGTCGGTCGGCGACTACTATGGCTTCAGCAATTTACCCAATCAGTTCCTCAGCGCATTCAGCCTGTTCATCATTCCCGCCTCCGTGTCCTGGGACACGGTACTGACGTTCCGGGTGACCCGCGGCAAAGAAGAAGTGGCCACCTACCGTGTCGACAACACGACCACCCATTACAACGGCCTATTCGTGCACCCGGATGGCCGCGATGACAACATTCGCCGGATCGTCGATAGCTTCGCCGCACGGGCTCAGGCCGATGCCGCGTTGTTCAAGCTCACCCCACTGAAACCCGTGCACACGCCGATGCCTGTAGCGCCGGCAACCCTGCAAAAGCACACGGTATTGATCGTCAGCTATCAAGTGAACGCCGATGGTTCGGTGAGCGACGTGAAGGTTGTCGGCGACGCCCCCGAACTTGCTCGCTCGGTGGTCGAGGAAACGCTACGCACCTGGCGCTATGAGCCCTGGACGCCCAGCTCCGAAGCACCAGCGAAGCAGCGAACCAGCCAGCCGATAATTCTCAAGCCGCAATCGCTGGTGCGCACCCAGGAACAAAGCTGCGCCCAGGTCATTCAGGAGCTGGATGCCTTCGAACAGAGCTCTCCGGGCAAGCCAGCCAGCGACCTGTCCACCTTCCAGCAGACCTCGGCAATGCTGTTTCTCACCGAGCTGCGTCAGCAGGACAGTGCCTCCGCTACCGAGGTCGACAAGGCCTTCGCACGCGCACTGCCGTGGATCATCGAACAGTGCCGGGCCAACCCGCAGGCCGATTACTGGCAATACGTGCATCAAGGCGTGAAGCAGCAGCAGGCAGCCGCAAGCCAAGCAAGCCATTAGACCTGCCTCACAACGTACATGGCGACCGAGTGCGTCGCCACGTGCTTGTTTGACCTGCCCTACAGGTTAACGCCTGCTTGCGCTCCTTCCCGCCTCCAACTGCCTCCATACATCATCGGCACGCCAGGGACGAACGGTCTACCCAGTCGTCAGATAACAGCTAACCTAATTTTTCGTATCAAGATTATTCCGGCCCAGCTCTCACCGCTCTGGCCCGCCTGTTAGAACGATCCCACAACAATAAAAGGAAGTTCGACCATGACCCACCCTCATCACCTGCTATCCGGCCTGGCCCTCTCCCTGGCGATCGCCAGCACCGGCGCCAACGCGGCAGGGCTGACCAGCGAACACAAGCCATTCGGCAAGACCCGCGATGGCACGCCCGTCGAGCAGTACCAGTTGCGCAACAGCCATGGCATGCAGGCCACCATCATCACCTACGGCGGCGTGCTGCAGGCCCTGGAAGTGCCGGACAAAAACGGCAAGGTCGAAGACGTGGTACTGGGTTTCGATGATGTGCAGGGTTACGAAGGCGGCACTGCATTCTTCGGCGCCACCATCGGCCGCTTCGGCAATCGCCTGGCCGGCGGCGCCTTCGAGCTCGATGGCAAGCGTTTCCAGGTGCCGCTCAACGACGGGCCGAACGCCCTGCACGGCGGTGCCGAGGGCTTCGACAAGAAGGTCTGGGAAGCCAAGCCGGTGAAGGACAAGGATTCGGTCGGCGTGACCCTCACCTACCTGTCCAAGGACGGCGAGATGGGCTTTCCCGGCAACCTGAAAACCGAAGTTACCTACCGCCTCACCGACAACAACGAACTGCACATCGACTACAAGGCCACCACCGACAAGCCCACTGTGGTCAACCTCACCAACCACAGCTACTTCAACCTCGCCGGGGCCGGCAACGGCGACATCCTCAAACAGGTCGCCACCCTGCACGCCAGCCACTACACACCGGTCAACAAGACGCTGATCCCCACCGGCGAACTGGCGCCGGTCAAAGGCACGCCGATGGACTTCAGCAAACCGACGCCCATCGGCCAGCACATCAAGGACGACCACGAGCAGCTCAAATTCGCCGAAGCCAAACAGGGCGGCTTCGACTTCAACTGGGCGCTGGACAGCAAAGGCGACATCAAAAAACTCGCCGCCGAAGTCCACGATCCCGCCTCTGGCCGCCTCCTGCAGCTCTATACCAGCGAGCCGGGCGTGCAGTTCTACACTAGCAACTTCCTTGACGGCTCGGTAAAAGGCAAAGCCGGAAAGACCTACGCCCACTGGGGCGCCTTCACCCTGGAAACCCAGCACTTCCCGGATGCACCGAACCAGCCGAAATTCGCCTCTACCCGCCTGGATCCGGGGCAGACCAATACGCAGAACACGGTGTTCAAGTTTTCGGTGAAGTAAGAAGAAAAATTTAATAATGAGAAAAAGGGCAGCTTTAGATCTGCCCTTTTTCTTTTAGGTCAATTGGTTAACGCTTAAGTAAGTTCCATTCAAATCTGTCCCCTTTTCCACATAACTTTGGATCGATCAGTTGTTAGCTCGCCAACCCACTAAACCTTCAAGATATTTCAATTTATTCAAAATGAACGTCGAGAAATCATCACACACCATTTCAGCTCTATCTAGCTCAGCACTTAACTCGACTATTGCCCAATGACTCTGCGAATCAAATCCATACAAAATCTCTCCTGAATTACCAGCAAATATATAAACCCCTTCGAAAGCTTCTATATTTTTTTCCACATATTGATGAATGGGTACTTAAACCGTCATCGATGTAGAACGCCGAATCTAACTCACCAAACCCAAAACTTTTCAAAAAATCTAGGTAGTCCTTGGGTACATTCTCACGGTCAGACTCTTCAACGTTACTAAGAACTAGATCCTCATTATCAATAACATCTCCATAGTCGCCTTCATAATATTCACTCGCGACAATCTTATCTACAATTCTCTGGATCTCTACCTTGTCAAGCATAATCACCTTCCAAATAGCTTCTCTGCAGGGCCATCAGCTCTATGAATTCCCCCTTGGTGTTCTATACCTCTCACAAAAAAGGGGACAGATTTATTTATTCAGCCTAAGCCAAAAATAAATCTGCCCCGTTTCTCACTTTTACCTACGCTCTCGCCTTTATCATTTAACGTATATAGCTATTTTTTTATAATTCCACACACCTAACAAAAACAGCCCTAAAAAAAACCCGCCACCGACATATAAAACTGCGACACGCTCGCTTAACTCAAAAAATAATCTTATTATGCCTACAGCCACTAGACTCCAAAATGTAGACATAAAAGCAATCATCAGCAGAACCACAAATAATTCCCAGATTGCTCGACCTGTGATTAACCGCTTATTTTTCATTACTGCTGTCACCATATCTTTTATAGAAGTCTATTGTTTTACCACTAAATCGATGGGGTCAGAGTCATTGGTTCGGGCATACAGCTAAATCAATGACTCTGACCCTATCGATTGTTCTAGATCAATTGGTTAGTGCGTAAGTAAGTGCCATTCGGGACAGATTTATTTATTCAGCCATTTCCACGACCTAAAGTAAATCTGTCCCCTTTTCCATTTCCCCTTTTCCTATTTATTTGGGTGCCCTCTATTGTTCTGGCTTGCTTGACTTGCGCAAATCATTGATGAGCCTATTCCAGTAACGTACTGCCTCAAAATGCTGTTGTCTCGTCAGCCAAACCTTATTTTCAGCGCTGCTCGGGTCGCCACCAACAATGACAGGCTTAATCTCGAACAGCTCCATACCTTTAGGCCGCAACTGCTTTTCAATGGCACTCATTTTTGTTCTGATAACACTGAAAACAAGCTGCAGATATCGTCCGCTACAGGATTCGCATATTGCCGATACATGCCTACAAACGGGAGACGGATTATGGGCATTTTTTTATTCTCAGTGTCGAACCCATATCCCTCACCTGCCCCATCAGAAGCGAAAAGAAAAATACCTGGCGCATATTTCTCAACCTCATATTCACGGTTGAAATCGACCAATTCTTCTGCTTTCCAAAAAATAATATAATTCTCCCCGATGAAGCCTTCGCCTCCATCATGCTTTTTGAGAAATTCAATGTAGTTAGTGGGAAACTCAAAATCCACGCTCATTGATAGATCAGCAAGAACTGACACGTCGACTGGATTGTTGAGCTGTCCCTCTGAAAGGATGAACTCCATAACTATTCCTTTATATCTGAATCGATGGGGTCAGAGTCTTTGGTTCGGGCATACAGCTAAATCAATGACTCTGACCCTATCGATTGCACCGTGTTGTTATTCCGTATCACCGTGTTCATCTTCCGAATAACCGGGCAAATATTCCTAACTTGGATTTCGTTTCAACACGTGCTGGGTGAGTACTTGGCCCGTCCGGGCGCAAAAGGTCTCCGGGGTAGTGCTCGTGCCCCAGGCAAAGGCTATCGTCCAGCCCGAATGCCTTGACGGCTGCTACTGCCTCAATGCACCAGCGGCCGAAGTAGCTGCCCATCTCTATGGGGTGTTTTTCCGGATCACCATAAATGTACCACCACAGTTCATCCTTGCCCTTGCGCTTCAACTCCGCATACCAATGATCGACGAAGTCACGTAATAATACGGCCTGCTGTTCTTCCGGTGCATTTATCGCTTTCAGCAGGCGCCAATAGGGTTTTGGATGTAGAAGCTGCGTACCAATTTTCCTATCGGACTGCCGGCTGGCAATTACACGATCCAGTAATGAGTCTTCTCCCTCACCGCCAATTAATATCAAGAGGCGCTGCCATTGATCGTCAGCAATATCAAGCGTAAGTGCAAGCCCAACGAGCCAAAAGCACCAATTATAGTGATTAAGAACCGACAAGCTGAATATCCAAGAACGACAGGCATTCAAATCGTGCTTAGCACATATCTCAGCAGAGAGCCTCTCAGAAAGCTCCCACATATCGAGCAACATCGAATATAGATCTTTTAGTTCTGATACTTGATCTCCCCTAGAGTAAATCCGAAAAATCAATCGCAAAATGTCTTTCGAAATATCAAATGTAAACTGAGGGTCATATTCTGGATTCTTTGATTCAGCAAGAAGCATCGCCGAACGCTTCTCCAGCCTTAGATAATCTTTTACGATCCGATCATTCCAGTAATCAATTCTAGCTAACGCGTCACGAATCATGGCTTCGCTCCAGCAATATTATCTTTAGCGCGCAATATACTAGATGTATCAACTGCCTTCACCCGCCCAAGCGAATCAAGAACCTGAATCTCGGTGGATCCGTTACGCGTGGTTGTGACTACCCAAGTCTCCGTACGCCCCATCTGAATGGCGTCTACTATGTCTGCCGCTCTATCTTGACCAACAGCATTCTCAAGTCGCTCGGAGCTTAACGTCCAATTTGAGCTCCCTTGACGGCCATCTTTTGTATATATGAGCCCAGAAGAGCCTCCTTTATCGTAATCCCCGATGAATTTGTATTCAATTACGACATAGTCTACGTCCGGATGATTCACTTTGTACAAATCATCTATACCATTTGTTCCCACGCCCTGCGAACGTGCCAGCTTTTCGCCGCGAGGCACTATTTTTTGAACGGTAGTTTCGCCTAATACCTCCGCAACCACCCGTTTCTGATCATTGCTGAGTACCTTAAGATCAAGTATGGGCTTACCATTCAGATCAACCACACCACCGCTTTTCACTAAAGCCTGCTGCGCCAAATCATCAATTACATGGTCAAGCTTCTTACCAACAGCTTCAGCAACTTCCGCGCTAACTTTGCCGCCCGCTTTACCTAATGCTCCAGCTGTGCCGGCACTAGCCACAGCTGTAACAGTACGCAGCAGCAGCATAGTTTCCTGGGCGGTGGATACGTCCATGCCATAAATGGTATTGAGCTTGCTGGAGATGTCTTCGTTGAAAGCAACTGCTGAGCCTTCACCCAGAGCATTGCCGGTCTCGTGAAAACTATCCACAATCCCCTCAGGTGTGCTTTTGATACCCTCCCAAAACCCCTTAATTACAACGCCCGGCTGTTCAACAAGCAGCTTGCCTAATTCGACTGTATCGTTCTTGAGGGAGATACCGGAGTCTTGAAGTTCTTTTACAACACCAGTGCTAAGGTCACGGCTGATTCCGCTCTGCACAAACTCCTGATAAAACGCCGAATCAGACGTATCGGCAAACATCTCTGGGCGGAATAGTTGTTGGCCTTTAGCGGTAAATAAAGCCTGTTGCTCACCGAGATCGTTCGTGAACATCTGATCGGAACTTTCCAAGAACGCTTTTGCACTGCCGTCATCGCCGTCACTAAGTAATCCCCGCCATAGGTAGTCAACATCCTTGAGGGCTTGCTGACTCAGCCGCTCCAACGCCGCCTGTTCACTGATCCCCTCCTGATCGGCAAAGCGCTTGGCATTTTCCCTCAGCCACTTTTCTTCGGCCCAGTGTAATTGTCGGTTGTAAGCTGTCGCATTCTTCGCCAGCTCCGCAGCTTTATTGATGTCACCATCGGTTGCGGTAGCAGCTGCCACACCGATCAACTGTGAAATTGCCAATTCAAGATTTTGGTCTTGCTTTAGTGCTTCAGAGAGCTGCCCTACCAAAGCCTCATTGGCGCCAGCAGTAATGGCCCCTGTTCTAAAGTCTCCTCCAGTTGCCTCGCTGAGCAGACCGCCCACAACAGCATGTAAGGCGGTCTTTTCAAGACTGCCCTCCTTCCATGTTTGCGCAAGAGCAACATCACCCGCGAAATTGAACCCTACGGCCTGCATCAGGTGATAGACCTGATTGGTCAACGAAACCTGCAGGTTGTCCGAGAAACTGCCACCTTGGATCGCCGTCCGGGCCGCCGCCTGTGCGGTGCCTTGCACGCCCAAGTAGGTACCGAATTTGCCGATATCGGATGGGTTGCTTAGGTTGAAACCCTTGGTCACCTTGTTGACGTTGTCGCCAGTGACGCCGAAAGCACTATCGAGCACGCCGGTCGTAAACCCGGCAGCGAACGCGGATACCGCGTAGCCCTTCATTGCATCTGAGGATGTAACATCCTTGAACACCGCACCCAAGTTGCCACGATTATTGATCGCGCTAGTTGTCGCGTTGGTCGCAGCGCCGACAGCCACGGCCTGGCCAACGACCCCCCCATATGCTCCTGCAAGGGGTCCGACAATCATTGACATGGCAATAGCAATGATCAGCTGTGAAGCAGGCCCCAATCCAGAATGCTGGTATTTGAAGCTTTCATGAATCTCTTTTACCAAACGTCAATCAACATCTCCTCGCTGCTCGGCCTCCTTCAGCCAAGCCATGTCCGGGTCAGCTTTGACCATGGCATCAATGGTCTGGCTAACGGTTTGCTGATTGACTTCCTTGATGTCGATCTTCAGTCCCTCGACCGCTGAGATCGCGATATCACCTTTAGCGACGAGTGCACTCTGCAGCACTGTCTCGTCGGTAATTCCTTTCCCCTTCATCGACGTCCAGAAGGCATTGTTCTTGCTCTTCTCGTGGCTCTCCTGATCCAGATCCTTCACCGCCTCGAAGGTGATGCCACCGCCGCTTTGCAGCGTCAGGTCGGCGCCGCTGTCCAGGCGTGCGCGCTGGTACAGCTGGTCGCCAGCGCTGGCCAGGGTGAGGTCGCTGCCGGTGGTGATCTCGGTGCCGATATGGCGGATGGTGGTGACTTC
>NZ_MSXU01000009.1:215768-215882 GCF_001945375.1 Pseudomonas sp. PA1(2017)
GACTTATCACCAAAGACACTTGAGTACCTCGCTTCTTGGGCTAACAGTGCGGAAAACTACAATAAGGCCTATGAGGCCAATGTTGGCACGAGTACCTCAGCTGCTGCGCAGCCT
>NZ_MSXU01000009.1:215892-218447 GCF_001945375.1 Pseudomonas sp. PA1(2017)
AGCTGTAAGCCTCGCAGGTAACGTTCTGATCAACGCCATGTTTGGTGACAAAATTGATGCCTTAAAAGAAACTGCTGCTGTTGGCATGACCGCAGGTCTGGGCGAGAGGGATAAGAAGAATGTTCAGGAAGACCATGAATATGCCAAACAGCAATACGCCGCTGGAGAAGAAGGTTATTTAGATGGTGACGAGGGTGTACTTGCATCCCGTTTCCTGATTGACTTGGCTGCTGGCGAAATTGGTTCACTGACCAAAAAAGTGGCCGGGAAAGCTGTTGGAGTTGTATCGGGTGGGCAACAGGGGAGTGGTTCGGGTCCAAAAGCAACTGGCGAAGTTGTGCCGCCCACGCCTGTTGCGTCTTCAGGTACGACGAGGACAGGTGTTGTTCGTGCAAATGCTACTGACTGGCGAACATTGCGTGATAATTGGGACGATCTTGGGTATGGCCAAATATTGAGTGCTGAAAATCGGGCCGCTATCGCTAAAGGTCGTACCCCGAGAGTTGACGATGCATGGATTAAGGTTTTCCCGGAAGATGCAGGGTTGAAGGGGGAGCGGATTCCTATGCATCATATCCAAGGCTCGCCACTTACTGTGCCATTGCCTGATACACGGCATTTAGACGCACATATGCCTGGAGGGTTTAGATATAACCCAGGTGGCCCTGGATCAGCACTCCCGGCATACCCACCGAAGAAAGGAACTGAGTAATGCATGTCATGCCGCTAGATCATGCGAAACAGAAGTTAATCTTTTATGTGGCTCAGGACTTGGACCAGTCAATTAAGTCTGATGTGCAGCAGCTGGTGAAAGAGCTTGCTGCTACAAGGGTATGGAGCATTGCCCCACCAAGACTGATTGATGAGATAGACGAAAATGGTTTGGAGGTAGTAGGTGGGGTGTTGGAAATTTATTCAGCTTTGCCGCCATATATACTACCTCTTGATGTGGACTCGAAGAACCTAGAGGAAGTAGAAGAGCTGATTGGTGCTGTCAGAGATTTATCTAAAAAAGAAAGTCTTTCCTTTGAGTTTCAATTGGATGCAACTTATGTTGGCAGCATTGAGGATGGTGTCGTTGATCGAGTTCTTCAGGAAGGCTTGCTTGCGCCGTGGAGAGATAATCTCAGAGGGAAAAGTTGAATTAAGAGTGTACAAATACAGTATTCATCTGACACCGGCCCCGCGCCGGTGTTGTTTTATTCGCGGTCAGCGCCAGGCAGTAGCCACCCCTCCACGATCCTGCCCCTGAACCCCTCCAGAATGGCCTCGATGCCGAGCGTGCCCTAGGCAAAATCGATGGGGTCAGAGTCATTGATTCGCCGATAAAGTCAACAGATGGGGTCTCGATTAGCGTATTGGAAAAGCAGTTTGGTACAAGATTTGTGCCTGTTTCCTCTCCAGAGCATATTTCTAAAAAGATGGCTGGTATGGGGGCTGGGGCGCGAGGGATCGTGTATGGATCATATGGGCCTGGCCAGACCGGGCATGGGTTTAATGTTGTAAGTCAAAATGGTGTTATTAGGTTTTTAGATGGGCAGACAGGTAAGGCTGCTAATCTTAATGTTTTCAAGTCGTTTATGTTTTTGCAAATTAACTATGAATTTTGAAGAGTCTTTGTCGGTTGTTAATGACTACTTGAGTAGGGCTTCGACTTCGCTAGTGGTAACGCATTATGAAGAGTCTCCAGAGGGTTGGCTTTTTTGTTTTAATTCTAAGGAGTATGTTGATACAGGTGATTTCTCCTCTCAGCTGGTTGGGGATGGCCCTGTTTTAGTTGATAAAGATACTGGTGAAATGCATTTTTTCGGCACGGCATTACCGCCCATAGAGTATGTGAAGGAATACTCTCTGAGAAAAAGAAATTCATAGAATAGGGATGTTCGGGGACAGACCACGAATATCCCCTGGTCTTTAAAAACATAAACCAACCCGGCCTTCGCCAACCTGGGTAATTTCCTGAACTCCGACTACCTGCTGAACAAGCTGGGCTACGACCCGGATCAGGCACAAAAGCGTCTGGGCGATGGCCTCTACGAGCAGCGCCTGATCCGCGATGCCATCACGGCCCGCACCGGCCAGCGCTTTATCGCTGGCCTGGACAGCGACGAAGCCATGTTCCGCTACCTGATGAACAATGCCATCGCCAGCAAGGAGTCATTGCAGCTCAGCGTTGGTGTGAGCTTGAGCGCCGCGCAGGTAGCGGCGTTGACGCACGACATCGTATGGATGGAAGAAGTCGAGGTCGCCGGGGAGAAGGTGCTGGCCCCCGTGCTCTATATGGCGCAGCCGGCCAATCGCCTGATGGCCAACGGCGCGCTGATTCATGGTCGCGACGTGACGCTGATCAGCGGCGGTTCGCTAAGCAACAGCGGTACCCTGCGTGCCAGCAGCAACCTCTCTGCCACCGCCGTGAATATCGAAAACCGTAGAGAATCGACGGGGTCAGAGTCATTGATTCGGTCATACAGCTAAATCAATGACTCTGACCCGAATGGCACTTACTTTGTATTCAACTCATTGATCTGAAACGAAAAAGGCTGCTCCAAGTCTAC
>NZ_MSXU01000009.1:218457-223668 GCF_001945375.1 Pseudomonas sp. PA1(2017)
GAATGGCACTTACTTTGTATTCAACTCATTGATCTGAAACGAAAAAGGCTGCTCCAAGTCTACGGTGGATAGTTGCGAACACACCGCCGAAGCCAAGGAGCAGCCTTCATGAATCCTAAGCGCCAGGCCGCTTTCCATCAACAGCAGCGTGCCCGACATCATGCCTCGACCCTTGATGCCCACGCCCTGCTCGAACTGTTGAACGATCCTGCCTTGTCGGATCAAGTCGAGGCGGCCCTGCCGGCGTGCAGGCATCGACAATTTCCACCACTGCAAACGCTGTCACTGTTCATGGGGCAAGCGCTGAGTGCTGACCACTCCTGCCAAAAAGCCGTCAACGAGCTGGCGGGCAGGCAACTGCGGGCCAAGCAACGGCGCTGCAGCACGCACACCGGTGGCTACTGCAAGGCGCGCAAGCGCTTGCCGGTCGAGCTGGTTTCCAAACTGGTTCGTGGTAGCGGTTCATCGATCAGCGGACGTTGTGTCAATCAACCGCTCTGGCAAACACGCCCCGTGCGCCTGGTCGATGGCACCACGCTGAGCATGCCCGATACTCCTCAGAACCAAGCGGCATACCCGCAGTCCCGTGCGCAGCAACCGGGGCTGGGCTTTCCGATCTGTCGGGCCGTGGGCATCATCTGCTTGAGCAGTGGCGCGATTCTCGACGCGTCGATCGGGCGTTTTCGCGGCAAGGGTGGTGATGAGCAGACGCTGCTGCGCTCGATGCTCGACACCTTGGAGCGCGGCGATTTGCTGCTGGGCGATGCCTTCTATGCCACCTATTTCCTGCTGCATGAGCTCCAACGCAGGGGCGTTGACGGTGTATTCGAGCAATACGGTGCCCGCCGGCGCAATACCGACTTTCGGCGCGGCAAAAAGCTCGGTGAACGAGACCACCTGATCGACCTGCCCAAGCCTCGCAAACGTCCTGCCTGGATGACTCAAGAGGACTACGAACAAGTCCCCGAAACACTCACCGTGTGTGAACTGAAAGTCGGTGGCAAGATTCTGGTCACCACCTTGTGCTGCGCCAAACAGACGCCCAAGGCATCACTCAAAGAGCTGTTCAAGCAGCGCTGGCATGTCGAGCTCGACCTTCGCAACCTCAAGAGCACGCTGGGCCTGGAGGTGCTCAGCTGCAAGACACCACAGATGGCGATCAAGGAGTTGTGGGTTTACCTGCTGGCTTACAACCTGATTCGCCTGCTGATGACCGAGTCCGCGTTGTTGGCTGATTGCATGCCCAGGCAACTGAGTTTCAAGCACAGCGTCCAGCTATGGCTGACGTGGCGCCTGCTGGACAGGTGCTGTGTTAACGACGCCATCGCTGAACTGCTGAGGCTGATCGCACAGAAACGTGTAGGCCGGCGCCCTGGCAGAATAGAGCCTCGGGCAGTCAAACGGCGGCCAAAGCCTTACCCGCTGATGACGCAGAAACGTACCTGCGCACGCCGCACAATCCGCAGATCCGGACATCCAAAGAAGCTAAAGTAAGTGCCATTCGACTCTGACCCCATTGATTCCATGCTGGACGCATCCAGGAAAATAAAGGCGGGGTAACCGGGCCATGGCGTGTTCCTCTCCTTAGGATTGGAAAACGATAATTGCCATGACATGCAAAACCAATGACTCTGACCCCATTGATTCCCGTTATAATGTTACGATTATTATTCCACTGCACCTATTCTTGAAACCGATTTATCAGGTCAGCTTCTATCTGCTCAAGTAATGACTGATCATTTACCCCATCTTCTCTAACCAGATAGTTACCGATCTGGCTATCGTGATAGATAGAAATTGACACACTGCCACTCTTCAGTACCCACCGACGAGAATATACTTTATCATCTATCTGCAAAGGAATAGCGCACCAATACTTCTTTAAATATTTGACAATAGAATCAAAGCCCTCCCAGTCAGAAATTGCATCAACGTGATATTCAACTTGCCCTTTTTCATTACTTCGCTTTGAAATAACTTGCAAAATTTTGCTCTCCGTTACTCTACGCCGAGACGCTTATTAACTTCTTCCCTTGTCTTTTGTGAGCTTTCTAAAATACGCCGATAAATATCGTCGCCTGACAATCCCTGGCTCTTACGGTAGTCAATCATTTGCGACCATGTCATATTCGGCTCCTCACGCGTCAGTCGATCTGCTGTAATACGGTCTGACATAAACTCCCTTGCTTGGGTACGATTTTCATTTCGCATTTCAAATGCTTTCTTTGCCTGCTCCTCTAGGGGCATAGATTTATCTATACGATTTAGAATTTGAGCGTCCTCACGCAAATACCACTGACGAGCCTCAATATTTGACATCGTACCCCGTAGCGGATTATCTCCATAGATTCGATAAAACTCCGCACTTCTTAAATTAACAACATCTGGATTTGCAGCCGAGCGTTCAAGAACTGGCGTACCACCAGAAAATTGAACAGGCTTATTTGGAACCGCACTTTCTAAATTGGATGCCTTAGAAGACGCGCTAGCATTCCTACTCGTAACCCATTTCCCACCGACCCATTCAACCAGCCGGCCACCCACCCACGACGTAATAGCACCAGTAGTTGCATCAAATGCTATTCCTCCCACCTGATCAGGTGTCGAGAACAGCATCTGGTCGCCAGCTCTCTCCAAGCTGTGCGCAGGGATGGGACTGCTGATCCACTCCCAAGCCTGCCCGGGAGCTTGCGCTAATTTCGCAGGAGCATCTTTCAACCCGACAATCGTGTCGACAACACGACTTGGCCAGCTTTTAGCTGCCTCGACAACACCGCTACCGAATTCAGGTAACCGGTAATCCCACTCCTGAGCGGGAGCATACCCAGTTAAAACGAGCTGATCTTTGTCTATACCATTCCAGTAACTATCCAGAGCATCGTTGTATTCTCCGAGCGACCAGCCTTCCTCCAATGCCTGTTGCTGCACCGCGCGCCCATGCTCTGTGACGTCCATGTTGCGCATTTGATCGAGCTGATCCATTGCTTTCGTGATGTCATGCTGACATGCCGCTACATCACCTCCACGCGCTGCACATCCCTCACGCGCTTTATCCGCAGCACGTATTTCTTCGTGCAGTAGCCAGTTGTAACTTGTCGCTCCCCCCGCCACCGCTGACGCTACCTGCAGGCTCTGCTCATCCCCACCCTGCAACCCTGCGGTAAATACACCCACCAGTTGAGAGTTCATCACCAGCAGCGCTTTGCGGTCTTCCACTCCCATCTTCTGGTACTGGGCATCCAGCTTCTCGACAAGCAGCTCGTTCACCCCTGCCGCCAACGCACCAGTCTTGAAGTCACCGCCCATGGCTTCGGCGGTGAGGCCGCCCATTACGGCATGCAGGCCAGCCTTGGCGAGGCTGCCGTTTTCCAATTCCAGCTTGGAGCCTGGGGCTGTGTTATCGCCAATCCAGTTGAAGCCGGCTGCCATAAAGGTATTAGCCAAGGTGCTCTGCAATGCGTCGCTAAAGCTGCCGTCCTGACCGACGAGTTTGCTCAGGGCGGCAGAGGTGCTGTTCTGCAGGGCTTGGTTAGCCGCGAATCTGCCGACTCCCGACCAGGTGCTCAAACTTGATCCCGAGTTCGCAACACTTACGGTGCCGGAGTTACTCAGCGGCGTATTTGCGCCGACCGCATTGCTGGTGCTGGTGTTGGTTGTCTCCGTGCCTGTCCAACTGTCATAAAGGCCCGCCGTCAGACCTGCGGTCGCTCCCGCCACCATGTAGCCTTTCAATGCATCGCTGGAGGTGACGTCCTTAAAAACTGCGCCGAGATTGCCCCGGTTGTTCACGGTACTGATAGCAGCACCGCTAGCTGCGGATGTTGCGACTGCAGTGAGCGCCACATTTGCCCAACCAGCACTAGCAGTCCCCACAGCCGTTCCCGCAGAAACCATTGCAGAAGAACCAGCAGCAGCCATTGCCGATCCACTACCCGCCCCGGCTCCGGCGGCACTGCCTATCAGCCCACTCGCCGCCCCCGCCGTGAAATACGCCACGATAATGGCGATCACGATCGCAGCGCCGCCACCCAACCCCGAATGGCTGTACTTGAAGCTGTCGTGAATTTCCTTCACGCGGTGCCAGTCGACGTCGCCGCGCTCTTCGGCGGCTTTGAGCCAGGCCAGTTGCGGGTCGGCTTCGACCATCGCATCGATGGTCTGGGTGACTGTCTGCTGGTCGACGTCCTTGATGTCGATGTTCAGGCCTTCCACCGCTTTGATGGCGATTTCGCCCTGGGCGATCATCTGGGTCTGCAGCAGGGTTTCGTCGGTGGTGCCTTTGCCTTTGGTGGAGGTCCACACCAGGCTGTTGCTGCTCTTCTCGTGGCTCTTCTGGTCGAGGTCCTTCACACCTTCGAAAGTGATGCCACCGCCACTCTGCAGGTTCAGGTCGGCGCCACTATCGAGGCGCGCGCGCTGGTACAACTGGTCGCCAGCGCTGGCCAGGGTGAGGTCGCTGCCGGTGGTGATCTCGGTGCCGATATGGCGGATGGTGGTGACTTCGTCACGCCGGGTGGCCTTGGCGCCGAAGGAGCCTTTGGACTGTTTGTCGTAGAGCGAGTAGTCGCTGTTCTGCGCGGCCAGCAGGTTGAGTTGCCCGCCGCTGTAGAGGTAGGCAGAACCACCCGCGTCGATGCGGCTGGCGCTCAGGTTCATGTCCTGGCCGGCCACTGCACGGAAATCACCACCAGCGCTCAGCTCGCTGGCGATCTGAGTAACGCTGTCCTGTACGGCCTCGACCTTCTTGCCGCCGCCCTTGCGCTTGGCGTCATAGTGGTACTCATTGGCAGCGGAGGCGATGGTCATGCTGCCACCAGCCTGCAGGGCCATGTCGCCCTGTGCCGTAACCTGGCTGCCGACGATGGCCATGTCCCGCGTGGCAGCGGCCTGCAGGTCACCACCGACCTTTACATCACTGCCGTACTGGTCGATCTGCTGGCGAGTGCTGTAATTGCGCGCGTTCTGGTAGCGCGAGGTGCTGTTGTCGGTTTGCTGACTGGCAAGCAGCAAATCCTCGCCGGCCTGCAGCGTGGCATTGCCGCCTGCGGAGAGTGCGCCGCCGACATTGAGCAGGTCGCGCCCGGCCACCATGCTCAGGTCACCTTCGGCCTCGATCCGTGCGGCGCTGTCGGCCATCTGCCGCTGGTGCTCATAGGCCTTGCCGCTGGCGGACTGGTGGGTGGCGACGCTGCGCTCGTTGAGGATGTCGTT
>NZ_MSXU01000009.1:223678-259910 GCF_001945375.1 Pseudomonas sp. PA1(2017)
ACCATTCGCCTCCGGGGGCATATCCAAATTCTAAAAGAGATATTGAATATGCTCGTGAACTTCTAGAGGACTTGAATAATGCAGTCAAGCGCTGATGTGTTCGCTGATTTTATCAATTGGCTGCTGTCGTTAGATTTTTTTTCAGAAGACGATCTGGCAGAGATTCTTGAAGAGTTCGATGGCGTTAAGGGCGTGATTAAGAGTGGTCTCTATATATCTGCGTATGAGGAGGTTGCAAGATATATGGCTTGTGATAATTCTTTGGAAGATGCTGTCTTGTTTTTGGGTGCTAACTGCAAGCGCTTGGAGCAACTTCCAGGAGAGCAATATTATTTTTTTGAATCACTAGTAGATGCTTACTCTGCTAGTGGAGCAGATGTGCTTCCGCTGATTAACGCTTCGTCAGAAAGGTATAGAGGTTTCCTAATGCAGCGTTTCGTTCGCTAAAATAATGGCGGAAAAGGGGGGGCGACGGAAAAGAACGGAAAAGGGGACACCCACCCATTAGCCGGTCCTGCGTCAAGACTCAAAGCCACCCGCTCTGCTTTTTAAGAGCAGAGTTTTCCAGCGCCAAACCTGATGGGTTGCTCCGGTCGAGCCCGTTTCCTCGTTCTTGGCTGCGACCGAGTCGCGCCAGTCACCCATATGGATCAGGGATTGACCCATTGATGCAAAAACGATGGATTTGAGTCCCATCACTGCCCTGCAAAAGGCTGTTATGTAAGCGCGCCCATAAGTACGCAAGACGGCCCTGCAATAAAAATGACTCGTGAGGATCATGCTCTAACAGCAAGTCATGGCTCTTCGAATGAGGCGAAAGCCTATCGTGCGAAACAGCAGAAGTTGCTTAGTGAGGGTAAGCTTAAAGAAGCCATCCAGATGGATGTGGACGATATTCGCTCTAAATTTGGAAGTAAGTACGATTCGGGTATAGAACAGATGTTGAAGTATGCAGATACTCTTGATCCCAGAGATTTTGTTGGAAGGTGAAGTCAATGATTTTTGAATATAGCGAGAAATATGGTGTTTCCTTGTTCGCAGGTGATCGTGATAGGGCGCGTGTCAGGGATTTAATAGGGTGCGACTTTAGGGTTTTGCCTAAAACGGAGTTTTCTGAAAATTCTATAGACGTTTTTGGGAGTGTTATTGCAAGGGCGTGGTATGATGCTGACGATATTCTGATAGGGATTGAGTTTTATGCGATGTGCTCTGAGTTTTATTTTTCAGGGCGGCAGGTGTTGGGGAAGGAATTTCAATATTTAGAAAATTTTTTGAGTACTTTAGGTGTGGTATTCGATGTTGAGGAGGACGGCACTGGTATCTCGATAAATTCTGGGAGATTGAGGTTTTATATTCCTGACATGCTTGAAAGTGGTCCGCTAGCTGAAGTTAAATCGGTTTACGTGGATTTTAAATAATAAAGAAAAGTAAATTAATCTCCACAAAATAAGATCTGTATTGCGGAAAAGGGGACAGATTCTGAGAAATCCCCACAAAATATCCATGAAAATCAGTAGGATAGCTTGATGATGCCTGCCTTAGTCGGGCAGTTTGGTAGTCGCCAAACACACCAACGCCCGAGACTCATGCAGGCAGTACGATTCTTACACAAGGCATTTTCCCAAGCACTCCCCACTGTTCACGCCAAGCGATTGACCGCGCTGATGAGTTGCGTCAGCGCCTTGCTGCATGGGCATCGCTTAACCCTGACCGATCTGGGCAGGGCCATGCCCAGCGGGGCTTACACCAAACATTCGATCAAGCGCGTGGATCGCTTATTGGGTAACGCCCAGCTTCAGTCCGAACGTCCTCTGTTCTACTGGAAAATGCTCACGGCACTGCTTGGCTCTCTGCGTCATCCACTGATCCTGGTGGATTGGTCGCCGATCAATGCTGCTTCTGATCTTTACTTACTGCGCGCTTCAATACCGCTGGCCGGGCGGGCGTTCCCCGTTTACGAGAGCGTGCACGATCGTGAAGGCTGCCCACAACGCCAGAGGCAACTACTCGACGCGCTTGAGCTTATGCTCCCCGATCAATGTGTGCCGGTTCTGGTGACAGATGCCGGATTTCGTCGTCCCTGGTTCCAGGCTGTCGAAGCCAAGGGCTGGTATTACGTGGGTCGCGTGCGTAATCGTGATCTCTATCGCGTCGAGCAAGGCCACTGGCAACCGATCAAGCATCTCTACCAGGGGATAACCTCGACAGCGCGCTCGCTTGGCGAAATCGAGATGACGCGCCGCGCGCCACATCAGGTTGCGCTGTACGGCATTCACCAGCCGGCCAAAGGCAGGAAACATCGACGCGTAACGGGCAGCATCGCGCGCAGCAAGCGCAGCCGCCAAAACGCTCGCCGTGAACAAGAGCCCTGGTTGCTTGCCAGCAACCTGCCGCAAACCAACTGGACAGCACGTCAGATCGTCGGCATCTACCGCAAGCGGATGCAGATCGAAGAAGGGTTTCGAGACGTGAAAAGCCTGCGCTTCGGCTTTGCCTTCGACCTGCACCGCACGCGCGGTCCACGACGCATCAAGATCCTGCCGTTGATCGCGGCAATGGCTTGTTATGCGCTGTACCAGGTTGGCCTTCAGGCTAAAACGACAGGCAGGTCATGGCGCTGGGTCGGACGCCAGCCCGTGCTGGTCCAGCGAGGTACCGAGGTCTTTTTCGGGCAATTCCAGAACAGTCTCGATTGAAGGACATCAGCCAAGGGCTCGACGCCTTCGCTGCCCGCAAGAAAGGCCATTACTGTCAGGTGATACAAGCAAAGCCCGTGAAAGCAGGGCGACTCATCAGTGAAGCAACGCCGAGCGCCACGCACGCGTTGTCCCCCCTCGCGTGAATGACAGAACCGTGACACTGGCATGGAACCGGACAGCAGCGATCGCCACTCATTCCCGGACACCGTCAAGGCGGTTACACGCCCAATCCGATGGGACCACCCTCGAAGCCCTCGTAACAACGGAGAATAATAATCATGGCTGTACCTCATCAGTACCGCCGGCTGCTGGACGAGATCCATCAGCTGACTCATGTGCCTGAAGCGCTGCTGTCTCGTGAACTTATCCATCTGTCCATTCGTGGCGTCGACTTTTCCATTTACCCGGTTGGCGATCAGGATCAGGAGCACGTGGTCATCCATTGCGATCTCGGCGCACTGCCTGAGAAACGCAGAGATGAGGCGCTGCTGCGTTTACTCGATACCAACTTTCATCTCATCAACTCTGCAAAACCCATAACGTTCTGCCGCAACGAACAAAGTGGCAACCTATTGCTCAGCACCGCGCAGCCGCTCCTGGCGAGCCTCTCAGGGCAATCGATTCTCGATCAGATGGGATCGTTGGTGGATTACGCTCTGGTTTGGCGGCAAACCTTCTTCCTCGATCAGAAGGCGTCAACACCCCAGGCCCCCATTGCCAATCAACCACCTCAAACCTTTGGTGCCAGGAGGGCTTTCTAATGCTTACACCAAGAACATCCATCAGCAACTTGCACCAAACGCTGGCCGTACCGGGCGCCCAAGACACCCAGACCACTCAGCGTGCCAGCGTTGAGGGTGTAACGGCAGGTAACCAGGGCCCAATAGAATTCCAGCAGATGCCGGGGCATTATCCAACGACGCCGGAAGCGGCGCCGACACCCTTTACACCGTCGGCGAAACTCGTGGAACGGGCCGATAAACTGCGCGAAACCATGCACGTACAAGGCGCTACGGTTAGCGACGCGCAGAAAAAAGCACATATCCTTGAAAAAGCGATTATCCACGGTAAGTACTTGGAAGAATGCACCAAACACGCCGCGGCCAATAACTCATTGCACACGTTGCCTAGATTTCCAGAAATCGAAGCAGCCTTGGGGTTCGACAATCCGCTGTTCGATCAGGTCGATAACAGCTTGATGCAGGCCCAGAAAGAACTTGAGACTGCCGTTCAACTTCGTGGCGGCGAGCGGGGTAGCGCACCCGCTTCGACGGTGAACCTGAAAGAACAGATGAAGCAGCAGGCCGCTTTATTCGACGAGCACTTGCAAAATTTCGAGACCGCCAGAAAGCAGAATCTGTCTAAGCAAGATCGCGAGGCGGTGTTGAAAAGCGAGCTGAGTTTCTCGCTGTACGCCGCCCAAACAACATCCACCATACCCAGTACCATAACCAGCATGAGAGATACTGCCAATTTGGTGATTGGCGAGTTGGAAGAAAAGCTGAATGCGGCGGGTACTGAAAGCGCTGCTGAAAATGAACGAGTCTCGAGTTTACTCGGCGAATGGCGGGAAGCCTCGACCGCATTGGATCAGACTCTTGCCGATCTGGTGCCCGAATTGGAGACTGCGGTAGAACGATCAAAAATCGCAGAGACCATCAAGGATTTACAAGACAGCGGGGGCTGGGGCGCTCAATTGCACGCCATGGTAGGCCAAGGGTTCCGGCAGTTTGGACTGTCTGGCTTCGCGCTGGGGCTTGTGAACTCGTATTCTTCGGATTTGCTCAGCAAAACGCCATTGCCCGCGCCGCTTCAGATGGCGCTAGGTGCCGGCCTTACCGCTCTGGCCCACGATTTTGGTACCCACGCGATTGCTGCAGGGATATTGGAGCTTATGGGCGGCGCTACGAAGCCTGTGAAGGCCAGCGACGTAAGCAGCACAGCAAATAAATTCATCTATGACAATGGTGAGTTCCGCGAGAAAACCACGGATGAAATACAAGCACAACGTGAGTTGCAGACCAAGTTCGAAAAAGAACTCAAGTATGGTGACAATGCCAACAAGTTAGGCACTGGGTGGAGTGAACTCAAGTACGCCTCCGTATTCGGTGCGGTTCAAGGCCTCGGTAGCCTTGTCGCCAAGGGGCCGGCCGCATCCGTAACAGGTTCTCTCATTGCCGGCGGTTTGGTGGGGGCCTTGATTGGCGGCGGCGGCATGAACGCGAGTGCCAAAGAGCCCGGAGGCCGGAGCGTACCGGCCATGGAGCCGACACCGACATCAGGTACGCTACGTGGCGCCAAGAACAAGGCGTTTGAGATGATGAATAAAAAAATGGATTACAGCAATGACGACAATCTGAAAACGCTTCAAAACAAATTCGCCGGACTTTTGACCGGCAGTGCGGCGAAAAGACTGGTGGACTTTGCCGCCACTGCCATCGAGACTCGATATCCAGCCGCCGGCAAGGGTGTACAAGCGGCGGGGACGGCAGTTGGAACTGTCATGAATTTGTTATCGTTGTATGGAAGTTTGAAGATTTCAGACGAGGCTAATGCATACAAAAAGGAACGAGAGGAAGCACGAACACCGGCCGGGCAAGAAACGAGAGAGGGCTATTTCAATTTCGACAGGCCCAAAGGGCTGGTGATGCTGGGCACAAACCCTAACCATCCCGCTGCTAAGCAGGTCTTTCCTGAAGGCAGTATTGGCCGAGTGGCCACAAACGTCCTTGACGCTGGCCAGCGTGCACTGAATTTACCTGGGGCAGTCGCCAACTCCGTTGTCGATGGCGTGGTGAGAGCAGGCGTCGACAAGACCGTGCAAGTTGTGCGGAACGCGAGAAACACCACTGCTCAACCGGACACCGAGCGTGATGCCCCCGACAACGCTTGAGGCAGTGCCCCCAGATGCATGGGGGCTGTCGACGTTTCACGCATAGCCGCGCCGGAGCCCGTTTTGCCGGGAGGTAAGGCACGAGCCGCGACGTTTAGCGGGCTAAATGAGCCGGTGATAAACGCAGCATCGCGGCAAAACGGACACGGCCCGGCGTGTTGCGCGGGAAATATCGCCATGCGTCGTTGGAGGATTCGAAGAGGGAAGGCGCGGACGGCTAGTCCATTCCCTGCGTGCTCCTTCTAGCGGATCGCCGCCCGGCGTAGCGAGATTTCTCGCGGCAACGCGGCTCGCGCTGCAGCATCTAAAGGTGCCGGGGCTCATGGCGCTTATAAAACTTCCTTGTGTGACTGCGCCTCTTTCCTTTCCATCTCTTCACGCCGGCTTGCCCGCTTTCCGGTTGCTCCACCTACCTCCGTGAGCAAAGCTCGCACTACGATCGTCCAGCTTCCGGACCCGGGGCTATCCGCCTGAGCCGCTTAGCGGCCTCCCATTCTTGATTGTTCTTCAACAGCCTATCCAGCTCTACGGGCGATAACACGCCCGCGGCTTTTATCGCTCTTGGCATTTCCTGTGGTTATCACCGAATGCGCATAAGTGATTATCCGCCGCCGTGCGCCATGGCTAGAGTCGTCGGCAACAGGCAGCTCGGCTGCCGCCGCAGACCAACAAGAAGCCGGCCCTGATCGCCAGGGCAAAAAGCGGCAACAAGGAATCGACCATGACACCGATGGCATCGGTCAGGGCGCTGGCCTCGCTGTGCTCGCCACCTCTTTTCAATTTCCCGCTCAACCAACCCCGTCGTATCGCCGAGAGCCAGCCTCTGCCGGTCGCCCCTCTATCGTGAAAGGAGCTGTACCATGAAAATAAAATCCATCCGTACCCGCGTTTTCGAGTGGAAGGGCAAGGTCGTGCCGCCCCAGGCGCACTTTTGCACCAATGCCAGTGACATCCTCTTCGAGAAGGGCGATGCCATGGGCTCGTTCCGTTTCCATGGCTGGCTGGTGGTGGAAGTGGAGACCGACAACGGCATCGTCGGCATCGGCAACTGCGCCCTGGCGCCGCGGGTGGCCAAGGAGATCATCGACACGTACCTGGCGCCCATCGCCATTGGCGAGGACCCATTCGACAACGAGTACATCTGGCAGAAGATGTATCGCCAGAGCCACGCCTGGGGCCGCAAGGGTATCGGCATGGCGGCGATCTCGGCGATCGACATCGCCATCTGGGACATCATGGGCAAGGCGGTCAACAAACCGGTGTTCAAGCTGCTCGGCGGGCGCACCAAGGAAAAGATCTGGACCTACGCCTCCAAGCTGTATGCCAACGACAACCTCGACCTGTTCCTCGAAGAGGCCCAGGGCTATTTGAACCAGGGCTTCAACGCCCTGAAGATGCGCTTCGGTTATGGCCCGAAGGATGGCCCGGCGGGCATGCGCCGCAACATCGAGCAGGTGCGTGCGCTGCGTGAGCTGGCTGGCCCGGACGTGGACATCATGCTCGAGTGCTACATGGGCTGGACCCTGGAATACGCCCGCCGCATGTTGCCCAAGCTCGCCGAATTCGAGCCGCGTTGGCTGGAAGAACCGGTGATCGCCGACGACCTCGAAGGCTATATCGAGCTGAAGAAGATGGGCATCATGCCGATTTCCGGCGGCGAGCACGAGTTCACCTCCTACGGCTTCAAGGAGATGCTCGAACGCCGTGCCGTGGACGTGATCCAGTACGACACCAACCGCGTGGGCGGCATCACCGCGGCGCGCAAGATCAATGCCATGGCCGAAGCCTGGTCGGTGCCGGTGATCCCCCATGCCGGGCAGATGCACAACTACCACCTGACCATGTCGACCACCGCCTCGCCGATGGCAGAATTCTTCCCGGTGTTTGACGTCGAGGTCGGTAACGAGCTGTTCTACTACGTGTTCAAGGGCGAGCCGGCGCCGGTCAATGGCTATATCCAGCTGGATGACAACAAGCCCGGCCTGGGCCTGGAAATCTCCGAGGAGTACCTGAGCGAGTTCAATATCATCGAGTGAGCCGCGACTGCGCTTGCTGCATCGTCGAGCCCCGGTTATCCGGGGCTTTTCGTCAGCGGCGGCGCAGCAGGCTGACCAGACCGACCAGAGCCAGCAGCAGAATTACCACTGCCGCCGCACCCACCCCATACAGACCAGCGGTGCTCAGCAGTGGTTGCTCCACGCGCTGGTAGCTCGGCTGCTTGAGCAGGAGATTCAGCGCGGCATCCAGCTGGGCGGTGTGGATCTTGCGCAGTTCCGGCGCCGGGTCGGCGAAGCGGCCTTCTTCATAGCTGCCCAGGGAACTCCAGTAGGTGTCGGCCAGGGCGCTGTTGCCCTGTGCGGTCCAGTTCTGGCGGGCGAGGGCGACGCTGCGTAGGCGCTCTACGGTGGCGTCGTCCATGCCGTCCTTGGCGAGGCGTTGCAGCAAGTCATGCAGGCGCTGCTCGGTCTGCGCCACGTCTTCGCGCGCCACCTCGGCGCTGATGCTGAAGAAGCTGCTGCTGCCGTAGGCGCTGCGCTCCACGGTGGGGCTGTAGGCCAGGCCATGTTCGAGGCGCAGGTCGTGGTACACGGCCCATTGCAGGTAATCGCGCAGCAACTGCCAGGTGCCCTGGTCGAGTTCGCCGACCCAGGGTTCGGTGAAGATCAGGTTCACCTGGGCGGTGTCGCCGACCAGGCCGGTGGTCAGTGTCCGTTCGGGATCGGCGTGACCGGTGCTTTCCGGCAGTTCGCGCAGCTCGGGCATGGGGCCGGGCGGCAGTTCGCCGAAGCGCCGTTCCAGGTAGGCGGGCAGGCGGCGATCCAGATCGCCGACCATGATCAGGGTTATGTTGTTGGCCACGTACCATTGTTCGCGCAGACGCTCCAGGCCGGCGGCGTCCAGGCGCTCCAGCGAATCCTGCTCGGCACAGGCCTGACCGAGTTCGGCGGCCACCTGTTCGGTGGCGTCGTTACGCTTGCTCGAAGCGCCCAGCAGGCGCTGCCAGGCAGCGGGGTGTTCGCCGTTCTCGTGGACGATCACCCGCTTGGCTGCGTCGATGCGCTCGGCGGTGAATTCGGTGTTGAACAGGGCAGCGAGCAGCAGATCGAGCGCCGCACGCTGGTTCGCGGCCGGCACTTCGATGACGAAGGTGGTGTCGCTGTCACGGGTGAAGGCATTCCAGTCGCCACCCAGGGCCTGCATGCGCTCTTCCAGGCCGGCTTCGCCGCGTTCGTCGATGCCGCTGAACAACAGGTGTTCGAGCAGGTGCGGCATTTCCTTGTGGGAGCAGTCGAACTGGTCGAAACCGACGCCGACCACCAGGCGGATCGACACGTGACCCCGTTCGCTGGTGGGCTTGAGGATCAGCTGCAGGCCATTGTCCAGCGGGTAGCCTTCGACCTTCAGATGATCGGCCGCCCACAGCGGGCTGCACATCATCAGCCCCAGCAGCAGTGCCAGTGAGCGGGCCACGGCCCGCACTATTCACCACCTTCTTCGGCGAGCAGGGCACCGGTTTCGTGGCTGCCGAGTACGGCGTAGGCGCTTGCGCAGAACAGCGAGTTGAGGCGTTTCATATCGTCGATCAGTTCCAGATGCAGAGAGCTGGTTTCCAGACTCTTGACCACCTGCCTATGCAGACGTTCGACATGTAAATGCGTGAGCCGGCGCTCCTGAATACGGAAGCGGCGCTTCTCGCGCAGCAATTGGCGTGCAGCATCCGCGTCGGCCGAGAAGAACACCGACAGGCCCAGGCG
Organism: Pseudomonas sp. PA1(2017); assembly: GCF_001945375.1. Classification (NCBI taxonomy): domain Bacteria; kingdom Pseudomonadati; phylum Pseudomonadota; class Gammaproteobacteria; order Pseudomonadales; family Pseudomonadaceae; genus Pseudomonas; species Pseudomonas sp. PA1(2017). The sequence continues at coordinate 233,026 of NZ_MSXU01000009.1, forward strand.
CAGGTTGCCGAGCAGGCGTTCGTGCAGCGCGGTGAGCTCTTCCAGGCCGCTCTCGGAGAAGGCATGGCGTTGGGCGGTCTTCTCGTCCTGGATCTTGCCGAGCATGCGCTCGATGATGTCGCCGGAGCGCTCCAAATTGGAGGAAAACTCGATGATCTCGGCCCACCGTCGGCTGTCCGTTTCGCTCAGGTCTTCCTGCTGGATCTGGGCGAGGTAGAGCTTCACGGCGGTATAGAGGGCGTCGATGTCGTCGTCGATACGCCGCAGATCCTTGGCGAGAATCGGCTGGCTGCCACGCAGGGCATCCTGCAAGTGACCGAGCATGCTGTCGACCAGATCGCCGATGCGCAGGGTTTCGCGCACGGCGTTGGACAGTGCCAGGCTCGGCGTGGGCAGCGCCGTGGGGTCGAGGTGGCGGGCCTTGGCCACGGCGTTGATGTCCGGGCGATCGGGCAGCAGCCAGTTGCAGAAGCGCGCCATCAGGCCCAGGGTCGGCAGCATCAGCAGGCAGCGCAGAGTGTTGTAGAGCACGTGGAAAGCGATCACCAGCTCGGCCGGGTGCCATTTCAGGCTATCGAGCCAATGCGCCAGCGGGTCGAGCACCGGGATCACCAGGATCAGGCCGATCAGCTTGTAGAGCAGGCTGCCCAAAGCCACACGGCGGCCGGCCTGGCTCTGCATGCTGGCGTTGAGAAAGGCCAGCACGCCGCTGCCGATGTTGGCGCCGATCACCAGGCCGATGGCTACCGGTAGGCCAATCACCCCGGAGCCGGTCAGCGTCGCCGTGAGCAGCACCGCGGCCAGGCTGGAATAGGAGATCAAAGCGAACAGCGCACCGACCACCGCATCGAGCAGCACGTCGCCGGTCAACGAGGCGAACAGCACGTGGATGCCCTTGGCCTCGGTGATCGGCGTGGCGGCAGTGACGATCAGTTGCAGGGCAAGAATCATCAATCCCAGGCCGATGGCCACGCGACCGAGCTGGCCGGCGCGGGTCTGCTTGCGCGAGAGGAAGAACACCACTCCGAGAAAGATCAACAGCGGCGACAGCCAGCTGAGGTCGAAGGTCAGCACCCGGGCCATCAGCGCGGTGCCGACATCGGCGCCGAGCATGATCGCCAGTGCCGGGGTCAGCGCCATCAGGCCCTGGCCCACGAACGAGGTGACCAGCAGCGCCGTGGCGTTGCTGCTCTGCACCAGCGCGGTCACGGCGATGCCGGCAACGAAGGCCATCGGCCGCTTGCCGACGTTGTGGCTGAGCACGCGGCGCAACTGCGAGCCATACACCCGCAGGATGCCGGTACGTACGATATGGGTGCCCCAGATCAGCAGGGCAATGGCGGACAACAGATTGAGCAGCGTCAACATCACGCATCTCCCTGATATGCAGATTCGATCCCGGTACTTGGGATACTGCCGATGACGGCGTTCGCGCAGGTGTGGTCACCAACACCGCTGCCTATTACAAGCTGTAGTTGGAGAAGCGCAGGTTGCCAAGCAAGGAGTGGACCGCCGCCTGGCCGGCAGGTTGCGCGGTGCGTCAGTCAATCACCGTGCTCTGTTGCAAGCGAGCGCCAATGCGCCTAGCATGCGCGCCTTCTCTCAACCGACAGCAAAGGAGGCACATCATGCAGCAACTGATCACCCTTTGCAGGTCGCGCCTGGCTTGATCGCACTCGCCGCTCTTCGTTAGCGGTGCCGCAACGCCCGGCCTCTGGCCTGCCAATCCGAACATCTTTCTGTTTCAACCCATCAGGATTGGACTATGGGCACTTGCATTCGCAATTTGTCCGACGGCGCCGTATTGGTCGCCGCGGACGACACCTGGATCGAAGGAAAAGCGATCCAGCAACTCGAAACCACCGCTCGCTTACCGGGCATGCATCGGGTGGCCGGCATGCCGGATCTGCACCCGGGGCGTGGATACCCGGTTGGTGCCGCATTCTTTTCCGTAGGGCGTTTTTACCCGGCGCTGGTTGGCAACGACATCGGCTGCGGCATGGCGCTGTGGCGCACGGACATACCGACCGCCAAGCTGCATCTGGACAAACTGGAAAAGCGCCTCGGTAACCTCGACCTGCCACTCGACGAGAACTGGCAGGAGGCGGTCGCCGCCTTCGGGCTGCCAACCACCGGACACGAGCGCTCCCTTGGCACCATCGGCGGCGGTAACCATTTCGCCGAGCTGCAGCAGCTCGATGAAAGCTATGACGATGCTGCGCTAACAGCCTTGGGCATCGAGCGTAAACACCTGCTTTTGCTGGTGCACAGCGGCTCGCGCGGCCTCGGTGAAGCGATCCTGCGTGAGCAGGTCGACCTGTTCGGCCATCAGGGTCTGGAGGCGGGCAGCGATGCCAGTAGCCATTACCTGGGCCGACACGACGGCGCGCTGTGTTTCGCCGAAGCCAACCGCCAGTTGATCGCCCGGCGCATGCTCGAGCGCTTGCGTGCCGACGGCGAGAGGGTGCTCGATATCAACCACAATCTGGTCTCGCCAGTGCGTATCGATGGCCTCGATGGCTGGCTGCACCGCAAGGGCGCCACGCCGTCGGACCAGGGTACGGTGGTGATTCCCGGCTCGCGTGGCGATTACAGCTACCTCGTGCAGCCGATCGCCGATGAGCGCAGCCTGCTGTCCCTGGCCCACGGCGCCGGTCGCAAATGGATGCGCAGTGAGTGCAAGGATCGCCTCGCCGCGCGCTATAGCGTCGAGCAACTGAGCCGCACCGCACTCGGCAGCCGGGTGATTTGCGCCGACCGCGCGCTGATCTACGAGGAGGCGCCCGAGGCCTACAAGGCTATCGACTCGGTAGTCGGTGCCTTGCGTCAGGCGGGGCTGGTTCGCGTGCTGGCGCGACTGAAACCGGTGCTGACCTACAAGACGCGTGGAGGGTGCTGCTGATGATCCTTCTGCAACTCTCGGCGGCTCAGGGCCCGGAGGAATGTGCGCTGGCAGTGGCCAGGGCATTGCCCAGGCTACAGGCCGAAGCGGATGGCCTCTGCGTGGCGGTACGGGTACTCGAAGAGGAACCGGGGCCGCGGCGTGGCACCTTGCGTTCGGTATTGCTGGCGCTGGATGGCGAGCAGGCCGAGCGGCTGGCCGGTGACTGGACGGGCTCGCTGCAATGGACCTGCCCAAGCCCCTACAGGCCCGGCCATGCTCGCAAGAACTGGTTCTTCGGTGGTGCGCGCTTTGCCGCGCCGGCAGAGGAGCTGGCCGGTGAAATCCGCTTCGAAACCCTGCGCTCGTCTGGGCCGGGTGGCCAGCACGTCAACACCACCGAGTCGGCGGTGCGTGCCATCCATGTGGCCAGCGGCATCAGCGTCAAGGTGCAGAGCGAGCGCAGCCAGCACGCCAACAAGCGCCTGGCGCTGCTGCTGATTGCCCAGCGCCTCGCCGTGCATGCCCAGGCGCAGGCCGATGCGGCGCGGGCGCAACGTCGCGATGCGCACCTGCAGGTGGAGCGGGGTAACCCGCGGCGGGTGTTTCGTGGTGAGCGCTTCGAGCCCGCAGCGGATCGGGTCTGAGCGCATAAAAAAACGGGGCCGTCGAGGCCCCGTTTTTCATTGCATCAGCGTCAGCCGATCACTGCCCAGGAATGTCCTTGCGCAGTTTCACCGGCTCCGGGTCGGCCTTGCCTTCAGCGCGGCGGCGGGCGGTGCGCATGCGGATGTTCAGCGCTTCCACGGCCAGGGAGAAGGCCATGGCGAAGTAGACGTAGCCTTTCGGTACGTGGACTTCGAAGCTCTCGGCGATCAGTACGGTGCCGACCACGATGAGGAACGACAGGGCCAGGATCTTCAGGCTCGGGTGTTTCTCGATGAAGTCGCTGATGGTGCCGGCGCAGATCATCATCACGATGACGGCGACGACGATGGCCGCGACCATGACCGGTACGTGGGAAACCATACCGACCGCGGTGATGACCGAGTCCAGCGAGAAGACGATGTCGATGATGGCGATCTGGATGATGGTACCGAGGAACTGCTTGCCGGCGCCCGAGGGCTGCTCGGGGCTTTCTTCCTCGCCTTCCATGCCGTGGTAGATCTCGGTGCTGCTCTTCCACAGCAGGAACAGGCCGCCGAAGAACAGGATCAGGTCACGACCGGAGATGCCCTGGCCGAACACATGGAACAGGTCGGTGGTCAGGCGCATGATCCAGGTGATGGACAGCAGCAGCAGGATGCGCGTGACCATGGCCAGGGCCAGGCCGAAGAAACGGGTACGCGCCTGCATGTGCGGCGGCATGCGCGACACCAGAATGGCGATCATGATGATGTTGTCGATGCCCAGAACGATTTCCAGGGCGGTCAGAGTCAGGAAAGCAACCCAGATTTCCGGGTTGGTGAGCCATTCCATTAGAGGTTCCTTGTGGGTGAATAGAAAACTGGCGCGAGGCATCGGCCGGGATGCCGAAGTCTAGCGCCAGTGATGTGAAAATTTCGTCAAAATGTTTTCGGATCAGCTACCGAACAGCGGAAACACGCCCAGCACCAGCGCCGCAGCCAGGATCGCCATGCATACCAGCACCGCCCATTTCAGGGTGAAACGCTGCAGGTCGCCGAATTCGATCTTCGCCAGGCCAATCAGCAGGTAGGTGGACGGCACCAGCGGGCTGAGCAGGTGCACCGGCTGGCCGACGATGGAGGCGCGGGCCATTTCCACGGCGCTGATGCCGTAGCCGGAGGCGGCTTGGTTCAGCACCGGCAGAATGCCGTAGTAGAACGCATCGTTGGACATGAAGAAGGTGAACGGCAGGCTGACCAGCGCGGTGATTACCGCCAGGTGCGGGCCGAGGGCGTCCGGAATCACCGCCAGCAGGCTCTTGGACATGGCGTCGACCATGCCGGTGCCGCTGAGGATGCCGGTGAAGATACCCGCCGCGAAGATCAGGCCGACTACCGCCAGGACGTTGCCGGCGTGGGCGGCGATACGGTCCTTCTGCTGCTGCAGGCAGGGGTAGTTGATGATCATGGCGATGCTGAAGGCGATCATGAACAGCACCGGCATCGGCAGCAGGCCGGCGATCAGGGTGGTCATCAGCACCACGGTGAGAATGGCGTTGATCCACAGCAGTTTGGGGCGGCGAGCCTCGGGGAACTGCGACACGCTGATTTCTTCCTGCGCACTCTGGTCGTCCGGCAGTTGCAGCACGCCCAGGCGCTTGCGCTCACGCATGCCATAGAGGTACGCCACTCCGAACAGCACGATGGCGCCGACGATCATGCCGGGAATCATCGGCACGAACACGTCCGACGGGTCGACGTGCAGGGCACTGGCGGCGCGTGCGGTCGGGCCGCCCCAGGGCGTCATGTTCATGATGCCGCCGGCCATGATGATCAGGCCGGCCATGATGGTCGGGCTCATTTTCAGGCGGCTGTACAGCGGCAGCATGGCGCCCACGCAGATCATGTAGGTGGTCGAGCCGTCGCCGTCCAGGGAGACGATCAGCGCCAGGGCCACGGTGCCGACCGCGACCTTCAGCGGGTCGCCCTTGACCAGTTTGAGGATCAGGCGCACGGGCGGATCGAACAGGCCCGAGTCGATCATGATGGCGAAGTAGAGGATGGCGAACATCAGCATCACGCCGGTGGGCGCGAGCTTGCTGATGCCTTCGAGCATCATCGGGCCGATCTGCTCGGCGAAGCCGCCGATCAGGGCGAAGATGATCGGAATGATGATCAGAGCGATCAACGCCGACAGGCGTTTGCTCATGATCAGGTACATGAAGGTCGAGACCATGGCGAAGCCAAGGAATGTGAGCATGGAGATTCTCCGGACGTGATTCGGCTAGGGGCGGGTAACGCGCGAGTGGCTAGCGTCGAGGCGAGCGGAGAGGGCGATTCAGGCGTGAGTAGCTGAGGCGGAACATGGTTAATCACCTGTTTTGTTCTTGTTGACGGCAGCTGCGGGCCTCACTGGCGGCAGCTCATCGACCAATCTGTGTCGGTCAGTGCGCGGATGCTAGAACACGAAGCTTTCAGCCAGCTTTCGCCGAAACCAGGGCTGCGAACAGGAAATTGGGCAGGCGACGCGGACTCTGTGGTCCGCGTCGCGGTGCTTTCAGAGCAGGCGTTCGAGGAGCGCCAGCACCGCCACCAGCGAAGCGGCAGCCAGCAGATGCTGCAAGGTGATGATGCCGGCCATCAGGTTGGCATCGCCGCCCAACTGGCGGGTCAGCACATAGGCGGTCGGTGCGGTGGGCAGGGCGAAGAACAGCACCAGTACGGTGCTTTCCATGGCCGGCAACTGCAGCCCGACGGCCACGGCCAGGGCCAGCAGTGGCATCAGTAGCAGGCGCAGCAGGCTGTTCCAGGCCAGGGCCGGTACCTCGCCGCCCAGCTGTTCGGGTTTCAGCGCCGCGCCCACGCACAAGAGGCCTAGCGGCAGGCTTGCCGCCGCCAGCAGGCTGAGCAGTCGACCGCTGCCGCCGGGCAAACCCAGGCCGCTCAGGTTGACCAGCGCACCGGCCAGGCAGGCCAGGATCAACGGGTTGCGGATGATCGGCAGCAGCAGGCTGCGCGCGCTGACGCCCCGCTCGGCGGTCAGTGACCAAACCGATAGCACGTTGACGGTCGGCACCATCAGCGCCAGCATCAGGGCTGCCAGGGTCAGGCCCGGCTGGCCGAACAGGCTGCCCACGGCAGCCAGGCCCAGGTACGTGTTGAAACGCAGGATGCCCTGGCTGAAAGCACCGAAGCGCGCCGCCGGCCAGCCGCGCAGGCGACGCACCACCAGCAGCGCCAGCCAGGCGATGCCCAGGCCGAGCAACACGGCCAGTGCCATGCGCGGCAGCTGCGGGTTGTCCAGCGGTGCTGTGGCCAGGCTGTTGAACAGCAGCGCGGGGAACAGGATGAAGTAGTTGAGGCGTTCGGCGCCTGGCCAGAAGGCTTCGTTGGGGAAGCCGCGACGGCTGAGCACGTAGCCGCCGACGATCAGCGCGAAGAGTGGCCAGAGGGCCAAGAGCAGTTCGGTCACGGGAGCCCCCGGTGGTGGTGAGGGTGCATCTTCGCCAGTGCCAGTTGATCAGGCAAGCAGGGATATCACGAGGTTTCAAGGAGAGCGGGATGAGCGATTCGCATCAGGGCGGCTGCCAATGCGGCGCCGTGCGTTACCAGTTCCGCGCGCCGTTGCGCGATATTGCCCACTGCCACTGCTCGGTGTGCCGACGCAGCACCGGCGGCATCCTGGTGACCTGGATCACCGTGCCGCTGGCAGCCTTCACCTGGCTACGCGGCGAACCGGCGCGTTTCGCCTCCTCGCCCAGCTGCGAGCGCTACTTCTGCCCGACCTGCGGCGCCCATCTGGCGCTGTTCACCACTCTGAGCCCGAACAGCCTGGACGTGACCATCGCCACGCTCGATCACCCCGAACACGCCGCCGCTGACCGGCATATCTGGACCCAGAGCCGTTTGCCGTGGCTGGAGGTCGATCCGTCGTTGCCCCAGGAGCAGCAAGAGCGAATCGACTAGCGGCACATATCTGATTTAGCGGTCGTCGAGCTCCTGTCGCCTTGTTCATCGAACTTTATTAAAGATTTGCTGTCTCGCGCCGATTACCTGTCTGTACCTCGTCCATTGCCTAACGTGCCGCATGCCAAATGCGTCCCCCTGTTCAACGCGCCGCGCAGACGGTGCGACAACAGGCAACCCTTCGCTTCGTAATCAGAACTGCCGAAGTAAATTGAATAGGTGAAACGTCGTGCTCAGAAACATCCCCTTGAGCCTCAAGCTCTTGTTGATTCTCGCCTGCCCGTTGCTGGGCTTTCTCTGGCTGGCCGCTCTGCAGGTCAACAGCAGCTACCAGACCTTGCAGGAGATGGAGCGGACCCAGGAGGCCAGTGTCGTCGCGCAGAAGGTCAGCCAACTGATCACCGTATTGCAGCGCGAGCGCGGCGCCAGTGGCGTATTCCTGGGCAGCCAGGGCAAGACCATGCAGGACGTGCTGCTGCGCATGCGCGGCCAGACCGACACCGCCCTGGCCGACGCACGCGCGCTGGGAAATGTCGATGCCGGGCTGAATGAGGCGCTGGCTGCGTTGAGCGGGCTGGATGCCATGCGTGGGCAGATCGACAAGCTGGCGATCAACAACCGTGAGTCCGGCGCGCGCTTCACCGACATCATCCGCAAGCTGGTCGGCTACACTCACGCCGTCGAACGCTCGGTCAAGGATCCGACCTTGTCGCGGGCGCTGTCCTCGCTCAACCAGTTCATCGAGATGAAGGAGCGCGCCGGACGCGAGCGCGCGACCCTGGGCGTGGTGTTCAATCAGGATCGCTTCGATGCGGATCTGCTCTCTACCTTCAGCCGCAATCTGGGCGAGTTCACCGCCTATTCGGAAGGCTTTCGCCGCAACGCTTCGCCAGAGTTCGTGCGCAAGCTCGACGAGAAGATGCAGCAGCCCAGCGCCCTCGAAGTGGCGCGCTTGCAGAAGCTGTCTTTCGACACGCCGATCGGCGATTCCCTGGGCGTGAAGGCCACCGACTGGTTCCAGACCTCCACCAATCGCATCGACCTGATGGGCGAGGTGGAAAGCGAGCTGGGGCAAAGCGTCGGTGACCTTGCCGCCCAGGCGCGCGCGAAAGCGTCGGCCATGCTGTGGACGACGGCCATCAGCGTGCTGATCGCCATGGCGGTGGTGGGCGCGTTGTCCTACCTGATCATCCGCAACATCAACCTGGCGGTGGGCGAGGCCAACCGTGCCTTGCTGGCGCTGTCGCAGCGTGACCTGACGGCCCGTTCGGGTTATGTGGGTAAGGACGAGTTCGGCGAGATCACCCGCAACCTCAACATCATGGCCGAGGAACTGACGCAGATCGTTCAGGAAATCGGCTCGGCCACCGCCCAGGTCGCGACCGCGGCCGAGGAGTGCTCGGCGGTCACCCTGCAAACCAGCAACAGCCTGGAGCGTCAGCGCCAGGGCACCGAGCTGGTGGTCACCGCCATCAACGAGATGAGCGCCACGGTTCGCGAAGTGGCGCAGAGCACCAACGACGCCGCGGAGATGTCACGCCAGGTCAACCTCAGCACCACCCAGGGCCGCCTGGAAATCGAGCGCACCGTCGAGGTGATCCGTGAGCTGTCGACCCAGGCCGATGACACCGCGCGCATCATTGGCGACCTCAAGCACGAAAGCGATTCGATCTCCTCGGTGCTCGACGTGATTCGCGGCATCGCCGACCAGACCAACCTGTTGGCCCTCAACGCGGCCATCGAGGCGGCACGCGCTGGCGATCACGGTCGCGGCTTCGCAGTAGTGGCCTCCGAGGTGCGTACCCTGGCGCAGAAAACCCAGGAGTCCACCGGCAACATTCAGGAGATGATCGCCAACCTGCAGCGCGGCTCCGACCTGGCCACGCAGTCCATGCAGGAAACCCTCGGCAAGGCCCGCGCCGGTGCCAGCAACATCGAGCGTGCCGGTGACCTGCTGGGCGATATCGCCTCGGGTGTTTCCAGCATCAGCGACCGCAACATGCAGATCGCCGCGGCGGCCGAGGAGCAGAGCGCGGTGGCCGAAGATATCAACCGCAATGTGGTGGAGATCAACGACGTGGCCATCCAGGTCAGTTCCGGTGCCGAGCAGACCGCCGTCACCAGCCAGGAACTGGCGCGCCTCGCCGATCACCAGCAGAAGCTGGTGGGCCGCTTCCGCCTGGCCTGATCGGGCCCTGGCCCATCGTTGCCCGCCGAGTTGGCGGGCGACGATCCCGCCTCGCGCACGCCACCAGTCGGCGCCATGAAAAATTAATGAAATCTTGCCGGGCCGAGCCGGTCAGAGCCTGACCCTTACTGCCGGATCCCAGCGATGCCACTGATAGTCATAGCCGAAGACGAACGCTCCATCAGGGAGATGCTCGTGGAGATCTTCGAAGACGAAGGCCACGAGGTCAAAGCCTTCCCCTGTGCTGACGACGCCTGGGAATATCTCTCCAGCAGTGACGGCCAGGTGGACATGGTGCTTACCGATTTCAGCATGCCCGGCGACATCGACGGCATCTTTCTCGCGCACCTGATTCGTGACCGTTTCCCGGATCTGCCGATCATCATTTCCTCGGGCTTCCTCGGGGCCTCCACGGATTTCGACGGCCTCAACGTCGCCGTGATACCCAAGCCCTGGAGCGTTGCCCAGCTGCTCGCCATGTGCGCGTCGATGACGCCAGACAAGGCTCAGCAGCCCGGCACTCCGCGCGGCTGAGCGTCCCGCGCCAGCGATCAAGGCTCACCGTGACAGGTGAGTGCGCAGAAATCGCGGCGGGTATGTAAAATCGCCGCCCCGTTTTACTGCTGGAGATGCCATCTTGGCCATTCACTTCTCGCCTTCCTCGAACACCATCGCCTGCGGCCGTAGCGGCGCGAGCCTGAGTACCACCGAGGATCAGGCGCAGGTTTCCTGCAAACTCTGCCTGCGTTCGCTGGACAAAGCTGCCACGCCGGTTGCCACCAACCGCACGCCAACCCTGGCCGAACTGCGCGCTGCCGCCCGCGCCGCCAAGGCCCCGGCCAAACCCGCCGAGAGCGCCGAGAAAGCGACCCTGAGCGTGAAGGCCGCCTGGCAGCAGAGGATCGAGCAACTGCCGGGCCGCAATCGCCTGCCCCGTGGTGCTGCGCGCCAGAGCTTCGTCTGATTTTTCGGGCTGCGCTGCGGCCGTATCCCGTCGCGTTAGGCGCCTCTTCCATAGGCGCCAGATCCCTGGCCCGATCAGCCGCTGCCCGCCGGCAAATACACTGAACCGAAGCGCCAACCCGGCCACCAAATTGCATGCTGAAATGGTGCCGCCGTGCGTGCGCCCGGTGCCGTGGAATGAGGGGGTGTCGATGAAGCAACTTGACCTGCAGGTGATCCAGCAGGCTCTCGGCTGGCTGCAGCAGGGCCATGGCGTCTGGCTGTGCACTGTGCTGTCGACATTCGGTTCGGCACCGCGGGCGCCGGGAGCGATGCTGGCGGCGCTGGCGTCCGGTGCCTCGTGCGGCTCGCTGTCCGGTGGCTGCGTCGAGGAGGATTTTCTCGAGCGCGTGCAGAATGCCGGGTTCGCGCCCTGCAACCAGATCGTGCGCTACGGCGAAGGCGGCCTGACGCCTACCCGTGCGCTGCCCTGTGGCGGCGTGCTGGATGTGCTGGTCGAGTACCTGCAGCCCGGCGAGGCCGTGCAGCGCATGCTCGGCCAGGTCGAGCAGGCGCTCGGCGGTGGCGAGTTGCTGGTGCGCGAAGTGCCGCTGGGGGAGGCCAGCAGTCGCTGCCGGCCCGGCAGCATGAGCGATGCGAAGATCCAGCGTAGCGCCGAGCAGGTGTCGATTCGCATCGGCGCCGTGCTGCGCGTGGTACTGGCCGGCTGGTCGCCGGTAGCCGAGTTCTGCGCCGGCTTTGCCGTGGCGCTTGGTTATGAAGTGATCGTCTGCGATCCGCGCGCCGAGATCATCGCCGAGGTGAATGTGCCAGGCGTGCAGGCTATCGAAATTCTGCCGGCGAGGTTCATCGCCGAGCAGGGCGCCCACAGCGCCACGGCGATCCTCGCCCTGACCCATGACCCGCGCATGGACGACCCGACCCTGATCGAAGCGGTGCGCACCGAGGCGTTCTACATCGGCGCCATGGGCTCCCAGCGCACCAGCGGCAAACGCCTGGAGCGCCTGGCCCGCTTGGGCGGTTTGCAGCCTGGAGATATGGCACGCATCCACGCGCCCATCGGCCTGCAACTGGGCAGCAAAGCCCCTGCGGAGATCGCCCTGGCGACCCTGGCCGACGTGCTGCGTGTCGCCAACGGCATCGACCGCGGCGCGCTGTAGTCATGACCGACGGCCCGGTGGTCATCGTGCTCGCTGCCGGGCGCGGCACGCGTTTTCGTACTTCCGGCGGTGACGGCAGCAAGCTGCAGGCCGACCTGCACGGCAAGCCCGTGCTCGACCACGTGCTGGCGGCAGTCCAGCGTTCCGGCCTGGCGCACCATGTGGTGCACCGCGCCGCTGGCGACGGCATGGCCGACTCGATTGCCGCCGGTGTGCGGGCCACGGCGGCGGCGTCGGGCTGGCTGATCCTGCCGGGCGATCTGCCGCTGATCGGCGCGCCGAGCCTGCGCCAGGTGGCCCAGGCGCTGACGCAGCAGCCGGTAGTGGTACCGACATTCCAGGGCAACCGGGGCCATCCGGTCGGCTTTGCCCGGGAATGCTTCGAGGCACTTGCAGCCCTGAGCGGTGAAGCGGGCGGCGCCTCGGTGGTGCAGCGTTATCGCCGTGAGGGGCGGGCTCTGCTGTTGCCACTCGATGATCTGGGCATCCTCACCGACGTCGATACCCTGGCTGACCTGCAGCGCGTGCGCGCCCTGCTGGCTGGCGGCAACTAGCGCGGCCACTGGGCCGTGGCGCTAGCGGGCAGCCTTCGATTATCACTATCGACGCAAATGATGCGGTGCCTGCGGGCTTTACCGATACCCTGTACCTCGATGAACACAACACCATGGGCTTTCGAAAGAGGCCGGTGGTCTCTCCGGTTCATCATCCTTTGGTTACCGCCTCCATGATGAGGCGGTTTTTTTTGCCCGGGAAAAATGTGGCGAACGCGAGCTGCACCCGCAGGTGACGGCGCTGTCACAGAGGGCGGCATCCGATTCATCTTGAGCGAGCGAGATAAACGTGTTCCACCTGATCACGGCCATCCTGGCCCTCTATGTATTCTGGCGAATTGTCTGGCCGCAGCGCTGGCCGCGGTCGGTCAAGGCGCTGCTGGGTGTATTGATCCTGGCGGTTGCCGAGCACCACCTGGTGACCCGTCAGTTCTTCGGTAGCATGGCCTCGCCGGAGATTCCGGGCACGTTGCTGATGGTGCTGGGCTGCGCCTTCGGTGCACTGATCATCAGCGCCATGCTGCTGTTGGTACTGGATATCGCGGCGCTGTTGCCGCGCCTGCGTACCGCCGTCATGGCGCCTCGGTTGCGCGCCGGAGTCGGTATCGGGGCGATCCTGCTGTCGGCGCTGGGCGTCTGGCAGGCGGTGCGGGTGCCGGAGGTGCGCGAGGTGGAAATCACCCTGGCCCAGTTGCCCGCCGAACTGGATGGTTTGCAACTGGTGCAGCTCACCGACCTGCACGCCAGCCGGCTGCTGCAACGCCCGTGGATGGAAGCGGTGGTCGCCAGAGCCAACGCCCTCGACCCGGACCTGCTGGTGATCACCGGTGACCTGGTGGATGGCACCGTCGCCGCGCGAACCGGCGATGTCGAGCCGTTACGCGCCTTGAAGGCGCGCCTGGGCGTGTACGCGATTGCCGGTAACCACGAGTACTACGCCGAGTACCAGCAGTGGCTGGAGCACTTCGCGCAGTTGGGCCTGCCCATGCTGCTCAATAGTCATGTGACGATCATTGATGCGGGCGCCAGCCTGGTGCTGGCCGGCATCACCGACCCCGCCGCCGCGCGCTTCGGCCAGCCGCTGCCGGATGTCGATGCGGCCCTGGCCGGGGCGCCTAAGGACGCCGCGGTGATCCTGCTCAGCCACCGGCCCCTGGCCGCCTCGTTCAACGCGTTGGCGGGCGTCGACCTGCAGCTGTCCGGGCATACCCATGGCGGCCAGGTGCTGGGCATGCACTGGGTCACCCAGGCGTTCAACGAGGGTTACGTGTCGGGCGAGTACGCGGTCGGCGATATGCGCTTGTATGTGAGTAACGGCACCGGCCTGTGGAACGGCTTCCCGCTGCGCCTGGGCAAGCCCTCGGAAATCACCCGCATCACCCTGCGCTCGGCCGAGGGTTGAGCGTTAGCAGCGTTTTTCGGGTTCCTTGAGCAGCATGCTCAGCAACTGCGGCGGTTGGTGAACCAGGCCCGTGGGCGTTTCGCAGACGCGCTGGATGAAGTTGTCGGTGAACAGCAGTTTGCCGTGCACGAAGTGCTCGTTGGGGCGCAGGTTGGGGTTGTGGATGCGCGTGCCGAGGCGCGCGGCCAGCCATTTGCCGGCTTCGTAATGGCTGATCCAACGTTCGGCCGACAGGCTCGCCATGGTCTCGGGCTTGGCCTCGCGGCCGATGACGATCACCGGCACGTCGCTGACTTCCGGTACCAGATCGTTGTGGCCCCAGTGGCCGCCTTCGCCTAGGCGCTGGCCATGGTCGCCGGTGATGATCAGGTAGCGCTCGCCCTCCAGGCGGTCGAAGTCGGCGATCACCTCGGCCAGCAGGCCGTCCAGGTAATGCACCGAGTTGTCGTAAGCGTTGCTCTGGCCATCCGGCCCCTGATCCGCCCAGGGCGCCGGGGTCTTTTCATGGCGGTAGTTCTGCGCGTAGGGCAGGTGCGCGGTGCGCAGGTTGAGCACCACGAAGTTACGGTCGGCCCAGCGCTGCCCGTCGAGCACGTCGAGCAGGGCGCGATCCTGTTGTTTGAGAAAGCGTACCGGATGGTCTTCGCGGGTGATTGATACGTCCAGATAACGGCTGCCCAGGTTGGCCAGCAGCTTGGATTCCTGTGAGGAAATCCAGTGGGTGCGAAAGCCCGCCTGCTTGGCGAAACGGAACAGGTTGATGTCGCCGGTGCGCAGCAGCGCATCCTTGCCGGGCTCGCGAATCGGGTTGATCAGGTAGGGCAGGCTCACGTCGGTGGCCACGCCAGCGGCGATGCCGGGGCGCACGAAAGCGCTGGGATGCTCGCGCAGGTAGTCGGCCAGTCTCGGCGTGGTGTCGCGGTCGTAGCCGAACACGCCGAGGCGATCGCTGCGCAGTGAGTCGGCGACCACCAGCCAGACGTGCTTGGCTTCGCTCAGACTCGGGCTCAGGGCATAGGGCGCGAAGGTGCTGGGCGGTAGCTCTAACTCCGGCTTGAATGCCAGGTGCACGGCCCAGGCGGAAAACACGTTGAGGTTGTTGTGCAGGGCGCTGCGGCTGGGGCTGGCGGCGAAGGAATCGAGGTTGCGGTAGGTGGCGCGATAGGGTTTGGAGAGCAGCACCACGGCGATCAGCAGCAGCGCCCAGCGGCTCTGCGGCAGGCTGACCCGGCCCGGCAGGCGCCAGTGCAGCACCAGCAGCAGGCAGTAGGGAATGCCCACGCAGAGCAGCACCGGCCAGTGTTCGGCGAAGCTGTGGGCGGCGGTCTCGCGTACTTCGGCGGGGTCGTTGAGCAGCGACTGGATGTCGATGGCGGTCAGCGGCTCGCCGAAGAAGCTGATATTGGCCAGCTGCATCAGTTGCATCACCGCGAACAGCGTCAGGATGATCATGCTCAGCGGGCGCAGGTTGCACAGCCACAGGCCCAGGCTGAACAGCCACAGCACGACCACGTAGCCCGCCTCCAGCTCGGCGTGGTTGTTAGGGGTGAACAGCTGCTGCAGAAAGTCATCGGCGAGCAACAGCCCGCAACTCAGGGTGGCCAGGGCAAGCAGCGACAGCCAGGCGCGCGGGGCGCTGGCACGGCGAGGTGCGAGCAGGGTCAGCATGGGGTTCGAATCTCAGCGATGTTCGGATGGTGGGCGGCGTTTGCCGGTGATCATCGACAGCGGCAGGTTCTCGCCCAGGTGCAGGCTTTCGATCACGGCCGCAGCCATATGGATCGCCACCAGCGTCGCCAGGCCGTTGGCGGCCCAGGCGTGCAGCGTGAGCGGCCAGTCGGCGCCCCACAGGGCATCGACTTCCTGCATCAGAAAGCCGCTGATGCCCAGGGTGGCGATGGCCGTCATCATCAGCAGCATCACCAAGGCGCCGATCGGCGAGTGGCCGAGGCGGCGGTGCGCTTCTCCCTCGAGCAATTGACCGAGGTGATCGGCAAGGCGTGAGCGGGTTGGCCAGAAGTCCGTCCAGCGCGCGCTGCGCGGGCCGACGAAGCCCCAAACCAGGCGCACGGCGAGCCAGGCGCAGGCGTAGTAACCGAGCCAGGTGTGCCAATCGTCACCTTCCTCGGTAAAGAAATAGTTGGCGACGAAGACCCCGGCTACCGATAGGTGGAACAGGCGGATCAGGGGATCCCAGAGTCGTATCGTCGCCGCCTGCATCAGTCTTCGATCTCGGTCTTGATGGCCTTGCCGCTGACCGGGTCGTGATAGATCTCGACCTTGCGCTTGTCCTTGTCGAAACCGTAGATCTCGTAGCAGTTGCCTTTGGTGACCTTGAACTTGCTGATCTGGTAACCCTGTTCCTTGAGCTTGGCCTGGAACTGCTCCGGGTCCTGCCAGGTCGAGCGGTCGGCGGTGGTGCATTCGGTGCTGGCCATGGCCAGCGGGCTGCCGAGCAGCAGGGCGAAAAGCGCGACGTAACGCATGGTGAGTCTCCTTCTTGGGGTAGTCAGGAGCACCTTGCGACGCGAAGCTTAGGAAAGTCTTAATGGGCAAAGGTCGGTAACATCTACTCCTGCCCAATGCGCCGCGCGAAGCGCATGATGGCGCCGTTTTATCGATGACGAGGTGCGTGCCGTGCGTGTCCTGCTGGTTGAAGATGATCGTGCCCTGGCGCGCGGGATCCGCGTGGCCCTGCGCGGCGAAGGCTATACGCTGGACTGGTTGGAGGACGGCGTCGAAGCCGCCCATGCGCTGCGCAGCGAACGGTTCGACCTGGTGCTGCTCGATCTCGGCCTGCCGCGCCTGGATGGCATGACCCTGCTGCGTCAACTGCGCGCGCGCAGCGAGAACGCCGTGCCGGTGCTGGTGCTCACCGCCCGCGATGCCATGGATGACCGGATTCAGGGCCTGGATGCCGGCGCCGACGACTACCTGGTCAAACCCTTCGACCCCGAGGAACTGAAGGCGCGCATCCGCGCCTTGCTGCGGCGCAGCCAGGGCCGTGCCCAGCCGGTGCTGGAGTTCGCCGGCGTGACCCTCGACCCGTCCACCCAGGAGGTGCGTTACCAGGGCCGCGCCGTGCCGATGACGCCCATGGAATATCAGCTACTGCACCAGTTGCTGATTCGCCCCGGCGTGGTGGTCACTCGCGAGCGCCTGGCCGGCGCCCTGTACGGCTGGCAGGAGAGCGGCCCGGGCAATACGCTGGAGGTGCTGATCCACAACCTGCGCCGCAAACTGTGCAGCGAGTTGATCCGTACCGTACGCGGGGTCGGTTATCTGCTGGAGCAGACGTCGTGATTTCCATCCGCACGCGCATTCTGGCGCCGACCATCGCCCTGGTCCTGGCCGGCAGCCTGGCCCTGGTGCTGCTCGCCCTGCGCGACAGCCACCGGCAGACCGAAGCGGTCTATGACGCACAACTGGTGCAGGCCGCGCGGGTGCTGCAAGGCATGCTGCAGCAGCCCGACGGCCGGCCGGTGGACTGGCAGTTCGTTCGCCAGGCGCTGGATGGCGCCCTGGATCGCTCCGCCGATGGGGTGTTCTCGCACCCCTACGAAATCAACCTGGCGTTCCAGGTATGGGACCGCGACGGCAATCTGCTGGTGCGCTCCGAACAGGCGCCGCACCTGACGAAACTGCCGGCGCCGGGCATTCACGAATTCTTCTTCAACGACCAAGAATGGTGCGGCGTGCTGCTCGACGACAGCGCAGGCGGCCTGCGCATCTGGGTCGGTGAACGGGAGGACCTGCGCCAGGACCTGATCCACCAGATTCTCCAGCACACCCTGATGCCGACGCTGGTCTGCCTGCCGTTGCTGGCCGCGTTCATCTGGCTGCTGCTCGGCTGGGGGCTGCGCCCGTTGCAGCGCCTGGCCCAGCAACTGCGCGAGCGCCCCGAGCACAGCTTGGAGCCGCTGCCGACAGGGCCGCTGCCGCCGGAGCTGGAACCCATGCGCCTGGCTCTGGACGACGTATTGAGCCAGCTGCGCGCGCTGCTCGAACGCGAACGCCGCTTCATCGCCGATGCCGCCCATGAGCTGCGCACGCCTCTGGCGATTCTCGAGATTCACGTGCGTAACGCGGCGCAGGCCGAAAGCGTGCAGGAGCGCGAGGAGGCGCTGGCCTTCCTCAAGCACGGTGTACATCGCGCCACCCGCATCGCCAGCCAGCTGCTGACCATGGCGCGGCTGGAGGCGCCATCGCAGAACCTGCAGCCGCTGGACCTGACCGCTGTGGTGCGCGAGGAGCTGGCCGACCTGGCGCCGCTGGCCCTGAACCGGCGGATCGACCTGGCCCTGGAGGCCGAGGAAACGGCGCTGATTCAGGGCGATCGCGGGTTGATCGTGATCCTGCTGCAGAACCTGGTCAGCAACGCGCTGACCTTCTCGTCACCCGGCAGCGAGGTGAGCGTGCGCGTGTGCCGGGAAGGCGAGGGCGTGCACCTGCAGGTCGTCGATCAAGGGCCAGGCGTCGAGGAGGCCCGCATACCGCGCCTCGGCGAACGCTTCCACAGCGCCGGCAACCCGCAGGGTGCGGGGCTGGGGCTGGCCATCGTCGGCATGATCGCCCATCATCTGGGCGGCTCCATCGGCTTCAGCAACGCCACCCCGCGAGGCTTCAGCGCGGTGGTCAGGTTTCCCGATACGGTGCGATAGGCAGGCTTGCGGCCTGCCAGGAGCACCCTGCTCAGAAGCGCATGCCGAACAGAGTGAAGTGCTCGTTCGGGAAGCGCACGCGCACCGGCAGCGAGTCGACGCGCCACTCGTTGGCCAGCGGCTCGGTGAAGCGCGCCGGCACCATCAGCCCGCGGGTGGGGCTGCGAAACGGCTGGCGCAGATCGCTGGGCAATGGGTTGGCGCTCTCTGCCGGATTGATCACTTCCGCCTTGATCCAGTCGCCGTCGGGCAAGCGCACGTCGAGTGGCGAACCGGGGGTGGCGTGCTCGACATCCTTGGGGTCCAGGTACACCCACAATTGCGCCGGTCCGCTGCGTTCCAGGCGCATCAGCAGGGTGCCGGGGCCGACATTCTCACCGGGTGCGGTGACCACTTCTGCCACTCGGCCGCGCTCGCTGGCACTGACCTGCATCTGCTCGAGCTGGCCGGCCAGCCAGCGACTTTCCAGTTGCTGCTGGCGCTCATAACGCTCGCCTTCGCTGCTGCCGACGCCGCTCAGGATGCGCTCGAAAGCCAGTAACTCGGCCTCACGGCTGTCCAGGGCATTCTGCGCTTCGACCAGCTCGCCGCGGGTGGCGGCGCCTTGCTGCACCAGCCGACGCGTGTCGTTGACCCGTTGCGAGGCGCGGTTGACCAGGCTCTGCAGCACCGCACGGTTGCGCGCGCCCAGGTCGCCGACCGGTGCTGCAGCTGGCGCCGAGCCGCCTTGCAGCAGGTTCAGGCGCAGGCGCCATTCGGGGTTGTCGAGCTCCACCAGCGGCGTGCCGACATCCACGTGATCACCTGCCTGCACACGGATGCTTTCCACCTGGCCGGGCTGCATGGCGCGCACTTCCATGGTGGGCAGGCGCACCAGCGCGGGTGCCTCGACGCGTATCAGTTCCAGGCCATAGCGCCCAGCCAGCCACAGGGCGGGCAGCAGGATCAGGAACAGGATCAGGTACCAGCGCAGCCGGAAGGCCAGGCGCTTGCCGGGTGCGTAGAGCACCTGCATGCCGTTGTCCTGGGTCGGGTGTCGTTCTTTCGGGCTATTGAAACGTATCTTCATCGGCTTCTCGGGTAATCGGTCCAGGATTGCCAGTCGATACCGCCCACTCCAGCCGGGCGCAGAGCGTTCTGCCAGTTCACTACCTGTTGTTGCAATTGCGTGTGGGAGGCGTCCGCCCAGCTCAGGTCGGCGGGCTGATCCACCTCCACGCTCTGGGCCAGACGCAGCTTCAGGCCCGGCCATTGTTTGGCGATGGCCAGGGCCCGATTGGCGCTGCTCTGCGGGTTGCGGGTGTAGATCATCAGGCTGATCTCGCCGACCCCGATGCGCTGCAGTTCGCAGGGCACGCAGGGCTGGCGATTGACGTGCTCGTCGAACCACCGCGGGTGGCTGGACAGGTTGAGCGGCCAGGGCGCGGCGGCCTTGGCCTCGCGCACGGTGTCGAGCCAGTCGTGCAGACGCTGATCGGGAACCGGCCAACCGAGCTGCTCGACTTCCAGGTCCAGGTGCAGGGCGTCGAAGGGCAGGTCCCTGAGCTGGCCGATCAGGTCGATCAGCCCCTGGCGTTTGCGCGGTTTCAGCCAGTCCGGGTCGCCGAGCAGCAGGGTGACCCGCATGCCGCGGGCGTGGGCAGCCTGCAGCAAGGCGCCCAGGGCCGGGTGGCTGCGCTGCATGTCAGCGACCTGCAGCGCAGTCAGGCCGACGTGCAACTGGCTGATGCCGGCCTGCTGCAGGGCGTTCAGTTGGCCGCTGCGCTGATGCGCATCGAGCAGGGCGACGCTGTCCCAGATGTACGCGCCCTGGCTCCAGTCGGTTTGCGTGGCCGCCTGTGCCGGCATGACGGTGTTTTCGCCTTGCCAGTGCACCACGCGGTTGCCGAGCAGGCGTTCGAAGCCCGGGCTGTCATCACCGAACAGGCGCAGCGCCGAGTCCTGCAGCCAGGCGCCGTGCCAGGCGGATATCTGCGCGAAGCCGGCGTTGTAGTGATCGACCTCGGCCTGCAGCAGCCGCAGGCTGGCTTCGCCAGCATCCAGGCTGCCGCGTTGGCGGCGCTCGGCGATGATGGTGTCGAGGGCGTCTCGCCGTTCGCTGCGCCACTGGTATTCGTTGAGTTGGCGGCGCTGCTGCTCCAACACCTTGCCCAGTTCACGCAACACATCGCCGCGCTCGCGCTCCAGCGCCTGCACCGCCGCCTGGTAGCGCGCCTCGCCCTCGCGGCCGCGGGCGGAGCCGTAGTCGAGCAGGTCGAAGGGCGCCGAGAAGGTGATGCCGGCGCTCAGGCCACTGCCGTCATCGCTGGCGCCGCTGCGCTGCTCCAGGGTCTGGGCGACGTTGACGTAGGACTCGATGGCGCTGTACCAGGGCTGCTTGCGGCCCAGCTCGGCATTGGCCAGTTCGGCGCTGCGCCCGGCGACGCGCGGGTTGTCTTCGAGCTGCGTCTGCCAGGCCTGCAAGGGTTGCGGGTCGCTGGCCAGGGCCGAGGCGACTGGCGTGTCGTTGCCGTCGACCTGCACGCCGAGGCTTTGCAGGCTGGCGCGGATATCTGTCAGCAAACCGTCCTGCATGGCGCAGCGCTGGGTTACCGCGGTCCATTCGCTGCGCATCAGCTGGGCGTCGGACGGCAGGATCCACTTGCCGTCCAGGCGCGTCTGCAACTGCTGGTCGGCATCGCGTGCGGCGCGCTCGACATCCCGGCACAGGCGCTGCTCCTGGGTGGCCCGCCACCAGTCCGCATAGGTGCTGCGGATGGCCAGACGCTGCTGGGCGCGGCGATAGCCCTGTTCGATCTCGCCGAGGCGAATGTCGCGTTCGCTGTCGCGCACCGCATCCATGCGTCGGCGCAGGCTGCCGAGCAGCGGGTAGCGCACGCCGACTGCGAAGCTGCGCCCGTAGTAATCGTCGCGAACGTCGTCGGTCACCAGTTCGCGGTAACGGCCGACGTTGGCGTTGCCGAACATCTCCCATCCGGATTCGCTCTCGCGTTGGTCGCGGGCCGCGTAGCGCGCCTGCAGTTCAGCGTTGGCCGCCGGGCTGCCGTCGCCGGCCTGTTGCAGGGCCTGCTCCAGGCTCAAGGGCGTGGCGCCTGCCAGCAGCGGCGCGCAGCACAGCAGCGGCAGCAGCAGACGTGAAGGTCGTGGTGCAGTCATCTAGTAATAGCGCCTCAGAATCGATTGGCCCGCTTGAGCACCCACCAGGGCGCCATGCTCGACTCCTCGTGCCCGCGCCGCAGGGTTTCATTGAGAATGGCGACCACGCTCCAGCAGCGCAGGGCGTACATCGCCAAGGGGTAGAAGGGCAGCACCCAGATCAGCCGCAGGTCCTGCCTGGGCCGCTCGCTGACCATCAGCATCAGGCCCAGGTACAGGAGCGTGCTCATCACCAGGTACAGCGCGTAGATCAGCAACGAATAGAACACCAGCGCGGTGAACGGCAGGATGATCACCGCCACCAGGCTGTAGCCGAGGATGATGAAAGGCAGCACCAGCTGGAAGAACAGGCCACTGACCATCAGCATCAGGAAGTTCGGCCAGCCGAGCAGGCGCGGTGTGAACACGTGGCGGTGCTTGCGCACGTAGACGAAGAACAGGTCGCCGTCCCAGCGCAGGCGCTGGTCGAGAAAGCCGCGCAAGGTCGCCGGTGCATCGGTATGGCCGATGGCCTGGGGCTCGAACGGAATGCGCAGGCCGTAGCGCCGGAAGTACGCCTTGATGCGCAGGGTCAGGTCGAGGTCTTCGGCGGTATGGGTGTCCCAACCGCCGATCTGCTGCAGGAAGCTGCGGCGAAAGGCCCCGAAGGCCCCGGAGACATTGTTGACCAGGTTCCACTCGGCCAGGCCGATCTTGCACATGTGGATCGACAGCAGGTACTCCAGCGCCTGGATGCGCGCCACCCACGATTGCCTGGCATTGCGCACGCGCAGGCTGCCGGCGACGGCGGGCACCTTGGGGTCACGGAAGTGGCTGACCATGCGCACCACCATGTCGTTGTCGAACGAGGTGTCGCCATCGACGTTGATGAGAATCTCGCCGGTGCTGTACGCCAGGCCGGTGTTGAGCGACGACACCCGTCCGCCGCGCTGCCATTTGGCGATGGGGCGGATCACCCGGTTGCGCGGCAGGCGCTGGTCGGCCTTGAAGCGTCGCACCACCTCGGTGGTGGCCTTGTTCGCGGCGGCGCCGTCGACGATCGGGATGATCTCGATCATGCCGGGGTAGGTCTGCTCGGCCAGGCTGCGCAGGGTCAGCTCGACATCGCGGCCCTCGCTGTAGCAGGTGATGATGCACGACACCCGCGGATGCCAGGTGTTGTGCAGCGGCAGCGCACTGCGCTTGCGCACGAACCAGCGCAGGGTGCCGAGCAGCACCATCAGGTTGAGCGGCACCTCCAACAGCAGGAAGTACGGGAAAACCATGAGAAACAGCCGCCAATGACCATTGGCGCCGTAGATCTCGCCCAGCCACGCGTGCAGATGCTCGACCAGCGCGTTCATCAGAGCTCTCCGGCGAGGCGGGCCATCAGCAGCTCGGCGTCTTCCTTGTCGATCAGGCCGCTGGGGGCGACGCAGCCGCTGGTGGTCAGGCGAATGTCCTGGAGATCCTCTCCGACGAACAGCTCGCTGATTTCGTTGATGCGCTCGACCACCCGGCGCAAGCCGGCCGAATCGGTGTACATCAGCAGCAGCCAGAGCTGTTCCTCACTGCTGCGGGTGCAGCGGTCGGTGTCGCGGATGGCCACCTGGATGCGCTCGATCAGGGTGTCGAGCAGGGCGTGGCCGCGTTGTGGGCCCAGGCGTTCGAGTACCCGGCCCAGGTTGCGAAAGCGCATGCCGAGCAGCGCGAAGGTCGGCGCCTTGTGCCGCTCGATCAGCTCCAGCTGCCAGTCGAGCAGGGTCTTGAAGGTGCCGGCGCCGACCACCGGCAGGCCACGGAAGTAATTGTCGGTATTACGTTCCAGCCCCTGGCGGGCGGTGAGCAGGCCGCCTTCGGACAGCTGATAGTCGCGGATTTCGCGCACCTGCAGCTCGTCCGGCGCGTGGTGCTCGCCGCAATCCAGGCAGCGCGCCTGTACGTCGGCATCGACGAAGAAGGCATCGCAACTGTTGCAGTTGTAGTTTTCCAGCGGTCGGTCGTAGTCGGTGCCGATATGGCGCAGGCGCGTCAAGCAGTTAGGGCAGACGAGGGCACCATCCTTGAGGTACTCGGTCTGGGCGCCGATGTGCCCGCAGGTGAAGCAGTGAAGCGACGGCTGTCGGGCGATGTCCAGGGAATTGCATTCCACGCACACGTCGACGTAGTTCAGGTGGCCACTGCCGCAACTGCGGCACAGGCGGATGCGATCGACCAGTGCGGTGCTGTCGAGCAGGTTGCGCTGGGCCAGGTTCTGCACCTGCGCGAGGCCATTGACCTGATCATCGCCCAGCGCCTCGAGCAGCGGATAGACGTAGTGCCTGGCCGAAGACGGCGCACGCACTGCCTTGAGCGTGCCTGGCGCGCGCAGCCACAGGTAGGCGAGCAACTGCGCTTCGAGGCCCTCGGGTGCGCGGCCATTGTTGAACAGGCTCAAGCGCTCGCGCCATTGCTGCCAGGCCTGCTGCAGCATGCTCGGCTGCGTGGGCGCCGGGCCGTCGCTCAGCGCCACGGCCAGTGGCGCCTGGCTGGCGCAGTAGATCAGGCTCAGGCGATAAGCTGGCTGGCGCCGCAAGGTTTGCAGCATCGCCAGGTTCTCGGCTTCGCTGGCACTCAGCACCACGACATCGAAGGCCGGCTGCTGCAGCAGGGAGGTGAGTTCGCTGAAACGACTGGCGGCAGGAAACCGCGCGTCGTGGCCTGTGGCTACTTCAGCGATGCGAAGGGTAAGTTCGGACATCGGCTCTTCCAGTCAGGGGGCAGAAGTCCGACTGGAAGGCGCTTTGAAAAGTTCTACAAAGATGTTTCGCGTGTACAAGATCTTGCGCCAAACCTTGAACCAGGCCTCGTTTATTGGCCATGGCGCTCTTACAGCTGCAGCCCACCGCTTTCCTTGTGCAGCTTGCGCAGGTGCTCGCCGAGCAGCTTGAGGTTGGCCTCGTTGGCTTCCAGCTCGGCCAGGCGCTGGGGTTCGAGCAGGCTGCGCACCTCGCCGTCGAGGTCAGCGCTGAGCAGGCTCAGTTGTTGCTGGCGCGTGCGGGTTTCGCTTTCCAGGCGCTGCCATTCTTCCTGCTGCGGCAGGCCGTAACCGCCTTCGAGCAGCTCGGCCGGGCGGCTCAGGAAGCCGGTGTTGGCGAGGATCTGCTCCAGTGCATCACCGGCCTTGTTCAGGCTCGGGTCCTTGGCCGCGCGGCCGGTCAGGTAGCGCTGCTTGAGTTCGTCCTGGGAGAGCAGCAACTGACGGCGCATTGCCGCCTGTTCGAGCAGCAGCATGGCGGCGCTGGCGCGCAGGTCGGCCTGCTCGAACCATTGGCGGCGCTGTTCGGATGGCTGCTCGAGCCAGTCCTCGACGCGCTGTTGGCGGATTGGCAGGCGCTGCTGCAGCACCTTGAACATGGCCTGGTAGCGGTCGCGGAACGAGTCGAAGCGATAACCGAGGCGCAGCGCCTCGCGCGAGTCGTCAAGCACGCTGCCATCGGCCAGGTCGCGGGCTTCGAGCACTTCGAGCAAGCCGATGGGCGTGATGCTGTCCAGTGTCTGCAGGCGCGGATGGTTGGTTCCGCTGCGCAACAGCTTGAGGGTCTCCACCGCACAGTTATTGGAGATGAAGAAATAGTCACCGTCGTAGCTCCAGTGCTGCTCGACGGCGCGGGCGACCAGCTGCTCCAGGCGTTCGCGCGGTAGTTTCAGCGGCACCGAGGCGAGGCTGCGCAGCTCGACCTTGGTGTATTCCTCGATCACCTGGGCCAGGGGCAGCACGAACAGGCGCGACGGGTAGGCGCCGGTCAGGCCGTCCCAGCTCGACAGCTGCACGTCGTTGACGAAGGCGCGGTAGGACAGCACCAGGTGCTGATCCAGATCCAGCCGGCAATCCGGCCCCCGGGGACGGCCCGGTGCGCAGATGACCAGGCGCAACATGCTGTGGCCCCAGCGGCTGGCCATGTTCTGATTGGCCTCGGCGAGCAGGTAATCCACTTCGTAGACGCGTTCGGGGTCGAGGTTGGCCAGCGCCTGCTTGTCGAAATCACGGCCTGCGTTCAGGTAGGCGTAGCCGTTGCCGCAGGGCGCTTGCCTGGCCGGCGACCAGCCGAAGTGCTCGCTGAAGAAGCGCGCCAGGGACGGGCGGCGGCAGGCATATTCGGGGTCGAGGAGAAAGTACTCCATGTTCACCGCGACGAACTCGCGCGGGTTACTCAGCTCGTAGCTGTCCGGGCTGCGGGCAACCTGACCGTTATGAGTGTCGCGCTCACCGCGTTTGCCGACGCGCTGGGGCCAGCCGGCCAGGTCGAGCAGGCGCGGCTCGTCGCTGAGGGTGAAGCGGCGCTCGGTCTGGCCGCGGCACTCGGCGCGCAGGCCGACCGGGCCCAGGTCGGCATTGTGCCGCTGGCAGCGGCGCAGCAAGGTGCGCTGCTCCGCGCTCCAGTAGGCGCCACGGTCGTAAAGGTGGGTCACTTCATGCAGCACGGTGGCCAGCAGTTCCTGGCGCACGGTGCCATGGGGGCGGCCGTTGCGGGTGGTCGCCGCGCTGCCGTCGGTAAGGCTGGGCAGCAACGTGGCGTTGAGTTCGACGCCGCTGAGGCGCCCGGCTCGGCCGTAATTGTCCGCTGGCATGTCGACCCAGCGCACGGCCACGTCACGGTCCAGCGCTTCGCGCAGGTGCGGCGGCAGGGCAGCCTGAGCTTCGTCGAGTAGGGTCTGGCTGGCGTGGCGTTGCTCGGGCGTGAGCCCGGCATCGTCGAGGGCGAATTGCAACTGGGCGTGGCTGGCCGTGCTGACCAGCAGGGTCAGCAGCAGGAGCCAGCCGCGGGCGGTCATCACAGCGCGAGAATGGCTTCTGCGAGTACCTGATCGGAAGCGTTCTGGGCCTCGGGAACCTGGCTGCGCAGCGCGCCGAAGGCGGCTTCGAGCTGGGCGCCACGGATGTCACCTTCGCTGGCGACGAAGCTGGCAGCGTCGTCACGGGCTTCGATCACCACTTTCATGTCGCGGATCGAAGTGGTGGTGTCCGAGGTGAAGTTGATGGTGCGATCCAGCGCGCGGACGATGATGTTGCTGGTGGCCACCAGGGTCTGGGCCTGTACGGCGCCGGCGAACAGGGCCAGCGAGGCGGTGGCGGCTAACAACGGACGCTTCATGAACGGTCTCCGAATGGGGTTTGATTGGCTGCTTGGACGGGGAACGCCTGCCGCAGTTCCGGCAATGACGAATGGTTAGGGTCTGTTCCCGTTTCAGCGCGAGCCGCGTTGCCGCGAGAAATGGCCTCCGGTTAGGCGCAGGACGCAGGGAATGGTTGCTCCCTTGCCAAGTCCTGTAACGACAGCGGAGGCCATTTCCCGCGCAACCCGAAGG
>NZ_MSXU01000009.1:259920-348349 GCF_001945375.1 Pseudomonas sp. PA1(2017)
GAGCTAGGATAGCCTGCGCCAGTTGCGCATCGTCGGCTTGCAGGCTCGGCATGCGTTCGCGGATGTGCTGCAGGGCGTTTTCCAGGTGAGCGCCGCGCACGGCGCCAGCGCTGGCGACGAAGCTGGCAGCGTCGTCTCTGGCGGCCAGCACGACCTTGTTATCGACCACCGAAGAGGTCGCGTTGGAGGTGGTGTCGATGGTGGCGGCAAGTGCGTCGACCAGGGTGTCTGTGGTTACCACGAAGCTGCTGGCGCTGGCGCCGGTAGCGAGGCCGAACAGACTGACGAAGGCGAGGGTGCGGACATTGGGCATGGGCTTGGTCTCTACGGCTCACGGAAAGCCGCATTCTAACCGCTCTGCAAGCCTGGGAAGAGAAAGACCGACACAGTTTGTTTACAAGGCAGTGACGATGAGATTACCGCTGCCCATAACGACAAAACCCCGCCGGCGCTGCATGCCGGCGGGGTTTTGCGGGAGAAGCTCAGATGTTGCGATTAGCGCCAGAACGGCTTGCTCAGCTCGGCGTAACGCTGGCTCTCGCTGATACCGGCATCGGCCAGCAGACGAGGGTCAAGGCGTGCCAGTTGGCGGCGGCTGACGATCCGGCGCTGCCACAGGAGCAGGGTGGCCAGGATGTTCAGCGGCAGGCTGGTGGCAGATTTGGACGAGTTGTCGACAAGCAGATCGGAACTGAGGGTACGTTCCATGGCGTGCATCCTTCCGCTTTTGGCGGGACTGGTTAAGTTCTGGTGCCCATTTTCGTCCTCGCGCGGGGTTTGCAGTAGCCACAGCTGAAGTAAATTAGCTGAGCACTAGATAGGTTGCTTTTTAACTGTTCCTACCATTTAGATGGTAACTGTAACGGTGATTGTGAATTTGCCGTGACTTAGCGTGTTTGGCAGTTTTTTACGCTGAAAATATCTAAATTTTCAGTGAATTAATTGCGGTACAGTTACGATTGTTCGGTATAGTTGCTTAGCTATTTATTTTTTTGAGCAGTAATTCTCGTTACCAATCAGCGCTGCTGTATTTTTCCCTTGACGCCGAATTGCACTCGAAAGGGGCGCGACCGCTCTAGCGCGCCCCTTTGCGGGTCATTCTACGGCCTTGAGCATGTCCTCGATGACCTTCTTGGCATCGCCAAATACCATCATGGTCTTGTCCAGATAGAACAGTTCGTTGTCCAGTCCGGCATAGCCGCTGGCCATCGAGCGCTTGTTGACGATGATGGTCTTGGCCTTGAAGGCTTCGAGGATCGGCATGCCGGCAATCGGCGACTTGGGATCGTTCTTCGCCGCCGGGTTGACCACGTCGTTGGCGCCGAGCACCAGCACCACATCGGCCTGGCCGAATTCGGCGTTGATGTCTTCCATCTCGAACACCTGGTCGTAAGGCACTTCGGCCTCGGCCAGCAGCACGTTCATGTGGCCGGGCATGCGGCCCGCTACCGGGTGGATCGCGTACTTCACGGTCACGCCCTTGTGCGCCAGCTTCTCGGTCAATTCCTTTAGTGCATGCTGAGCGCGGGCCACGGCCAAGCCGTAGCCGGGCACGATGATCACGCTGTCGGCATTGCCGAGCAGGAACGCGGCATCGTCTGCGGAGCCGGATTTGACCGGACGTTGCTCGCCGCTGCCAGCCGCCGGGCCGGTATCGGTCGCGCCGCCGAAACCGCCGAGAATGACGTTGAAGAACGAGCGGTTCATCGCCTTGCACATGATGTACGAGAGAATCGCGCCGCTGGAACCGACCAGGGAGCCGGCGATGATCAGCATCGAGTTGTTCAGCGAGAAGCCGATACCGGCCGCTGCCCAGCCCGAGTAGCTGTTGAGCATCGACACCACCACGGGCATGTCCGCGCCGCCGATGGGGATGATGATCAATACGCCGATCACGAAGGCCAGGGCTACCAGTATGGCGAAGGCCGTGAGATTGCCGGTGAAGGTGAAGTACAGGCCCAGGCCGGCGATGGCCAGGCCGATCACCAGGTTGATCAGGTGCTGGCCGGCGAACTGTACCGGCGCCCCCTGGAACAGGCGGAATTTGTACTTTCCGGACAGCTTGCCGAAGGCGATCACCGAGCCTGAGAAGGTGATGGCGCCGATGGCCGCACCGAGGAACAGCTCTAGGCGATTGCCGTTGGGAATCGGATCGCTGATCGCGGCGACGATACCCAGGGATTGCGGCTCGACGACGGCCGCGATGGCGATGAACACCGCCGCCAGGCCGATCATGCTGTGCATGAAGGCGACCAGCTCGGGCATCTTGGTCATTTCGACGCGCTTGGCCATGATCGAACCGGCAGTGCCGCCGACCAGCAGGCCGACGATCACGTAGCCGATGCCCTGTACCGCCAGCTCGCTGCCGAGTTTATGGATGAGGCCGAGGGTGGTGAGCACGGCGATGGTCATGCCGATCATGCCGAAGGTGTTGCCGCGCCGCGAGGTGGTCGGGTGCGACAGGCCCTTGAGCGCCTGGATGAAGCACACCGATGCGACCAGATAGAGAAGGGTGATCAGGTTCATGCTCATCGCTTACTTCTCCACCGCCGCTTTGGCGGCCTTCTTCTTGAACATTTCCAGCATGCGTCGGGTGACCAGGAAGCCACCGAACACGTTGACCGCTGCCAGTGCCACGGCCAGGGTGCCCATGGTCTTGCCCAGCGGGGTGACGGTGAGTGCGGCGGCGAGCATGGCGCCGACGATGACGATCGCCGAAATGGCATTGGTGACCGCCATCAGCGGCGTGTGCAGGGCAGGGGTGACGTTCCAGACCACGTGGTAGCCGACGTAGATGGCCAGCACGAAGATGATCAGGTTGTAGATTCCGTCGGAAATCAGATCCATCGCTGTGATCCTTTCTTGTAGTCGTTGGCCTCTCCATAAGGAGAGGAAGGCATCATTTATTGAGGCGCTTGATCTCGCCGCCCGTGCACATCAGGCAGGCAGCGACGATGTCGTCTTCCAGGTCGAGGTGGAAGGCGCCGTCCTTGATCACCAGCTTGAGGAAATCGAGCAGGTTGCGCGCATACAGGGCCGAGGCGTCGGCGGCGACCAGGGCGGGCAGGTTGCCGTGGCCGACCAGGGTCACGCCGTGCTTGATCACCACCTTGTCCAGTTCGGTCAGCGGGCAGTTGCCGCCCTGAATGGCGGCCAGGTCGATGACCACGGAGCCGGGCTTCATCTCGGCGACCGTGGCCTCGTGCAGCAACGTTGGCGCCTTGCGGCCGGGAATCAGCGCGGTGGTGATGACGATGTCGGCCTGCTTGGCACGCTCGTGCACGGCCCTGGCCTGGCGTTCCATCCAAGATGCCGGCATCGGCCGGGCGTAACCGCCGACGCCTTCGGCGCACTCGCGCTCCTCGTCGGTTTCGAACGGCACGTCGACGAACTTGGCGCCGAGGGACTCGATCTGCTCCTTCACGGCTGGGCGCACGTCGGAGGCCTCGATCACCGCGCCCAGGCGTTTGGCCGTGGCGATGGCCTGCAGGCCGGCAACGCCAGCGCCGAGGATCAGCACGCGAGCGGCTTTCACCGTGCCCGCGGCGGTCATCAGCATGGGCATGAAGCGCGGGTAGTGGTTAGCCGCCAGCATCACCGCCTTGTAGCCGGCGATGTTGGCCTGGGAGCTGAGTACGTCCAGGCTCTGGGCGCGAGAAGTACGCGGGGCCGCTTCCAGGGCGAAGGCGGTGACGCCGGCAGCGTTGAGCCGGGCGATGGTCTCGTTGCTGAACGGGTTGAGCATGCCGACCAGTACGGCGCCGCTTCTCATCAGAGCCAGCTCGGCGTCGCTGGGGGCGACCACTTTGAGAATCAACTCGGCGCCGAATGCCGCGGCGGCATCGCCGATGCTGGCACCGGCGGCGGTATAGGCTGCATCGGTAATGCTGGCGGCAATGCCGGCACCGTTCTGAACAGTGACCTGGTGGCCTTGGCCGATCAGTTTCTTGATGGTTTCCGGCGTCGCGGCCACCCGCGTTTCGCCTGCCTGGGTTTCGAGGGGAACACCAATGTGCACGCTTGCATCTCCTGCGATCGTTGCAGATTCACCCAGAGGGCGGCAGAGGTACGGTGTCGACTAAAGTCGTACCGCGGCATTCTGCAAACAGTGCGCGTCGGTAAGCAATATTCATGGAGTAATTATTTTTCATGACTACAAGTTATCGGAGATATTGTTATTTTTCATGCCCGATTATCTCGATAAAATATTGTATTTAAGCCGCTAAAATCGCCTTACATGAGGATATCGTGAATAAATGTCTGAAAATATGACCGCTAATTAAGTAGTGAAGTGCGGCGCGATGTCGCACTGTTCAAAATCATTTACAGATAGATAAAACGGCGTTTTTGAGATTTTTGTAGTAATTTTTTATAGTCGCTACTGATGGGCGTTAGACGTGCTCAAGGGTCTCCCAGGTCAATCAGGCAGGTTGATGCTGTGGATTTTGGGCGGGATGGAACGAGCCTTGGAGCCTGTTCAAAGTCTTATCTGTACATGAAGCGGCAACTACAAGGCAGGAGCAGACACTCAAACCAACCTGTGGGAGCCCCGACCTCGGGGCGAAACGATTGCAGCCTGACTGCCTATTTCGGCGGTGCCTGAGCGATTCGCCGCGAGGTCGCGGCTCCCACAATGGATCGGATAACGGCCGCTACCGCCACTTAGCCGCCTAAGTCGCCGAACTTGTGCTTAAAGATTATGAACAGGCTCCTAGAGGAGGAGCGCGCGTAGCTGAGAGAATACAAGCGCCCGGTATTGGCAGGCGGTACCGGCGGCGCCATGAGCGCTGGTAGCGTCGGTTATCAGCCCGTGCGCCAGGTAATTTCCTGCACGCCATCGGCGCTGATGCGCAGCCATTGGTCGGCCTGCTCATCGCTCTCGTTCTCGTCCCAGCTGCCGGGAGCGCAACGGACCTCCACGCCCAGAGCCGTATAAGCTGCCTGGGCGCAGGCGAGGTCGTCTTCCCACGGAGTGGAATCGCTTTCCAGGTACAGGCTGTGCCATTTGCCTACGGCCTTGGGCAGCCAAGTCACCGGAATGTCGCCGGCGCGGCACTGGAAGGTCTGGCCTTTCTGCTGCCAGTCCGTGCAGGGGCCCAGGGCTTGGGTCAGCCAGGCGGCCACGGCCTGGTGGTCGGCGTCCTTCAGGTAGATTTCGATATCCGGTTGGCGCATGTGGGTTCTCATCTGGTCGGGGCGTTCAGGACGCGTCTCGCTCGATCCAATCGTAGCGGATGGCGACGCTCACTTCGAAGCGTTCGGCGATCACCGCTGCGCGGCGCTCGGCACTGGCGCGCCAGCCGTGGGGCGTCATCGCCAGCAGGTCGGCGCGGGCTTGCTCGGTCTCGAGCGGCAGCCGAAAACTCAGGGTTTCGCTGTGTGCCAGGTGCATGCCAGGCGGGATCAGTTCGAGGTGCTTGCTGTCATCGTAGTCGCGCACTTCGTCATAGAGCTTCTGGCGCAGCTCCATCAGGTGCTCGCGAGTCGGGCCCATGCGCAGCAGGCCACCGCCGGGAGCGAGCAGGCGCTTGGCCTCCTGCCAGTCAAGTGGGCTGAATACGCTGGCCAACAGCCCGCAGCTGGCATCGGCCAGGGGCACGCGGGCCATGCTGGCGATCAACCAGTTCAACTGCGGGGCGCGCTTGCAGGCTCGCTTGACCGCCTCGCGGGAAATATCCAGCGCATAGCCGTCGGCATCCGACAGAGCATCGGCGATCTGCGCGGTGTAGTAGCCCTCGCCGCAACCGATATCCAGCCAGCGCTGTGGCTGATAGCCAGCGGCCAGCGCTGCCAGGCGCTCGGCCAGCGGCGCATAGTGGCCGGCGCTCAGGAAGCGGCGACGGGCCTCGACCATGGCGGCGTTGTCGCCCGGGTCGCGGCTGTTCTTGTGCTGCACCGGCAGCAGGTTCAGGTAGCCCTGGCGTGCGCGATCGAAACGGTGGTTGGCCGGGCAGGCCACGCCATTGTCGACGGAGGTCAGTGGCGCCTGGCAGATCGGGCAGGCGAGCATCAGGCGAGCAGCTTGACCAGGGTCTGGTAGTAGATCTCGGTGAGCACCTCGAGATCGCTGGCCAGCACGCGTTCGTTGACCTGGTGGATGGTCGCGTTGACCGGGCCGAGTTCGACCACCTGGGTGCCCAGGGTGGCGATGAAGCGCCCGTCGGAGGTGCCGCCGCTGGTGCTCGGCGTGGTTTCACGGCCGGTCACGTTGCGAATGCTGGTGCTGACCGCATCGAGCAGCGCGCCCGGCTCGGTGAGGAATGGCAGGCCCGACAGCGCCCAGTCGATGTGGTAGTCCAGGCCGTGCTTGTCGAAGATGGCATTGACCCGCTGTTGCAGGCCTTCGACCGTCGATTCGGTGGAGAAGCGGAAGTTGAAGATGGCCGTCAGCTCGCCGGGAATCACGTTGGTGGCACCGGTACCCGAGTTGAGGTTGGAGACCTGGAAGCTGGTTGGCGGGAAGAAGGCGTTGCCGTCGTCCCAATGCTCGGCCGCCAGCTCGGCGAGGGCCGGCGCGGCCAGGTGGATCGGGTTCTTCGCCAGGTGCGGGTAGGCCACGTGGCCCTGGACGCCGCGTACGGTCAGGGTCGCGCCCAGGGAGCCGCGGCGACCGTTCTTCACCACGTCACCGACCAGGGTGGTGCTCGACGGCTCGCCGACGATGCACCAGTCCAGCCGCTCGTTGCGCGCGGCCAGGCGTTCGACCACCGCCTTGGTGCCGTGGTGGGCCGGGCCTTCTTCGTCGCTGGTGATCAGGAAGGCGATGCGCCCCTTGTGGTTCGGGTACTCGGCGACGAAGCGCTCGACGGCGATGATCATCGACGCCAGGCTGCCTTTCATGTCCGCGGCGCCGCGGCCGCAAAGCATGCCCTGCTCGTCGATCAGGG
The DNA here is from genome assembly GCF_001945375.1 of Pseudomonas sp. PA1(2017). Lineage (NCBI taxonomy): Bacteria > Pseudomonadati > Pseudomonadota > Gammaproteobacteria > Pseudomonadales > Pseudomonadaceae > Pseudomonas > Pseudomonas sp. PA1(2017). The sequence continues at coordinate 266,808 of NZ_MSXU01000009.1, forward strand.
CGTCGAACGGGCCGTGCTGCCAGGCCTGTACCGGGCCGGTCGGCACCACGTCGGTATGGCCGGCGAAGCACAGCACCGGGCCCTCTTCATTGCCGTGGCTGGCCCAGAAGTTGTCCACGTCTTCGATACGCATCGCCTCGACGGCGAAGCCCAGCGCCGCCAGACGGCGCATCATCAGCTCCTGGCAGCCCTCGTCCAGCGGGGTGACCGAAGGGCGGCGGATCAGGTCGCAGGCGAGTTCGAGGGTGGGGGACAGGGCCGTCATGGGAGCTCCGGTAAAACAGTGCAGGGCGAGAAGGGCGCATAGCTTAAAGCAAAACGCCCGGGGCTCGTAGGCGTAAGGACGGTCGGGCTGCGGCGCAGCCAGCATCGACGTCGGTGCAAGGCGTCTCGATACCTAGAAAAACGGCGGCCAATGGCCGCCGTTTTCAGGTCGCGTTGCCGCGGATCAGGCTTTCTGCGCCTCGTTCTCGGCGTCGTCCTGTACCACCGGAATTTCCAGCGGCTTGGGCTGCGAGGAGAGCAGCGCCATGATCAGGGCGGCCAGATAGGGCAGCGACTGCACCAGAAGCATGATCACCCAGAACTTCACGTCGTAGCTGGGCAGGCCTTGCACGATGCCGATACCCAGGGCAGCGCCCCACAGCAGCAGCATGACGAACACCTCTTCGCGAGCCTCTGCCAGTGCGACCATCAGGCCATGGCTGGAGCGCATCTTCGGGGTGCGGAAGAACGGGATGGTTTTGGTGAACATGCCGTACAGCACCGCCTTGGCGATGGTGTGCGATAGCGCCAGCCCGGCCACCGCCGCGCAGAAGGCATCCTTGAGGTTGACGCCCACCGCCCGCTGGTAGAGGAAGATGATCTTGCCGACCTTGAACAGGAACAGCGCCAGGGGCGGAATCGCGAAGATCAGCAGTGGCGGGTCGACCCGTTGCGGCACGATGATCATCGCTGCCGACCACAGCAGCGCACCGGCGGTGAAGAAGATGTTCAGGCCGTCGGCGACCCACGGCAGCCAGCCGGCGATGAAGTGATAACGCTGGCCGCGCTTGAGCTCGCTGTCCTTGCCGGCCAGCAGCTGACGGGCGTGGCCCTTCATGATCTGGATGGCGCCGTAGGCCCAGCGGAAGCGCTGCTTCTTGTAGTCGATGAAGGTATCGGGCATCAGGCCCTTGCCGAAGCTGTCGTGGGCGTAGGCGGCCGAATAACCTTTCTCGAACACCCGCAGGCCCAGCTCGGCATCCTCGCAGATGGTCCAGTCGGCCCACTTCAGCTCGTCCATCACGGTACGGCGGATCATGGTCATGGTGCCGTGCTGGATGATCGCGTTGCGGTCGTTGCGGGTCACCATGCCGATGTGGAAGAAGCCCTTGTACTCGGCGTAGCAGAGTTTCTTGAAGGTGCTTTCCTCGCCGTCGCGGTAGTCCTGCGGCGACTGCACCACGGCGATCGACGGGTCGGCGAAGTGCGGCACCATGTGCTTGAGCCAGTTGCGATCGACGCAGTAGTCGGAGTCGATCACCGCCACCACTTCGGCGTCCGGCGCGGTGTGCGGCAGGATGTAGTTCAGCGCGCCGCCCTTGAAGCCATGCAGCGGTGCGACATGGAAGAAGCGGAAGCGCGGGCCGAGTTCTTCGCAATAGTCACGCACCGGCTCCCACACCGCCGGGTCCTTGGTGTTGTTGTCGATGATCAGGACTTCGAAGTCCGGGTAATCGAGGTCGGCCAGGGCGTCGAGGGTCTGTTTGACCATTTCCGGCGGCTCGTTGTAGCACGGCACGTGGATCGACACCTTGGGCCGGTAATGGCTGTCGCCGACCACCGGCGTGAATGGCCGGCGGCGTTGCGTCCACACCGTCTCGGCCAACTCGTGGGCCTCGGTGAGCAGCACGATGAACACGCCGATGGCGCCGATGCCGAGCAGCACGCCGACCAGAGTGCTGAACCAGGTGCTGTATTGCTGGCTGTAGTCGTAGCCGATCCACACCAGCGCTGACCCACCGGCGAACGCCACGAAGGTCAGGAAGGTGCGGCCGCGCTGGCGCAGGGCACTGCCGTCGATCAGCATAAGGGCCAGCGACAGCAGCGCCATGACCACCGAGGCGACGGCCAGCATGCGCCATTTCGGAATGGCGACTACCGGGCCTTCGAAGTTGAATTTCGGCTGGCGGTCGAGGTTGTAGACGCCCCAGTAGGCGCCCACCGAACCTTCGTCGCCGGCCTTCCATGGCTGGTCGAAGGCTTCGATGACGAAGTAGTTGTAGCCCTGGGCGTTCAATGTGGTGACCAGGGTGCGCAGGTAGATGGCCTGGTCGGCCTGGGTCGCCTCGGCGCCGCCGCGCACCCGGCCATTGCTCGGCCAGCCCACTTCGGACAGCAGCAGGGGCTTTTTCGGGAACAGTTTCTTCAGGTCACGGGCGCGGTCCAGGGTGAACTGGGTGGAGTCCTTCATGGGAATGAATTCCCAGTAGGGCAGCACGTGGGCGGCGATCAGGTCCGCGTGGTCGGCCAGCTCCGGGAATTCGTCCCAGATGTGCCACTGCTCGGAGGTGGTGACCGGCACCTTGACCGCCGAACGCACGCGGTCCATGTAGGCGGTCAACTGCTTGACGGTGACTTCGCGGCGGAACAGCGCCTCGTTGCCCACCACCACGCGAACCACGCTGCGCGAGTTGTTGGCGATTTCGATGGCCTTGGTGATTTCCCGTTCGTTGCGCTCCTCGTCCGGGCTGATCCACACGCCCAGGGTCACGCGCAGGCCGAACTCCTCGGCGAGGGCGGGGATCTTGTCGAGGTCACCGTCCACCGAATAGGTGCGGATGCTGTCGGTTTGCTTGGACAGCAACTCGAGGTCCTCGCGCATCTCCTGATCGCTCGGGTAGACGCCAGTTTGCGGGCTCTGCCCCTGCCGGAACGGCGAGAACGAGTAGCCGGAGATCTGTTCCGGCCAGTCCGGGGCCGTGACCGGGCGGTTGTAGAGCGCCCAGATACCGGTGAACAGGGCGGCAATAGCCAGGAAAACAACTAGATTGAGACCGAACTTGCGCGAAAGCATGCTGTGTAAGGTTCCGAAGGGTGGAACGGGGAGAAGACCGGCGAACGCCGGCTGGCGCGCATGCTACTCCGTCGATGAATGACTGTATAGCACAGCTCCGGGGAGCTGCCCGGTGATGTTCGAACGCTGTGCACTGGCGCTCTGCAGGTACCGGCCCGATGGTGCTTGGGAAGCGCTGCCAGCCTTTCTATAATGCGCGCCCGGAAAAGAGGAGCCCCCATGTCGTTCGATGAACAGCGTTTCGCCGGTATCGCCCGGTTGTATGGCCGTGAAGGTGCAGAACGGCTGGCCGCCGCCCACGTGGCCGTGGTCGGTATCGGCGGCGTCGGTTCGTGGACTGCCGAAGCGCTGGTGCGCTCCGGGGTGGGCGAGATTTCCCTGTTCGATCTGGACGATGTCTGCGTCAGCAACACCAATCGCCAGGCCCATGCCCTGCAAGGGCAGGTCGGGCGTGCCAAGGTCGAGGTGATGGGCGAGCGCTTGCGAGCCATCAACCCCGCGTGCGTGGTGCACGAGGTGGCCGATTTCGTGACCCGCGAGACCATGGCCGAGTACATCACGGTGGAGCTCGATGGCGTGGTCGACTGCATCGACAGCGTGGCGGCCAAGGCGGCGCTGATCGCCTGGTGCAAGCGCCGCAAGATCGCCCTGGTGACCACCGGTGGCGCCGGCGGGCAGATCGACCCGGCCCAGGTGCAGGTCGCCGACCTCAACAAGACCTTCAACGATCCCCTGGCCGCCAAGGTGCGTTCGACCCTGCGCCGCGACTACGGCTTCTCGCGCACGCCGGGGCGCACCTACAGCGTGCCCTGCGTGTTCTCCACCGAGCAGCTGCGCTACCCTGGCGCGGACGGCGGTGTGTGCCAGAGCAAGGCATTCGTCGGTGAGGGCGTGAAGCTCGACTGCGCCGGCGGCTTCGGCGCGGTGATGATGGTGACGGCGACCTTCGGCATGGTCGCCGCCGCGCGTATCGTCGACAAGCTGGTGGCCGGTGCGCGCCGCCCCAGCGAGCGCGTGGCCGCGAAGATTTAAGCCGCGTCGATCAGCCGGCGCATCTGTTGCACCACGGCGTTCATGCCGCTGGCCCGTGAGGGCGACAGCTGACGGGACAGGCCGAGCTGGGCGAACCAGTCGGCGATGTCCAGCCCGGCCAGCTCGCCTGCAGGCAATCCGTTGACCCGGGCCAGCAGTACGGCCAGCAGGCCGCGTATCAGGCGCGCATCGCTACTGGCGCGAAAGTGCCAACGGTCGTGCTGTCGTTCACCGCTCAGCCAGACCTGGCTTTCACAGCCGTGTACGCGATCCGCTTCATGCCGTTCGGCGAGCGGCTCCAGGCGTTCGCCCCATTGCATCAGCAGGCGCGCGCGCTGTTCCCAGCCGGGGCAGGCGGTAAAGGCGTCGAGTGCTTCTTGCGCGGTGGTCGGCAGGGTCATCGCAACAACTCCAGGGCTTTGTCCAGGGCGGCGAACAAACGCTGCAGGTCGGCCTCGTCGTTGTAAAGGCCGAGGGATACGCGAATCGCGCCGTTTACGCCCAGGCGCTGTCGCAGCGGCATGGCGCAGTGATGACCGACCCGCACGGCGATGCCTTGCTCGGTGAGCAGGTGGGCGAGGTCGCCGCTGTGGATGCCATCGACGGTGAAACAGGCCAGCGCCGTGTGCGGCTCGCCGAGTAGACGCAGCCCTGGATAACGCTGCAGGCCGGCGAGCAGCAGGTGATGCAGCGCCGCTTCGTGGCGGCTGACCGCGTCGGCGTCGAGACGCTCGAGGTAGTCCAGGGCCGCGCCGAGGGCGATCACCCCGGATACCGCTGGCGTACCGGCTTCCAGGCCGAGCGGCGCGGGACGGAAGGTCGCGGCGTGATAATCCGCCTGCTGGACCATCTCTCCGCCGAACTGCCAGTGGTTCAGCTGCTGCAGCGCGTCGTGCCGGCCGTAGAGCAGGCCGACGCCATCGGGCCCATACAGCTTGTGGCTGGAGCACACGTAGAAATCGCAGCCCAGTGCCTGCACGTCCTGGCGGCGATGCACCACGGCCTGGGCGCCGTCCACCACGGTCAGGGCGCCGTATTCCTGCGACTGGCGAATCAGCGGCTGCACGTCCTGCCAGCGCCCCAGCACGTTGGACAACTGACTGAGAGCGAGCAGGCGGGTACGTGGGCCGATCAGCGCGGTGGCCTCCTGCGGGTCGATATCGCCAGCGGGAGTGAGCGGCAGTATCACAAGCTTGAGGGATTTGCGTCCGGCCAGTTGCTGCCAGGGCAGCAGGTTGGCGTGGTGTTCGGCGGCGCTGACGACGATCTCGTCGCCGGCCATGAATATCGATTCCAGCCCATAGGCGAGCAGGTTGAGCGATTCGGTGGCGCCGCGGGTAAAGACGATCTCGTCGCGGCTGGCCGCATTCAGCCAGCGGGCTGCCTTGTCGCGGGTCGCCTCGAACGCGCGGGTGGCACGTTCACCCGGCAGGTGCTGGGCACGATGCACGTTGGCAGCGCCGCCAGCGTAGTAGGCCAGCAGGGCATCGAGTACGGCCTGCGGCTTTTGCGCGGTCGCGGCGCTATCGAGGTAGGTCTGGCCGTCGGCGTCGAAGGCCCCGAGGCCGGGGAAGTCGGCGCGCCAGGGGGAAATCAGGGTCATCCGGATCTCGTCACGCTGGATGTGAAAACGGGCTGTGCCCACGAAGACGTCAGTCTATCGCGCGCACAGCCCGTTCGGGCGAAGCCAGGGCTCAGTTGTGAGCGTGCAGGGCTTCGTTCAGCTCGATGGCCGACTTGTTGGTCTTGCACTCGACCGCGCCGCTCTGGGAGTTACGACGGAACAGCAGGTCAGCCTGACCAGCCAGATCACGACCCTTGACCACCTTGACCAGGTTGTTCTGGTCGTCGAGCAGGGCGATCTTGGTGCCGGCGGTGACGTACAGGCCGGCTTCGACGATGTTGCGGTCACCCAGCGGGATGCCGATACCGGCGTTGGCGCCGATCAGGCAGCCTTCGCCCACGGAGATGACGATGTTGCCGCCACCGGACAGGGTGCCCATGGTCGAGCAGCCGCCGCCCAGATCCGAACCCTTGCCGACGAACACGCCGGCGGACACGCGACCTTCGATCATGCCCGGGCCGGCGGTACCGGCGTTGAAGTTGACGAAGCCTTCGTGCATCACGGTGGTGCCTTCGCCGATGTAGGCGCCCAGACGAACCCGTGCGCTGTCAGCGATACGCACGCCGCTCGGCACCACGTAGTCGGTCATTTTCGGGAACTTGTCCACCGAGAACACTTCCAGCAGGTCGCCCTTGAGGCGAGCTTCCAGTTGGCGCTCCGGCAGCTCGGCCAGATCGACCGCACCCTGGCTGGTCCAGGCGACGTTGGGCAGCAGCGGGAAGATGCCGGTCAGGTTCAGGCCGTGTGGCTTGACCAGGCGGTGGGACAGCAGGTGCAGCTTGAGGTAGGCCTCGGGCGTGCTGGTCAGGGCGGCGTCTTCGGCCAGCAGGGTAGCGACCAGCGGCTTGGCGCTTTCGGCCAGGCGGGTCAGCAATGCTGCTTGCACGCTGTCGACGCCTTTCAGGGCGCTGGCCAGCTCACCGGCTTGCTGGTTGGTCAGGGCGATGGCCTGGTTGCCGCCGCTGTAGCCGAGTTTCTCGGTGACCTTGGCGACCAGCTCGGCGCTCGGGTTGAGCAGTGGCTGGGCATAGAACACTTCCAGCCAGGCGCTTTGACGGTTTTGGGTGCCGACCCCGAAGGCCAGGCTGAACAGAGTATTGGACATGAGCTTTTCCTTGCAGCGAATTCGATTGGGAGGCGATATCAGGCCAGTTCGGCGGCGTAACGCTCGGGTTTGAAACCGACCAGGGTGCGGGTGCCAAGGTCCAGCACCGGGCGCTTGATCATCGACGGTTGGGCCAGCATCAGGTCGATGGCCCTGGCCTGGTCGAGATCGCTTTTCTGCGCGTCGTCGAGCTTGCGGAAGGTGGTGCCGGCACGATTGAGGATGGTTTCCCAGCCGTGTTCGTCGCACCATTTCTGCAGGTTGCCGCGGTCGATGCCGGCGGTCTTGTAATCGTGGAACTGGTAAGTGGCACCACGCTCGTCGAGCCAGGTGCGGGCCTTCTTCATGGTGTCGCAGGCCTTGATGCCATAAAGCACGTAACTCATTGGTCTACCTCTGGAGGACTCCACTCGTCGAGTCCCCGTTGCTACTTGTGAATACCGAGGCCGCCGATTATGCCACGTCGATTCGGCTTGCGGCGCATCCGCCTGCACGCTGCTGGCGTTAGAATGCACCGGCCCTCGCCAGGCGGCCGTCATCGCAAAGGATCTCTCCCCTCATGCAGCTTCTCTACACCATCCTGATCATGTTGCTGGTGGTCAGTGGCACCCGTATCAGTGCGCAGTTCATTCCCTTGCCGCTGCCCATCCTGCAGATCCTCATCGGCGCCTTGCTGGCGGTGCCGGCGCTGGGCCTGCACGTACGCCTCGACCCCGAGCTGTTCCTGCTGCTGTTCATCCCGCCGCTGCTGTTCGTCGATGGCTGGCGCATGCCCAAGGGGCAGTTTCGCAAGCTGCGCACACCGATCCTGTTCCTGGCCTTCGCCCTGGTGTTCGTGACCATTCTGGGCGCTGGATATTTCATTCACTGGTTGCTGCCCCAGGTTCCCCTGGCAGCCTGCTTCGCCCTGGCGGCGGTGCTGTCTCCAACCGATGCGGTGGCGGTATCGGCGATCGCCCATGGGCGTCTGCCCAACACGTTGAACAATCTGCTGCAGGGCGAGGCGTTGATGAACGATGCCTCCGGCCTTGTGGCATTCAAGTTCGCCGTAGCGGCCACCCTCACCGGTGTGTTCTCGTTCGCCGATGCCAGCCTGCAGTTCGTGCTGGTAGCCGCCGGCGGCCTGCTGATCGGCATGGCGCTGAGTTACCTGCTTGGTCGTCTGCGCGCCTGGATGATCGCCCGTGGCTGGGAGGAACCGGCGCCCCATGTGCTGCTCATGCTGCTGCTGCCTTTCGCCGCCTACGTGGCTGCCGAGCACCTGGGGCTGTCGGGCATTCTCTCGGCGGTGGCAGCCGGCATGATGCAGAGTCGCCTCGACCTGCTGCCGCGGCAAACCACCACGCGGCTGCTCAACCGGGGCGTGTGGGCGATGCTCGAGTTCACCTTCAATGGCCTGATCTTCCTGCTGCTGGGCCTGCAATTGCCGGACATCATCAAGGCGGTGATCGGTGATCACGCCGATACCTGGCACCTGCTGCTGCCGGCGCTGGGTTACGTGCTGGCCGTGTATGCGGTGCTGATGGCGCTGCGCTTTACCTGGGTTTACTGCTATTGGCGGACCTCGGGCATGCTGCGCCGTTGGCGCGGCAAGTCGACCCGCTTTGCCGGGCAATCGCGCATCGCCCTGACCGCCGTACTGACCGTCGGTGGTGTGCGCGGTGCGGTGACCCTGGCGGGCGTGATGTCGCTGCCGCTGTTGCTCAACAGCGGCGAGGCCTTTCCCGAGCGGGACCTGCTGATCCTGATCGCGGCCGGGGTGATTCTGGTGTCGCTTCTGGTGGCCAGCGTGGTGCTGCCCCGACTGCTGCCGCTGTTGCCTCAGGACAACGTCGCGCGGCAGGAGGCGGAACTCAACCAGCACCGCGCCCAGGTGCTGCAGGCGGCGATCCGCTGCCTGGAAGCCGATGACGAAAAGGCCGCCGATACCGACAGCGCCATCGCCACGGCAGAGATCCGCGCCAAGCTGATGAGCGAGTACCGCGACCTGCTCGAACGCACCCGCACCCGCCGTGCCGAGGAGTCGCGCGAGTACCAGCGCCAGGCCGACCAGCTGGAATATCGCATGCGCCTGCACGCCTTGCGCACCCAGCGCCTGGAACTCTACCGGATGCGCAAGGAAAACCAGCTGGACGACGACATGCTGGCAGAGATCCTACGCGATCTGGATAACGCGGAGGCGCGGTTACTCAAGGGCTAGGGGCGTGCTTAAAAAACGTTCATGATCTTGCAGCCTAGGTTCGTCGATTTCGGCGGCTAAGTGGCGGGAGCGGCCGTTATCCGATCCATTGTGGGAGCCGCGACCTCGCGGCGAATCGCTCAGGCACCGCCGAAATAGGCAGTCAGGCTGCAATCGTTTCGCCCCGAGGTCGGGGCTCCCACAGGTTGGTTTGAGTGTCTGCTTCTGCCTTGTAGTTGCCGCTTAATGCGCAGATAAGACTTTGAACAGGCTCTTAGAGCGCGTAGTGCTTGAGCTCACGGGCGATCAGCAGGCGCTGGATTTCGCTGGCGCCTTCGTAGATCTGGGTGATGCGCGCATCACGGTAGTAACGCTGCACCGGGAAATCCTCCAGATAGCCATAGCCACCGTGCACCTGCAGCGCCTTGGAGCACACCCGCTCGGCCATTTCCGAGGCGAACAGCTTGGCCTGGGAGGCTTCCGACAGGCATGGCTGACCGGCGCTGCGCAGGCGCGCGGCATGCAGGGTCAGAAGCCGGGCGGCGTTGATCTGGGTGTGCATGTCGGCCAGCAGGTTGGCGATGCTCTGGTGTTTGCCGATCGGCTTGTCGAACTGCACCCGTTCGCGGGAGTAGAGCAGGGCAGCCTCGAAGGCCGCGCGGGCGATACCGACCGCCTGGGCGGCGATGCCGATGCGCCCGCCTTCGAGATTGGACAGGGCGATGCTCAGGCCCTTGCCGCGCTCGCCCAGCAGGTTGGCGGCAGGAATACTGCAGTCGTCCAGGGTGATGGCGCAGGTGTCCGAGGCGCGAATGCCCATCTTGTGCTCGCTGCGCTCGATGCGAAAGCCCGGCGTATTGGTGGGCACCAAAAAGGCCGAGAGGCCCTGCTTGCCAAGCGAGGTGTCGGTTACCGCGAAGACGACCGCCAGCCCGGCGCGGCGGCCGTTGCTGACGAATTGCTTGGCGCCATTGAGTACCCAGCGGCCGTCACGCAGCTCGGCACGGGTGCGCAGGTTGTGGGCTTCGGAGCCGGCCTGGGGTTCGGTCAGGCAGAAGCAACCGATCACCGCGCCACTGGCCAGGCGAGCCAGCCACTCGCCTTTCTGCTCGTCGCTGCCGTAATTGAGCAGCGGGCCGCAACCTACCGAGTTGTGTACGCTCATCAGGGTGCCGGTGGCGGCATCGGCGGCGGAGACTTCTTCCACGGCCAGGGCATAGGCCACGTAATCGAGATAGCTGCCGCCCCAGGTGTCCGGCACGATCATGCCCAACAGGCCCATGTCGCCCATCTGGGCCACCGCGGCGTCGTCGATCCAGCCGGCCTTTTCCCAGTCCTGGGCGTGGGGCGCGATGGCGCGCCGGGCGAACTGCCGGGTGCAGTCGCGGATCATGCGTTGTTCTTCGTTCAGCTCGATGTCGTGCATAGCGACCTCTCTGTTGTCATTGACCCGCGCCGGATCACGGCAGGCGGGTAGCCGGGCATTCCTGGATCACAGCAAGTGCCTGGCTACAGAGTCGCCCAGGAACGGGCGATTCGCAAACGTCGAAGAAAGGCGTGGTGACGGGCGTCACCACGCGGCAGGGTCACTGCGCCTGGCGCAACTGCTCGAGCAGGTCGAAATCCGGGTAGCCATCGGCTGGCCAGCCCAGGTGCAGCTGGAAGGCGCGGATGGCCTTGCGGGTGTTGGCGCCGATGATGCCGTCGGCATGCCCGGAGTCGAAGCCGCGGGCGTTCAGGCGTTCCTGCAGTTCGACGCGCTCGCTGCGGCCCAACTGGCGGTCGCCCTCGGGCCAGCTGCCTTGCACGGCGTTGCCGCCGCGCAGGCTGTCGGACAGCAGGCCGATGGCCAGGGCATAGGACGTCGAGTTGTTGTAGCGCAGGATGCTGCGGAAGTTGCTGAACAGCAGGAAGGCCGGCCCGCGGTGCCCGGCTGGCAGTAGCAGCGTGGCGCTGGCGTCGTCGCGAGGCGTGCTCAGCGGCTGGCCGACTGGGTGGATACCCAGCTCGCGCCACTGCGCCATGTTGCGGCGCACTTCCGGATCGGTCAGGGCGTAGTCGAAGCCCTTCGGCAGCTGTACCTCGAAACCCCAGGGCTGGCGCAGTTGCCAGTTGGAGCTCTGCAGGTAGTGGGCGGCCGACGCCAGGGCGTCGGCGGTGGACGTCCACACGTCACGCTTGCCGTCGCCGTCGAAATCCACGGCGTGCTCGTTGTAGGTGGTGGGCATGAACTGGGTCTGGCCCATGGCGCCGGCCCAGGAACCTACCAGGCTCTCGGGGGCGATGTCGCCATGCTGGAGAATCTGCAGCACGGCCAGCAACTGACCACGCCAGAAAGCCTGACGACGGCCTTCGTAGGCCAGGGTGGCCAGCGAGCGCACCACGTTGTGGCTGCCGATATTGCTGCCGAAGTTGCTCTCCAGGCCCCAGATGGCGACCAGGGTTTCGGCATCGACGCCATAACGTTGCTCGATCTGGTTGAGCATGGCGCGATTCTGGGTCAGCAGGATGCGCCCGCGGGCGACGCGGCTCGGCGACACCGCGCCCTTGAGGTATTCCCACACCGGGCGGCTGAATTCGGGTTGGCTGCTGTCGGCCTTGACCACATCAGGGTTCGGCACCACGCCGGCGAAGGCACGGTCGAACAGGGTCGGGCTGATGCCCGCGGCGATGGCGTCGCTGCGCAGCAGGTCGCGCCATTGTTCGAAGCTCAGTTGCTCTTCGACGGGTTGGCTGGGGGCAGCGTTGCTGGCCGTAGCGTTCGGCACGCCACTTGTGGAAGCCAATGGTTGGGCAGGGGCATCGGCGCAAGCCGTGAGCAAAAGCAGGAAGCTGGCCGCAGCGGTGGCAGGCAGGCCGCGAATGAACAGGTTGGGCATGGTCATCTCAACACGTTTTGCAGGCGACCACCTTAGCACGGATGAGTGGAAATTCGGGCCGGGCGAGTTTTTCAAGCCGCCACAAATGAACAAGCCTCCCAGTTTTGCTGGGAGGCTTGGCGGTTGTAGCTGCCTTTTCCTTTGCCGGGGCGTTCCTGGCGTGAGCGGAACAGCGGCTGGGCGATGATGGATTTGGCCTTGTTGGGGCGCTTCTTCTTGCTCATGGCAGATCCTCGATCGGTGCCCGCCCGGATAGCGAGCGGCGCGAATCATGCGCCGTTGGGCAGACAATGTCCATACGCGAGGTAGGCGTTAACAGGTTGTTGAAAAACTAGCTGCGTTACCATCGCAGCGTTAAAAACAAACTCAAAATGCTCATGTACTACTCGTACACTCCGCTTTTGACTCACTGCGTTCGCCCTGCGGGCCAGCCTTCGGCTGTTACTCCGCTGCGCTACGTTTCGCCTGTTTTGATGTTTTATGGGGCCGCCGCCGGTATTGCGCTGTCTGCCTCGCCTACGTTTTTCAACGGCCTGTTAAGCGCCGAGCTTCAGGCGTTGGCCGGCCATCATCAACACCAGGCGCGACAGGCTGGCCCAGGGATCGCCCGGCGCCTGGCCCTTGACCTGTGCATCGATCTGCTGGGCATCCATCAGCAGGGCATTCCAGCGTGCCGGCGTGTGACGCTGCAGGGCCTTGCTGACCAGCGGGCGACGCTTGTCCCAAACAGGCGGGCGGGCGGAGGCGAAGGCCTTGTCCAGCGGGATGCCCTGGCCATGCTGATAGGCGATATTGGCCAGTTGGCGCAGCTCACGGGCCAGCATCACCACGATGAACAGCGACTCCTGCCCCTCGCCGCGCAGGCCATCGAGCATACGCAGGGCGTGGGCGGCCTCGCCGTTGAGGATGGCGTCGATCAGGCCGAAGACGTCGTAGCGGGCACTGTCGGCAACGGCAGCCTGCACGGTGCCTGCATCGATCTGCTGGCCGTCGGCGAGCAGCTTGAGCTTCTCGATTTCCTGAGCGGCGGCCAGCAGATTGCCTTCGACCCGCGCGGCGATCAGGTCGACCGCATCGGCACTGGCGTTCATGCCGGCCTGGGCCAGGCGCTGGCGAATCCACTGTGGCAACTGATTGGCATCTACCGGCCAGATCTGCACGAACTGGCAGTTGGGCCCGTCGATCAGCGCCTTGGCCCACTTGGTCTTCTGGGTGCTGCCGTCGAGCTTGGGCAGGGTGATCAGCAGCAGGGTGTCTTCCGGCGGGCGGCCGAGGTATTCGAGAATCGCTGCCGCGCCCTTGTCACCTGGCTTGCCGTTGGGGATGCGCAGCTCGATGACACGTTTCTCGGCGAACAATGACAGGCTGGCGCCGGCTTCGTAGAGCATGCCCCAGTCGAAATTGGCCTCGGCATGAAACACTTCGCGCTCGGTGAATCCCTGGGCGCGGCTGGCGCTACGAATGGCGTCGGTGGCTTCCTGGCAAAGCAGGGCCTCATCGCCACATACCACGTAAACCGGGGCGAGGGTGCCTTGCAGGTGTTTGCCGAGTTGGGCGGGAGCGAGTTTCATGGGGCAGAGAGCCGAGGGGCCACCTGAGTGGCCCCGTCTGGCTTAACGAGCAGGTAGTTCGATGGGCGATTGCTGCGGCTGCGCGGCTTCACGCTGACGGGCTGCTTCCAGGGCGTCGGCTTCGGCTTTCGCCTTGGCTTCGGCGGTCTGTTGCAGCTCATCCAGTTGCGCCGGGGTGATCTGCTGCAGGCGCTGGGCCAGCTGCTGAACCAGGTCGCGGCGCATTTCGGTGCGCAGCTGATTGGCCTGCTGGTCGTTGCCGATCAGGTTGTTGGAGTCCTGCACGTAGTAGTTCTGCACTTCGAGCTTGTTGCTCAGCAACAGCAGATTCTTGGCGCCGCGGATCTCGTAATCCAGGCTCATGGTGCGCTCGTATTCGACGCTGCGTGCCGAGCTGGTGTAGCTGGCCGAACGCTGGCTTTCCTGCTCGCGGGCCAGGTACAGCTTGTAGGCTGCGCCCGGGAACACGCGAACGCCGTTGTTCTCCAGCACGTCCTTGACGTCACGCACGGTGTCGCCGTAGGTGTCGCGTGCGCTCACGTCGAGTTCCTTGAGGGCGAACTGCACGTCGCCGGTGCCACGCAGCTGGAAGCCGCACGCGCCGAGCAGGCCAGCCAGGCCGATTACCAAAAGATTGCGCTTGATCATCTCGTATCCCCTTGTCCTGCCGGCTCCGCTGGCCGGCATGGCCGAAACTCTAGACCGGATGCCGGTCGCCAGTGGCGACCGGCCGTTCCCTGTCGCCTCAACTGGCGACGATATTGACCAGCTTGCCAGGCACCACGATGACCTTGCGGATCGTCAGCCCTTCGGTGAAACGTTGTACGTTCTCGTTGCTGCGCGCTGCGGCTTCGACGGCTTCGCGGCTGGCATCGGCCGGCACTTCGATCTGCCCGCGCAGTTTGCCGTTGACCTGAATAACCAGGGTCAGGCTATCCTGCACCAGGGCCGACTCGTCCACCACCGGCCAGTTGGCGTCGATGATGGCTTCCTCATGACCCAGCTCCTGCCACAGCTCGTGGCTGATGTGCGGGGTGATCGGGGCGAGCAGCAGGGCGACGGTTTCCAGGCCTTCCTGGATCAGCGCGCGCTGCTGGTCGTTGTCCTGAGGGGCTTTTTCCAGCACGTTCATCAAGGTCATCACCTGGGCGATGGCAGTGTTGAATTTGTGGTGCTGGCCAACGTCCTGGGAGGCCTGCTTGATGGCCAGGTGAATGGCGCGGCGGATTTCCTTGCCGGCGTCGTCCAGCTTGGCGATATCCAGTACGCCCGGCAGGCCCTGGCTGACATGGCCCTGGGCCAGACGCCAGACTCGGCGCAGGAAGCGGTTGGCGCCTTCGATACCGGCATCCGACCACTCGCAGCTCATGTCGGGCGGCGAAGCGAACATCATGAACAGGCGGCAGGTGTCGGCGCCGTAGGCATCGATCATCGCTTGGGGGTCGACACCGTTGTTCTTGGACTTGGACATCTTCTCGGTACCGCCGATTTCCACCGGCAGGCCGTCGCTGGCCAGTTTGGCAGCGATGACCTTGCCCTTGGCATCCCGCTCGACGGTGACGTCGGCCGGGTTGAACCAGTCCTTGCCGCCGTTATCGAGCACTCGGTAGTAGGTTTCGGCGACCACCATGCCCTGGGTCAGCAGGTTCTTGAATGGCTCGTTGGAGGTCAGCAGGCCTTCGTCGCGCATCAGCTTGTGGAAGAAGCGCGCGTAGAGCAGGTGCAGGATGGCGTGTTCGATGCCGCCGATGTACTGGTCAACCGGCAGCCAGTGGTTGGCCGCCGCCGGGTCGACCATGCCGCCGGTATAGTGCGGCGAGGCGTAGCGGGCGAAGTACCAGGACGATTCCACGAAGGTGTCCATGGTGTCGGTTTCGCGCTTGGCCGGTGCGCCGCATTTCGGGCAGCTGCATTCGTAGAATTCTGGCATGCGCGCCAGCGGCGAGCCGGCGCCGTCCGGTACCACGTCTTCGGGCAGCACTACCGGCAACTGGTCTTCGGGCACCGGTACGTCGCCACAGCTGTCGCAGTGGATGATCGGGATCGGGCAGCCCCAGTAGCGCTGGCGGCTGATGCCCCAGTCGCGCAGGCGGAACTGGGTGCGCGATTTGCCGAGCTCCTTGCGCAGCAGCGCCGCCTCGATGGCGTCGAACGCGCCCTCGAAGTCCAGGCCGTCGAATTCGCCGGAGTTGATCAGCTGGCCATGCTCGCCGTAGGCGTCCTGCCATTCGCTGCCGACTTCATCGCCAGCGCTGGTGCGCACCACGGCCTTGACCGGCAGGTGGTACTTGCGGGCGAAGGCGAAGTCGCGCTCGTCGTGGGCCGGAACCGCCATGACCGCACCGTCGCCGTAGTGCATCAGCACGTAGTTGGCGACCCACACCGGCAGCTTCTCGCCGGTCAGCGGGTGCTCGACGAACAGGGAGGTCGGCAGGCCTTTCTTTTCCTGGGTGGCCATGTCGGCTTCGGCGACGCTGCCAGCCTTGCATTCGGCGATGAACGCCTGCAGCTCGGGGTTCTCCTTGGCGGCCAGAGTGGCCAGCGGGTGCTCGGCGGCCACGGCGACGTAGGTCGCGCCCATCAGGGTATCCGGGCGGGTGGTGAACACTTTCAGAGCACCGGCTTCGCCGATGGAGTCGACGTTGTAGGGGAACTGCACTTCCATGCCGCGGGACTTGCCGATCCAGTTGCGCTGCATGGTCTTGACCTGTTCCGGCCAGCCATCGAGTTCGTCCAGGCTACTCAGGAGTTCATCCGCGTAGGCGGTGATCTTGAAGTAGTACATGGGGATCTCGCGCTTCTCGATCACCGCGCCGGAACGCCAGCCACGGCCGTCGATGACCTGCTCGTTGGCCAGTACGGTCTGGTCGACCGGGTCCCAGTTGACGGTGCCGTTCTTGCGGTAGATCACGCCTTTTTCGAACAGGCGGGTGAACAGCCATTGTTCCCAGCGGTAGTAGTCCGGCTTGCAGGTGGTGACTTCACGAGACCAGTCGATGGCCAGGCCCAGGCTCTTGAGCTGGGACTTCATGTACTCGATGTTCTCGTAGGTCCACTTGGCCGGCGCCACGTTGTTCTTCATGGCGGCGTTTTCCGCCGGCATGCCGAAAGCGTCCCAGCCCATGGGCTGCAGCACGTTCTTGCCCTGCATGCGCTGGTAGCGGGCGATCACGTCACCGATGGTGTAGTTGCGCACGTGCCCCATGTGTAGCTTGCCGCTCGGGTAGGGGAACATCGACAGGCAGTAGAAGGTGTCCTTGCCGGGCTGTTCGCTGACAGCAAAGGAGTTCTGCGCGTCCCAGTGGGATTGCGCGGCGGCTTCGATTTCACGTGGCTGATACTGTTCGTGCATGGCTACTTGCGCTAGGGAAAGGGGCTTTCGGGAAACGCCGTAGCATACATGACCCCCCTCGGCAGAGGGAAACGCTGATTGCGCGGCGCGCCGTCGACGGCGCCATTTGTCGTTGCGGCAAGCCGGATGCGGGGTGGCGGCTACGCTCAGTGGAAGGCGCCCTGCCTGGAGGTGTGCGATGCAAGTCCCCGTAGATATCCATAACGAGAGTGACCCCTATGGGCGGTTGCTGGAACGCCTGACCGTGGCCCTGGACGAAGCCGACAACCTGGCGCAGCTGTCCAGCCAGCCGCCTCCGGACATGGAGGTGCGCGGCCTGTCGCCCGACGAGCTGGCGCTGATTACCGCATACCTCGCCAAGGACCGCGCCTGGCTCAATGGCTGGCACGCCACGGCGGCGCGTCAATACCAGTCGGCGGTTGCGCAGCCGCCATTCGAGCGTCAGCCGGCCTTGGCCTGTCGCGAGCCCGAGTGCCACAAGTCCTGACCCTGGCCGCAGGTCGCTCCGTCCGCTTGCGCTGAAACGTCAACAGGCCCTAGGCTTCGAGCCTTTTTGGAGGTGCTCGATGCCGCTGCGCTATCTGCTCAAGCAGTTCTTCATGCCGCCCGGCGTCCTGTTGCTGCTCATCGCCCTGGGCTGGTTCCTGCGCCGGCGTTTCCCGCGGCTGGCCCTGTGCTGTTTCATGCTCGGGCTGGGCGGCCTGTGGTTGATGAGCCTGCCCGTAACGGTGGAATGGATGGCCAGGGCCATCGAGCGCGAGCCGGCAATCGCCCAGCAACAGTGGAGCACCCTGGCGCAGCAGGCGGATGTCATCGTCGTGCTCGGCGGCGGGCGCGATTCGGACGACCCCGCCTGGGGCGGCGAGCAGCCCAGCGCCATGGCGCTGGAGCGCACACGCTATGCGGCGCGGCTGGCCAAAGCCTCCGGCTTGCCGGTGCTGACCACCGGCGGCCTGCACTTCGGTCGCCCGCCCAGCGAGGCTGCGCTGATGGCCGAGGTGATGCGCGAGGATCTGGGTGTCGAGGTGCGTTGGCAGGAGGAGCGCAGCCGCACCACCTGGGAAAATGCGACCGAAACTGCTGCGCTGCTCGAGCCTGAAGGCATCCGTCGGGTTTTGCTGGTGACCCAGGCCTGGCACATGCCGCGCTCACGCTGGTGCTTCGAGCAGGCCGGTTTCGAGGTGATGACGGCGCCGGTGGGCTTTCTCGGCGTGGCCAATGGCCGGCCGATGGGGGGCTGGCTGCCGGAAGGCAAGGCCTTCTGGCAAAGCACCTTGCTGCTCAACGAGGTGATAGGCGCGCTGGCTTATCCGCTGGTTTACGGGAGGTAGCGTTAAGTGGTGGGCTAAAGCCCACCCTACGTTGTGGAGTGCGCCGCTTCTCAAGTGTGGGAACGGGCCATGCCCGTGATTTTCGCGCGCATGGACTAGGCGCCCCAGTGCGCTCCCACAGGCTATAACGCCTATCCGGAAAAGACAAGAAGGGTGGGCAGGATGCCGATTCGCATCAGCCCACCACTCAGTTCGACCCTGCTTACTTCGCGTCCCGACGCCGCCGCACCAGCGCCCAGCCGGCCAGCAGGCTGCAGAGAATGATCAGCGGCCACGAGCGCCATTGCAGGTAGGGCGTCAGGTGCTGCATTGGCTGCACCTGGCCGTAGAGCGTGGCCTGTTCGAATTGCGGCAGGCGCTCGGTGATACGCCCGAACGGGTCGATCAGCACGGTCACACCGTTGTTGGTGGCGCGGATCATCCAGCGGCCGGCCTCCAGGGCGCGCATCTGCGCCATCTGCAGATGCTGCAGCGGGCCGATCGACTTGCCGAACCAGGTGTCGTTGCTGACCGTCAGCAGCAGGTCGCTCTGGGCCGCCATCTCGGCGGCGAATTCCGGGTAGACCACTTCGTAGCAGATGAACGTGGCGATGCGGTGCCCCTTGGCTTCGAGCAGCGGCTGGTCGTGCTCGCCGCGGGCGAAGTCGGACATCGGCAGGTCGAAGAAGGCGATCAGCCCGCGCAGCATGTCCTGCAACGGCACGTATTCGCCAAACGGCACCAGGCGCTGCTTGAGGTAATCGCCGCTGCCCTGACCGATCACGCTGACGCCGTTGTAGTAGCGAATGTCGCCGTCGGCATTGGGCTGGCGGATCGGCACGCCGGTGATCAGTGCGCTTTTCCGGTCGCTGGCGAAGCGATCCATCATGCTCAGGTAGCCGATGGCCTGTTCCTTGAGCACCGGCACCGCGGTCTCCGGCCACACCAGGATATCCACCGGCTTGCTGGCGAAGCTCATGTCGCGGTACAGCGCCAGTTGGGCGTTGAGCTGGGCCGGGTCCCACTTGAGGTTCTGTTCCACGTTGCCCTGGATCGCCGCCACGCTGAGCGGCTCGCCTGCCGGTGCGGTCCAGACGTGATCCTTGAATGCAGCGCCGAGCAGCCAGGGCGCGATCAGCAGCACCAGCGCCTCGGCCAGTTGTGGCTTGTTGCCGAGCAGGCGCGGCAGGTTGACCAAGAGCGCTGCGCTCAATGCCAGGGCGAACGACAGCAGCCACACGCCGCCAATCGGCGCCAGGCCGGCCATGGGGCCGTCGAGCTGGCTGTAGCCGACATATAGCCACGGGAAGCCGGTGAGGAACCAGCCGCGAAACGCTTCCTGGGCCACCCACAGCGCAGCGAATGCCAGGGCATCGCCCAATGGCGCGCTGTCGCGGCGCAGGCAAAGCGCCCACAGCCAGGTGGCGAGGGCGAAGAACAGGCCCAGGCCGGCGACGAAACCCAGGGTCAGGAAGGCGGCCAGCGGCGGTGAGGCCGCGCCGTAGTCGTGGATGCTCACGTAAACCCAGCTGGTGCCCGAGGCGAATAGCCCGAAGCCGTACCACCAGCCGCGCCAGGCCGCCTGGCGCGGCGTCAACGCACGCAGGCCGCGGTAGAGCAGGGCGATGGACAGCAGCGCCAGCGGCCAGATGCCATAGGGCGCCAGCGCCAGGGTGGTCAGCGCGCCGGCCAGCAGGGCGATCAGGTTGCCGGCCCAGCCGGGTTGGAACAGTCGGTTCATCGAGGGACTCACGATAAGGGAGAGCGAACACCCCGCCAGATGGCGGGGTGTCGGGTCAGCGGGCCAGCGGCGTCAGGCGTAGCAGATGCACGCGGCGGCTGTCGGCGTTGAGCACGCGAAAGCGGAACTCGCCGATCACCGTCACTTCATTGCGCTTGGGCAGATGGCCGAAGGCGCTCATCACCAGGCCGCCAACGGTGTCGAACTCGTCGTCGGAGAAATCGGTGGTGAAGGTTTCGTTGAAGTGATCGATGGGCGTCAGCGCCTTGACCAGGAAGTCGCCGCTGGGCAGCGGCTTGACGTAACTGTCTTCCTCGACGTCGTGCTCGTCCTCGATATCACCGACGATCTGCTCCAGCACGTCTTCGATGGTCACCAGGCCGGCGACGCCACCGTATTCGTCGATCACCACCGCCATGTGGTTGTGGTTGGCGCGGAACTCGCGCAGCAGCACGTTGAGACGCTTGGACTCGGGCACGAAGGTGGCCGGGCGCAGCATGTCGCGGATGTTGAAGTCGGGCTGATCATTGAGCAGCAACGGCAGCAGATCCTTGGCGAGCAGGATGCCGAGCACGTCGTCGAGGGTTTCGCCGATCACCGGGTAGCGCGAGTGCGCCGCTTCGATGATCACCGGGAGGAATTCCTTGGGGGGCTGGCTGGCCTTGATGGTCACCACCTGGGAGCGCGGCACCATGATGTCGCGAACCTGCAGGTCGGCGACCTGGATGGCGCCTTCGACGATGGCCAGAGCCTCGCTGTCGAGCAGTTTGTTCTGGTGGGCATCACGCAGGACTTCCAGCAGTTCCTGGCGGTTTTTCGGCTCATGAGCAAAAGCCTGGGTCAGTTTGTTCAACCAGGACTTCTGCTCGTTGCTCGATCGGTCTTCGCTCATGGCGTTTTACTCGGGATCCCTATAGTCATTCGTCGCCGGCATACGGGTCGGGATGACCCAGCTCGGCGAGCAGTATTCGTTCCAGGCTTTCCATCTCTTCGGCTTCCGCATCGTCGATGTGGTCGTAGCCCAAAAGATGTAGACAGCCGTGAATCACCAGATGCGCCCAGTGCGCATCCAAGGTCTTGCCTTGCTCGACAGCCTCGCGCTCGACCACTGGCACGCAGATCACCAGATCGCCGAGCAGTGGAATATCGAGTAATTCGTCGGGTACATCGGCCGGGAAGGACAGCACGTTGGTGGCGTAGTCCTTGCCGCGCCAGGTGCGATTGAGCTCGCGGCCTTCCTCTTCGTCCACCAGGCGGATGGTCAGTTCCGAGTCGGCGCTGCGCTGGCGCAGAGCGATCGCGCACCAGGCCTGAAAATCGGCCTGCGCGGGCAGGCGGCCAGCTTCGCTCGCGACCTGCAGATCCAGTTCGATCATGGCTCGGAGCGCGCTCCCGGATCGTTGTCCGCCGGGCGGCGGTCGAACGGCTGGTGGTCGGCATCGAAGCGCTCGTAGGCCTCGACGATGCGCTGCACCAATGGGTGGCGCACCACGTCCTTGGGCAGGAAGTGGGTGAAGCTGATGCCCGGCACGTCCCTGAGCACTTCGATGACGTGCTTGAGGCCGCTCTTGGTGCCGCGCGGCAGGTCGACCTGGGTAACGTCGCCGGTAATCACCGCGGTGGAGCCGAAACCGATACGGGTCAGGAACATCTTCATCTGTTCCATGGTGGTGTTCTGGCTCTCATCGAGAATGATGAAGCTGTTGTTCAGCGTGCGGCCGCGCATGTATGCCAGCGGCGCGACTTCGATCACCTGCTTCTCGATCAGTTTGGCCACCTGCTCGAAGCCGAGCATCTCGTACAGGGCGTCGTAGAGCGGGCGCAGGTATGGGTCGATCTTCTGCGACAGGTCGCCAGGCAGGAAACCGAGCTTCTCGCCAGCCTCGACCGCCGGGCGCACCAGCAGGATGCGGCGGATCTGCTCGCGCTCCAGGGCGTCCACGGCGGCGGCCACGGCCAGGTAGGTTTTGCCGGTACCGGCCGGGCCGATGCCGAAGTTGATGTCGTGGTCGAGGATCGCCTTGACGTAGCGCTGCTGGTTGGCGCCGCGTGGACGAATCATGCCCTTGCGCGTGCGCAGGGCGACGTCGGTGTGGCTGCTGGGGCTGTTGAGTTCCTCGATACCCGATTCCTGCAGGAACAGGTGCACCATGTCAGGCGACAGTTCGGTGCTGTCGGTTTCACGGTACAGGCGGCGCAGCAGGTTCTCGGCAGACAGGGTCTGCCCGGCCTCGCCAAGCAGCTCGAACTGGTTGCCGCGGTTGCGGATCTCGATGCCCAGGCGCGATTCGATCAGGCGCAGGTGCTCGTCGAATTGCCCGCTGAGGTTGGCGAAGCGCTTGGCTTCGAAGGGCTCGAGGGTGAAGCGATGAGGTGTCGAGGTGGTATTCAAGGTCGTTTTAAGGCCGCCGTCGGCTGAATGGAAGGGAGAGAATAGCGCTAGCCAGGGACGAGTGAAAGCGCGGCTGACCGCCGCGCTGCACCTGGCGCGTCATCACGATATGCGGACAGCCGGCTGATTGTTCAATGACGTTCGATGAGTGTGCCGCGTAAGGAGTGCGGAAGCGCCTCGTCGATATGCACGTCGACGAACTGGCCGATCAGGCGCGGGTTGTCGCACGGGAAGTTGACGAAGCGGTTGTTCTCGGTCTTGCCCTGCAGCTTGCCCGGGTCCTTTTTCGAGAAGTCGCTGACCAGGATGCGCTGCACGCTGCCGACCATGCGCCGGCTGTTCTCGAAGCCCTGCTGGTTGAGGCGGTTCTGCAGGATCTGCAGGCGCTGCTTCTTGACCTCATCCGGGGTGTCGTCGACCAGATCGGCTGCCGGCGTGCCCGGGCGCGAGCTGTAGACGAAGGAGTAGGAGAAGTCGAAGCCGACGTCCTGGACCAGCTTCATGGTCTGTTCGAAGTCCTTTTCGGTCTCGCCGGGGAAGCCGATGATGAAGTCCGAGCTGATGACGATGTCCGGCACCGCCGCCTTGAGCTTGCGGATGCGCGACTTGTATTCCAGCGCGGTGTGGTTGCGCTTCATCGCCGCCAGGATGCGGTCCGAGCCCGACTGCACCGGCAGGTGCAGGAATTTCACCAGTTCGGGGATTTCGGCGTGGGCCTTGATCAGCGCGTCGGAGAATTCCAGCGGGTGGCTGGTGGTGTAGCGGATGCGGTCGATGCCGTCGACGGCCGCCACCAGATACAGCAGTTCGGCGAAGTCGGCGATGCCGCCATCACGGGTTTCGCCGCGGTAGCCGTTGACGTTCTGGCCCAGCAGGGTCACTTCGCGCACGCCGTTCTCGGCGAGGTGGATGATTTCGCCAAGCACGTCGTCCAGCGGGCGACTGACTTCCTCACCGCGGGTGTAGGGCACCACGCAGAAGGTGCAGTACTTGCTGCAACCTTCCATCACAGAAACGAAGGCGCTGGGGCCATCCACGCGCGGCTCGGGCAGGCGATCGAACTTCTCGATCTCTGGGAAGGAAATGTCCACCTGGGCGGTCTTGGTCACCCGTGCGGCGTCGATCATCTCCGGCAAGCGGTGCAGGGTTTGCGGGCCGAACACCACATCGACGTAGGGCGCACGGTCACGGATCGCCGCGCCTTCCTGGCTGGCCACGCAGCCGCCGACGCCGATCACCAGATCGGGGTTCTCCAGCTTCAGCTCGCGCCAGCGGCCAAGCTGGGAGAACACCTTGTCCTGGGCCTTTTCGCGGATCGAACAGGTATTGAGCAGGATGACGTCAGCGTCTTCCGGCCGATCGGTGACTTCCAGGGCCTGATGCTCGCCCAGCAGGTCGACCATGCGCGAGCTGTCGTACTCGTTCATCTGGCAACCGTGGGTTTCGATATAGAGCTTCTTGGTCATGGCGATTCGTCGGCGGTGAAAAAATGACCGCGGATTATAGGTGGGTTGGCCGTTCGAGGCCACAGGCGCAGGACGGGAGGGGCGGCGAGGCGATGCAGCGGCGTGCTAAGATTCGCGCCCTTTCATAGCACAGCCAGCCGTTCGTTACCCATGACCAAGCGCGACCCCATCTACAAGGTGATCTTTCTCAATCAGGGCCAGGTGTACGAGATGTACGCCAAGCAGATCTTCCAGAGCGATCTGTGGGGGTTCCTGGAAATCGAGGAGTTCGTATTCGGTGAGCGCTCGCAACTGGTGGTCGACCCCAGCGAAGAGAAGCTCAAGGCGCAGTTCGACGGGGTAGTGCGCAGCTTTGTGCCGATGCATTCGATCGTGCGGATCGACGAGGTCGAGCGTCTGGGTACGCCAAAGATCAGCGAAGCCAAGGGCGGCGGCAACGTCATGCCATTTCCGATGCCGCCCTTGCCGGAAAAGTGAGAGGCGAAAAGCGCCGCTGATCGGTTGATTACTTGAGTGGGGCGAAGGGCGACAGGCTGTCGGCAGCCTGTAGCTCCTGCAGGTAATTACGGAAGATCTGCCCCAGCACCTGGGTGGCGACTTCCTGCTCGGCGCGGGGCATCTGCATGGCCACTTCGTCGGCACCGTCCATAGCTTCGTCCGAGCCGTTGACCGCGGCCATCTTTAGCACGATGTAGGCCTGCACGTTGTTGGCTGCCACGCCTTCGCCACGAAAGAACATCATGCCCAGGCGATATTGCGCCTGGGCATGGCCCTGCAGGGAGGCGTGTTCGAACCAGCTCAGCGCCTGGGGCAGGTCGCGTTCGCCGGAGCGGCCTTCATAGTAGAACTCACCCAGCTCGTACTGAGCCTGCGCATCGCCACCTTCGGCGCTCTGTTGGCAGGCTTGCAGCGCGGCGGGCAGGTCTTCGGCGGCGACGTTGAGCGAGCAGCTCCCGGTCGCCGGGATCAGCAATGAGTTTCCATCCGCCACGCCGAGCGTTGGCAGCAGGAGCAACAGGCAGCCCAGGGACAGGGTGCGGCCGGTGCGCTTCATGAAGATCCGGATACCTCGACAGGCTGACAGGTGGATGGATGACGAGGCCAATTGGGCTCGGCATCACATTATGAAATAAGCGGCACCGTTCTTACAAAGTGTTTGCCGGCTTTTCTGCCCCAAGCTGGCGCAAGGGCAGTCGCTACCGGTGCCCGATAGAGCGCGTCGATGCGCGGCGGTGGCCTACCAGAGAACCATTTGGGCCACCTGCCGTTCACCTCCGGCGCCGAACGGCGCCGTTTCGCTCACGCCTGCTTGAGGGCCGCGAAGGCGCGCTCGGCCGCGTCCAGGGTCAGTTTCAGCTCGGCTTCGCCATGGGCGATGGAGGTGAAACCAGCCTCGAAGGCGCTCGGTGCCAGGTACACGCCACCGTCGAGCATCAGGTGGAAGAAGCGCTTGAAGCGCTCGGCGTCGCTGGCCATCACGTCATCGAAAGTAACGATATCGTCGGCGCCGCTGAAGTACAGACCGAACATGCCGCCTGCCTGGGTGGTGACGAACGGGATGCCGGCGGCATCGGCGCGATCCTGCAGGCCCTGCAGCAGGCGACTTGTGTAGTCGGCGAGCTCGGCGTGGAAGCCCGGGCGGCTGATCAGTTTCAGGGTGGTCAGGCCAGCGGCCATGGCCAGCGGATTACCCGACAGCGTGCCGGCCTGGTAGACCGGGCCGAGCGGAGCGATGCACTCCATGATCGCGCGCTTGCCACCGAAGCAACCCACCGGCATGCCGCCGCCGACGATCTTGCCGAAGGTCGACAGGTCCGGGGTGACGCCGTAGTGGGCCTGAGCGCCGCCGAGGGCGACGCGGAAACCGGTCATCACTTCGTCGAAGATCAGCACCACGCCGTGCTGGTCGCACTGCTCGCGCAGGCCTTCGAGGAAGCCCGGCGCTGGCGGCACGCAGTTCATGTTGCCGGCCACCGGTTCGACGATGATGCAGGCGACGGTCTGGCCGACTTCGCTCAGGGTCTTTTCGACCGCGGCGATATCGTTGAACGGCAGGGTCAGGGTGTGCTTGGCGAAATCCGCCGGTACACCCGCCGAACTGGGTACGCCCTGGGTCAGCAGGCCGGAGCCGGCCTTGACCAGCAGGCTGTCGGAGTGGCCGTGGTAGCAGCCTTCGAACTTGATGATCGCGTCGCGGCCGGTGTAGCCGCGGGCCAGGCGGATGGCGCTCATGGTCGCTTCGGTGCCCGAGCTGACCATGCGCACCATCTCCATGGACGGCACGATCGAGCAGACCAGGTCGGCCATCTCGGTTTCCATGGCGGTCGGCGCGCCGTAGGACAGGCCGTGGTCGAGCTGGCGGCGCACGGCGTCGAGCACGTCCGGGTGGCTATGGCCGAGGATCATCGGGCCCCAGGAGCCGACGTAGTCGACGTAGCGCTTGTCGTCTTCATCGGTGACGTAGGCGCCTTCGGCGTGCTTGAAGAACAGTGGCGTGCCGCCCACGCTCTTGAAGGCGCGCACGGGCGAGTTCACACCGCCGGGAATGTGTTTCTGGGCGTTGGCGAATAGCGTTTCGGAGCGGGACATTGGGGTCTCCTGAAAAAAGGTCAGTCAGTTCGATTCGAACAGGGCGCTGAAGGCACGCGCGCGATGCTCGACCTCGGCGGGTGAATCGGCGGCGAACAAGGCGTGGATCACGGCGATCATGCTGGCGCCACGTTCGATCAGCGGGGCGGCGTTGTGCAGGTCGACGCCGCCGATGGCGACGATCGGCAGGGCCACGCGGGCTTTGGCGGCCTCGAGCAGATCCAGCGTGGCGGCTGGGGCGCCGGGTTTGGTCAGTGAATTGAAGAAGCGGCCGAAGGCCACGTAGCTGGCGCCTTCGCCGGCCGCCTGTTCGGCCAGGGCGAGTTGGGCGTGGCAGGTGCCGCCAATGATCGCCTGGCGGCCGAGCAGGGCGCGGGCTGCTGCCAGCGAACCGTCCTGCTGGCCGAGGTGCAGGCCGACGCCAAGGCGCGCCGCCAGTTCGGCGTCGTCATTGATGATCAGTTCGGCGCCGTGGTTTTCGCACAGCGTACGCAGTGCCTCGGCTTCGCGCAGGCGGCGTGCTTCGTCGGTGGACTTGTCGCGGTATTGCAACAGTCGTGCGCCACCGGCCAAAGCGGCCTCTACATAGGGCAGCAGCTTGCCGCCGGCGAGCAATTGGCTGTCGGTAATCGCGTAGAGGCCGCGCAGTTTGCCGTGCGTGGCCATCAGTTGAGATCCAGTGGCAGGCGGCGCGGCACGAACTGGCCGCGCCCTGGCTGTTCGGCATCGCGCAGGGTGCGCCAGGTGTAATCCAGGGCGGTCTGCACGGCGCCGATCAGATCCTGACCGAGGGCCAGGCGGCCGGCCAGGGTGCTGGCCAGGGTGCAGCCCGAGCCATGGTAGCTGCCGGGCAGGCGTGGGCAGGTGAAATCGTGGCGGCTGCCGTCGCGCAGGTACAGGCGGTTATGGACCTCGCTTTCGTCGCCGTGACCGCCGGTGATCAGCAAGTGCTCGATATGGGGCAGCAGCTTTTCAGCGCACTGGTCAGCGTTGCCATCGGGCAGCTCGGCGAGAATGCGCGCCTCGGGCAGATTCGGCGTGGCGATGGTGGAGGCGGCGAACAGGCGTTCGCGCATGGCGTAGCCGACATCCTCCTTGCCCAGGGCGCCGCCGCCGCCAGCGCGCAGCACCGGATCGCAGACCAGTGGGATACCGGGCAGCTTGGCCATGATCATGAGCACGGTGTCGACCATCTCCACCGAGCCGAGCATACCCAGCTTGACCGCGGCCACCGGCATGTCGGCGATCACCGCATGGGCCTGGGCCAGTACCCAGTCGCGGTCGAGCACTCGGAAGTCGCTGACGTCGACGGTGTCCTGCACGGTCAGCGCGGTGACTGCCGGGGCTGCGTGGCAGCCTTGGGCGAGCAGCGCTTCGATGTCGGCCTGCAGGCCGGCGCCGCCGCTCGGGTCGTGACCGGACAGGCACAGCACCACGGGGCGCGATGGAGCGAGGCGGGCGGTGCTGCGGGGGTAATCGGGGAGGCCAAAGTCGATCATCTGTGTCGCGGGTTCCGGTTTACGGGTACGGCGGTGGCCGCGGTACCGGGTTGATCGGGCTCGCACCGGCACATGGCAGGCGGCATTTGGATGGGGCGCGAGCTTATCATTTTATGGGCGGCGATGAGGCCAGGCCGGTTCGGCGGTCGGGGCACCGGGCACGCGATGGTCTTGAGGCCCGCCAGGGGTGTTTGTAGGATGGCCTTGCCCGCGGATCGCGAGGCCTGCACTTTTACGTATCGACAGGGAAGAAGGCGCCTGACATGAACAATCTGTTGCGTGGCGTCTCATTGTCGCTTTGCCTGCTGGCGGGCCTCGCCCAGGCCGAGCCGCGGGTGGTGGCGCTGAGCTGGGAGGCCACCGAGCATCTGCTCAAACTCGACATCACGCCGGTCGCCGTGGCCGATGCCGATCGGTATCGCGCCCAGGTGGCACGCCCGCCGTTGCCGGCTGAGGTACCCAGCGCAGGGCCGCAGCGTGCGCCCGATCTCGAGCGGGTGGCGGCACTCAAGCCGGACCTGATCGTCATCGGCGAGCCGCTGGAAGGCATGCGCGACAAGTTGGCGCGCATCGCCCCCGTCACCGCCTATGGCAGCCCGTCCCAGGAGCACGACAGTTATCTGGTCGCCCGTGACGACTACCTGGCGCTGGCCCAGCGCTTCGGCCGTGAGGATCACGCGCTGCGCGAACTGGCGGCCATGCAGGTGCAGGTCGATGAGCTGCATCGCCAACTGGTCGAGCACTTTCGCGGTCGATTGCCCAAGGTGGCGGTGATCCGTTTCAAATCGGCGAGCACGGTTCGCGTCGACGGCGGCGACGGCGACTCGATGATCGACCACGCCCTGCAGCAACTGCATCTGCAGCCTGCCTACCCGCAGCAGCGTGAGGCGCTGTTACCGGTGCAGGCCCTGGCGAGCATCGAGGAGGGCGTGGTGCTGTACATCGAGCCGTTCGCCGGGCAGGCGCAGCTGTTCGCGACACGCGAGTGGCGGGCCATGCCGTTCGTGCGTGCTGACCGTTTCGCGGCGGTGCCCGATACCTGGGCCCACGGCGGGGTGTTTTCCATCCAGTATCTGGCCGAGGCCATCACCAAGGCGCTGTTGAGCCTGCCGGCGCCCTGACCTGACGTTTGGTCGTCATCGCCCTTGCGATGCGTAAGCCAGAACCCTAGAGTTGCCGGCATTCATATGTCGAGCTGTGAACGGCGTTGTCATCTCGAAGGCGTGGGGCCTTCCGATATCGCATAACATGGTCATCTGCGGGGCTGCATGCGTTCTTTCCTGATCCTTCTTCTGGCGCTTTGCCCGTTGCTGGCCAGTGCGGCCGGGCCGGCGGTCTTCGACGAGCGCACTCGCGTCCTACCGCTCGGGGAGCACATCGCGGTATTCGAGGACGTGCGCGGCGACAAGAGCATCGACGACGTGACCTCCAGCGCCCTGCAGGGTAGCTTCCGGCAGCACGACAAGGCAGTGTTGAATGCCGGCTACTCGCGTTCGGCATTCTGGTTGCGCATCGACCTGCAGTACCAGCCTCGCGGCGCGGCCAGCGTCAACCCGCAGAGCTGGCTGCTGGAACTGGCCTACCCGCCGCTGGATCATCTGGAACTCTATGAAGAGGGTGCCGATGGCCGCTTTCGCTTAACTCATCGCACCGGCGATGCATTGCCGTTCTCCAGCCGCGAGATCCGCCAGAACAACTACCTATTCGCCCTCGAGTTCCAGCCCGAGCAGGTGCGCCGCGTCTACCTGCGCCTGGAAAGCCAGGGTTCGATCCAGGCGCCGCTAAGCCTGTGGTCGCCAGCCGCCTACCTGGAAGAACAGCCGGCGCGTATCTATGTGCTGGGCATCATCTACGGCGTGTTGCTGGTGATGGCGATCTACAACCTGTTCATCTTCATCAGCGTGCGGGACACCAGCTACCTCTATTACATCTTCTACATCGCCTCGTTCGGGTTGTATCAGGTGTCGGTAAATGGGGCCGGCATCGAGTTCTTCTGGCCGGACAATCCCTGGTGGGCCAACGCCGCCACGCCGTTTCTGATCGGCGCCACGGCGCTGTTCGGCTGCCAGTTCGCGCGCAGCTTCCTGCACACCCGCGAGCACAGCCCGTGGGTCGACCGCAGCCTGTTGCTGCTGATGCTCTGGGGCGCCCTGGTGATGGTGCTGGCGCTGTGCGTCAGTTATGCCCTGTCGTTGCGCCTGGCCACGGTGCTGGCCCTGGTGTTCACTCTGGTGGTGCCGATCGCCGGCGCACTGGCCTGGTGGCGCGGCATGCGGGTGGCGCGCTATTTTCTGATCGCCTGGGCGGCGTTCCTGCTCGGCGGGGTGGTCAATACGCTGATGGTGCTCGGCTACCTGCCCAACGTGTTCCTGACCATGTACGCCAGCCAGATCGGCAGTGCCATCGAAGTGGCGCTGCTGTCCCTGGCCCTGGCCGACCGTATCAACGGCATGAAAGAGGAGCGCGCGCGCATCCTGCAGAGCGCCAGCGCAAAGCTGGAGATGCTCAACCACGAACTGGCCGACAGCAACCGCCTCAAGGATGACTTCCTGGCCACCGTCACCCACGAGCTGCGCACGCCGATGAACGGCGTGATCGGCTCGCTGGAACTGATGCAGACCCTGCGTCTGGACCCCGAGGTCGAGCAATATCAGAAGACCGCGACCCGTTCGGCGCGGGACATGATGCAAATGGTCAACGACATTCTGGCGCTCACCGAACTGCAGGCCGGCCGGCTCTATCCGCGGCGCGAAACCTTCAGCCTGCGCGGGCTGCTCGACGGCTTGTGCGCGAACTTCGAGGGCCGGGCCCGTGCCAAGGGGCTGGACTTCAAGCTGGACCTCGACGAACGTCTGCCCGATACCGTCGAGGGCGACGGGCAGAAGTTGGCGCAGGCGCTGGGCTACCTGCTCGATAACGCCATCAAGTTCACCTCAGTGGGTAAGGTTCGCCTGCGCGTGCGCAGCAATGCCCAGGTCACGGCGGACAGCCTGCCGCTGAGCTTCGAGGTGATCGATGCCGGCATCGGTCTGGAAAACGTCCGCGAGACCGACCTGTATCGGCGTTTTCATCAGCTCGACACTTCGATGACCCGTGAATACGGCGGCTTGGGCATCGGTCTGAGCATCTGCCGGCAACTGGTCGATCTGCTGGGCGGCAGTCTCGCCTACGAGCCCAATCGCGCCGGAGCGGGCGGCAGCATCTTCCGCCTCGATCTCTCGCTGGCACTACCTGTAAAGACGCTCGCCGAAGAACCCACCGTGCGGCGTAGCGCCGGCACGGCGGTGCGTGCGCCCGAGCAGTGCACGGTGCTGGTGGTCGAGGATAACGCCATCAACCAGTTGGTGATTCGCGGCATGCTGCTCAAGCTCGGTTACCGCGTGCGCACCGCGGATAATGGCAACGAGGCATTGGAGTGCCTGCAGCGCGAGGCCATCGACGCGGTGCTGCTCGATTGCCAGATGCCGGTGATGGACGGCTTCGCCACTTGCCGCGCCATACGTCAGTTGCCGGCGTGTACCGCGTTACCGGTGCTGGCGATCACTGCCCACAGCCAGTCAGGGGATCGTGAGCGGTGCCTGGCGGCCGGGATGAGCGATTACCTGGCCAAACCGGTGAAATTCGACGAACTGCGCGTGCTGCTGCACGATTGGGTGCTGTGCCGCACGGTTTGACAGGGTCAATTACCCGCTCATAGCTACCAATCTCCAGAAAACCTGATGATGAAGCCAGGCGAGCGTTGCTCGGCCTGGCTTTTTCGTGCCTGAGGCAATGGGTTAGCTGCCGCTGATCCTTCAGGTTGAATCTTTTAACGCGCGCCATTCTCCCTATTCCATAAGGCCATGGCGCGTCGCCGGCCATTCCAAGAATCGTTTGAGCGCCACTTCGTTTCACGGCGCCTCCGAACTGCCCACGCAAGGCCCCGACCATGACGACTTTGATGCCGATTTTCACCACGCCAAGCCAGCGCTGCAATTTTCTCCAGGCCGGCCCGGCACGCGTGCTGTACGAGCGACTGATGCAGCCCGAACTGGACGAGGGGGCGTTAGGCGAGGCGCGCAGCTTTCTGGATGGCCAGCTGGCCAAGACCCAGGAGCTGCCTTGTGACGTTCCCACCCAGCCCGAGGCGCTGCTCGACTGGATGCGTACCGCCGCCCAGCGCACCACCGAGGCCTATGGGCAGTATCTGCAGGCGCGACGCCAGGGGGCGCCACGGCGTTATTTTCATAATCGCGCCCATGCCCTGTATTTTCTACGCCATGTCGCGCCCACCAAACTGGTCGACGGCGCCTGGCTATACGGGCTGTTGCGGCATTGGCAGGAGCAGCGCCTGCGGCCGTTGCTACGCACTTATCTCGAAGAACTGGGCGACGGCGTTCCCGTCATGAACCATGTTGTGCTGTACAAGCAGCTGCTGGCCCAGCACGGTTGCGACGAGTTGGCCGAACTGGAAGACGGGCATTTTCTGCAGGGTGCCCAGCAACTGGCGCTCGGTCATCTGGCCGATGATTACCTGCCTGAAGTGATCGGCTACAACCTGGGCTACGAGCAGTTGCCACTGCATCTGCTGATCACCAGCTATGAGCTGACCGAGCTGGATATCGACCCCTATTATTTCCAGCTGCACGTGACCATCGACAACGCCAGCACCGGCCATGCACAGAAAGCCGTGCACGCCGTGCTGGAGAATCTGCCGCTGGTCGGCGATCGCGAGGACTTCTACCGCCGCGTGATCCGCGGCTATCAGCTCAACGAGCTGGGCATCGGCTCTACGGCAGTGATCGCCGCTTTCGATCTCGAGGACGAAGTCTGCGCCATGCTCGAGCGCAAGCGTGAAGTGGCTACCCAGGTGCACTCCGATTACTGCCGAATCGAGGGGCGTACCGTCAACGAATGGCTCAGCGAGCCCGGCCAGGTGCGCGCCTTTCTCGAGGCACTTCAGAAGCGTGGCTGGATTCGCCGTGATGAAGACCCCCAGAACAGTCGTTTCTGGCAATTGGTGCAGGGCGATCGCGCGGCCATGTTCGGGGTGTTCAGCAGCTACGAACAGCAATTGCTGCACGACTGGATCGCTGATAGCTGGGCACCCGCACGGGGTCGTGGTCGGCCGCGTCGCCGCCCGGCAGCGGCCAGCACCGAGCAGGCCGGGGGCCTGGATGATGAAGCGCAGGCGCTGCACGCCGCACTTCGGGCTCTGCCGCCTCAGCAGGAGGCCAGCAAGCTGATCGGGCTGATGTCGCCCGCCAGCCACTTCACGCCGGCAGGCTTGCTGGCCACACGGCTGTTCAACGCTTATCTCCAATAACCATGTCCGGGGCATCGATGCATAGCGAGCAGAACACCGCACAACAGCAGGCGCTTTTGAGCCTTGGTCAGGCCCTCGGGCAACAGGGCTATCGATTCACCACCGGCACGCCGTTGACCCACGAGCGGGTCAACGCCCGTGCCGAAAACCGGCAGGCGCAGGCTCTGGCAGGTGTGTTCGGATGGAGCAGGCCGTTCGAGGCACAGGTGGTGGGTGGCGAGTTGCTCGAGCTGATGCGCGTGGGCGGCGTCTTGCAGCCGCAGGGCCATCAGCTGTCCAGCGCAGTACGTTGGTCAAGCCTCGGTGACAATCTGTTCGTGCATTCGGGTTACCCGACCGTACAGGCCGACGCCGTGTTCTTCGGGCCGGATACGTATCGCTTCGTGCGCGCCATCGACGCCTTTCTCGCCACGCCCTCGACTGCGACCGTATCGCGGGCCGTGGATATCTGCTGCGGCGCAGGGCCGGGCGCCCTGTGCATCGCCCAGGCGAGGCCCGCCGCCGAGGTGCTGGCGGTGGACATCAACCCGCGGGCGCTGGAATTCACCCGAATCAATACAGCGCTGGCCGGGGTGGACAACGTCGAGGCGCAATACAGCGATCTGTTGAAAAACGTCGACGGCCAGTTCGACCTGATCGTCGCCAATCCGCCCTACATGCTCGATGCCGACAGCCGTGCCTATCGCGATGGCGGTGGTGAATTGGGCGCCGGGCTTTCCAAGGCGATCGTCGAAGCATCGATTGGCCGCTTGGCACCAGGTGGCAGCCTGTTGCTGTACACCGGCGTGGCGATGACCGCGGCAGGCGACCCATTTCTGGCTTATATCGAGCGCACCCTGGGCGATGCGTCGCTGGCCTGGCGTTACGAAGAAGTGGATCCGGACGTGTTCGGCGAGGAATTGCTCAAGCCCGGCTACGAGCAGGTCGAGCGCATTGCGGCGGTGGTGCTGACCGTCACCCGTACGGCAGGTTGACGACGTGGCGCTGAGGGCTTTCGCTTGCCCTCAGCGCCCCACGCATCAGGTGTTTTCGATGAAGCGGCGAATGCGCTGCGCCGCTTCCACGCATTCCGCCAATGGTGCGACCAGCGCCATGCGCACGCGCCCGGCGCCCGGGTTGAAGCCATCCACGTCGCGCGATAGGTACGAGCCCGGCACAACGGTGACGTGTTCCTTGGCGAACAGCGCGCGGGTGAATTCGGCATCATCGCCTGGTGTCCTGGCCCACAGGTAGAAGCCCCCGTCAGGGCGCTGCACGTCCATCACGCCTTCGAGGATCGCCAGCACGGCATCGAATTTTTCGCGGTACAGGTCGCGGTTGGCGCGCACGTGCGCCTCGTCCTGCCAGGCTGCGATGCTGGCCAACTGGGTTTGCACCGGCATGGCGCAGCCATGGTAGGTGCGGTACAGCAGGAAGGCCTTGAGAATCTCCGCATCACCGGCCACGAACCCCGAGCGCAGGCCCGGCAGGTTGGAGCGCTTGGACAGGCTGTGGAACACCACGCAACGTTTGAAATCGCTGCGGCCCAGCTCCGCGCAGGCAGTCAGCAGGCCGGCAGGTGGATTTTGCTCATCGAAATACAGCTCGCTGTAGCACTCGTCGGCGGCAATCACGAAGTCGTACTGGTCGGCCAGGGCGATCAGCTTCTTCAGGGTCTCCAGCGGGATCAGGGCGCCAGTCGGGTTGCCCGGCGAGCATAGGAAGAGAATCTGGCAGCGTTGCCAGACGTCGGGCGCCACGGCATCGAAGTCCGGGTTGAAGCCATGTTCCTGCAGGCACGGCAGGTAATGGGGCTGGGTGCCGGCGA
This sequence comes from Pseudomonas sp. PA1(2017), assembly GCF_001945375.1. NCBI lineage: Bacteria > Pseudomonadati > Pseudomonadota > Gammaproteobacteria > Pseudomonadales > Pseudomonadaceae > Pseudomonas > Pseudomonas sp. PA1(2017). Next base: position 301,717 of record NZ_MSXU01000009.1, read on the forward strand.
GCAGGGCTGCGCCTTCGTAGATCTGGTAGAACGGATTGGGGCTGACCACCAGGCCGTCCACATCGCGCTGCGCTACGGTCTGGGTAAAGGCGAACAGCGCTTCGCGAGTGCCGTTGACCGGCAGCACGTGGCGGGCGGCGTCCAGCCAGCCGGCCGGTACCTTGAAGCGTCGCTCGCACCAGGCGGCGATGGCTTCGCGCAATGCCGCAATACCCAGGGTGGTCGGGTAGACCGCCATCTGGTCGAGGTTGTCGGTCAGGGCCTGGGCGACGAAAGCAGGCGAACGGTGCTTGGGTTCGCCGATCGACAGGGCGATGGGCGAGCGATCCGCAGCGGGGGCGACGCCGGCGAGCAGGGCACGCAGTTTCTCGAAGGGGTAGGGCTGCAGCTGGGCGAGGGCGTGGTTCATGATGATCCGACGGGTCCTTTGTGAGGCGACGACAAAGTTGTCGACACTAGCACGTGGGCCGGCCGAGGAAAATTGCTTATCGGTGCGACAGGCGTTTACCGGCCGATGGAGTCGTAAACACGCGGCGAGTCGCCTGGTAGCAGGCAATGGATTGGCAGCTATCGATCCGGGCGGAATTGGTCAGCGAAAACGCGCGTGCGGCGCTCAAGAGCGCGCTTTCCCGTCGCCATTATTTTGGCTGACGCGGTGGTCAGATTTTTCATCAGACACGCTAAAGACGCACCGCTTCGGGTCGATAGCCTGTGGGTAATCCCTCCCGGCATCCCTTTCAGCGAGAGCTCCTTCATGCGCACCCTCAAATTCAGCCACAAGATCATGCTGGCTGCTTCCCTGGTGGTCATTGCGGCCTTCGCATCCTTCGCGCTGTACAACGACTACCTGCAGCGCACGTCGATTCGCGACAACCTGGCCAACTACCTCAACGATGTTGGCCAGGTTTCCACCGGCAACATCCAGCACTGGCTCTCCGGGCGCATGCAGTTGCTCGACAATCTGGCCGAGTCGGTGCAGGACGACAGCTCGCCAGCGCCGCTGGCCAGAAACCTGCAGCACCGCAGCGTCGCCTCGGCTTTTCTGTATGCCTACTACGGCCAGAACGACGGCACCTACACCCAGTTTCCGCCCAGCGAGCTGCCGGCCGGCTACGATCCGCGTCAGCGCCCCTGGTACAAAAGTGCCGCGGGCAGCAGTGGCCCGGGCCTGACCGAGCCCTACCTGGCAGCCGACCCGCGTGACGGCCTGCTGATCACCATCACCCGTCCGGTCAGCGTCGGCGGCACGCTGCAAGGCGTGGTCGGCGGTGACCTCAAGCTGCAGACCATCGACGACATCCTCAACTCCTTCGACCTGGGCGGCATGGGGTATGCCTTCCTCGTCGACGACAAGGGCACGGTGTTCGTTCACCCGGACAAGAGCCTGGTGCTGAAGAAACTCGCCGACCTGTTCCCGAGCGGTGCGCCGCGCCTGGAGCCCGGCCTGCAGGACGTTTCGGCTGCCGACGGCAGTGCGCGCATCGTCACCTTCCTGCCGGTGCAGGGCCTGGCAGGCGTGCGCTGGTACGTCGGCCTGTCGGTCGACGAGGGCAAGGCGTTCGCGGCGCTGCATGAGTTCCGCATCTCGGCGCTGACCTCCACGGTCATCGGGGTGATCGCCATCCTGCTGCTGCTCGGCGCCCTGATCCGCATCCTGCTGCGCCCGCTGCACGTGATGAGCCATGCCATGAGCGGCATCGCCGAGGGCGAGGGCGATCTGACCCAGCGCTTGAAGATCGACTCGGGCGACGAATTCGGCGAACTGGCCGGGGCCTTCAACCGTTTCGTCGAACGCATCCACGAGTCGATCCGCGAGGTAGCGTCGGCCACCCGCGAGGTGCATGCCCGGGTCAGCACCGTGGTGCAGGCATCCAACGCGTCCATGGGCAACTCCAGCGAGCAGGCCGCGCGCACCGACAGCGTTGCTGCGGCGATCAACGAGCTTGGCGCCGCTGCCCAGGAAATCGCCCGCAACGCCGCCGATGCGTCGGTGCAGGCCAGCGAGGCGCGTCGCGATGCCGAAGAAGGTCAGGGCATGGTCGAGCGCACCCTGGGTTCGATGGGCGACCTGTCGGACAAGATCCAGGCATCGGGCAGCCATATCGAACTGCTGAGCGAGAAGAGCAACGACATTGGCCAGATCCTCGATGTCATCAAAGGCATTTCCGAGCAGACCAACCTGCTGGCGCTCAACGCGGCCATCGAAGCGGCGCGCGCCGGCGAGGCGGGCCGCGGTTTCGCCGTGGTGGCCGACGAAGTGCGCAACCTGGCCCAGCGTACGCAAAGCTCGGCACAGGAAATCCAGCAGATGATCGAGCAGTTGCAGGCCGGGGCCCGCGACGCCGTGGCGACCATGGGCGAGAGCCGCCGCTTCAGCGACGACAGCGTGCGCATCGGCGGCCAGGCCGGTGAGAACCTGCGTGGCGTGACCCGTCGAATCGGCGAGATCGATGGCATGAACCAGTCCGTGGCCACCGCCACCGAAGAGCAGACCTCGGTGATCGAAAGCCTGAACATGGACATCACCGAGATCAACACGCTGAACCAGGATGGAGTACGCAACCTGCAGGCCAGCCTGAGTGCCTGTACCGAGCTGGATCAGCAGGTCGGGCGGCTCAAGCAACTGGTGGACAGCTTCCGGATCTGATCTGGTGACCACCGGGCTCGCGCCGCGCTCGGTGCAAATGCCCTCGTGTAGGAGCAGCGCCCCCGCGGCGAATGGCGGCCATGTCGCTGCTCCTGCTCAATGACCTGGTATCCATTCGCGCCGAGGGCGACGCTCCCACACTGAAGTGTGCGGCGGGCGCCGCTCCTGTCGTCAGATGCTGATCTGTAACGGACTGGTGCTGCTGGTCGCTGATAGCTTGGTGATGATGGTCTGTTGAAGGCGCGCGCACAGCTCGGGGTCGGACAGCGGCTGGTTGTTGGCGTCGGTGACGAAGAACACGTCTTCCACGCGCTCGCCCAGGGTGGCGATCTTGGCGTTTTGCACCGACAGGTCGAAGTCCAGGAAGATGCGCCCGATCTTGGCCAGCAGGCCTGGGCGATCCGGCGCGGTCAGTTCCACCACGGTGACCGGCCGCTGGGCATCGTTGTGAATGGTCACCTGAGGCGCGAAGGCGAAGTGCTTGAGCTGGCGCGGGACACGGCGCTGGATGATGTTCGGATACTCGTCCGGGTGCATCAGGGTATCGACCAGGCTCTGGCGGATTTGCTGGATGCGCTTGGGATTGTCACCGATCGAGCCGCCTTCTGCTTCGAGCACGATGTAGGTGTCGAGGGTGAACTGGCTGGTTGACGTGAGAATCCGCGCGTCGTGGATGTTCAGGTTCAGCTGCGCCATGGCCGCCACCGTTACCGCGAAGAAATCGTGCTGATCCGGTGCGTAGATGAAGATCTGCGTGCCGCCTTCGAACTCGCGCTGGGTGGTTTCCTTGATGAGTACCAGTGGCCCGCCATCGTCCGGGTGCTGGAGGATCGCGTCGGTGTGCCAGGCCACGTCGCTGGCGGTGTGGCGCAGGAAGTAGTCATCACCCAGCTGCGACCACAGCTGCTCGACGTCATCCGGGTCAGTGCCACCATTGACCAGGGTGTCGAGCGCGGCGCTTTGGGTCAGGCGGATCTGTTCCTCGCGTTCCACCGGGTTTTCCAGGCCACGGCGCAGGGCGCGCTTGGTTTCGGTGTAAAGCTGGCGCATCAGGCTGGCGCGCCAGGAGTTCCACAGTGTCGGGTTGGTGGCGTTGATGTCCGCCACGGTGAGCACGTAGAGGTAATCCAGATGCGTCTGGTCGCCCACGAAGGCGGCGAAGTCGTTGATCACCTGCGGGTCGGACAGGTCCTTGCGCTGGGCGGTGGTCGACATTGCCAGGTGATTCTGCACCAACCAGACGATCAGTCCGGTGTCCCAGGCGGGCAGGTGATGGCGCTGGCCAAAGGCTTCGGCGTCCAGGGCGCCGAGCTCCGAATGGTCACCGCCGCGGCCCTTGCCGATGTCATGATAAAGCCCGGCCAGGTAGATCAGCTCGGGTTTGGGCAACTTGTCGATGAGCTGGCTGGCCAGCGGAAACTTCTCCGCCAGCTCCGGCCACTTGAACTTGCGCAGGTGCTTGATCAGGTTGAGGGTGTGGGCGTCGACCGTATAGATGTGGAACAGGTCGTGCTGCATCTGCCCGACGATATGGCCGAATTCGGGCAGGTAGCGCCCCAGAATGCCGTAGCGGTTCATGCGCCGCAGGTTGCGGTGGATGCCCTGTTCGCACTTGAACAGCTCGATGAACAGGCTGGTGTTGCGGATATCGCGGCGGAACTCGTCGTCGATCAGGTAACGATGGTCGCGTAGCAGGCGGATGGTATCGGCACACACGCCATTGAGCTCTGGATGCTGGGCCATCAGCACGAAGATCTCGATGATGGCGAACGGCGTGCGCTTGAAGACGTTGGCGTGGGTCACTTCGATGTAGCCGTCGCGCACCTGGAAACGGCTGTTCAGGGGCTTGGCCGGCGTGCTGTCGCCGGCGCGGAGGATTTCTTCCTCGAAGTGCTGGTTGATCAGGTCGCTCAGCTCGGCAATGGCCATCACCACGCGGTAGTACTTCTGCATGAAGCGCTCGATGGTGCGCTTGGTGTCGCTTTCGTTGTAGCCCAGCAGTTCGGCGACCTTGCTCTGGTGATCGAACAGCAGCCGGTCCTCGGCACGTCCGGCGAGCATGTGCAGGGCATAGCGCACCTTCCAGAGAAACTCCTGGGAGGAGGCGAGCAGGGCGTATTCGCTTTCCAGCAGGAAGCCCTGGCCGACCATGGCGTGCAGGTTGAGGGTGCCGAAGTGCCGCCGCGCCACCCACAGGATGGTCTGGATATCGCGCAAACCGCCCGGCGAGCCCTTCACGTTGGGCTCCAGGTTGTACTCGGTGTCGTTGTACTTGGCATGGCGGGCCTTCTGTTCCTCGCGCTTGGCCAGGTAAAACGCCTTGCTCGGCCACATGTGGGCGGTAGAGGTCGCTTCCTGCATGCGCTCGCGCAGGTGTTCGGGCCCGGCGATGGTGCGGCTTTCCATCAGGTTGGTGATGACGGTCAGGTCGGCGCGGGCCTCGATGCCGCACTCGGCCACCGAACGCACGCTCTGGCCGACCTCCAGGCCGATGTCCCAGAGCAGGGTGAGAAAGCCTTCGATGGGCTCGCGGAAGGTTTCCTGATCGTCGCCGCCGAGCAGGATCAGCAAGTCGATATCGGAATAGGGGTGCAGTTCGCCACGGCCATAGCCGCCCACCGCCAGCAGGGCGATTTCCGCTTCGCTGCTCCAGGTGAACCGGTTCCAGGCTTCGAGCAGGATCTGGTCGGTGAAGCGCGCGCGATCCTCGACCAGGCGGCGCACGTCACGGTTGTCGCGAAAGCGCGCATCGAGCACCTCGTGGGCGCGACGGATGGCTTTCTTGAAGGCGCCGATGGGGCTGGACTTGAGGGCCAGTTCCGCCTGGAACTGGCCGCGATCGAACAATTCGGCGTCTAGCAGCGACATGCGGCGGCCTTCCTTCATCTATAGGTGGGGGCTCGTATCAGGCTGAGGTGCGGGCGATGGTGTCGTCGCTGCGCAGGGTGAAGATCTCGTAGCCGTCGGCGGTGACCAACAGGGTGTGCTCCCATTGGGCGGACAGCTTGCGATCCTTGGTGATCGCGGTCCAGCCGTCGCCCAGTACACGGGTTTCCGGGCGGCCCTGGTTGATCATCGGCTCGATGGTGAAGGTCATGCCTTCCTTGAGCTCCATGCCGGTGCCCGCGCGGCCGTAGTGCAGTACTTGCGGGTCTTCGTGGAACACAGAACCGATGCCGTGGCCACAGAACTCGCGAACCACCGAGAAACCGTTCTTCTCGGCGTGCTTCTGGATCACTTCGCCGATGTCGCCGAGGCGCGCGCCAGGGCGAACCGCTTCGATGCCTTTATAGAGGCATTCCTGGGTGACGCGCGACAGGCGCTCGGCCCACTCCGGCACCTTGCCGACGTGGAACATGCGGCTGGTATCACCGTAGTAGCCGTCCTTGATCACGGTGATGTCGATGTTCATCACATCACCTTCCTTGAGCGGCTTGTCGTTGGGAATGCCGTGGCACACCACGTGGTTGAGCGAAGTGCAGATGGATTTCGGAAAGCCTGGGCGACCCGGTGCCGCGCCGTAGTTGAGCGGGGCGGGGATGGCCTTCTGCACGTCGACGATATAATTGTGGCAGATGGTATTGAGTTCGTCCGTGGTGATGCCGGGTTTGACATGCTCGGCGATCATCTCCAGCACGTCGGCGGCCAGGCGACCGGCGATGCGCATTTTCTCGATTTCGTCGGGCGTCTTGAGGGTGACGGTCATGGTGATCTCGGTAGCTCTGTAAAGGGCAGCATGTTAACAGTTTGCGCCGGTAACCTTGAAGCGCCCGCGCCTTGCGGGGCCGATCATCGATACCGAATGTGCATGTAGCCCAAATCCGGTTTTCATGGTATAAAACGCGCCGCTTTGCGGGGTAGACCCCGAAAGCCTAACCCCACACACGTATCGACACGATTTCCTGGGTGCCCGCAAGGGTTGGAAATTGGGATGCGTGGAGGCCTAACCCGACTTATCAAGGAACTATCATGTCCCAAGTCAATATGCGCGATATGCTGAAGGCCGGTGTGCACTTCGGCCACCAGACCCGTTACTGGAACCCGAAAATGGGCAAGTACATTTTCGGCGCGCGCAACAAGATTCACATCATCAACCTCGAAAAGACCCTGCCGATGTTCAACGACGCGCTGTCGTTCGTTGAAAAGCTGGCTGCTGGCAAGAACAAGATCCTGTTCGTCGGCACCAAGCGTTCCGCTGGCAAGATCGTTCGCGAAGAAGCGGCTCGTTGCAACTCGCCGTTCGTCGATCACCGCTGGTTGGGCGGCATGCTCACCAACTACAAGACCATCCGTGCCTCGATCAAGCGTCTGCGCGATCTGGAAGTACAGTCCCAGGACGGTACCTTCAGCAAGCTGACCAAGAAAGAAGCCCTGATGCGCACCCGTGATCTGGAAAAACTGGATCGCAGTCTGGGTGGTATCAAGGACATGGGCGGTCTGCCGGACGCTCTGTTCGTCATCGACGTCGATCACGAGCGCATCGCGATCACCGAAGCCAACAAACTGGGCATCCCGGTCATCGGCGTTGTCGATACCAACAGCAGCCCGGAAGGCGTTGACTACATCATCCCGGGTAACGACGACGCCATCCGCGCCATCCAGCTGTACATGGGTGCCATGGCCGACGCCGTGATCCGTGGTCGCAGCAACACCGGCGGCGCTACCGAAGAGTTCGTCGAAGAAGCTCCGGCTGCAGAAGCTGCCGAAGGCTAAGCGGTAACGCAGAGCATCTAGTGTTATGCGCTGCGCAAAAAGGGGGCTAGGCCCCCTTTTTGTCACTCAAAGATTTGATCGCCCGCCTTGCGGGTGATGGTTGAAGACCTACCAAGAGGATTTTCAAGATGGCAGAGATTACTGCAGCACTGGTCAAGGAACTGCGCGAGCGTACCGGCCAAGGCATGATGGAGTGCAAGAAGGCCCTGGTTGCCGCTGGTGGCGATATCGAGAAAGCGATCGATGACATGCGCGCTTCGGGCGCCATCAAGGCTGCCAAGAAGGCTGGCAACATCGCTGCTGAAGGTTCCATCGCCGTTCGCGTCGAAGGTAACCGCGGCCTGATCATCGAAGTCAACTCGCAGACCGACTTCCTGGCTCTGCAGGACGACTTCAAGGCCTTCGTCAAGGAAAGCCTGGATGAAGCCTTCGAGAAGAACCTGACCGAAGCCGCTCCGCTGATCGCCTCGCGCGAATCCGCTCGTGAAGCCCTGGTTGCCAAGTGCGGCGAGAACGTCAACATTCGTCGTCTGACCGCTGTTTCCGGTGACACCGTTGGTGCCTACCTGCACGGCCACCGCATCGGCGTTCTGGTCGTCCTGAAGGGCGGCAATGACGAGCTGGCCAAGCACGTTGCCATGCACGTTGCTGCGTCCAATCCGGCCGTTGTTTCCGCCGACCAGGTTTCCGAGGAACTGGTTGCCAAGGAAAAGGAAATCTTCCTGCAGCTGAACGCCGAGAAGATCGCCGGCAAGCCGGAAAACATCGTCGAGAACATGGTCAAGGGCCGTATCGCCAAGTTCCTGGCCGAAGCCAGCCTGGTCGAGCAAGCCTTCATCATGGATCCTGAAGTCAAGGTCGGCGACCTGGTGAAGAAAGCCGGTGCCGAAGTCGTTTCCTTCGTTCGTTACGAAGTGGGCGAGGGCATCGAGAAGGCCGAGACCGACTTCGCTGCCGAAGTTGCTGCTCAGGTTGCTGCCAGCAAGCAGTGATAGCTGTTAGGGTCTGTTGCCGTTTCACGCACGGCCGCGCCGGCGCCCGTTTTGCCGCGAGGCAAGGCACGAGCCGCGAAGTTTGGCTGGCCAAATGAGCCGGCGAGAAACGCAGTATCGCGGCAACGCGGCTCGCGTTGAAATGGCAACAGACCCTCGCTAGCGCCCCAGAAGAGGCTGCCCGCTCACGCGCGCGGCCTCTTTTTCAAAGGGGATTTTTTTCGAAACGATGGTTGGTGCCCGTGGCACTCACGGTCGTGAGCGCTGTCGAAGCGCTCGATATGCGAGCTACTCGGTTCGCAGGTTTTTCTTACGCCGCAGGAGAGAATGGTAATGGCTCAGCAGGTGAGTGGTCGTCAACCGCGCTACAAGCGCATTCTGCTCAAACTCAGCGGCGAGGCCCTGATGGGCTCGGAAGATTTCGGCATCGATCCCAAGGTGCTCGATCGCATGGCGCTGGAAGTCGGCCAGTTGGTCGGTATCGGCGTGCAGGTGGGTGTGGTGATCGGCGGTGGCAACCTGTTCCGTGGTGCAGCGCTGAGCGCCGCCGGTATGGATCGGGTCACCGGTGACCACATGGGCATGCTGGCCACGGTAATGAACGCCCTGGCCATGCGTGACGCCCTGGAGCGCTCGAACATTCCCGCGCTGGTCATGTCGGCCATCTCCATGGTCGGCGTTACCGACCACTACGATCGCCGCAAGGCGATGCGCCATCTGAAAACCGGTGAGGTGGTGATCTTCGCCGCTGGCACTGGTAATCCGTTCTTCACCACCGACTCGGCCGCCTGCTTGCGCGGTATCGAAATCGACGCCGATGTGGTGCTGAAGGCAACCAAGGTGGATGGTGTGTACACTGCCGATCCATTCAAGGATCCGCATGCGGAAAAATTCGATCGCCTCACCTATGACGAGGTGCTGGATCGCAAGCTGGGCGTGATGGACCTGACGGCCATCTGCCTGTGCCGTGATCACAACATGCCGCTGCGTGTTTTCAATATGAACAAGCCGGGTGCCCTGCTCAATGTCGTGGTGGGCGGCGCCGAAGGAACTTTGGTCGAGGAAGGTAAAGAATGATCAACGAAATCAAGAAGGACGCCCAGGTTCGCATGCAGAAGAGCCTGGAATCGCTGGCTCACGCATTCAGCCGCATTCGTACCGGTCAGGCTCACCCCAGCATCCTCGGCGGCGTGATGGTGCCTTACTACGGCGCGGACACCCCGCTGAACCAGGTCGCCAGCGTAACCGTAAAGGATTCGCGCACCCTGCAGGTCGTGGCGTTCGAGCGCAGCATGCTGAGCGCGGTCGACAAGGCCATCCAGAGCTCCGGCCTGGGCTTCAACCCGACCAACCTGGGCGAGCTGCTGCTGGTCACCATGCCGGCCCTGACCGAAGAAACCCGCAAGGGCTTCACCAAGCAGGCCCGTGATGCCGCCGAAGACGCCCGTGTTGCCGTGCGCAACATCCGTCGCGACGCCATGAGCCAGCTCAAGGATCTCGTCAAGGAAAAGGAAATCAGCGAAGACGAAGAGCGTCGCGCTGCTGACGACGTACAGAAGCTGACCGACAAGTTCGTGGCCGAGATCGACGTCGCCGTGAAGCAGAAAGAAGCGGACCTGATGGCCGTCTGACGGCCAGGAAGTCGCCATGGACAATTCCAAAGTCGGTGCCGTGATGGCCGTTCCACGGCACGTGGCGATCATTATGGATGGTAACAACCGCTGGGCGCGCAAGCGCCTGCTGCCCGGTGTGGCCGGGCACAAGGCGGGCGTCGATGCGGTAAGAGCGGTCATCGAGGTCTGCGCCGATTCGGGCGTGGAAGTGCTGACCCTGTTCGCTTTCTCCAGCGAGAACTGGCAGCGCCCGGCCGATGAGGTCGGTGCGTTGATGGAGCTGTTCCTCAGCGCTTTGCGTCGCGAGGCACGCAAGCTCGACGAGAACGGCATCAGCCTGCGCATCATCGGCGACCGCTCGCGGTTCCATCCCGAGCTGCAGGCCGCCATGCGCGAAGCCGAAGCGGCGACCGCTGGCGTGGCCGGCGAAAAACGCTTCATCCTGCAGATCGCCGCCAACTACGGCGGTCAGTGGGATATCGCCCAGGCCGCGCAGCGTCTGGCGCGTGAAGTGCAGGGCGGTCATCTGCAACCCGAGGACATCACCCCGCGCCTGCTCCAGGGCTGCCTGGCTACTGGTGAGTTACCGCTGCCGGATCTGTGCATTCGCACGGGCGGCGAACATCGGGTCAGCAATTTCCTGCTCTGGCAGATGGCCTACAGTGAACTGTACTTCTCCGACCTGCTGTGGCCGGACTTCAAGCACGACGCCATGCGCGCAGCGCTGGCCGATTTCGCCAAGCGTCAGCGACGTTTTGGCAAAACCAGTGAACAAGTCGAAGCCGAGGCCCGCGCCTGATGCTCAAGCAACGAATCATTACGGCGCTGATCCTGCTGCCGGTCGCCCTGGCAGGGTTCTTCCTGCTCGAAGGTGGCGCGTTCGCGCTGTTCCTCGCCGTCGTGGTCGTGCTCGGTGCCTGGGAATGGGCCCGTCTGGCGGGCTTCGAAGCTCAGCCGTTGCGTGTCGCTTACGCCGCCCTGGTGGCGGTACTGCTTTATCTGCTTTACAGCGCCCCTGCGCTGGCGCCGTGGCTGCTGGTCGCTGGCGTACTGTGGTGGGCCTTCGCGACCTTTCTGGTGCTCAATTACCCGGATAGCAGCCGCTACTGGGGCGGCCTGCCGGGGCGCTTGGCGATCGGCTTGCTGATTCTGCTGCCGGCCTGGCAAGGACTGGTGGTGATCAAGCAGTGGCAGCTGGCCAACTGGCTGATCCTGGCGGTGATGGCGCTGGTCTGGGTGGCGGACATCGGCGCCTATTTCTCCGGCAAGCGTTTCGGCAAGCGCAAGCTGGCACCGCGGGTCAGCCCCGGCAAAAGCTGGGAAGGCCTGGTCGGTGGCCTGCTGCTGAGTTTGCTGCTGACGGTAGTGGTGGGCTTTTATCGCGATTGGTCGTTCGCGCAGTTTCTTCTCGCGCTGCCGGCCGCTGCGCTGGTGGTGCTGATCTCGGTGGTCGGTGATCTTACCGAGAGCATGTTCAAGCGCCAGTCCGGCATCAAGGACAGCAGCAACCTGCTGCCTGGCCATGGTGGTGTGCTCGACCGCATCGACAGCCTGACGGCGGCGGTTCCCGTATTCGCCATGTTGCTGTGGCTGGCTGACTGGGGCGCATTGTGAGCCAGGTTCAACAGATCACCGTTTTGGGGGCTACCGGTTCAATCGGCCTGAGCACCCTCGACGTCATCGCGCGCCATCCGTCGCGTTACCAGGCATTTGCCCTGACCGCCTTCAGTCGCCTGGCCGAGTTGGAAGCGCTTTGCGTCATCCATCGTCCGCGTTTCGCCGTGGTCGCCGATGCCGTAGCGGCAGCCGATCTGCAAGCGCGCCTGAAGCAGGCTGGGCTGGATACTCGCGTATTGTCTGGCGAGGCCGGATTGTGCGAGGTCGCGGCCCATGCCGAGGTGGACGCCGTGATGGCGGCCATCGTCGGTGCGGCGGGGCTCAAGCCGACCCTGGCGGCTGTCGAAGCTGGCAAGAAGGTGCTGCTCGCCAACAAGGAAGCATTGGTGATGTCCGGCGCGTTGTTCATGCGCGCGGTGCGCCAGAATGGCGCCGTCCTGCTGCCGATCGACAGCGAGCACAATGCGATCTTCCAGTGTCTGCCTCAGGATTACGCGCGCGGTCTGCAGCCGGTCGGCGTGCGACGCATCCTGCTCACCGCTTCCGGCGGGCCGTTCCGTCAGTCCTCACCCGAGGCGCTGCATGCGGTAACGCCCGAGCAGGCCTGTGCCCACCCTAACTGGTCGATGGGTCGCAAGATTTCAGTCGACTCGGCCAGCATGATGAACAAGGGTCTGGAACTGATCGAAGCCTGCTGGCTATTCGACGCACGCCCCGAGCAGGTCGAGGTGCTGATCCATCCCCAGAGCGTCATCCATTCCCTGGTCGATTACGTCGACGGCTCGGTGCTCGCCCAGTTGGGCAATCCCGATATGCGCACGCCGATCGCCCACGCTCTGGCCTGGCCGCAGCGTATCGACTCGGGCGTCGCACCGCTGGATCTGCTCGCCGTGGCGCGCCTGGATTTCCAGGCCCCGGACGACGTTCGCTTTCCCTGCCTGCGTCTGGCCCGTGAGGCGGCGGAGGCGGGCGGCAGCGCGCCGGCGATGCTCAATGCCGCGAACGAAGTGGCGGTAGCGGCATTTCTCGAGCGGCGGATTCGCTTTACCGATATCGCGCGTATCATTGGCGGCGTTCTCGAGGCCGAGCCGGTCGTTGCGGTGGATTGCCTCGATACCGTGCTCGAAGCCGACCGCCGTGCGCGGGAGCTGGCCGGGCAGTGGTTGAATCGCGGAGAAGTGGCATGAGCGCACTCTATATGATCGTTGGCACCCTGATCGCGCTTGGGGTGCTGGTGACCTTCCATGAATACGGCCATTTCTGGGTAGCTCGCCGCTGCGGCGTCAAGGTACTGCGTTTCTCCGTGGGTTTCGGCACGCCGCTGGTGCGCTGGCATGATCGCCAGGGCACCGAGTTCGTGATCGCCGCCATCCCACTGGGCGGTTACGTGAAAATGCTCGACGAGCGCGAAGGCGACGTGCCGCCGGAGTTGGTCGAGCAATCGTTCAATCGCAAGACCGTCAAGCAGCGCTTCTCCATCGTGGCTGCGGGCCCGGCGGCCAACTTCGCCTTGGCGCTGGTGTTCTTCTGGCTGGTGGCCATGCTCGGCAGTCAGCAGGTGCGGCCGGTCATCGGCGCTGTGGAGGCGGGGAGCCTTGCTCAGGTTGCCGGCCTGCAGGCGGGTGAGGAAATCGTTGCGGTCAACGGCAAGGCCACCACAGGCTGGTCGGCGGTCAACCTGCAACTGGTGCGCCGTCTCGGTGAAAGTGGTGAGCTGCTGATCACTACGCGACATCCCGATGGTGGTGCCGACACGGCCCATCGCGTCGAACTGGACAACTGGCTGCGCGGCGCCAATGAGCCTGATCCGATCGCCTCGCTGGGCATCCGTCCATGGCGTCCGAGCCTGGCGCCGGTGCTCGCCGAATTCGACCCGCAAGGGCCGGCCCAGGCCGCCGGCCTGCGAATCGGTGATCGCCTGCTGGCGCTGGACGGGCAATCCCTGAGCGATTGGCAGGATCTGGTCGATCGCGTGCGCGGGCTGCCGGGCAAGTCGGTAAGCATCGCCCTGGAGCGTGATGGGCAGCGCCTGGATGTACCCGTGACCCTGGCCTCGAAAGGCGAGGGCGAAGCGGCCACCGGTTACCTCGGCGCCGGCGTGGCACCGGCACAATGGCCGGCGCAGATGCTTCGCGAAATCAGCTATGGGCCACTCGAGGCGGTCAGTGAGGCGGGCGCGCGAACCTGGACGATGAGCCTGCTGACCCTCGATTCATTGAAGAAAATGCTCTTCGGTGAGCTCTCGGTAAAAAACTTGAGCGGGCCGATAACCATTGCTAAAGTGGCGGGCGCTTCGGCCGAGTCGGGCCTTGGGGACTTTTTGAATTTCCTCGCCTACCTGAGTATCAGCCTCGGCGTTCTCAATTTGCTGCCCATCCCGGTTCTGGATGGCGGACATCTGCTTTATTACCTGGTCGAGTGGGTGCGAGGCCGCCCACTGTCCGAACGGGTGCAGGGTTGGGGGATGCAGATTGGTATCAGCCTGGTGATCGGGGTGATGCTGTTGGCTCTGGTCAACGACCTTGGTCGCCTGTGAGCTCAGCTGAATTATATATCTTTCGTCTCGAACGACTGATTTCTTATCGTTAGTTGGAATAAGAAAGGACTTCATGAAACGTCTGCTGCTACCTGCGGTTCTTTCCGCATTGATGATCGCCGAAGTTCACGCCGAGTCCTTCACCATCTCCGATATTCGCGTTAACGGCCTGCAGCGCGTGTCCGCGGGCAGCCTGTTTGGCGCACTGCCCCTGAACGTCGGCGAGTCGGCCGATGATCGCACGCTCACCGAAGCGACGCGCGAACTGTTCAAGACCGGCTTCTTCCAGGACATTCAACTGGGCCGCGACGGTAACGTTCTGGTCATTACCGTGGTCGAGCGCCCGTCGATCTCCAGCATCGAGATCGAAGGCAACAAGGCCATCAGCAGCGATGATCTGCTCAAGGGGCTGAACCAGTCCGGCCTGGCCGAAGGCGAAATCTTCCAGCGTGCGACCCTCGAAGGTGTGCGTAACGAGCTGCAGCGCCAATATGTGGCCCAGGGCCGTTACTCCGCCGAGATCGATGCCGAAGTGATTCCTCAGCCGCGCAACCGCGTGGCGCTGAAGATCAGTATCAATGAAGGCAGTGTCGCGGCCATTCAGCACATCAACGTGGTCGGCAACAAGGTTTTCTCCGATGAAGACCTGCAGGACCTGTTCGAGCTGAAGACCACCAACTGGCTGTCGTTCTTCCGCAACGACGACAAGTACGCCCGCGAAAAACTCTCCGGTGACCTGGAGCGTTTGCGTTCTTATTACCTGGACCGCGGCTACATCAACATGGATATCACCTCCACCCAGGTATCCATCACGCCGGACAAGAAACACGTCTACATCACCGTCAATATCGATGAAGGCGAGAAGTACACCGTTCGTGACGTGAAGCTGTCCGGCGACCTCAAGGTGCCGGAAGAAGAAGTGCGCGCGTTGCTGCTGGTCAAAGAGGGCCAGGTCTTCTCCCGCAAGGTGATGACCAGCACCAGCGAACTGATCACCCGCCGCCTGGGTAACGAGGGTTACACCTTCGCCAACGTCAACGGCGTGCCCGAGCCGCATAACGACGACAACTCGGTATCGATCACCTTCGTCGTCGATCCGGGCAAGCGTGCCTACGTCAACCGCATCAACTTCCGCGGCAACACCAAGACCGAAGACGAAGTGCTGCGCCGCGAGATGCGTCAGATGGAAGGCGGCTGGGCATCGACCTACCTGATCGACCAGTCGAAGACGCGTCTGGAACGTCTGGGCTTCTTCAAGGAAGTCAACGTCGAAACCCCGCAAGTGCCGGGCACCGACGACCAGGTCGACGTCAACTACAGCGTCGAGGAGCAGGCGTCCGGCTCGATCACCGCGAGCGTGGGTTTCGCCCAGAACGCCGGTCTGATCCTCGGCGGTTCGATCACCCAGAACAACTTCCTGGGTAGCGGTAACCGCGTCAGCCTCGGCCTGACCCGTAGCGAATACCAGAGCCGCTACAACTTTTCGTTCACCGACCCGTACTGGACCGAAGACGGCGTGAGCCTTGGCTACAACGCCTTCTATCGCACCACCGACTACGACGAACTCGATGTCGACGTATCCAGCTACTCGGTCGACAGCCTCGGCGCCGGCATCAACATCGGTTACCCGATCAGCGAGACCGCGCGCCTGACCTACGGCCTGACCGTGCAGCAGGACGAAATCAACACCGGCCGCTACACCGTCGACGAAATCTTCGACTTCACCCGTCAGGAAGGCGAGAAGTATCTCAACTTCAAGGCCTCCGTCGGTTGGTCCGAGTCCACCCTGAACCGTGGCGTACTGGCCAACCGCGGTCATTCCCAGAGCCTGGTCTTCGAGACCACCGTGCCGGGTAGCGACCTGTCGTTCTACAAGCTCGATTATCGCGGCCAGGTCTTCAAGCCGTTGACCGACACCTACACCATGCGCTTCCACACGCAGCTGGGTTACGGTGGCGCCTTCGGTTCGACCGACAAGCTGCCGTTCTACGAGAACTACTACGCTGGTGGCTTCAACTCGGTACGTGGCTTCGAGGACAGCAGCCTGGGCCCACGCAGTACGCCAAGTACCGGTACCAATCCGGGTACGCTGGCTGACCCGGATCAGGATCCGCTGCCGTTCGGTGGTAACGTGTTGATCCAGGGCGGCGCCGAATTGCTGTTCCCGCTGCCGTTCGTCAAGGATCAGCGTTCGCTGCGTACCGCGCTGTTCTGGGACGTGGGTAACGTCTTCGACACCGATTGCAGCGCCGGCCAGAAGCGCCGTGGCGACAGCTGCGACATCGATTTCGGCAACCTGGCCAGCTCGGTGGGTGTTGGCGTTACCTGGATCACGGCACTCGGCCCGCTGAGTTTCAGCCTGGCGATGCCGGTCAAGAAGCCGGACGATGCCGATACCCAGGTATTCCAGTTCTCCCTCGGCCAGACGTTCTAAGCGTCTGCTCACGAATCACCAAGACAGTTTTTCTGCAGGAGTTGCACCGTGCGTAAGTTGACTCAATTGGTTCTGTTAAGCGTCACCATGCTGGCCACTCCGGCCTTCGCGGAAATGAAGGTCGCCGTGCTCAACTACCAGATGGCCCTGCTCGAGTCCGACGCGGCCAAGCGCTACGCCGTCGACGCCGAGAAGAAATTCGGCCCGCAACTGAACAAGCTCAAGACGCTGGAAAGCGACGCAAAGCGCATTCAGGATCGCATCGTCAAAGATGGCGAGAAGATGCAGACCGCCGAGCGCGAGCGTCTCGAGCTGGACTTCAAGCAAAAAGCCCGTGACTTCCAGTTCCAGTCCAAGGAGTTGAACGAAGCCAAGGCCGTTGCCGATCGCGACATGCTCAAGAAGCTCAAACCCAACCTGGACAAGGCCGTTGAAGAAGTCATCAAGAATGGCAACTTCGACCTGGTGCTCGAGCGCGGCGCGGTCATCGATGTCAAACCGCAGTTCGACATCACCCGCCAAGTTATCGAGCGCATGAACCAGATGCGTTGATGATGTCCACACCGGTATTCACGCTCGGCCAGTTGGCCGAGCAGCTGGGCGCCACCTTGCGTGGCGCGGCTGATCAGATGGTCGACGGGCTGGCAACCTTGCAGGATGCCGGCCCGTCTCAGCTGACGTTCCTGTCCAATGCGCAGTATCGCAAGCACCTGGGCAGTTGCCAGGCGGCGGCGGTGCTGCTGACGGCGGCGGATGCGGAAGGCTTCACTGGCAATGCGCTGATTGTCGCCAACCCTTACCTGGCCTACGCGTCGCTGTCCCACCTGTTCGATCGCAAGCCTAAGGCTGCGCCGGGTGTTCACCCGACGGCCGTGGTCGCCGGCGATGCGCAGGTCGACCCGAGCGCCGCGATTGGTCCGTACGCGGTGATCGAGGCGGGCGCGAAGATCGCTGCCGGTGTCACCGTCGGTGCCCATTGCGTGGTCGGTGCGCGCTCCGAAATCGGTGAGGGCGGCTGGTTGGCGCCGCGGGTCACCCTGTATCACGACGTGCGTATCGGCAAACGTGTGGTTATCCAGTCCGGTGCGGTGATCGGTGGTGAGGGCTTCGGCTTCGCCAACGAGAAGGGCGTCTGGCAGAAGATCGCCCAGATCGGCGGCGTGAGCATCGGTGATGACGTCGAAATCGGCGCCAACACCACCCTCGATCGCGGTGCGCTGTCCGATACGCGTATCGGCAATGGCGTGAAGCTGGATAACCAGATCATGATCGCGCACAACGTACAAGTCGGCGACAACACGGCGATGGCTGCCTGCGTCGGGATTTCCGGCAGCACGTCGATCGGCAAGAACTGTATGATCGCCGGCGGCGTCGGCATGGTCGGTCATATCGATGTGTGTGATGGCGTATTCGTGACCGGCATGACCATGGTCACGCGTTCGATCACCGAGCCCGGTGCCTATTCATCGGGTACCGCCATGCAACCTGCAGCCGAGTGGAAGAAAAGCGTGGCGCGTATCCGCCAGCTGGACGACATGGCGCGGCGTGTGAAGCAGTTGGAAAAACAGCTCGCTGCCGTGACCTCGAGCGGGAATGCCTCATCTGATGCCTGAGCCAATGGCTGGCTCTCTTCTTTTTATTACGGGCTTCTCTGGAAATGATGGAAATCAACGAAATTCGCGAGTACTTGCCGCACCGTTATCCGTTCCTGCTGGTGGATCGGGTCACGGATCTGGATCTTGAAGGCAAGTGCGTTCGTGCCTATAAGAATGTCAGCGTCAACGAGCCATTCTTCAACGGCCATTTTCCCGAGCACCCGATCATGCCGGGCGTTCTCATCATCGAGGCAATGGCTCAGGCGGCCGGTATCCTCGGCTTCAAGATGATGGACGTGAAGCCTGCCGATGGCACGCTCTACTACTTCGTCGGCTCCGATAAGCTACGCTTCCGTCAGCCGGTCGTGCCTGGCGATCAGCTGATCCTCGAGGCCAAGTTCCTCAGCAGCAAGCGCAGCATCTGGAAGTTCGAATGCAAGGCCACGGTCGATGGTAAAGAAGTGTGCTCGGCCGAAATCATCTGTGCGGAACGCAAGTTATGAGTTTGATTGACCCTCGCGCCATCATCGATCCCAGCGCCAAGCTGGCAGACGACGTCGTCGTCGGCCCTTGGTCGATCATTGGGCCCGACGTAGAAATTGGCGAGGGCTGCGTGCTGGGTCCCAATGTGATCATCAAGGGCCCTACCCGGATCGGGAAGCACAACAAGATCTACCAGTTCGCCTCCCTGGGTGAAGACACCCCGGATCGCAAGTACAAGGGCGAGCCTACGCGCCTGGTCATTGGTGATCACAACATCATCCGTGAAGGCGTGACCATGCACCGCGGCACCATTCAGGATCGTGACGAAACCACCATCGGTGACCACAACCTGATCATGGCCTATGCCCATATCGGCCACGACAGCGTGGTCGGCAATCACTGCATTCTGGTCAATAACGTGGCCCTGGCAGGGCACGTGCACATCGGCGACTGGGCGATTCTGTCCGGCTACACCCTGGTGCACCAGTTCTGCCACATCGGCGCGCATGCCTTTGCCGGCATGGGCGCGGCGATCGGCAAGGACGTCCCCGCTTACGTGACGGTATCCGGCAACCCGGCCGAAGCGCGCAGCATGAACTTCGAGGGCCTACGCCGTCGTGGCTTCAGTGCCGAGTCGATGCAGGCGCTGCGCCGTGCCTACAAGATCGTCTACCGCCAGGGCTTCACCATCGAAGAAGCGCTGGTCGAGCTGGAAGAAGTGGCTGCCCAGTTCTCCGAAGTGGCGGTTTTCCGCGATTCGATCCTGACGTCCAGCCGCGGCATTACTCGCTGAACCATGGCTGAGGTATTGCGTGTCGCGCTGGTTGCCGGCGAGGCATCCGGCGACATTCTCGGTGCAGGCCTGATGCAGGCGCTCAAGATCAAGCACCCAAGCGTCGAGTTCATCGGCGTGGGCGGCCCGCGCATGCAGGCCGAGGGGCTGGTCAGCGATTTCCCCATGGAGCGCCTGGCGGTCATGGGCCTGGTCGAAGTATTGGGTCGGCTGCCCGAGCTGCTGTCGCGCCGCCGCCGCCTGATTGCCAGCCTGATCGAGCGCAAGCCCGATGTGTTCATTGGCATCGATGCGCCGGATTTCACCCTGGGCGTCGAGCTCAAGTTGCGTCAGGCCGGCATTCGCACCGTGCACTACGTCAGCCCGTCGGTATGGGCGTGGCGGCAGAAGCGTGTACTGAAGATCCGCGATGCCTGCGACCTGATGCTCACCCTGTTTCCCTTCGAGGCGCAGTTCTACGAGGCGCACCAGGTGCCGGTCTGCTTTGTCGGCCATCCCCTGGCCGATGCGATTCCCCTGCAGGCTGATCGCACTGCAGCCCGGGAACAGCTGGGCCTGCCGGTCGATGCGCCGGTGGTGGCGTTGCTGCCAGGCAGCCGGGGGGGCGAAGTGTCGCGCCTGGGCAGCCTGTTTCTCGATGCTGCCGAGCGATTGCGGGCGCTGCGTCCCGGCGTGCGTTTCGTACTGCCCTGTGCCAGCCCGGAACGTCGGCAGCAGCTCGAACAGATGCTTGGCGATCGCGATCTACCGCTGCAATTGCTCGATGGCCGCTCTCACGAGGCGCTGGCCGCCTGCGATGCGGTGCTGATCGCTTCCGGCACCGCGACCCTCGAGGCACTGCTTTACAAGCGACCGATGGTGGTGGCGTATCGGGTGGCGCCGCTGACCTTCAGTATTCTCAAGCGTCTGGTGAAGAGCCCGTACATCTCGCTGCCCAATCTACTCGCCCAGCGGCTGCTGGTCCCCGAGCTGATCCAGGACGCGGCTACTGCCGATGCCCTGGCGCAGACGGTGGCGCCGCTGCTGGTGGACGGCGAGGTGCAGACCGAAGGGTTCGATGCAATCCACCGTACCCTGCGCCGTGACGCGTCCGAGCGTGCTGCGGCGGCGGTGCTCGATCTGCTGGGGCGTGGCTGATGCAGCTGGGGCTGGATTTCGCTACCGTCGAGGAGCTGGTTGCCGGCGTCGACGAAGTGGGCCGCGGCCCGCTCTGTGGTGCGGTGGTGACCGCTGCGGTGATTCTCGACCCGACGCGGCCGATCCTCGGGCTCAACGACTCCAAGAAACTGACCGAGGCGCGGCGCGAGAAGCTGTTCGATGAAATCCGCGAAAAGGCGTTGGCCTGGTGCATCGCACGCGCGGAGGTGGAAGAGATCGATCGCCTCAATATTCTGCACGCCACCATGCTGGCCATGCAGCGCGCGGTCGAAGGTCTGAGCGTGCAGCCGAAACTGGCGCTGATCGACGGCAATCGCTGCCCTAAACTCTCGGTGCCCAGCGCGCCGGTGGTCGGCGGCGATGCTCAGGTGCCAGCCATCGCTGCGGCTTCGATCCTCGCCAAGGTCAGCCGCGATCGCGAAATGCGCGAATTGGACGCCCTCTACCCGGGGTACGGCATTGCGCTGCACAAGGGCTATCCGACGCCCGTTCACCTTGAGGCCCTGACCCGTCTGGGGCCGACTCCCATCCACCGGCGCTCCTTCGCGCCGGTCCGCCGCCTGCTGGAAGCCACGAGCGACAACTGAGCGTACTCAGGCCGCTGTCCATCCTTCCAGTTACGGTACAATCCGCGTTTTGTCGCTTTTCCTGCAGGGCTTCTTCATGGCTGTTTCCTTCGTTCATCTTCGCCTGCACACCGAGTACTCCCTGGTCGATGGCCTGGTTCGCGTCAAACCTCTGGTCAAAGCCGTGGCCGGTGGCGGCATGCCCGCCGTGGCGGTCACCGACATGAGCAACATGTGCTCGCTGGTGAAGTTCTACAAAGCGGCCATGGGCGCCGGCATCAAACCGATCTGCGGTGCCGACATCTGGCTGGCCAGCGCCTACGAAGACGGCCCGCTGACGCGCATGACCCTGCTGGCGATGAATCCCAAGGGTTACCGCAACCTGACCGAACTGATCTCGCGCGGCTGGAGCGAGGGGCAGAGCAACGACCTGGTGATCATCCAGCGCGACTGGGTGAAAGCCGCCAGCGAAGGGTTGATCGCCCTGTCCGGCGCCAAGGAAGGCGAGATTGGCCATGCGCTGCTCGATGGCGAGTCGGCCAAGGCCGAAGCGCTGCTGCAAGAATGGCAGGCAGTGTTTCCCGAGCGCTTCTACCTTGAGGTACAGCGCACCAGCCGTGTCAATGACGAAGAACACCTGCACGCCGCCGTGGCCCTGGCCGACAAGACCGGCGCGCCGCTGGTGGCCACCAATGATGTTCGCTTTCTCAAGCAGAGCGATTTCGAAGCTCACGAAACCCGCGTGTGCATCGGTGAGGGGCGCATCCTCGACGACCCACGCCGCCCGCGCATCTACTCCGACCAACAGTACCTGAAATCGCCAGAGGAAATGGCCGAGCTGTTCAGCGACCTGCCCGACGCCCTGCAGAACACCGTCGAGATCGCCAAGCGCTGCAACATCGAGGTGCAGCTGGGCAAATACTTCCTGCCGGACTTCCCGGTACCGGAGGGGATGACCATCGATGAGTATTTCCGCAAGGTTTCGTTCGACGGCCTCGAGGAGCGCCTCGAGGTACTGCTGCCCAAGGACACGCCGGATTACGACGCCAAGAAGCAGGTGTACATCGACCGTTTGAATTTCGAGCTGGATATCATCATCCAGATGGGCTTCCCCGGTTACTTCCTGATCGTGATGGACTTCATCCAGTGGGCCAAGAGCAATGGCGTGCCAGTTGGGCCGGGACGTGGTTCAGGTGCCGGTTCGCTGGTGGCCTACGTACAGAAGATCACCGACCTCGATCCGCTGGCCTATGACCTGCTGTTCGAGCGCTTCCTCAACCCCGAGCGGGTTTCCATGCCCGACTTCGACGTCGACTTCTGCATGGACGGTCGCGACCGGGTCATCGATTACGTGGCCGAGAAGTACGGGCGTAATGCGGTGAGCCAGATCATCACCTTCGGCTCCATGGCGGCCAAGGCGGTGGTGCGCGACGTTGCGCGGGTGCAGGGCAAGTCCTACGGGTTGGCGGATCGCCTGTCGAAGATGATCCCCTTCGAAGTCGGCATGACTCTGGAAAAGGCCTTCGAGATGGAAGAGCCGCTGCGCGACTTCCTCAAGGTCGACGAAGAGGCCGCCGAGATCTGGGACATGTCCCTCAAACTCGAGGGCATCGTGCGCGGTACCGGCAAGCACGCCGGCGGCGTGGTGATCGCGCCGACCAAACTGACCGATTTCGCGCCGATCGCCTGTGACGAGGAGGGCGCCGGCCTGGTGACCCAGTTCGACAAGGACGACGTCGAGCAGGCCGGTCTGGTGAAGTTCGACTTCCTCGGCCTGCGCACCCTGACCATCATTAAGTGGGCACTGGAAACCATTCACCGCGACCAGCGCGCGGTCGGCGTCGCCGAAGAGGATCTGGTCAACATCGACTTCATCCCGCTCGATGACAAGCCGACTTACCAGATGCTGCAGAAGGCCGAGACCACGGCAGTCTTCCAGCTCGAATCGCGCGGTATGAAGGAGCTGATCAAGAAGCTCAAGCCCGACTGCCTGGAAGACATGATCGCACTGGTGGCGCTGTTCCGCCCCGGCCCGCTGCAGTCCGGCATGGTGGACGACTTCATCAACCGTAAGCACGGTCGCGCCGAGCTGTCCTACCCGCACCCTGATTACCAGTACGCGGGCCTGGAGCCTGTGCTCAAGCCGACCTACGGAATCATCCTTTACCAGGAACAGGTCATGCAGATCGCCCAGGTCATGGGCGGTTACACCCTCGGCCAGGCGGACATGCTGCGCCGCGCCATGGGCAAGAAGAAGCCCGAGGAAATGGCCAAGCAGCGCGGCGGCTTCATCGAAGGTTGCGCCAATAACGGCATCGATGCCGATCTGGCGGGTAACATCTTCGACCTGGTGGAAAAGTTCGCCGGTTACGGCTTCAACAAATCCCACTCCGCCGCCTATGGCCTGGTGTCCTACCAGACCGCCTGGCTCAAGGCGCATTACCCAGCGCCCTTCATGGCCGCGGTGCTGTCGGCGGACATGCACAACACCGACAAGGTGGTGATCCTCATCGAGGAATGCCGCAGCATGAAGCTGCGCATCGATCCGCCGGATGTGAACGCCTCGGAGTTCAAGTTCACTGTCAGCCACGACGCGAATCAGACCCAGCGCATCCTCTATGGCCTCGGCGCGGTCAAGGGTGTGGGCGAAGGCCCGGTAGAGGCCATCGTCGAGGCCCGTCAGGACGGCCCGTTCAAGGATCTGTTCGACTTCTGCTCGCGTGTCGACCTCAAACGCATCAACAAACGCACCATGGAGGCGCTGATTCGCAGCGGCGCGCTGGATCGCCTCGGCCCGCACTTCCACGACGAGATCAAGGCCTACCAAGCCAACATCGACCGCAACCGTGCCGTGCTACTGGCAGCGATGGAAGAGGCGGTACAGGCCGCCGAGCAGACCGCACGCAGCCACGATAGCGGCCATATGGACCTGTTCGGCGGCGTGTTCGCCAGCCCCGAAGCGGACGTCTATGCCAACCATCGCAAGGCGCGCGAGCTGTCCCTCAAGGAGCGCCTCAAGGGCGAGAAGGACACCCTGGGCCTGTATCTGACCGGCCACCCGATCGACGAATACGAAAGCGAGGTGCGGCGTTTCGCTCGCCAGCGCATCGTCGATCTCAAGCCGGCCCGTGACACCCAGACGATCGCCGGTCTGATCGTCAACCTGCGGGTGATGAAGAACAAGAAGGGCGACAAGATGGGCTTCATTACCCTGGACGACCGCTCCGGGCGTATCGAAGCCTCGCTGTTCGCCGATGCCTTCGCCAGCAACCAGGCCTTGCTGCAGAGCGACGCTTTGGTGGTGGTGGAGGGCGAGGTCAGTAACGACGACTTCTCCGGTGGCATGCGCCTGCGCGCCAAGCGGGTGATGAGCCTGGAAGAAGCGCGTACCGGCCTGGCCGAAAGCCTGCGCGTCAAGGTGCAGGCCACGGCGCTCAAGGGCGACCGGCTGCGCTGGCTGGGCGAGTTGTGCCAGCGCCATCACGGTGCCTGCCCGATCACCCTGGACTACACCGGCGCCGATGCCAAGGCGCTGCTGCAGTTCGGTGAGGACTGGCGAATCGACCCGGCCGACAGCTTGATTCAAGCTTTGCGTGACCAGTTCGGGCGAGAAAACGTCTTCCTGCAATACCGCTAGAATAGCGGCGCTGAAAGTCCGGGCTCAGGCCCTGTCTTTCGGCCCTGACACCGCATGCTTGCCTCCGCTGCGACCAGATCCGCGTGATCTGGCTGCCGAGCGAATGCCTGGCGCATTTGCCGGCATTTTCGCCGGAAGTGCACAGCAGGTGTCGACCTGAAGGCGCCTGTTCCTATAAGGTAGGCGCCAATTGGATACACGCTCCCCGGCCTTTTTGGCCGTCGACGCATGACGGATGCCTATGAACCCGAATTATCTCGATTTCGAACAGCCGATTGCCGACCTGCAAGCCAAGATCGAAGAGCTTCGTCTGGTTGGTAACGACAACTCTCTGAACATCGGCGACGAAATCGCCCGCCTGCAGGACAAGAGCAGCACGCTCACCGAGAGCATCTTCAGCAATCTGACCAGCTGGCAGATCGCTCGCCTCGCGCGTCATCCGCAGCGTCCGTATACCCTGGATTACCTGCAGCACATCTTCACCGAGTTCGACGAGCTGCATGGCGACCGCCACTTCTCCGACGACGCGGCCATCGTCGGTGGCGTCGCGCGTTTGAATGGTCAGCCAGCGATGGTCATCGGCCATCAGAAGGGCCGCGAAGTCCGCGAGAAGGTGCGCCGCAACTTCGGCATGCCGCGCCCGGAAGGTTACCGCAAGGCCTGCCGCCTGATGGAAATGGCCGAGCGCTTCAAGATGCCGATCCTGACCTTCATCGACACCCCGGGCGCCTACCCTGGCATCGACGCCGAAGAGCGTGGCCAGAGCGAGGCGATCGCCTGGAACCTGCGCGTCATGGCACGCCTGAAAACGCCGATCATCTCCACCGTGATCGGTGAGGGCGGCTCCGGCGGCGCATTGGCCATCGGTGTGTGCGACAACCTCAATATGCTCGAATACTCGACCTATGCTGTGATCTCGCCGGAAGGCTGCGCCTCGATTCTGTGGAAGACCGCCGAGAAGGCGCCGGAGGCCGCCGAAGCCATGGGTATCACCGCCGAGCGCCTGAAAGGCCTGGGTATCGTCGACAAGGTGATCGCCGAGCCCCTGGGTGGCGCACACCGTGATCCGGCCGCCGCTGCCGAATCGATCCGTCAGACACTGGTCGCTCAGCTCGAGGACCTGAACAAACTCGATACCGACGCGCTGCTGGCCCGTCGTTACGAGCGCCTGATGAGCTACGGTATCGCCTGATGCCGCTTCACCCCGCAAGCAGGCCAATCGCCCCGATGGCCGCCATGCTTGCGGGGTCGCTTCGCTGATCTCCGCATGTCTCTCGAATCCGCCGTGCTGTCACGCCTCGAGGCGTGGCGAGATGCACCTGCCTGGCGTGTAGCCTTCTCTGGTGGGCTCGACTCCACAGTCCTGTTACACGTGCTGGCCAGTGCTGCCCGGTGCCATGGTCTGCCAACCATTCGCGCTGTCCATGTTCATCATGGGTTGCAGGCGGCTGCCGAGCAGTGGCCTGCGCATTGTCAGCGGGTGTGCGACAGCCTGGGTGTCGCTCTGGATGTCCGGCATGTACAGGTCGAGCCGGGCGCCAGCGTGGAACGCGCCGCTCGCGAGGCGCGCTATGCGGCTTTTTCCGCGCTCATGGTGCCGGGCGAGGTACTTGTGCTGGCCCAGCATCAGGATGACCAGGCGGAAACCCTGCTTTATCGGCTGCTGCGCGGTGCCGGGGTGCGTGGGCTGGCGGCCATGGCACAGAGTCGTCCGCTGGGGCGGGGGCATGCCGTGAGGCCGCTGTTGGATGTGCCCCGCAAGACGCTCGAGGCCTATGCATCTCGTCATGGGCTGCACTGGGTGGAAGACCCCTCGAACGGCGACAGTGGCTTCGCCCGCAACTTCCTGCGTCAGGACATTCTGCCGCGTCTGGCCGGCCACTGGCCTGGCGCGTCTACGGTGCTGGCCCGTGCGGCAGCCCACCAGGCCGAGGCTCAGGCTCTGCTCGATGAGCTCGCTGACATCGATCTGCAGCGTTCATGCGCTTCGCTCGGTCTTCCATGGTTGAGCATCCCCTGTCTCGACTTGCAGCTGCTTCGCCAACTCTCCGAGGCTCGCCAGCGCAATCTGCTCAGGCACTGGCTGGGCGACCGGACTCGCCTGCCGGACAGTCGGCATTGGCAGGGTTGGGCTGATTTGCGTGATGCTGCCGCGGATGCGTCGCCGGTCTGGCGGCTGGAAAGCGGCGAGCTGCGTCGCCATGGTGAGCGGTTGTTGTGGCTGGAGGCCGCGTGGAACGCTGCCTGGGCGAACCAGGAGCAACCTTGGCTGGATGGTCGGCATCCGCTCCAGTTGCCCGGCAACGGCATGGTCGAATTTATCGGGCAGGTTCCTGCTGGGCGGTTGAGCATCGCTTACCGGCAGGGTGGTGAGGTGCTCGATCTTCCGGGGCGAGGTCGGCGTGATCTCAAGCGCTTGCTGCAGGAGGCCGGTGTGCCCGGGTTCATTCGACCCCGGCTGCCGTTGTTGCGGCGCGATGGTCAGGTGATAGCGGTCGCCAATTTGCCGCTCGATCCCGCTTGCGGTGAACTGCGTTGGCAGTTTTTATCGTGGGTGCGGCCAGTCGCGTCAAGCTGATCACGGAACAGCTCGAGTCAGCATGCAAGGTTTTGATTCGCTGGGTATTTCCTGCGAAATCCGTATTCTGTCGGCAGCCGTTTTAGCGCTGCACTGGCTTGCCGTTCTTCCCCCCTCAGCACGTTTCCGGTAGACTACGCTCCCGTCTCTATTCAGGTATTCGCTGCTTCTTCCAGAAGCGGTGGATGTTTGCTATTTGCCGGCATGGTTCGCCATGTTTGCTAAGGTGAACCAAGGCCTTCTCTGCTCCCCGGCGGCTCGACCGCCACTGCTGACTTCTTAGGGTTTTTCATGACGCGCTTCATTTTCGTCACGGGTGGTGTTGTTTCTTCATTGGGGAAAGGCATCGCCTCGGCATCCTTGGCGGCAATCCTGGAGGCGCGGGGCCTGAAGGTCACGATGCTCAAACTGGATCCGTACATCAACGTCGATCCGGGCACCATGAGCCCGTTCCAGCATGGTGAGGTGTTCGTCACCCACGATGGCGCCGAGACCGACCTCGATCTGGGTCACTACGAGCGTTTCATCCGCACCACCATGACCAAGGGCAACAACTTCACAACCGGCCGCGTTTACGAAGACGTGCTGCGCAAGGAGCGCCGTGGTGATTACCTGGGTGCGACCATCCAGGTCATCCCGCACATCACCGACGAGATCAAGCGCCGCATCATCAAGGGTGCCGGCGACGCCGACGTGGCCATGGTCGAGATTGGCGGCACGGTCGGGGACATCGAGTCCCAGCCGTTCCTGGAAGCCATCCGCCAACTGCGCGTGGAAGTGGGCGCCAAGCGCGCCATGCTGATGCACCTGACCCTGGTGCCGTACATCGCCACCGCCGGCGAGACCAAGACCAAGCCGACTCAGCATTCGGTCAAGGAGCTTCGCTCCATCGGCCTGCAGCCCGACGTACTGGTATGCCGCTCCGATCACCCGATCGATGTGTCGTCGCGCCGCAAGATCGCCCTGTTCACCAACGTCGAAGAGCGTGCGGTGATCAGCCTGGAAGACGTGGATACCATCTACAAGATCCCGGGTGTGCTGCATGCCCAGGGCCTGGATGACTTCGTCGTCGAACGTTTCGGCCTGGATTGCCGCGGCGCCGACCTTTCCGAGTGGGACCGCGTGGTGGATGCCAAGCTGAACCCTTCGAGCGAAGTCACCATCGCCATGGTCGGCAAGTACATGGAGTTGTTGGACGCCTATAAGTCGCTGATCGAAGCGATGAGCCATGCCGGCATCCAGAACCGCACCAAGGTCAACCTTCGCTACATCGATTCCGAAGACATCGAGAACCAGGGCACCGATCTGCTGCAGGGCGTCGACGCGATTCTGGTGCCGGGCGGTTTCGGCCTGCGCGGCGTGGAAGGCAAGATCACCACGGTCAAATATGCCCGTGAGAACAAGATTCCGTACCTGGGCATCTGCCTCGGTATGCAGGTGGCGGTCATCGAATTCGCCCGTAACGTGCTGGGCTGGAGCGACGCCAACTCCACCGAATTCGACATCGCCAGCGGCCACCCGGTGGTCGGCCTGATCACCGAATGGCAGGACGCGACCGGCGCCACCGAATCGCGCTCCGAGGCGTCCGATCTAGGCGGTACCATGCGCCTGGGTGCCCAGGATTGCCAGTTGCTGCCGAACTCGCAGGTGCATGCCTGCTACGGCAAGGACGTGATCGTCGAGCGCCATCGCCACCGCTACGAAGTGAACAACAACCTGCTGCCACAGCTCATCGAGGCGGGCCTCAAGGTGACCGGCCGCTCCGGTGACGGCGCGCTGGTCGAAGTGGTGGAGAGCGCCGACCATCCGTGGTTCGTGGCCTGCCAGTTCCACCCGGAATTCACTTCCACGCCCCGTGACGGTCATCCGCTGTTCAGCGGTTTCGTCAACGCGGCGCTCGCCCATCAAGCGAAGAAGGCCTGATCCATGGCACAGAAGACCGTCCGTGTCGGCAAGATCGACGTCGCCAACGACAAGCCTTTCGTGCTGTTCGGCGGCATCAACGTGCTGGAGTCTCGTGACCTGGCCATGCGTGCCTGCGAAGAGTACGTGCGGGTGACCGACAAGCTCGGCATCCCTTACGTGTTCAAGGCCAGTTTCGACAAGGCCAACCGCTCTTCGGTGACTTCCTTCCGCGGCCCTGGCCTGGAAGAAGGCATGAAGATCTTCGAGGAAGTGAAGAAGACCTTCGGTGTGCCGGTGATCACCGATGTGCACGAACCTTACCAAGCGCAACCGGTGGCCGATGTCTGCGACATCATCCAGCTACCGGCCTTCCTGTCCCGGCAAACCGACCTGGTCGTCGCCATGGCCAAGACCGGCGCGGTGATCAACATCAAGAAGGCGCAGTTTCTCGCTCCCCAGGAGATGAAACATATTCTCGCCAAATGTGTCGAAGCCGGGAACGATCAGTTGATCCTCTGCGAGCGCGGCTCCTCTTTCGGGTACAACAACCTGGTGGTGGACATGCTCGGCTTCGGCATCATGAAGGCCTTCGAATACCCGGTGTTCTTCGATGTCACCCACGCCCTGCAGATGCCAGGCGGCCGAGCGGACTCCGCCGGTGGGCGTCGCGCCCAGGTCACCGAGCTGGCCAAGGCCGGTATGAGCCAGGGCTTGGCAGGTTTGTTCCTCGAAGCGCATCCGGATCCGGAAAACGCCAAGTGCGACGGCCCTTGTGCGCTGCGCCTGGACAAGCTGGAGCCTTTCCTCGCCCAGCTCAAGCAGCTGGATGATCTGATCAAGAGTCAGGATCCGATCGAAACTGCCTGATGGCGTTTCTCGGCCTCGTCTGTTCCACCGCCCGGCCTGTTGGCCGGGTTTGTATGTCCGCCTGACCGCCATCGAGCATGGCCGTTGGCGGGCGCCGAATGCTGCAGTGCGTTTTCGATAACTTCTGGAGAGCTTACAAGAATGGCAAAGATCGTCGACATCAAGGGTCGTGAGGTTCTCGACTCCCGTGGCAACCCCACCGTGGAAGCGGACGTAATCCTCGACAATGGCATCGTTGGCAGCGCCTGTGCGCCGTCTGGTGCCTCCACCGGTTCGCGCGAAGCGCTGGAACTGCGTGATGGCGACAAGAGCCGTTACCTGGGCAAGGGTGTCCTGAAGGCCGTCGCCAACATCAATGGCCCGATCCGTGACGCACTGCTGGGCAAGGACCCGGTCGACCAGAAAGCCCTCGACAAGACCATGATCGAGCTCGATGGCACCGAGAACAAGGCCAAGCTGGGCGCCAACGCCATCCTCGCCGTGTCCCTGGCTGCTGCCAAGGCTGCCGCCCAGGATCAGGACCTGCCGCTGTACGCGCACATCGCCAACCTCAACGGTACCCCGGGCCAGTACTCCATGCCGGTACCGATGATGAACATCATCAATGGCGGCGAGCACGCCGACAACAACGTCGACATCCAGGAATTCATGGTGCAGCCGGTTGGCGCCAAGACCTTCTCCGACGGCCTGCGCATGGGCACCGAAATCTTCCATCATCTCAAGGCCGTACTCAAGGCTCGTGGCCTGAACACGGCGGTGGGCGACGAGGGCGGTTTCGCGCCGAACCTGGCGTCCAACGAAGACGCTCTGTCCGCGATCGCCGAAGCCGTGGCCAATGCTGGCTACAAACTGGGCAGCGACGTGACCCTGGCCTTGGACTGCGCGGCTTCCGAGTTCTTTGAGGACGGTAAGTACAACCTCTCCGGCGAAGGCAAGTCGTTCGACGCCGAAGGTTTCGCCGAGTACCTCAAGGGCCTGACCGAACGCTTCCCGATCATCTCCATCGAAGACGGCCTGGACGAATCCGACTGGGCGGGCTGGAAGATCCTCACCGACAAGATCGGCGCCAAGGTTCAGCTGGTCGGCGACGACCTGTTCGTGACCAACACCAAGATCCTCAAGGAAGGCATCGACAAGGGCATCGGTAACTCGATCCTGATCAAGTTCAACCAGATCGGCTCGCTGACCGAAACCCTTGAAGCCATCCAGATGGCCAAGGCCGCCGGCTTCACCGCGGTGATCTCTCACCGTTCGGGCGAAACCGAAGACAGCACCATCGCCGACCTCGCCGTTGGTACTGCCGCTGGTCAGATCAAGACCGGTTCGCTGTGCCGCTCCGACCGCGTGTCCAAGTACAACCAGCTGCTGCGTATCGAAGAGCAACTGGGCGCCAAGGCGCCGTACCGCGGTCGCGGCGAGTTCCGCGGCTGAGTCGGGGTCGCGCGGCGCAGATGAGTATCTGTCGCCGCGCGGGCTTCTCTGGAGCTCCGCTGGTCTC
Source organism: Pseudomonas sp. PA1(2017) (assembly GCF_001945375.1). Taxonomy (NCBI): domain Bacteria; kingdom Pseudomonadati; phylum Pseudomonadota; class Gammaproteobacteria; order Pseudomonadales; family Pseudomonadaceae; genus Pseudomonas; species Pseudomonas sp. PA1(2017). The sequence goes on from NZ_MSXU01000009.1 coordinate 333,349, forward strand.
ACTGGCGGCCTTGCCGGATATCGATGACGCAGGGAGAATCCACGGATGTCCGCCGCAGCGACCATTTCCTACCCGAGTGCATCACCTGCCATGCGTAGTCCTTACTGGCTGTTTCTCGTTCTGATCCTCGTGCTTGCTGGCTTGCAGTACCGTCTGTGGGTGGGTGAGGGCAGCTTGGCGCAGGTAACCGAGCTTCAGCAGGATATTGCCGATCAGCAAGGCGAAAACGAACGCCTGCTCGAACGCAACCGCATCCTCGAAGCCGAGGTGATGGAGCTGAAGAAAGGCATGGAGACCGTCGAGGAGCGTGCCCGCCATGAGCTGGGTATGGTCAAGGACGGCGAAACCCTCTATCAGTTGGCAGAATGAACAAACCTGATCTGCCGTCGTTCTGGGCGGTGATTCCGGCCGCCGGCATCGGTAGCCGCATGCGTGCCGACAGGCCCAAGCAGTATCTGCAACTGGCCGGCAAGAGCATTCTCGAACACACCCTTCACTGTTTTCTCGATCATCCATGCCTGCATGGCGTGGTGGTCAGCCTGGCCGAGGACGATCCCTTCTGGCCATCGCTCGAATGCGCCCGTGACGGGCGAATCCATACGGCCGCCGGCGGTGCCGAGCGCGCCGACTCGGTGCTCAACGCCTTGTTGCGCTTGACCGAACTGGGCGCCGGTGAACAGGACTGGGTGCTGGTGCACGACGCCGCCCGGCCTAACCTGGCGCAAGCCGACCTCGACCTTCTGCTCGCCGAACTGGCTGACGATGCCGTGGGCGGGCTGCTCGCCGTGCCGGCCCGCGATACGCTCAAGCGCGTGGGCAGTGATGGTCGCGTGCGTGAGACCATCGATCGTTCGGTTATCTGGCAAGCCTATACGCCGCAGATGTTCCGTCTCGGTGCCCTGCACCAGGCACTGGCCGAAGCCTTGGTGTCGGATGTGGCGGTCACCGACGAGGCCTCGGCCATGGAATGGGCGGGGCAGTCGCCGCGGCTGATCGAAGGCCGGGCGGACAACCTTAAGGTCACCCGCCCGGAAGACTTGCATTACCTGGAGCGCCTCTGGCGAGGCCGTCACTGACGCCGCTGCCCTACTTGTAGGATCCCTACCCTCGGAATGGTGCAGGCGACGCAGGCACCGCGGTAAGGCCTCCACCGATTCGCGCCGAGGGCGACGCTCTCACGCAATCACCGCTGCTCTATCTTGTAGGAGCTCCGCCCCAGGGCGAATGGTGCAGGCGGCGCCGGCAATGCGGCAAAGCCTCCTTCAATTAGTACCGGGGCGACGCTCCTGTAGGCGCAGGTGGACCGCTCTCAGTGAATCCATTTCTTGGCATTCCTGCCGATGTTGCGCTCCAGCACCGACGTCAGCTTGTTCATGGCGCCATCGATGGCCTGCTGCAGCTCGCAGGCGTCATAGGAAACCGACATCGGGTCGCGACCCTTCATTCGTGCTTCGACCTTGCAGCGTTTGTCCTGGGGGCCGCTCTTGAGAGCGTTTTCGTCCGAGAGGTGGATTTCCACCCGAGTGAGATGCTCTTCGTAGCGCTGGAGTTTGTCGCGCACTCGACTGCGAATATCAGTCTTGAATGCCATTGAGGTGTCGACGTGTTTTCCGCTGTTGACCATGACTTGCATAACCATGTCCTCATGCTGGGGGTTCGCATCGACCCGAAAAGGGGCCTCATGGGTTACGACGGAACCTCACCGGCAGGGTTCGCTGGCGGTTGTGACATTCTATGAGCGCGGTGCGCGAAACCAGGCTTTCAGGCGTATTCCGGGCGCTGAGCGAGACCGTAACGTAATGCGTCGATCAGTTGCCTGACCTTGGGCGACAGGTGCCGCTGCTGGGGATACAGCGCCCACACTGCGGTGTTGGGCGGTTGATGATTGTCGAGCAGCGAAACCAGGGCGCCACTGCGCAGATGCTCGAGCACGTAGTAATCCGGCAACTGGCACAGGCCGAGCCCCGCCAGCGCAGCATCCAGAACGGCCTGGCCGCTGTTGCAGCGCCAGTTGCCATTGATTCGCTGTGAAGCTTCGCGGCCTTCGAGCTGGAAGGTCCAGACGTCGCTGCTGCCGATCAGGCAATTGTGCCGAGCCAGTTCCGACAGGCTGTGCGGGCGTCCGTAGCGTTGCAGGTAGTCCGCCGACGCGCACAGGTACATGCGCCTTGGCGCCAGTCGGGTTGCCAGCATGCGCGAGTCCTGCAGGCGGCCCAGGCGAATGGCGATGTCGAAACCGTCCTGCACCAGATCGAGAGTGCGATTACTCAGCTCGATTTCCACGCAAAGACGCGGGTGAAGCGCCATGAATGCGGTCACCAACGGCACGATGAAGCGCTCGCCGTAGGCCACCGCACAGGTCATGCGCAGCAGGCCTTTGGGCTCGCTGCCTAGATCGCCGATAGCGTTCAACGCTTCTTCGCGAGCGTCCTGCAAGCGCTGGCAGTGTTGCAAGAAGGTATGGCCGGCCTCGGTCAAGGCCACCTTGCGCGTGGTGCGGTAGAACAGGCGGGTGTGCAGGCGTTCTTCGAGGCGGGCGATCTGCCGGCTCACTTGTGAGGACGACAAGCCCAGGCGTTCTGCCGCTGCCGTGAACTGGCCGCATTCGGCAACGGCGACGAATTCATCCAGCCCTTCCCAGCGGTTCACTGCATCTCTCGCTTCATTAATTATCCCTGTAGAGCAATAATGTTTTGCATTCTGCCTGATTATCTCGGTCGATGGCTCTACTACACTCGTCGCCATCGCAATTCATCTGGAGAGCCGGAACATGATCAAGTCGCGCGCCGCTGTAGCCTTCGCCCCCAATGAGCCGTTGAAAATCGTCGAAGTGGATGTCGAGCCGCCAAAGGCCGGCGAAGTGCTGGTGCGCATCGTCGCCACCGGCGTGTGCCACACCGATGCCTACACCCTGTCCGGTGCTGACTCCGAAGGCGTGTTCCCGTCTATCCTCGGCCATGAAGGCGGCGGCATCGTCGAAGCCATCGGCGAGGGCGTGACCTCGGTGGCTGTCGGCGATCATGTGATCCCGCTGTATACCGCCGAATGTCGCAAGTGCAAATTCTGCCTGTCCGGCAAGACCAATCTGTGCAGTTCGGTGCGCGCCACCCAAGGCAAGGGCCTGATGCCCGATGGCACCACACGTTTCAGCTACAACGGCGAGCCGATCTATCACTACATGGGCTGCTCGACCTTCTCCGAGTACACCGTGCTGCCGGAAGTGTCCCTGGCCGTCATCCCGAAAGAAGCGCCGCTGGAAAAGGTCTGCCTACTCGGTTGCGGCGTGACCACCGGCATTGGCGCCGTGCTCAACACCGCCAAGGTGGAAGAGGGCGCCACCGTGGCGATCTTTGGCCTGGGCGGCATCGGCCTGGCGGCCATCATCGGCGCCAAGATGGCCAAGGCCTCGCGCATTATCGCCGTCGACATCAACCCGGCCAAGTTCGACGTGGCTCGGGAGTTGGGTGCGACCGATTTCGTCAATCCCAAGGATTACGACAAGCCGATCCAGGACGTCATCGTCGAGCTCACCGACGGCGGCGTGGACTACAGCTTCGAGTGCGTCGGCAACGTGCAACTGATGCGTGCTGCGTTGGAGTGCGCGCACAAGGGCTGGGGCGAGAGCGTGATCATCGGCGTGGCCGGCGCTGGGCAGGAAATCAGCACCCGTCCGTTCCAGCTGGTGACCGGTCGCGTCTGGCGCGGTAGCGCCTTTGGTGGCGTCAAAGGCCGTACCGAGCTGCCGACCTACGTCGAGAAGTCGCAGAGCGGCGAGATTCCGCTGGATACGTTCATCACCCACACCATGGGCCTGGACAAGATCAATGACGCCTTCGACCTGATGCATGAAGGCAAGAGCATCCGCACCGTCATCCACTACTGATCAGTGGGGTAGGCAACGCCGTCCCAGGACGGCTTGCCCACCGCCCGTGAGGATTTGCCATGACTTTGGAAATCGTATCCAGTAACAAGAGCTTCGGCGGCTGGCACAAGCGCTACAAGCACCGCTCTTCCAGCCTCAACTGCGACATGGTGTTCGCCGTCTATCTGCCGCCCCAGGCCGAGCAGGGCGCCAGGTTGCCGGTGCTGTATTGGCTGAGCGGCCTGACCTGCACCGACGAGAACTTCATGCAGAAGGCCGGCGCCCAGCGCAGGGCCGCCGAGCTGGGGTTGATCATCGTCGCGCCGGACACCAGCCCGCGGGGCGAGGGCGTGCCGGATGACGCCAATGGTGCTTATGACTTCGGCCTTGGCGCCGGTTTTTATGTCAACGCCACCCAGGAGCCCTGGGCCCGCCATTACCGCATGTATGACTATGTCGTGCAGGAATTGCCGGCGCTGATCGAGGCCAACTTCCCGGTTTCGGACAAACGCGGTATCGCCGGTCACTCCATGGGCGGCCACGGCGCGCTGATCTGTGCGCTGAAGAATCCGGGGCGCTATCGGTCGGTTTCGGCGTTTTCACCGATCGCCAATCCGGTCAATTGCCCGTGGGGCGAGAAAGCCTTCAGCAACTACCTGGGTGAGGACCGTTCGCGCTGGCGCGAGTGGGATGCCAGCGTGCTGATCGCCGAGGCCTCGGAGAAGCTGCCGATTCTGGTTGATCAGGGCGATCGCGATGATTTCCTCGACGGCCAGCTAAAACCCCATGTGCTCGAAACGGCGGCGAAGGCAGCGAATCACCCGCTGACGCTGCGCCTGCAGCCGGGTTACGACCACAGCTATTACTTCATTGCCAGCTTCATCGAGGATCACTTGCGTCACCATGCCGAAGCGTTGGCTGGCTGACGTAGTTCTTCGATAGGAGAGACTTTCTCGGGTATGAATTAGGCGTCCCCGCCCGCTCCCACAGATAGTTGCTGAGTGGCTTTTGTGGGAGTGCACCATGCGCGAGAAGCGATAGCGAAGGCATAGAACGAAAAAAAGGGCGCTGCAGATCAGATCTGCAGCGCCCTTTTTCTATCGCCGGACGATTATTCGCCCAGGCTGGAACGCAGCATCCAGGCGTTCTGTTCATGCACGCCGATGCGCGCCACCAGCATGTCATGTGTGAACAGGTCGCCAGCCTCTTCGGCCAGCTCCGCAAACTCGCTCATGCGTCGGGCAACGGTTTCGTTGTCCAGCACCAGTTGCTTGATCATCTGCGGCGTGGTGCCGTGGGGCGCCTCGTTGTCGATCACCGTCAGCGAGCGGAAGGTTTCCCCGCCAGTCGGTACCAGCTTGCCCAGCGCACGAATGCGTTCGGCGATCTCGTCGGCGGCCTGGTGTAGCTCGTTGTACTGCTCGTCGGTCAGCTTGTGCAGGCCATAGAAGTTGCCGCCCTGCACGTTCCAGTGCACACCCAATGTCTTCACGTACAGGGTGTAACTGTCGGCCACTGCCTTGGTCAGAGCCTCGGCGACTTTCTCGCGCGCACCGCGATCGACGCTGGTGTTGATGCTCAGGCCATCGCCCTTGAGTTTCGATGGTGCGGTTTTCGGCGCTGCTTTTGCCTTGGGTTTAGCTACTGCCGGTTTCTTTGCTACGGCCATGATGTTCTCCATGGTTGCGGGAAATCTCTGCTACCTCTTGTCGACTCCTGCAAACGGCAAAACATTCCCATGTTTTTCATCGTGGCCCATTCGCGGCGTATGGCGTAGGTGCGGGCTAATGGCGCCGCGCTTGCCGGCAGATCGCCGGCGGCCGGAGATTTCCAGGTTCATGGCCTCCTCGCTTGCCGGGCAAGTCCGCCTCGGCCCGCGGTTTCGGGTAGAATCGACCTTTTTGCGAGGGCAACGGCTCATGCGGATCGGCCATGGTTACGACGTGCATCGCTTCGGCGACGGGGATTTCATCACCCTGGGCGGCGTACGCATTCCCCACAAGTTCGGCCTGGTCGCTCATTCCGATGGCGACGTGGTGCTGCACGCGCTGAGCGATGCGTTGCTTGGCGCCGTGGCGCTCGGTGACATCGGCAAGCATTTCCCCGACACCGACCCGAACTTCAAGGGCGCCGATAGCCGTGTGCTGCTTCGCCATGTGCTTGGTCTGGTGCATGCCAAGGGCTGGAAGGTCGGCAATGTCGACGCCACCATCGAAGCCCAGGCGCCGAAGATGTCGCCGCACATCGAGACCATGCGTGCGTTGATCGCCGAAGACCTGCAGGTCGAGCTCGATCAGGTCAACGTCAAGGCCACGACGACCGAGAAGTTGGGTTTTGTGGGCCGCGAGGAAGGCATCGCCGTACACGCCGTCGCGCTGCTGGTCAGCGCATGACGGAACTGGAATTGCTCGGCCCGCGCGCCCATGGCGAACCCTGCGGGCATGCCGTGCTCAAGGCCACCGCCGAGGATTTTCAGGTCGACGAGGTGCTCGACATCGAGCTTTCCGGGGTGGGCGAGCACCTGTGGCTGTGGGTCGAAAAGCGCGGGCTGAATACCGAGGATGCTGCGCGTCGCCTGGCGCGGGCCGCAGGTGTGCCGATCCGGATGATCAGTTACGCCGGTTTGAAGGACAAACAGGCGCTGACCCGGCAGTGGTTCAGCCTGCATCTGCCGGGCAAGCAAGACCCTGACTTGGCGACGGCTCAGGACGAAACCCTGGCGATCCTCAAGCAGGTGCGACATACCCGCAAGCTGCAGCGCGGTGCTCATGCCGCCAATGGCTTCACTCTGCGCCTGACCGGGTTGCAGGCCGACAAGGCCACCCTGGACCAGCGCCTGCACATCATTCGCGAGCAGGGCATTCCCAACTACTATGGTGCCCAGCGCTTCGGTTTCGACGGCGGCAACGTGGCCCATGCCCGGCATTTCGCCGAGCACGGTGAGTTGCCGGAAAAGCGTAACGTGCGTTCGCGGGTGCTCTCGGCGGCGCGCAGCTTCGTGTTCAATCGGGTGCTCGCCGAGCGTGTTGCAGCCGGCACCTGGAACCAGGCGTTGCCTGGCGATCTTCTGGCGTTCACCGACAGCCGCAGCTTTTTCGCCGCTGGTGAGGCCGAATGCAAGGATCCCCGCCTGGATGCGCTCGATCTGCATCCCACCGGGCCTTTATGGGGTGAGGGCGCTTCGCCTGCTCAGGGCGCGACGGGCGATCTCGAACAGCGTATCGCCATTGCTGAGGCACAGCTCACGCACTGGCTCGCACAAGCGGACATGGCGCACGAACGGCGTATCCTGCGCCTCCCCATTAGCGGTTTGACGTGGCATTATCCCGAGCCTGACATTCTGCAACTGGAATTCGTCCTGCCGGCTGGATGTTTCGCCACCGCTCTGGTGCGCGAAATCGTCGAGCTTTTACCGGCAGGGCAGACGGACAACCCATGCGTATTCTGATTTCTAACGATGACGGCGTGGCCGCACCGGGCCTCGCCGCGTTGCACGCTGCGCTGGCTGATTACGCCGACTGCACGGTGATCGCCCCCGACGGCGACCGCAGCGGCGCCAGCAGCGCGCTGACCCTGGATCGCCCGCTGCACCCCTGCACCCAGGCCAATGGCTATATCAGCCTCAATGGCACGCCCACCGACTGCGTGCACCTGGGCATTAACGGCCTGCTGCCCGATGTGCCGGATCTGGTCGTGTCGGGCATCAACATGGGCGCCAATCTGGGTGATGACGTGTTGTATTCCGGCACCGTAGGCGCCGCGCTCGAGGGCCGCTTTCTGGCCCGCCCGGCATTCGCCTTTTCGCTGGTCTCCCGTTCGGCCGAGAATCTGCCCACCGCGGCTCATTTCGCCCGCAAGCTGGTCGAGGCTCACGAACAGCTCGATCTGCCGCCTCGTACGGTGCTGAACGTCAACGTGCCTAACCTGCCGCTCGAGCGTATCCGTGGTGTGCAGCTGACCCGCCTGGGCCATCGTGCCCGCGCCGCCGCACCGGTCAAGGACGTCAACCCGCGAGGCAAGGCCGGCTACTGGATCGCTGCTGCCGGGGATGTCGAGGATGGCGCTGAAGGCACCGACTTCCACGCCGTCATGCAGGGCTACGTGTCGGTCACGCCGTTGCAGCTCGACCGCACTTATCAGGATGGACTCAACCGCCTCAAACCCTGGCTGGAGGGGTTGATGAAATGAATCGGGAGCATGACCGCCACGGGATTGGCATGACCTCGCAGCGCACGCGCGAACGCCTGATCCAGCGACTCTACGAAGAAGGCTTGTCCAACGCCGGCGTGCTCGAGGTGATCAGGCGCACGCCGCGTCATCTGTTCGTCGACGAAGCCCTGGCCCATCGCGCCTATGAAGATACGGCGCTGCCGATTGGCCACAACCAGACCATCTCGCAACCCTACATGGTGGCGCGCATGAGCGAGCTGCTGCTCGCCGCCGGCCCGCTGGACAAGGTGTTGGAGATCGGCACGGGCTCCGGTTACCAGACGGCCATCCTGGCGCAACTGGTCGAGCGGGTGTTCACCGTCGAGCGCATTCAGGGGCTGCAGGAACGGGCGAAGGAACGATTGGTCAAACTCAGCCTGCGCAACGTGGTCTTTCGCTGGGGCGATGGCTGGGAAGGCTGGCCGGCCCTGGCGCCCTACAATGGGATCATCGTTACCGCCGCGGCCTCGGAAGTGCCCCAGGCGCTGCTGGATCAGCTGGCTCCAGGCGGCCGTCTGGTGATTCCCGTCGGTTCAGGTGACGTTCAGCAATTGTTATTGATCATTCGCGAGGAACAGGGTTTCTCCCGGCACGTACTCGACGCAGTACGGTTCGTGCCCCTGCTCAACGGCCCGCTGGCCTGATTCGAATCGAACGGAAGGATGCATGAAGAAGACCTTGCTGCTGTATACCAAAGGAATGGCGATGGGCGCGGTCGATGTGGTGCCTGGTTTCTCCGGCGGCACCGTTGCCCTGATCACCGGTATATACGACAAGCTTCTCGCCTCGTTCGCCGCCATGCCCCAGGCCTTGATGCTGCTCGCACGCGGGCGCATCGCCGCGGCGTGGCAGGCTTGCAATGCCAGTTTTCTGCTGGTGGTTTTGCTGGGCATTCTCAGCAGTATCTTCACCCTGGCTCGGGCCATCAGCTACCTGATGAACGAGCACCCGGTGCCGCTCTGGGCGTTCTTCTTCGGGCTGGTGCTGGTATCCGTCTATCTGGTGGGGCGCGAGGTGCAGGCCTGGCGCGGTAACCGGTTGGTCGGCTTTGCCGTCGGCCTGGCATTCGCATTGTGGATTACCCTCGCAGTGCCCATGCAACTGTCCGCCGACCCGCTGATGTTGTTCTTCGCCGGTGCCATCGCCATCAGCGCGATGATCCTGCCGGGTATCTCGGGCAGCTTCATCCTGGTGCTGCTCGGTCTTTACCCGGTAGTGCTAGGGGCCGTGAAGAATTTCGATCTGGCCGTGCTGGCGGTGTTTTGCGCCGGTTGCGTGCTAGGTCTGCTGACCTTCTCGAAGGTGTTGAGCTGGCTGCTCGCCAACATGCGCGACCTGACCATGGCCTTTCTGGCCGGGTTGATGCTCGGCTCGCTGGTCAAGGTCTGGCCTTGGAAACAAACCCTGACATGGCAAACCAATCGTCATGGTGAATCGTTTCCACTCGAACAGGTCAATCTATTGCCGTGGCAGTTCGCCGATGTCAGTGGAGACGACGCGCAATTGCTGCTGGCCATCGTGTTGAGCCTGTGCGCTATCGCGTTGGTATTGGGCGTTGAGTGGCTGGCGCGCCGCCGCCAGGTTGAAGAGGTGTGACGTTTCGGCGTTCTTTACCGGTCGCTCGAGGCCGTCTGCAAGGGAGATTGGGGTGAGTTCCACAGCCAAACAAGGACATCGTTCCTCGGGCATGCTGCGCAACCTGCTGGTGATGACTGCCGTAGGTGCGCTGCTGGCCGGCTGCGCCAGCTCGCCATCGGGTGGTGTGCAGGTCGTCGATCGCAATAGCGCTGCTTCACAGCGCCAGCCGGTCACCTCTGGCCAGTACCGAGTGCAACGTGGGGACACACTTTACTCCATCGCCTTCCGCTATGGCTGGGACTGGAAAGCACTGGCTGCACACAATGCCATCGCGCCTCCGTACATGATCCGCGTGGGCCAGGTGATTCGCTTCGGTTCTGGCAGTTCTGGCGGGCCCGTCACCGCCTCCACGCCGCCTGCCTCGAGACCCGTCGCAACCACGCCAGGTCGGCCTTCCACGCCGGTGCAAGCGCCTCCGGCACAAACCACCACTCGTCCAACGACGCCGATCGTGACGACACCTGCCACCACCCCCGTGGAGCCGGTTCAGCGTTCCGCAACAGGTTGGGCGTGGCCGGCGAGCGGTGCGATTATCGGCCGTTTTTCCTCAAACGGTAGTTTGAATAAAGGCATTGATATAGCAGGTGAATTGGGACAGCCTGTCCTTGCTGCGTCTGGTGGATCCGTTGTCTACGCCGGGAGTGGGTTACGGGGCTACGGCGAATTGGTGATCATCAAGCACAGCGATACCTACGTGAGTGCCTACGGTCACAACCGCAGGCTGTTGGTACGTGAGGGGCAGCAGGTCAAAGTCGGGCAACAGATTGCCGAGATGGGTTCCACGGGAACTGACCGGGTGAAGCTTCACTTCGAAATTCGCCGCCAGGGTAAGCCTGTAGATCCAATGCAATACCTGCCACGTCGTTGATCTGTCGCTCGTTCACCCGCTCACGTGGGATGGACGGGCTCTGATGTTGCCAAGGACAAGCGCACATCGGAGCTTGCTGGTCGAACTCAGCAAGGGACGGAACAATAAAATGGCACTCAATACCAAGGCAGCGCCGGAGTTTGACATCGATGACGAAGTGCTCCTGATGGAGCCGGACATCGATCTTGACGAGGCTAACGACAAGGCGGCTACTGCCAAGGTCGCCACGCGTAGCAAGGCCAAGCAGCCTACCGGCAGCAAGCAGCACAAGTACATCGACTACACCCGGGCGCTCGATGCCACTCAGCTGTACCTCAACGAAATCGGTTTCTCTCCACTGCTCACTCCTGAAGAAGAGGTGTTCTTCGCGCGTTTGGCGCAGAAGGGCGATCCCGCCGGGCGCAAACGCATGATAGAAAGCAACCTGCGGCTGGTGGTGAAGATCGCCCGGCGCTACGTGAATCGCGGGTTGTCGCTGTTGGACTTGATCGAAGAAGGCAATCTCGGCCTGATTCGCGCCGTCGAGAAATTCGACCCGGAGCGCGGCTTCCGCTTCTCCACCTACGCCACCTGGTGGATCCGGCAGACCATCGAGCGGGCGATCATGAATCAGACCCGCACCATTCGTTTGCCCATTCATGTGGTCAAGGAACTCAACGTCTACCTGCGTGCTGCGCGGGAGCTGACCCAGAAGCTCGATCACGAACCTTCCCCCGAGGAAATCGCCAATCTCCTGGAAAAACCGGTGGGCGAGGTCAAGCGCATGCTTGGCCTCAACGAGCGGGTGTCTTCGGTGGATGTATCCCTGGGGCCAGACTCCGACAAGACGCTACTCGACACCCTTACCGATGATCGCCCCACCGATCCTTGCGAGTTGCTGCAGGACGACGATCTATCCCAGAGCATCGACCAATGGCTGTCGGAGCTGACCGAGAAGCAACGCGAGGTTGTGGTACGACGCTTCGGTCTGCGTGGCCACGAAAGCTGCACGCTCGAGGAGGTTGGCCAGGAGATCGGCCTAACGCGTGAGCGCGTGCGGCAGATTCAGGTCGAAGCACTCAAACGACTGCGCGAGATACTCGAGAAGAACGGCCTTTCCGCCGACTCGCTGTTCCAGTAACACCCGGCCTGCCAGGCCCTCGGCCAGTCAGCTTGCTGACTGGCTTTTTTATTGTCGCGGGCACTGAACTGAAGAAATGAAAACGGCGCCTCCAGGGCGCCGTTTTCGACAGGCCTTGATCAGGCCGGCAGGGCATCTCGCAACTGCAGCAGCGTATCCGACTGTGCCTGAACGGCGCGGTATTGCTCGGCGTCACTGACCAGCGTCGCGGCGGGTGCCGGGAACATCTCGTTCAGCTTGCTGCTCCACTCGGCTGACGCCGATTGCTCAGGGAAGCAGCGGCGGATCAGGTCGAGCATGATCGAGACGGTCACCGAGGCGCCAGGGGAGGCACCAAGCAGAGCGGCAATGGAGCCATCCTGAGCAGCCACGAGCTCGGTACCGAATTGCAGAATGCCGCCTTTCTTGGCGTCCTTCTTGATGATCTGCACGCGCTGGCCGGCAATCTCCAGGCGCCAGTCGCTGGCCTTGGCCTGCGGGTAGAAGCTGCGCAGGGTATTGAGGCGCTGCTCCTGGGACTGCATGACTTCCTTGACCAGGTAACGCGTCAGGTCGAAGTTGTCGCGGGCCACCGCCAGCATCGGGCCAATGTTGTTCAGGCGCACCGACATCGGCAGGTCGAGGAACGAGCCCTTCTTCAGAAATTTGGTGGTGAAGCCGGCATAGGGCCCGAACAGCAGCGATTTCTTACCGTCGACCACGCGCGTATCCAGGTGCGGCACCGACATGGGCGGCGAGCCGACTTCAGCCTGGCTGTACACCTTGGCCTGATGCTGGTTCACCACGTCAGGGTTGTCGCAGCGCAGCCACTGCCCGCTGACCGGGAAGCCACCGAAACCCTTGCCTTCGGCGATGCCGGACATCTGCAGCAGGGGCAGAGCGCCGCCGCCAGCACCGAGGAACACGAAGCGGGCCTGGATCTGGCGATGATTGCCGCTCTTCTGATTCTTGGTGCTCACGCGCCAGCCGTGCTCGTTGCGAGTGAGGTCGGTAACGCGCTGGTTGAAGGTCACCCGTGCCTCGTTCTGCTGAACCAGGTGGTCGAGCAGGCTCTTGGTGAGCGCGCCGAAATTGACGTCGGTGCCATTGGCCACACGGGTCGCTGCGATCGGCTCGTTCGGGTCGCGGCCAGGCATCATCAGCGGCATCCATTCGTTCATGGTGGCGCGGTCTTCGCTGTACACCATGTCTTCGAAGGCGTGGTGCACATGCAGCGCCTCGAAGCGCTTCTTGAGGTAGTCGATGCCTTTCTGGCCACGAACGAAGCTCAAGTGCGGAACAGGATTGATAAAGGACTTGGGCGAGCCGAAGGTGCCTTTCTTGACCAGGTAGGCCCAGAACTGTTTGGACTCCTCGAACTGCGCGTTGATGCTCACTGCCTTCTTGATATCGATGGAGCCGTCGGCAGACTCGGGGGTGTAGTTGAGTTCGCACAGGCCGGCGTGCCCGGTACCCGCGTTGTTCCACGGATTGGAACTCTCTGCCGCACCGAAGTCCATTGCCTCGACGACTTCCAGCTTGATACCCGGATCGAGCTCCTTGAGCAGCACCGCCAGCGTTGCGCTCATGATGCCGGCACCGACCAGCACTACATCTACAGCTTCGTAATCGTTCTGCGCCATTACCACATCTCCAAAAAATCAGCGTCCAGTCATAGGCCGTCGGCCTGGGCGGCAAAGGCGCCTGTCAGCGGTTGCCGAGCTGTATTGAGGATTGGGATAACGGGAGGAGGTCGCCGTGTCCTGCCGCAAGATGATTCATATGTTCGCCACACTCTTGTGAAGTTATTGAAACCGTTTTTTCACGTCCTTTTGGAACGCGAACCTCAAAAGTTCATGTGCCTGTTGGGCCGTTCCAGCCGGCAGATGTTCCGCGAAAACGCGGCCATCGCATGGAGGAGGGCCTTCGATATCGAGCAGCACGAAGTGGGCGACTCTCTGTGGCGTTGCCGATGGCATGACTGCATCAGCGGTACGGCGATGCCGATCAGGAGGCGTCCTTATAATCGGGGCGCGATTATAAGGCGAAAGCGGGGGAAGTGATCAGGTGCGTGTGACTTTTATTGCACATGCAGCGAAGCAGGCGGATGCCCGAGCTGGCGCTCAATGGCGGGCAAATGCGCTTTTCGGCAAGGGCGCGCCGAGCCAGGTCAGACGCTGCTCCTTGACCTCGTGCCAGCCCGCGGGGCCCGGTGGCTGGGCACTCTGGCGAAACGCGCGGCAGATGCCATGCTCATCCAGGCAGGCGTAAATGCGTGGGTTCGGGGTGGCGGCAAATTTCTGCAGAAGTGCGCGCATCAAACAAGCTCCGTTCATGCAAAGCGACCAAAGTCTTATACCTCCAGCATGTGACGAGAGCGTGACGCGGAACCGCGCTCACCGTTTGCAGGTCGATTCGTTATACTTCGCGAGCCTTAAGCGCCCCTCATGGAGAACCGAGTATGAATCGCCTGTTGTTTGGTCTGGTTGCCGTTATCAGTCTGGCTCTTGTCGGTTGTGCCCACAGCCCGCAACAGCTCAGCCCACAGCCCAGGCTGATTGGGTCACTGACTCCCGTTGGCCAAGGCCAGCCGGTGGTGGTGCGCGTGGTGGATGGGCGTCCTTCTCCGGTACTGGGCACTCGCGGCGGTCTGTATCCGGAGACCAGCGCCATCAGCGTATCGGGCCAGGACGTGTTGCCCAAGCTGCAGGCTCAGGCCGAGGCAGCCGTACGCCTGCTGGGCTTCACCCCGTCGGCCAATGCCTACAACGCGCCACAACTGACCCTGACCCTGGCCGAACTGAAGTATCAGTCGCCCAAGGAAGGCATGTACGTGACAGAGGCCGATATGACCGCCAGCTTCCGTGCCGATGTGCAGAACAGCAACCGTCGTTACAGTGGCCGTTATGGCGCTTCGCTGAACCAGCGTTTCGGCATGGCGCCTAACCAGGAAACCAACACCAAGCTGGTCAGCGACGTGCTGAGCGATGCCCTGACCCGAGCTTTCAAGGACCCGACCCTGGGGCAGATTCTCAGCGGTCAGTGATCTGACGGCAGACAAGAAAAAGCCCCGACACGTCGGTAATGCTGTTCACTTAAGCATTTGAGTCCAAGCCGGGGTTTCTAGAAAATCCGATACCAGCCTCCTGGTATCGGATTTTTTATGCCTATTCAGCAGCAGTTACTCGACCTCGGCGATCTCTTCAACTTCTCCGACCTCAGCACCTTCACTCAGAACATTCCTGTCGAATGGGTCGCCAGTGCGCTCAATCTCTCCGCTCAAGCCACTATTCGGCGCAGGCGTCTGCCGAGTGATCAGGTGCTT
>NZ_MSXU01000009.1:348359-552781 GCF_001945375.1 Pseudomonas sp. PA1(2017)
TAGCCTCGGAAATCAAAGGCTCAATGCCCAGCGGCGTCAGGCAGGTGGGGCATGCGCATGCAGTACGTGACCTGGGTATCGCTTCGCTCAACCGCAGGCTACGGAAGAAATAGGTGGAAGGGGGAAGCGCCTCCCACCCTACGGTGCTGGGGGCTTTCGTAGCCTGGGTTAGCCGAAGGCGTAACCCAGGGAGCTGGTGCGAGTTTGTCGGGATGCTCGAATGACCTACCTGGCATGGACAACATCAGCCGAGCATCAATGCCCAGGATGATCATGGCTCAGAAACGACGAAGCCCGCATTGCGCGGGCTTTGTCGTTTCTGCCTTGTCCCTTCCGCAGTGAAACCACGGAAGCAAGGTCGTTTCAGTCGCCGCGATATTCGCAACCGCTGGTGCAGGTCTCATGGATTCGAATGCGCGACAGCTCCGGCAACAACGGCTTGAGCTGCTGCCATACCCATTTGGCGAGGATTTCACTGGTCGGGTTTTCCAGGCCGGGGATGTCGTTGAGGTAGTTGTGGTCGAGTTGCTCGTAAATCGGCTTGAAGATGGCCTTGATCTCCGAGAAATCACGAATCCAGCCGGTATACGGATCGACATCACCCTCGATATAGACCGCGATGCGGAACGAGTGGCCATGCAGGCGACCGCACTTATGGCCTTCGGGGACGTGGGGGAGCCGGTGGGCGGCTTCGAAGATGAATTCTTTGAACAGTTCCAAGGCCAATCTCTTTTCTACAGGGCAAACAGGCTGCAATTCTAGCAGCCTGCTGCAACCTGTAGGGGGCTTACTGGCCCAGCGCAGCGTTGCGATCGTGACGATACACGCTCACGGCCTCGTACACCGCCTTGCGCAAACGGTTGATGCCACCGATCGGGCGGTGTTCGGGCAGGGCGTGCCATGGGTTGAACGACAGGTTGTCGCAGAACAGATTCTGCTCCGAGCTATCGAAGTCCTGAGCTGGCAGGCGGATATCGGCGACGGTCTCGAATGGCGCGATCTTCTCGTCCCACTCGACGCTGGGGTCTTCGATCGGCATGTAGTAATCCGGGTTCTGCCGTTGTACCTGCAGCACGAAGCAGGCTGGCATGCGGTCCAGGGAAAGCTGCTGATAGAGGGCACTGCGCAGGAAGTTGGGCAGATCGGTATTAGGCTTGGGAATGGCGTAAGCCGGGCAGTTTTCCGGAGTTGGAATGACCCGATACTTGATGTTGTGCGGCCCCAACTTGAACGGGGCGATGGAATTGTAGGTGGTTTCCACCGGGCTGGCGGGGGCAGGGGACAGGGTTTTCAGCGCGATGATCAGGTGGCGAATCTCCCAGGTTCGCGGATCCCAGCTCGGAAAGAAGGCCAGGGCTTTCTTGCCGTCCGCTTGCGCAGCGAAGTTGCTACGGTACTCAGCCACGTCACGCACGAAGAACGCGGGGTGATTGAACATCACGAAGTCCTGATCGCCAGCATTGCGCGGATTGTTCATCAGCTTGGCGCCAGGCACGTCGAGCAGTTTGATGGCCATGCCTCTGGCATCCCGAGCGCGGTCGAATTGCGGGTAGGCGTTGCCGTTGGACAGGCGCATCCATGCCTGCCAGGTCTTGCCAGGTTCGGCGAGCACGCCGTAGCGCAGGCTTTCATCGAGTTCCGCTTTCACCGTGACTTCAGCCCTTACGCAGCCATGTGCCTTGGCATGGGCGTCGCGCAGGACGCGGGTATTGTCGCGGTGCTGCTCGACAACGCGAATGGCGTCTTCGATGATGCCAGCCGTGTAGGCAGCCTCATCGGCTGGAATTTGCTCTTCGCTGGAAACCGGGCCGGAAAATTTCCAGCTGTAATAGGCGCTGCCCACCGCCCAGCCACCCAAGCCAACGACCAGCAGGATGATCAGCGTTGTGCCCAGCAGGCGTCCGAGCCACAGCCAAAATCGTTTAAGCATCGTTGGACTCCTTGCGATTTGCGTTCACGGTGCCTTGGCAGTTCTGCCCGGGATTCCAGGCTTTGGCCGGCACGTCGCTCAACTGGTTTTCCAGCGCCGGGTTACCCAGCACCTTCAGGTATTCGACCAGCGCCCAGCGCTCCTCCGGCTGCAGGCCACGGCCGATGACGCCATCGTTACGGCAGCCATCGCGGAATTCATGGCCGCCGTTGCCATTGCCCTTGATGCGTGTATCGAGCAGGAAACCGCCTGGGAACTTGTCGCTGACGAAGCCCACATGCTTTGGATCGAATTCGAAATTGCCCACCCAGAAGCTGCTGGGCCGCTCCGATACCGGCGACAGCAGATGAAAGAGCGTTGGCACCGAGCCGTTATGCAGAAAGGGGGGGGTGGCCCAGATGCCATCCAGCGGCCGCACCTTGTAGCCACGGATCTCTTGGACGCCAATTGGCAGGCCGTAGCCGTCCATGCGTTTGCGCTGCTCTGGCGCGATGCCGTTGTCGCGATAGGCGCGGTCCTCGACGTAGGCGGTGACATAGGCCAGCGCCTCGGCAGTGGAGATGGCGCTGAAGTCGATCTTGTCGAGGCTGTTGCTATACAGCTTCACGTCCAGCTTCGCCAGTTCGGCTTTCTTCCAGCCCAGCTTGCGGATATCGAAACGGTGGTCGGCGATATTGTCGGCGGTGGTGGAATCGGTGCCCACGATGGACGTATCGACGACTTGCATGTACCACTCAGGATCCCGATCGGGTGCCATGCGATGACCAGGCGGCACAACCTTCGGTGCGTGGCAGACGGCGCAGTTTTCCTGGAACAGGGCGCGACCGCGACTGGCGAGCGGCAGGTCGATCTTGCCAAAGACCTTTTCCGGCCAGGCTGGCGGTTGCAGGTGTTTGAGCGTTTCCTCCAGCTGATAGAGGTCGTTGATGCGCACGCTGGACGCGTAGCGCTGATCGTGTGGCACCGGGCGCCCGTTTTCGTCGAGCAGCTGCAGGGTAGCGCCGACCCCCAGTGCCTCGCCGACGTTACGGGCCATGGGTTGCATGGCCGAACCGTTCCATTGCACCCAGTCGAATTTCCAGATGTCCCACAGGTGGGGATAGCTGACTGGCGCATCGGCCACGCGGTAGTTGGCGGCATCGATGCTGTCACCGAACACCGTATTGGCGATGCGGCCGAACGCATCGGTACGGCCGAAGCCTTCTTCGGTCGGGTAGAGACCGCGGTGCCAGTCGTTATAGGCAGTGCTCAGCAGGCGATCGAGAACCTGTTTGAACTCCGCGCGCAGGGCGTCGTAGTCGCGCTCGTAATGCTCGCCCAGCACCTCGTGGGCGAAGCGGCGGAATTTCAGTGGGTTGTAGTAGGTGGACGCCATGCTCATGCCGAGGGCCTGGCCGAAGCTGCCCCCTTTTAGCGTCGGCACGGTAGACGCCAGCGAGTGCAGCGCGGCGCCACCATCGATGCGCACCGCCTGGCCCTGGTAGCGCAGCTCGCCGGTGTGGCACGCGGCGCAGGTGATGTCCAGATACTGGACGCCGCTCTCACCATCTTGGTGGCGGGCAAAACCCACCGGCAAGTTGCCGGGATTCAAGGCCGTGGCTTTCTGCCCTGGCTGGGTCAGAAAGCCGAAGCGTGCCAGGTAATCCGGATCGGCGAACTTGGCCTTGCCGAACGGCATCTCCAGGGCTGTGAACCAGGCGTAGTGCAGGCCTTTCAAGGTCGTGCCCTGGGGCGTGTAGTAATAGAACTGTCGCTGCTGGTCACTCCACTGGCCGAGATAGTGCACCTTTTCCACCGGCGTATAGGCCGGCAGATTGGGCTTGGCGATGTAGTAGACGATGACCAGCAGAGCGGTCAGCAGGAGCAGTGCGATGATCTGCACGGTGCGGCGAATCAGGCGCATCGGGGACGTCCTTGTTGCGTTTTTCTAGTAGTGCTCCTTTATGCCCATGCTGTCGGTTAATGGCAAGATGCCACGCTTCCATGAGGGCATTTTTCGTCGATGTCTACCCGCTGACGCCGAGCCAGCTTCCCACGCAGCTTATCGCTGCGCGCTGGCGTTCATGCCAGGTGCCGTCGATTTCCACCACGTTCTGGCCGTTGGCCTTGAGCCATTGTGCGCAGGCCTGGTGAAAGGCCAGGCGCTCCGCCAGATCCGGCTGGCAACGCTGTCCATCGCCCACCCATTCGACGCCGCGCGGGTCGAGCAACAGGTGCAGGTGATACTCGCGGGCCAGCAGGGCGGGCTCCATCCACTGCGGGCAATCACCGAACAGGGCGCGGCTCCAGAGAATGTTGCTGAGCAGGTGGGTGTCGAGGATCAGCAGGTGAGGGCGCTGCTCGCGGGCGGCGTCTTCCCAGGCCAGCTGTCCGCGGGCGATGGCGGAAATATCGGCGTAGCAGGTGTCGCGCTGCTGGGCGTCGATGAAGTGGCGGACGTATTCACCGACCACGATACCGCCGAAGCGCTGCTGCAGCTCGCTCGCCAGCCAGCTCTTGCCGCTGGATTCCGGGCCAGTCAGAACCAGGACGTTCATGGGCGCACGCCGACCAGTTCGCGCCGCCAGGTCAGCCAGCCATGGCAGGCAAGCAGCGTAAATAGGGCGTACAGCGCAGCGGTGAGGTACAGCGCCTGATCGATGAACAGCACGACGAACAGCACATCGAGGAGGATCCACAGTGCCCAGCATTGCAGGCGCTTCTTGGCCATCCACACTTGCGCGACGAGGCTGAAAGCGCACAAGGTCGCGTCCTGCCAAGGCGCGCTGGCATCGGTGTAGGTCATCATCAGCAGGCCCAGCACGGCCGAACCGAGCACGCCCAGGGCAAGGCCTGAAAGGATCTGCCGCAGGTTCAGGCTCGATACCTGCAGGCGCTCGTCGGGGCGGTCGCCGCGTGTCCAATGCCACCACCCGTAAAGCTGCAGGGTAGCGTAGACGCATTGCAGCAGCGTGTTGGAGTACAGCTTGGCCTGGAAGAACACCCACGCATAGAGCACTACCATGACCAGCCCGATCGGCCAGCACCAGGGGTTCTGCCGCACGGTCAGCCAGACGGCGATCAGGCCGAGCAACGAGGCACAAACTTCGAGCGGTGACATGGAACCTCGGTGTGTGACGGTGGGACGGGCGCGCATTCTAGCGCTTGTGGCGCCTGGGAGATCGGTCGGCTGGCAGGAAAGTGACAATTTCGCTTTGATAGCGTTTTGAAATTGCATGGGAGTGATTTATAACTGCCGCTTTTTTCGGCCCCGCTGGAACCTCCTCCAGCGCCTCCAGTCCGAGAAACAATCCCTTTACAGCCAGTTCATCTGGCACCTTTCCGAGGAGTTTCGATGGACAGTTGGCTCGCTTTTCAGGCGTTGATTCTGGGTATCGTTGAAGGTCTCACCGAATTTCTGCCCATTTCCAGCACCGGGCACCTGATCGTTGTCGGTGACTTGCTGGATTTCAACGGCGAGCGCGCCACGGCCTTCAAGATCATCATCCAGCTTGGCGCCATCCTGGCTGTGATGTGGGAGTTTCGTCAGCGCATCCTGTCAGTGGTCACCGGTCTGGGTAGTGATCCCATGGCCCGGCGTTTCACCGTCAACCTGATGATCGCGTTCTTTCCGGCGGTGGTGCTGGGTCTGCTGTTCGCCGATCTCATCGAGCACTGGCTGTTCAACCCGATCACGGTCAGCGCCGCGCTGGTCATCGGGGGTGTGGTGATGCTCTGGGCCGAGAAACGTCAGCACCGCATCGTCGCCGAGACGGTCGACGACATGGACTGGAAGCTGGCTCTCAAGGTTGGCTTCGCCCAGTGTCTGGCATTGATTCCGGGGACCTCGCGCTCCGGCTCGACCATCATCGGCGGCCTGCTGTTCGGCCTGTCGCGCAAGGCGGCCACCGAGTTCTCGTTCTTTCTGGCGATGCCGACCATGGTCGCCGCCACGGTGTACTCGCTCTACAAGTACCGGGATATCCTGCAACTGAGCGATTTACCGGTATTCGCCATCGGTTTCGTCACCACCTTCATCGTCGCCATGCTGACGGTGCGTGCGCTGCTGGTATTCATCGCCAACCACAGTTACGCGGTATTCGCCTGGTACCGGATCGCCTTCGGCCTGTTGATTCTGGCCACCTGGCAGTTCGGCTGGATCGACTGGAGCACGGCGGAGGGCTGATCGCCAAGCCGTCAAGGACGCACATGCAGAGCAGGGAACAGGCGGACCGTATCAAACGTTGGGACGATGACAAGGGCTTCGGGTTCATTCAGCCCATTGCCGGTGGAACCGACGTATTCGCGCACATTTCGGCGATGCGTGGCGATCGTCGACCCACTGCTGGGGACCAGGTGCTGTTCGTGGCCGGGCGCGACGACAAGGGCCGCTTGCGCGCCGAGCATGTGCGCCTGGCCGGTGAGCTGGCGATCGATCAGCCGCAGATTCGCGTCAAGCCGACTACCGCCAAGCCCAACGCAGCCAGGCCAAGCACCAAGGCTGCCAGGCCAACCGCGCGCGGCGCTCGCCGGCCAGCAGTTACAGTGCGCAATCCGCTCGCCAAATGGCTGGTTTTCGCCGCTTTATGTCTGCTCCCTGTGCTCGGCGCATTGCGTTGGCTGGGCAATGGAGCGGTCTGGCCGGCGTTGGTCTATCCCGTGGCCAGCGTGCTGTGCTTCATCCTCTACTGGCACGACAAGAACAGCGCCCAGCAGGGTCGCCAGCGTACGCCGGAAAAGACTTTGCACCTGGTCGAACTGGCCGGCGGTTGGCCGGGTGCGTTGTTGGCTCAGCAGACCTTTCGGCACAAGACGCGCAAGGCGTCCTACCTGCTGGTCTTCTGGGCCATCGTGGCGTTGCACCAGTTGGTCTGGATCGATCAGTTGCTGCTCGGCGGCGCCTATACCAGCGGCTGGTTACGCAGCCTGCTATAGATCGAGCAGCAGGCCGACCTGCTGCTTGCGTGGCAGGCGCCGTACCACCAGTTGGTGGGAGCGGGTCAACAGGTCCCGCAATTCCTCGTCACTCAGCGGTGGTTGGCTGCCGTTCATGCTGATCCAGTGGGCGCGGGCGAGGTAGGGCGCCGGGCGGATACCGGGCCGATCGGTGAAGCCCAGAAACAGCGCGTCGTCGACCTTGAAGGCCAGGTTGTCACCGAGAAAATCGAGGACGGCGAACATCTTGTTGTGCGCCACGGAAAACACCTGATTGCTGCCCCATTTGTAGTCCACCCGAGCCCCCGGCAGTTGCAGGCAGAAGGCGATCAGTTCGTCACGAGTCACGGCTGCACCGCCTTTGGCCGCTCGGCACGGCGTAGCAGTAACAGGCTCAGCCCCAGGCCGAGCAGCGACAGCAAGCCCGAGGCGAGAAACACCGCGCCGTAGTTATAGGCAGTGGCGACAAGGCCCATCAGGGGGCCGGCCACACCCAACGCCAGATCGAAGAACAGTGCGTAGGCGCCCAGTGCCGAACTGCGGCTGGCCGCTGGAATGTTGCCGATCGCCTCGACGCCAAGTGCCGGATACACCAGCGACAGGCCGAAGCCGGTCAGCGCTGCGCCACACAGGGCCAGAGCCGGGATCGGTGCGATCCACAGCAGCAACAGGCCGAGGGTTTCGATTGCCAGGCAAATGGTGGCAACGCGGTAGCCGCCGCGCCGCTCGATGGCACCTGCGAACAGCAGCCGCGCGGCGATGAAGGCCAGGCCGAATGCGCTCAGGCAATAGGCGGCGTGTTCCCAACCGAGGCTCGCGTAATACAGGGTGACGAAGGTCGCCAGGGTGCCGAAACCGATGGAGCCCAGGGCCAGTGCCAAGCCATTGGGGGCGATGGCCAGAAAGACGTTGTGAAACGGCAGGCGCTTGCCCTGGATGACCGGGATGGCCGGTTTGTCGCGTGCCACCCACAGCGCACCAAGGCTGAGCAGGGTGATGGCCGCGCCAATGCTCCACAGTCCCAACGTCGAGGCCATCAGCACGCCCAGTGGTGCGCCGATGGCGATGGCGCCGTAGGAGGCGATGCCGTTCCAGGAAATCACCCGGGCGGTATTCTCGGCGCCGACCCGGCCGATGCCCCAGGTGATCGAGCCGGTGCCGATCAGCGCCTGGGAAATACCCAGGGCGACGCGCCCGGCCAGCAGCAGACCCAGACCTATCGCGCCGGACGCCTCATGCAGGCTGGTCGCCGCCAGGGTCAGCACACCGCTGCCCAGGGTGCCAGCCAAGCCGTAGACCACCGCACGCTTGGGGCCGATCCGGTCGATCAGTATGCCCGTGATTGGCCGTGAAACCAGGGTGACGAGGTACTGCAGGCTGATCACCAGGCCTGCCATCACCGAGCCGTAGCCCAGGTCATTGAGCACGAAACCGGGTAGCACCGCCAGGGGCAGGCCAACGCAGAGAAAGCCGATGAAGGTGAAGAACACCACGGCTAGAATTCGCGCGGTCTGGCCGGGTGCCTGGGGCTTGCGGGCGGTCATCGGGTGTCCTGTACGGTGGAGTGGGGGATAACGTTATCAGGTTGGTCTGACTCTGTGCGAGCCAGGTCCGTTCCAGGCATCAGCCAGCCCTCGCTGCTGGCCTGGATCATATGCTCGAGCCAGGCTCGAACGGCTGGCAGCATGCCGCGCCGGTGAGGGTATACGACCTGCAGGTGCCCGCCGGGCAGGTTCCAGTCTGGCAGCAGGCGCACCAGACGGCCTGCCTGCAGATCGGTCATGCACTTGGTGTGCGGCAGCATGGTGAAGCCCAGCCCCTGTAGTGCGGCCTCGCGGCGGATATCGAAGTCTTCGATGCTCAGGCGTGCCTCCAGGGTCACTTCGCGGCGTGCGCCGGCTGAATTTCTGAGCAGGTGATGAATGCGTCTGTCGCTCGCCGCCGCGCCAAGTGCCGGCAACCGTTGCAGATCGTCGGGCGTGCGGATGTCCAGCCCCTGCAGCAATGCCGGAGCTGCTACCAGGTAAGCGGAGGCGGGCGCCAGCTGGCGGGCGATCAGCGAGGGATCCTCGTCGTTCTGATCGCGCACACGCAACGCGACGTCGAGGCCCTCCTGCAGCAGGTCCACGCGGCGGTTGGTCAGCACCACGTCGAGCTGCACCAGCGGGTACTTGGCCAGAAAGCTGGTGATCACCGGGTGCAGCCCGGCGCGCGCCAGCTCGACAGGGCAGGACATGCGCACTCGCCCGCGTGGTTCGCTGCTCAGCGAAGCCACGGCCTCCTGCGCCTGTTCGGCTTCGAGCAGCATCGCCTGGCAATGTCGCAGATAGCGCTCGCCGGTTTCGGTCAGCGCCAGTTTGCGGGTGGTGCGCTGCAGCAGGCGCACGCCAAGGCGGGCCTCGAGTTCGGCCACACGCCGCGACAGGCGCGACTTGGGGATACCCAGCTGTTGGCCGGCGGCGCTGAAACCGCCGTGCTCGACCACCTTGGCGAAGTACATCAGATGGCCGGGATTCCTAGGTTGATCAATGATCAAAATCAAGAAAACCGATATTTATCAATCGTTTGCTGGTCTAAAGAGCTTGACGACTCGTCATTTTATAGACCTTTCGCTTCGCTAGCCTGAGATGCAATTCAGGCCACAATATGTTGTTAAGTGCTCTCTGACCAATGCGTCGCTACAGCATCGTGTCTTCGCACACTCGAAAGGCTTCGTTGAGGTGTTGGAGCCAAGCACGCACCGCAGGAAGCATCCCCTTCCGGTGTGGATATGCCGCTTGCAGCCACGCAGGCGCGCAATGCCATTCCGGCAGAAGGCGAACAAGCTGCCCTGAGTTCAACTCAGCGTCACAATACATTTTGGGCAACGTGGTGAATCCTAAGCCAGCCAAAGCCAGCCGCTTCCTCATTTCAAAGTCTTCTACTCCCAGTCGAGGCTGAAACACGAGCTCAAATTTCTCTCCAGTGTGTTTTAGAAGCCGAACGCGAGCCTGTCGATCCGAATCTAGGGCGCCTAAAAATGGAAGAGTCGCCGCATCGCTTGGATGCAGGACACGAGCGGCTTCCGCAAAAGCGGGTGAGGCGACGATCTCAGAGTGAGCCTCTCGAAGGCGTCGGGTTACGAGATTAGGTTCTTCATCGCCTGCTTCGCGGACGCGCAAAGCGACGTCAATTCCTTCATTGATTAGGTCGACCCGGCGATTTACGAGAAGTAAGTCGAGCTTGACGGCGGGATAAGCCTCTAGAAATCCCTGTACAGCAGGAATGAGGAAGCCATTTGCCAAGCCGACCGGACTGCTTACCCGCAACAGGCCTCTCGGCTCGCTGGTAGCGCTGGCTACGGCCTCTTCAGCTAGCTCAGCTTCAAGCACCATCGCCTGACAGTGTTGGAGGTAACGCTCGCCGAGCGCGGTCAGCTTGAGCTTGCGCGTAGTTCTCTGCAGCAGGCGAGCACCTAAGGCTTTCTCAAGCTCTGCAATTCTGCGTGATAGCCGAGATTTGGGGACACCAAGTACTCGACTGGCCGAGGAAAATCCTCCTGCTTCGATGATCTTGGCAAAATAAAAAAGGTCGTTTAAGTTTCTCGGTTCGGCGAATGACAATTTGAAACCTATAGATCGTTGACGTGAGCGAAGAATAAACGAACATTTGGCGAGTTTCAGGGCAGGATCTAATTACCATAACTGCGTTAGCTCGCCAAGCTAGACGGGGAGTTGTCTAGTGGTGACGCCCTGATGATAAGGTAGCCCTGGCGTCAAAGAGCTTCAGCATCATTTCTATTCAGGCAAAAATCATGGTGTATGACTGTGTTTTTAGCTAGTAGCTCCGCAGGCCTACGCATTACCGCCACTCGCGATGAACCCGGATTTTGTCCTAGCTGCGCTGAGCTGCTCACTGCGAGAATGGGAGATGTTAACGAATGGCATTGGAGCCATAAGCCGGGCCGCTGCTGTAACTACAGGAAGACTTCAACGTTTTGGCAGTATGGCTGGATGCGGCACTACCATGGCATGGGTAGTGGCTGGGATATGGAAACCGAGCTAGACGGATTCGAGATTGACGGTATTAATACAGAGACAGGTCATTCGCTGATGCTGGTCGATAAGTTTGACCGTCTTAAATTGCAGGAGTTTATCAAGCGCTCTGGAGAGGCTGGCTTTAAGCCTTTCCTGATTTTTCACCCACAGGTTTTTCGTGGATTTCAGTGCCTGGAGTTTCGTCTCCGGCATCCGAGGAAATCAGACAATACTTGGGTCTTTTTCTTTAACCATGCCTATAGTGGACATAAGCGGACAGCCTCCTGCTGGCTTGATATCGGATTAGATATAGCCCCCGGGTTTGACCTCCCCCAGGGTGTCTACAATATGTTTTACTCTGCTGAGGCGCACGGAGTAATTCAAATTAACCCAGTATGCAGGCCGAGAAGATAGCCGGACGATTCGTTAATCGAATCAGTGATGTTGATATCCTTGTGTTTTGCTAAAACTGATTCCTCCCAAAGATTTGCGTTTGCAACGGTCGAACAGCTTAAAGATAATTAGGAAAAATTTTGAACGTATTCAGCACCCTAGAAAAACGGGACATGCCAATTCCTCTCACACAAGAAAGATACAATTCTGAGGTTCACAGATCTAAGCCCTATGTTTGGAATGATGGTGAGGAAGTCAGATCATATGCACTTTGTCCTGCATGCGGAAATCCTATTCTCCTTGTGAATAGAAATGTCCCTAGTACGGGCGCGAAAATTTTGTATGCGAAACATGCTGGACGGTCTGTTCAGGGACTGGCAGAGCATAATCAAGAAGCCTACAAAGACTGTCCCTTTCATAATCCTGAGCGGTTTGATAGCAAGAACACTCGGGGAAACGAAGCTCGAAGCAATGAAGTTCGCGAGGTGTTGATTAACCACATTCACTTGGTGGTTACTGTCTTAGAAAAGGCTACGGGAATAACATACAGCGATTCATTGATAGAGGCGATGCTCAGGGATTTTGGTGCCAACAAAGGCTACAGATATAGGGCTATAAACATTTACAACCTTCCCTTTGGCTTCGCTTATATGACTGAAGCCAATGATTTGTACGGATTAAAGGTAGACGCAGCCATCGCAAAGAGTATCGAGGAACAATCGATAGGCTTCAAGGTAGGATATAACCGTCTAGTTATTCGGAAAAAGGATGTCAAAGGCACCCGTGTCCGTTTTTACTTTAATAATCACCGCATTGGTGGTTCCAATTTCGCCGGAGACTCCATTGATTTGGTCATAGCGGAGATCAATAATTCCTCGCGTGACTCTAATGTTTTGTATACTAAGCGTTTAGAGTTTGATAGCGCGTTCTTCTTTAATACATATAAGCGCCGAGAGCGATTGAAAGAGTTTGCTATAAAGTACTTATAGTTGGGTGGGTATTAATTATTTGCGGTCATGTGCTTTTTGGTTGGGGAGGCGAAGAATGTCTGCGCATCAGTTTAGTAATAGTCATGTCGGGTATATAGAGAGGATGGCGCAAGCGATTGATGGATATGTAAAAATTACTAACCAGCTACTTGGAGCGTATGCGTTCGCGGTGGTTTGCGCAGTGTTTACAGCTAAGCATCCGCAGTTTTGGGCTTCTATAGCTTGGGTGGTATTAGTCCTCTATTGGGGGATTAATATTCAGGAGTATCGTGAGAAGTTTGATGAGTTGAGATACATCGGGTACGAGGGCATGAGGCCGTGGAGGTTGCTTAAGAAAATGTTACCTGCACTTGGAGGTATGGTTTTACTCACGGCTGTGGCGTCAGGCGACATCACTCAAGATAAATTTTTTCTCCCTCTCACGCTCTTAACACCCGCTGTATGAGTGGCTTAAAAAGCCTCAAAATTTATCTTCTGCATAATGCAAAGGCCGCTCTCGCGGCCTTTGATCAATCACTCACTGCACCCAGCTTTCAACCGTCTCAGCGCCATGCTCTTCCTTCCAGCTCTTCAGCACTTTGTGGTTCCCACCCTTGGTTTCGATAATCTCACCGGTCTTGGGGTTCTTGTAGCGCTTGAGGGTACGCTCACGACGAGCCGGCTTAGCTGCAGCAGCTTTGCGCCCGGTGCCAGTCGATGGATCCAGCAGGTCAATAACGTTGCGCAGCGAGTAGTTGTACTCAGCCAAGAGCTTGCGCAGTTTGCTTTCAAACTCAATTTCTTTCTTCAGGCCTTCGTCACCTTGAAGGGCCGCAAGGCGCTGCTTGTGCTCTTCGATCTGAGCTTCGAGTGCTTTGAATTCTGCAAGTTTGGACATGGTGTCTCCCCAATAAAATTTTGATTATGTCTAGCGATGGTTTGTTGCTATTTGAATGGACAGTCTAAGCGAAAAGACATTCCGTTGCATTTTTTAATGGTGACCTAGATGAGGGCAGTCCGCTTATAATCCCGCGCTTGATCCTTGGAATTAAGCTGTCGAATGAAGCAAGTTTTTCTCGTCTTCGCGCTACTGGTTTTTAATGCAACCTCATCGTTCGCTGGTGCTCCGTCCAGTTTTGGCGAGGCAAAGATCATCGCAAAGCGTGAGGTATTTTTTGATCAAGCGAATGGGCCGGTCGGCGATCTCTACTGCGGCTGTAAATGGAAGTGGGTTGGCAAGTCTGGGGGAAGAGTAGATGCAGAGTCTTGCGGCTACGAAACCAGGAAGCAGCAGACCCGTGCTGAAAGGACGGAGTGGGAGCACATCGTGCCCGCTTGGCAGTTTGGCCATCAGCGGCAGTGTTGGCAAAATGGAGGACGGAAGAACTGCGTAGCGACTGATCCCGTTTTCAGGGCGATGGAAGCCGATCTTTATAACCTGTACCCGTCAGTTGGCGAGGTGAACGGAGACAGGGCGAATTTTAACTACGGGATGGTCTCCGGCGTTTCTTTGCAATACGGGCAGTGCACAACACGGGTCGATTTTAGCGCGAGGACTGCGGAACCTCGTGACGAAGTAAAAGGGCTCGTTGCTCGCACGACGTTCTACATGTTCGACAGATATGGGTTGAGCATGTCGCGCCAACAGCAGCAGTTACTCATGGCATGGAGCAAGCAGCACCCTCCGACCGCTTGGGAAAATGAGCGCAACGAGCGGATCGCGAAAATCGTTGGGTACCCGAATAAGTTCGTGACCGGAGAGCGAGTTTGGAATTTGGGTTACAAGCCAACTGGTGATGGCTTGAAGAGTGGCTCGCCGGCAGCGCCTGTGCGGCAGGTGGCAAAAGCTCAAAATGCTCCAGCGGACACCAGCCACGCTCCAGGTGATGTGGTTGGGAATCGCCGCAGCAACGTTTACCACTTGCCTGTTGGGTGTCCGAGCTACGGCCAGGTTTCGCCGAAGAACCAGGTGACGTTTGCATCTGAAGCGGAAGCGATTCAGGCTGGATTTCGGAAGGCTGGCAACTGTAAGTGACCGCGTCCTCATTTGCTTCACCCATTACATTGGATCACTACAGCTCTGCTTCCTATGACCATTCATGACCATGCTTTCTGGTTTCACGCTCTCATATCAGGCTGGTGATGTGGGCGCGCGATTCCGAGGTGTATAAGTGTGGCTGGTCGGAGGCTTTGCAAGAGGGTGTAAACCAGCTTTTTATCGCGGTAAACCTGCTGAGGTTACAGTGCAAAAAAACAGGGTTACAGCGCGTTTTTGGCGCTGGCTAGACTGCCGTTGCCTTGAGGGCCCTTGTCATCACGTTGATTCTACTGGACTGAATGCTCGCATCCTTTGGTCATACTCCTGACGAGTAATCAGGTGACCCGTGATGAAACGCCTTCGGATCGCAACCTTCAACATCAATGGCATCAACGCGCGCCTTGGCAATTTGCTGAGTTGGTTAGAGCGCGAGAAACCTGATGTTGTTTGCCTGCAGGAGCTGAAATCGCCCGACAAGTCATTCCCTGCCAAGGACATCGAAGCAGCAGGGTACGGCGTGGTTTATCAGGGGCAGACGTCCTGGAATGGCGTGGCGATCCTCGCGCGCGACGCGCAACCGTTGGAGATTCGAAGAGGGCTGCCTGGAGCAGAGGCGGATAAGCAGGCGCGCTATATCGAGGCTGCTGCCCACGGCATCGTAGTCGCCTGTTTGTACCTGCCGAATGGCAACCCACGCCCAGGGCCTAAGTTTGATTACAAACTAGCCTGGTTCGAGCACCTGATCGAGCACGCCAAAAGCCTTCAGGCACTTGAGCACTCTGTGGTGCTTGCTGGCGACTTCAACGTGGTACCAACGGACTTCGACATCTACAACACCAGGTCGTGGTTGAAGGATGCGTTGCTGCAGCCGGAAAGCCGCGAATGCTATCAGCGGCTACTGGATCAGGGCTGGGTGGACAGCGTTCGGCATCTTCATCCGCAAGAGCAGATCTTCACCTACTGGGATTATTTCAGGCGCCACTGGCAGACCAATTCGGGCCTACGCATCGATCATCTGCTGACCAATCCAGCGCTTGCTCCGCATCTCGTAGCTGCGGGCGTAGATACCTGGGTGCGAGGTGAGGAGCATCCGAGTGACCATGCTCCGACTTGGATCGAGGTAGGCGGGCGGAAGCAGTCGCGCGGGCGTGTGGCGAAGACGACCGGCTCGGGCAATCGGAAGACCGATCGTGCCGATGATCCAGGCGCGCAAGCAGCGTCTACTAAGGCGGGCGGAAAGACGAGTACGGGAGCTAAGAAGGCTTCGGCCAGCAAGACGCCTGATACGCTTCAACCACAGCTGGCCACGCTCGTCGAGTCAGCGCCGCCAGGTGAGTGGCGCTACGAAATCAAATTCGACGGATACCGCATGCTCACTCGCATCCTGAACGGCGAGGTGAAATTCTTTACTCGAAATGGCCACGACTGGACGGAGAAGCTACCCGCTCAGGCTGCAGCTATCGCGAAGCTCGGTATCAAAAACGGGTGGCTCGACGGTGAGATGGTGGTTCCGAACGATAAGGGATTGCCGGACTTTCAGGCTCTGCAGAATGCGTTCGACTCAGGCCGCAGCGCGGACATCATCTACTACCTGTTTGACCTCCCATTTCTGGAGGGAAATGACCTACGTGATGCACCATTAGAGGAGCGTCGCGAGGCACTTGCTGATCTGCTGAACGGGCCCAAGTCCGGATCGAAGATTCTACGGTTCTCCGAGGATTTCGAAGAGGCCCCCGAGGCGCTCCTGAACAGCGCGTGCCAAATGCAGATGGAAGGCTTGATCGGAAAGAAGGTCGGCAGCGCTTACAGATCAAGGCGCAGCGATGATTGGATCAAGCTGAAGTGCAAGCGCAGGCAGGAGTTTGTTGTCGTTGGCTACACCGATCCCAAGGGCGCGCGCGCCAAGTTCGGCGCGTTGCTTCTCGCACTGCATGATCCGGACTCAGGTGAGCTGAAGTACGCGGGCAAGGTGGGTACAGGCTTCAATGAAGCTAGCTTGAACTCGCTCTACGCTGAACTGCATCCGCTGGAGACGAAAGGGGTGCCTGTCACAAATCCTCCAAAGGGCCCTGATGCTAAAGGCGTGCACTGGCTTGAGCCTGTACTGCTTGCGGAGATCTCGTTCGCGCAGATCACCAAGGATGGGATTGTCAGGCATGCCGTGTTTCAGGGGCTTCGTGTCGACAAACCTGCAGTGGCTATCACCGAAGAGCAGCCTAAGAAGGTCGGTGCTCGGTCGGCGGCAAGCGATGCGAAGCCGGAACCTACCAGATCCTCTCGGCGCTCTGGGGGCGCAGGCGCATCGAGCCACATGCGTTTAACTCACCCCGACCGCGTCATCGCTTCCAGCAGCGGCCTTACCAAGCGGGATCTGGCGGAGTTCTACATACGCACGCTTGACTGGATCATTCCCCAGCTCGCCGGCCGCCCGGTGGCGCTTGTGAGGGCTCCTGAAGGCATCGGTGCGCAGCTGTTCTTTCAAAAGAATCCAGAGAGCCTGTCTATCCAGGGCATTGATTCGATCAGCAAGGCCCAGGCCGGCCATCCCGCGATGGTGATTAACAGCCCCGAAGCACTGCTAGGGGCGGTTCAAATGAGCACAATCGAATTGCATACCTGGAACGCTACGAGCGCTGATCTAAAACGTCCGGATCGCTTCGTGTTAGATCTTGATCCTGATCCATCGCTGCCCTGGAAAAGCATGGTCGAAGCCACTCAGCTGACGCTTACGGTGCTTGATGAGCTAGGTCTCAAGTCGTTCCTGAAAACCAGCGGAGGCAAGGGGATCCATATCGTTGTGCCGCTTACTCCGAAGGACAGCTGGGAAGAGGTGAAGGCCTTCAGCCAGAGCATTGTGAAATATATGGCGCGGCTCATTCCCGACCGGTTTTCAGCCGTTTCTGGCCCGAAGAATCGAGTGGGCCGTATCTTCATCGACTACCTGCGTAATGGCCTTGGGGCGACGACCATCTCTGCGTATTCGGTGCGGGCGAGAGAGGGCTTGCCGGTGTCCGTGCCGATCCATCGCGAAGAAGTGGGTGAGCTTAAAGCAGCCAGTGCTTGGACTATCGTCAACCTCCACGAACGGCTGGATCACCTGAAGGAAGACCCTTGGGCGGGGTTGCACGATACGAAGCAGACTATTACCCGAGACATGCGCAAACGTATCGGTATGAAGTGAGCTGTAGGCGGTGGGTCGACCTCTGGCCACCTCGGGTATCATCGCAATTGAGGCGTGCTGGCAAGAGCTTTCGTCACGCCCATGGCCGTTCGCCGTAGACTCTGTTTGAAAACTGAGCGAGCGTGCGAGGCCGGACTTTCACTAGGGGCGCGTAGGCTCAGAAGCACTCGTACAAAAGAGCGCTACTTTGTTGCCATCTGGATCTCGCAGATAGCCTACGAAGAAGTTAGGACTGTAGGCCTCGCGAAAACCTGGGGCTCCTTCATCCACACCGCCGTGGCGTAGTCCATCGGCATGCAGGCTTCGCACTTTCTCGTGTGTAGTTGCGCGGAAAGCAATCATGGTGCCGTTGCCAACTGTCGCCGGCTTGCCGTCGTAGGGAGTGGTCACGTGAAAGGCACCCGGGCCATTCTCCTGATCCTCGATGCCGGGAATCGAATAGCACAGCTGCTTTTCCCAGCGCTCCACTTCGTACCCCAACGGCAACAGAATCGCGTTGTAGAACCTACCTGCAGCGGATAAGTCGTTCGAGCCAATCATCGTGTAGCTCAGCATGATTCGTATCTCCGGGATTCCTTAGGCCACGCCCAAGTGCGATGCTCAAAGTGACTCCAGTACTTCCGCCTCAACAATCATCCTTTCTCGGATCTGATTGAGAGCCCTGTACACAGCCTCTCGTTCTTCGGGCGTAAAGCCCTCGCTCGAAAGATCCACCTCATTCGGTGGAGCGGTGTTGATGAGCGCTGCGGTGTACCTTTTCGCGAATGCCTGAATCTTTGCGTTCGCCATGGCGCGTCTCGATTTGTCTGCAAAGACAGAGAGGTTAGTCCAGTTCCGTGGCCCTTGGCGGCCACTACTTCCTTTGCCAAGGTTCGGCCTCGGCTGAGGGCAGCTGTCGGCCAAAAGCGGACGTTTACTTAGCCCCGATTTTGAGTCACTGAGGCATCTACGAAGCCTGGAACGATTCAGGTTGGCACTCCGCGACCCCAAAACTTTAGCGCTTCCTATTCGACGGCGCGTAGTACTACAGTGCCTAGCTCGATTACCACAGATCCTGGAAGCTGGGCCCATCGGACATTGGTGGTTGAGAGGGTCGACCAATCTGAATGGTCACCGGAATCGGAAAATCTACCCCCACCATTGCAACTTCACCCTGCTTTAGATTTGGCAGGAATGCAGCGGCTGAACGATCAATCTCCCCACATGCACGCTCGACAACTTCTCTATCTCGATCATTGGTTAATCGATGCACTAGAAGAGTGCCCATCTGGCTCAATACACCTTCGGTAATGTCCCTAGGTCGTTGAGTTGCGAGGCAGATGTTCAATCCGTACTTACGGCCCTCTTTGGCAATCAGCTCAAATGCATCGAGATTCTGAAGGTCGTCCTCGTTACCGAGGGTCTTGCCGAGGAAGTTATGAGCTTCATCGAGAATCACTACCAATGGGCTCCGGCGGAACGCTTCACTTCTCGCACGCTGCAGGAGCAGTCGTCCTATTGCATTGGCAATTACTTCCCGTGCATTAAATTCATAACCGATGGAGCTTAGGCAAATCCTGAACAGACGTTTATCACCCTCCAAGAAAGCATCAAGGTTATCAACAAGACTTGGTAGGTTGGCTGCAGGGCTGAAAACGCAGCTGAGTGAGCGGGAGCTCATCACACTCATAATCCGGGTCATGAGCGAGGAACAGTACGAAAGCTCATTGCTCGCGCCTCCCCAGCGATCCATTTTATCTGCGCCGGCATCTGGATAGCAGCACTCTTGGACAATCTGCTGAACGAGGTGTCTAGGCTCGAATGGTTGGCTGGGGTTACCGACCAAGCTAGCGTTGTTGTCGCGTCTCATCGCTTCTCGGTAGGTGTCTTTAGGTTGGCTGACCTTGCGCACAATTCCCCTAGGGAACAGTTCTGGCGCAAGTGCTGCTAGCCGTAAGCTTTTAATCGCCTCCCTAAGCTTTGGCCCTTGGGTCTTTCCTGAAGGCTGGAACAAGGCAATAAAGTCGGTTTCCGCAAAGCTTGTGGGAGGGATGGCGACTTCGATCGACTCTGGGCTTCGATGTATAGGTTCACCCAGGTGGCAATGAATGGTGTCGGCACCGTTCAGCGATCGATACTCTCCAGTAGCATCGATCAATACGAGCTTGCATGAGAATTTTCGGCATTCTTGGATCAACTTGGATGTTGTCCAGCTCTTGCCGCCACCTGTCGAGCCCAAAATCGCGCAGTGTCGACCGAATAGCTTCTCTGGGGTGACCGCGATTGGGAACCCGTTATCACCCGCAACATGTCCTAAATCCAGAGTTACGCGTGGCACTTCCGCGTTTACCCCTGCAGAAGTCAGTACCGGGATTTGTGATATGAACCCACCAGGAGCGGAGTAGACTCGATCACCTAGCCGAGGATAAGAGCTGACTCCGGCTGTGATCTTAAGGGTGTGAGGGTTTACCGAGCCCAAGAGGCGAACGAACCCAATGGCGTCGATTTGACGAATCCCTGCAAAATCTTGAGAGATTTCAGATCGGTCGCGGTCGGGAAGATTGACCTCCGTGATACGCCCCAGGAGTACTGTCTGTTGGCCCTCGATCAAAACAAGTTCGCCGACTTCACCCTTGCCATAGCGATTTTTTCCTAGATAGTGCCCGCTTACCTCGCCCGCATGGGCAAGGTTCGTTTTGATGAGTTGAGCGCTGACACTAGATACCACCCCTATTTTCAGGGTGCTGGCCAATATTCCGTCTAGTGCCATCGATTATGCCCCTTCCTTTACACGTCTCACGGCGTTTGCTAGCTGCTCTGCAGGCGAAGCGGTACGCAGATGTGGGATGTGACTGACCATGTCACCGAATGAGCCGCTGACGAAATGGATATCGAAGCCTTCCATCGCAAGGTCATGGAATTTTCCCCAATAGGGGCTTGAACCATGTTGGCCGCGATTGTGTAGGTGAGTGATGGCCTGGAAATCACAGAGGATGAGTTTGAGGCTTGGGTTGGACTGAATAGCAGAGTAGATGGGCTCGGAGAGGTGATCATCGTTAAAGCCGAAACCCGCAATAATTAGGCAGCTATTGGGCTGTCGCAAAAACTCCAAAAACCTTGATAGGAGCTCAAGGTGTGGCTGTAGGAATGCTTGCTGATATTTTCCTTTTGCCGGATAGATCAAACAGGCATTCTCAGGGGCGGGAGCGGCATGCTCGTAAATCTCTGTACCTTCACGACTCCAGCTTACGGAGCCATGAAGCTTCAGGAGGTGGTAAATACCCTCTGTAAATTCGTGGCTGTCCGCTTCCCGTCGCACGATGTCATAGGTGAAGTGCTTTCCATCGAATCTGCGCTTTCGGGTGTATGAGAAGCCATCGATGGTAACCATCCCTAGATCGGACGCAGCGGTTTCAAAGCACATGTCATAGTTCGTGGTGAAAACCCTTAGTCGAGGATCTCTAACCCTGCGCCTCGCCAACTTCTGCAACAGATTCCTGTAGGCTGAGATGTCGGAATTATCGCTATTCATAAACTCCGAGCAGGCGTGAAGAATCAAGGCTTTCACATCGTTAACAAATGCGCTTACCCCCGCGTCGCTGTTGAACGCCAAGTAGGCATCGCACTGGGACAAAAAGTGCTCAATGTTTGGGTTGTGTCTCTCAAGATATCGGACTGTTTCTGCGACTTGTTCAGCGCGTTCGGAGAGCCTGTTTTGCTCCTCTGGGCACATCGCTCGTTGCCATAGCTCCCACATGCTCGGGCCGCCGACGGCGCCAAGCGAAGTACCGCTTCCCGCGAAGAATCCTAGGTTGGGGATTTGAAGTGCGGACGCAAACATGGCCGAAAGCGCAGCTTTATTGGCGCGCACTTGTTCATCATCAGCTTCGTCTGTGGACTTCAGTGCCATGAAGGCCTCCTCAGTCATCGGCAGCCACTCGGCGGCACCTGGCGAGAGATAAGCCTGTTGCCCCTTAAGTTTGTCGTTGAGTGGGACTACTTCGTCTGTCATGACACGATCCTTTGTCTATGGCTAACGGCAACCATCCGAGTCGAGCGATAAGCCCAAGGGGCTAAAGATGGGGATGATGTATTGGAAGAGTTGATGGGTATCATAGTGCCATGATGCGATCACTCGTGAAAGCTGCGTTGCATGGCATGCACCGGGGCTGAGTTGGCTGGATCGGCGAGCCAGACAGTTGCGATCTCTATGGTCTTTAGCTTCGTCACAGTGCCCATCAGCATACTTCCGCCGGTAGCTGTACTTCCCTGGAGGAGTCAGACAATACAGCCCGCTGCGCGGGCCTGTGCAGAAAGTGCCAGTACCGCGCAGACGATCGCCGGTGTCGGCCAGCATCTGCTGTGAGTTAGCAATGTATTGGTGCTGGTTAAATCGCTCCATATTTCATAGACAGTAATCTAACTTGGATCGAGGTTAGAGGCGGCCTACCTCTAGCGGCAGCTATGGGTCGGAGCGGGCCATTTTCGTAGGCCAGCAATTGGCCGATTGCTGACACGTACGAAGGGACGCGGTCGCCCCATTGCAGTCGTTGAGATCCGACGGATGTCGGCTAAGAGGGGCGCCTCTGTTCAGGCATCTTGCCGCAGGACACTCTATTGGCTCATTGACTTGAACTCATCATCACTCGGCCCGCGCATAGCAATTTCGAATGAGTTGAGGTCTTCGTCGGAGGGGGAAGTCATTGCTGGTATTGCTCGAATCCCATCCGCAATGTCTCTGCGGCTCAGGTTGCAGATGATCACTTGGCCGCTGTTGATCTGGTACTCCAGAGAGCCACACCAGCGATTCATGTACCCTACGGTAGGTGTCAGGACGGCTGCGCTGGGTCGCTTTCTCATCTGGTGTTTTGCGAGCGACATCCGCAGGAGCTCGATCTGAGTGAACAGCATTTGAGTTCGTCTTAGGTCATTCCTCATCGTCTCAACGAGATCTGTATTCTCGATGAGCAGGTTGATTTCCTCGATGCGTTTTTGGATCGTGTAGTTCTCGTACCCCATGGGCTTCTGCAGTTCCTTCAGCTTGAGCGGCAGCCCGCCATTGTCTGCTGCTTTGAGGTACTTACTGATTTTCTCGCGCCATGTGCGCATCAGCTCGTAAGCAGAGAAAATCCACATCTGTGACTGCGCAGACAGGAATATCGATTGGTAAGGTGTGCTTGTCTCGTTGAATTTACTACTAAGGTATCCGTATTCAAGATCCATGATGAACTCATCCACAATCGTGAGATTCATCGCTTGGTTGCTAAAGTCGAGATTGTTTGCGAAAAACACCAGACTGTTTAGAACCGAGTAAATCGCCATCTGATCAATTTCTGCAGGGTGCTGGTAAGGAATTTCTTCGTCATATTCGTTGTAGTCGTCCATGTTTTACTCCCCCGAACACAGGTGTTAACAGCAAGGAAACTTGGATAAGCATTTGATAGGAACGCTCTGAGATTTCGCACCCTACGCGAACCTCGGAGCCGTGTGAATGGAACAATGCCTACTGTCCACCAACCGGTGACAGGCCGCTTCTGGCCGGTTGTATGAAAGGGTCTTACACAGTTGGCGTCAGTGAAAATTTCTACTCCTCACATCCAGCCCTTCCAGCAAATCACTTCGGTCTGCCAAATGCCCCGCGATGAGGTGCACCACACCTTCCTGATCTTCCAGCTTGCCCTTCACTTGCAGCAGCTTCGAGTGCACCAAGGCTGATCGATACTGCTCGGCCAGGTCTTTCCATACGATCACGTTGGTCATGCCGAACTCGTCTTCCAGAGTTACAAACGTCACGCCGCTCGCCGTCGAAGGTCGCTGCCTGCCGGTCACGATTCCGATAACGGTAACGTGGTTGCAGTCCCCCATCTCCCGCAAATCCTGCGAGCTCTTCGCACGCATCTTCTTAAGCTGAGCCCTGAGCAATGACATCGGATGCGGCCCCAGGGTCGTGCCTGTCCGTGCATAATCCGCGTGCATGTTCTCAACGACGCTGGGCTCCGGAATCGTTACCGGTTTCTCATCGGGCTCCTGGGAAAACAGAGGTAGGGGCTGTTGCACGGCTGCGATTTCCCAACGCGCTGCATGGCGGTGGCCGGCGAGGTTTTTCAGCGCATCAGCCTCAGCTAGGAGCTCGCGCGCCTTGTGATCGAGCCCCGCGCGCAGGCAGAGGTCTCCGACGTCTCCAAAAGCCTTCGCTTCCCGTTCGACCTGGATCCTTCTGCCTACGGTTTCAGCTAATCCTCTGATCATTCGCAGGCCCATTCGCAGCGCCGGCAGTCGGCGATCCAACGCTTCCAGGGTGCAGTCCCAATCGCTCACCGTCACGTCGACAGGACGGATTTCAACGCCATGCCGACGAGCATCCTGGAGTACCTGATCTGGGCTGTAGAACCCCATCGGCCAGCTGTTGATCAGGGCGCAGGCATAGGCGGATTGCTCATGGCATTTCAGCCAACAGCTCGCGTAGGTGAGCAGGGCAAAACTCGCTGCGTGCGACTCCGGAAAGCCATAGCTGCCAAAGCCTTTGATCTGCTCGAATATGCGAGCCGCGAATCCCTCGCTGTAGCCTCGCTCCAGCATGCCTTGGCGTAGTCGGATTTGATGTGGCTCCAGCCCTCCATGTCGCTTCCAAGCGGCCATAGAGCGCCGTAGTTGATCAGCTTCACCAGGTGAGTATCCAGCCGCGACAATCGCCAGGCGCATCACCTGCTCCTGGAACAGCGGCACACCAAGCGTGCGCTCGAAAACATCACGCAGTTCCTCACTCGGGTACGTCACTTCCTCCTCACCATTGCGGCGCCGCAGGTAGGGGTGAACCATGTCGCCCACAATCGGCCCTGGACGCACGATGGCTACTTCGATCACCAGGTCGTAGAACGTCTTTGGCTTCAAACGCGGCAGCATCGACATCTGCGCTCGCGACTCGATCTGGAACACGCCCAAGGTGTCCGCCTTGCTGATCATTCGGTACGTCGCTGCATCCTCGGGAGGGATCGTCGCCAGGGTCAGGTCTCGGCGATCGTAGCGTCGCAGAAGATCGAGGCAGCGACGGATGGCACTCAGCATTCCTAGTGCCAGCACGTCGACTTTCATGAGGCCCAGGGCGTCGATGTCGTCCTTGTCCCACTGGATGATCGTGCGGTCTTTCATGGCCGCGTTCTCGACGGGCACGAGCGTGGAAAGTGGGTGCTCGGAAATCACAAAACCACCTGGATGCTGGGACAGGTGCCGTGGGAATCCAACAAGCTGCTCAGTAAGGATCAGCACCATCCTGACCTGTTTGTTTTGCGGATCGAAACCCGCTTCTTGGAGGCGCTGATCTGGAGGCATTTGATCGCTCCAGCGACCGCAACAATTCGCTAATGCCGTGACCTGATCTGGCTGCCATCCAAGCGCTTTTGCTACGTCACGAATTGCACCTGCGAAATGATAGGTGCTGGCCACGGCAGTCAGCGCGGCGCGCTCCCGGCCATATCGATTGAAGATGTACTGAATCACTTCCTCGCGCCGCTCGTGCTCGAAGTCGACGTCGATATCTGGTGGCTCGTTACGCTCTTTCGAGATGAAACGCTCGAACAGCATGGCCATCCTTGTTGGGTCGAGCTCAGTGATCCCCAACGCAAAACAAACCGCAGAGTTGGCTGCTGATCCCCGGCCCTGGCAGAGGATGTTCTGGCTACGTGCGAAGCGAACGATGTCATGGACGGTGAGGAAGTAGCTCTCGTACTGGAGCTCCTCGATCAAGCCAAGCTCAGCTTCGATCTGGGTCTGCGCCTTTGGCGACATACCATCCGGCCACCGCCACGCGGCACCCTCATAAGTCAGCTCTCGCAACCAGGCGGCTGGCGTTTTTCCCACAGGGACGACTTCGTGTGGGTACTCGTATTTCAACTGGCTCAAGTCAAAGGTGCAGAGCGAGGCGATACGAACTGATTCGGCTAAAAGGTCTGCAGGGTAGAGGTCGGCCAGGCCGGAGATGGGGCGTAAATGGCGCTCACCATTCTGGAACAGATGTCGACCTGCCTCAGCGACAATGCAGTGGTGCCGGATGGCTGTCATGGTGTCTTGGAGAGCCCGGCGCCCACGCACATGCATGTGCACATCTCCCGTCGCCACCACGGGCAGCTGGAGGGCTTCGCCCAAGCTGATCAAATTCGTGAGCTTCTGATCATCGTCCGCATCCTTATGCAGCTCTACGCCGATCCAGCTACGCCCTGAAAAGCGCTCTGCCAACCATTGACCCTGTTCAACCTCACGATTCGCGCCTGGAATCCAGATAGCTACAACCCCATGGTTGTCGCCATCCAAATCTGCCTGGCTGAGTTCGTACTGTCCCTTAGGACTGCGTCGGCGCCCGGCTGTGATGAGTGCGCAGATCCTCTGGTAGCCAGCCAGGTTTTGAGCGAGCAGAACGAGCTTGGGGCCTTCGGCTAGCCTTATCTCAGTCCCAGTGATCAGCCTGACGCCAGATTCTTTAGCGGCTTGCCAGGCGCGGACAATGCCCGCCAAGGAACACTCATCGGTGATTGCCAATGCTTCGTAGCCGAGTTGGCCGGCTTTTTCGAATAGCTCCTTCGCGCTGGACGCACCACGTTGAAAGCTGAAATTGCTGAGGCAGTGGAGCTCGGCGTACTGGGCAGGCGGACGAATGGAAGTGTTCATGGCTATCAGGCTTTACTGTATGGATATACAGTTTTGCTGCTGGCCCGAAAGCGGGTCAATCTGATGCCGACGAGAGGAAATTGAGATGTGCGGACGACTCGCCCAGTACCAGGCGGCTCAAAAATATCTGGCGTCACTTGGGTTGGACGCGCGCCCGCTCAGCCGCGTGGCCGGAGAAGATATCGCGCGCTACAACGTGGCTCCGCACTCGCAAGTCGATCTGATTAGGCCGACTGCTGACGGCTACATCTGGACTGCGGAGAAATGGGGATGGACGCCAGCATGGGATACCAAGCCCGCGCGGCGGGACATCAACGCGACGCGGGAAAATGCAGCTAGGAGCAAGTACTTCCGGCAGATCTGGCCAAACCGGGCCTTGGTTTGTGCTAACGGTTGGTACGAGTGGTGCGTGGTCGAGGGGGAGAAGGCCAAGCAGCCGTACTACATCCGCCGCGCAGATGACGAGCCTCTCTTTCTGCCTGCCATTGGCCAGTTCTTAGAGCTAGGCGTTGAGCCTGGTGGGCACGAGGGCTTCAGAATCATCACAGCGGATTCAGAGGGTGGCATGCTCGATGTCCATGATCGGCGCCCCGTTGTGTTCGGCGCCGAGGACGCCAGGCAGTGGCTGTCAGATATTGGCTCCAAAGCAGCTGATCAGTTGCTCCAGGAGCGTGCGCTGCCGGTTGCAGAGTTCGCGTGGTACCCAGTAAGCCGTGCTGTCGGCAGTGTTCGAAACGAGGGGAGGGCACTGATAGACCCTCATGCCGATTAAGAGGGGCTTTAGCAAAATTAGTACTTCGGACGACTATGTAGTGGGGTGCCAACTAAACCCCCAAGTCGTCCCGGAACTTAATTTCAGAAAGCCGGGGAGTGAGCTCATCCTTCGGCACGCGCCTGAGGATCTCGCACGCGATCGCAAACCTAATGTCTTTCAATGCCCGCAAATGCTCACGATTGAATGAGCGAAAATCGTGCAAAAGTGGACGTTTACCTTGTTCGATGTCGGCCAAGATGTGGCCCGCGACTTCCGACATACCCTCAGCGCTCGCCAAACGAGGGATATCGCAGTCAGGCTTGCCAATCTGAATGTACTCGATGCTCTTAAGCACAAAGCTTTGTAGAACGGGCAGTGCAAACAACTCCAACGCACATACCCACACCAGACGTTCCTCTTCGCGAGTCATTCGCCTACCCATTTCCCTTCTGCAGATCTGCTCGTGTGGCGATCCAGCGATACGCTGGAGGGGCCGCACGTCTATGGCACTTTACCATGGCCGAGAAACCAGCCACTGGATTTCAGGACGGCGTTGAGCAAGCCGTAATTGAGTGATCCCGTATATATGTATATAGTCATGTATGCGGGTTGCGTGCTGTTGTGTTGATCAACGCGCGCCCTGCGAATTTCCACGCATCAATATATGGCTAATTCGCGATTCGAAAATGGCCTGAAGAAAAAGCATGAAAATTTCGATTTATTCCGACCTTCATTTGGAGTTCGGCATTGGGTTCGAGCCGCCCGATTGTGATGCCGACATCGCTGTGTTGGCCGGCGACGTTGGAAAGGGCGTCCGTGCAACGGAATGGGCTAACCAATCCTTCAAGTGCGATGTTGTGCAGATTGCGGGCAATCATGAGTTCTATGGCGGACACATTGATCGTACTTGGCAAAAAATGAATGAGGCCGCCGCGCCGCATGTACACCTCTTGGAAAACCAAGCATTCATATGGCAAGGCGTACGCTTCTTGGGCACTACGGCGTGGACTGACTTTTCTATCTCGGCTAATTCCCAGGTTGCTGCCATTGTAGCCTTGCAGCAGATGAACGATTACAAGCGGATCCGTGCTGGTGACCGCTACCGAAAGCTGCGCCCCGTAGACGTGATCAAGCGAAATCGCATTGCCTATGACTGGCTAAAAACCGAGCTCGAAAAGCCTTTTGGCGGCAAAACCGTGGTGATCACTCATCACGCGCCGCTCAGTTGCGTCTTGGGTGCGGGTGAGGAGCCAGTGGGCCACTTAAGTGCAGCTTACGCAAATAATTGGCCGGCGCTCGTGGCCAAGGCTGACGCTTGGATTTTTGGGCACACGCACGATTCAGTCGACGCTGAGTTGCACGGGTGCAGGGTGATCTCCAATCCGCGAGGCTACCCAGGGGAAGAGACAGGATTTAACCCCAGCTTCGTGATTGATCTTTAAGTTTTTTCCAGGAATTGATGTGGTGGATGAAAAAAACATACCTGCTGATGTCGAGAAGGCCTCTCGTATCAATTGGGGCGTGCTAATCGATGCTTACCTGACAAACGCTGCGAGAGTGGGCAGTCGTTATGCCGGTACGCTCTTTTTGGATTGCGCGGGCTCGATCAGCAACGGCGAGACTGTAGTGACACCACCAGTGCATAGGCTCACTTCACGTGGAGATTTCTGCTTAGTACAGAGTGCGTGTGGCAAGGATCACTACGTCATCGTTTCCGAATGCGAGCCCTCACACCTTCACTTGGCGTGAGCATCTCTCCCTGCATATCGATAAGCGTTGTCAGCTGAGCTGCAGGCAACGTCGATTAGTACCATCCTGCTGTGCGAGCCGCCGGGGTAGATGACCAATGTTGGACGTGTTGAATGCGTTTAGAGCGATGTTGTCGCTACCTTCGCAGCATCAAGTAACGGCAATCATGAGCCAAGTTTGCCTGTGGAATGGACACCTATGCGGTGAGGTTTATGGCGACAAGGAGAAGCGCTTCCGCGAGGGCGCTCGGATGATGACCTCAAAAATCAATTTTGGATTTGAGATCT
Source organism: Pseudomonas sp. PA1(2017) (assembly GCF_001945375.1). Classification (NCBI taxonomy): domain Bacteria; kingdom Pseudomonadati; phylum Pseudomonadota; class Gammaproteobacteria; order Pseudomonadales; family Pseudomonadaceae; genus Pseudomonas; species Pseudomonas sp. PA1(2017). The sequence goes on from NZ_MSXU01000009.1 coordinate 377,230, forward strand.
CCGGCCATCGACTTTTTCTCACCCAGTCGGGCAGCCTGTATCTGATAGCCAGCTGGCGAAGTTTTGATGAGGCTAGGGATGGCCTCGATTTTTCAGATGGCATCAGCCCCGTCGATCTCATGTTTCGTAGTGATCCTGAACGTCAACCGGACTTCTCGAATGACATCGAGCTTGCCAATGAAGATGAGGTGAAGCTGATCAAAGTCGGACTTCCGAATCAGCGCAGCAGAAGGACGATCGCAACAGTGGACGATGCAAATCATACAGGTGACAGCGCAGAAGCTGAGCGCAATTCAACGATATTCCAGCTTGCCCACCTGATGGATCCTGAGGAGCTCAAAAGCACGCTTGAACAAGCGCGAGACGAGTTCATGGCAATGGAGAAAACTCAGGTTCTCATCGAATGCACCAGACGCCGTCCTGACCCGTTTTTCCTTGCGCTGCTTTCACTGGGATACCTCCCTGAGTGGCAGGCCGTTCTCGTTCTGGATGGACAATTCAACGTTTCCGCGAAAGCGACACATCATGCTGCTATCCGCTTGCTACTCGCGCTTCCAGTCAGCGCGCTCACTGACGAGCTTCGCGACCTGAGGTTTCAGGTTGACGTCGGCGTTTAGGGCGCTAGCTGTGCCAATAATCAGTCCGCCGCTGGTTAGGCGACCCAGGAGCCTCAATGAAGATCGCAGCAGTAATTTTCGATGTCTTCGGAACTGTCATCAGCATCGAGGACAGGCGCAACCCGCACCTGCAGCTTCTTCGTCTGGGCCGGCAGCAGGGACGTTGGCCAAGACCCGGTGATGTGCAGATGATCATGACGCATGAGCTCGGCTGGCAGGAGTTAGCGCGCTATGTCGACATTCGAGTCAGCCACGAGCAGCTGCAGCACCTAGCTGAGGAGCTCGAAGCAGAGCTATCGAGTTTGCAGGTCTACTCGGATGCGGCTCCGGCAATTGCGCTCCTGCAATCGGCAGGCGTCAAAGTCGGTTTGTGCTCAAATTTGGCCTCTGGCTACGGCCAGGCTGTGCGCGCGTTACTGCCTAGTTTAGATGCCTACGCATTTAGCTACGAAGTTGGCGCAATGAAGCCGGATCCCTTGATCTACTACACGGCATGCTGCGAGATGCGAGTGGCACCTAAAGAGCAACTCTGGGGTGGCCGGGTCGTGATGATTGGAGACTCGATACGCTGTGACCGCGACGAGGCGAGAGCTGCTGGGCTAGCTGGGTTTCATCTGAGCCGTGCGGGCCGAGGGGAATTTTCTAATCTGATTGAGTTTGCTAGGGCTGTTTTGGAAGGCTAGCTGCGAGGCCTCGCACTATCACACCAAGAGGAGCTGTCATTACTCAGTGAATTGGAGATGAAGGCATTTCCACAACGATCCTATTAATTTCTATCTGGGGGAGCTATTGGTAGCAACTGCAACGTTGTTGCTTGGAGAGGAGATGGCGAGCTCCATAAGTTGGATGTGCATTCCAAGGTTCAATCCGCCGGGATTGGCTTGGATGCTGCTCAAATGGTGCTAGACCGCCTGTTTAAGTCCTGTGGGCTGCTGTCGCGCTGGCGTGAGATGGAGATGATGTGGTTTTTTCAAGCTGCACAGTAGAGCGTCACAGCTTTGGGAAGCCTTGAGAGGAAGCTTGTAAATCACACTGATTTACCGTGCAAAAAAGCAGTTTACAAGCCTGCTCAATCAAGGGTCGAAGATCGATGAAAAGCCCGCAGGGCCGGCTTTTCATCAGGCGGCGCTTCGAAATTATGCTTGGGGTACTGGCGAAGCTTTGAGTTTTGCCCTCGCTGCCTCTGCTTGTTTGGCGGCCAGATCAGCGTCCAATCTGGCCAGCTCAGCCTTGACGGGCTCCAGGTACGCCTGCAAAGCCTCGCCAGGGCAAATTCGCTGTACTTCGGCGTAATACTCGTCGCCTCTGAGGCCCCGCTGGATGACACGCTGCTTGCACGGCTCCATATAGTAGTCAACTTCCCTTGAAGACGCGGTTGGGCTCAGCTTTTGCTCCACCTCATCGCGTTTGGTAGTCAACAGCCCTGCTTGGATCACGGCAAGGTGATACGCAAAAGCATCGGTTGGAACGGCAAAGCACGTTATGCCATCCCCAACTTGCCCACTCTCACAAGCCACACCCTCTTCAAATGTACGCTTGGCAGCCATATGTTCAGCACCTTGCGGACAGACGTTCACATATCCGTTGCACGTGTCCGCGCGCCGTTTATCTTCAAGAAGTGACTCCAGTTCAAGATAGTAGGGCGTCTTAGCTTCTGTGACGATTCGGGTCTGGAGGACAGCCGCTTCTGGTGTAACGTCAGATCCGCAGTTATTCACGACTGCCCGAACAGTGTCTTCAAAATTGGCTTCAAGCGCCTTTTCGAAAGCCTCGCGCTGGTACTGTTTCTCGGGCCTAGGCATATCCGCTACAGTTGCTTTCAAGCCAGCTAGGAACGTAGCGCTGTCTTGGTCGGAAGAGAAAGAGGCCCGCAGAGCTTGCTCACGGAAGTTGTCGCAACTGGCAGTTTTCGATGCATACAGACTGCTAGAGTATCGGGCAAGACGGCTAGCTCGTTCCTCTTCAACCTTCTTTTTACGCTCGGCTTCTGCGGCTTCGCTTGCCTCTTTATATAACTTGTTGGCGACAGGCACTGAAACCTCACTGAAAGCCTTCCAAAGACGCTTGTCTGGTGCGGCCTCGCAGTTGGACTTCACCTCCTTTTCTAGGTAGTCCACACCGTAGCCTTTCGCGTTATAGACGACCGACACGTAATTTGCGACTGAGTCGCCACCAATGACCAGCACTGTCGGCTTCTTCATTTCCTGAATGACGCCATCAATGTTGACGTCGCCATCCAGATACCCGGTGCACGTGGCCCAGCGGGGCTCTCTCATGGCTCGGGCGTACATCGAGTTGAGACCATCGGTGGCCGCCTCGTTCACGCCCTTATTGGCATGGCCATTACAGGCACTCAGTGTCTCCTTGTGATGCTGAAGCGCGTAGTCCAAATCCTTTCTAACAAGCCCACGGTAGAAGCGCTGAATGGCAGTGTCTTCTACATACTCGTAGTCCAGTTGCTTGAAGGCTGATGTGAGAATGGAGTTAGCAGTAGCGGTGTCGCCCAGCGCATCACTTCGATTGAGTTGATCGCAGGTGAACGTCGAGTCAGCTGAGATGTAGGGGGCCTCAGAGTCAGAGCTGCCGCATCCTGAAAGTATTGCTGTGGTTAGGGCCAGAGCAAAAAGTCGCTTCAACATGGCTTGTGATTTCCTTATGCGCGAGATGTAATGGCTCAATGATACCGTTTTGAGCTAAAGATCTCGACGCCACATCTCAACGAAGGGTGCCTCGTCCGTGTGATCAACCAGTCAAAGATCGCTCAAATCGGTCAACTCCGGTCAGACTTACGACTGCGTCCAGGGCGACTGCCGCGCTGTCTATCTTGAAGCCGTAATTTGAACGGATGCAACGATGGTTCGAAAGCGTACGCTTAGCTGACCTCAGCCGGCCGCGGGCAGAAACCCACTAGAACCGCTCATTCGACATAGCATTTTCTCTTCACACCAGATGAAATGGCCTGTAACGGTATTGGGTTGAGCACACCTGAAGGCCACAATAAAATATGTTGTTAAGGCGTGTGCTGCGTGCGCCCGGGGGCAGCCCCGTAGACGGAGAACGATCAGTCGTTTTCCGTGAGGCTCCAATGACATGCAGCAGTCCAATTTTTCATGGCAACGCCCCGCTTTTCAGAAGCTCCCCTGCGCACTTCTTGCCGACTCAACACCCCGCATTCATGCCGCTGACCAGAGATTTATCTTGTCAGCGCTTCACTGTGTCCGCCATTCAACGGCTGCATGTTCTGCGCGACACAGCGTCAGTTTTCATTCGCTAAAGGAGAACCCTGCATGACCCAATCGTCATCACCCCCAAGGCAGTCGGCGCTCAAGCGCTTTCTCGCCAGCGAGGCAGCCGGTGGCGTACTGCTGATGATCGCGGCCGCAGCCGCCGTGATCGTTGCCAACACCCCCTTGGCCAGCACCTACCTGCATCTTCTCCATGCTGAAACAGGCCCCACGCTCAGCGACAAGCTTGGCCCAATGACTCTGCATCTGTGGATCAATGACGGCCTCATGGCCATCTTCTTTCTGCTGGTTGGCCTGGAAATCAAGCGCGAGCTGGTAGATGGGCGTCTATCTTCCTGGGAGCAGCGCCGGTTGCCGGCCCTGCCGGCTTTGATGGGTATGGCAGTGCCGGCATTGATCTATCTGACGCTAACCCAGGGTGACCCTCTGTTGGCTAATGGCTGGGCCATTCCCGCCGCTACCGACATTGCTTTCGCCATCGGCGCTCTGGCTCTGCTAGGACGCCATGCACCGCTTTCTCTCAAGCTGATGCTGGTTTCCGTGGCCATTATCGATGACATGGGCGCAGTGGCCATCATCGCGATCTTCTACACGTCTTCAATAAATCTCATGGCGCTGGTCGCAGCGGCAGTGATCATAGGCGTGTTGTTCTTGCTCAATCGCATGCGAGTGATGGTGCTCTGGCCGTATCTGATAGGCCTGGCCCTGCTTTGGTACGTGACGCTTCTATCAGGAGTGCATGCCACGATTGCAGGCGTCATTGGCGCATTTCTGATTCCCTACATACCCACACCTGGAGAGCCGGACGCCTCTGACTCGCCCTTGCACCGCTTGGAGCACAGCATTGCACCATGGGTAGGCTTCTTGATCGTCCCCGCCTTCGGCTTCGCCAACGCAGGCGTATCTTTCGCAGGCCTTTCCATGGCAGACGTTCTCGCGCCACTGCCGTTAGGTATTGCAGCAGGACTTTTCATCGGCAAGCAAATAGGGGTGTTCGGCGGCGTGCTGCTGGCGGTGAAATCAGGTTTGGCGACCAAGCCGCGCGGCTGCACTTGGTTGCAGATCTATGCAATATCGATGCTCTGCGGAATTGGCTTCACCATGAGCCTTTTCATCAGCGGCCTCGCTTTCCCTGGCCATCCTGAGTTCGTTGAGGAATCCAAAATCGGAATTATGCTGGGCTCGCTGCTATCCGCCGCTGTGGCCTGCCTGATCTTGCGCTTTGCACCCAAAGCGCAAGATCAGTTGCAGGAGGAGGAGCAGCAGAAGGTCGAGATTCGCCAAGATGGGGACGTCCAGCGGATGTGATATCGCTGCAGAAAGGCCCGTCACAGACGTAATGCTGTTCACTTAAGCATTTGAGTCCAAGCCGGGGTTTCTAGAAAATCCGATACCAGCCTCCTGGTATCGGATTTTTTATGCCCATTCAGCAGCAACTGCTCGACCTCGGCGATCTCTTCAACTTCTCCGACCTCAGCACCTTCACTCAGAACATCCCTGTTGAATGGGTCGCCAGTGCGCTCAATCTCTCCGCTCAAGCCACTATTCGGCGCAGGCGTCTGCCGAGTGATCAGGTGCTTTGGCTGGTGCTGGGCATGGCCTTGTTCCGCGATGAGCCTGTGCACGAGGTGGCCAGACGCCTGAATATCTGTGCCCAAGGCCTGGCTTCCGATCAGTTGCTGGCGCGCAGCGGCGTGACCGAGGCGCGCAAGCGACTAGGTGCAGACCCGGTCGAATCCTTGTTCCGACAGACCGGCAAGCAATGGGGCCGTGAGCGCTACGAAGGCGATGATTGGAACGGTTTGCAAGTGTTCGCGGTAGATGGCGCATTGCTGCGAACGCCCGATTCTCCTGAGCTGAGGGAGCATTTTGGCTCTGGTAATACGGGCACCGAGCGCCAGACACCCTTTCCGATGCTGCGCCTCGTAGCCTTGATGAATGTGCGCTCACACGTGATCCTCGATGCTCAGCTCAGCCCTTATCGGGGCAGCGAGATGCGCTTGGCCGAAACCTTCCTGGGCCAGATTCCGGACAATTCGATCACGTTGTTCGACAAAGGCTTTTGGGGGGCTGATTTGCTGCTGAGCATTGCCGATGGGGGAAACAATCGGCACTGGCTCACGCCGGCTCGCAAGAACCTGGTGATGGAGGAAGTCGAGCGCTATGGGGAGCATGATCGCCGCGTACGAATGAAGGTTTCGCCTCAGGCACGCAAGCGAAATCCGAATCTGCCCACGCACTGGGAAGTACGTGAAGTCAGCTATGAAAGCCATGGACAGCTAAGGTCGCTGCTCACCTCGTTGCCCGCAGAGCGCTATAGCACGGAGGCCGTCGCCGAGCTGTATCTGGAGCGCTGGGAGATTGAGCTAGGTTTTCGAGACATCAAAAGCTCGATGCAGCAAAACGCGGTGACGCTGCGCAGCAAGAAGGTCGAGCTGGTTTATCAAGAGGTCTGGGGACTTTTACTGGCTTACAACATCATCCGTCGAGAGGCCAGCCACGCCGCAATAGCCTTTGGCCGAACGCCTTCAGACATACGCTTCAAACCTGCCTGCCAGTACATTGCGGTACAACTGATCGTCATGGCAGCTGCTAATCCGGTCTCGGCGACAGGCAGAAGGTTGGCTGAGCTGCGGGGAGGTATCGGAGGAATGTTTCTGGATCACCGTCCAAGGCCGGGAAGACCTAGGACGGTGAAGATTTCCAAAACCCGATATCCAGTGGATCGCAAGGCTGCTCCGCTTAAGTGAACAGCATTACGTCACAGACGGGCCTTTTCGCTGAGTTCTACGAGAATTTGGCAGCCACGTAATAGCCGGCGAAGCTCATCAGCAACGAGCCCAGCACGTGTGTCGTAATGGTGACCGCTGCCCACCCTAAGCGCTCCTGCTGAAGCATGAGCATCACTTCGGCAGAAAACGCAGAAAAGGTTGTCAGCCCGCCACAGAAACCCGTGGTGATCAGCAACTTCCACGCTGGGTCAAGGTTCGGAAAGCGGGCAAAAAACGCCATCGCCATCCCGATGATGAATCCGCCGATCAAGTTAACCAGGAGAGTGCCCAGCGGCAGATTCGGAAACAGGTGGTTGAGCTTCATCGATAGAAGCCAACGTCCCACACAACCGAGAGATCCGCCGATGATGACGGCAAGCAGAGAACTGTACATAGAGGCTTTCCAAACGAGGGGCTGGTACTGGAAAGCGCGCAATAACCTACGGCCCTTTCCAGGGTTCGTAGGCATCATCAGCCAGAGGCGGTTTGAGGAGGAATGCCATCTCCTAAGCTGAATATTAGTAGTGAACACAGTCAAAATAAAGCATCGTCAATTTTCGCTCGTGACGTTTACAGCCAGTGACGACGTGCAGCCATAGGCGAGAGCGGCTCCTCACAAGTGGCACCTGCTCCAAGCAAACCATGCGTTAATCATCGTGAAGACCGGCAACGAGCGTACCATCTCCCGTTTTTATAGAAGGAGGTAGACAATGTTCATCCCGCATTCCCCTGGTTGGGAGGCATCCCTAGTCGCGGTAATAGCTGAAGAGCTGGATCAGCTTAAGTACCTGGTCGAGGACAAGAGTGGCGCGAGCGAAGAACGTGATATCCACGCGCAACTCGACCGGCTTTCCGGCCTGACCGACCTCGCCCACAACGCAGCAATTCCTTTTGTTGAGTCGACCAGGCTTCAAATTCGAGAGATGGATGAGCTAGCGATGGGGATGCTTCGTAAATACACCGATCTAGCTCCTCTAAGTAATGAGCGTATCCAGAGCCTCGAGCGCGAAGCGGCTCAGGGGCTTTTCGATGCAATTGCGCTCAACATCCCCCGGTTAGCGCAAGGCGAGGCGAGGAATACGCGATTGCCCTATCGTCCAACGCTTTCCAGGAGATGCGAGAGTACATGGGTGACCATCCCGATTTCGAGCTGATGGAAAAGCTAGTGTTGGTACAAGATTACCGGGTGATGAAGCTGGCAGGGGACAGTCGCTAAGGAACGACCATGCTCACGGGCGCGCCCAACGCAATTGCGCGATCGCTTTGAATTGGGCTATCCCGACCGACCCTCTCTCGTTTCTCGCTTTCGAGCCAGGCCTTGTGATCAATGCTTCTACTGAAGGTCGCTCGGCTTCGTAGATGGCGAACGCGTTGAAGTTGGAGTCTAGAAGAACCAATTGAACAACATCGAACGGCTGCCCGAGGTCGATGGCGCCCACCCTGCCAATGATCCTTTTTGGATTGGTAATCACTCGTCCTTTTATCTGCACACGGACAGTTTTCCCATCTCTTGTCTCTGTGGCGTCATAGCCGGCCGTACGTGCCGCATGTAGATCCATCCCCAGGATTGCAGCAGCTTCGCACTCGGCGATCTCACCAGTAATCCCCAACGGCTTCCCAGTCAGTTGGCGATACCGGACAGCAACTCGTTTTGCCTGCTCAACGAGTTCCGCCACCTGCGCACGTTCAGCGTCGCTAGGCGCTGTTGCGTTGGAATAAATCGCCGTGAATTGTTCAAAATTTTTCGTTCGCATTGTGTCAATTTTCGCCAATGGCAATTGGGAGAACCCCGTGAAAAGGTGGAGATAGCGAGCTTGGGATCAGGTTGTGCCTTTCTGCCAAATACTAAGCATTTACTCGGGCAGTATCGGACAATGCTACCGTTCGTCGGCTATTAGGTATCTTTTCGACTTTTTTTAACTTCGCCCCCTTAAAAAATTTTAAACGCGACGGAGTTTATATATTTGAGGGCAAAGAAAAAGCAGCAATGGAGGCAGCCCCGTTGCCTGCAGAACTCTCACGGTTTCTCCCACCAGGGCTTGAGCTTTTCGCGGTGAGCTTTTTAACGATTTCGAGGCGTGCGCTTAAAGGGGGCTCTGGCGATCAGCCCGACAGGGCGTCCTTAGGGCATCGGTATTTCGCAGCCTCTGGCTGCGACTTTTCTTTTGACCTCAAACAACTGTGGAAATAGGGCAATTTTTTTGAAATACCACTATATGTTGTGTTCTTCGCTTTGCCTGTCCTCCCAACCCGATGCTTCGTCGGAACCTGGCGAATAGGTACCTATAGCTACTGAAAGTATTTTCTTATAGGTGCCGACGTCCTCATCTCTTGAATCTAATCTCGTCGCGTCGTTCGAAAATGGAAGATGATCCAGTGAAAAACTATGAGAAAGCAGTGGCCGAGTGCGAGTCCTTCCTGAAGGCAGATTTTGCATACAACAGTGAGCGCGGAATCTGGCCTAGCACTAACCGTGTCATCACGCGCATGCTCGGAACACGTCACGATCTCGGTAAAGCGTACCAAGAACTCTACGAGCAGCTGCATAGCCATCCCCAGGCGCTGGAGTCCTTCTTGGACATGCTCGTATTTCTGCCTGTAGGCTGGAGTCCCGAAAAGGCTGTCAAAGCCCGGCAGGATCGGGAAGAGTTGGTCTTGATAAATAGGCAGATCGCCTCGCTGGCAAGCCAGCTTGCTGGGCTCCTTTCTAGGCGCGCCGAACTGCAAGAGACCTCAGGCTTTAGCAGCGAGACGCACTATCACGTCCTCGACGTGCTTAAAGATGCGGCGGAGCACAACCACCACTTCAGCCTGTACGTTGAGGATGAGCTGGATGCCCTGCATAACCAGTACGATCTAAAATACTGGCCAACTTTGAGCGATTATGTCGAGGCACTCGCTGCCGATGCGCTACGCGCAAAGGTGTTCGCGGACAATCCGGTGACTGCTGCTGCAACAGATAGTCGAAAACCTGGACTCTCAGATTTTCTAAGGGCGTATTACTCGAAGATTGAAGAGCATTCCGTAGCGGGTGGAGGTCTGATTCCAGCAACCTTTAGATTGTCTGACGCCGCCCTGGCTTCCTTGCTCAACTGTGTCCTGGACTTGGGCCCAGATAGGTTGATGACTGCAGAGTCCGTGAAGCGTTTTCGCCAAGGCGAGCGGAGCAGGAGATCACGATGAACCACAAAGAACAAAAGCTAGTTGAGCTAATTGCTTGTGGTTTCTTACCTTTAGACGATGGCCTGAAACAGAGCAGGCAATAAGGTCATTCGATTAGGATTATTATCGTTTAGGCCGCAGGGTGAACTCGGTGATTTCGGACGGAACGCCTAAGCGTATTGGGAAGCCTATCCACAGCCCAGTGCCATTACTAACGTAAAGCTTCATCCCGTTTACCTCATAATCACGAGATACAAAACCTTCATTGGCAGGCCCGGCCAGGAACCTCAGAAATCGAATCATTCCGCCATGTGTATGGCCTGAGAGTTGAACGTCTACACCGGCTGCAGCATTGGCAACAGAACCTTCGGGTCGGTGGCTTAACAGAATGGTCGGAGCATCGGTAGGGGCGCCATCTAACGCTCTCTTCAGATCTGGGCCGTCAAAACCGTAATTAGTGGCCGCTGCGTCAGTCACGCCAGCTATTAGCAAGTCAGATGTGTTGGGGCGAAGCACCATGTGCTCGTTGGTCAGCATCTTTATTCCAAGCGACCCAAACTTAGGTGCCCACTGTGTATAGTCGAAGTAGTACTCATGGTTGCCTGGAATTCCAATTACCCCATTTGGCGAATGAAGATCACCCAGGGGAGCGACGTCCAGCTCGCGAGCAGCAACAGAACCATCAATCAAATCGCCAGTGATTACGATCAGATCTGGCGATAGCTCATTCGTGCGTTCTACGACACCGCGTACCCATGGAGCCTGAAAAATACGGCTTATATGAAGGTCAGTTAACTGGACAAAGCGAAATCCATTGAGATCGGGTGGAAGTCCACCTATCTCCAGCTCGACTCTGTGAACCTCAGGAAGCTGCACCGCCTGGTATACCCCTAAAGCGGCTGCTAAAGACGCTGCACAAGCGGCACTAAGACGAACCCCTGTACCCAGTTTCCTATGTGTAGCCCGGCTGGTCGAAAAAAATGCTAAGAGGAGGATAAAATCACTGATGATTGTAAAGATGAAAAGTAAAGCAAACGAGCAGAATAACCAGCCAAGCGCAACAACTGCGGCATAAGGCAGCTCGGGTGACCACATGTTTCCAAACACAAGTTCTGTAATAAAGTGATATTTGGCAGCAAATAGAATGAAGATGCCAAAGAGAACACGCTTGCCGAGTGAGATCGGCAGTGGATAAACAAACCGTACGGCAACGTATAGGAATGCAATTGTCGTATACATGGTTATCTCTTCATCATCCTGTCGGTGTAGATATGGTCATTTGATCCGCGCAAAGTGAGTATCTCTGGAGCAAGATTTCATAATACCGAGTGGCTCTCGATATGATCGTTTAGTAGAGTTGCACGTGGCCATGAATAGCCCTCATCAGTGCTTACACCCTATTCCCAGGGGCTTTGCGCCTTCGGATGCTGTGAGATCCGCAAAATTCGACAACTTTTGTAACCTAACCCCGATGAGCAAGCCGGAAGAAAACCGTCTCACGGCGGCGTTGAGTCAAGTTCACTGTCAGGTGCTGGTAAGCCGACTCAGTAATCGTTTGAGCGTTGAGTTCTGAGAGACGTGTTTTTAGAACTTTAGTGGCTTTCAGGTTTGGTGCCCAATATCCAATCGATGCTATGGTGTATTGACGACCGTCATTGATTTAGCCTTATCGGTTTGACCTAGAATTTAGTTCTGCGGTAAGTGTTTCTGTTAGATCACTTGCCGCAGAACTAGGCGCTTCTCTTCTAAGATCTTCGAGTTACATACGTCATCGCCGGTTGGGGCTTAGCTATCAACTCTTACGTTCTGTGCGTGCCGTGCGGCTTTCACGGTTTCCGGAGTCGTTCTGTTTTCAACAGCTCGCTGCTTTGTATGCTCGTCGCCACCAACCACATGGTCGATGTCGTTCATTAGCGCCTCGAAACCTTGTCTGGCGACTTCCGTTTTATCGTTTTTCTTCGCTCTGCCAATAGGGCTGTTGGACATGCCCGCATTTTTGTGAAAGTCACTATCCGTTGCTCCTGGTAGCAACGCAGTGACCGTCACACCTGTGTCCCGAAGTTCTTCGCGCAAGGATTCGGCGAAGGAAAACCCGAATGCCTTCGAAGGGCCGTACACCGTCTCGTAAGGAGTAGGCTGTGTAGCTGATACAGACGACGTGACCAATATTTTTCCGTGTTTATTGGCAACCATGTGCTGAACAACACGCTTGGCAAGATGCACCGTCCCAGTGATGTTGATTGCAATCTGTTTGAATTCATCTTCCAGGCTATTTTCTACGAATGCTCCGCCAATCGCGATTCCTACATTGAGCGCTGCAGCGTCAAGAGGCCGATTCAGCGTTAAGAAAAACTGCCACAAACCTTCAACGCCTTCATACGTCGATGCGTCTGCACGATGACTAAAGCAGTTAACACCCAAGGCTTTAACTTCTTCAGTTGCTTTATGAATTTTTTCACTTGATCCTGAGATGATCACATCGTAATCGTTTAATGCGAATTGCTTGGCAAGCTCCAGGCCAATTCCGGACGATGAGCCGGTCACAAGCGCTAGGGGGCGTTGAGTCGTCATTTTGTATTCTCCACATGTATATAAGTGAGTATCTATCGCACAGCAGGCGAGGTCACAGAGCGCATGGTTTTGTTCGCGGAGATCACTTTCATCTCCGGTCACGTCATACCCATTCGATCAGCGTGAAATACAGCTTTAAGACGCTGCGTAGCGCTAAAGGTACTGTGAGATTTACTCAATGCCGACTTGTCTGGTTCTCAACATTGTTGCGCGCTCTGTTGTTTGTGTGGCTCGCGCAAGTTGGAAAAGGGGCATCTAAATATTCAACCTATCCGCTCAGTACCTAGGTATATGCTGCTCTCACCTAAGCGTTGAATTTTTAACTAGTGGTGAAAGGTAGGCGGGCAGAGCTCTCCGCCCGCAACTACCTGGCTGTTGGGGTGTTTTCAGTTCGCCGATTACTGCGCCGGCTCTAAATGAGGCACAGCAGGAAGCGACGACTGATACCCATCTTTATCAGTTAGAAGCAGTCGTACCTGGGTTCCCCAACCTCCGACCAAAACATCGGTCTTACCGTCACCGTCGAGATCGCCTTGCCCCATGCTCCAGCTGCGCCCAACCGTTATCCCCGGGACAGCTTCAAGGGTTACATCTTTGAAATGACCCTTGCCGTCGTTTTGCCACGCCTGCAGCTGCAAGGGAACGAACCCAGGAACCTGAATAGCTCCGACGAGCAGATCTGGAGCGCCATCACCGTTGAAGTCTACGACGGTGCCCGCCCAGCTTGAGAAAAGATGAGATGGAAGACGTTCCTTGGTTTCATCTCGAAAGCGTCCATTGCCGTCATTTACCAGAAGCCTCGTTTGTGGATCTTTATCCCAACCGAAGTTGTTGCTGGTGATGTTGAAAAATACGATGTCATTGTGACCGTCTTGATTGACGTCTAAGACATGTACCTCGCGAGTTTCCATCGGTACCAGCAGTTCGAGACGATCAGAGGCATCTGTGAAGCGGCCTTTGCCATCGTTGAGCAGCAAGCGATTTGGATGCGCTGGGCTAGCGAGAACCATATCGAGATCGCCGTCTCCATCCATATCGGCCAACGCGACACTTTCAGTCTGATCATCCGCCTTGGGCAGATGTGTCTCGGTCGCATTGATGAAATGGCCTGGCCGCTTGGCGTCGTTGATGAATAGCAAATTGCGCGCAGGCTTTATTCCCGCGTCTGGCCCGTAGCCGAGCTCGCCAGTGCTTCCTATGACGATGTCCGGTAGCCCGTCTCCATTAACGTCGCCGATGGCCAGCCCATTTCCCTGGCTGGTTGCTGGTAGGCGGTCGGTCGCATCAGTAAAACCGCCTTTCCCATCGCCCAGAAACAACTGATGGTACTCATCCGATTCAGCGACAAACACGACATCCATGTTGCCGTCACCATTTAGATCAGCAGCACGCACATGTTCGCTGTCGTGCATCTGTGTACCGAAGGCATCGGGTTTATAGGTCAGTCGCCCGCTTCCATCATTCAGATACAGACGATTTACCCCGAGCTCGACAGACACTACGACGTCCAAGTCTCCATCCTTGTCGACATCGATGAACACTGAGTCTGTTGCATGCAGGCTCGGCGCTAACGGGACGTGTGTCGCCGTCGCATCAACGAAGAATGCTGATGGCTTTTCAGGTATGAGCGCAAACGCATCTCTTGCGGGATCTCGAACTGCCTCTTGAGCCGAGACGGCGACCGCCCCGAGACAGCCTGACGCCACCAGTGCGAATTTTCTTTTGAAGTGATGAATCATTGTGATCTACCTCCACCATAGACATGGCCATCGATGACGGCGTGTTGAATTTCATTATGGTGGGAGGGAAGGCGGTTGATTAGGGGCGAAGATCGGGATGCAGATATGACGTTACGTCATTAATTGATGAGGGATTTCTAAGCAGCTGCGATCACTATAAGCTTAGATCAGTATTCTAAACTGAAATGTGTAACTAATAATGACGAGGTTTCATTAGTGCTTCATGATGAATTGGGCAGCCTGGTCGCCTTTGTCGCTGTCGCTGAAGAGCGCAGTTTCACGCGTGCTGCGGCTAGGCTCGGCACCTCTCAATCCGCATTGAGCCACAAAATTCGACGACTTGAGGCTCGCCTCGGGATTCGCTTGCTCACCAGGACTACTCGTAGCGTATCGCCGACTGAAGCTGGTGAAAGACTTTTGCAAACGCTGCGGCCTGCACTGGCGGACATCGGTACTCAACTAGCTGGGTTGACTGATTTTCGCGACAAGCCGGCCGGGACTGTGCGAATCACCAGCGCCGATCATGTAGCAGAAACAATTCTCTGGCCTGCACTGAATCGGCTGCTACCCAATTTTCCGGACATCGCTGTAGAGGTGAACGTAGATAACGGCTTCGTTGACATCGTTGCCGAGCGCTACGACGCCGGCATCCGATTGGGGCACAACGTTGACAAGGACATGATCGCGGTACCGATCGGAAGGCCGGAGAGAGTCATCATCGTTGGCTCGCCTGCTTATTTTGCGAAGCGGCCAATCCCTAAGACGCCCGACGACTTATCGACGCATCAGTGCATCAATCGTCGGTTCCCCACCCAGGGCTCTCTGGAGGTCTGGAATTTCTGCAAGGATGGCGAGCAAGTCCGGGCCCGCGTATCTGGGCAGCTCGCTTTCAATCGACCCGAAATGATTCTAGAAGCCGTTATTTCAGGCTTTGGGTTAGGGCGTATGTTGGAATCGCAGGTGCTCAGGCATGTGGAGGCTGGCCGGCTTGTCAGGGTGTTGGAGGACTGGTGCCCCGAGCTTCCTGGCTATCACTTGTATTATCCAAGCCGAAATCAGAATACCCCGGCGTTTCAGCTAGTAGTGGATGCGCTGCGCTTGAAGGGCTAGTAACCGTTTACCGTATCGTTGATGTGGATAGCCATGGAGATAAGCCTTATGAGTGATCTGCGCTTGGGGTAGGGTGGCGGCGTGGCGGGGGACGATTGATATGCGTTGCCTCCTGTCTACCTCACGGTCATTGCGCCACACCAAAAAAGTTTCCGGCATGGTTCGGTATACAGATTGGATTTTCTCCCAACGCCGTCCAGACCTTCATCAGTCGACCATTGGGGCAGGGGTGAGTGACTACTAACGGGGATATTCCCGTTTGCCACCGCTACTGATCAGGTGTGTGGTCTTTGATCGGCAACGTTCTCATGCACTAATCTTCCCAAAACGATCATTCCTTGGGCGAGCCGCTCATCCCATGGCAGACCGCAGGTCAGGCGCAGGTGATCACCATAGCTACCGTTACTTGAGAAAAGGGGGCCTGGTGCGATCCCAATTCCATTATGCAGAGACGTGTTGAATAACTGCTGAGCGTCGCCTCCAGCAGGTAGCTGAACCCACAACGACAACCCTCCACGCGGCTGGCTTGTAAGTGTTTCCTTAGGCCAGTAGCGGATGATTGCATCGCGCATACGAAGCGAGGTTTCTGCTAACCCTCTGCGTAATTTTCGCAGTCCGCGCTCAAGATCATGGCGCTCCAAGTAGTCGCTGATTGCGAGCTGAGGGAGCGCCGTATTGCCAATGGTGGAGAAGTATTTTGCCCTGCTCAACTCCTCTGTCCAGCGACCTCCGACTATCCAGCCAACACGCAAACCAGGCGCCAAAAATTTAGAAAATGAACTACAGGTAATCACGTTTTTACCTGAGTCCCAGCGTCTTAACGGAGATGGGCGGCTATCATCCCACGCCAACTCTCCGTAAACATCGTCTTCCAAAATGATAGTGCCGTGTCGCTCGCACGCTGCAAGCAGTCGCTGTTTAGTCGCATCATCAAGCATGCGGCCAGAGGGGTTGGAGAAGTTTGGTACAACAAGTGCTATCCGAACTTGCTTTTCTCCAAGGATGGTCTCCAGGCATTCCATATCGATCCCTCCGACAGGATCCTGAGGAAACTCGACGACTCTAAGGCTCAAGGCGGCGAGCGTTTGCAGGATGCCCTGATATGCGGGGGTTTCAACCAATACCAAGTCACCCGGAGAGGTAGTTGCACGCAAAACCAATGAGATGGCCTCCATAGCGCCAGCCGTTACGATGATCTCTTCTGCTTCCACTTGAGCTCCGAGGTTGACGTAACGGTGGGCTATTTGACGACGTAACGGGCCATGCCCTTGGGGAGGCGAGTAGTCCAGAGCGCTGCTTCGCTGCCTGCGCAAGCATCGTGAGAGAGCCGCCGCGATGGCGGTATCGGGTAATAGTGCGGCTGCAGGGCGAGCGTAATGCAGAGGTAATACGTCTGCATTTGCATCGATGAAGCGCATCTCGCGCAATGCAGGATTGCTTATGAACGCTGGCTCACTTGTAGGGTGCGTTTTAAAGGTTACGGATGGTGCAGAGCTGCATACGAAAAAACCCGCGCGCTGCCGAGCCAGGATTAGCCCTTCTTTCTCCAGCTGATGACATGCCTGCACTGCAGTGGCAGTGCTTACTCCATGGTTAGTGGCTAGCTCGCGAATAGAGGGAATGCGCTCGCCAGGCTTCAACCACCTGCGTTCGATCTGATTACGTAACTGCTCGGCCAAAGCCATATAGCGAAGCATCAACATTCCCTCTGTATTGGTATGAATTGATTCTACCTGATCCTGTATCGGTTCTCTTCCTCTCCCTAAGCTCTGCACGTGGATTTGATCACTCTGTTCAACCGTCCAGCTTGAGCAGGAAGAACCTTCACGTCCTATTCATCATTCGATTTCTGAGGTCAGGCCGATATGACGACACACACACCTAATGGGCTGTCCATTCGCCCAATGCAGCCAAACGATCTGGATAAAGTCATTCAATGGACATCTGAGGAAGGCTGGAATCTGGGGATCAACGATGGCAGTGCTTTTCTGGTCGCAGATCCTACCGGGCTCCTTGTAGCTTGCTTGGACGATGAGCCCGTCGCAGCTATCTCCGCCATTAAATACGGCGATACCATCGGTTTTGTCGGCCTATATATCGTCAGAGCGGACTTACGTGGACAGGGCATGGGCTATCCACTTTGGAAGGCCGCAATGGCCTCTTTGGACGGTCGGACGGTGGGACTGGATGCGGTTGTTGCGCAGCAGGGAAATTACGCACGCTCAGGTTTCGAAATGGCGTTCAACACAACGCGCTATACCGGCGTACCGCAGGTTGTGGCGCCTAATGATCCTTGTATACAAAACATTGGCGCAGAGCTTGTTGACCGGGTTTTGGACTATGACTGGGCGTTTTTTCCTGCAAGTCGAGAGACGTTCCTTCGACACTGGCTTTTCAAGCACTCGCCTTATTCCGTTGCCTATGTGCAGGAGGGTGTGGTCAAGGGCTTTGGAGCTATCCGTCCGGCCGAAAGTGGCTATAAAATCGGCCCGCTGTCCGCTGATGATGTACATATCGCGGAAGCCATTTTCTGCTCACTTGTTGCATGGGCTGATGGTGCAACCGTCATCCTTGATGTCCCACAACCTAACAAGATCGGCACTCTTCTTGCGGAAAGTTACGGGCTATTACCGCTATTTGAAACGGCCCGGATGTACCGAGGTACTGCCCCTGACCTACCACTAGCAAAAATCTTTGGTATGTCGACCCTGGAGATCGGTTAAGGCCGGGACATACGGCAGTGATGGCTGAGCATGGCATGCAAATCGCTGCGAATGCTGTTGGATCATCGACCTTGGGCCAGGCAGGAAAGGGCAGTGGAAATGTCGTAGTTTACGGGAGTGCAGATGATGTGGCGGAGGAGCCGCAAAGCTGCACTGCACCCTATCTCGCTGCCCAGTTTTCGATGTGGGCGTCAACCAGACCGAAGTGATCCGCCATTTCTAAATGCAGGTCAGTCCATGCACGCTTTGAAAGGCGTGCATGGAACAGCGGGGTGACGCTCTTGCTGCGAAGTGGGCCGACCAGCTTAGGCGATCACTATTGTTGCTCTTTGAGAGCGTCCAACCAAGAATAAGCGGGTTTGAAACCGAGTACGCGCTTTGCCTTGTCGTTGGATAGCAGGACTTCGTTGCCGGTAATCTCCTTGCGCCGCTCGATACCTGGATAGTGAAGGTCAAGCAACTCGCTGCTCGGCGTTCGCATGACCGTTTCATCGTTCGTGATGAAGAACTCATCCTTGCCTCGCACATCGTATTTGAGGGCAAGCTCGATGCTCTGCGCGACGTCGCGGTTGTCGACATACGTCCAGAAGTTCCAAAGGCGAACAGTGGGGTCATCCTGCCAGGACTCAAACTTCGCGTACTCGTCCTGGTTCATAACGTTGGACAGGCGCAGGCAAGTGATTCGCAGCGATGGATCATTGAGGCAGAACTGCCTAGCCATTTCCTCACCGAGCACCTTCGTCAACGAGTAGACGTTGTACCCTCGCATTGGGTAGTCCTCGTCAACCGGTACATACGGCGCATCGGTTTTGTCGTAGGGAACTCCTGTTGCCACCTCACTGGCTGACCAAACGATATTTTTGATCCCCAGTCGCCGGCAGGACTCGAAAACGTTGTAGGTCGTGATCATATTCACTCGGAACTCATCGCTGTCTGGAATCATGCGTGGGTGCGGCATGCTCGCCAGGTGTACGACAGCATCGAATGCTTGTGGCTCTCCCCGGGCATAGACGTCATTGCCTACCGATGACAACGCATCCAGCGTTTGGCCAAAATCCTCCAGATCCGCAGTCATCATGGCCTCATCCGGATCAAGCGGGCCATCCTTGTCGATTACGAAGACGTCATACCCGCGCTCACGCAAGTAGGGCACCAGTACCGCACCTACCTTCCCATGACCTCCGGTAACAGCTACGCGTTTGATCGGTTTAGACATTTGATCCTCCAGGGTTAAGGCGAATATTCGCCGGTACCTTGAACTGACCTTGGCCGGGCAACATCAACCCTTCGTTGTACCTCAACGCCTGGTTGAAACCAGCTCAATGATCTAGCTGCGCTCAGCCATGTCGAATGGTCAAACCTCGTTCTCACGTGAGAAGCGAGTCAACGACTGGTGCGAAGCAGATGAGGAGGAAGCGAGTATGAAGTTCACCAAACTCGGGAGCACGGGCCTGGATATCTCTAGGCTGTGCCTGGGATGCATGACTTTTGGAGACCCTGAGGCAGGCACCCATCCGTGGACGCTGGGTGAAGATGAAAGCCGGCCAATCATCAGGTATGCCGTCGAGAGCGGCATTAACTTCTTTGATACTGCCAACAGCTACTCTGCCGGCACTTCTGAAGTCATCGTGGGTAGGTTGCTCAAGGAGATGACCCGGCGCGACGAGGTCGTCATCGCCACCAAGGTTTTTCACTCGCAAAGCATGCTGGACGATGCCCGAAAACCGAACGATAGAGGCTTGTCTCGCAAAGCCATAATGACTGCTATAGATGCAAGCCTGACCCGGCTTGGCACGGACTACGTCGATCTATACCAGATCCATCGCTGGGACTCTCTCACTCCGATCGAGGAGACCATGGAGGCACTGCATGACGTGGTCAAATCTGGGAAGGCTCGCTATATCGGTGCGTCGTCCATGTATGCCTGGCAATTCGCCAAAGCTCAGCACGTGGCGGCATCAAATGGATGGAGCCGCTTCGTCTCGATGCAAAATCACCTCAACCTGGTTTACCGGGAGGAGGAGCGGGAGATGATTCCGCTGTGCATTGACCAAGGCGTCGGCATCATTCCGTGGAGCCCAATGGCGCGCGGTAGGCTGACGCGCCCGCATGGACAGCAGACGGAGCGAACAAAGACCGATGTTGCAGGGCAGTCGTTTTACCAACGCACCGAAGCAGAAGATGGTCGAGTCATTGACGTTGTTGAGCAGATTGCTCGCGAGCGAAGCTTGCCTATGGCACAGATTGCGTTGGCGTGGGTGTTAGCCAAACAGGGTGTATCAGCACCCATCGTCGGAGCTAGCAAGAAGGGCCAGCTCGAAGATTCGATCGCTGCATTGGATATCGTGCTGAGCGAAGATGAGGTCGGCCGATTAGAAGCACCCTATGTCCCTCACGCCGTGAGCGGTTTTTCCTGAGTCGACCGAGAGCGCTCAATGAGATGAGCAAGTTACGCCGGCACGCTACTTCTGCCGGCGTCATCCTGCCTCTCAGACGTAGGAATCGGGTTACCCGAAAGAGGCCGGATCCGGGCCAAGCCGCGTTCCAGTATTCATTTTCCCTATTGACGCCAGGTCAGCCGCATCGAGGGAAAAGTTGAATACATCCAGGTTTTCACGGATGCGCGAGGGCGTGATGGATTTGGGGATCGCAATGAGCCCTAGCTCCATATGCCACCGGATGATCACCTGGGCTGGGGTTCGGCCATGCTTTTGGGCAATGTCTATTATTCCCGAGTGCGTCAGCGCGCTGCCCTGACCCAGAGGGCTCCACGATTGGGTAGCTATTCCTAACGACGCGTGGTGCTTTCGCAAGTACTGCTGCTGCAGGAAGGGATGCAACTCCACCTGATTCAAAACGGGCGATACGCCTGTCTCACCAATCCGCCGATGAAGGTGTTCAGGATTGAAATTGGATACCCCAATTGATCGAGCTTTCCTGCTTGCTGGGCTGCGATTAACGCCTTCCAGGTTTCAACGTACTTGTCCTGAAAAGGTGCGGGCCAATGTATGAGGAGCAGGTCAACATAATCGACCTCAAGGCGGGCCAGGCTGGCGTCAATCGCTTTGGCCGTACTCTCCTGGCCCTGGGCATCGTTCCAGATCTTTGTAGTCAGGAAAATCTGCTCTCGGGGCACGCTCGCATTGCGGATGCCTTCACCCACACCTTCCTCGTTCCCATAGATTGATGCGGTATCGACGTGGCGATAGCCCGCCTCGATGGCTAGTTCGACGGCATGACGCGCCTCGTACTGGCTAGCTTGCCAGACGCCTAAGCCGAGCTGTGGAATTCGATGCCCATCTGAAAGCTGCACGGTCAGCTGTGGCGTTACCATGTCTCTATGTCCTCTCACTGAAGTTGCTCTGTGGCCGGCTGCGCGCGGGCAATGTCACTGCGCCTACCGCGCGATTCACGCGTTCAGGCTGCGACTGCTGTTTCTCAAGGCCGATCGAGATAGCGAAGAAGACGGTGCCTAGCGCCGCAAGAGCAGCGCCCACCCAGCCAGTCGACGTCCAACCAAAGCCGCCTGCGATCGAGAGACCACCAAGCGTCGCGCCAATCGCGTTGGAGATGTTGAACGCGCTGTGATTGAGCGCTGCTGCCAAGGTTTGCGCCTCACCGGCGACGTTCATCAGGCGTACCTGCAGAGCAGGTACCAGGGCGAATCCGCAGCCTACAAGGAAGAGCACAGCCAAGGTGCCAACGCTTGAGGAAGCCAACACCGAGAAAAGAGCTAGAAAGACAGTGTTCCAGATCATGATGTAGAAGATGGCCGGCACCAGAGAGCGGTCTGCTAACCAGCCCCCAATCAGGTTACCCACGATCATGCCCACGCCCCAAAGCGCCAGAACCATTGGCACTTGTCCGGATGTGAAGCCAGTCACCTCGGTGAGTGTTGGTGTGATGTAGCTGTACACCGAGAACATCCCGCCGAAGCCGATAGATGCCGTAGCCAACGTGAGCCAAAGCTGAGGCTTTTTGAGGCCTGACAGCTCAGATTTTGGGCTCGCTTTCTCATCCTTGGGAATCGATGGGATGAGCCACCAGAACAGGACGATTGCTAATGCACCACCGGCAGCCAAGCCGGAAAAGGCGCCCCTCCATCCGAACAACTGACCAATCCATGTTGCAGCTGGCACCCCTACAACGTTGGCTGCTGCCAAACCTGCCATAACGTACCCAGCTGCCTGTGCTTTACGTCTATCAGCAACCATCGTGGCAGCAACGAGGCACGCTACCCCGTAGTAAGCCCCATGCGGCAGTCCGGCCAAGAAACGGGCGCCGAGCAAACTTGCATGATTCCAGGCGACTGCACTTGCGCCGTACCCTATTGCAAACAGTGCGAGCAGAGCGATCAACAGTGTCTTGCGAGGCCAGCGTGCCGCGAGGATGGCGATCATCGGAGCGCCGACTACCACGCCCAATGCGTAGGCTGTGATGTACCCACCAGCCACGGGTATTGATACGCCGGTGCTGGACGCGAGCCCCGGCAGCAGGCTCATTGACGCGAACTCGCCGGTGCCAATGAAGAGGCCCCCAAGGCTCAACATCGCGATAGCAATACCGACGCCATGAGGCACTTCGATTTTCGGAGCAGTGGCGGCGGATGTTTCTGTGTTCGATTGGCTTGTCATTCAATTACGCCTTACGCCAAACGGTACCAACGGCACCGCCCGGTGTAGCAAAAGGATGATTGTCTTCAAGGGTGAGATGCCAGGCATGCCTTGGCATCTCACCAAGGCAGGTGTCAGGACAGGGATTTCACTGCGGGGCTATGTCTGCAACATAGGCAGAGAATTGATCCGCGTAATCCTCATGCCAGCGAGACAGGGCAGGGCGCTTCAATATGAGGTCATCGGCAGCCCATTGCATGCGGCGCTGGTCGAGCTCCCAGCTCGCCTCATTGTCTTCACAGAAAATGTAGAACTCTCCTTCAGCCATTTGCGCTACCAGCCGGTCAGCTACTTGATCCGCAGTCCAGGGGGCGTCCGGTTTTGGGGTCGACGAGGTCATGTCGGGAAAATTCATCGGCGTGAAGGTGTATCCAGGGATCAACAGGTGCGCGGTGATCCGGTCGCCAACCCTTTCGCGCAACTCGTGAGCTAATTGCTCGGTAAGCACCTTTATCGCGGCCTTCGAGACTGAATAGGCCGCGTTCCCAGGTCGCGTAGTTATGCCTTCCTTCGATCCGACGTTTACGATGGCCGCATTCCCTTCCTGAGAGAACATCGTTTCTATGAACAGCTGCTGGAGAGTAAGAGCGCTCCAGAAATTAACCTCCATGAGCGTCCTCCATTTGGGCACTCCATCCCAAGGGCCAGCCCTTGTGATGATCGCCGCGTTGTTAACCAGCAGGGACACGCGACCGAACTCACATGCCTGTTCGTAGAGTCTGTGTAGATCTGCTTGCGACGTGACGTCCCCTTCGATTGTGAGGACGTTTACATCGGGAGCATCTCTACGAATCGAGTTAGCTGCAGATTTGAGCGCCACAGGATCTTTGTCGAAAAGCACGACATTCATCCCCTCCATGGCAAGCTTTCGGGCGATGGCGTTGCCAATGCCCAACGCTGCTCCGGTGACGACGGCGACCGAGTTTTTGCAGATGGCTGGATGATTCATTAGGAATTCTCCTCGCTAGGTTTCAGGAAGCGGGGCTTGCTCGCAACACGATTTCAGTGATTTCAGCTGGAACGCCCAATCGAATAGGGAAGCCGTTCCAGAGGGCAGTGCCGTTGCTGACATAGAGCGTCATCCTCCCGACGTCGTATTCGCCTGACACGAACCCTCCATTGGCGTATCGGGCGATGAGATCAAGCCCTTTGATCATTCCGCCGTGGGCGTGCCCCGATAGCTGGAGACTCACTCCTTTGGTTGCGGAGAGGGCTGCCCCTTCCGGGCGATGCTTTAGGAGGATGACGGGGGACTCTCTGTCAGCACCCTTGAGTGCTTGATCAAGGTTTGGGCCTTCCAAGCCGAAGGCAGGAGCCGCCTCATCCGTCACGCCGGCAATCGACAACGAGCTTTGATCACGCGTAAGCGCGACATGGCTATTAACCAAAACCCGCATTCCGAGTCGTTCAAGCTCGGCGATCCAGCGATCGGCTCCAAAGTAGTATTCGTGGTTGCCAGGGATAGCGATGACCCCCAGCGGGGCTTTCAGGTTGCCCAGGGGGGCCACGTCTTCGCGTCGTGCCTCGACCGTCCCGTCGACGACATCTCCCGTGACAAGGATGAGGTCGGCGTTAAGCGCATTCGTGCGCTCCACCACCTTTTCGACCCATTCGCGTTGAAAGGCCTTGCTGATATGCAGGTCGGTGAGCTGTATCACCCGCAGGCCGTCAAAAGCTGCGGGCAAACCTTCCACCTCAACGTCAAGGCGCTGCACATCCGGGAGCTGAGTCGCGTGATAAACCCCAAAGCCGGACAGAGTCAGGGCCAGCGAAGCAATGCACAGCCTGAACTTGCTTCCCAAGAATTTCGCGATCGGCTTTTTAGTGGCCAGCGCGAGAACCCCGCCAACTAGGTCACCCAGGATCACCAGAACGAACAGCAGCACGAACGTGCAAAACATCCAACCAGCCGATAGCACTGCTGCTCGCGGAAACTCTGGTGAAAACATCGTGCCGTAGAGGCCGATCAGTATCAGGTGATACTTCGAAATGATGAGTAGCGATAGTCCGATCACGGCACGCCAGATTCGTCCGATGGGTAGCGGAACGACGAAGCGCCATAGCACGTATAGATAGGCAATCGTGAGGTAGATATGGAACACGCAGATGAACCCTGTAGAAATGTAATTTCTATCAATTGTTGAATTAAATTGATGGTACTTTATGATTTGTCGATGTTTGTCGAGAGCAATTGCATCAAGCATTGAATTTAAATCAACAGTGAGTTTCTGCAGATGCCTGTATTACCGACAGCACGCCTTTCTCGGGCGGACTTGGCTGACTTGAATTCGTTTCTCGCAGTGGAAAGGCTTAGGAGCTTCACTCAGGCAGCGGTGGAGCTTGGCATCACCACGTCTGCGCTAAGCCATGCCGTGCGGAATCTTGAGGAGCGGCTTGGGGTCAGGCTGCTTAATCGCACCAGCCGCACCGTGTCACCAACTGATGCCGGAGCGGCCCTCGCGAAGCGCCTAACAATCGGTTTTACAGAGATCAGTGGGGCTCTGGCGGCGCTTGATCGCCACCGTGACAGACCTTCGGGCAGGCTGCGCTTGAACGTTTTGAGTGACGGTGCTCGGTTGCTGTTTACAAAGTATCTGCCGCCCTTTTTGGAGGCCTACCCCGAGGTGTCCGTAGAAGTCGCGGTAGAAGATCGGATGGTGGACATCGTGGCCGCCGGGTTCGATGCCGGCATTCGCTTCGGCGATAGAATTCCCGAGGACTTCATCGCAGTGAGGATCAGCGAGGAGCTCCGCTGGGTGGCGGTTGCTTCTCCGAGGTACCTGAACAGCAATCCCAGAATCGTCGAGCCCGAAGATCTAAAGCAGCAGAATTGCATCCAGATCCGAATGGGCAATGGTGTCATCTATCGCTGGGACTTCGAGAAAGATGGTGATCACCGCTGCATTGAAGTACCTGGACAGCTTTGCGTAAACGAAACAGCTTTCGGCATTGAGATGGCGTTGGCTGATCGCGGAATCACTTACTGCTTGGAGGAGCGGGTTCGGGAGTACATCGCCAGGGGCGAGCTACAGATCGTTCTTCCTGATTGGGCCCCGATTGAACCCGCTTTTCATATCTACTATCCAGGTCGCCGGCAGATGCCGCCCGGGTTACGAGAGTTGGTTGACTCGTTCCGGTCAGGGCTCGCAGACTCATCAGCAACACGCCTTTGATAGGAGAGCGCCCTGTCGGCAAGGCTGCAGCTTGCAAGGCTATCCTCTGAATAAACGTTGCAGGGCTCGCGTAAATTTCCTGCGGGGTATCGCCCTATTTTTAAAAGAAATATTGGCCGCGCCTTACCTCAGTGTTGCCACGCAGAGCCTAGTCTAGGCTCGTCCTTGTCACCGTAATCAATCATGGGGCGTGGACATCGGTCTTGGTCGCATCCCCGTCTGTCAGCGCCTCTTGAAGCGCAGCAAGCGCATCGGCCAGGCGCGCGTCCTCTCTAGGATCACCAGTCGCCGGTTGGAATGACTGGCAGTGGCGAAGTAGGGCGTCGCGGTCGTTGTGGTTGAGATCAAATTCGACTAGCACGGCAGGGGCTCCGATCAGGCTGTGATCCCCGCGAATCTACCCATTGCGATGCAAGTTTCCAACTGCCCATTCGATCTGCATGCCTATTGCTGAGGATTTCGTCTGTACCAGTGACGGCCCACTGTCGACTTGGAAAGATTCAGAACGCGAGCAACCTCTAACTGGTTCAGGCCCGTCGCTTTCAGCGCCAAAACCGCCTTGGTGGTTTCGATGCCTTTGGCGGCTTGCGGGTGCGTCAACTCTGCCTGCTCAGCGCGCAGTGGCACATCGAAAAGCTCAAGCTCGTCGAGCTCTCGGACGGCCTCTTCAAGGACTTCTCTGGCTGACACCCCGCGCTGTGCTCCGTGCGCGAGAGCAAGGAGGGTGAGTGGGGCAATCTGCAATCCCTGCGCAAGAGCGTGGTTGGTTTCGATCGTCACTGCTCTCTCGCCCCGCTCTAAACGGCTGACGTACGACGCGTCCACGCCGGCCGAGAGATCCTGCTGTTTAAAGCCTTTGTTTTTCCGCAGCAAACGGAGCGTCAAGGCATAGGCGTCGCGAAGCAACATACACGTGTCCTGCAAAAGGAGACGGTATGCCGTGTTTGTTATGGCCCTCACAAATGTATATAGTCATGTATGCGGGATTTTGATTTTTTTCACCGCTTTCAGGCGCATGCCTGGATGGCTCGTGGGCCTCCTACCAGCTCCGAAAAATGGGCGAGCGGAGGCAGTGGTCGATGACCACCTGCGGGGCACAACCTTTTCCATGTTTCAGGGCTGTCGGCGTTACGGCGGAAGGGAGCGAGTTGGTCACTGCCTACTCACGGAATTTAGATAAATTGATAAAGGGATTGCTGTATGTCGCAAATGCGCAAAATTGTCGTAACGGTTAGAAATCATAAAGACAGCGACACAGGCAATTCTTCGACGCTATATCAGCGAGTAAGGGCTGAAGATGAATCGGGCAAAACTATCTACTTTAAAGCGTTGTTAATCCCCGATTACATCAGGAAAAAGGGCGCCTATGATAAGGACGTTCCGAGAACTTGGTATGTAAAAGAAACCTCTAAGAAGATTACGGTCGTCGTGGGTTTTGAAAACAGCAGGGGAGAGTTTTTCTTTGATGCTGATGAACTCCGGGAAGTTACTCGCGGAGCAAGAGTGCAAGGTTTGATTTTTGCTGTCGCTGCAGTACCGGCCTCCGTGATCGTCGCGATAGCCACTTACGGCTTAGGTCTTCTCCTAATGCCTGTGTTCTTCTTCTATGCCTACCGATTCTTCTTCAAAATTCCATCGATACTCAGCCATAAAACTCTGCAGCGGGATTTTGAGGGGTTTGGGATCAAAATTTAGCGTTGTTGTCGGGTGGCATTAGTAGTGCAGGGTAGGGAAATGAGCTGGGAAGTGACTGTCGAAAACTGGGATGGGGAGGGGGCTTTCAGTATTCCCGAGGAAGCGTTGCATAAGCTAGGCGTCAATATTGGTGATAGCGTCTACCTGTTGGTTGAGTACGTCGGCAATGCTCCCTGCCTTGTGCTCAGCAAAACTCCGAAGATTACAGATTGCATCGATGAGCGGGTCTCACATTGGGATCAACCAGGGTAAGAGCTGCAGTGATCGCGTTAGGCAGCGCTAGGCCAAACGGGGGCGGTAACAGGGTTGATGGACATCTACGCGGCTTCGGAGACTTCTTGAGTCTAGGGCAACTCTGATGTGGAACCGGCTCGTATGAGCGATGACGATCACATTGAGACTGAGCAAGTAGCTCGGTACGACGTACCTCTGTGTCCAAATCGACTAATCGTGGCTTTAGAGGCTGTGCGTGGGCCGGGCATAGCGCTTGCGTTGCTCCGAGAGCACCTGCAACTGCGCGAAACCGCAAAGCTCGTATTTTCCAGCTATAGCGACTGCTTCTTTTTGCGGCTCGACGAAATCGACCGCTTTCAGAATCGGCGTGTCGGCGGGCTCGAAGCGGTGACAACTATGCCGTTCAAGGCGGGCGAGATTTTCAAGCACGAGATCTTCAAAGAGGAAATCGCCAAGAAGATGCCACCTGACGCTGGTTAGAGCGATTCGCAGTGGCGGAGCAGGGCGTCTTGATCGCTATGGTGGCAGTCGAGCGCGCTAAATATGTCTTCTCGCTACGGTGTCGAAGGAGGTGTATAGCGAAGCTTGAGAAGGCTCCCAGAAGATGGAGAATTGCTCAGCACTTCCTTGCTGAGGTGATGGCGAGCGCTTGTTATAAACATTGCGTTGCTTCCATCACCTTCAAAGCAGATGTCGGTAGGACTCGGAACCGGCACGCCTACCATTTGATCAAGGCTGCCATCACCAGCAAAACGCACGAGACTCCAGCCACCAATCAATGAGGCCCAGATTCCGCCGACTGCGTCGACTGCCAAACCGCCCAGCTCACCGGCACCTTTGGGCAGCGTCGCCAGCCTGCGCACGACTTGGCTATCTTTCTGCAACAGGTAGATGGTTCCGCTCTGCGGCGCTGCAGCATACAAGTGCTCACCGGTGCCGTCCCAACATAGCGCAGAGATCGGCTCTTGAAACTGACGTGGATCGCGTAGTTCGCCTGCGCTTAACTCTCCAACACGGCAGCCGCTACCGGCACTTAAGCAGCCCCACAGCGAGCCATCTGGGTGCCGGCTTATTCCAAGCAAGCTTTTACCGGGCCAATCCGCGAGGGGACGCTCATTCCCCTCTCGATCAATAAGGCTCCAGCCATTGCGGTGGCTAACTAGAAGACCGTCATCGAGAAGCTCTAATCCGGTAATCGGAGCGTCAAGTCGAGCTAAGAGGCCAGAACCCTGGTCGTCCAAACGGTGAACTGCGGGGGCCAGTGTGTCAGCCCAGTACAAGCAGCGTTGCTTCTGATCCCAGCGTGGGAACGCGCCGGAGAATGCCCAGGAATCCTCGATGACTTGAACGCTGCTTTCGTCAGTGTTGACCGCACTGCTGCGCAACTGCGCACCTATGCGGCGCGCCGCGTCAGCCAATTCAGGGCCTAGCAACTCCAAACGACTCCGCGGGAGCCTATACGCTGGCCCGGCCACGCTGATTGCACCATGTACCACGCCACTGTCATCGACAATAGGTGCCGCTACGCACCGTACACCAAGGACAATTTCTTCATCGTCAATCGCGTAGCCGCGGGCGCTAGTGACTTGCAGTTCGATCTGAAGCTGCCGCCGATCAGTAAGGGTTCTTGGAGTGAGCTCGGTCAGAGTTAGGCCCTTGAGAATCTTCTCCCGCTCCTCCTGGTTCAGCGCCGACAGAATCGCTTTGCCCTGTCCTGTGCAGTACACCGGCTTGCTTTGCCCAAGGGTGGCTGCGGATCGAGTCGTGTGGGCGCCGTCGCACCTTTCAAGTGACAAGACCTGGTTCCCGTCGAGCACTGCCAAATAAGACGTTTCACCAGTGAAGTCACGCAGGGCTCGCAGCTCGCTGGTAGCCGCTGCAACTAGATCTGGCTTCAAGTAAGCGTTACGGACTAGCTCTAGATAGCGAAAACCGAGTCGGTAGACCTTACGCAAAGGATCACGCCGGATCATACCGCGATCCACCAGGCTTCCCAGGATGCGGTACAGCGTCGTGCGCGGAAGAGGAACCAGATTCGACAGCTCCCCCTGATTTAGCCCTAAGGGAGCCGATCCGATTGCTTCCAGAACATCTAAAGCCTTCTCAAGAGATGCGGTGCCTTCATTAGTCTTCATCGTCTTTCCCACGATATGGAACTGTGAGGCGAGGGTAGCGCCTTTTGATATTCACATCGACCGATACCCCGCCTAGCATCGTTTTCACACCGTAGGTTCTGCGGATCGATTCCCATACCTCGGGATTTTCAGTCGACGAGGGCCTTGAGCTCTCGCGCAGCGCATGCACCTTCTATTTTCTCCGGAGAACAAGAATGACGATTCACCAATACGCGGACTCTTACGATAACAGCGCCAATCGCAACGTTCGGGTGAGCGACGAAACGCTGTCCAAGCTGGCTCGATGCAGCAGCGGTTCGCTGACTACCCAGCTGTTCAAGCGCGGCTTCCGCCAGCCCGCTTTCGTGGGACTCAAAGCCATGAGCGGCCTGAATACAAAGCCCTTTGCTGGTCGCGCGTACACGATGCGTTTCATTCCGGCACGTGAGGACATTGATACCTACGGCACCATGACTACAAAGCCTAACGGCGACAATTTGCAATGGCAGGGCGTTGAGCAGATTCAGCCAGGTGATGTTCTGGTGATCGACAGCCGTAATGATCCAGCTGCCGCGTCCGCCGGCAACATTCTGGTGACCCGTCTGCTGGCCCGTGGCGCTAAGGCGATTGTCACCGACGGTGCTCTTCGCGATGGCAGTGAAATCGCTGCTTTGCCGCTACCTGCGTACGCCCGGGAAATCACCGCGACGACCCGTATCTCTTATCACCACGTAGCTGATCTCCAAGTCCCGATCGGCTGCGCCGGCATCGCTGTTTACCCAGGCGACGTGATCGTAGGCGACGTAGACGGCTTGACCTTGGTTCCTGCGCACCTTGCCGAGGAGTTGGCCGAGGTCTGCCTGGAACAGGACGACATTGAAAATTACCTCAGCATGCGAATTGCCGGTGGCGAACCGTTGTGGGGAGTTTACCCGCCGAGCCAGGAAGCGGTCGCTGCATACAAAGACTGGGTTGCATCCGGTCGCCCAGCCATCCCGAGCATCATTGCCAACGGAGGAAACTAAACATGGCAGAGCACAAGCACGCGCAAACCATCCGCCGCTACTTCGACGCTTGCAACGAAGCTGACTTCAACAAGCTGGTGTCGTGCTTTACACCTGACGCTGTTCACTACTTTCCTGCAGGACTTCCCGAAGTGCCTTGGCGCGGTGCTGAAACTATCGCGGCCAAATGGGTGTGGTGCGTTGAAAACCTGGGGTCACAGTGGACGATCGAGAAAATTTTGGTCAGCCATGATAGCGACGAAGCTGTCATCGAGTGGACGCACTGGAAAGGTAAGGTCGGTACCGCACTGCGTGGTGATGAGTGGTACATCTTCGATAAAGAGAGCGGTCTGATCAAAGAGATCCGCGCTTACTACGCGTCGCCAGCCGACAAAGAAGTGACGATCAACGAGTTGGTTGACTTCGATTACGCCGGTCGTGGCTACAACCTGAAAGCCAAGTCGCGCTAATCCTCCTAGCCACCTCTCGGTGGCTTTCATCGGTTCCCAAACACCCTTCCTTCATTGCGGGAAGGGCTGAACCGTTCAACTCATGAATTCAAGAGAGGTGCCCGATGGCTACCCATAATGATCCAGCCATGTCCGCGATCGATCAGGTTGTTGCGAAGGCGGCAGCCGCCTCTACTTTCTGGGGTGAGTCCTCTGGTCAAACTCGTGCAGCGCTGCTGCGCGGGCTGGCCGCGGCGTTAGAGTCCAATCAGGCTGAGTTGGTCGCGATCGCCGACCGTGAGAGCGGCTTGGGCGATGGACGCCTAAATGGCGAGGTGGCACGTACGGCATTTCAATTGCGTGGCTTCGCAGACCAGGTCGAGGCTGGAGTGCCCTACCGCTATGTTGACGATTCGGCCGTGCAGGGAGCTCCGCCAGCTGGGCGTCCGCGTCTGACTCGTGTGCAGCGACCACTAGGCCCAGTGGCGATGTTCTCGGCCAGCAACTTTCCTTTTGCGTTTTCGGTGCTGGGTGGCGACACAGCTTCCGCTTTGGCGGCTGGTTGCCCGGTAATCGTTAAGTCGCATTCTGGCCATCCGGACTTGTCGCGCGCAGTTTATGAACTCGCGCGCCGCGTCGTCGCTGAACAGCAGTTGCCTGAGGGTGTACTCACGCTTATCGATGGCGCATCTCGCGGGGCTGGCGGTTATTTGGTGCAACATTCGCAGATCGCGGCCGTTGCATTCACCGGCTCTTATCAGGGCGGTACCGCGCTTTGGAAACTGGCCAACGAACGTGCCCGGCCAATCCCTTTCTTCGGCGAGCTCGGTTCGATCAACCCATTGATCGCCCTGGACGCTGCGCTCGAACAGGATGGTGACAATCTCGCTAAGACGCTGGCTGCGTCTATCACTCTGGGCTGCGGCCAGTTTTGCACTAGCCCAGGCGTTATAGTTGTTCAAGCAGGGGCAATTAGTGAGTGCTTTATCTCCAGCTTGGCTGAGGCGCTTCGCCCGATCAAGACACATAGGATGCTCACACCATCGATGAAAAAAGGCTTCGATGATGCGTCTCGTACTGTGGCCGCTCACGCCAAGGCGGTTTTTACCGCCGATGCAGACGGTGAAGGCCCGGCGCCACGCCTTTTCTCTGTTCAGGCGAATGAGTTCATTGCGAATGCCCATCTGCGCGAAGAGATGTTCGGCCCTGCCGCAGTGGTAGTGAGCGCCACATCGGTCGAGCAGATCGCCGAGGTGTTGGCATCAATTGGCGGCACTTTGACCACCACCATCTGGGGAGCAAACGAGCCGAGCGATGCGAATGCTGCGCTTGTGCGAGCTGCACAAGACGTTTCGGGGCGCGTGCTTTTCAGTGGTGTACCAACCGGTGTGGCTGTCTGTGCGGCTCAGCAGCACGGCGGCCCATGGCCTTCTTCTACGGCTCCGCAGACAACGTCAGTGGGGTATGCAGCGATCGAGCGTTTCTTGCGGCCAGTCGCACTCCAAGACGCTCCTGCCTGGCTATTGAGTGCCAAGGGGGTGGCGTGATGATGCGTCACATCGTGATGTTTCGTCGGCTACCCGAAATAGAGAAACAGCCTGAACTGGAGCAGCGTCTGGTCGAGCGTATGCGCAACCTGGAAGGCGAGATTGATTTAATCCGCGAGTGGCGCGTGGCCGCTAATGAATTAGATCGGCCGATATGCTGGGATTACATTCTGGAGTCAACCTTCGATGACGCGGATGCCGTAGCTCGCTACCTGCCGCATCCGGCGCACCAAGCGCTGGTATCGGATTTAAAGAAATACTTCGAGTGGGTGGCCGTGGACTACACGCAGTAGGGTAAATCTCGGCCAGGTCGAGCAGGGCTTGGCGAGTAAACGTGGCGGCAGGCGTCCACGATTCGCCTACCGAACGCGGCCTTTCTTCGTGAATCCTATTAACCGAACCCGCCTTCTGGCGGGTTTTTTTCGCAGATTTCGCGCGCCCGATAAAGCAAGAACTCAAGTGCTCTCGCGCACGACCAGGCTAAAACCCACATCCTCGACGCACGCGCGCGCAGCAAGGCGCCCATCAATGCGCTCAAGCAACAGTTCAGCAGTGCGTAATCCTATACGGCCGCCATCAATGCCTACTGTCGTAAGTCGTGGGTGAGTGTGAGCGGCGAACTCAAGGTCGCCGAAGCCCATTACAGCAACGTCTTGCGGAATTCTCAGGCCGCTCGCCGTGGCCTCCGCGATAACCCCTTGAGCCAGTAGGTCAATGCTGCAAATAACTGCATCCATTCCAACCTTTCGCGCAAGCAGCTTCGCCATCGCTTGGCGCCCGTTGCCGACCGCAACGGGTACGGACTGAAGCTCGACTGCTACGGGTTCTAACCCAGCTTCGGCGAGACGCTGAACGCAAGCTAAACGGCGTCTGGTACCCCGAGCATCGTCGCTCCAAATAAGGGCGATGCGCCGATATCCCCGTTCAATCATATGCTCGGCCATCATCCGTCCAACGGCCTCGTGAGAAAAACCAACCACGGTATCGATTGGATCCTCATGCAGCTCCCATGCTTCGACGATAGGTGTCCCGCGACCGAGGAGCTTCTCGCGAGCTTCCTGGGTGAAAAGCTGTCGCGTGAGCACAATCCCATCGGGACGCCGCGCAAGAATATTGTCGACTAGGTCAGCTTCGCTCGCAGCGTTTAGGTCTGCCTGACTGACCAAGAGCTGGTACCGCGATGCAGCCAGTCGCTGGCCCAGTTGGCTGACGGTGTCGACGAAGGCTCGGTTGGCGATATTCGGGATTACAACAATGACCAGGCGACTGCGTTGGGATACCAGCCCGCCGGCTAACAAATTGGGTACGTAGCCCGTTTTGCGGATGGCATTGCGAACGCGTTTAGTCGTCTTCTCTGAGACCAGTTCAGGTCGGTTGATCACGCGCGAGACTGTAATAGGGGAGACCTTGGCTAGCTTGGCCACATCATCCAGCGTGGCTGCTGCGGGGCGGCCATCCGGTATTGGGAGCGACGTTTTCTGGCCAGCGGCTGTGGTAGTAATTTCGGACATCAGACTCAGGAACTCACGTGAATACGGCTGGCAGGCCACGTCATGGCCGTCGCTCGATTGTAACGAAATAGAGGCCAAAAAAAGCCGAATATTGTGAAGTTCCATATGCTGGGAATTTCCGGCGAACTCGGGTTTGCAACTTCACAAAGTGTGGTCTTAGTATGACTGACAGCGCTGTCATTTGATAGCGCTGTCATTCGGGTGCGAGCGCACAGCGACTCGTAGCCGCGCCAATAAGAACAATGAGGCATCACCAATGAATAACCCGAACAGCATTGCCGCTGGTAGCGATGGAAAGCTCGATTTTTCTGTGCAGGATGCTGTTAAGCCCGTAGCCGCTACGCGATATCGCTACCTAACACTCGCGCTGATAACCATGGTCTTAGCGCTAAGCTCGGGAGACCGCGCTGCGTTATCTGTAGCCGGATCCGACATGAGTCGCGAGCTGGGTATCAGTTCTGTGGAGATGGGTTACCTGTTCTCCATCTTCAGCTGGGCTTACGTGATCTTCCTGATTCCCGCCGGCTGGCTAAGTGACCGGTTCGGCTCGAAAAAGGCCATGTTTTTCGCCATCGTGATTTGGTCGGTGTTCACCGTCTGCATGGGGCTTGTCCACTTTGTCGGCATGATCGTTCCGCTACTACTCGCGCTACGCTTCCTGCTCGGTGTCGCCGAGTCACCGGTTGGCCCTGCGTCAACACGTGTAATTGCCTCCTGGTTCCCCTCATCAGAACGGGGTATGGCAGGGGCGATCTTCAACAGCGCCCAGTACATCTCCCTCGCGTTCTTTACCCCTTTTATGGGTTGGCTTTGCTACGCATTTGGTTGGGAGTATGTATTCATCGTCATGGGCATCGTGGGTCTTGGGATCGCAGCAATTTGGTGGGCCAATTACTTCCTGCCTGTGAAGCATCCGAAGATGAACACGCAGGAATTGGAATACATCCGCAAAGGTGAGGGCCTGGTCGACCTGGAAAACCAGGCAGCGCTACCCAAGTCCGCGCGGCGCAGCTCTCTACGCGACATCGGTGTGCTGTTTAAGAGCCGTATGCTCCTGGGCATGTTCGTGAGCCAGTACTGTGTCAGCGCCGTCACCTGGTTCTACGTCACTTGGTTCCCGATTTACCTAGTGAAGGAGCGGGGCTTCGACATCCTTCAAGCTGGTTTAGTCGCTTCGATTCCCGCGCTGTGCGGACTTATCGGTGCGATTTCCTCGGGCTTCTTTTCTGACTTCCTGATGCGCCGCACTGGGTCGCTGAGCATCGCGCGCAAGACCCCGATCGTCACTGGCGTGCTGCTCAGCTCGACCATGATGCTGTGCAACTACGTAGATACCCAGTGGCTGGTGATCGCAGTCATGAGCCTGGCCTTCTTCGGAAAGGGATTCGGCAACCTTGGCTTCAGCGTCGTGGCCGACACCGCGCCACGGCAAATGGTTGGCATCACCGGCGGAGTGTTCAACGCCATGGGTAACACGGCGGGCATTGTGACCCCAGTGGTGATTGGATACCTGCTGGCTTCCTCCGGCTCTTTCAACAGTGCGCTTTTCTATGTCGGCGCTCATGGCCTGCTGGCCGCGTTCTCCTACCTATTCATCGTCGGAAAAATCCAGCGTCTTCAGCTGGATGATCTCACCGGCAAACCTTCGGCTTCATAAAAAAAGAGGGCCTTTGCAATGATCGAGAGCAACGTCTATATCGACCCGAAAATCGCCTCCATGCAACCTGGAGAAGCCACCACCGACAGCATTGAGTGGGTCAAGGTGTCCTACACCGTTTTGCCTCTAGGTGCGCCAATTAGCGATGCCAAGGTACTCACCGGCCGGCAGAAACCCCTGACCGAAATTGCCTTCATCTTTGCCGAAATCCGCACCCGTGAAGGGTGCGAAGGTATCGGATTCGGCTACTCCAAGCGCGCTGGCGGCCCCGGTATGTATGCCCATGCCAAGGAGATCGCTCCTAGCCTGCTCGGGGAAGACCCTAACGACATCGCCAAAATCTTCAACAAGCTGCTTTGGGCGGGCGCGTCTATGGGGCGAAGCGGTCTGACTACCCAGGCCATCGCACCTTTTGACATCGCTCTGTGGGATCTCAAGGCCAAGCGCGCCGGCCTGCCGCTGGCCAAGCTACTTGGTGCCCACCGAGATTCAGTGCAGTGCTACAACACCTCTGGTGGTTACCTTTCGACTCCACTGGAGAAGGTGCTCGACAACGTTGAGACGTCACGTGGTAACGGTATTGGCGGCATCAAGATCAAAGTCGGCCAGCCGGACACGAGTATCGATTACAAGCGTGTAAAAGCGGTGCGCGAGCGCCTTGGTGAAGGCTTTCCGCTGATGGTGGACGCCAACCAGCAGTGGGATCGAGTTACCGCCCAGCGCTTTTGCCGCAAGCTTGAAGAGTTCGATTTGACTTGGATCGAAGAACCCTTGGACTGCTACGACGTCCAGGGGCATGCCGCACTCGCGGCGTCGCTGGACACTGCCATTGCCACCGGGGAAATGCTCACCAGTTTTGGTGAGCATGCGCAGCTGATCACGGCCAAGGGTGCCGACTTCATCCAGCCGGACGCACCACGAGTGGGCGGTATCACACCGTTCCTGCAGATCATGAATCTTGCGAGCTTTCAGGGCCTCAAGCTTGCCCCGCATTTCGCCATGGAAATCCACCTGCACCTGGCTGCTGCATACCAGGAAGAGCCTTGGCTGGAGCATTTCGAATGGTTGGAGCCAATGTTCAACGAGCGCCTGGAGCTGCGTGACGGCCGCATGTGGGTGCCGAATCGTCCTGGCCTCGGTTTCTCGCTCAGTGAGCAAGCCCTGGCCTGGACGCAGGACAGCACCGAGTTTGGCAAGCGT
Source organism: Pseudomonas sp. PA1(2017) (assembly GCF_001945375.1). Taxonomy (NCBI): domain Bacteria; kingdom Pseudomonadati; phylum Pseudomonadota; class Gammaproteobacteria; order Pseudomonadales; family Pseudomonadaceae; genus Pseudomonas; species Pseudomonas sp. PA1(2017). The sequence continues at coordinate 414,425 of NZ_MSXU01000009.1, forward strand.
CCCTGAGCGTTGCGTAGCGGTGGTGCTTGGTTCGCCACCGCTACGGTTTGATCCCAATAGGAATAATGATCATGAGTCACCGTGAAGTCAGCCCCGTCATTCGTCTCGATGCCGCCGATAATGTTGTTGTTGCGCGCGTCGAGATCCCCGCAGGTACCGCCATTCCCGGAGAAGGCGTGACCACGCAACAACCAGTACCGCTTGGCCACAAGGTCGCTGCAAAGCTAATTACCAAAGGCGAGCCGGTGCTCAAATACAACACGGTAATTGGTTACGCTGCTGAAGACTTGCCGCCTGGTACGTGGATGCACAGCCACAACATCACCTTCGGCGAGACCGCGCGCGATTATCGCTATGGCCTGGACTATGTACCGACAGACCTGATCCCGCAGGAGCAACGTGCGACCTTCCAAGGCATCGTGCGTGCAGATGGCCGTGTGGCAACGCGCAATTACCTCGGAGTGTTCGTAGTTGGCAACTGCGGCGCCACCGTGGCGCGCAAGATTGCCAATCACTTCGACACCTCGCGCCTGGCAGGCTTTCCCCACATCGATGGGGTGGTGCCTTACGTGCATGAAATCGGTTGTGGCATGGAAATGACCGGCGAGCCTATGGATCTGTTGCGCCGTACCATCGCCGGTTACATCAAACACCCCAACACCGCCGGGGCCGTGGTCATCGCCCTAGGCTGCGAGCGCAACAACATCCACGGTTTCTTCGAGCAGGAAAGGCTCGTAGAAGGCGAGATGCTTAAGAAGCTGATCATCCAGGACGTCGGCGGGGTAAAAAGCGCCACCGACCAGGGCATTTCTCTGATCGAAAGCATGTTGCCGCGAGCAGATGAAGCACGCCGCCAGACGGTGTCTGCCGAACACCTGATGATCGGAATGCAATGCGGCGGTTCTGACGGCTTTTCCGGTTTGTCCGCTAACCCGGCCCTAGGCGCGGCGGTCGATATCCTAGTGCGTCACGGCGGCACGGCGATCCTTTCGGAAACCTCGGAGATCTTCGGTGTCGAGCACACTCTGACAGCCCGGGCGGCAACGCCGGAGATTGGCCGCAAGCTGATTGAACGCATTGAATGGTGGCTGGAGTACAACCGCGGTCGTGACACCCAAATCAATGGGCGCGTAAGCCCCGGCAACAACGCCGGGGGCCTGGCCAATGTGCTGGAGAAGTCACTCGGCGGCGCGAAGAAAGGGGGTAACGCACCCCTCATGGACGTCTATGAATACGCCCATCCCGTGAAGACTCGTGGCTTGGTGTTCATGGACACGCCTGGCTATGACCCGGTGTCGGCTACCGGCCAGATTGCCGGCGGCGCAAACATGATCGCCTTCACCACGGGGCGCGGTTCGTGCTTCGGATCTGTGCCAGCCCCGACTTTCAAGCTGGCGAGCAACACCCCCATGTACACCCGCATGAGCGACGACATGGATATCAACTGTGGGCAGGTTATCGACGGCGACAAGACCATCGCAGAAATGGGGCAGGAGATCTTTGAACGCTTGTTGGCCCATGCCTCCGGCGAACCAACCAGGAGTGAGGCTAACGGTCTCGGCGAGGATGAATTCTGTCCCTGGCAGATCGGTGTGCTGGCCTGAGCACTCGCATTCGAATGGGGCGCCGCCTTGCGCCCCTGCTTTTACGACGAAAATAAGAAGGGCATGACCATGATAAAAACCACGATGAAAGCATTCGCCTTAATCGCAGGCGTCCTGGCCACGGGTGCCAACGTAACCGCGGCCCCCCCAGAAACTGTCGATTACCCTGCCAAGAGCGTGCGTTTGTTCGTCCCTGCTGCCCCAGGTGGCGCGACCGATGCGTTAGCTCGGGCCTACGCACGCGAATTCGAAGTCGTAACCGGCAAGTCGATGGCAATCGTCAATCAGTCCGGCGGCGGCGGCGTGGTGGCATTCCAGTCTGTAATCACGAGTCGTGCAGACGGCGCCACGCTTTTGTTCTACCACAGCGCTCTGCACGTCGCGAATGCATCTGGGCGCTCGCCATTTGGGTTCGGCGACATGCGCGCATTGGCAACAATGGGCGAGATGAATGAAGTCTATGCGGTGCGCAAAGATGCGCCTTATTCGACCATCCCTGAGCTGGTGGAGTATGCGAAGGAGGGCGGTAAGGTCACTGTGGCGATGCAGCTGGGCGGGTCAACTCAAGTCAAGGCACAGGCGCTTGCAAATCTCGGCGAAGGCATTCGAGCGGTAGATGCGGGGAGTGAAGGGCAGCGAGTGACATCGCTACTTGGCAAGCAGGTTGATGTCGGAATTTTGGGACTTAGCAATGCGCGCCAGTATGAAAAGAATGGCGACATAAAAATCATCGGCGTCATTAACGATAAGCCCGATGTCTTCGAGCCGCAATGGCCGACTACTACGGCGCAAGGCATCGATATTGTCATGCCGGTGGCTTTCGCGCTGTATGGTCAGAAGAAGCTGCCAGATGCGCTGGTGGCAAGCTTGGACAGCATCAATGAGCGCATTCAAGCAAGTGAAGCCTTCAAAGCGGACATGGAGCGTTATGGAGTGGCTCCTGCGTTTCGCACGTCGAGTCAGGCGGATGAGTATCTAGCCGAGGAAGAGCAAGCCGTTCGCAAGCTGCTCTAATCAGGAGATCCGCCCATGATTATTTATCAACGCGCTTTGGGGCTTGGCTTCATGGCGCTTGCTGTCTTGGTGTTCATCGGTGCGCGCCAGTTCCCGCCGGGCGCCATGGGCGATCCGGGCCCGCAGCTGCTGCCGATGTTGGTTGCCGTCCTGATGTTCCCATTGGGCCTCGCTCTGGCGCTGCAACGAAAAGTGGTCGATGAGAACGCGCAAGCCGATAAAGGCCCCGTCGATGTAAAGCGGGTATTCCTGTCAGCCGCCTTACTTGTGCTGACTGTTGTGCTGCTGTTCGCGCTTGAGTGGCTCGGTACGGCGCTATCAATGGTGCTCTATCTATGGATCGCCGCCGTGATGATTGGCAAGCGCGATCCACTTAGTTTGCTGCGTTACTTGGTGGTGTCGGCACTCATCGGCGGCTCGCTTTACTTCATCTTCGTACAGGTGCTCGGGCTGACGCTGCCCGTTGGCCTTCTTTTCGAGGAGTAGATCATGCTCGATCTCTTCATGGTCAGCCTGCTCGAATTGCTGACTCCTACGACCTTCATCCTTTTACTCGGCGCAGCCATTCTCGGCGTCGTCATCGGTACGCTCCCCGGGCTCAACGTGGCGATGGCCGTAGCCATCCTGCTACCGCTCACCTTTAGCCTTAGTCCTGGGGTGGGTTTGGCCGTTCTTGTCGCAGTTTATGTTGGCGGGATGGCTGGCGGTATGGTCACCGCCATTTTGCTGCGCATGCCGGGCACTTCATCGTCAATCGCCACTACCTTCGAGGGCTATCCAATGGCTCAGAAGGGGCAGGCCGTAAAGGCCCTTGGCACCTGCATGATTGCCTCATTCATTGGCGGTCTGATCGGCCTTGTTCTCTTGGTCGCGTTCGCCCCCTATGCGGCGGCATTCGCTTTGAAACTGGGGCCAGCCGAGTACTTCTCGCTATCACTGATGGCGTTGGCCATGGTGGCGATCATGTCCCAAGGCTCGATGATCAAGGGCCTGTTGGCTTGCCTGCTCGGCATTCTCGCCGGCACTGTAGGTTTTGCCCCTATAGACGGAACCCCGCGCTTCTCCTTTGGCTCGATCGATATGATGGCTGGTCTGGGGATTATCCCGTTCATGATTGGCCTGTTCGCGATTTCTCAGGTACTGCGGGAAATCTATTCCACTAAGTCGATGCCAAAAATCGACCTGCAGGTGAAGGGCATTGGCGTCACGATGCGGGAGTTCAAGGACAACCTCGTCAACATCATTCGCTCCTCGCTAATCGGCGTTGGTATCGGGGTATTGCCTGGAATGGGCGGTACTGCGTCAAACATGATTGCCTATGCCGCGGCCCAGCAGTCTTCCAAGACGCCGGAGCAGTTCGGGAAGGGCACTGTCGAGGGGTTGTGGGCGACAGAGACGTCCAACAGCTCGAACATTGGCGGCGCACTATTGCCATTGATCACTCTCGGCCTTCCTGGGGACGGGGTGACAGCAATCATGATTGGGGCCTTCATGATCCATGGCCTGCAGCCCGGGCCGTTACTCTTCACCGATAGTCCGGAAATCATTACCTCGATCTACGGAGCGTTCATGCTGGCAATCGTCATGGTGCTGATCTTCCAGCTTCTCACCATTCGCGTCTTCCCGCGTGTCCTACTGATTCCCAAGCACTATCTAATGCCAACCATCATGCTGTTGTCCGTTTTAGGGGCCTACGCCGCTGATAGCCGAATGTTCGACATCTGGGTGATGCTCGCCATTGGCACCATTGCGCTGCTGTTGGGTCTCTTCAAGCTGCCGGTCGGGCCGCTAATTCTCGGGTTCATCTTGGGGCCGATCGTCGAGACCAACTTACGGCGGGCCCTGATGCACTCCGAGGGTGATGCCAGCATCTTCTTTACCGAGCCGATCTCCCTCGTATTCATGATCGGCGTGTTGGTGTTCCTTGTCCTTGGCGTGTTCATGGATCGCATAAAGGCGATGTTTGGGCGAAAGCAGCGCGCAGCGACCGACGCGGGTGGCTAATCCGCAAGCAACGGAGCGCTTTGAGGCGCGCTACCAGCGAAGTTGATAGGAACAGACCTACCCTGGAAGTTAGGCTGTTCCACCTGCAATTTCCCACAATATGGAATTTGGTGGGCGCCACGCTGCGTCCCCATATTCCCATCCCTTCATACGGGGCCTAGCATCGTTCTCACACCATGAGTGTCTGGATAATTTTCCCGATATATGGGAATTCCAGTATTCAGGAATTCCAGCTGGCCGCTTCTGTGGCTAGCTGATCTGGAGAACAATAATGAGCTATCCGCATCGTCCGGAAACCCCCGCTCGCCATATATGGGCGTGCGCTGATGTAACCCTGGCCTGCGAGGGTGCCTCCCTCTCTGGTTCTGCCTCAGGCGATCGACCTTGCCCCAACTCCCTCCGCCGATCCCTCTGTCGGTTTGTGCAGCTTGTTGTCATGCATCTGCGTGGCCGAACAAGCTCAAGCTAACTACCCGTCATTGAACTAGTACCACATTTCGAACTGCCTCCGGCGAGCGTAAGGCTTACATCACGTTCGTTGTTCGGTTCGTGTGACGTGCAATAAAACAACAAGAACCGGCATCATTGATGCTGGCTGGAGACTCAGATGAGCAAGAAAAAGCACTATCGCTGGACGATGCTGACAATGCTGTTCCTGGCGATGGTCATCAATTACGTCGACCGCGCGGCGCTGTCGATCGCTATGCCATTCATCACGCAGGACTACCACCTCACGCCCGGCGAGAAGGGCATGATTTTCAGCAGCTTCTTCTTTGGCTACGCGCTCTTCTGTTTCGTCGGCGGCTACTTTGCTGACCGTTTTGGCCCAAAGAAGGTGCTGACATGGTCGATGAGCTTCTGGTCTGTCCTCTGCGGCTCGACTGCACTGGCCTTCAACTTCTGGTCGCTGCTGATCGTCCGCGCCCTGTTCGGTGTTGGCGAAGGGCCTGTCTCGACGACGGCCAATAAAGCCATCAATAGCTGGTTCCCTATCAAAGAGCGTGCGCGCGCTATCGGTATCGCCCAGGCAGGGGGGCCACTTGGAGGTGCTCTGGCGGGGCCTATCGTAGGTTTCCTGGCCCTTTGGCTGGGCTGGCGAATCGCGTTCGTGGTGATTGCAGTAGTCGGCATCATTTGGGCGATTGCCTGGTACCGCATTGCAACGTCCTCGCCGACTGAGCACCCGTTGGTGACTGCGGAGGAGCTCGCACTGATCAACGAAAACCGGGAGGTGCCGGTCACTAATGTCGAGGATGCGCCGCGTACGCCTGTTCTTCAGATCATTAGTCAGCGTGCGGTGCTCGTCACAGGCATATCGTTGTTTTGCTACAACTACATCCTCTATTTCTTCATGACCTGGTTCCCCAGCTATCTGATCGATGCAAAAGGCATTGATCTCAAATCCATGAGTATCGTCACTATGCTGCCTTGGCTGGTGGGCACTGTAGGTTTCGTCTGCGGCGGGATCCTCATCGATTGGGTGTTCAAGAAGACTGGCAAGCAGGTGTTCTCGCGCAAGGTGGTGCTGGTGACCTGCCTATTGATCGCTGCGGTGTGCATCGTGTTGACGGGACGCGTAGAGAGCGTTGCTAGCACTGTTGCAGTCATGACCGCTGCAATCGGTTTCCTGATGCTGACAGCTCCCGCCTATTGGTCGCTGATTCAGGACGCAGTGCCCGATCACCAGGTCGGCACCGCCGGTGGGTTCATGCACGGCCTGGCCAACCTCTCCGGCATTCTTGCCCCAACAGTGACCGGCTTCATTATCGAGTCTACCGGAACCTACTCCAGCGGATTTGCACTGGCAGGGGGTCTAGGCATTGCCGGTGCGCTGATCGTTGCGATCTTCATCAGCAACAAGCCACGTAAGCAGGTGGCGGAGTTGGCTACTGCCTGATTTCCAAACCGGCACATGGATGTGCTTCGAGTCGAACAAGAGAGTCCTGTTATGCCTACGCTTCTCATCACCGGTGCGGCCGGTATCGTCGCAACCGCACTTCGCCCATTACTGCGTGAGCACTACGCTCTTCGGTTGCTTGATCGCAGGCCAGTTGATGACCTCCAAGGGGGCGAAACGTCGTTGGTCGGTGACCTCACTGACGCGCGATTCGTGCGCGATGCAGTGCAGGGCGTGGATGCGATCCTTCACCTTGCGTGTGCCCATGGCACAGACATTCGTTTTGAGAGCACGGTCGAACCCAATTACCACGCAACCCTGTACCTGCTGGAAGCGGCTGAACGCTTTGCGATAAAGCGTTTCGTATTCGCCTCTAGCCATCACGTACTCGGTCAGTACCGCGCTGACTCGGCTGAGTTCTTTGATGAGCACCCAGTTGCACCGGACAGTTACTACGCCATGAGCAAAGTATTTGGTGAGGCGGCCTGTGCCACCTTTTCTTTGCGCAGCCAGCTGGCGACCTTCATCGTGCGCATTGGTAACGTCGATCCGAAGGTGTCCGATGCCCGCCGCTTGCGAATGTGGACGAGCGCGCGGGACTTGGCCCAGCTGGTTCGGATCGGCCTGGAGAATGACCAGGTGCGCAATGAAATCGTTTATGGCGTATCGGAAAGCCCGAATCCGCTATTCCACAATCAGCGTGCACGCAGCCTGGGCTACGTGCCCAAGGATAATGGAAAGGATTATCTCGCAGACAACTACCTAAGCTACGAGGCGATGCCTGCCGATGGCTAGGGCCGTGATCATGTTGGAGGCGCCTACGCTGGCGCGGCCCTGACCAGCCTGCTGGAGGGAGTATGAAGATCCGCCGAGTTGACACTCAGGTTGTAGAGATCCCGTTCGGCGACCTGGCTGAAGGCCGCAGCTTGGCTGCGAAGAAATGGAATACGTTGGAGAACGTGCTGGTACGTATCGAAGATGAGCAAGGCAACGTTGGCTGGGGTGAAGCCTTCGGCTACTTCGTCGCCGACGCCTGTAAGTCGATGATTGACCAGTTGCTGGCCCCGTCATTGATTGGCGTCGAGATCAAAGATATCCCTCAGTGGAATCTGGACACCCAGCTACGCCTACATATCTTCGGGCGCTACGGCGTGACGATGTTCGCTATCTCGGGCGTGGACATGGCGCTATGGGATCTCGCGGCCAAGCGCCAAGGTGTGCCGCTGCATCGTCTGTTAGGGGAGAGCACCCGCGAGCAAATTCCAGCTTATGCGAGCCTCGTGCGCTATGCAGACAACGACATCGCTCCGGCAGTCTGCGAGCGTGCGCTTGAGATGGGATTTCGCGATATCAAGTTGCATGAAGTAGAGGTCGACGAGATTGCAGCCTGTCGTCGCGCGATTGGCAAAAGTATTCCTTTGGCGACCGACGTCAACTGCAGCTGGGGCATTGCTGAAACGCACGATCGGATTCCTGCTCTGCGCGAGCTCAGTTTGGCTTGGCTGGAAGAGCCGATCTTTCCTCCGGAAGATTTCGCCGCACTAGCGGGCTTGCGAGGGCAAGGAGTGGCTCTGTCCGCTGGTGAAAACTGGTGCACGGCGGTGCAGTTTAAACAGGCGCTAGTCACTGGTGCCGTCGATTCCGTGCAGCCGAGCGTGACTAAGGTCGGCGGCGTAAGTGAATGTCTGCGAATTGCTGAGCTCGCTCGCGACCATAAGGCTGTGGTCTTGCCGCATTGTCCGTACTTCGGCCCTGGGCTCTTGGCTACATTGCATTTGGCCGCCGTGCAGCCGTGGGTACCGCAAATCGAGTACCACTTCGTTGAGCCAGCCGGTTGGCTTTACGACATTCCCACATTGCTGGACGGGAACAAGCTGCAGGTGCCACAGGGTACGGGCCTAGGACTAGAGCTGGATCAGGCAGTGATCGAGCGCTTCCGCCGCAGCTGACTCGCCCCTTCGTCTTCAACCCATTTCCAAAGCCGGCTCCACGGGCCGGCAGGGCATCGTCATGCCCGCGCAATAGAGGGATGCCGCTATGCAAAGCATCGAACTGGCCAATGCCACTTGGCAGCTGAGTCTTCTACCTCAGTGGGGTGGTCGTATAGCACGCTTGCGGGCAACTGGTATGGATGTTCTGGTACCTCTGCAAGCGGATCACTTTGATCCACTCGCTTGGCCCAAAGCCGGCGCCTATCCCCTGATTCCCTACTCAAACCGTTTGCGCGATGCGCGCTTGAGTTTTCAGGGCCGCGAACATCTCTTGCCTGCGCATCCGACAGCTCGTCCGCATACCCTGCACGGTGTTGCGCACACCCAGACATGGGCGGTGGAAGCGGCCGACGCGCAGTGCGCGCTACTGACCTGTGACTATCAGGGCGAACACTGGCCATGGCCCGTGCGATTCGAACAGCGCTTTGAGCTAAATGACGAGTGCTTGAGTATCACCCAGAGGCTAGTCAATCGTGGGGAAACTTCGATGCCAGGTGGCTTAGGTCTCCACCCGTACTTCGTGCGGCAGCCCGGGATGCGCGCTTCCTTTCGAGCCAAGCAAGAGTGGTTGATCGACAGCCAATACATGCCGACGGGCGAGCGTCGCGCGCTCGAACATCCACTTGAGATCGACGACAGTCATCACGAGCAAATTGCCCACTACCTATCCGGCTGGGCCGGCCGTCTGCAGCTTGAATACCCTAGCGGCGAGCTGCTGCTGGAAGCGGCAGATCCGCTCTCACATTTTGTCGCCTTCGCACCTTCGGATGCGCCGTATCTCTGTCTGGAGCCGGTTACACATCTTGCGGATGCTTTTAACGCTGCCCCCTCCCGGTGGGCGGAAGTTGGCACCCAAGTCGTAGCTCCCGGTGACACCCTGGAAGCGACCCTGATCTTTACTTGGCGGCAATCCTGACGAGGCCGCAAGTGGAGCTTGGCAGGCACCTTCTTGGTGCCTTTGATCGACCCTCTGAGTACAACAACAATGAATCGCTCATGCTCTTTAGCTACTCGTTTCGCCCGGCGAACAACGCTTCCCCTTGCTGTATTGGCCGTTCTGCCAGTCGTCGCGCGCGGCGATCTGGTGGAGGACAGTAAAGCCAATCTGACGCTCCGTAATTTCTACTACAACCACGACCTTCGCGATTCGGTGGCTCCGGCTCAATCTAAGCTTGAGGAATGGGCCCAAGGCTTTATTTTTAAGGGAGAGTCGGGCTATACGAACGGCACGGTTGGGGTGGGGTTCGACGTGTACGCCGGGCTCGGAATAAAGCTGGATTCCTCGCCTGACCGAAGTGGAAGCGCATTGCTCCCTGGTGCGTACAAGAATGCTGGCTGGGCCCGTGATTCCGATCCGCGCTCAGCCGATAATTTCTCGGAGGCGACCGGCACCATTAAGCTCAAGTATTCCAAGAGCGAATTGAAAGTAGGCGGGTTATTCCCCAAGATCCCTCTGGTGTACGCCGGGGACTCGCGTCTGCTGCCACAATTCTTTGAAGGCGCAATGCTGGATATCAAAGAGTTTGAGAACGTGGACATCAGCCTCGGGCAGATGCGCCAGGTCAACCAGCGTGAGTTCGCCGGCACGCGAGATATTCAGGTCGGCAATTACTACCGAGTCTTCAGCGATCGCTTTAGCTACCTTGGCGGCACTTGGCGCACTTCTGCGCAGACTTCGATCGGGGCATGGACTGGTCAATTGCAGGACGTCTATCAGCAATCCCTTTTGACCGGGACACATACTGAGAGGTTGGGCGACTGGACACTCGGTGGCACGCTCAATTACTTGGACACGAGCGAGTCTGGATCTGCACTGGCAGGAAATCTGGACAGCAGGATGGTGTCAGGCATTGTCTCTGCCGCTCACGGCCCTCATACCTTCCGTGTTGGCTATCAATACAACGCAGGCAGCAGCGCGCTGCCGTTCATTCACGATACCGATTTGCCTGGAACCACCAACGCGATCCAGGTGCTGCGTTTTGATCGCGCTGATGAGCGCTCCTGGCAGGCGCGGTATGACTTGGACTTCGCGCCGCTGGGAGTTCCGGGCTTGGCCGCGTTTGCGCGGTACGTGCGCGGTGACAACTTCAAGGTCAACGGTGAGGACGGCAAGGAGTGGGAGCGTAATATCGATATCAGCTACACCCTACAAAATGGGCCTTTTAAGGGCCTCGCAATGCGCTTGCGCAATGTCGAGCTGCAGGGTGATGCCACTGGCCGGCGTGATGAGAACCGGTTGATCTTCGCCTACACGCTGCCGCTGCTCTAACGCCAATGGCTCTAGCGGCGTCCTGTCGACGCCGCATTATTTGGGAGGCGCCATGACGACAAAAACGACGTATAGCTTGAGTGAGCCGTTACTTGAGTTCATTGAGCAAAGCCAGCGCTTCGTCGCGAAGGACGAAACACTGGCAGCCAGGCGTGAAGCATTTCTCCGCGCGTGCCGGCACTTCACACCACCGCCACCTCAAGCCGTAAAGATGGACGACACTGAGGTAGGTGATGTTGCTGTGCGCATTTACCGTCCGAGCGCTGAGCCGCCTGCGGATGGATGGCCAACATTGCTTTACCTACACGGAGGTGGTTGGGATCTTGGAAGCCTGGACACTCACGACTGGTTCGCTTTTGCGCTCCTTCGCAGGCTACCCATTGCTATCGTCGCGGTCGATTACAGATTGGCGCCTGAGCATCCCTTCCCGGCACCTTTGGAGGACGGTCTCGCAGTCTGGGATGCGCTGTGTGCTGGCGAGGTTGATTCGAATCTCAGCTGCGGCCGGCTAGCGGTCGGCGGAGATAGTGCGGGAGGAACATTGGCCGCAGGCCTTTGCGTCGCGCTACGAGAGCAGGGGAGAGCGCAACCCTCACTGCAGGCGCTAATTTATCCAGTACTTACTGCGCAGACTGATCTGCGCTCAATGCAGGAACACGCAAATGCTCCGTTGATGACGGTCGCCGGCTTGAGCAAGTCCATCGCCGGCTTTCTTCCCGACCCCATGATGCGGAGCGACCCCCGTGCGATGCCATTAATGGCCGCGCGTTTTGACGGGCTCGCACCTGCCTTCATCGGCGTCGCTGAGTTCGATCCGTTGCGTGATCATGGCTACGCCTACAGAGAAGCCTTGAGCCGTGCTGGAGTGGCAGCTGAGTTGCATTTGGGGGAGGGGCTAGTCCACTCCAGCCTGAGAGCGGCTAACGTGCCAAGTGTCGAGCTGATGTTTGACAAGTTCGCAACTGCGTTACGCGTTCTGGCGAAGCGCACTGACTAGCGGTGCTGGTTTGGAAAGGTTGATTGCCGCGTGGCCCGCAATGGGGCAATCATCCCACGCTTACGGAGGTCGAGCTTGAACTGCAGTTTGGGCTCGCCTCTTAGAGCATTGCCAGCGCGCGTTTCCGCCTTCCGCCGACAATTCCAAGTGAGCCGCCGCCCCAAGGGGCAAGGCGATATGCTCACCTGATTAATATTAGAGTCTATGAGGAAACTCGCTTGGGCCAGAAAATGTGAGCTAGAGCAGTCATCATTGAAATAGGAACTCATTACAAGGTGCGGGTCGGAGCCAACGACCACTGCTCACAATGTAGGACGCTTTGGATAAAAGCAGGCATAATGATATCTGGCCAGTCTAAGTTTGCGGGTCATGCGACTGCATGTCAAATGCTAACGAGCTCAAGGAAGAAGAAATTGAAATATTTTGGTCAAGTGCTGCATAAGCTCTGTAGCACGAAAGCTGCCAAGCGTATCTTTTGGTACCTGAAACCTGAGCAACCTTCAAATGATAGGTTTTTAGATCTTGCACCTGTTGACAATGCTGATCGAGATGGTCTGTATCGAAAAGCATTAGATTTTGCTATGCAGAATGCTGCTATCAGAAACATTGCTCTCACTGGGCCCTATGGTTCAGGTAAGACAAGCGTCATAAAAACCTACGAGAAAAATACGCACTACCGCTTTCTGAATGTTTCGCTCGCCACCTTTAGTGATCCTAACCTCGACAAATCTAAAGACGAGCCTCCAGCTGATGAAGCTATTGTAAAGATCGAACGCAGTATACTGCAGCAGATGCTGTATGGCACCGATAGCGGAACGCTGCCATATTCAAGGTTTAAAAGAATCTCTAAGCCTCAATGGCTAAGTGCAAATGCAATCGGCTTCACAGGCTGGATTGTCGCATGCGGATTTCTCTACCGAGAAAAAGATAAGCTCTTGGCTGCGCAATCCATAGCAGCAATAGACCCTCTTTGGATGTTTGTCTTTTTGTACGTAATAGCATTTTTTGCCCAGATAATATCTCGTGCACATAAAGCTACGCACTCCCTGTCGGTCAAGAGATTCTCACTTCAAAATGGGGAAGTTGAACTCGATAGTACTCCAGAAAGTTCGATCCTGAATAAACATCTTGACGAAATAATTTATTTTTTCGAAGAGAATAAATACGACGCTGTCGTGTTCGAGGATCTAGATCGATTTGGCAGTCCTGAGATTTTTATCAAGCTTCGTGAAATCAACAAAATCATAAATGACAGGCCTAAACGACGGAGTTTATTACACAAGCTAAAAATTGCGCAGCCCCTAAAATTCCTTTATGCAATAAAAGACGATGTCTTCCTCAATAAAGACAGGGCCAAGTTTTTTGATTTTATAACTCCAATCATTCCAATAATAAATAATTCCAATTCGCGGGAGATGTTTGCTAAGTGTATTTCTGCAAGAGAAGAAGCTGGGGATGATATAAGCTCTAGGTTCCTTAGTGAAGTATCGCTTTATCTCGACGACTTTCGGCTGATCAAAAACATAAGCAATGAGTTCTTAATATATCGAGGGAAGGTTGGCGGTGAGCCGAATCTAGAGAAGCTTCTTTCGATGATAGTGTATAAAAATACTTATCCAAAGGATTTTGAGCAGCTTCATCATGGGAAAGGGGCTCTTTATAGCATCGTAGAGCAGCGAACAGCCGTTATTTCACGTGCAGCGACTTTGATTGATGAAGAAATTGATCGTTTGAAAGAATTGATTAAAGCATCAGAAAACGAGGTGGGTGCAGCTTGTGAAGACTTAGCAAGAATTTTTTGGGGGCATTTGTGCGGCAATCATCGAGAGCATTGGATTACAGGTATTTATTCGGGGGATGTTGTAGTCTCGTTTGAAGAGCTTTTAATCTGGCAGAACTTTAGAAAGCTCTTTATTGAGAAAAACATTCGAGTCCAGAAGAAAGTCTATTCCACACGATTTCATCAGACTAGCCTCCAAGAGACCGCCACTGATAGATCGTTTCGAGAGATTGAAGAGGCTATTTCACCCGGCGTGAGGTTCGATGCCAGATATGAAAGTATAAAGAACAAAGAGCTGAAACGACGAGATAAGTTGCTTGCTGAGATCGATGCGCTTAAGTGGAAGAAAGCAGAACTGGCAAGAAAGCCGCTCCGAGAACTTATTGAGAGCGCTGAGGTAGGAGTAGCTGCTTTGGCAGTCGAGCATGGGGTCGATGATTCGAGGTTGCTAAACTACCTGATTAAAAACGGATACTTAGACGAGAATTACCACCTGTATATATCGATTTTTCACGAAGGGCGGATGTCTCGCAATGACTGGAATTTTATCCAGACAATCCGTGATTTTCGATCTCTTGAGCCCGATACACGAATCGATACGCCTTTGGAAGTGATTTCAGAAATGCGTGAAGAGGACTTTGGAGCTGAATATGTACTGAATGTCATTCTAGTAGATCACCTTTTATCCACTATTGATATGCATAATTCCAAGCTGCAGAGTGCTATAACTTATATATCACAGAATTTTGTAAGATCGGAGGGGTTCTTCTCAGCATACTGGATTTCGGGGCGTGCGGTCGATAAATTAACGGAAGCGTTAGCCACGACCTGGCCGCATTACGCAGTTACAGCATTAGACAGCGACCAAGCTGCTAAACATGTCGCCAGGATACTAGCCTACGTATCTCCCAGCTATATTGCTGAGCACATGAACTTGGCTTCCAGTTTATCTCGCTATCTGGCAAAAAATGCCCAGTTGGTATTCTCTGAAAACATTAGATTCGTTAATGGTTATTTGGCTTTAGATCTAATGTCAGTGAAAATCGCTGATATGAGAGCGATCGAAGCCATCCCTGAGTTACTGTCTCATATTTATGAGAACTGTCTGTACTCACTCAGTAGTGCTACCGTTGATTTTTCCCTCAAGAGGTATCCAGGTAGCAATGGTGATCAGGCGACTGGCCCGATTGATTCTGGCCGCGCTAATTACACAGCAATAAAGGCGCATGCAAGTTCGCCGCTCCTAAAGTACGTAGATAGCAATATTGATTACTATCTGGAGGAGGTCGCTCTTGCGTTAGAGGAAAATGTCTCCGAGTCGGAGCAGTCCATTCTAGAAATAATGAATCATCCCAATGTAGATAGTGATTTAGCAACTCAGTTCGCATTAAAGCAAAATCACATATTCAACAACTTTTCCAATATTCCTGATTATATGTGGGGTGCGCTGTTTTTTAATGGCCACATTGACATGAATTGGGATAATGTCCTCAATTATTTCTCTCATGAGGAAGCTGAGCACGATAGGTTGATTGAGCATCTCGGCAGCGACGATGTGGCCACAGATCTGTCAAAGTCCAAGATTCCAACCCAGGCAGGCGACCGCAGTATCCTTAACTCACTCTGTTGGTTAATTATTTCAAACGCGTCGATTAGCAGATCCAGTCTTGAAAAGTTATGCGCAAGCGTTCCCCTTCACTATAAGAATTTTCCCGACAGCCAATCAATCGAGCGGCGGATAATACTCGCCAACTGCAAGGTTGTCCGATTAAACGGAGAGTCCTTCTCAAGTGCTTCTGAGTCAATTGCGTTAAGAGCAGCGTTGATAAGAAATAACTTTGAATTATTTTTAGAAGAAACTGAAATTTATCCAGTCGGGATTGATGTCAAAATTCTCGTTCTTTCTGCTCTTAACGAGAATCAGAAATGTGCATTAGTCAAGAAGATTTCTCTCGAAGAAATTCAGTCTGATGCAAGCGCGCTACGTGGTGTGGCTACATTCTTTTCACACCCCACTATCGTGGTCGAGGACTTCAATATGGAGATCGTAAGGTACTGTCTGTCCAAGGTTGCTGTAGACGGTGTCGGCATGGGAATACTAATGAACTTCGTTAGTAATTTTTCAGATGAAGAGATCGTTGCTGTATTGAAGGCCGCCCCGGAGCCGTACTGCAATTTCGTCAAGCCGAACGTACGCCAGAAAATTGAGCGTTCTGAGAGACACCTAGGGTTTGTAAGGGAGCTCGATCGGAGGGGAATTGTTTCTTCTATAACTGATGACAAGATTACTATCCGGGTGAATACATACAAAAAGGGGCTGCTGAAATTTTTCACGGGTAGCGAATAACTCGACGGCCTTGGGCTTTCATTCATGTCCTCCTAGAGATGTCCCGCTTCGGAATGAGGTGTCTTGGTGTATGCTGATTAATGCACGCCATGCAGTTTTCGAAGATGAGGTATGCGCGTATATGTAGCGCGCCCGCCACCCGGGAGTCAAAGATGCGTGTTGAAATCTACCCTGAAGATTTGTACGACGATCGTTCTGGCTTCAGGCTTATGGCCAAAAAAATTCACCGAGGTTGGAGAGGCCCCAAGCCATTCAGCCCATCCGACGCGCGTGATCTGCTATCTCGCGCGTTTGGCTACTGGGATTACCAGCATGTGCAGGCTGTAGCAAGAACGAAGTCCGGCACTCCCTCATATATATCTAGGGGGGATCTTGCTACTCTGTTACTCGATCACATCGTTTCAGTGTATGGAAAAGATGGTGTGCCCAATCTTTTTGGTTTTGTTGGAAGCCTTCCGTACTCTCTCCAGGTCGTTGGAAAGAGATTTTAACCTCTTCCCCTGAGCGCACATTGCATGGGGCCGTCGTGAACGATGGCCAGATACAGCTTAGTCCGAACTCACGCGAGGTTGCTGCGAGCGTGTTGTTGATCGCTTCAGAATCCGCATGCCAGATGGGCCAAACTCATCGAGATACTCCTCCGTTTCGAATCTCGGCTGTGTCTATCAGTGATCTAGCGCTGAACGTCTAAAATAACTGGACTTAATTACTTCGTTTGATCACGGAGTGACCGGTATTTGGCTATTGGTCACGTTGGCGGTTTTTGACGATCGTCTGAGCCCATAATTTGACGTGACGATCAACTAATCGCTATCCCAAATTGGGACACATGGCCGTGCGAATAGTACCCAGATTAAGGTTGTGCTGACTTTTAGCCTCGGCTTCATAATTCTTTTAATTTCTTAATAATTAAAATCCTCACTTAATTGTGCCTGGCCGACAACTAAGCAGCGCTATTTCTTAGTTAGAGTTGCACATTTAATACATTAAGAATATTTTTCTTAATATATTGCGCATGCATCTTTGGTGTGCTACTTGTTATGTATATTATTTGGTTCTGGTTCTATGATACGTACACTCGCCATCTCAAGTTATTCGATGCGCTTCATCACAAGTGAAATGCTTGAGGTCATGCGTATAAGTTGCAAGGATCAGCGCGAATATACGAGCGTGGTTCAGGCAATGGGCCTGCTCGATGCTTTTATGGTTATATGTGGCTTAATGTTTTCCGATTTGAAAGATGAAAAGGTGATCGGGAGATTCTGGGGGTTCTTGCTCTGCGAGACGAATTGTAGTGAAACATATGCGTGGCGACATGTCTCGGCTGTGCGCAAGTTTGCATATGTGATTGGCATAAATGTAGATAGGTTTAAGTCGATTTGTGGCTATAGGACAAAGATTAATTGTCTTTCTTTATATAGAGAAAGTTTTAAATCGAAAAGTATGATTAGGTACTACGCTGGGTGGTGGATTGTAACTTATGATAAAAGCCAGGAGATTTTTGTGAATATGGTGCTTATTCACGATTATTTCGGGGCAGGTTATTGTGATTATTTGTTTTTGAAAATAAAAAAGCATATTGAAAAATATAAACCTGAAAGCCGCCTAGGAAAACGACGATCAGTTAACGACTTCTTGAGAATTGTGACCGATAATTTTCTTAGCCTAGACGAGCTACACATCCTTCAAGAGCACGATGTACTAAATGACTTTTTAGAGCGAGCCTACAAGGTAGAGTTGGATAGGGCAAGAGAGAAACGGCATTGTGAGCTAGCTTTCAACAGAACATGGACAGCCATGATGTTAGTAGTGAATGAAATCTTTGTAGAGGAGGGTGTGTTCCCAAGCCAGTCATACCATCCTGCCTTTGAGGGTTACAAAGATTTGGTCGATGGCAATCTAGAGCAAAAAGAAACTAAAGAAATTCTTGGGCTGATAACAAAAATTCCTAGTTATATACCTGATCAAGAAGCCGCGGAGAAATTGTACAACAGCATTAACGATGATCTGAAAGGTGTGATTGAGGCATGTGAGCGTGCTAGAGAGAAAATTTTACATGACTATAGACTGAGGAAAAATGCAGCAAGGGTAGTTCCCGGCCACGCCGAGTATAGTCTCGCCTCCGAAGAAGAGAGACAGTATATGGATCTGTGTCGGTTATGGGCAGAAAACCCGTACGCAACTACAGATGATTACGAGTTTTTTAAGTTGTACGGCGTACAGAAATCAGTCGCGTATGACCAATTGGCGTTGCTCGATAGCTCAACTTTACTGCCATTTGTTTACTTGATAATTAATCAGGTTCCGGCAATCACCAAAAGCTGGCTCTTAAATCACGCTTTAAGCGATAAGAACGGGAAAAATTTCGGCTTCAGCGCAGAAATGGGCACTGCTGAGGGAAAGAAGCCTCGGCGAGGGCCCGCAGATGAACAGCAGATAATTACATTAACCTCCAAAGCAATCCAGTACATGGAGGAAATTTATGAGCTGACAAATGAGGCTAGGCAGTACTTGGTTTCTGTCGGTGACCCTGCTTGTAAGTACACTTTACTGACTACTCCGACTGGAGTGACTCGTCCAACCAATCTTAAACGTATTTCTGGAATGGGATCGGAGAAGAACTATAAGAGCCTGCTGGCGAAAGAAATCCTAAAGCAGTTCGGGAGCCGGGGCAAGGAGGTACTAAAGCGAGTCACACTGAGTTCGATGAGAAAGACTTCGGGTGTAATTGTTTATTTTGAGACCAGTAGTGTCCAAGCAATGTCTGAAGCTTTAGGGCACAAAAATTACGATCCTAGCTTACTCGACAAATATCTGCCGAAATCAATACGCAGTTTTTACTTAGGCCGATGGGTACGGCTATTTCAATCTGGTTTGATATTCGAGTCTCTCAAAAACTCTGAGTACCTTCTCGACGCGATGGCTATTGATACGATCGAAGAATTAGCCGATTTCATTGAGCATCACCAGCTTAAACCGCTCCCCCCACAAATGAATTTGAAAAATTGGATGCCGGTCGATGAGCGCTTGCAGGCAGATGTCTCCTTAACCGGAATCATCCCCGTGAGCCAAGAGCTCTGTACCCTGCTAATAGCTTTCGACGCAGCCGTCCGCGACGTCTCGATTGAATTTAAAAATATTCCCAAGAAATTTTCCTCATGGTTCCAAGCTGCAACCTATGTGTCTCATGCGGTGGAGCTTTACAATAGTGGTGAGCTGGAAGTTGTCTCGCGTGATATCGCTGAAATATTCTCTCGCGCTAAGGTTAATACACGGTTAGTCGCAAAGATCAGCAGAATGCTCGCTGCGGAGCTAGCAGCATGAAATACCAGGGTTCGACGGTGAATCCGAATCACTCGGGTCAGATAGAAACACTGAGTGAATATGAGCTATCGAGGCTTCGATACCCAGAGCAGAGAGCTTTCCTCAACAAAATTAAAGCTGGCGGTGGCTTTGGGGATCCGCAGCTAGATTGTCCGGATTGGCTAGTGGACGGCTGTAACTTTAACTCTCCAAAGTGGCTCTGTTCTTTTGGAGGTGGGGAGAAAAGAGTATCGTTAACCGTCGACTTTGATGTGGCGCTTGAGGATGGAAGCACTCTGTTAGCATCTAAAAACTCAGAGTTGCTTCGTTCAATAAAGTTATTTTTATGCTTTCAGATCCATACTCGATTCAATGGTGGTAAAAGAAAGGAGGCAGACGTTGAGGCAGACATATTTAAGTGGGCGTTAAAGTTCGTTGATTTTCTTCTTTTGAATGCAACAAACCTGCGGGTTTCCGAGCTAAAATTTGGTCTCGTGACAAAAAGTCTATTAGTCGAGTATTTGGCCGGTAGTATTGGCTATCCTTCTTCGACTTGTCTGTATGACTATCCAAGAAGGTTGGCTATTTTTTTAAAGTCTGAGTCTTCGACTATTTCAGAGCAAGAGATTTCTGAAGCTAGAGCTTCGTGGCCGACAATTGATGAATTACCGTCTATTAATGATCGCAGCCTTGATCTGAGTGACGATGAATTGCTAAGAGCTCGAGTGTATATCGTAAGTAAAGGGTTGTATTCCAGACAGTATGGGGTGATCAAATACAACTCTCGCCCTTTTCTGAATAGCATATATCGAAATACGCTCATGGGAAGGGCTCTTGTTCCGAAAACATTCAGTGAGCTGAATGAGAGTATTGTCCATGGAACGGAGTATGCTGCAGTTCCTGTGCGTAATACGCACTCTCTAGGGATTTCGGAAAAAATCCTTTCAAGGAATATTAAAGTTCTGAAGCGGCTTGCCCTAGTTCAAAACATGGTACCAACCGCATCGGTTGATGTTGACATGCTATCTAAAATTACGCTGAAGCAGGTCGTTCCATTCATCAGCAAGAGCGAAAAAGGGCGATTTCGAACACTTCCAGGTCAAGTTGTTTTTGATCTCATGCGCGACTCGTATGAGCATATTGTGAAGCATAGTAAGTCGACACTTACAGATATTATTTTGTGGTGCTTGGCTAATCATCGTTCAGAAATAAAAGCGTCGCAGGCGCACCGCGCTATGACTTTTGAAGCGTCACCGGCCGATTTTATGCATAGGAAGGCATCGAGTGGGCGATGGTTGATAACCTATTCTATGCGGCCAGAGAATTACTTTGAGCTGTATAGGACTAAGCCCGCAAGCTATGACTCTTACCGGATTTTGATGGGTGGGTATCTTTCCGTTATCGGTGCACTAACCGCTCGTAGACAAGATGAACTGCTTGGTCTCCAAGAAAAAACCTGTTTGCATCCCAATAAAAATCCTTATCTACAGGAAAACAAAGCCGTAAATTATCAGATGACCTTCAAAGCTGGGAAGACAGGAAATAATAGGAGTCGAAAAACAGTACGCGTACCTATCCCCATGATGGTTGCGCGTTTGCTTTGGGATTTAAAGGAGTTTCATTGCGAGCTAGTAAGGTTCGAGTTAATTAAAAAGGACGCACCTCTGCTCTTATATGTTCAGCCGGATGATTTCGTTATCAAGCCGATGGACGCTACGCTATATAATAATTGTCTAAATGCCATATGCGACTACGTTGAGACCCCGGTTGTACTTCTGGAGGGTGGCCTTGCCGCCAGGTTTTATGTGCGACAGCACCAGTTAAGACGATTTTTTGCTCTTGTGTTTTTCCATAGCTCAGGGTTCAAAGCCCTTGATAGCTTAAGAGCTTTTTTGGGGCACAGTGATATTTTGCATCTTTACACTTACATCTTGGAGGTCGTGCCCGGTTCTATGCTTGATACTGTGAAAGCGGACAGTTTGGCGGACGCAGTTTTTAGTGAGAATGTTACAGTAGAAAATTTGAACGTAGTCAGGGGGATTCTCTGCGAAACGTTGGGTGTTGGTGGCGTTCTTGCGAAGTCTCCTAAGGAGCTCGCTAAAATCGCTAAGCAATACATGGCATCCGAATCTTCGGCGTTTGACGTTACTGCTTTTTCATATGAAGAGGTTCAATTCAATATTGAAGCCTTAATACGGGCGAAAGTAATCAATCTGCAGCCCGAGCGTCTGTATTTTCAGTCTGATGAAGGTGCGTCTGGTTGCATTCGTCTAGTTGTAAAGGTGGGCTAATGTCAGTTAAATCAAGCGACAAGCGCATTAGCTCGCTAGTAAGTCGCATTCGCTTATTGCATTTGGTTATCGAAAATCCGCACGAGTATGCGGGTGATGAGTGCGTTAAAGCTGCTTTCTCATCGCAGCTAGCTTTTGCTCGTTACGAAAATTCAAGCCTAGACATAGGAAGCTGCAGCTTAAACAATCTAAAAAAATATGCCGGTCAGCTGGGTGAGGGCTTCGATGGGCTGGAGAAGCTGCGGATTGCCGCTTATAAAGCAATTCGTTCGGTAAAAAAAACAAGAAAAGTTTCCGGTTCTAGGCGTAGCCTTCAAGAACAAAAAGCTATTCTTGAAAGGAAAATAACGTCCCTCGATAGAGATTTGTTGCATTTAACGCTAGTGATTAAGGAGCTTAGGTTGCTTTCATTGAATTTAACCAAGGATGTTATTGTAGACAGGAAGGCTTACTTCGATACAGAAATGCGCAGGATCGATGGAATGCTGAGAGACTGGGGGTGAATTCGTGATTGAGAAGCAGATGCATCGACCTCTTTCTGAGGGAGCATTACTTCCTTCTGGGTTGGAACAAGCGAATCTGCGAGCACTTGACGCCGAGGGTATGCCCTGTTTTTTTTGGTCGACCGGTAGGTTTTGTTTTGAAGTAAACTTTTACCTATTAGGTCTTTGGCGCGATGGTCGGGTGTCTCTTTCCAATAAAGGTGGTACTGCGCGACGATACGCGATGCAGATCAGCCATTTGATTCGATTTTTAGAGCTAAACCGAATTAGTATCACCACGATTTCAGACAGCTATTTCGAGTTTTTTATTAAGGGGTTGTGCTCTGAGGTCAACGCCGATGGAGGGCTAGTCCGCGTTCCAAATACCGTAAGGGACATTGGGTCAAGGTGTCTAGACTTCCTCTCCGTCATGAGTGAAGAGTTCGGATTTCATGGGTATGTATCCAAAACGGGTGTGGTGAGAGGATACAAGATTGAAGTGAGGCAGCGGAGAGAAAGGAATTCTCAGTTTCGGAAAATAGCCTGGTACCATCCCAGCTTTCCTCTCTCAAGTTCCGATGACCGGCGTAGCCCTATTGCGCCGTCTGATATTTCCGCCTTAAGGCTAGCGGCACGATCCAGACCTCCTCTAGTCGCGGCTCGATTAAAGACGCTTATTTCCGTCCTGATAAATACTGGTTGCCGCCGTGCTGAAGCGGCTCGGATTAAGGTCGAAGACATTATGAAAGCTTTTCGATCCAAAGTTTCTCATCCTCTATTACGCATTCCATCTGTTAAAGGGGATAGAGGATTTCGTGTTTTACCAGTTCCGCACGTCGTGATTGACTCTTGGGTCAGCTATATTGAAGGTGATAGACTCGATTTGATTGAGAAAAGGCGGAGCGTAGATAGTGACTTTGTCGATCACGGCTTTTTGTTTTTAAATGCTATATCTGCCGATCCAATTGCGATAGATACGATTACTAATGATATAAGTGACCTTCGAAAAATGGCTGGGCTCACTTCACGTGCTCACCCTCACATGTTTAGGCACAGGTTTATCACCGAAAAATTCAAGGATCTTATCGTTAAATACGATCTTGAAAATACAGATGTTATGAGGCGCGCGATTGCTAACGCGGATGTAATCAAAAGGGTGCTTCAGGAGTGGACTGGACACAAGCTTGTCGAAAGCCTTGATCATTATATTCACATCGCTTTTCGCGAGCTTGCACGCATGGAAAAAGTGGTGGATGCGACGCTAGCTCAGGCAGCGGCCTCGGATCTGCTTAGGCAGCTTGACGACTTTGAATCAGAATTCAGGCTTAACCTGCTATCTGAGGACGAATTTAATCGTATGTCTCTCAAAACTGTGCGTGAGTACTACCGGTTTCATGCCAAACGTTGAGAGCTTTGCTCGCCCTTGTTCGCTTCGTATTAGTGACACGGTGCCGGTCAAGACTGTCCCTAGTGAACGGAAAAGGCGTATTTGTGCACTTGCCTCGTGAGCAAGCGCTTCGCCGCTGTTCATAGGTTGCACGGCAGCAGGTGCGTATCAGCGATGAATCGGCCGAACGAACGACCCTGGGCTTCGGTGACCGACGAAAAGACCGTCTCTTCGGTAGAGGGCCATCTCCAGCCTAATCACGCCGTTTGCAAGCGTTGTCGCGAACGTGTGCGCATGCCAGCGGCTGTTGGTGGCGAACGGGGGAAGAGCTTGGTGGACGCATCAGGCTTCGTTTGCAGCGCAATGTCCTGTTCGGCCGTGGTGGTTCCATATGGTCTCGACGGCGATCTCTCGCTGAGCATTCCGGTTCTAAAGCTTGTTCCTGATCCATCTCATGGCGGTAGCTGCCTCTGTTTAGATGTCCTCAAGCTACCTTTGTTTACCCAGAGTTTAGATATCAATTGATGGTGAGCCTCGTTGTTGGGAAGGGACAAGAGCATGAAACAGGTATGACTATTTGATCAATTTGGTGGGGGTAAGTGGTTCGTCTAGGGAAACGTTGAGATCCTGCATGAAAGCTCCAGGCCTGTAAAAAACACGGGTTGTTCTACTGGTGGAACGCATCATCGCATTTTTACGGGCTAATCAGTGATTGGCTCCATTGATAGGATTAACCCATCGAACAGTCACCGACCTCTTTCAAGGAGCGCTTCATGAAACTTCTGCACCTCGATTCCAGCATTCTTGGCGATGCCTCCGCCTCCCGCCAGCTCAGCGCAGCGGTCACCGAAGCCTGGAAGAACAGCCAGGCCGATGTTCAGGTTACCTACCGTGACCTGGCCAGCGATGCGCTGAGCCACCTCTCTGCGGCCAGCTTTGTGGCTGGTGGCACCCCGGCCGAGCTGCGCGACGCCGCCCAGGCTCACGAAGTGGCCCTGGCCGAAGCGACCCTGGAAGAATTTCTGGCAGCCGACGCCATCGTGATTGGCGCGCCGATGTACAACTTCACCGTGCCGACTCAACTCAAGGCCTGGATCGACCGTATTGCGGTCGCTGGCAAGACCTTCTCTTACACTGAGAATGGCCCGCAAGGTCTGGCCGGTGGCAAGAAAGTGGTCATCGCCTCGACTGCCGGTGGCATTCATGCCGGCCAGGCCAGTGGCCAGGCCCATGAGGACTACCTGATTCTGGTGCTGCGCTTCCTGGGCATCACCGATATCGAAGTGGTGCGGGCAGAAGGCCTGGCATACGGCGAGGAGCCGAAAGCCAATGCACTGCGCAGTGCCCATGCGCAGATCGACGGCTTGTTCGCTGCCGCCTGATCCAGTGTTCGCTCGCGGCGTTCGGGTTTCCCCGGCGCCGCAAATGTGCTTCCTTGTGCTCGGGCGCAGCATTGGCTGCCATCACTGGGTACAGACAGAAGGAATCACGCGATGAGGAAATCACTGTTGTCGGCAGCGTTGCTGGGCTTGGCCGGATTGGCCGAGGCGGGGGTGGTGGTCAAGAACGTCCCCTACGAGATCGATGGCCAGCCATTCGAAGGTAAGCTCGTTTACGACGATGCGGTCAGCGACCCGCGTCCGGGCCTTCTGATGGTGCCGAACTGGTTGGGCGTCACTGACGCGTCCGCCGAAAAGGCCGCCCGGGCCGCCGGCGACAAGTACGTGGTGTTCGTGGCCGACATGTACGGCAAGAGCATTCGCCCCAGCAACGCCGACGAGGCAAAGCAGGCGGCGACGACCGTGCGCAGCGACCGTGCGTTGATGCGCAAGCGTGCCCAGGCGGCAGTCGATGTACTCAAGGCGCAAACCAGCCAGGTCGCTCTGGATACCGCCAGGCTCGGCGCGATCGGCTTCTGCTTCGGCGGCGGCACCGTCCTCGAACTGGCCCGCTCGGGTGCGCCACTCAAAGCCTTCGTGTCTTTCCACGGTAACCTGGATACGCCCAATCCCGCTGATGCCAACAACATCAAGGCACCGGTGCTGGTGCTGCATGGGGCGGATGACCCGGCAGTGCCGCCGGCGCAGGTCGACGGGTTCATGAAGGAAATGAAGGCCGCCAAGGTGGATTGGCAATTGGTCAGCTACGGCGGGGCCGTGCATTCGTTCACCGATCCCCTGGCCAACACCCCAGGCAGCAATCAGTACCATCCACTGGTGGCGGCTCGGGCATTCAAGGCCATGGATAATCTGCTCGACGAAGTGTTCGAGTAACGCGAAAAACGCGAAAATAAAGGGGGAAGGCCGTGTGGCCTTCCCCCTTTATCGTCTTACTTGGCTGGTAGAACGGCGATGTCGATGATGTCGTGGGGCAGGTTCTTGATCTCACCCAGGGCTGTGGCCTTGCCCGTTTCCAGGTTGATCTGATGCAACGTGGTGCCGGTCAGCAGATAGGCGGTATTGCCGCCCTTGCCATCGCTCTTGATGTCCAGCGCGGCGCTCTTCAGGTCGTCGGCGATCTTGCCAACCACCTGCTGGATGCCGTCATTTGGCGGGTTCTGCAGCATCAGGTTGCCGGTCGCCAGGTCGACGGTGTACAGCGCCGTCTTCTCGGTACCCTTGTAGGCGTTGGTGTACGCACCGGCTAATACCTTGGGCGTCTTGCCTGCGTACGGGCCGTCCTTCGCGTAGGCGACCTTGCCGTCCACCACTACTTCACCGCTCTCGACATTGACGCGCAGGCTGGTGCCATCGGCTGCCAGCAAGCGCAGGCGGTCAGCGACCGGGTTGAAGTCGACCACGGCCTGGCCGTTGCCCGGCAGCGCCTGGCTGAGCTTGGCGGCCTTGGTGGCCGCGCCACTCTTGGCATCGATGGTGTAGAGCTGGCCGGCGTCATCCAGGCCGTAGATCGAGCCATTGGCCGGGCGTACATCGATGCCGCGCAAGCTGGAGACACCGCTGAGCTTCACATCGGAAGCGACGGCGAGGGTCTTGGTATCGAGGTGCAGCAGTTTGCCGTCCGCACTCAGGGCCAGCAGGTCGTCGGCGTTGGCGGTGGCGCAGCCCAGGGCGGCAGCAGTGATGGCGATACCGAGCACTTTCTTGGAAATGTTCATGAGCGTCCTCTCTATGGGTAAGGCGCGAAGGTTTCTTCGCGCTGGCATCCAGGCACCGTGGTAGAGCACCTGATAGTCATACCCAGGAGGTCGCTCGGCAGATGTCGATTGAAACATCTGGTTGCATCTGCCGGCTCAGTTCATTGCCGTGGTGACTGCGCGGCCGATATACAGCACCTCCCCGGTGGGCCTGTTCGAGGGCGAGCCACCGGACGGTTCGAGGGTCAGCTCGAACAACTGGCCAGCCTGTACCGCACCGATCTGCTCGGCGGACAGGGTCAGCGGTTCGCCCGGCTCGACGAGACCCAGTGAGCGCGGGCCGTCCTTCGGATCGACCAGCGTCCAGAATTGCACCGAGCGATTCGCCGCGATCTGATCTTCATGCAACGGCTCCAGCAGCAGCGTACCGCTGGCATCGATGTGCACCACCCAGCCTGGCGCAGCCGCCTCACCGGGCGGCTGCAACACAGCGGTATAGCTCGCCGAGGGCGTATCGGCCGGCCACGGCACTGGCAGCAGGGCGATGATCAGGGCGAGCGCCAAGGCTGCGCTGGTCAGGCGCCAGGTGGAGAGGTTCGACCACCAGTGGCGCCAGACGCTGGGCCGCGGCCCCAGCTCCAGAGTCTGCTGGATGCGCGACCAGAGGCCGGGCGAGGGCGCACTTGGGGGCAGCCGGTCACTGAGCTCGAGAAAATGCTGCTCCCATTCCAGGGCCATGGCGGCTGCCTGCGGGTCGCGTTCGATCAACTCGGCAACTTCGTGGGCCTGCTCTTGCTCGAGCAGACCAAGAACGTATTCACCGATAAGCGCTCGGCGTTCTGCGGGGTCAGTGCTGATCATCGTTGCAAACACTCCTGCAGTGCGCGCAACCCGCTACGAATGCGCCCTTTGATGGTGCCCAATGGCGTGGTCAGCCGCTCGGCGATCTGTTCGTGAGTCAGCCCGCGGTAGAACGCCAGCAGAACCGGATGGCGCCGCGGGCGCTCGAGCTTCTGCAGGCAGGCGCGCAGGTGACGCCTGTCCGACTGCTGTTCGTGCTGCTGAGCGGCCGACGGGCTTTCGTCGATCAGGTGATCGGCGATGTCGTCGCCAAGCGTTACGGTGCGGCCGCGCTGGCGCAACTGATTCAGGGCGCGGTAACGCAGAATGCTGTAGATCCACGCCCGCCCGCTGCCCAGGGAGCGCTGAAAGCGCCCGGCATTGCGCCAGATCTGCACGAAGGCATCGTGCAGGCAATCTTGCGCCGCGTCGCGCTGGCCCAGCAGGCTGATGGCCAGCCCGAGCATCTGTGCCGACTCCTGGCGATACAGCGCCTGGAATGCGCGCTCGTCATGGTGCGCGCAGGCTTCCAGAATACTGTCGTAATCGAACATCGGGTCAGACATGCCGTCATCCTGTGCTGGGCTGCGTCCTGAAGGTGACAACGGTTATACCCGAGACCAGGCGGTTTGGATGTGTCGGTAATGAAACAATTGGTCTCGCCAATGGCACGATAGCGGAGGTCGATAGCCTGAACTTGCGCGAAGCGCGTGCAGTCTATGCTGCTCAATGACCGAGGAACGTCTGCATGCGCCTGATTCGTCTGGGTTTTTTATTGTCGGCAGGCCTGCTGGCGAGTGTTGTTGACGCGCGTGAGTATCGATACACCGACGCCCATTTGCATTACGTGGATTTCTTCCAGGAAAGCGCCGGCATGGACATGTTGCTCAAGCGCATGGACGAGTCCAAGGTCGATCACGTGATGTTCTCGGGCATCCCGGTTGCCAAGAAATGGCACGAAGATGAACCCAAGCGCCCACGCTATTACGCTGGTGACGACGCAGCCGCCTATTGGTACAGCGCCACCGACGTGCTGATCGCTCACGCCTACAAACAGGTGCCCGAAGCGCAGCGCCACCGCTTTCATCCGTTTCTGTCCGGCTTCAACCCCAACGACAAGAACTCCGATTCCCACATCCGTCGCATGCTGGAGCTCGATCCCGGGCTGTGGCAGGGCATCGGCGAGGTGTTCACCCGCCATGACGATCTCACTTCGCTGATCGAGGGCAGCACGCCGCGGGCCAACAACGAGGCCATGACGCGCGTCTATCACCTGGCTGCCGAATACGACCTGCCAGTAATGATGCACTCCAACATCACCTCCAAGCGCGAGCGCAACCCGCTGTACCTGCAGGAGATCGAGGAGCCGCTGCGCAACCACCCGCATGTTCGCTTCATCTGGGCCCATGCCGGTACCAGCATGGAGATTCACCGCCACCAGGAGAAGCTGGAGTTTCTCTTCGACACCCTGGCGCGCATGCTGGAAAGCTATCCCAACCTGTATATCGACCTGTCCTGGACCATGCTCAGGCCTTACCTGACCGATGAAAGCGGCAACCCCGACCCCAAATGGGTAGAGCTGGTCGAGCGCTACCCCGATCGCTTCATGATCGGCTCCGACGTGGTGGGCCGCTTCGACAGCATGGGCGAGTACATGCACGGCTTCGACCGCTTCCTCGATGCGCTGCCCGAGGATGTCGCCCACAAGGTCGCCCGAGACAACTTCCTGTCCATCCTGCCGCGCAAGGTGCAGGAGGCGCTGCCCGCATCACGCTGAATGTCATCAGGTTGTCATCGCTGCGTCATAGCCTCGCGCCATTCCAATGGAGGAGCGTGAGATGCAACATTTTCGATTCGCGACGATGACGGTGCTGCTGCTCGCCGCTGGCTTGACTCAAGCCGAGGTGCGGGTGCAAGGGCCTGTCGAGGCCGGCGTTTTCATCAGCCAGCACAGGGACTTTCAGCCGGGTGAGCGTGTGCTGACCCAGGCCAATCAGCAAATCGAGCAGACGACCGTGGTGCCTGCCAAACTGGGAACCAAGTTCGGGATGCGTTATACCCTGACCGGCAAGACGGTCGATGGCGAGCCTCTGACTTTGCTGTACCTCACGCCCGGCGTGGTTGGCGCTGACGGCCGGCGCCATGACAAGTTCGTGGTGACGCAGAAGCTGGTGCCCGATGCGTCCCGGGACGTCATGGCCTTCGAGTTTTCCGAGAACCATGAGGTGGTACCGGGGGAGTGGCACTTCCTGCTGTTCCAGGGCGACCGCAAGCTGGCGGAGCAGCGTTTCGAAGTCCGCTGAGCTGCAGCGATGGGATGATTGGCAGAAACTCAGGCATAAAAAACGGCGCCCGAGGGCGCCGTTTTTCGTGTCAGGCAACCGATCAGTTGCCAGCCCAGCGTTTGAGTACCAGGGTGGCGTTGGTGCCACCGAAGCCGAAGCTGTTGGACATGATGGTGTCCAGCTTGGCGTTTTCGCGGGTCTCGCGCAGGATCGGCAGGTCAGCAACCGCCGGGTCCAGCTCTTCGATGTTGGCCGAAGCGGTGATGAAGTTGCCTTCCATCATCAGCAGGCAGTAGATCGCCTCATGCACGCCAGCGGCACCCAGGCTGTGGCCCGACAGGCTCTTGGTGGAGCTGATGGCCGGGGCGTTGCCGGCGAACACTTCACGAATACCTTTGATTTCCGCGACGTCGCCGACCGGAGTCGAGGTGCCGTGGGTGTTGAGGTAGTCGATCGGGGCATCAACGGTGGCCAGCGCCTGCTGCATGCAGCGCACCGCGCCTTCGCCGCTCGGAGCGACCATGTCGTAGCCATCGGAAGTCGCGCCGTAGCCGACGATTTCAGCGTAGATCTTGGCGCCGCGAGCCAGTGCGTGCTCCAGTTCCTCGACCACGACCATGCCACCGCCGCCGGCGATGACGAAACCGTCACGGTTGGCATCGTAGGCACGAGACGCTTTTTCCGGCGTGTCGTTGTACTGGGTGGAGAGGGCGCCCATGGCATCGAACAGGCAGCTCTGGCTCCAGTGCTCCTCTTCACCACCACCGGCGAAGACCACGTCCTGCTTGCCGAGCTGGATCTGCTCCATGGCCTGGCCGATGCAGTGGGCACTGGTGGCGCACGCCGAGGAGATCGAGAAGTTGACGCCCTTGATCTTGAACGGGGTAGCCAGGCAAGCCGAAACGGTGCTGCCCATGGTGCGGGTAACGCGGTACGGGCCAACACGCTTGACGCCTTTCTCGCGCAGGGTGTCGATGGCTTCCATCTGATTCAGCGTGGAGGCGCCACCGGAGCCGGCGATCAGGCCGGTACGCGGGTTCGATACCTGCTCTTCGCTAAGGCCCGAGTCCTTGATTGCCTGCTCCATCGCCAGGTAGGCATAGGCAGCGGCATCACCCATGAAGCGGAACAGCTTGCGGTCGATCAACTCTTCCAGGTTCAGGTCGACAGAGCCCGATACGTGGCTGCGCAGACCCTTCTCGGCGTATTCCGGATTGAAGCGGATACCGGGGCGGCCAGCGCGAAGGTTGGCGGAGACGGTTTCTTTGTCATTGCCCAGGCAGGAAACGATGCCTAGACCGGTAATAACGACGCGACGCATGGAAAGGATCCTTTAGAAACTGTCGGTGGAAGTGAACAGGCCGACGCGCAGGCTTTCGGCACTGTAGATCTCGCGGCCGTCGACACTCACGGTGCCATCGGCGATCGCCAGGATCAGCGAACGGGTGATGGTACGTTTGATATGGATGTTGTAGGTGACCTTCTTGGCGGTAGGCAGAACCTGGCCGAAGAATTTCACTTCGCCCGAACCCAGGGCGCGACCACGGCCAGGGTTGCCCTGCCAGCCGAGGAAGAAGCCGACCAGCTGCCACATGGCGTCGAGGCCCAGGCAGCCTGGCATCACCGGGTCGCCTTCGAAGTGGCAGCCGAAGAACCACAGATCAGGATTGATATCGAGCTCTGCGACAATTTCGCCTTTGCCGTACTTGCCGCCCGTTTCGCTGATGTGGACGATCCGGTCGATCATCAACATGTTGGGGGCGGGCAGTTGCGCATTACCCGGGCCGAACAGTTCGCCGCGGCTGCAGCGCAACAGATCTTCCTGGGTGAAGGCGTTTTGTTTGGTCATGCGAGCTCCTCAATAATCCCCACGCGCCTCGGCTGGGTAAATCGTCCTGGCCGGCTGCGCATGAGTGATGCGACTGCCAGCAGCCTAGTCATAGACTGTTGCGTTGTGGTGAAAGTCACAGTGTGGTGAGTACAGTTGTACTCTGCAGGCGGCAATGGTGTCACAGATGCCCCTTTGATGCCCACTTCAACCAACAAGCGTGCAGTATTTTCGCCCATCTGACTAGAGGTTGCGAGTGTTGCACGCCGGTGTGAGGCGCGATTTCGCACGGCTGCGACGCGACCGGCGTCAGTGCGCGGTACCGTCAGCCGGCAGCCAGCGATTGAGCACGTCCTGCAATTCCATGCGTTTGAACGGCTTGGCGAGGTAATCGTTCATTCCGGCTTGCAGGCAGGCCTCGCGGTCGCCCTGCAGTGCGTTGGCGGTCAGCGCGATGATCGGTAGGCGGCCTGACGGGCCGAGATCGCGGATACGCCGGGTGGCTTCATAACCGTCCATGACCGGCAGGCGGCAATCCATCAGGACGGCGGCGAATTGCCGTTCCCTTACGGCCGTGAGGGCCTGGGCACCATCGCCCACCAGTTCGACCTGGTAGCCAAGGCTGCGCAGCATGGCTTCGATCACGGTTTGATTCACCGCGTTGTCTTCCACCAGCAACACCGAGCGGCTGGCCTGCGCAGCGGGCGCGCTGGCGGCGTTATGGGCGGGCAGTTGCGGTTGTTGGGCGGAAAAGGGCAGGGGAATCTCCAGGGTGAAACAGGAACCGCGGCCCGGTTCGCTCTGCGCCTTGAGCGTGCCGCCCATGCATTCGGCCAGGGTGCGGGCAATGGGCAGACCCAGTCCGGTGCCGCCGTAGCGGCGGGAAATGGAATTGTCGGCCTGCTGGAAGGCATCGAACATGGTTTCCAGGCGCTCGGCGCTGATACCGATCCCCGTGTCGTGCACCTTGCAGGTAAACCACAGTACCTGATTGTCCAGAGCTTGCCAGTGGGCTTCGATGCGTACTTCGCCGCGTTCGGTGAACTTCAGGGCGTTGCCGATCAGGTTGACCAGAATCTGCCGCAGGCGGGTCGGGTCGCCCTGAACCTGTGGCGCCTGCAGGCCGTCGTCCAGCTGCAGGCGCAGTTGCAGGCCGCGTTGCTGGGCGCTGTGCTGGAAGGCCTGCAGGGCGGCTTTGAGCAGCGCCGGCAGGTTGAAGCTGATCAGCTCCAGCTCCAGGGCGCCACGTTCGATGCGCGAGAAGTCCAGGATGTCGTTGATCACTTTCAGCAGGTGCTCGGTGGACTCCATGGCCAAGGCGGCGTATTCGTGCTGCTCCTCGCTCATTTCGGTGGTGTCGAGCAGTTGTAGCATGCCGAGCACGCCATTCATGGGGGTGCGCAGTTCATGACTCATCATGGCCAGGAAGTCTGACTTGGCGCGGTTGGCCAGGTCGGACTCCTCGCGTGCCTTGATCAGCAGGGTCATGGCCTGTTGCTGTTCCTGAGCGGCATTGTTCAGCCCGTTGGCCAGGTTGTTGATGTGCCGGGCCAGCGTCGCCAGTTCGCCGCCGCCGACCTCGGGAAGCGTGGCTTGATAGTTACCGGCCTGAATGGCGGTGACGGCATCGCTCATCTGGCTCAGTGGTCTGGATAGCCGGCTGGCCAGACGCCGCGCCAGCAGGAAGGTCAGCAGCAGGGCGAACATCACCAGCGCCGCGACCTTGAGAAGAATTTCCTGCTGCCTGGAGTTGAAGGCATCGCTGGACATGCCGACGACCACCCGACCCAGATAACCGCCGTCAGGGGGCTCGGCCGCCCGTGGCCGCGTTTCGCCGAAATCCGTATCGAGATCGATCTGCTGTTGCTGGATGGGGGCCTGGAAAATGTCCAGGTGGCCGTTACCGACGTGCGGTTGGTCGGGCTGTTCCAGGTAGGCCAGGATGTTCTCGTCACGGTCGCGCACTTCGATGAAGCGCACGTGGGGCGTTTTCAATGTGGCCAGGAGCAGGGACTCCAGTACGCGCCGATTGCCGGAAATGACGCCGTACTCGGTGGCCGGTGCCAACTGGCCGGCTATCAGCTGGCCGGTATGGTTGATCTCCGCACGCAGATCCTGCAGGCGATTGAAGGTCAGGAAACCGGTCAACAGCAAGGTCAGCAGCAGGGCTGGGCCGACGCTGATGAGCTGGGTACGGACGTGGATGTTCCAGCCTCGCCACGATTTCATGGCGTGTCTCCTTGCGATAGATGCCGGGCGAGTTCTGCATCGCTGGGTAGCGTGATGCCCAGCGTGCGTGCCACTTGCGGGTTGCCGAGCACCTTGAACGTGTTCGAGTAGATCCCTGCCGGCCACTGTGCTGGCGCCTGGTCGAGCACGCGGTCGAGGGTGACGAGCCAGTCGTTCTGGTCGCCGTAGGTGCTGGCCAGGCTGCCGGCGCGCACGAAGCCTGCGCTGGGACCGATCAGCGCGTGCTGCTGGCCGTAGCTGGTCAGCAGCAGGGTCTTGGCGGTCAACGGGTTGTAGAGGTCGTCGTCGGCGACGGCGAGCAGCACGTCGCTGGCACCGAGCAAGCGGATCACCGGGTTGTTGTCACGGGTGTCCGGCCAGGCCTGGGCCACGATTTGCAGGCCCAACTCGCTGGCAGCCTGTCGCAGCTCCGGGATCAGGAATTCGCTGTGCGGGTCATGCAGCACGCCTACGCGCTTGGCACTTGGCAGCAGATGCTTGAGCAGGCGCAACTGGCGGTGGGGAGCCGGATCTTGCCAGAGCACGCTGAGGTTCGCAGGCTGACGCCCCCCGAGGGTTTCGTGGGCCTGGGTCTTGTTGACTTGCAGTACCAATGTCGGTGGGCCATTCGACGATTCGAGGCGCCAGGCCAGTGCTGCCTGGCCGAACAGGATCAGGCGCGTATTACCGGGCATCTGCTCGAGCGGTGGCATTTCGTTCAGCGGCACGATGCGAACGCGGTCAGCGGGGCGTGTCGCTGCCAGCGCGCTGCCGAACTGCTGCAGGGTGGTGGTATCGCCTGCCGTGCTCAGCAGCAGGTCCGCCGCCTGAGCCGCGGGGGTGAGTAAGCAGAGCACGACCAAGGCGCGCCTAAGCCAGGCGCGGCAGCGCGCACTGGCGTGCGGGCGGTGGTCGGTCATCGGGGCAGCGGATCCACTAGGCAGCATGGGGCCCGGCCGGCACAGGTGAGCGATGCCGCCAGCAGCACATATCGATAAAGAATAATAATGAAAGTCACGCAACGGCCCTGTTCGCGCAGAGCGGGCATGTTAACCGAGCCACGTCGCAATGCCAGCCATGCTTCGCCAAATTGCGACCCTCTTCGGATGCCCGGCAATGCGCCGCGACGCCACAAGACTGGTCGTATAACCTGCTAACCGTATAATGCCCGCCACTTGCACAGCATTCAAAACGGACTGGTCATGACTCAACAGCAACCTATCGCGGTACTGGGTGGCGGCAGCTTCGGCACCGCCATCGCGAACCTGCTGGCACAGAATGGGCATCGCGTTCTGCACTGGATGCGCGACCCCGTGCAGGCCGAAGCCATCCGCACTCAGCGGGAAAACCCTCGCTACCTCAAAGGCGTGAAAGTACTCGACGGCGTTGAGCCGACCACCGATCTGCCGGCAGCGCTCGAGGCGTGCGAGCTGGCGTTCGTGGCGCTGCCATCCAGTGCGTTGCGGCAGGTTCTGCAGCCGGTGTCGGCGTTGTTGACCGGCAAGCAATTGGTCAGCACCACCAAAGGCATCGAAGCGCAGACGTTCAAGCTGATGAGCGAGATCATCGAGGAGGTCGCCCCTCAGGCGCGTATCGGCGTACTGTCGGGGCCGAACCTGGCCAAGGAAATCGCCGCGCACACGCTGACGGCCACCGTGGTGGCCAGCGAAGACGAAGCACTCTGCCGCGCCGTGCAGGAAGTGCTGCACGGGCGCACGTTCAGGGTTTACGCCAGCGCCGATCGCTTCGGCGTCGAGCTGGGTGGCGCGCTGAAGAACGTCTACGCCATCATCGCCGGCATGGCGGCGGCGCTGGGCATGGGTGAGAACACCAAGAGCATGCTGATCACCCGGGCACTGGCGGAAATGACCCGCTTCGCCGTGCATCTGGGCGCCAACCCCATGACGTTTCTGGGCCTGGCGGGGGTCGGCGATCTGATCGTCACCTGCTCCTCGCCGAAAAGCCGCAATTATCAGGTCGGTTTCGCCTTGGGTGAGGGTTTGAGCCTGCAGGAGGCCGTCGAGCGCCTGGGCGAAGTGGCCGAGGGCGTAAACACCATCAAGGTGCTCAAGGCCAAGGCCGAAGAGCTGCAGGTTTACATGCCGCTGGTGGCGGGGCTGCATGCGATCCTTTTCGAAGGGCGCACCCTGGATCAGGTGATCGAGGCGCTGATGCGCGCCGAACCCAAGACCGATGTCGACTTCATTCCAGCTACCGGCTTCTGAGGACAATGACCATGAATGACCACACCAAGGGCGAGCCCATCGGCTTGCGCATCGTCTGGATGCTGCTGTTCCTGTTCGTCTGGCAACTGGCGGAATTGTTGCTGGCCGGCGTCGTGCTGCTGCAACTCATCTATCGCGTTTTCTATGGCGCACCGAATGGCGGCCTGCTGAGTTTTGGCGACAGCCTCAGCCAGTACCTGGCGCAGATCGGTCGCTTCGGCACGTTCAATAGCGAGAGCAAACCCTGGCCGTTCGCTGACTGGCCGGCGCCGCGGCCGCCACAAGGCGAGGCGGCGCATAGCGTGCCGCCCGCACCTCACCCAGTGAGGGATGAGGAGCCAAAACTATGAGCCAGCCAGCATGAGGCTGTGGTTGCTGCGCCACGGGCAGGCCGAGGCCGAGGCGCGTACCGATGCGGCGCGTGAACTCACGGCCCATGGGCGCGACGAGGTTCGCCAGTCGATCGAGCACCTGCGTGGTCGCTCGCTCAGCATTTATGCCAGCCCATACGTACGTGCGCAGCAGACGGCTGCATTGGTGTGCGGCACTCTGGCAGTGGAGCGCGCGCTGCAGACCGTTGCCTGGCTGACCCCCGACAGCGATCCGCGCGACAGCCTGAGCAGGCTGCAGCACCTGGCTGGCGAAGAAATCCTGCTGGTTTCTCACCAGCCCTTCATCGGCGCCCTGGGCGGGCTCCTGGTACATGGTCATCGCCAGCAGCCGCTGGCCATGCACACGGCCAGTCTGGCACTGCTCGAAGGCGACGACCTGATCGCCGGTCTGATGTCCCTGCAACTGCTGGCGCACCCCGATGTGCGCTGAGCGAGCCGAGTCGGAAAACAACAAGGATCGACCATGAGCATCTGGCGCCAGACACCCAACCTCGATGAACTGAACGCTGGCCAGCGCAACACCATTGGCGAGCTGCTGGACATCCGCTTCGAAGCCTTCGATGACGAGTCCCTGACGGCCAGCATGGTCGTCGATTCCCGCACCCACCAACCCTACGGCTTGCTGCATGGCGGTGCCTCGGTGGTGCTGGCGGAAAGCCTGGGCTCCACGGCCAGCTACCAGTGCATCGACACGCAGAAGTTCTTCTGCGTGGGCCTGGAGGTCAATGCCAATCACCTGCGCGGGTTGCGCAGCGGGCGTGTCACTGCGGTGGCCAGAGCGGTGCACCTGGGCCGTACCACTCATGTCTGGGATATCCGTCTGAGTGGCGATGATGGCAAGCCCAGCTGCATTTCCCGGCTGACCATGGCCATCGTGCCGCACGGCAGCCAGGCGCCGCAGCGTTAGAAAAGATGTCCATCGTGCCGCGTAGATGGCCGGAGCGTCGTCTCTCCTGACCGTTACGGGCGTTGCCGCCTGCCGGGGGCTGCCTGACAATCCATGCACTGCCTGCCACCAGCGCGACTGCCATGCACCAGCTGATCTTCTTCGCTCACGCCAACGGGTTTCCCTCGGCCACCTACCGCAAGCTGTTCGCGGCGCTGGCGCCGGAGTACCAGGTGCAGCACCTGGCCCAGCACGCCCATGACCCGCGCTTTCCGGTGAACGACAACTGGAGCAATCTGGTCGACGAGTTGCTCCATCATCTCGAGCAGTGCGCCGAACCGGTGTGGGGCGTAGGTCACTCGCTGGGCGGGGTGCTGCATTACCACGCGGCGTTGCGTCGGCCCGATCTCTATCGTGGTCTGGTGATGCTCGACTCGCCGGTGCTCAGTCGCCTCGATCAACTGGTGATTCAGGCGGCCAAGCGCCTGGGCCTGATCGACCGCCTCACGCCAGCGGGGCGCACTCTGGGGCGGCGCGAGGCTTTTATCGATGGTCAGCAGGCGCGGCGTTATTTTGCCGAGCGCGCGCTGTTCAGCCGCTTCGATCCGGAGTGCCTGGATGCCTATGTCGAGCACGGTCTGCTCCCTCACGAAGACGGCCTGCGCCTTAGCTTCGAAGCGGCGACTGAAATCAACATCTACCGCAGCGTGCCGCACACCAGCCCAGGGCGGCCGCAACAGCTGCAAGTGCCGCTGGCGTTGGTGAAGGGCGCCGAAAGCCGCGTGGTGCTGGCTCATCATGGGCGCATGGCACGGCGCGCACCGCGGGGTGAGTTCCTGACGCTGCCGGGCGGGCATATGTTTCCGCTTGAACACCCGGACGCCACCGCGCAGTTGATCCGCCGGCTGTTCACGCGCTGGCAGAAACCCGTCGAGGGCGTGCAGTGAGTCGCGAACCCGAAGAAATCAGTCTGCGCCTGCCGCATATCGAACTGGCCGCTCAAGTGTACGGCCCGGCCAACGGTGCGCCGGTGATCGCCCTGCATGGCTGGCTGGACAACGCGGCAACCTTCGCCCGCCTGGCGCCGAAGCTTCAGGGCCTGCGCATCGTCGCGGTGGATTTCGCCGGCCATGGCCATTCGGCGCATCGCCCGGCGGGCGCTGGCTATGCCCTGTGGGACTACGTGCACGATGTGCTGCTGGTCGCCGAGCAGCTCGCCTGGCCGCGCTTCAGCCTGCTCGGGCATTCCATGGGCGCGATCGTTTCGGTATTGCTGGCGGCGACCTTTCCCAAGCGCGTGCAGCGCCTGGCGTTGATCGATGGGCTGGTGCCGCCGACCATCGAGGCCGATGGGGCGGTCGCCACGTTGGCCGAGGCGCTGCGTGGGCGCCTGGCACTTTCGGGCAAGCGCAAGCCGGTGTACCCGAGCCTCGAACGCGCCGCCCAGGTACGTCAGCGCGGTGTCGGCCACGTCAGCTTCGAGGCGGCTTGCCTACTGGCGCAGCGTGGGCTGATGCCAGTGGCGGAAGGCCTGACCTGGCGCACCGACAGCCGCCTGACCCTGACAACGCCCATGCGCCTGACCATGGCCCATGTGCAAGCCTTCGTCATGGCGCTGCGTTGCCCGATGCAGTTGGTCCTGGCCGAACAGGGCTTGCTGGCGCCTCGCGAGCACTTGACCGAGTTGCTGGCGCAGACGGCGATCACTGTCCATCGCCTGCCTGGCGGGCACCATCTGCATCTGGACGACGAGCAGGGCGCGCAACTCGTAGCAGACTGTTTCAAAGCATTCCTGAGTGCGCCTTGACGCCCCGTTACAACTGGGGAAAGGTGTCGGGTACTGCCATGGAGAACTGCATGACCGACCTGTACACCCTAGCGCCGGATGCGCTACACACCCCAGTCTGCCCCTCGATTCTTCTCGCTTGCGCGATAAGCGGGGCGGCATGCGTCTGAGTTACCTGCTTGCACTGCTGGTGGTCAGCCCCTTCGCCAGCGCCGACGTGGCCGGTAGCCGTGATCTCGATGTGTTGCCGCGCTTCGCAGGCAGTGAAATCGTCACCTTCAAGGAAGAGGCCGACCAGGAGCGCGTGTATCCCCAGGGAACCGTGCGCCGTATCAGCGGGCGCCTGCGTTACGAGCGCGAAGTACTTGTTCAGGGCGCCCTGACCGCGGTCACCTACGAGTTGCCGCGTACCCACAGCGCCACCGAAGTGTTCACCCAGGCGCGCGAGGCCCTGCAGGAAAAGGACGCCCAGTTGCTCTACTGGTGCCAGGGCCGGGAATGCGGCTCCAGCAGCCTGTGGGCCAACTGGGTGTTTGGCAATTCGACGTTGTACGGCTCCGACGACCAGCAGGCCTACGCCTTGCTGCGCCTGGCGGAGCCCAACGAGAACAGCCTCGTGGCGCTGTACAGCATCACCCGCGGTAACCGCCGCGCCTACTTGCACGCCGAGCTGTTGGCGGCCGATCAGCCGCTGGCGAAAGTGCTGCCAACCCCGGCCACGCTGTCACGACAGCTCAAGAGCACCGGCGAGCTGCGCTTGCCGCGGCAGGACGAGCCCAAGCCGGAGTGGACGGAGCTGCTGGCACGCAGCCTGAACCTGGACAGCACCCTGCGCGTCAGCCTGTCCGGCGCCAATGCCGAGGCCTGGCGTGAGGCGCTGATCGAAGAGCGCGTCAGGGCCGCGCGTCTGGAAATTGGCGAGAGCAGTGGCGACGGTTTGCGCATCGACGTGCTACGTTGAGCGCGCCCGTGCCACGGGCTTGAGTCTGGTTTTCTGGATGTTTTGAAAAATGCCGAATAACGACCGCTTGCTGGTGCAGATTCTGCTACTGGGGTTGCTGGGTGCGAGCCTGTGGGTGCTCGCGCCATTCTGGTCCGCGCTGTTCTGGGCTGCCGTGCTGTCTTTTGCCAGCTGGCCGGTCATGCGCTGGCTGACCCGCGTGCTGAAGGGCCGCCAGTCGGTGGCCGCCGGTTTGCTGACCGGCGTGTGGATCGTATTGGTGGCGGTGCCGCTGGTGATGCTGGGCTTCAACCTCGCCGACCACATTCGCGATGCCACGGCGATGCTCAAGGACGTTCAGGTCGATGGTCTGCCGCCACCGCCAGCCTGGCTGGCCTCGGTGCCTCTGGTGGGCGAACGTCTGGTGAGCATCTGGGAAACCCTCGATCAGCAAGGCTCGGCGCTGTTCGCCACGGTGCAGCCTTATCTCGGTCAGGTCGGTAATTTCCTGCTGGTGCGCAGCGCCAAGGTCGGCGGCGGCATTCTCGAACTCGCCCTGAGCCTGATCCTGGTGTTCTTCTTCTATCGCGATGGCCCGCGCCTGGCCGCTTTCGTCGAAAGCCTGCTCGAGCGACTGATCGGCGACCGCGCCCAGCATTATCTCGAACTGGTCGCCGGCACCGTGCAGCGGGTGGTCAACGGGGTAATCGGCACGGCCGTGGCGCAGGCCTTGCTGGCCTACATCGGCTTCATGATCGCCGGCATTCCGGGCGCCTTGCTGCTGGGCCTGCTGACCTTCGCCTGCAGCCTGATCATGGTGCCGCCGCTGGTATGGGGCCCGGCCGTAGGCTGGCTGATCTGGCAGGGCGAGATCGGCATGGCGATCTTCCTCGGCGTGTGGGGCTTTTTCATCATCAGCGGCGTGGACAACATCCTCAAGCCGTACCTCATCAGCCGCGGCGGTAACCTGCCGTTGGTCGTGGTGCTGCTCGGGGTGTTCGGCGGCATCCTGGCCTTCGGTTTCATGGGCCTGTTCCTGGGGCCGACCCTGCTGGCCGTGGCCTACAGCCTGCTCAGCGATTGGGTCGCGCACAAGGCGCCGGCTGGCCTGCCGCCACGTGAGGAGCGTCGGCCACCGTTGTGACCGGAGCGGCGACTCAGCGGTCGCCGCGCTCGTATCTGTCCAGCGTGTCGCGGGCGATCTGCCGGCCTAGCATGATCAACTCCGGCGCCTTGTAGAACTCGAAGAAGCGGCATACGCGCTTGGGCACGTTGATCAGGATGTCCGGCGGGTAGCCGGCGATCTTGTATTGCGACAGCGACGTCTGCATGACCTCGAAACTCTGGTTGATCAACTCCAGCAGCGATGCCGGCCCGGCCATATGGGCGACTCGCGAGCCGCTGGCCGACTTGGGCGCACTGTCGTCCTGTGGCGCGGCGGCCGGTTGCTGGCCATGGGGGCTCAACGGTTCCTGCAGCCACAGGTCGGCCTGCTCGAGTGCCTTTGGCGACGAGCCGCCTTCGAGAAGCAGCAAGGGATCGTCCTCGCCACCCTTGCGCCGCAGCGAGGGCAGGCGCGAGCCCAGGGAGGCCATCAACTGATCGAAACGCCCCTTGATCGCTGCCGGGCGCTCGACAACGGGCAATTGATAATGCTGCTGATGGGCGGAGTTGAGGTTGACGGCGATGATCAGGTCGCAGTGGCTCGATACCACCGGCACGATGGGCAGTGGATTGAGCAGGCCGCCGTCCACCAGCATGCGTTTGCCCTGAATCACCGGCGTGAACAGGCTGGGGATCGCTGCCGAGGCGCGCATGGCCTGATGCAGGCAACCTTCCTGGAACCAGATTTCCTGCTGGTTGGTGAGATCGGTGGCCACCGCCGTGAAGGGGATGTTCAGCGACTCGATGTTGATTTCGCCAACGATCTCGCGAATCCGCCCGAAGACCTTCTCCCCGCGTATGGCACCCAGGCGAAAGCTGACATCCAGCAGGCGCAGCACGTCGAGGTAATCCAGGCTCTGGGTCCAGTCGCTGTACTCCTTGA
This sequence comes from Pseudomonas sp. PA1(2017), assembly GCF_001945375.1. NCBI lineage: Bacteria > Pseudomonadati > Pseudomonadota > Gammaproteobacteria > Pseudomonadales > Pseudomonadaceae > Pseudomonas > Pseudomonas sp. PA1(2017). The sequence goes on from NZ_MSXU01000009.1 coordinate 456,343, forward strand.
GTTTGCCGGCCGCATAGATGCCGCCGACCACCGCGCCCATGGAGCACCCGGCGATGCAGCCGATCTCGTAGCCACGCGCTTCCAGTTCTTCGATCACGCCAATGTGCGCATAGCCACGCGCCCCGCCCGAGCCCAGCACCAAAGCCACTTTCTTGCTCATTCAGCTCTCCCTGATCTGCGGCTAAGGTTGCAGCGCATTTTGCGCCGAGCCGCAGGTTGATAGTGGCACTTTTTCACTAGCCGATCGTCATACACAACACCGGCAACCTGATTGCCGGCCAACCTCTGGAGTATGCGACATGAAAGCCTGGATTCTCTTACCGATTGCGCTGTTGGCGGGCTGCTCAGCGACCACTTCCTACCGTGACAGTTGCGCGACCCAACTCGATGCGGCCTGGCAGGAACTCGACCTGGCCAAGGCCGAAGGTTTCGCCGGTACGGTCAGCTATTCCAAGGCCGCCTCGCTGATGACGGCGGCGAAAACCCAGCAGCAGTTCGAGGCCTACCGCGGCTGCACCAACAAGTCCGAGAAGGCGCGTTTCTACATTCGTGAGTCCCGAGCGGGCCGTTGAGTCGTGCACTGGAGTAAGCTTGCGGCAACCTGATTGCCGGAGATCGCAATGCTGCTCGATTTCGCTGACCTGACCCCGCTGGACCGTTACCGCTGGCTCGCATCGAGCGTAACGCCCAGGCCCATCGCCTGGGTGTCGAGTATTTCGAAGGAGGGCGTCACCAACCTGGCGCCCTTCAGCTTCTTTCAGGTGATCAGCGATGACCCGGCGACGCTGATGGTCAACGTCGGCACCCGGGACGACGGCGCATTGAAAGACACCCTGCGCAATGCCCAGGAAACCGGCGAGTTGGTCATCCATCTGGTGTCGTTCGCACAAACCGAGGCCATGAATGCCAGCGCGGCGATCCTGCCGCGCAGCACTAGCGAATTCGTCCATTGCGGTATCGACTCGATCGCCAGTAGCCGCGTGGCGCCGCCGCGGGTCAAGGGCGCCGCCGTGGCGTTCGAGTGCCGGGTCGCGCAGATCGTGGGCTATCCGGATAAACAGCCCAATCATCATCTGATCTTCGCCGAAGTGCTGTTGGCGCATATCAGTGACGAGGTGCTTAATGAAAAGGGGCGCATCGACCCGCAGCGCCTCGATCTGGTGGGGCGTCTTGGCGGTACCGCCTACAGCCGCACCCAGGACACCTTCGACCTGCAGCGCCCGCTGTGATCTACCAGTAGAGCTCGATACGCGAACGCGCAAAGCGCTGGTCGCCCCGGATACTGGCCCGCGCCAGGGCTTCGCGATCGACCAGCAGGTCGGCATTCTGGTAGCGGATCCGGCACCGTCCCGGCCGTTCAATGACGACCGGCATATCCTGAAAACGACTCCGCGTTAGCTAAAAGCACCGGGCGCCTCATTGCTGGCTTGTCGCCATCAGTCTGGTGCCTCACTGTTGCCGTCTGGAGGGCTTTCGCCCAGCACGAGAGGGTCGGCAATGGTTTCTCTTCGCGCACTGGCCAGCCTGGCAACGGCGGTCAAGTTGTCCCTGGGATTCGGGGTGGTGCTGGTGCTTACCCTGGTGGTGGCGGCGACCGGCTTTTTCGCCCTGCGTGACGTGGGCGCCAGGTTTTCCCTGCTCGAGCGCTTCAGCGACATCAACGACAAGGTCGCGCAGATGCGCCGAACCGAGCAGGCCTTCATCATCAGTGGCGATGCCGCGCAGACGCAGCGCCTGCACGAGCAGGCCCAGGCCCTGCGCGAACAGGTGCAGCAATTACGCGATCAGGTCGCCGGCGACGAGCGCGACGCCTTGCAGCAGGTCGATGGGGATATCGCTGAGTACGTGCAGGTCTTCGATCGCTACGTGGAGCAGAGCGACAACATGCGTCTGTCGCTGGACGCCGCGAAATGGCTGGTGGTCGGCGCCGCCAACAGCCTCGACCTGCTCAAGGACGGGCTGGCCGAGGATGGCGTCTATGCCCTCAAGGAAAGCCAGGGCAATGAAGGCGGCGAGTCCGTCACCCAGGCAGGCCAGATCGGCAAGGTGCATATTCTGCTCTTGCAGGCGCTGGAACAGGCGCGGGTGCTCCTGGAAAACAGTCGTGCCAGCGGTGAAGTGCCAAGCACCAGCATCCAGGAAGCACTCGATGCCCAGGCCCAGGCCGCGCAGCTACGCGATGCCCTGGGTGACCCGGGGTACCGCTCGGTGCTCGCCGAGGTGGTGGGTAACATCGATTCCTTCAACCAGCGGCTGCAGGAGTACACCAGCCTGCTGCAACAGCAACAGCAGGAGCATGCCAAGCTGGCCGAGCGGGCAGACAAGGTGGTCGAACTGGTCAGCCAGACCTACGCCCAGCAGAAGGGCGCCGTACATACCCTGGTGCGCACCAGCGCGCTGCTGATTCTGGTCGCCGCCGCTGCAGCCTTGCTGGTCGGGCTGCTGGCGACACTGATCATCACCCGGGCGATCGTGCGGCCGCTCAAGCAGGTGACTGCGGTGGCGCAGCGCATTGCCGCCGGAGACCTGAGCGGCGAGATCGAGGTGCAGCGTAGCGATGAAATCGGCCAGCTGCTGGGTGCCATGCAAGGCATGTCGCGGGACCTGCGCACCATGGTCGGGCGCCTGCAGGACGGCGTTGCGCAGCTTTCAACTTCAGCGCAGACGCTGTCTTCGGTCACCGAGCAGGCGCGTCAGGGCGTCAGTGGCCAGAAGGAGGAAACCGACCTGGTGGCCACGGCGATCACCCAGATGGCGGCGACAGTCCATGAGGTGGCACAGAACGCCGAGCAGGCTGCTGCTTCTACCGCCCAGGCCGATTCGCGGGTGGGTGCGGGCAGCGACGTGGTGCGTGAAACCCTGCAGCGTATCGAGCAACTGGTCGCGGCCATGGCGGTCACTCGGCAAGGCATCGAACAGCTCAGCCAGGACACCCGCAATATCGATGCGGTGCTGGAAGTGATCAAGAGCGTGGCGCAACAGACCAACCTGCTGGCGCTCAACGCGGCCATCGAAGCGGCGCGGGCGGGGGAACAGGGGCGTGGGTTCGCAGTGGTGGCCGATGAGGTGCGTGCGCTGGCCCGGCGCACCCAGCAGTCCACCGAGGAAATCGAGGGGCTGCTCGGTACGCTGCGCGCTGGCGCTACCCGGTCCGTGGCCGATATGCGCCAGAGCGATGAACTGGTCGAGCAGGTGGTGCACGACGCCCGGCACACTCAGCAGGCCTTGGCGGGTATCGCCGAAGCCGTTGCAGTGATCCACGGCATGAACCAGCAGATCGCCGCCGCCGCCGAGCAGCAGACCGCGGTGGCCGAGGACATCAACCGCAGCGTCACGTCGATTCGCGACCTCGGTGAGCAGTCCGCCGCGGCGATGGACGAAAACGCCGGCTCCAGCCAGCAACTGGCAGCCCTGGGTCGTGAATTGCAGGGCATGGCGGCGCACTTTCGTCTCTAGGCCGCTCTGCGCCAAGGCTTCCATGCTTGCGCGGCGAAGCATGGGCCTGGCGCACAGTTTCGTCAGCAAACATTACGTAACGCTTTGCCCGCTGCCGTCAGGTCAGTAGCATCGAGCCACTTGCATGAGGAGTGGACGATGCACACGAAACTGGACGCCTGCCTGGATTCCATCAACCAGGTGCTGCTCGGCAAGGAGGCGCAGGTGCGCCTGGCGCTGACCTGCCTGCTGGCCCGCGGTCACCTGCTGATCGAGGATCTGCCCGGCATGGGCAAGACCACCCTCAGTCACGCCCTGGCGAAGGTGCTGGGGCTGAGCTTCCAGCGTATCCAGTTCACCTCCGACCTGCTGCCGGGTGACATTCTCGGCACCTCGGTATTCGACAAGGACAGCGGGCAGTTCCTGTTCCACCCCGGCCCGGTGTTCGCCGAGCTGGTACTGGCGGACGAAATCAACCGCGCCACGCCGAAAAGCCAGAGCGCGCTGCTCGAAGCCATGGAGGAGGGGCAGGTGACCATCGAAGGCGCTACCCGTCCGCTGCCTGATCCGTTCTTCGTCATCGCCACCCAGAACCCGATCAGCCAGAGTGGTACCTTCGCGCTGCCGGAGTCTCAGCTCGATCGCTTTCTCATGCGCCTGTCGCTGGGCTACCCGGCTCGCGCCGCCGAGAAGGCGCTGTTGCTGGGCGAGCCCCGTCGCTCGGTGTTGCCAACCCTGGATGCGGTACTCGATCACGCCGAGTTGGCGAAGCTGCAGGCCGAGGTGCCCAAGGTGCGCGTCAGCGATGCACTGGTCGACTATGTACTGCGCCTGGTCGAGGCCACGCGTACCCAGCCGCAGTTCGCCTGGGGCCTGTCGCCCCGTGGCAGCCTGGCACTGCTCGCCGCGGCGCGCGCCTGGGCGCTGTTGGCCGAGCGCGATTACGTGATTCCCGAGGACGTCCAGGCGGTACTGCCGGCCGTGGCGGGGCACCGCCTGCGTGATCAGGCGGATCCGGCCGGGCATGGCGGTGGTGCCCTGGTGCAGTGGCTGCTGCGCGAAGTGCCTGCGCTTTGACGAGCACCCTCAGGCAGCGCTGGGATCGCTGGCTGGCCCGGCGCATACCGGCGGCCGCCAGCGTGCAACTCAACCAGCGGCGGATCTTCATCCTGCCGACCCGGGTGGGTGTGGCGTTTCTGTTCGCCTTGTTGGTCATGTTGCTGGCCGCCATCAATTACCAGAGCAGCCTGGCCTATGGGCTGACCTTCCTGCTTGGCTCGGTGTTCGTGGTGGCCATTTTGCATACCTACCGCAACTTGGCCGGGTTGGTGCTGCACGCCGGTGGTGCGGGCGCGGTATTCGCCGGCGAAGCGGCGCGCCTGCGGGTGCGCCTGGAAAGCCGCAGCCGCGCCCACGAGGCCGTCGCCCTAGGTTGGCCGCCCGCCGACCTGCAGCAGCAGGACGTGCCGCCGCAAGGTTCGGTCGAGTGCGAACTGAGCCTGCAAACCTTGCGCCGTGGCTGGTTGCAGCCTGGGCGCTTGCGGGTGGAGAGCCGTTTCCCCTTGGGCCTGCTGGTCGCCTGGAGCCATGTGGATCTGGACCAGTCGGTGCTGGTGTATCCGCGGCCACTGGAAGGCGAGCTGCCGCTGGCGCCCGGCGGCAGCGTGGACGACGAGCAGGAAGGCTTGGTCAGCCAGGGGCAGGGCAGCGATGACTTTCAGGGGCTGCGCACCTATCAGCCGGGGGATTCGCGCCGGCGCTTGCACTGGAAGGCCTATTCGCGTGGCCAGGGGTTGCTGGTCAAGGATTTTGCCGCCCAGACGGGCCGTGACCTGCTACTGGATTTCGACGCGCTCAGCGGCGACCTGGAAAGCCGGTTATCGCTGCTCTGCCATTGGGTGCTGGTGCTCTGCGAACGCCAACAGCCGTTCGCCTTGCAGCTGCCGAGCGAGTCACTGCCGGTCGCCATCGGTGAACGGCACCGCGAGCAGTGCCTGCGAGCGCTGGCGTTGTATGGAGGCCGCCCATGAGCAGCGTCGCCGGCATCCCGCGTATCAGCCTGACCTGGCTGTTGGTGGCCCAGGCACTGGTCATTCTGCCCCATGCATTTCACCTACCGATGTGGGTGATCGGCCTGTGGCTGGGCTGCGCGGCATGGCGCATCCAGATTTTTCGCATGCGCGCCGGCTATCCTAGCTTGGTCGTGCGTATCGGCTTGATCGTCCTGGCGGCGGCTGGAGTGTTTCTGTCTCGCGGCACGCTGGTCGGGCTGGATGGCGGGGTGGTGCTGCTGGTGGCGGCGTTCACCCTCAAATTGCTGGAGATGCGTACCCGCCGCGACGCATTGGTGGTGATCTTTCTCGGCTTCTTCGTGGTGGTGACCGCGTACCTGTTCGATGACAGCATCCTCGTTGCGCTGTTCAGCCTGCTGCCGGTCTGCGCCCTGCTGGCCGCGCTGATCGGTTTGCAGCAAAGCGGCACGGCAACCCGGCCCTGGCGCACGCTGCGCCTGTCGGCCAGCCTGCTGCTGCAGGCATTGCCGCTGATGCTGTTGCTGTTCCTGTTCTTTCCGCGGCTGGGGCCGCTGTGGTCGTTACCGGTGCCCAACGAGCGCGGTTCGGTCACCGGGTTGGCCGACAGCATGGCGCCCGGTGATATCGCCGAGCTGACGCGCTCCGGCGAACTGGCCTTTCGCGCCAGTTTCGAGGGCCGGGTGCCGGCGCGCAGCGAGCTGTACTGGCGCGCGCTGACGCTCGACCAGTTCGATGGCCGGCGCTGGTCGCAATCGTCGGGTGAGCAGTTCTCGCCAGCGCCACAATGGCAACCCCGTGGTGAGGCGCTGCGTTACAGCGTGGTGATGCAGCCGACCACCAGGCCCTGGCTGTTCGCCCTCGACGTGGCCCGGACCGAGCTGCAAGGCACCCGGCAGATGGGGGATTTCCGACTGCAGCGCAACCGCCCGGTGGATCGTGCGTTGCTCTACGACGTCGCCTCCTGGCCGCAGGCACTACGGGAACCGCAACTGTCGTCGAGCAGGCGGCAGGCCCTGTTGCGCCTACCCCGTGAAGGTGATGCCCGCAGTCGCGACTGGGCCCAAGAGTTGCGTCGCCAATACCCGCAGGATGGAGAGCTGGTCGCGGCGCTGCTCGCTCACTTCAATCGCCAACCCTACGTCTACACCCTGACGCCGACCCCGCTTGGTGCTGATTCCATCGATGAATTCCTGTTCGATACCCGCAGTGGCTTTTGCGCGCACTATGCGGGCGCGATGACCTTCGTGCTACGTGCGGCAGGCATCCCCAGCCGCGTGGTGGCCGGTTACCAGGGCGGCGAACCGAGCAGCAATGGCAGCTACGTGCAGGTTCGTCAGTTCGACGCACACGCCTGGGTCGAATACTGGACGCCGGAACAGGGCTGGACGAGCGTGGACCCAACCTTCCAGGTCGCGCCCGAGCGGATCGAGCAAGGCCTGGAACAAGCCCTCGCCGGCGAACAGAGCTTTCTCGCCGACTCGCCGTTTTCGCCGTTGCGTTATCGCAACCTGACCTGGCTGAACGAGCTGCGCCTGGCCTGGGACGACCTCAACTATGGATGGCAGCGCTGGGTGCTCGGTTATCAGGGGGCGCAGCAGTTCGAGCTCTTGCAGCGCTGGTTCGGCCAGGTCGACGCCGGCAAGCTGATTCTGGCATTGGTCGGCGGCGGTGGCGTGCTGCTGGGCTTGTTGTCGCTGTGGCTATTCAAGCCCTGGCGAATCGAGCGTGATCACTCGTTACGTATCTTCCAACGCTTCGAGCAGTTGCTGGCCAGGCACGGCGTACGGCGCCTTGCAGGCGAAGGCCCGCGTGCTTTCGCTAAACGCGCAGCCGAGGCGTTGCCTGGGCAGGCGGACGCCATCGGTGCCTTCCTGCAGACTTTCGAAGCGCAGCGCTATGGGAGGCAGAACATTTCACCCAAGGCGCTGCTCCAACAGCTGAACGCGCTGCGCCGGCAGCTACCGTGGCGCTGGAGTCGATTCCCTTGAACGGTTTCCCAGGAGTTCTGCAATGAGCGGTTTTGTCGGTAAGTTGCGCAGCGAAGTACTACGGTTGCAAGTCGCGCTTTATGCCTGCCGCGAGCGCCTTCAGGCGCAAACAGATGATGAGGCGCTGCATGATCTGCGCGTCTGCCTGCGCAGGCTACGCAGCCTGCTCAAGCCGCTCAAGGGGGCTGCCGGCAGCGATGCCCTGCAGAACCGCGCGGCCGAGCTCGGGCGACTAACGGGCCCGCTGCGCGATCTGGAAGTGCTGATCGAAACCTTGCACGCGCATGGCGAGCACGCCGCGGCAGACCGGCGCATGGTGCAGCGTCGCAAAGGCGATGCAATGGTGCTCGCCAGTCGCGCTTTGCCAGCGCTGTTCCACGCGCTGGATGAATGGCCGCAGGAGTTGACCGCCCAGCAGGCCAGCGGCGAACTCGACGACCTGCAGAAAAGCGTCAAACGCTACCTGCGCAAGCAGCGCGGCAAGCTGATCGACGCGTTGGGCGATGCAGAGCACGATCGCCACCGGGTACGCCTGCTGATCAAACGAGTGCGTTACACCGCCGAGGCTTACCCGCAGCTTTCACCATTGTCGGCCGCGCAACTGAAGCTGCTCAAGAAAGGCCAGGCGGTGCTCGGCGACTGGCACGACCATTTACAGTGGCTGGCAACCGCCGAGCACGAGCCCGATCTGAGGGGCTTCATTCCGGCCTGGCGCGCATCGATGGAAGCCGCCGAACGCTCGGCGCAGGCGATCCAGGCGCGTTTGCTGGCAGCGCTCGAGCCCCAACAATGACCGATCTGCCGTCTGCGCCGGGCTCGCGGTAGCGTGGCGCGTCTCTTACCATCCATACGATGACAAGAGAGGTGACCATGAATTTCTTCGAGCTACTTGAGCAGGTGCAGCGCACACCCGAAGCGCTGTCGATTCCCGCCGACTGGGGCCAGGGCCGAGCCACTTTTGGCGGCCTCGTGGCTGCGCTGGTCTATGCCGTGATGCGCAGCAAGGTCCCCGCCGATCGCCCACCGCGATCCCTGGCGATCACCTTCGTCGCCCCGGTCGCTCCTGGCGTGGCCACCTGTTTCGAGGCTGAAGTACTACGCGCCGGCTCATCGGTCAGTCAGGTGCTGGGGCGTGCCGTGCAGAACGGCCAGGTGGTGGCGTTGATACAGGGCAGCTTCGGCACGCCGCGCAGCTCTGCGATCAATGTACAGGCGCTGCCGGCGCCAGTGATCAAGGCGCCTGAGCAAAGCCAGGAGTTGCCCTACGTTGCGCAGGTCACGCCGGAGTTCACCCGACACCTGGCGATGCGCTGGGGTCTGGGCGGCCTGCCGTTCAGTGGCAGTCACTCTCGGGAAATGGGCGGCTGGGTGCGTTTTCGCGAGCAGCAGCGCATCGAACCACTCGATGAGGCGCACCTGCTCGGGCTGGTCGATGCGTGGCCACCGGCTGTGCTGTCGCTGCTCGACAAGCCGGCGCCCGGCAGCTCACTGACCTGGACCATCGAATTCATTCAGCCACTGCGCCACCTCACCTCTGATGGGTGGTGCCTGTATCGCGCCGAAATCGAGCATGCCCGTGATGGCTACGGGCATGTGGCGGCGGGGCTGTGGAGTGCAGAGGGCGAGCTGCTGGCCATCAGCCGTCAGACGGTAACCGTTTTCGACTGAGCGCCACCCAGCAGCGCCTGGCGTGCCAGGCCGTAGGCGGCCATGGCGCCCAGGCCGGAAAGCGCCAGCGAAAGCGCACCTGTGCCGCTGCCCGCCAGCACCAGTGACACCAGCAACAGCGGCAGAGCGATGGCCAGCATCGGCGTGTCCAGCGATTCGGTTTGACGGGCGAGGGTAGCGGTATGCGTGCTCATGGACGGTCTCCTGCATCAGATGGAACCAGTCTATGGCGCGCGGGATAGGGCCGCGAATTGATCCGTCCTATACGGCAGATAGGCTTTCTACTATCTGCCGCAATGGCCAGCCGTCAGGGTTTGAGCTGACGTATGGCGCGTGACAGTTCACCGGCCAGATCGGCCAATTGGCTGCTGGTGGTGGCGGACTCCAGGGTCTGCTGAACGGTCTGCTCGGTAACGTCGCGGATGCCGATCACCGAACGAGTCATCTCTTCAGCCACCAGGCTCTGCTGCTCCGCGGCGACGGCGATCTGCGTGTTGCTTTCGCGCATCTGTGCCACCGCGCCAGTGATCGCAGCGAGTGCGTCCCCGGCCTCATGGGCGGCGCGCACGCAGTCGTCGGCCTTGAGCGAACTTTCCTGCATGAATTCCACGGCATCGCGGGTGCCGGCCTGCAGCGTGCCGATCATGCTGGTGATTTCGTCGGTCGAGTCCTGCACGCGCTTGGCCAGGTTGCGCACCTCGTCGGCCACCACCGCGAAGCCTCGGCCCATTTCGCCTGCCCGCGCTGCCTCGATGGCAGCGTTGAGGGCCAGCAGGTTGGTCTGTTCGGCGATGCCGTGGATCACGTTGACCACGCTGCTGATCTTCTGGCTGTCGGCGGCCACCTGCTCGATCATGGTGGCCGTCTGCTGCACGCCGCTGGAAAGGCCGGTGATGGAATCGACCACGCGGGTGACCACGGTCTGCCCGGCCCCGGCGAGCTGATCGGCGTTCTGCGACTGGTCGCGGGTGGTGGCCGCGTGCTCGGCGATATGGTGGACGGTGGTCGACATTTCGTTGATGGCAGTGGCGGCCTGGTCGGTTTCGCTCTGCTGGCCGAGCATGCCCTGACGCACGTCCTTCATGCTTTGCGCCAGGCGCCCGGTGCCCTCGTCGAGCCGCGAGGCGGCCTGGATGACCGCGCCAACCACCCGCTGGTAGCCATCCTGCATGGCATTGAAGGCGCCGGCCATCTGACCGACCTCATCGCGGCTCTGCAGGGGCACGCGGGCGGACAGGTCGCCGCTCTTCTCGACGTGCAGCATGACGTCCTTGAGGGTATTGAGATGGGTGAGCAAAAAGCGGATCAGCAGCTGCGAGGCGGCGAGCAACGCCAGCATCAGCACGGCGACCGCCAGGGCGTAGCTGCCGGCACGCTCGGCGAACACCTGGGCCAGGCTGCGGCCGACGGCGAGTACGGCGATGCGCTGGTCGGCAGCGCGCTCGACGATCTGCGCGCCAAGCAGCGGATCGCTGCCGAACAGACCGTCGTGTTCGAGCGCGACCCAACCGCGCCCGTTGCTCAGCGCAGCAGCATCGGCATCGCCGGGCAGCCTGGGCGTTTCCCCGGGCTTGAAGGTGATCAGGCTGGTGCTGGCGGGCAGCGCCTGGGCGGCTGGCCAGGCAGCGACCAGTTGCGCGTGCTTCTGGGCATCGGCGCGGGCTGCCTGGGCAAAGGTGTCCTGCTCCTGAAGCATGGCGAACAGCACGAGCAGCAGGGTGGTGACGAAGGCGACGGCGTTCACCGCCCAGAACTTGTGTTTCAGGGAAATATCGCGAATCCAGACGGGCATGTTTTTTTGCTCTCGACATGAATGAAGTGCTGGCAAGGCGCCATTATTCTTTCACGGGCAAAATGATCATCCCTTGATGTGAGTCAAAGGCAGCCGACGAATCGGCTGCCACGGCTCAGAAGCAGCGCGGTTGCTTCGAGGTTAACGGCGGCGATCCGTCTGGCTTGAGGGCTCGCGATCATTTTCACGATCATCGACCTGTTCGGCGATGGTTGGCAGGGCGAAGAAGGCCCGGGCGCAGGCCGTCGTGTGCCGGGCTACGGATTCAGGTGACTCCTGACGGTGCAGGGCCACTTCACGCAGCACCTCGGGCAGAAATGCCGGTTCGTTGCGGCCACCCTTGGGTTTCGGGCGCAGGCTGCGCGGCAGCAAGTAGGGCGCGTCGCTTTCCAGCATGAGACGGCCGGCGGGAATCTCCTTCACCAGGGAATGCAGGTGCGCGCCGCGGCGCTCATCGCAAATCCAGCCGGTGATGCCGATATGCAGATCCAGGTCCAGGTAATCGAACAGGGCCCGCTGTTCGCCGGTGAAGCAGTGCACCACGGCGGCCGGCAGGCGATCACGGTAATCGCGCAGGATCTGCACGAAACGCGGGTGCGCGTCGCGCTCGTGGAGAAACACCGGCATCTGCAAGTCGGCGGCCAGGCTCAGTTGCTCCTCCAGGGCCTTTTCCTGTTGCGGACGCGGCGAGAAGTCGCGGTTGAAGTCCAGGCCGCATTCGCCCACCGCCCTGACCTGCGGCTCGGCGAGCAGGGCGCGCAGGCGCTTGCTGTCGTCGCTGCTCCAGTGTTTGGCGTCATGGGGATGCACGCCGGCGGTGCTGAACAGCCGCTCACTGCGCTCGTCCAGCTTCCGACACAGGCTCAGTGCATGGTCGCTTTCGGCCAGGCTGGTGCCGGTCAGTATCAATTGGCAGACGCCGGCGGCGAAGGCGCGTTCGAGCACTGCCGCGTGCTGATCGTCGAAGCTTGCGTGGGTCAGATTGACGCCGATGTCGATGAGTTGCATGGTGTGACCCTGTGAAACGAGAGGGCGCAGCATAACAGAGCTTTTTATTGCCGATAAAAAGCTAACGATTACAAAAACTTGTGGTCGATTCGTGACGTAAATGAGGAGCTGATGCCGTCAGCGTGGCGAGCTTGCCGCGCCCCGCGATCCGCCCTTGGATCACCACCCCTGGCCATCGGCCGGTTTCCGCTATCGGAGCATCGATATTGCGCGTCCTCGTCATCATCTGTCTGCTGCTGTGGCTGCCCCTGCCGGCAATGGCACGTATCGCCGGTCCGGTTGAGGTCACCGGCACGGCCGCGCCGCGCGACCTGCCGGGCATTCGCAAGAGCGGCGAGCTGCGCGTACTGGTCAACCAGAGCCGTAACAGCTCGGGTGAGGTGAAGGGGCAGAGCATCGGCGTCGAGTATCAGCGTCTGCGCGCCCTGGAGCAGTACCTCAATCGCAACGCCCGTGATGGCCGCAATCTGCGCCTGAAACTGATCCCCAGGGCCAAGGATCAGTTGCTCGCGGCATTGCAGCGCGGCGAGGGTGATCTGGTAGCGCCCGGCGAGTTACTCGACAGCAAAGGCGGCAACGTGTTGGCCAGCGAAGCGATACGCCGTGACGTGCCGGTGGTGATCGTTGCGCGGCAGGGTAACCGGCGTTATCAGCGGCTCGAGCAATTGGCCGGGCGCAGCCTTTCGCTGCCGGCCGGCAGCGTGGCCAAGGAAGCGCTGCACGACATCAACCGCCGGCTCGAGGGTCGCAAACTGCCGCCCATCGTCGTCGAGTGGGTGGACCCGACCCTGGCCGTCGAGGACGTGCTGGAAATGGTCCAGGCCGGCATCTTCGATTTCACCGCCGTGGAGCTGCACATCGCCGAGCGCTGGGCCAAGGTGATGCCCAAGTTGCGCGTCGACCGCCATCTGGTGCTCGACGACAGCGGCGACATGCGCTGGTACATGCGCCGCGACGCACCGATGCTCAGCGCCAGCGTCGACCGCTTTCTGGAGAGCTATCGGGTGCCCGACGATCAGGATGCCGCCTTCCAGCGCGTCTACCGTCGGCTCTATAAAGTGCACTCGCCCATGGGCCGTACCGAGCGCCAGCGCCTGGAGCGCGTGCGCCCGGTGCTGCAGCGTTACGCCGAGCAACACGATTTCGACTGGCTGGCGCTGGCCGCGCTGGCATTCAAGGAGTCGACGCTCAACCCGGCGGCGCGGGGCAGCAGCGGGGCTACCGGCTTGATGCAGATCACCCCAGCGGCGGCGCGCAGCGTCGGCGTCAGCGACATCTCGCGGATCGACAACAATGTGCAGGCCAGTGCCAAGTATCTCGCCAAGATTCGTCGCGGCTTCTTCAACAGCCCGCGCCTCAACGAGCGTGAGCGCATGGCATTCGTGCTCGCCGGTTACAACCTCGGGCCGCAGCGGGTGCAAAGCCTGCGGGCGGAGGCACGACGGCGCGGTCTCAACCCTGACCAGTGGTTCTTCCAGGTCGAGCGGGTAGCCATGGAAGAGCTGGGCATGGGCGTGGTCAGCTACGTCAATGCAGTGAACAAATACTATCTGGCGTACGCGCGTGAGCGTTATTCCCTAGAGCCCGCGCAAAAAGTGAGCATGCGTAAATAATCGAATTAGTCGATAATTTTTAGCGGTTTTATTCGGTATTAATATTCGATATTTGAATTAATATGGCGCCATCTCACTCACATCGCAAAGGATTCGCCTCATGAACGCATTCATCAAATCCCTGGCAACCACCCGAGCCGGCTTCGGCCTGACCATTCTGCGCGTGTTGGTCGGCATCACCTTCATGGCCCATGGTTCGCAGAAGCTGTTCGGTTGGTTCGGTGGCTATGGCCTGGCGGGCGTCGCCCAGTGGATGGAAAGCATCGGCCTGGCGCCAGGCTACCTGATGGCGCTGATGGCCGGCAGCGCAGAGTTCTTCGGCGGCTTGGCGCTGGTCATCGGCCTGCTGGTTCGACCGGCATCGGCGGTCCTGGCGATCACCATGCTGGTGGCGATCTTCTCGGTGCACATCGGCAATGGTTTCTTCATGGCCGACAACGGCTACGAGTTCGCTCTGGCCCTGCTGGCCGCCACGCTGGCCCTGCTGATCGAAGGTGCTGGGCGGCTGTCGCTGGACAAGCGCATCGCCGGCTAAGCGCCGCATTGCCAGAAAAGCCCGCCGATGCGGGCTTTTCTGCTTGTTGACAGGCTGATCGGCAACTCTCTAGGATTGCCACTTGCGCCGATTTAGACAGCTACTTGCGGGGCGCCTCAGGGATTCTTCATCGAATCCTGAAATTCCGCTAAAGCGCTGGTTCGGTGTTGCCTCTCACCGCTGCCCAGCGGGATTTTCGAGGCGGAGACAAACACCCATGACCTGCTCCCAGGCTGCGCAAATTCGTATCGTCCCCATCACCACCCGACTGGTTCGTCGCAACCCGCGCATTCTGCTGGGTGGCGTTCATCAACCGACGCTGCTGCGTTACCTGGACGGCTGGCCGGCGCGCCGTGAAGGCCAGCGTGCCTTTCTCGTGCAGTTCGCCGAGCCGGGCGAGTCGCTGCAGCGTTTCGCCGCTGACAGTTTCGACTTCGCCGTGCTGCAACGACCGAGCGCCGAGGCACTTGGCCAGTTGACGCGTATCGCCCGGCAGGGGTTGATCACCCTGCGCTGAGCCTGGCTTAAGGGTAATCGATGGCGACGATGTACCAGTACTTGTCGCCAGTCGGCGTCTGCACCCGCACTTCGGCGTCCAGACCCTTGCCGACCAGCGCGCGGGCCAGGGGCGAGTCGATGCTGATCAGGTTCAGCTTGAGGTCGAGTTCGTCGGGGCCGACGATGCGGTAGCGCGCCTCGACGCCATCTTCGTCCTCGACGGTGACCCAGGCGCCGAAATAGACCTTGTCCGGATCGCTCGGGCGGGTATCGACGACTTTCAGCTTCTCCAGACGTTTGGTCAGGAAGCGCACGCGACTGTCGATCTCGCGCAGCATTTTCTTGCCGTACGTGTACTCCGCGTTCTCCGAGCGGTCACCCTGAGCTGCCGCCTCGCTGACCGAGCGGGTGACCTCGGGCCTGCGCACATGCCAGAGCTCATGCAGTTCGGCGCGCAGGCGCGCTTCGCCTTGCGGGGTGATCAGGGGCGTTCCCGCAGCGCGGGGAGGGCGGTATCGGCTCATGCTGGGCTCGGTCTGTGGCGGATGCGCAGTCTATCAACCCTCGCGCAGAACGGTGAGCGGGCTGGCGTTGAGCGCGCGGCGCGTGCCGAGCACACCGGCGATGCCGACCAGTAGCGCGCCGATCAGCGGCAGCACCAGCAGCCACGGATGGGGTTGCCAGGTCATCTGGAAGGCGTAGCGGTAAATCAGAAAGCTGACCAGCTCGCAGCCCAGCGCCGCCAGCAAGCCGCTGGCGGCGCCGAGCAGGCCGAACTCGGCACGTCGGGCCTGCACCAGCAACTTGCGTTCGGCGCCCAGGGCGCGCAGCAGCGCGCCCTGGTGGATGCGTTCGTCCAGCGTCGACTGCAACCCGGCGAACAATACCGCGAGGCCCGCAGCCAGGACGAACAACAGCACGAATTCGATGGCGATGGTGACCTGGGCCAGGATGCTGCGCAGCTGGTTGAGCAGCGCCTCGACCTGCAGTAGCGATACCGAAGGGAAAGCGCGGGACAGCTCCACCAACTGCTGCTCGTGCTGCGGCGGCAGGTAGAAGCTGGTCAGGTAGGTTACCGGCAAATCCTTGAGGGTGCCCGGCTCGAAGATCATGAAGAAGTTGGGCTGGAAGTTGTTCCAGTCCACCTCTCGCAGGTTGGTCACCACGGCATCGCGATCGACGCCGCCGACACTGAAGGTCAGGCGGTCGCCGAGTTTGATGTGCAGGCTCTGCGCCAGTTCGTCCTCGATGGACACGCCGGGCAGTTCCCGTTGTTCGCCTGCAGTCCACCACTGGCCGGCGGTGAGGGTGTTGCCGTCGGGCAGGTCGGCGCTCCAGGTCAGGCTCAGATCGCGGCGCACCGCGCGCTCGCCCCGTGAATCCTCGGTTACGTACTGGCGAACCGGCTCGCCATTGACCTGGGTCAGGCGGCCCGGCACCACGGGGTACAGGGGCGCAGGGTGCGGGGAAAGCCGTGCCAGCCGCTCGGCGAAAGCGTCGTGTTCGGCGGGCAGAATGTTGAGGGCGAAATGATTGGGCGCGTCGGCCGGCAGCTGCTCTTGCCAGTTGTCCAGCAATTCACCGCGTAGCAGGGCGATCAGTGCCATGGCCAGGAGAATCAGGCCGAACGCCAGGGATTGCCCGGCGGCGGCGAGCGGTCGGCGCAATAGTTGGCCAAGGCCAAGGCGCCATGGCAGAGCAGCCCGAGCCAACAGGCGACGCAGGCTCTGCAGGCCGAGCAGCAACAGGCCGCCCAGCAGCAGGGCGGTGACCAGCCCGCCACCGAGCAGCGCCAGGGTCAGCGGCAGATCCAGGCTCAGGCGCCACATGATCAGCCCTAGGGCGAGCAAGGCCGTACCATAGACCAACCAGGAGCTGGCCGGCACCGGCAGCATGTCACGGCGCAGCACACGCAGCGGTGGCACGCGGCCCAATGCAGCCAGTGGCGGCAAGGCGAAGCCGGCCAGGGCTACCAGCCCGGTGGCGATGCCGGCCAGCGCGGGCCAGATGCCGCCCGGGGGAATCTGCGTGGGCAGCAGGCCCTGCAGCAGGTGGAACAGGGTTTGCTGGGCAAGCCAGCCGAGCAGTGCGCCGGCGAGGCTGGCGAGCAAACCGAGCATCGCCAGTTGCAGGCCGAACAGGCCCAGCGCCTGACGGCGTGACAGGCCCAGGCAGCGCAGCAGCGCGCTGGCGTCGAAGCGGCGGCTGGCGAAGCGCGCAGCCGAGAGCGCCACGGCTACGCCGGCCAGCAGCACGGCGGCGAGGCTGGCGAGATTGAGGTAGCGCTCGGCGCGATCCAGCGCGCCGCCGACGCGGCGACTGCCGTCTCGGGCGTCATCGAAGCGCTGGTGGGCCGCCAGACCGGGTTCCACAGCCTGCCGATAACTGACCAGGGCATCGCTCGGGCCGTTCCATTGTTCGATGTAGCGCACCCGGCTGCCTGGCTGCACCACGCGGGTGGCCGGCAGATCGTCGAGGTGCATCAGTACGTGGGGCGTCAGGCTATAGAAGTCGCCGGCCTCATCCGGCAGGTAGGTCAGCACCCGGGTGAGGCGCAGTTTCTTGGCGCCGACTTCGATTTCGTCGCCGGTTTTCAGATCCAGTGCTACCAGCAGGCGCGACTCTGCCCACACTTCGCCGGGCCCCGGCCCGGCGCTGATGATTTCCTCGGCGTAGGGTGCGGCAGCGCTCTTGAGCTGGCCGCGCAACGGGTAGCCCGGGCCGGCCGCCTTGACGCTGGCCAACTGAATGCCGGCATCGCTGGCGATCACGCTGGAGAACTCGACGACCTGGGCATGCTCCAGCCCGCGCTGCGTGCCCGCCTCGATCTGCTCGGGCTCGGCCGGAGCGCTGCCGCGGAGAATCAGATCGGCGCCGAGAAACTCGGTGGCGCGCAAACTCATGCCCTCGTTCAGCCGCGCACCGAAATAGCCAATGGCGGTGCTGGAGGCCACGGCGATCAGCAGGGCGAAGAACAGCACGCGCAGCTCACCCGAGCGCGCGTCGCGCAGCAGCTGGCGGCCTGCCAATGACAGCAGGGCCGAGAAGGACAGGGCGCGCATCAGGCGGTCACCGCTGCCACCAGGTGGCCGGCCTCCAGGCGGATGATGCGTTGGCAGCGCGCGGCAAGGCGCTCGTCATGGGTGACCAGCACCAGGGTGGCGCCGCGCTCCTGATTGAGCTCGAACAACAGGTCGCTGATGCGCTCGCCGGTGTGGGTATCCAGATTGCCGGTCGGCTCATCGGCGAACAGCACGTCGGGATCGGCCGCAAAGGCCCGCGCGATGGCGACGCGCTGCTGTTCACCGCCGGAGAGTTGGCGTGGGGTGTGGGTCAGGCGTGCGCCCAGGCCGACGCGCTCGAGCAGTTCGGTGGCGCGCTGGCGGGCATCGCTACGGCCTTCGAGTTCCAGGGGCAGCATGACGTTCTCCAGGGCATTGAGGCTGTCGAGCAGTTGGAACGACTGGAACACGAACCCGACGTGCTCGGCGCGCACCCTGGCGCGGGCATCTTCATCCAGGCTGCCCAAGTCGTTGCCCGCCAGCACGATGCGCCCCGTGCTCGGCAGGTCGAGGCCGGCCAGCAGGCCGAGCAGGGTGGATTTGCCGGAGCCCGAGCTGCCGACGATGGCCAGGCTGCCGCCTTTTTCCAGCTCAAGGGACAGGTCATGCAGGATGGTCAACTCGCCTTCCGCGCTGGAGACCACTTTGTTAAGGTTCTGCGCAGACAGAATGCTTGAGCTCATGAGGAATCCGATGCGTGCGATAGTGAAGGGGGCCATTCTGGGCCTGCTGCTGATAGGGCAGATGGCGCAGGCGGGGACCGTGCTGGTCGTTGGCGATAGTATCAGCGCCGCTTTTGGCATGGATACCCAGCAGGGCTGGGTTCACCTGCTCGACGAGCGCATGCGCGACGAGGGTTTCGAGCACCGGGTGGTGAACGCTTCGATAAGTGGCGACACCAGTGCCGGCGGGGCGGCGCGGCTGCCGGCGCTGCTTGCCGAACACCAGCCGCAACTGGTGATCGTCGAGCTCGGTGGTAATGATGGCCTGCGCGGTTTGCCGCCGAGCCAATTGCAACAGAATCTTGCGTCGATGATCGATCTCTCACGAGGCGCCGGTGCCAAGGTGCTGTTGCTGGGCATGCGCATTCCGCCCAACTACGGCGAGCGCTACACCACGGCATTCGCCAAGGTGTTCGATGACGTGGCCGCCGAGAAAAGTGTGCCGCTGGTGCCCTTTCTTCTCGAGGGCGTGGGTGGCGTTACCAATCTGATGCAGGATGACGGCGTGCATCCCGCCGTGGCGGCCCAGCCGCGGCTGCTGGAGAATGTCTGGCCGACCCTCAAACCATTGCTGTAACGGGCTTTTCCGCTGACGGTGTTTCGGCTAATGTGGCGCCCCCGCTCTGGAGCCCCCAATGTTGCGACCCGTCTGGTCCCTGTATGCCTACCAACTGATCGAGCCGGACGAGCAGCTGGATCTGTTCGCCTGCCGTGAGGTGAAGGTGCATCTGGTCGCCCGTCAGCTGGAGCTCGGCGGCTATGCCGATCGCACCTTGTGTGGTGGTCTGCTGCCCGCACAGCCGCTATGGCGCGACCTGGAGCGCCCCATGCTGCAGGACCGTCGCCTGTGTCGCGCCTGCCTGGCCACGCTCGAGGCTCAGCGCCGTGGTGATCGGCCCGCGTGGCCGGGGCGCTGAGGGGCGCCACGGTATACAATCAACCCCACCATCATCTCCACCTCGAAGGTTTTCTGCATGTCGCCGCGCGTTTCAGCTCTTGCCCGCTGTCTGTCGTTGGGTGCTGTCTGTCTGGCAGGCTCCGCTGCCGCACTGGAATTGCCGTTGCCGCCGCCCGGCGAGGATATCGTCGGCGAGGTTCAGGTCATCAAGGCGCGCTACGAGGACACCTTTGCCGATATCGGCACGGCGAACGATCTGGGCTATCTGGAAATGGTCGCGGCCAACCCGGGGGTGGATGCCTGGTTGCCGGGCGAGGGCACCGATATCGTGCTGCCAACGCGTTTCATCCTGCCATCCGGGCCGCGTGAAGGCATCGTGATCAACCTTGCCGAATACCGCTTGTACTACTTCCCGAAAGGCCAGAACGTCGTCCATACCTACCCGCTGGGAATCGGTCGTGAAGGCTGGAGTTCCCCGGTAACCCAGGCGCGTATCACCGCCAAGACGCCGAACCCAGGCTGGTACCCACCGCAGTCCATCCGTGACGAGCATGCGGCCGACGGCGACCCGCTGCCGAGCTACGTGCCGCCAGGCCCGGACAATCCGCTGGGGCCCTACAAGATGACGCTGTCGGTACCGGGCTACCTGATTCATGGCTCGAACAAGAAGTTCGGCATCGGCATGCGGGTGAGCCACGGTTGCTTCCGCATGCTCAACAACAACGTGCTCGAACTGGCCGACATGGTGCCGGTCGGCACGCCCGTGCGCATCATCAACGAGCCGTACAAGTTCGGCGTGAGTGGCGGCAACGTGTATCTGGAAGCGCATACGCCGCTGGGCGAGGAAGATGCCCCGGCTGTCGATCATCACGCTGAAGTGGTCAATGCGCTGATCCGCCGTCACGACCTCAGTGCCGATACCCTGGACTGGGACGTAGTGCGCGAGGTGGTGGCGGCCCATGACGGCCTGCCGGTGGAGATCGACTCGCCGCGCGACAGGGTGATCCAGTCGTCGTCTCTCTGATAAAGACTCGGCCGCTCGCGCGCGAGTGCCCTGGCAGCAGACATAAAAAAGCCGGCTCGAGAGCCGGCTTTTTATTGCCCGGGGGCGATTACTTGCGGCTGGCTTTTTCCAGCATACGCAGAGCGCGCTCGTTGGCTTCGTCAGCGGTCTGCTGAGCCTTCTGAGCGGCAGCCAGTGCTTCGTCAGCCTTGCGATAGGCTTCGTCGGCACGAGCTTGAGCGCGAGCTGCTGCGTCTTCGGTTGCAGTCAGGCGAGCTTCGGTTTCTTTGGTAACGCTGCTGCAACCGGTAGCCAGAACTGCGGCCAGAGCCAGAGCAGAGAATTTCAGAGCGTTGTTCATCGTGTTCCCCTTAGGGTCAGTTTTTTGCTTATTGAAGCCCTTTCCCGAACCCGGAAAATGGCCGGCGTACATACTACCTGTAACTTTTAGTAAGTAAACGGACAGCAGGCAAGGGTTCCGAATTTTTTCTCTGAAATTAACGTGCTACGGCCCAATAGTTGTACAGGTAGTGAGCATGTACGTAGTTAAGTGCTGTCATTTTCGCACTTGAGAATTGCAAGACGATGTCAATTGCTCGGCTAAAGGATTTTGCCTTGCCCTTTACGTTCTACAGTGGCTTTATATCCTATTGTTACCGGATGTACGCAGGCCCTGCCGGGATGTCGTGCCTGGCCCAATCGAGAGGAGTAGTAATGAGCGAGCCACTGTCCATTCATCATGACCTTGCCGGTCACCAGTTCGAGACCACAGTGGATGGTGATCGCGCTTATCTTTCCTATATGGATCTGGGCAAGCAGACGCTGGATATCTATCGCACCTTCGTGCCCAACTCCCTGCGCGGTCGTGGCATCGCGGCAGCGCTGACCCAGACGGCGCTGGATTACGCCGATCAAATGGGCTACACGGTGATCGCGTCCTGTTCCTACGTGGAGCGCTACATGGCGCGGACCGAAGGCGCTGCCGACCAGGATTGAGGCAAGCGCCGCGCAAAAAAACGCCGAGCAGATGCTCGGCGTTTTTCATGGTGGCGGTCTTAGCCACGCTGGCGCTTGGGCAGCACGTCCATGAGCTTGGCATGCATGCCGCGCAGGGTTTTCTCGGTGCTTTCCCAATCGATGCAGGCGTCGGTGATCGAGACGCCGTACTTGAGCTGCGAGAGATCCTTGGGAATCGACTGGCTGCCCCAGCCCAGATGGCTCTCGACCATCAGGCCGACGATCGACTGGTTGCCTTCGAGGATCTGGTTGGCGACGTTATCCATCACCAGCGGTTGCAGCGCCGGATCCTTGTTGGAGTTGGCGTGGCTGCAGTCGACCATGATGTTCGGCTTGATCGAGGCCTTCTTCAGTTCCTGTTCGCAGATGGCCACGCTGACCGAATCGTAGTTCGGCTTGCCGTTGCCACCACGCAGCACTACGTGCCCATAGGCGTTGCCCTTGGTGGTGACGATGGAAACGCCGCCCTGCTGGTTGATACCCAGGAAGCGGTGTGGGCTGGAAACCGACTGCAGGGCGTTGATGGCCACGGTAAGGCCGCCATCGGTGCCGTTCTTGAAGCCGACGGCCGAGGAAAGGCCCGAGGCCATTTCGCGGTGGGTTTGCGACTCGGTGGTACGCGCGCCGATCGCCGACCAGCTGATCAGGTCCTGCAGGTACTGCGGGGAAATCGGGTCCAGCGCCTCGGTGGCGGTGGGCAGGCCCATTTCCGCGAGGTCGAGCAGCAGCTTGCGGCCGATGTGCAGGCCGTCCTGAATCTTGAAGGAGTCGTCGAGGTACGGATCGTTGATCAGGCCTTTCCAGCCGACGGTGGTGCGCGGCTTCTCGAAGTACACGCGCATGACCAGATACAGCGTGTCGGACACTTCCTCGGCGAGCACTTTCAGGCGCTCGGCGTATTCGTGAGCGGCTTTGATGTCATGGATGGAACAGGGGCCGACCACCACGAACAGGCGATGATCCTTGCCATCGAGAATGTCGCGCACCACCTGCCGGCCAGCCGATACGGTGCGCTGCGCGCGCTCGGTCAGCGGGATCTCGAGCTTGATCTGTTCCGGGGTGATCAGGGTTTCGTTGGAGGCGACGTTCAGGTCGTTGATCGGTAATTCAGCTATCGTGCTTTTCATCGGGTGGGTCATCGGGTCACGGGAGCCGGCCGCCAGCGATCCCCGTGCAGCGGGCACAGCAGTATGGGCACAGCGGGGAAGCCGAACCTTAGCGCGTTAGCGCCCGCCGAGACAATGGTAATTAGGGCGTGGATGGGGGAAAGATGGCCAGGCGCTGCTCGCGCCATTCCTCGGCGATCAGTTCCAGGGGCAGTATCTGGCCCGCCTGCTGTTCGCGATGCTGGCGGAAGCGTTCCAGGTTGCAGATGTCTTCGACCATGCGCGCGCGCAGTTCTGGCGCGTGCTCACTGAAGGCCACGCCAAGCAGATAATGCTCCGATTGCTTCGTGCACCAGGCGACCTGGCCGGGGTAGGCTACCTGTTCGCCCAACAGCGGGATGTGCAGCGTGACCGGCGTGCCTTGGGGCAGTGGTTGGCTCGACCGGCAACCGGCGCCGCCCAGGCTGATGTTGTCGAGGCGCTGGCTGGCGCTCGGCGAGTGGCGGCGCAGTCTCAACTCCACGGGCAGATTACTGCTATGACGAAGAAAGCGACGCATGACCGACCACCTCAGTTGCCATCAGAATGATATTGCCTTGCCGAGTATAGCCACGCAATTGGAACTGACCGATTTTGATGCCGATCGGCGATTGCTTGACCTCCCCGGTGCATCGCTGGTGATCTTCACCAGCCAGGGGTGCGCGAGCTGCCGCTACGCGCGCCAGCAGCTTCCGGAGATGGGGTTGCCGGTCCAGCGTCTGGTCTGGATCGATGCCCAGGAAAACTCTGGCCTGGTCCAGCGTTATGAAGTCTTCCAGTTGCCAGCGCTTTTCGTGGTGTGCGATGGCGAGTTCTATGGCGCGTTGCAGGCTATGTTGTCGGTTGCCGAGCTACGGGAGGCGTTGCTCGAAGCGCTTGCCAGAGCGCCTGAAGACCTGCCCTGAACGATGGCGGTGCGCGGCTGCTGGCCTTTTGCGGTAGCTTTTGCGCGGCGCTGCTAAGCTCAAGCCAGGCCCCGCCGTGCCGGCAGTCGAGGAGGCCGCATGATTCGTTCGATTCTTTATGCCACCGACCTTGGTCTGTATGCGCCCTATGTGCTGCAACATGCGCTGGCATTGGCGCGCAGTTTCAAGGCGCGCCTGCACGTCGTGCACGTGGTGGAGCCCATGGGCTTGTTCGCCGAGTCCGTGCTGCAGACCTACGTCGATGAAACCCGCTTGAAAGAGCTGCGCAGCACGGGCCTGGAAACCGTGATGAGCAATATCGAATTACGCGTGCTCGAAGGCTTTCGTGACGAACTGGGTGACAGCCAGGATGATCTGGAACTGATCGGCTCGGTCAGCGTTCTGCGTGGCGATCCGCCGATTTCCATTCTCGAGCACGCCCAGAAACTCGGTGTGGATTTGCTGGTCGTAGGCAGTCATAGCCATGGCGCTGCACTCGAGGTGCCAATGGGTCGCACCGCTGCCAGGCTGCTGCAGTTGTGCGATGTGCCGGTTTACCTGGTGCCCATGCTGCAACATCGATCCCGCCACGAGTGAACGACTCGACCCAGATAAAAAATCTATATATACCGCCTTTACCATTAATATGGTTATATAGCTGATCGACGATCAGGCGGCGGCCTATCCGCTTTGAGGGATTTATATGAAGCTTCAGCAACTGCGCTACATCTGGGAAGTCGCGCACCATGACCTCAACGTTTCCGCCACGGCGCAGAGCTTGTATACCTCGCAGCCGGGGATCAGCAAGCAGATCCGCCTGCTCGAAGACGAGCTCGGCGTCGAAGTCTTCGCCCGTAGCGGCAAGCACCTGACCCGTGTCACGCCAGCAGGTGAGCGGATCATCAATACCGCTGGCGAGATACTGCGCAAGGTCGAAAGCATCAAGCAGATAGCCCAGGAGTTCTCAAACGAGAAGAAGGGCACGCTGTCCATCGCCACCACCCACACTCAGGCACGTTATGCGTTGCCGCCGGTGATCAGCAGCTTCATCAAGCAGTACCCGGAAGTCGCTCTGCACATGCATCAGGGCACGCCGATGCAGATCGCCGAAATGGCCGCTGACGGCACCGTCGACTTCGCCATCGCTACCGAGGGTCTGGAGCTCTACAACGACCTGGTGATGATGCCGTGCTACCGCTGGAATCGCTGTGTGATCGTGCCCCAGGGCCATCCGCTGAGCAAACTGCCGAAGCTGACCCTCGAAGCCCTGGCCGAGCACGAGATCGTCACCTACACCTTCGGTTTCACCGGTCGCTCCAAGCTCGATGAGGCGTTCAGTCACCGCGGGCTGACGCCCAAGGTGGTGTTCACCGCCGTCGATGCCGACGTGATCAAGACCTACGTGCGTCTGGGCCTGGGCGTTGGCATCGTGGCCGGCATGGCGGTCGATCCGAAGCTGGATCCGGACCTGGTGGTGCTCGACGCCAGCGAGTTGTTCGAGTCCAGCGTGACGCGCATCGGTTTCCGCCGCGGCACTTTCCTGCGCGGCTTCATGTGCGATTTCATCGAGACGTTCGCTCCGCACCTGACTCGTGACGTGCTGGCCAAGGCCGTACAGTGCCACAACAAGGTCGAGCTCGAAGAGCTGTTCAAGGACGTCAAGCTGCCGTTTCACTGATCGACACGGCAGAAACGAAAATGGCGCCACAAGGCGCCATTTTTTCGAGCCGGGATATCAGTGGCTCAGGTGCAGGCCACACTCGCGGTTGTCTTCGCCCTTGGTCGGGTCGAAGTAGTCGAAGTTGTTCGGCAGGCCGTGGGCGGTGAGGTACTGGTACAGATCCTTGGAGGACCAGTGCAGCAGCGGCGCGACCTTGATCAGGCCGTCCGGGTTGATGCTCACCGGCTGCATCTGCGCGCGAACCGCGGTGTCGGTGGCGCGCAGTGCGGTGAACCAGACGCCTGGGGCGGTCTCGCGCAGGGCTCGGGCGAAGGGCTCGAGCTTCACTTCTTCAGTGAATGCGGCATGGCGCGGATCGTCCAGACCTGGCGTCGGGCCGTCGATGGCTTCGCGGTGGGCGCGGCTGCGCTTGGGTAGGTAGGTGATCAGGTTCAGGCCCAGCTGCTGGGTGACCTCGTCGGCGAACTTGTAGGTCGCCTCGGTGTTGTAACCGCTGTCCATCCACACGATCGGGATATCGGCCTTGGCCTGGCTGACCATGTGCAGGATCACCGCTTCGAACGGGCGGAAGTTGGTGGTGCAGATCGCGGGTTTGCCCAGGCCGATCGCCCACTCGATCAGCTTTTGCGGCTGATTGGCGAATTCGGCGTTGAGTCTGTCCAGATCGAGATCCATTGCGGGCTCCGAGACGTGTGGATGATAGAGGGCGATGGTAACAAATCTGCGCGGCGACCGGGGTGCGGCTGCACAGCGGAGCGAGAGCCTGCTACCGGGTGGCCGGCAGCAGGTCGCTGGGTCAGATTTGCGCCGGCGGAATGTGCCCGAACAGTTCCTGCGAGAAACGCGTACGTTCTTCGGCGTTTTCCTGAATGCCCTTGGCTTTCAGCTCTTCCAGACGAGCTTCCACCGCGTGGGCGCGATGGGTCAGGCCACAGTCGTTGGCGATCTGGATGTTCAGGCCGGGGCGGGCGTTGAGCTCGAGAATCAGCGGGCCCTTGTCCTGGTCCAGCACCATGTCGACACCGATATAGCCCAGGCCGCACAGCTCGTAGCAGCCAGCGGCGAGCTTCATGAAACCGTCCCAGTTGGGCAGTTGCACGCCATCTACCGCGTTGGTGGTGTCCGGGTGCTTGGTGATTTTGTTGTTCAGCCAGGTGCCGCGCAGCGTCACGCCGGTGGCCAGGTCCACACCAACACCGATGGCGCCCTGGTGCAGGTTGGCCTTGCCGCCGGACTGGCGGGTCGGCAGGCGAAGCATGGCCATCACCGGGTAGCCCATCAGCACGATGATGCGGATGTCCGGCACGCCTTCGTAGCTGATGCTCTTGAAGATGCTGTCCGGCGTTACCCGGTACTCGATCAGTGCGCGGTCGCGGTGGCCGCCCAGGGAGTAGAGGCCCGAGAGGATGCTGGAAATCTGCTGCTCGATTTCCGAGTGGCTGACAATCTTGCCCGACACCGTCTTGAAGCGATCCTCGAAGCGGTCGGCAATCACCAGGATGCCGTCGCCACCGGCGCCCTGGGCCGGCTTGACGACGAAATCGCTGCGCTCACCGATGATCTTGTCGAGGTTGTCGATCTCCTTTTCGGTGGAGATCACCCCGTACATTTCCGGCACGTGAATGCCGGCTTCGATGGCCCGTTCCTTGGTGATGATCTTGTCATCGACGATCGGATACAGGTGGCGCTTGTTGTACTTGAGCACGTAGTCCGCGTTGCGGCGGTTGATGCCCATGATGCCCTTGGCCTCAAGGGCTTTCCACGTCTTGATCAGGCCGAACATGGTCTTAGTCCTTCAGGAAGGCTTTGAAGCGGAACAGTTCGGTCAGGCGGTAGCCGCGGTAGCGCCCCATCGCCAGCATGAAGCCCACCAGGATCAGCAGGATCGCCGGGAAGGTGAACACGAAGTACACCAGTTCCGGTACGGTCATCAGCAGATGGGCGATGGTCGCGGCGAACAGCGTGCCGATGGCGACCTTGAAGGCATGGCTGCCGCCGCGTTCTTCCCAGGTGATCGACAGGCGCTCGATGGTCATGGTCAGAATCACCATCGGGAACAGGGCGACCGACAGGCCACGCTCCAGCCCCAGCTTGTGGCTGAACAGGCTGATGGTGGCGATCAGCACCACCACGAAGGTCAGCACCACCGAGAGCCGTGGCAGCATCTGCAGTTTCAGGTGTTCCAGATAGGAGCGCAGGGACAGGCCGAGCGCAGTGATCACCGTGAACAGGAAGATACCGAAGCCCAGCTGGGTTTCCCGGAAGGCCAGGGCGATCAGCACCGGGGTGAAGGTACCCAGGGTCTGCAGGCCGCCGAGGTTACGCAGGATCAGGATCACCAGCACGCCAATGGGGATCATCACCATGATCATGAAGGTCTGCTGGGTCTGCAGCGGCAGGCCGTACAGCGAGTACTCGAGGAAGTCGGCGTCGGTGTTCTCGTCGGTCAGTTGGGCGAGGCGAATGGCGTTCATCTCGCTGTTGTTGAGCGTGAAGGTAGTGGTGGCCTGACGGCCGCCATCGAGGCTAACCAGCGGCTCGTCACCGGTCCACCAGACCAGGCGGTCGGCCGGCAGGCCCTGCTCGCCGGTTTCCGGGTTGAAGTACAGCCAGCGGTCGCCGTTGAAGCTGCGCAGCCACAGCTCCGGGCTCTGCTGGATGTCGGCGGCCAGGCGGATGGTGTGTACGCGCTCCATCGGTACGTGGGCGATGGACAGCAAGAGCTCCACGGCCTGGGCCTTCTTGGTGGTCGAGGCATCGCCGCCGAGCAGCAGCTTGGCGTTGTCGTCGTTGCTGTTGTTGACGCGCTTGATGGTCTCGCTGATGAAGGTCTCGACGTCCGCCGAGTGCTGGCGGATCGGCGCCAGCAATGCCTCGGCGGCGATCTTCTCGGGGCCTTCGACCGGGATGCTGTCGCGGAAGATCGGGCCCTTCGGCTTGGCCTGCTCGCCACTGTAGCGCTTGGTCAGTACCAGACGGTAGTAGAGGGTCTGCTTGCCGTTGGCGCGGCGCGCCGACCAGGTCACCTTGCGGTTGCCATCGGCACGGTTGACGCTCACCCCGTAGTTGTTGGAGATGAAGCTTTCATTGAGGCTGACGTAGTCCTGATTCAACGGCGGTACGAACATCTGCAGCTTGATCGGATCGCGGCCATTGGCCTGGAATTCGACCCGGGTGTCGATGTTCCAGAGGTCGTCGGTTTCGTCACTGCTGACCGGAATGCCGAGGATGAAAATCTGATAGGCCGTAATCAGAACGCCCAGGCTCACCAGAATGGTGATCAGGATTTTCAGATGCAGGGTAAGAGAGCGCATGGTGATTACTCGCCGGATTTTGCGTTGGAACAGTCAGGCTTGCCTGCTGCGTATTTTAAGCTGGGGTCGACCAGCGCATCGAAGCGCTTGAGCGCGTCGGAGCCGATCAAAAGCGGGTATTGGAAGGCGCTTCGATCGGTAAGGTTCACTTCGATCTGGCGTTTGACGTTACCCATGCACACGTCCAGTTCGATGACCGGGCGGGCGGTGTAGGTCTTCTCATCGTCTTCGTCGACGTCGCCGGCACGGCGCTTGATCTTGCTGATGCGTGCCAGCGGGCGCTCGATGGGATGCGCGTGGGCATCGTCGATGGCCAGGTAGAAACGCACCCAGCGTTCGCCGTCACGCTTGAAGCGCTCGATGTCGCGGGCGCTGAGCGAGGCGGTCTGGGCGCCGGTGTCGAGTTTGGCGGCCACTTCCACGTCGATGTCGAGGCTGACGTGTTCGTTCAGGCCGTAGATGGTTTTGTCCGCCGCGATACTGTGGCAAGACAGCGCCAGCAAGCAGGGCAAGGTAGTCAGGAAATGAAGTCTCATGGGTCCTTGAGTAGATGAAGCGATGGGACGATCCATGCGCCATTGAAGACGGCCTACCAGCCGCTGCAGCAGCGGCCCGTGGGCGAAATGAGGCGAAGTCTAGCATGGGCTGCAAAGGTGCTGACAGTCGCTTGTGTGGCGTGCCACAGGCGCTCGACAGACTATCTGCAGGTGTGAATGGTGCCGTTCGCATCGAATGTTCCGTGGCTGACGAGGTTGACGAAAAGGCCCATCTTGAAAATACATTGTCGACAGGAAGGCTTGAATTTTCTTCAGATATGGATTTATCTGAAGATCAAACGATAAGAGTGTCGACAATATGTTGGATGCCGTTGAGGGTGTCGCTGAGGAAGACGTCGGAACCCTGGCCGAAAACGTCTTTCGGCAGATCCAGCTGGCTATCGTGCGTGGCGAGATGGCGCCGGGCAGCAAGATCTCCGAGCCGGAGCTGGCGCGCACCTATGGCATCAGCCGTGGGCCGCTGCGCGAGGCGATTCACCGGCTGGAGGGGCAGAAGCTGCTGGTGCGCGTTCCCCATGTCGGCGCCCGGGTGGTATCGCTCAGCCATGCCGAACTGATCGAGCTGTACGAAATCCGCGAATCCCTGGAAGGCATGGCCTGTCGGCAGGCGGCCGAGCGCATGAGCCAAGCCGAGATCGACGACCTGCGCCGGGTGCTCGACCTGCACGAGCAGGACGCGGCGTTTCAGGCCGGTGTCGGCTACTACCAGCAGGAAGGCGATTTCGACTTCCATTACCGGATCATCCAGGGCAGCGGCAACCGCACCTTGGCCAAGCTGCTGTGCGACGAGCTCTATCAACTGGTGCGCATGTATCGCCTGCAGTTCTCCGCCACACCCAATCGCCCGCACCAGGCCTTTGCCGAACACCACCGCATTCTCGACGCCATCGCCGATCGCGACGGTGAGTTGGCCGAACTGCTGATGCGCCGTCACATCGGCGCGTCCAAACGCAATATCGAGCGTCATTATCTGGCCCAGGCCGGGCAGGCGGCGCTTGCCAAACCTTCCAAGACCCGAGGTGATTCATGACCCAGCTTTCTGCAGGCCAGCGTTTCCGCCAGGCCCTCATCGAAGAAAAACCGCTGCAGGTGATCGGCGCGATCAACGCCAACCATGCGTTGCTGGCCCAACGTGCCGGCTTCAAGGCGATCTACCTGTCTGGCGGTGGTGTGGCGGCTGGCTCCCTGGGGCTGCCGGACCTGGGCATCAACACCCTGGAAGACGTGCTGATCGACGTGCGGCGCATCACCGATGTGTGCGACCTGCCGCTGATGGTCGACATCGACACTGGCTTCGGGCCGAGCGCCTTCAATATCGAGCGCACCATCAAGAGCCTTATCAAGGCGGGTGCTGCGGCGGCCCATATCGAGGATCAGGTGGGTGCCAAGCGCTGTGGTCACCGGCCGGGCAAGGAGATCGTCTCCTGCGAAGAGATGGTGGACCGCGTCAAGGCTGCCGCCGATGCCAAGACCGACCCGAATTTCTTCCTGATCGCCCGTACCGACGCCATCCAGGCCGAGGGCGTGGACGCCGCCATCGAGCGTTGCCTGCGTTATGTGGAGGCGGGCGCCGACGGCATCTTCGCCGAAGCAGCTTATGACCTGCCGACCTACCAACGTTTCGTCGAGGCGCTAAAGGTGCCGGTACTGGCCAACATCACCGAGTTCGGCGCCACGCCGTTGTTCACCCGCGACGAGCTGGCCTCGGTCGGCGTGGCCATCCAGCTTTACCCGCTGTCGGCTTTTCGCGCGGCCAACAAGGCGGCGGAAAACGTTTACACCTCGATTCGCCAGAACGGCCACCAGCAGGACGTGGTCGAGCAGATGCAGACCCGCGCCGAGTTGTATGAGCGCATCGGTTATCACGCCTTCGAGCAGAAGCTCGACGCGCTGTTCGCCGCCAAGAAGTGATTGCCTGACGGGCTGCGTTGCGGCTCGCCCATAACAACAAGGAGAAACTGATGAGCGCCACCGACACCTCCGCACCCGGCTTCAAACCGAAGAAATCCGTCGCCCTCAGTGGCACCGCTGCTGGCAATACTGCCCTTTGCACCGTGGGCCGCACCGGCAATGACCTGCATTACCGCGGTTACGACATTCTCGATGTCGCCACCACCTGCGAATTCGAGGAGGTCGCCCATCTGCTTGTGCATGGCAAGCTGCCGACGGTTGCCGAACTGGCGACCTACAAGGCCAAACTCAAGGCACTGCGAGGCCTGCCGGCGGCGCTGAAGGTGGCGCTCGAGCAATTGCCGCCTTCGGCCCACCCGATGGACGTGATGCGCACTGGCGTGTCGGTGCTCGGCTGCCTGGCGCCCGAGAAGGACGACCACAACCACCCAGGGGCGCGGGATATCGCTGACAGGCTGATGGCGTCGCTGGGCTCCATGCTGCTTTATTGGTATCACTTCAGTCACAACGGCAAGCGCATCGAGGTGGAGACCGACGACGACTCCATCGGCGGACATTTCCTGCACCTGCTGCACGGCGCTGCGCCGCGAGATTCCTGGGTGCGCGCCATGCACACTTCGCTGATTCTCTACGCCGAGCACGAGTTCAACGCCTCGACCTTCACCAGCCGGGTGATCGCCGGCACCGGCTCGGACCTGTTCTCGGCCATCGCCGGCGGTATCGGTGCGCTGCGCGGGCCCAAGCACGGCGGCGCCAACGAAGTGGCCTTCGAGGTGCAGAAACGCTACGACAGCCCGGACGACGCCGAGGCCGATATCCGCGAGCGGGTAGGGCGCAAGGAAGTGGTGATCGGCTTCGGCCATCCGGTCTATACGGTTGCCGACCCGCGCAACAAGGTGATCAAGGAAGTGGCTCGCGAGCTGTCGGCCGAGCAGGGCAACAACAAGATGTTCGATATCGCCGAGCGCCTGGAAACCATCATGTGGGACATCAAGAAGATGTTCCCCAACCTCGACTGGTTCAGCGCCGTGAGCTACCACATGATGGGCGTGCCCACCGCCATGTTCACCCCGCTGTTCGTCATCGCTCGTACCGCCGGCTGGTCCGCCCACGTCATCGAGCAACGCATCGACGGCAAGATCATCCGCCCGAGCGCCAACTACACAGGCCCTGAGGACCTGAAGTTCGTGCCGCTCAAGGATCGCCCCTGATAATTATGAAAAGCCACATGACCGAAACCGTGAACAGCCAATACCGCAAGCGCCTGCCCGGCACCGCACTGGATTACTTCGATGCTCGTGAGGCCGTCGAGGCGATCCAGGCCGGCGCCTGGGCGAAGCTGCCCTACACCTCGCGCGTGCTCGCCGAGCAACTGGTGCGCCGTTGTGACCCGCAGGATTTGACCGCTTCCCTGGAGCAACTGGTGCATCGCAAGCGCGATCTGGATTTTCCCTGGTATCCGGCGCGCGTAGTCTGTCACGACATTCTCGGGCAGACCGCGTTGGTCGACCTGGCCGGCCTGCGCGACGCCATCGCCGACAAGGGCGGTGACCCGGCCAAGGTCAACCCGGTGGTACCGACCCAGTTGATCGTCGACCATTCGCTAGCCGTCGAGGCGCCAGGATTCGACCCGGACGCCTTCGAGAAGAATCGCGCCATCGAGGATCGCCGTAACGAGGATCGCTTCCACTTCATCGACTGGACCAAGACCGCGTTCAAGAACGTCGACGTGATTCCGGCCGGCAACGGCATCATGCACCAGATCAACCTCGAAAAAATGAGCCCGGTGATCCAGGCGCGCGGCGGCATCGCCTTTCCCGATACCTGCGTCGGTACCGACTCGCACACCCCGCATGTCGATGCGCTGGGCGTGATTGCCATCGGCGTCGGCGGCCTGGAAGCCGAGACGGTGATGCTTGGCCACCCGTCGATGATGCGCCTGCCGGATATCGTCGGCGTCGAACTCACTGGCAAACGCCAGCCCAGCATCACGGCCACCGATATCGTACTGGCGCTGACCGAGTTCCTGCGCCAGGAGCGGGTGGTGGGCGCCTGGGTCGAATTTTTTGGTGAGGGCGCGGACGGCCTGTCCATCGGCGACCGCGCGACCATCTCCAACATGTGTCCGGAATACGGTGCCACCGCCTCGATGTTCTACATCGACGAGCAGACCATCGACTACCTCAAGCTCACCGGCCGCGAGCCGGAGCAGGTGGCGCTGGTCGAGCATTACGCCAAGACCCTAGGGCTGTGGAGCAGCGCATTGGAAGGCGCCGAGTACGAGCGTGTGCTGCGCTTCGACCTGGGCAGCGTGGGCCGCAACATGGCCGGCCCGAGCAACCCGCATCGGCGCCTACCCACCTCGGCGCTGGCTGAGCGTGGCATCGCTGACGAAGCCAAATTGCAGGCCGGCAAGGGCGAGGAAGCCCAGGGGCTTATGCCCGATGGCGCGGTGATCATCGCCGCCATCACCAGTTGTACTAACACGTCCAATCCGCGCAACGTGGTCGCAGCCGGCCTTGTGGCCAAGAAGGCCAACGCGCTGGGCCTGGTGCGCAAACCCTGGGTGAAAACCTCCTTCGCGCCGGGCTCCAAGGTCGCCAAGCTATACCTTGAAGAGGCCGGCTTGCTGCCGGAGCTGGAAATGCTCGGTTTCGGCATCGTCGCCTACGCCTGCACAACCTGTAACGGCATGTCCGGCGCGTTGGACCCGGTGATCCAGAAGGAAATCATCGACCGCGATCTGTACGCCACCGCCGTGCTCTCAGGGAACCGCAACTTCGACGGGCGCATCCATCCCTACGCCAAGCAGGCGTTTTTGGCGTCGCCGCCGCTGGTGGTGGCTTACGCCATCGCCGGCACCGTGCGTTTCGACATCGAGCAGGATGCGCTGGGCAACGATGCGCAGGGCAATCCGATTACCCTCAAGGATCTATGGCCGAGCGACGAGGAAATCGATGCCATCGTTGCCGCGTCGGTAAAGCCCGAGCAGTTCAAGCAGATCTACATCCCGATGTTCGACCTGGGCAGCGTGCAGGAGGCCGAAAGCCCGCTGTACGACTGGCGGCCGGCGTCCACCTACATCCGCCGCCCGCCGTACTGGGAGGGTGCATTGGCCAGCGAGCGCACGCTCAAGGGCATGCTGCCCCTGGCGATCCTCCCGGACAACATCACCACCGACCACCTGTCTCCGTCCAACGCCATCCTGGCGGACTCGGCCGCCGGCGAGTATCTGGCGAAAATGGGCTTGCCGGAGGAGGACTTCAACTCCTACGCGACTCACAGGGGCGACCACCTGACCGCCCAGCGCGCCACCTTCGCCAACCCGCAACTGGTCAACGAAATGGTCGTAGTCGACGGGCAAGTGAAAAAGGGCTCGCTGGCTCGTGTCGAGCCTGAGGGCAAGGTGATGCGCATGTGGGAGGCCATCGAGACCTACATGAACCGCAAGCAGAACCTGATCATCGTGGCCGGCGCCGACTACGGCCAGGGCTCCTCCCGCGACTGGGCGGCCAAGGGCGTGCGCCTGGCGGGCGTGGAGGTGATCGTCGCCGAAGGCTTCGAGCGCATTCACCGCACCAACCTGGTGGGCATGGGCGTGCTACCGGTGGAGTTCAAGCCTGGGACGACGAGGTTGACCCTTGGGCTCGATGGCACTGAAACCTATGACATCGAGGGCGATATCGCACCGCGCGGCGAGCTGACCCTGGTGGTCAACCGCCGCAACGGCGAGATGGTCCGGATGCCAGTGACCTGCCGCCTGGATACTGCGGCGGACGTCAGCGTGTACAAAGCCGGCGGTGTGCTGCAGCGCTTCGCCAAGGACTTCCTCGACGGCGCGGTGGCGTGACTGCGTAGGGTGGATCGCGCTTTACCGATCCACCACCGGCATCTCCACGATGAATGGAAAAAGTGCCAGCTACGCGCCCCGATCCACCCTACAGCCAATCCGGGAAAACGATTACCACATGCCCGGATTGCATCCAGGCCATTTTCAAGGACCGCATCCATGGCTTATCTGCCGCAAGTGAAAATCCCCGCCACCTATATGCGTGGCGGCACCAGCAAGGGCGTGTTCTTTCGTCTGCAGGACCTGCCCGAGCCTTGCCAGCTGCCCGGCGAGGCCCGCGATCAGCTGTTCATGCGGGTGATCGGCAGCCCCGATCCGTATTCGGCGCATATAGACGGCATGGGCGGGGCTACGTCGAGCACCTCCAAGTGCGTGATCCTGTCGAAAAGCGCCCGGCCCGAGCACGATGTGGATTACCTCTACGGCCAGGTGTCCATCGACAAGGCGTTCGTCGACTGGAGCGGTAACTGCGGCAACCTGTCTACCGCCGCCGGTGCTTTCGCCATTCATGCCGGCTTGGTCGACCCTTCACGGATTCCCGAGAGCGGCACCTGCGTGGTGCGCATCTGGCAGGCCAATATTCACAAAACCATCATCGCCCACGTGCCGATCAGCAATGGCCAGGTGCAGGAAACCGGCGACTTCGAACTGGACGGTGTGACCTTCCCGGCGGCGGAGATCGTGTTGGAGTTTCTCGATCCCTCGGACGACGGCGAGGAGGGCGGCTCGATGTTTCCTACCGGCAATCTGGTCGATGACCTCGACGTGCCCGGTATCGGGGCCTTCAAGGCGACGCTGATCGCGGCGGGCATTCCGACCATTTTCGTCAATGCCGAGGATATCGGCTACCAGGGCACCGAGCTGCGCGAGGACATCAATGCGGACCCGGCACAACTGGCGCGTTTCGAGCAGATTCGTGTGGCAGGTGCCCTGCGCATGGGGCTGATCAAGAGCGCCGAGGAGGCGCTGACCCGCCAGCACACGCCCAAAGTAGCCTTCGTCAGCCCGCCGAAAAGCTACCGGGCATCGAGTGGCAAGACGGTCGAAGCAGGCGAGGTCGACCTGCTGGTGCGTGCGCTGTCCATGGGCAAACTGCATCACGCCATGATGGGTACCTGTGCGGTAGCCATCGGCGCAGCGGCGGCGGTGCCGGGCACGCTGGTCAACCTGGCGGCGGGCGGCGGTGAGCGCCAGGCGGTGCGCTTCGGGCATCCCTCCGGCACCTTGCGTGTTGGCGCCGAAGCGGGCTTGGTCGACGGCGGCTGGGTGGTCACCAAGGCGATCATGAGTCGCAGTGCGCGGATTCTCATGGAGGGCTGGGTGCGGGTGCCGGCCTAGGCTCTGTCTGAAAAGTACCTGCGCTCGGTGATGCTTCGTTAAAAATCGGTTCGGAATGCTCATTTACAGCTCGTAAACTCCGCTTCCTCACCGATTTTTGCCTCGCCTGACCTTCGCTCGGAGACTTTTCAGACAGACCCTAGCACCGGCGGCCATTCAATGCTGGGTGGTGCTGATCAGCAGGCCACCCGCGCCCATGAAGAAGGCGCCCGTGGTGCGGTTAAGGCGCTGCGCGCCTCGCCGGGTACGAATGAAGCGGCGGATCTGTCGACCGAACAGGGCATAGACCAGCGAGGCTGCGTATTCGGCCAGCAGGTAGGTGGCGCCCAGGTAGATGAACTGCTCGGTCGCCGGCTCGCCCGGTTTGATGAACTGCGGGAACACTGCCGCGAACAGCAGAATGGCCTTGGGGTTGCTGATGCCGATCAGAAACTCCTGCAGCATCAGGCGCGACACCCGCCGCTGCGGCTGCACGGCCGGCACTGCGCCCTCCAGCTCCAGGCCGCTGAATTCCCGGCTGCGCCAGGCGCTGATGCCCAGGTACAGCAGGTACAGCGCGCCGACCCACTTGATCACCGTGAAGGCGGTTTCCGAGGCCAGTAGCATGGCGCCCAGGCCCACCGCGGAAATGCTCAGGAAGATGATGAATGCCGCTACGCGCCCGGTGGTGGCTACCAGGGCCGCGCCGATGCCATGGCGGATGCCGTTGTTCATCGCGCAGAAGTTGTTGGGGCCTGGCGTCAACGCGATCAGAAAGGCGAGCGGGGCGAACAGCACGGCATCGGACAGCGTCATGGCAGGTCCCTCAGGGGGCGGTTATTTGAAGCGTCGCTCGACGCCTTTTTCCACCAGGATCTTGGCGGAAATCTCTTCCACCGAGAAATGGGTGGAGTCGATGAAGTTGATCGATTCGCGGCGGAACAGGCTTTCCACCTCGCGCACCTCGAATTCGCACTGAGCATAGCTGGCGTAGCGGCTGTTTGGCTTGCGCTCGTTGCGAATCGCCGCCAGGCGGTCGGGGTCGATGGTCAGGCCGAACAGCTTCTCGCGGTATTTTTTCAGCGAGGCTGGCAGCTGCAGGCGCTCCATGTCGTCTTCGGTGAGTGGGTAGTTGGCGGCGCGAATACCGTATTGCATGGCCATGTACAGGCAGGTCGGGGTCTTGCCGCAACGCGACACGCCCACCAGGATCAGGTCGGCCTTGTCGTAATAATGGGTGCGCGCGCCATCGTCGTTGTCGAGGGCAAAGTTGACCGCCTCGATGCGCTCCATGTAGTTGGTATTGCCACTGATCGAGTGGGATTTGCCCACCGAGTACGAGGAGTGGGAAGCGAGTTCCTGCTCCAGTGGCGCCAGGAAGGTCGAGAAGATGTCGATCATGAAACCGCGGGACTCGACCAGGATGTCGTGGATTTCCTGGTTGACGATGGTGGCGAAGACGATCGGGTTGGCGCCGTCTCTGTCGGCGGCATTATTGATTTGTTGTACCATGGCGCGCGCTTTTTCGACGCTGTCGACATAGGGCCGCGTGAGCTTGGTGAAGCCGATGGTGTCGAACTGGGCCAGCAGGCTTTGCCCCAGAGCCTCCGCGGTGATACCGGTGCCGTCGGAGATGAAGTACGCGGTTCGAGTCATTGCGCAAATGGCCTATAAGCTGGGAACGAATCTTGGCTATGATAGGTCGGTTTTTTGCCGGCCCTGATGGGTTTGCATTGTTACTTATTTTCCAGGGCCAGGCCATTGTCCACCCGGCGCATGCCGACGGCGTTTCCAGCCCATGAGCTTTTCCAACACTGAAGTGGAGAGATCACCTTGGCAGAGTACGTAGTTTCCCTCGATAAGCTCGGCAATCATGACGTCGAGCATGTAGGGGGCAAGAACGCCTCCCTCGGCGAGATGATCAGCAACCTGGCGGGTGCTGGCGTTTCGGTACCCGGTGGTTTCGCCACGACCGCCCAGGCCTATCGCGACTTCCTCGAGCAGAGCGGTCTGAACGCGCAGATCCACGAAGCGCTGGACGCCCTGGACGTCGACGACGTCAACGCCCTGGCCAAGACCGGCGCGCAGATTCGCCAGTGGGTGATGGACGCCGAGTTCCCGGCCGAGCTCAACGAGCAGATTCGCACGGCGTTCGCCGCCATGGCGGGCGGTAACGACAACATGGCCGTGGCCGTGCGTTCCTCGGCCACCGCCGAAGACCTGCCCGATGCCTCCTTCGCA
Organism: Pseudomonas sp. PA1(2017); assembly: GCF_001945375.1. NCBI lineage: Bacteria > Pseudomonadati > Pseudomonadota > Gammaproteobacteria > Pseudomonadales > Pseudomonadaceae > Pseudomonas > Pseudomonas sp. PA1(2017). Next base: position 494,536 of record NZ_MSXU01000009.1, read on the forward strand.
GGCCAGCAGGAAACCTTCCTGAACATCCGCGGCGTGGAGAACGTTATCCGTGCGGCCAAGGAAGTCTTCGCTTCGCTGTTCAACGACCGCGCCATCGCCTACCGCGTGCACCAGGGCTTCGACCACAAGCTGGTCGCCCTGTCCGCAGGCGTGCAGCGCATGGTGCGTTCGGAAACCGGCACCGCCGGCGTGATGTTCACCCTCGATACCGAATCGGGCTTCCGCGACGTGGTGTTCATCACCGGCGCCTACGGCCTGGGTGAAACCGTGGTGCAGGGCGCGGTCAACCCCGACGAGTTCTATGTCCACAAGCAGACCCTGGAAGCCGGCCGCCCGGCGATCCTGCGTCGCAACCTGGGCAGCAAGGCGATCAAGATGATCTACGGCGACGAAGCCAAGGCCGGCAAGTCGGTCAAGGTGGTCGATGTCGACCGCGCCGACCGCGCGCGTTTCTGCCTGAGCGATGCCGAAGTCAGCGAGCTGGCCAAGCAGGCCATGATCATCGAGAAACACTACGGCCGCCCGATGGACATCGAGTGGGCCAAGGACGGTGATGACGGCAAGCTGTACATCGTTCAGGCCCGCCCGGAGACCGTGAAGAGCCGCGCCAGCGCCACCGTTATGGAGCGCTACCTGCTCAAGGAAAAAGGTACCGTGCTGGTCGAAGGCCGCGCCATCGGCCAGAAAATCGGCGCCGGCAAGGTTCGCGTGATCAACGACGTGTCCGAGATGGACAAGGTCCAGCCCGGCGACGTACTGGTATCCGACATGACCGACCCGGACTGGGAACCGGTCATGAAGCGCGCCAGCGCCATCGTCACCAACCGCGGCGGGCGGACCTGCCACGCGGCGATCATCGCCCGCGAGCTGGGCATTCCGGCCGTGGTCGGTTGCGGCAACGCCACCCATGCGCTGCGTGACGGCCAGGGTGTGACGGTGTCCTGCGCCGAAGGCGACACCGGGTTCATCTTCGAGGGCGAGCTGGGCTTCGACGTGCGCCAGAACTCTATCGATGCCATGCCCGAGCTGCCGTTCAAGATCATGATGAACGTAGGCAACCCCGACCGCGCCTTCGATTTCGCCCAACTGCCCAACGCCGGTATCGGCCTGGCGCGCCTGGAGTTCATCATCAACCGCATGATCGGCGTGCACCCCAAGGCGCTGCTGAACATGGACGGCCTGCCACCGGAAATCCAGGAAAGCGTCGAGAAGCGCATCGCCGGTTATGATGATCCGGTGAATTTCTACGTCGAGAAACTGGTGGAAGGCATCAGCACCCTGGCGGCGGCGTTCTGGCCCAAGAAGGTCATCGTGCGCCTGTCCGACTTCAAGTCCAACGAATACGCCAACCTGATCGGCGGCAAGCTGTACGAGCCGGAAGAAGAAAACCCGATGCTGGGCTTCCGCGGCGCCTCGCGCTACATCAGCGAATCGTTCCGTGATTGCTTCGAGCTCGAGTGCCGGGCGCTGAAGAAGGTCCGCAACGAGATGGGCCTGACCAATGTCGAGATCATGGTGCCCTTTGTGCGTACCCTGGGCGAAGCCAAACAGGTGGTCGATCTGCTCGCCGAGAACGGCCTGGCGCGCGGTCAGGATGGCCTCAAGGTCATCATGATGTGCGAGCTGCCGTCCAACGCCATTCTCGCAGAAGAGTTCCTCGAATACTTCGACGGCTTCTCCATCGGCTCCAACGACCTGACCCAGCTGACTCTGGGGCTGGATCGCGATTCCGGGATCGTCGCGCACCTGTTCGACGAGCGTAACCCGGCAGTCAAGAAGCTGCTTTCCAACGCCATCCAGGCCTGCAACAAGGCCGGCAAGTACATCGGCATCTGCGGCCAGGGGCCGTCGGACCACCCGGACCTGGCGCGCTGGCTGATGGAGCAGGGCATCGAAAGCGTTTCCCTGAACCCCGATTCGGTACTGGAAACCTGGTTCTTCCTGGCCGAAGCCCAGCCCAACTGATCGGTCTGGTTTGCAGAGTGACCCGAGGGCAGGTTCTACCTGCCCTTTTTTGTGACCTGCCATCCCTGGCGGCCACCCTTCGGGCCGTCGCAAGCGACGTCAAAAACTTCTCCCGGAAGTTTTTTGTGCCGCTGTGCGGGCGCCAAGCCCACAGGCGGCGATGGCGATCGTGTCGCCAGGTTTTGAATTTTGGTGTCTGCCACCGGCAACCCCAGCGGCGGACAATCTGTTGTGTCAGAGCGAAGAAGATGCAAAGCAGCAGTGAGTTGTTTCCCGTAGCGCTGATGAGTGCCGAGCTACGGGGTGACCTGAGTGAAGATGTCTACCGCCTCAAACCGGGCAACAGCCCGGATTTCAGCGTTGAGCTGGCCCTGACCCGCCTCGGGCTCGCTGGGCAGGAAGAGGCGCGCGGCGAACCGGTGATCCTGCTGCATGGCAGTTTTTCCAACCGACGGTTCTGGTATTCGCCCGGCGGCATCGGCCTGGCGCCTTATCTGGTGCGTGCCGGCTTCGATGTGTGGATTGCCGAGATGCGCGGCCATGGCCTGTCGCCGCGCAACCAGGCTTATCGGGATAACTGTGTGGCGCACTACGCCCGCTACGATCTGCCGGCGATCGCCGCGTTCGTCGCCGAGCAGAATCCGGCGCCGGCCCATTGGCTGGGTCATTCGCTGGGCGGCCTGACGCTGGCGGCAGCACTGGGGGGCGGTCATTTACCACAGGCCGGCATTGCCAGCCTGGGCCTGTTCGGGGCCGAGATCAGCCGCCGTCACTGGATACTCAAGGTGCCGCCCGTCGAGTGGATCGCGCGCCTGGTGATCAAGCGCTTCGCGGTGCTCTCTGGGGCGCGTCTCAAGCGTGGGCCCGAGGACGAGCCGATTGGCATCGCCCTGGAAACCCTGCGCTGGCATCGCCTTTTCGGGCGTTTCGGCGACGCCGAGCACGACTGGTGGGCCGGGCTGCAAGCGGTCACGGTGCCGCTGCTCGCGGTGGCCAGCGACGCTGACCGGGAGTGCCCGCCCGAGGCCTGTCGCGCCCTGTTCGAACGATTCGCCTCGGTCGATCGCGAGTTCGTCAATCTGGGGCGAGGGCAGGGTTTCGAGCACGAGTACGATCATGTGCAGATGTTGGTCAGCAAGCCTGCCCAGAGCGAAGTCTGGCCGCTGGTTCGCCGTTGGCTCGAAGGCGAGCGCCAGTCGCCGCCGCGCGAGGCGCAGGAGCCGGCCATCGTTGCCGTGTCGTGATGCGATAGTGAAGGGGCGCTGCCGAGAGTGTTCGAGGCGCGCCCGATAACGCTATGCTGCAGGCTTCGAACACCCATCAGGAGTTTCGCCATGCACTACAGCACGCCCGATCTGTGTGACGCCAACCCGGAACTGGTCAGCGTCGTGGAGCCGATGTTCAGCAACTTCGGCGGTCGCGATTCGTTCGCCGGGCAGATCGTCACGGTCAAATGCTTCGAGGACAATTCCCTGGTCAAATCCCAGGCGGATCAGTCTGGGGCCGGCAAGGTGCTGGTGGTCGATGGCGGTGCCTCGCTGCGTTGTGCGCTGCTTGGCGACATGATCGCCGAGAAAGCGGCGAACAATGGCTGGGAAGGCATGGTGATCTACGGCTGCGTGCGCGACGTCGACGTGCTGGCGCAGACCAACCTCGGCGTACAGGCGCTGGGCAGTCATCCGATGAAAACCGAGAAGCGCGGCCTGGGCGACCTGAATGTGGTGGTCAGCTTTGGTGGCGTGACCTTCCGCCCTGGCGAGTACCTGTACGCCGACAACAACGGCATCATCGTTTCACCGCAGGCGCTGCAAACCGAGTAAGCAGGCGTCGGCCTGGCAGTCATCGAGGGGTATGGATGTACGAGGAAGACAACGCGCAGTGGGGGCTGGTACACGGCTTCGTGCTGGATGGCAAGGGCGGCGCACAGGCAGTGGCACGCGAGCAACTCGATGGACTACAGCTCGAGGAGGGGCAGAGCCTGTGGCTGCACTGGGATCGCAGTCATCCGCAGACCCAGAGCTGGCTGCGCCGCGACAGTGGTCTGAGCGAGTTCGCCTGCGACCTGCTGCTCGAGGAGAATACCCGTCCGCGTGCCTTGCCGCTGCCCGACGACGAGTTGTTGCTGTTCCTGCGTGGCGTCAACCTCAACCCCGGCGCCGAACCCGAGGACATGGTTTCGGTGCGCATTTCCGCCGGCGCGCAGCGGGTGATCTCGCTGCGCCTGCGCCCGCTGCGTGCCACCGAGGATCTGATCGAACGGCTGCAGGCCGGTAAAGGGCCGCGAAATCCCTCCGAGCTGATCCTGCAGCTCAGCGATTACCTCACCGACAAGGTCGAGGATCTGGTGACCGGTCTCTCCGACCTGGTCGATGAACAGGAAGAAAAGGTCGATGGCAACGAGCGCACCTTGCCCGATCACGGCCTGCTGCTGCATATCCGGCGCCGCGCCGCGGGTCTTCGCCGCTTTCTGTCGCCGCAACGGGATATCTACGCGCAGCTCACCCGCAGTCAACTGCCCTGGCTGAGCCACGAAGACAGTCTGTACTGGAACGAGCTGAATAACCGGCTGCTGCGCTACCTCGAGGAACTGGAACTGACGCGCGAGCGCATCGGCCTGTTGCTGGAGACGGAGAATCGCCGGCTCGACGTGCGCATGAACCACATCATGTTCCGCTTCGGCATCATTACCTGCATTTTCCTGCCCATGAGCTTCGTTACCGGCCTGCTGGGCATCAACGTAGGCGGCATTCCCGGCGCCCAGAGCCCCTATGGGTTTCTGGTCGCGTGCCTGCTGATGGTGCTGATTGGCTTGGGCCAGTGGCTGTTGTTCCGCCGTCTGCGCTGGGTGTGATGTGACTCGCCCGGCAAGCGCTGCGTCTAGCGGAGACGTTCTGTGAGGTCTGCCATGCACGATCCATTCGAAGAATCTCTGCGTGATCTGTTGAAAGCACCGTCGTCGCCTGCGCGCGACGACGATGCCTGCCTGAACCGAGTGCTGAAAACCGCCAACCGCCAGGTAGGTGCGGGCGACCTGTTCGGCCTGATGGGGCATTGGGCCAGCGCCCTGATGATCGCCCTCAACAATGGCTCTTCCCATGTCGCACCGGTGTCACGCCGCCGTGCGTCTGCTCGTTCTTCCGATAAGGCGCAATGAAATGGAACTCGATCCCTGGACTCATAGCCTGGTCGCCGCAATGACGGCGCTGTGGACGAAAGTCGCCAGCTTCATTCCCAACCTGTTCGTAGCGCTGGTGCTGGTGCTGCTGGGCTTCATCGTCGCCAAGCTGCTCGACACCCTGCTGTCCAAGCTGCTCGGCAAGCTGGGCCTGGATCGCCTGATGGCCGGGACCGGCCTGACCAAGATCCTCGGCCGCGCGGGCTTCCAGGTGCCGGTTTCCGCGCTGATCGGCAAGATCGTCTATTGGTTCGTGCTGCTGATATTCCTGGTCTCTGCTGCCGAGTCGCTGGGCCTGGAGCGCGTGTCCGCCACCCTGGACGTGCTGGCTCTGTATCTGCCCAAGGTGTTTGGCGCAGCGCTGATCCTGTTGGCCGGTGTACTGCTGGGGCATCTGCTCAGCGGCCTGGTGCGTGGCGCCGCCGAAGGCGTTGGGCTGGATTACGCCCACGGCCTGGCGCGATTGGCCCAGGGCCTGGTGATCATCATCAGCATCTCCGTGGCCATCGGCCAGTTGGAGGTCAAGACCGACCTGCTCAACAACGTCATAGCCATCGTGCTGATTTCCGTCGGCCTGGCGGTGGCACTGGCGTTGGGCCTGGGCAGCCGCGAGCTGGCCAGCCAGATTCTTGCCGGTATCTACGTGCGCGAGTTGTACCAGGTCGGCCAGGAAATCGAAGTGGGTGGCGTCGAGGGCCAGATCGAGGAGATCGGCACGGTCAAGACCACAGTGCTGACGGACTCCGGCGAGCTCGTCTCGCTCTCCAACCGCGTGCTGCTCGAGCAGCGGGTAAGCAGCCGCTAAGGGGCATTTCTGCTACCCTATGCGCCCAGCCAGCGGCCTGCTCCAACAGGCGCTGGCTGTTTTCGTCCTGACCGTTGGCCCGACCTGCTTTGAACGCACCCCAATCACCGTCACTGCGCTATGACCCACGCGAGCTCTCCGACGAGGAGCTGGTGGCGCGTGCCCATGATGAGCTGTTCCATGTCACGCGTGCTTACGAAGAATTGATGCGGCGTTACCAGCGCACATTGTTCAATGTGTGCGCGCGATATTTAGGGAACGATCGAGATGCCGATGATGTCTGTCAGGAAGTGATGCTCAAGGTTCTTTATGGGCTGAAAAACTTCGAGGGTAAATCGAAGTTCAAGACCTGGCTCTATAGCATTACTTACAATGAATGCATCACTCAGTACCGCAAGGAGCGTCGCAAACGTCGTTTGATGGATGCGCTGAGTTTGGATCCTCTGGAGGAGGCGTCGGAAGAGAAGGCGCCAAAGATAGAGGATCGAGGCGGATTGGATCGCTGGCTCGTGCATGTGAACCCGATCGACCGGGAAATTCTGGTGTTGCGTTTTGTCGCGGAGCTGGAGTTTCAGGAGATCGCTGACATCATGCACATGGGACTCAGCGCTACCAAGATGCGCTACAAGCGCGCGTTGGACCGATTGCGGGAAAAGTTTGCAGGTATTACCGAAAGTTAGTTCGGGGCAAGCTTTAGCTGGCAAAGGTAAGTTTTGTTAAACTTACCGCAGACTCGCATGTCTACCTGCATGCGGATCAATCACTCATAGATGGGGATTTAACGGATGAAACTGAAAAACACCTTAGGCGTAGTCATTGGCTCCTTGGTAGCCGCTACCTCCATGGGCGTGCTGGCTCAAGGCCAAGGCGCTGTCGAGGTGGAAGGCTTTGCCAACCGCTACTTCACCGACGTTCAGCGTGACTTCGCTCACGACGAAGGCAACCTGTTCGGCGCAAGCGTTGGTTACTACCTGACCGACGACGTCGAGCTGGCTCTGTCGTACGGCGAGTACCATGACCTGCGTGGCGAAGGCGCTGCTGGCAGCAAGAACATCAAGGGCAACCTGACTGATCTGAAAGCCCTCTACCACTTCGGCCAGCCGGGTGTAGGTCTGCGTCCGTACGTTTCCGGCGGCGTTGGCCATCAGAGCATCGGCGACGCCAACAAAGGCGGCCGTGACACTTCCACCCTGGCCATCGTTGGTGGCGGCGCGAAGTACTACTTCACCGAGATGCTGTACGCTCGTGCCGGCGTTGAAGCTCTGTACAACATCGACAAGGGTGACACCGAGTGGCAAGCCGGCGTGGGTGTCGGTCTGAACTTCGGTGGCAGCACCCGTCAGGTTGCTCAGGTAACCGAGCCGGCTCCAGAGCCAGTTCCAGCACCGGCTCCGGTCGTTGAAGAAGCTCCGCAAGTCGTTCGCGTCGAACTGGACGTGAAATTCGACTTCGACAAGGCTGCTGTCAAGCAAGAAAGCTACGGTGACATCAAGAACCTGGCTGACTTCATGAACCAGTACCCGCAAACCAGCACCACCGTTGAAGGTCACACTGACTCCGTCGGTACTGACGCTTACAACCAGAAGCTGTCCGAGCGTCGTGCAAACGCTGTTCGTGACGTGCTGGTCAACCAGTACGGCGTAGGCGCTGACCGCGTTAACTCCGTAGGCTACGGCGAGTCCCGCCCGGTTGCTGACAACGCTACCGAAGAAGGTCGCGCTATCAACCGTCGCGTTGAAGCTGAAGTAGAAGCCCAAGCCCAGTAATAGGCTCAGGCGTCATGAAAAACCCGGCTCAGGCCGGGTTTTTCTTTGCCTGCAGAAAAGCTTCGTCCAATAAAAACGGCATCTACCAGAACACCCGATGGGGGAAGGTGATCTGGCAGATGCCGTGTCCGTTACCTGGCTTCCCATAAGAAGGCTGCAAGGCGTTGTTGATCTTTCTGAAGCAAGCATCGCGCCATATACCCAGAGAGCTATCTGGTGGCGTTATCGAGCCCCTGATGCATAAGGCCTGAACCATAAGCAGGCAACGAGCCCGATACATGGCTCATCATGAGGCAGGGCACGCCCGCGCCTCTTCCACATAGTCCCTGAGCCAGCGCAGTACTTCCACGGCTTCCCAGCGATTGGGATCGAACATCGCATAGGCCAGTCCCTGGTAACCCACCACGTCCAGCTGACGGTGATAGCCCGCCCGTTGCAGCAGCGCTTCGATCTCGGCGAAGCAGGTGTTGAAGTGCAGACGATTGAACGGCGTTTTACCTTCGGTAACGATGCCTTCCAGGTGCAGTTCCTCGACGATGAGGCGCACCTTGTCCAGTGGCATCCGGTTGATCGTGTGTTTGAGTTGCAATACGTCCAGCATCGTTGCGCTCCCGCTATAGCCTGATCTCACCTGGAATGTTCCGGGCCTGCGATCGTGTGGTGACGGCGGCTAGGGTAAATCAAAAGTACTGTACAAATAAACAGTATTCGGTGATAGTCAGCCTCGACGCTTGCTGACTCCATGTCTGGCGGCGCTGCACACAGCGCCGCTGATCGATGCCGAGGACTCCCCGTAATGCACCAGATACTCATGACAGTTGTGCTGTTGGTAACACTGACCGGTTGCGTGCAACCGCAGGTCGAGCAACCCAAGGTCAATGCCAATTACCTGGTCATCGAAGACAACCAGGCCTGGGCGGTGCTGGTTTCCGACGGCAAACGCGTCGAGGAGCATGGCGTGGTGGTCGACGCCATCAAACTGGCCAGCAACGATGCCCCCGTGGCTGCCAGCTACGTGATCGATACGCCCAACTGCGGCAAATTGCAGTGGCTGGTCGAGCGGCAGGGCGCTGCCGATGGCGTTACCACCCGCATGACTTTGCACGACAACAAGCAGCTGAGTGCATCGAATTGTGTGATCGGCGAAGGCCTGACGCGAATCTGGACGGTACTGGACTATTCCAGCTGATCAAGCTCCGGCGCTGGAGGTGGCTTTACGTTCCTCGGCGGTGATGCGCTGGCATATCTCGATAATCTGTTCTCGCATCCAGCGATTGGCGGGATCTTGATCGGTGCTTTCGTGCCAGTACAGGTGGGTTTCCAGGGAGGGGATGCCAGCCACCGGCAGTTCGCTGAAATACAGATCGTTATCCCGGGCGAAGCGCTCCGGCACGGTAATCGCCATGTCGGTATCGCGCATCACCCGGCAGGCCATCAGGTAGTGTTGCGAACGCAAGGCGATACGCCGCTGAATGCCCATCTTGCCCAGCGCCAGGTCGACATAGCCGAGGCCGCTGCGGCGGCTGGATATCTGGATATGGGTCAGTGACAGGTAGGCTTCCAGGCTGAGCTTTTCCTTGGCCAGCGGATGCCCATGGCGCATGGCGCAGACATAGCGGTCCTCCATCAACTTGACGTGCCGCACCTGCGGGTCGATGTTCAGCGGCGCATCCACGGCGAAGTCCAGTCGCCCGGCGGCCAGTTCCTTGGTGGTTTCGCGACGGCGCACCAGCATGCTTTCGATGGTGACGCTCGGCGCCTGGCGGCGCAGGCGTTGGAACAGGGGCGGCAGTACGACGGCCTCGGTCAGGTCGGTCATGCTGATGCGAAAGCTCTTGGTCGCTTGCGCTGGATTGAAGGTGCGGCTTTCCTGCACCGAGATACGCAGTTGCTGCAAGGCGTTGCGCACCGGCGTGATGATGTTCTGCGCCATGGGCGTGGGCACCATGCCCTGGGCGGTGCGTACGAACAACGGATCGTTGAAGGTCTCGCGCAGGCGGGCCAGGGCGTTGGACACTGCGGGCTGGGTGATGCCGACGATCTGCCCGGCGCGGGTGAGGTTGGCTTCGGTGTATATGGCATCGAAGACCACGAAGAGATTGAGATCCACCTTGTTCAGGTTCATGCCTGAGCGACTCCGTACATTGTTCTTGTGCGCTGATCTTATATCGGTGATGAATGTTTATACACGCTGAAAATAGCGTCGATAAATGACCCACCGTCCACTAGCATTCTTCGCATACAGAAACGCAGCCGAGGTGCGCCGTGGATTTTGCCTATTCCCCCAAGGTTCAGCAGTTGCGCGAGCGCGTCACTGCGTTCATGCAGGCCCATGTATATCCGGCCGAGGCCGAGTTCGAGCGTCAGGTCGCCGAAGGTGATCGCTGGCAGCCGACGACGATCATTGAGCAACTCAAGGATCGCGCCAGGGGGGAAGGATTGTGGAATCTGTTCCTGCCAGATTCCGAGCTGGGCGCGGGGCTCACCAATACCGAATACGCGCCGCTGGCCGAGATCATGGGCAGCTCGCTGATCGGTCCCGAGCCGTTCAACTGTGCGGCCCCTGACACCGGCAACATGGAGGTGCTGGTGCGTTACGGCAGCGAGGAGCAGAAACGCCAGTGGCTCGAGCCGCTACTCAATGGTGATATCCGGTCGGCCTTCGCCATGACCGAGCCGGGCGTCGCCTCGTCGGATGCCACCAACATGCAGGCGACGGCCGTGCGTGATGGCGAGCATTGGGTGATCAATGGCCGTAAGTGGTGGACCTCGGGCGCCTGCGACCCCCGCTGCAAGATCATGATCTTCATGGGCTTGAGCAACCCGGATGGCCCGCGCCACCAGCAGCACTCGATGATTCTGGTGCCCATGGATACGCCCGGTGTGAGGGTGCTCCGCCCGTTGCCGGTATTCGGCTATGACGATGCGCCCCACGGCCATGCCGAGGTGCTGTTCGAGGACGTCCGCGTGCCGTATGGCAACGTACTGCTGGGCGAAGGCCGCGGATTCGAGATCGCTCAGGGGCGTCTTGGCCCGGGGCGCATCCACCATTGCATGCGCTCCATCGGCATGGCGGAGCGGGCGCTGAAACTGATGTGCGAGCGCGCGCTGCAGCGCACGGCATTCGGCAAGCCGCTGGCTCGCCTGGGCGGCAATATCGACCTGATCGCCGAGTCGCGCATGGAGATCAACATGGCGCGCCTGTTGACCCTCAATGCGGCGTACATGATGGATACGGTCGGCAACAAAGTGGCCGCCAGCGAGATCGCTCAGATCAAGGTGGTGGCACCCAACGTGGCGTTGAAGGTGATCGATCGCGCGATTCAGATGCATGGCGGGGCAGGGGTGAGCGGCGACTTCCCGCTGGCTTACTGGTACGCCATGCAGCGCACCTTGCGCCTGGCCGACGGCCCGGACGAAGTGCACCGCGCCGCTATCGGCAAGTACGAGCTGGGCAAGTACATGGCGAAAGCGTAGCGGCTTAGCAGCCTGGCTCTTTGTCGGGGCCGGGCACCAGGCTCAGCTTCTCGCCGTGCAAGCGCATATGAAGCTGGGCTGCGAAGGCGCGAGCGGCACCTTCGTCGTCGAACATCAACGTGCGTTTGCCCAGGCGCACGCACCAGCGTACGCCGTCGGGCTTGTCGATTCGCTCGAGCTGCACAGCTTGTTCGGTCACGTCGTCTCGGCAGGTTTCTTGTCACGGGTTTTCAGCAGCGAGAGGATCACGCCGCCGGCCAGTACGCCCATGGTAACGCCGAGCGAGAGCAAGGCGGGAACCTTGATGAAACCGTGCAGGAAAATCTTGCAGCCGATGAACATCAGCACGATGGCCAGCGCGTACTTGAGGTACACGAAGCGATGCATCAGCGCAGCCAGGGCGAAGTACAACGCGCGCAAGCCAAGGATCGCGAAGATGTTCGAGGTGTAGACGATGAACGGATCCTGGGTGATGGCGAACACCGCCGGCACGCTGTCCACCGCGAACACCAGATCCGCCAGCTCGATCAGCACCAGTGCCAGCAGCAGCGGGGTGGCGAAGAGCAGCATCTTGCCACTGGCCGGATCTTTCTGGCGCACCAGGAATCTACCGCCGTGCAGGTCGTCCGTGACGCGGATGTGCTTGCGCAGGAAGATCAGTAGCTTGTTCTGCGACAGGTCCGGATGCTCGTCATGGTCCTTGCTGAACAGCATCTTGATGCCGGTGAACAACAGGAATGCGCCGAACACGTAGAGAATCCAGTCGAACTCCTGCACCAGAGCGGTTCCCAGGCCGATCATGATCGCGCGCAGCACGACCACTCCGATGATCCCCCAGAACAGCACGCGGTGCTGGTATTTGCGTGGAATGCCAAAAAAGCCGAGGATCATCGCCATGACGAACACGTTGTCCATCGATAGCGACTGTTCGACCAGGAAGCCCGTGTAGAACTCCAGCGCCTTGGTGGCGCCGAGCTCCCACCAGACCCAGCCGCCAAAGGCGACGCCCACGCTGAAGTAACCCGAGTAGAGCAGCAGGCTCTCGCGCATTTCGATTTCGTGTTGGTCGCGGTGCAGCACGCCGAGGTCGAAGACCAGCAGCGCGATGACGATGATGATGAATGCCAGCCAGAAGTAGTACGGGGTGCCGAGAAACGGCGTGAGCATAAAGGCATGTAGAGCTGTCATGGGCCCTCCCTGTCGATGCCTAAGTTGAGATTCAACTTAGTGACTCCGACATCACGATGAGGTGGACTCATCGCCAGAGGGGCCCGGCGTCACATGTCCATAAGGCTAGGATGAAACGTACGGTTCGGCAAGTGCCTGGCGCGCCTGGAGAAATCAGTAAACCCAGACTTCCACGCGGCGATTCTTGATCCTGCCGCTGTCGCCTTCGTTGTCGGCGACCGGCAGGTCGTCACCCAGGCCGGTGACCTCGCGCATCACCACGCCTTCGCGAGCCAGTTCACGGCGTACCGCCATGGCGCGCAATTTGGAAAGCAGCTCGGCACGTGCGGACACCGCCTTGGGGTCGCCAAAGCCGACCAGCACCACTTTATTCTGCAGCTTGTCGTGTTGGCGCAGGTAATCGAGCACGCGGCGCAGGTCCTGCTGCGCCTTGTTGTCCAGATTGGCGCTGCCTTCCTGGAAACGGAAGTTCACCGACAGGCGCTGGGCATCGCGGGCCAGTGCCTGATAGGCCGGCGGCATGTCCGCGGTCGCCTCGACTTTCACCGCTTCGACGGTTTGCGCGATGAATCCGTTACCCGCCACGATGGCCTGGCCGCGGGGGCTCTGGGCGAAATGCAGCAGCGCTTCGGCCCAGGGGTTGGCACTTTTCGGTGGCCCGTACAGGAACAGGCGGCGTGACAGTGGGTAGTCCTCGGTGGCGATCAGCGTCACGCTCGGCGCCATGGGCTGCGAATCGCCCGCGGCGATGGCCACCGCCTTGGCCTTGCGCACGTAGGGCAGGCCGATGAAGCCGATGCCGTTGGGATCGCGGGCTACCGAGTCGGATAGCTGTTCGCTGGATTCGAAGCGCTTGGCCTTGCTGGACAGTTGCTTGCCGTTGGCGCCGAGTACCAGTTCCTTGAACGTATCGAAGGTGCCGGAGTTGTCGTCCCGAGCGTACAGGTCGATGGCGCCGGAGCGGCCGCCCAGCTGTGCCCAGTCGCTGATTTCCCCGGAAAATATCTGCGCCAGTTGCAGGGTGCTCAAGGCATCGATGGGGTTGCTGGGGTGCAGTACGATCGCCAGGCCGTCGATGGCGATGACCTGCTCGGCGTCCCGGCTCTTCATATTGCCGAAAGAGGACAGGCTGGCGATTTCGGCATCCTTGATAGGCCTTGAGGAGGCGGCCAGTTCGGCGCTGCCCTGGCCGATGGCGGTGAAGCCGGTTCCTGATCCGTTGGCGGCAATGTTCACGGTGATCTTGCGACCTGCGCCATTCACGGCGCTTACAGCCTGCTCGTTTTCCTGGGTCACGCTGGTGCGTATGTCGTTGAGCCCTTGATCCTGCATCAGGCCCTTGACCAGTGCCGGGCCTAGCTTGGCGCCGATGGTGTTCGAGCCCTGGATACGCAGCACCGGTCGGTCGTCGGCGGGCAGGGGCAGGGCGGCGAACGCTGTCCAGGGGCTCAGGTACAGGACGAAACCGAGCAGCAGAAAGGTCGCCGTTCGGCTCCAGGTCTCGTGGTCACAACGGGTTGAGGCGCGCAGCATGCGGCAATCACCTTGCAAGGGATGGCGGAAGTGCTGCGACGATAAGACAGAAAAATGACTACAAGATGACGCCCGCTCAGCCGAGCTGCAGCCAGATCGGCGCGTGATCCGATGGTTTCTCCATGCCACGCAGGTCGTAGTCGATACCCGCGTCCTCCAGGCGATCCTGCAAGGCGCGCGACGCCAGGATCACGTCGATGCGCAGGCCACGCTTGGGTTCGTCCTCGAAGCCTCGACTGCGGTAGTCGAACCAGCTGAAACGGTCATCGACCTCGGGGTGCAACTGGCGGAAGCTGTCGACCAGGCCCCAGTTCTTCAGCGTGGCCAGCCACTCGCGTTCCTCCGGCAGAAAGCTGCATTTGCCGGTCTTCAGCCAGCGCTTGCGGTTGACCTCGCCGATGCCGATGTCGCAGTCCTCGGGGGAGATATTGATATCGCCCATGACGATCAGCGGCTGGTCGTGGGCGAAGCGGCTGCACAGCAGTGTCTGCAGATCCGCATAGAAGCGCTGCTTGGCAGGAAACTTGGTGGGATGATCGCGGCTCTCGCCCTGGGGAAAGTAGCCATTCATCACCGTCACCGGGTTGCCGTTGGCGTCGGCATAGGTGCCGTAGATGAAGCGGCGCTGGGACTGTTCATCGTCGTCCGGAAAGCCTTTGGTGATTTCCAGCGGCGCCTGGCGCGACAGCAGCGCCACGCCATAATGGCCCTTCTGTCCGTGGTAATGCACGTGGTAGCCCAGGTCACGGATTTCCGTTTCGGGGAACTGGTCGTCGCTGACCTTGGTTTCCTGCAGGCCGATCACGTCCGGTTGGTGCTTCTCGATCAGTGCGGCAAGTTGGTGCGGACGGGCGCGCAAGCCATTGATGTTGAAGGAAACGAGTTTCATGTCGGCAATCCTGAGCGTAGCGGGCGGTAAAACCACGATGCTAGCCGATCCGGTCGACGGGCTGCCAGCACGGCGGGAAATCGTTCGATACGTACATGCACTGGAATAGAGCGTTTGCCGTGATAGCATCGCCGTCATGAGAGTACTTTCGACACTCGGCGCGGGATGCGCGCTCATGCTGTTCAGTGCCACGCTGCTTGCCGAGGACGCTCGTCTGGTGGTCAGCGTGCAGCCGGCCAACAATGCTTTGAAGAGCAATGTCGAAGGCTATATCGGCAATCTTGGCGAGCGCGACGTCGAGGCGTTGCAGCGCCTGCGGCGCGTGGTCGAGGGCCAGGCCGAGAAGGCCGCCCAGGCGTTGGGCTATTACCACGCGCAGATTAGCACCGAAGTGGTCGAACAGACGCCGCCGCGGCTCGATGTGCGGATCATTCCTGGCGAGCCGGTGCGTCTTGGTAACGTCACCGTCAGGGTCGAGGGCCCGGCCTCGCAAATGCGTGCCTTCCAGCTCCCCAAGGACGCCCAGCTGATCCAGGGCGCGCGGCTCAATCATGGCCGCTACGAGGCGGCCAAACGGCATATCCAGAATCAGGCGTCGCGTTACGGATTCTTCCGTGGGCGCTTCACCCAGCAAAGCCTGCGTATCGATCCCCAGGCCGGCCTGGCCGATATCGAACTGGTCTACGACAGCGGCCCGCGCTACAGCCTCGGCCACGTCAGTTTCGAAGGCGACATGCCTTTCGATGACGAACTGCTGCAACGCATGGTGCCGTTCCCGGCGGATACGCCCTACGACTCCGAGCGCATCGCCGAGCTCTACCAGGCGCTGCGTTCCAGCGGCTACTTCGAATCGGTACGGGTCGATGCCAGCCCGGCGGTGGCCGACCAGCAGGTGATTCCCGTCAATGTGCACCTGCAGACCCGCCTGCCACGCACCATGGGCCTGGGCCTGGGGTTTTCCACCGATGTCGGCCCACGTGGCCGCATCCAGTGGGAGCGCCACTGGGCCAACCCGCAGGGCCACAGCTATGGCGCGGAAATGGAGCTGTCGGCGCCGCGGCAGAACGTCGGCCTGTGGTACGACATTCCCGGCGACCCGCCGATGACCGACAAGCTGCGTATCGCTGGCGGCTATCAGTATGAGGAGCTGGCCGACACCGACAGCCTGAGCCGCCTGCTGACCGTCGGCCCGGAATGGCACAGCAAGCTCGACAGTGGTTGGCAGCGGGTGATCTCCCTGAAGTGGCAGCGCGAGGAGTATCGACTCGGCGATGACTCGGGGCTCAGCACCCTGTTGATGCCGGGCATCAGCTATTCCTATCTGCACAGCGACAGCCGTATCGATCCCAACAACGGCTATCGCCTGCAGTTCGATGCCTCGGTGGCCAAGGACGGGCTGCTGTCCGACTCCGATGTGGTGCACGGCAACGTGCTCGTCAAAGGCCTGACCACACTCTGGCAGAACCACCGCTTTCTCGGACGCGCCCAGTTCGGCGGCACCGAGTCCAAGGGCTTCAACTCCTCCGTACCGCCGTCGCTGCGCTTCTTCGCCGGTGGCGACCAGAGCGTTCGCGGCTATGACTACCAGAGCCTGTCGCCACTGAACAACAAGGGCGACAAGATCGGTGGGCGCTACATGGTCGCGGCCAGCGCCGAGTATCAGTACAGCATTGCCGACAAGTGGCGGGTGGCCACGTTCTACGATACCGGCAATGCGTTCAATTCCCTGCAGATGCCGTCACTGAAAAGTGCGGTAGGTGTGGGCGTTCGCTGGGTGTCACCGGTAGGACCACTGCGTCTGGATCTGGCGCATCCTCTGGACGACGACGGCGGGGTGCGCCTGCACTTTTCCATGGGGCCGGAACTGTGAGGCGAGTACTCAAATATGCCGGCCTGAGCCTGGCGGGCCTGGTGGCGCTGCTGACGGTGCTCTTGATTTGGATGCTGGCAAGCTCGTCTGGCAGCCGCTGGACGCTCGGCTTGGTGCCAGGGCTGGAGTTCGATGGGTTCGAGGGGCGCCTGGGCGGGCACTGGACAGCCGAGCAGTTGCGCTGGCAACAGGGCGACGATCAGGTGCTGGTGCTTGGACCGCAGTTCGACTGGTCGCCGGCATGCCTGCTGCGTTTGACGCTGTGCATCGACACAGTACGCAGCGAGCGCATCGAGCTGAATTTCGCACCGAGCGACGAGCCGCCAAGTGACGAGCCCTTCAGACTGCCGCAATTGGATCTGCCGGTGGCCCTGGAGGTCGGCGAGGTGTGGATCGGCAGCCTGCAGTTCAATGGCGACGATCAGTTGCAGGGGCTCGAACTCGCCGCGGATTGGGCCAGCGAGGGGCTGAACATCAGCCGCCTGCATGTGCAGCGAGACGAACTGGTCATCGACCTGCAGGGCCGCCTGCAGCCCAGTGATGAGTGGCCGCTGACGCTGCAGGGCAGCGCAACGCTGCCGTCCCCCGGTGAGACGCCTTGGAACCTGTCGCTGCAGGTGGAAGGTAGTCTGCGCCAGAGCCTGGCGCTGGTGGTCGACAGTTCCGGTTACCTGGCGGGCCGTCTGAGCGGGGAGGTGCAGCCACTGGTCGAGCATATTCCGGCGACGCTCACGCTTAACGCCGATGGCTTCAAGGCGGACGATTCGCTGCCTGAGACCTTGCGTTTGAATGGCGTCACGCTCAAGGCTGCGGGTAATCTCCAAGACGGTTATGGCATCGACGGCATCGCCATGTTGCCCGCCGAGGATGGGCCGGTTGCCCTGGCGCTGCGCGGACGCGTCGACGCAGCCGGCGCCGATATCGAAACGCTGCGTCTGACAGCCGCCGAGAACCAGTATCTGGCCGTCAATGGTCGCCTGGATTGGCAGGAAGGCTTCAGCGCCGACACCCACGTCGATTGGCAGGAATTCCCCTGGCAGCGCCTGTATCCCATGGATGAAGCGCCGCCAGTGACCCTGAACAAGCTTACCGGCGACCTCGCTTATGAGAATGGCAACTACCTGGGCAATCTGTCCGCCGAACTGGATGGCCCCGCCGGTGCATTCAGCGTGCAGACGCCGCTGAGCGGTGATCTGCAGCAGATTCATTTACCGCAACTGCTGGTGCGCGCTGGGCAGGGCAAGATCGATGGCCAGCTCACCGTGGGTTTTGCCGAAGCGATCCGCTGGGATGCCCAGTTGCAGGTCAGCGAATTCGACCCCGCCTATTGGGTCGCCGAGCTGCCGGGGCGCATCGCCGGGCCGATTCGCAGCAAGGGCGAGTTGCGCGACGGCCGCCTGGAACTGACTGGTGATCTCGACCTGCAAGGCCGCCTTCGTGGCCAGCCGGCGCAATTGCAGGCTCGCGTCGCCGGTGCCGGCGAACGCTGGGACGTAAGCGCGCTCAGCGTGCGTCTGGGCGACAACCGTATCGACGGCAGTGGCCAGCTGGAGCAGCGCCTGCAGGGCCAGGTGCGGATCGCCCTCAACCGCCTCGGCCAGCTGTGGCCGGGCTTGCAGGGCCAGGCCACCGGGCGATTGGACCTGGCCGGCAGCCTGCAGGCGCCACAAGGCGCCTTCACGCTGAATGGGCAGGGCCTGGCATTCGAGGAAACCCGCCTTCGCCAGCTGGGGCTGGACGCCACGTTGGAAGGCAACGGGCAGGCCAGGCTGCAACTGCGTGGGCAGGGAATCGCCAGCGGTGACAGCCAGTTCGGCAACCTGACGGTCAATGGCACAGGTGATCAGCGTCAGCAACGGATGGACCTGAGTCTGGATGGGCCGCAGTTGCAAACCAGCCTGGCACTGGACGGCACCCTGGACCAAGGCAACTGGCGAGGACGCCTGAGCCGCGTCGAGATACAGGCCGGCGGACAGGACTGGCGCTTGCAGGCACCGGCCTCCCTGGTGCGGCTGGCCAGTGGCGAGATCGACCTTGGTGCCCATTGCCTGCGTTCCGGTGGGGCCAGCCTGTGCGGCGAGAACCAGCGCCTGCTGCCGGAGCCGAAGATCCGTTATCGCCTGGCCAATTTTCCGCTCGACAGCCTCTCGCCGTGGTTTCCGAAGGATTTCGCCTGGCAGGGTAGCCTCGATGCCGACGTGCGTCTGGATCTGCCGGCAGCGGGGCCCAGTGGCCGCGTGGTGGTGGATGCCGGCAGCGGTACCTGGCGTGTGCGTGACAACGAACAGTGGGTCGATTTCACCTACGACAGCCTGCGCCTGAGCAGCGAACTGCGGCCTCAGCGCATCGACAGCGAGCTGAGCCTGCGCGGCCCGCGTATCGGCGAGTTGTCGGTACAGGCGCAACTCGATCCGCGCCCGGCGAACAAGCCCTTGTCCGGTCAGTTCCGCCTGAACGGCTTCGACCTGGCCATCGCGCGGCCTTTCGTGCCGATGGTGGAGCGCCTGGCCGGGCAGTTGAACGGCAGCGGCACGCTATCCGGTGATCTGCTCAAACCGCTTGTCAACGGTCAGTTGGCGTTGAACGACGGCGAAGTTTCCGGTGGCGAACTGCCGACCAGTTTCGAAGACCTGCAGGTTCGCGTGCTGATCGCCGGCGAAAGCCTGCAGCTCAGCGGCGGCTGGCGCAGCGGCGAGCGAGGGCAGGGCTCGCTCGGCGGCGCACTGGCCTGGGGTGGTTCGCTAAGCGGCAACCTCAACGTGCAGGGCAGTCGCCTGCCGGTGACCGTCGAGCCGTATGCGAATCTGGAGGTCGAGCCGGACATGCAAGTGCGTTTGGCCGACGATCAGCTATCGGTCAGTGGCAAGGTGTCGATTCCCCGCGGCAAGATCGTGGTACGCGAATTGCCGCCGTCCACCGTCAAGGTATCCGACGACGCGGTGATCGTCGGTGCAGAGGCTCGCGAAAAACAACCGGTGGCCATCAGCATGGACATCGACGTAGATGTCGGCAGCGATAAGCTGACTTTCAGCGGTTTTGGGCTCAATGCCGAACTGGCCGGAAGGGTGCACATCGGTGATGACCTGGATACCCGCGGCGAGTTGAACCTCAACAAGGGCAACTTCCGTGGTTACGGCCAGCGCCTGACCATCCGCCGGGCCCGGCTGATGTTCGCCGGGCCGATCGACCAGCCGTTCCTGGATATCGAAGCGATCCGCAAGGTCGACGACGTGGTGGCTGGTCTGCGCGTGACCGGCAGCGCCGACCAGCCGCGCACCGAGGTGTTTTCCGAACCGGCGATGAGTCAGGAGCAGGCGCTGTCCTATCTGGTACTGGGGCGCCCGCTGTCGACCGGCAGCGAGGACAACAACATGCTCGCCCAGGCAGCGCTGGCCCTCGGCGTGGCTGGCAGTTCCGGGGTCACCGGCTCGGTCGCCGAGAGCCTGGGTATCCAGGATTTCCAGCTGGACACCGATGGCAGCGGCCGCAGCACCAGTGTAGTGGCCAGTGGCAACTTGTCCGAGCGCCTGAGCCTGCGTTACGGCGTCGGCGTGTTCGAGCCGGTCAACACCGTGGCCCTGCGTTACGCCCTGACGCGCCGCCTGTATCTGGAGGCGGCCAGCGGCCTGGCCAGCTCCCTGGACCTGTTCTACAAGCGGGATTTCTAGGCCGGCAGCCGGCGGCCCGCGGTGCCAAGATAAGCGTTTGCGGGCCGCCGTTACTGGCGTAGGATGATCGTCCCTGCGTGTTTCCACCCATCAAGAGAAGGATCGTTTCATGGCACAAGTAACCCTGCGCGGCAACCCGGTTGAAGTCGCTGGCCAACTGCCGCAAACCGGTCAGCAAGCGCCGGCGTTCACCCTGGTTGGCGCTGGCCTGGCAGATGTCAGCCTGAGCAGCCTGGCGGGCAAGCGCAAAGTGCTGAACATTTTCCCGAGCGTCGACACGCCGACCTGCGCCACCTCGGTACGCAAGTTCAACGCCGAAGCCAGCAAGCTGGCCAACACCGCGGTGCTGTGCATTTCCGCTGACCTGCCATTCGCCCAGGCGCGCTTCTGCGGCGCCGAAGGTCTGGAAAACGTTCAAAACCTGTCGACCATGCGCGGTGCCGAGTTCCTCAAGGACTACGGCGTTGCCCTGAGCTCCGGCCCGCTGGCCGGCGTTGCAGCCCGCGCCGTGGTGGTGCTGGACGAGAACGACAAGGTGCTGCACAGCGAGCTGGTCGGCGAAATCGCTGACGAGCCGAACTATGACGCGGCTCTGGCCGTGCTCAAGTAAGCAACTCTCGCTACCCGAAACGGCCTGCCTCGCGCAGGCCGTTTTCGTTTCTGCGGCTCATTTGTTCAGCGCCGCGCTGACCAGCCGGCGCAAGCGGTTGGCTACTGGCGACAGTTCGCGGCCCTTGACCAGCAACAGGTAGTAAGGCGACATCTCGATGGTGACGTTCAGCGGCAGCACCTTGAGCTTGGCGCCGACCTGATCGCCGAGCAGCAGGTCCGGCACTTCGCTGGCCAGCGGTGCGATGGCCGAAGACGACACCAGGATGGCGATCATCGCCAGGAGCGAGGTGGTGTTGGTGATGTTGGTCGGCAGCGGGGCGCCGGCGCTGAGAAAGGCGGTTTCCACCGCCTCGCGGATCGGCGCCCGGTGGCTCTGCATCACCCATTCGTAGGGCGACAGGTCGCGCAGCGTCACCTGGTCGACGTTGGCCAGCGGGTGATCCTGGCGCACGATCAGCTTCAGGGTTTCGGTACGTGCGGGGTAGATCTCGAAGCCCGCTGGGTTGACGCCGCGGGGCAGGCGGGCCAGCACGAAGTCGTTCTTGCCGGCGGCCAGGTCATGCACCAGTTCGTCGCTGGCGGCCACGTTGACGTGCACGTCGGCACGCGGCGAGATGGCCTTGAGCTGGCGAATGGCGGGAATCACGAAACCCACTGCCGCGCCAGTGACGGCACCGACCGTGGTCATGCCGCCTTCGCCCCGTTTGAGCTCCTCGACGTCCTGCGCCAGATCGCGCAGCTCCACCAGCATGTTGTGCGCGCGGCGGGCCAGGGCGCGGCCGATCAGCGTCGGCAGCATGCCCTTGGCGTGGCGCTCGAACAGGCGCGCGCCGAGGGTGTGTTCGATGTCTGCCAGCATGCGTGAGGCGGCTGGCTGGGTGACGGTCAGCTCGTCAGCAGCGAGGCCGAGCTGGCCGTGCTCGGCGATGGCGGCGATCAGGCGTAATTGGGGGATCTTCAGGTGGCGGGCGATGCCGATGTCCATGGTGGCGCTCGTTATTGTGGTTATGAGGGCGTGACGGAGTGTGCGCCTCAGATACGGGGCTGTCGATCATCTGCATATCATTATTGGTATGTGTTTACGCAAAATATGAATTTGCTTGATATGGGGTGCGCTTCTATCGTCAGGGCTGCTTTGAGCTCTTCGTTGACCGAACAACAATAATCGCGATGTCGCGCGTTCCTGAGCGCGCCAGGCGTCGCCAGGAGAAGCTGAATGAACACAGTCCGTAAACTCGTGGCCGCCATGGCCATGGGCGCCACCCTGGTCAGTGCCGCATCCGTCGGCGCGGCCGAAAAGGGCTTCGTCGGTATCGCCATGCCGACCAAGTCGTCCGCGCGCTGGATCGACGACGGCAACAACATGGTCAAGCAGCTGGAGAAAGCCGGCTACAAGGCTGACCTGCAGTACGCCGAAGACGACATTCCCACCCAGGTCTCGCAGATCGAGAACATGATGGTCAAGGGCGTCAACGTCCTGGTCATCGCCGCCATCGATGGCACCACCCTGACCAACGCCCTGGAAAACGCCAATGCGGCGGACATCAAGGTGATCGCCTACGACCGCCTGATTCGCGACAGCGAATACGTCGACTACTACGCCACCTTCGACAACACCAAAGTCGGCGTGCTGCAGGCCGAATCCCTGGTCAAGGGCATGCAGGCGCACGGCAAGGGCCCCTACAACGTCGAGCTGTTCGGTGGCTCGCCGGACGACAACAACGCCTATTTCTTCTACAACGGCGCGATGTCGGTGCTGCAGCCGCTGATCGACAAGGGCGAGATCAAGATCCTCTCCGGGCAGACCGGCATGGGCAAGGTCGGCACCCTGCGCTGGGACGGCGCCACCGCCCAGGCACGCATGGATAACCTGCTGTCCGCCAACTACACCAAAGAGCGCCTCGACGGCGTGCTGTCGCCCTATGACGGCATCTCCATCGGTGTGCTGTCGTCCCTGAAGGGCGTCGGTTACGGCTCCGGCGACATGCCGATGCCGATCGTCACCGGCCAGGATTCGGAAGTGCCCTCGGTGAAGTCCATCCTCGCTGGCGAGCAGTATTCGTCGATCTTCAAGGACACCCGCCAGCTCGCCGAAGTGACCGTCGGTATGGTCAAGGCGCTGCTCGAGGGCAGCGAGCCGCAGATCAACGACACCAAGACCTACGACAACGGCAAGAAGGTCGTGCCGGCCTACCTGCTGCAGCCGGTCACGGTCGACAAGAGCAACTGGGAAAAGGTGCTGATCGACAGCGGTTACTACACCAAGAACCAGGTCCAGTAAGCACGACCCCGCCGGCAGCACGGCCTGCTGCCGGCCCTTTACCTTTTCGTTTACCTGAGCATGGCGCGCCCGCTGCGGTTGGCGCGTGCCTTGCCGACGGATAAAGCCATGCAGCAAGACATCATTCTGGAAATGCGCGGCATCACCAAGACGTTCCCGGGCGTGAAGGCGCTCAACGACGTCAACCTGAAGGTGCGCCGTGGCGAGATCCACGCCCTGTGCGGCGAGAATGGCGCCGGCAAATCGACCCTGATGAAGGTACTCAGCGGCGTCTACCCGCACGGCAGCTACGACGGCGAGATCGTCTACGAAGGCAAGCCGCTGGCCTTCGGCGGCATTCGCGACAGCGAGCGCGAAGGCATCATCATCATTCACCAGGAGCTGGCGCTGGTGCCGCTGCTGTCCATCGCCGAGAACCTGTTTCTCGGCAACGAGATCGCCAGCAACGGGGTGATCGACTGGCCGGAAGTGTACCGGCGCACCGAGACGTTGCTGCGCAAGGTCGGCCTCGACGAGGTGGCCACCACACCGGTCGAAAAGCTCGGCGTCGGCAAGCAGCAGCTGGTGGAAATCGCCAAAGCGCTGGCCAAGGACGTCAAGCTATTGATCCTCGACGAGCCCACCGCGGCGCTGCAGGAAAACGACAGCCAGAAGCTGCTCGACCTGCTGCTGGAGTTCCGCGCCCAGGGCATTTCCTCGATTTTGATTTCCCACAAGCTCAACGAGGTCAGCCGCGTCGCCGACAGCATCACGGTGCTGCGCGATGGCGCTTCGGTGAGCAGCATGGATTGCCATGCCGAGGCGGTCAGCGAGGAAACCATCATCCGCGGCATGGTCGGTCGCGACATGGAGAACCGCTACCCGGATCGCACGCCGCAGATCGGCGAGACGCTGCTGGAGATCCGCGACTGGAACGTCTGGCACCCGGAGTCGACCTCGCGGCAGATGATCCGCAACGTCAATCTCAGCGTGGCAGCCGGCGAAGTGGTCGGCATCGCCGGCCTGATGGGGGCAGGGCGCACCGAATTGGCCATGAGCGTTTTCGGCAAGAGCTACGGGCGCAACATTTCCGGCTCCGTACACCTGCGCGGCCAGCCGATCGACGTATCCACCGTGCGCCGCGCCGTGGACAACGGCATCGCCTACGTCACCGAAGATCGCAAGGCCCTGGGCCTGGTGCTCGATGAAAGCATCCTGTGCAACACCACTCTGGCCAACCTGCCGGGCGTGTCCAGTCACGGGGTGATCGACGAGCACGAGGAGCGGCGCATCGCCGAGCAGTACCGCGAGGCGCTGCACATCCGTACGCCGGGTGTGTTCCAGAAGGTGCTCAACCTGTCCGGCGGCAACCAGCAGAAAGTGGTGCTCAGCAAATGGCTGTTCGCCAAACCCGAGGTGCTGATTCTCGACGAGCCCACCCGCGGCATCGACGTCGGTGCCAAGTTCGAGATCTACAGCCTGATCAACGGGCTCGCTGCCGACGGCAAGGGCGTGATCATCATCTCGTCGGAAATGCCCGAGCTGCTGGGCATGTGCGACCGCATCTACGTAATGAACGAAGGCGCCTTCCTGGGCGAACTGGCGCGTGAAGAGGCGAGCCAGGAAAAGATCATGTCGATGATCGTCAAGGCGTGAGCGAGGACAACGCAATGGATACCAACAACCAACCCGCCCAAACCCAGCAGGTGGCGCGACCTTCGCTGCTGGGTCACATGAAGAGCCACATCCGCGACTACGGCATGCTGCTGACCCTGGTGGTCATCATGGCGCTGTTCGAGGTACTCACCGACGGCACGCTGATGCGCCCGGTCAACCTCACCAACCTGCTGCTGCAGAACAGCTACATCATCATCATGGCCCTAGGCATGCTGCTGGTGATCGTCTCCGGGCACATCGACCTGTCGGTAGGCTCGGTGGTCGGCTTCGTCGGCGCCGCGGCGGCGGTGATGATGGTGCAGTGGGGCTGGTCGACCTCACTGGTGGTGCCGGTATGCCTGCTGATGGGTTGCCTGATCGGTGCGGCCCAGGGCTACTGGATCGCCTACTGGCAGATCCCGTCGTTCATCGTCACCCTGGCCGGGATGTTGGTATTCCGCGGCTTGACCCTGGCAGTGCTCGACGGCCAGTCGATCGGCCCGTTCTCCAGCAGCTTCCAACTGATGAGCAACGGTTTCATCCCGGACGTCTTCGGGGTCAAGCGACCCAACGTGACCGCCATCGTGCTCGGCGTGTTCGCCGCGGCGATGATCATCTACCTGGCGCTGCGCGCCCGTCGCCGCGCCAAGCGCTACGGCATCGTCGACGAGCCGGGCTTGTTCTTCACGGTCAAGAACCTGCTGATCGCCGGCGCCATCGTCTACATCGCCTATCTGTTGGCCACCTACCGCGGCCTGCCCAACGTACTGATCATCATGGCCATGCTGATCAGCGCCTACACCTTCCTGACCAACCGCACCACGCTGGGCCGGCGCATCTACGCCATTGGCGGCAACGTCAAGGCGGCCAAGCTGTCGGGCATCAACACCGAGCGGCTGACCTTCTTCGCCTTCGTCAACATGGGCATGCTCGCCGCTCTGGCCGGTTTGATTTTCGCTGCGCGGCTCAACACCGCCACACCCAAGGCTGGCGTGTCGTTCGAGCTGGACGTGATCGCCGCGGTATTCATCGGCGGTGCGTCGATGTCCGGCGGCGTCGGCAAGATCATCGGCGCGGTGATCGGCGCCCTGATCATGGGGGTGATGAACAACGGCATGTCGATCCTCGGCATCGGCATCGAATGGCAGCAGGTGATCAAGGGCCTGGTGCTGCTGGCCGCGGTGATCTTCGATGTCGTCAATAAGAGCAAGTCCCGTTGAGCGACGCTGAGGCGTCACCCACCTATTTTCGCAGTACCGCGGGCGCCAGGCACGAAGCTGTGCGCCGCGGGATGAACACGAGGTAACAGGCCATGAGTAGCCACAATCAACCATCAGGCAAGGTGGTGTACGCCGACCTGGCCGGGCGCACCGTGCTGATTTCCGGTGGCGCCACCGGTATCGGTCGCGCGCTGGTCACGGCGTTTGCCAAGCAGGGGGCGCGCACCGCCTTCGTCGATATCGACGACAAACACGGCAAGGCGTTGGCCAGTGAGCTGACGGAAGCAGGGCACCAGGTGCTTTTCCTGCGTTGCGACATCACCGACGTGAAGGCCTACCAGGCCGCCATCCACAAGGTTGCCGAGCAGTTCGGGCCGATCACCGCGTTGCTCAACAACGCCGCCAATGACGTGCGCCATGCGCTGGATTCGATCAGCACCGAGCGCTTCGACGACCTGATCGCCGTCAACCTGCGCCACGCCACCTTCGCCACCCAGGCGGTGGTGCCGATGATGCGCCAGGCCGGCGGCGGCTCGATCATCAATTTCGGCTCCGTGGGCTGGATGATGGCCTCGGCCGGCTACCCGGTCTATGCCGCCAGCAAAGCCGCCACCCATGGCCTGACCCGTGGCCTGGCGCGGGATCTGGGCAAGGAGCGGATTCGCGTCAACACCCTAGTGCCCGGTTGGGTGATGACCGAGAAGCAGTTGGCCATGTGGGTCGACGAAACGGCCAAGGAACAGATTCGCCAGAACCAGTGCATGCCCGGCCAGTTGTTGCCCGAGCACATCGCCGACATGGCGCTGTTTCTGGCATCCGATGCGGCGGCGATGTGCACCGCACAGAATTTCATCGTTGACGGAGGTTGGGTATGAGCACCTTCAAACCGGCAGTCTGGCCGCGCAAGCTGCGTTCCACCGAATGGTTCGGCGGCAACTCGCGGGATCACATCTACCACCGCAGCTGGATGAAGAACCAGGGCCTGCCAGCAGACTTGTTCGATGGTCGCCCGGTGATCGGCATTTGCAACACCTGGTCGCAGCTCACGCCTTGCAACGCGCACCTGCGCGACCTGGCCGAGCGGGTCAAACATGGTATCTACGAGGCCGGCGGCCTGCCGCTGGAGTTTCCGGTGTTCTCCGCCGGGGAAAGCTCCCTGCGCCCGACGGCGATGATGTACCGCAACATGGCGGCGATGGACGTCGAAGAGGCATTGCGTGCCAACCCGCTGGACGGCGTGGTGTTGCTCGCCGGTTGCGACAAGACCACGCCGGCACTGCTGATGGGCGCGGCCAGCGTCGACATTCCGGCCATCGTGGTGTCCGGCGGGCCGATGCTCAACGGCTGGTTCCGCGGTGAGCGGGTGGGCTCGGGCACCGCGCTGTGGCAGATGTCCGAAGACATCAAGGCCGGCAAGATGAGCCGCGAAGATTTTCTCGAGGCTGAGCAGTCGATGTCGCGCTCGCCGGGCTCCTGCAACACCATGGGCACCGCCAGCACCATGGCCAGCATGGCCGAGGCGCTGGGTATGGCGCTGTCCGGCAATGCGGCGATTCCGGCCGTGGACAGCCGTCGCCGGGTGGTCGCTCACCTGACCGGACGGCGTATCGTGCAGATGGTCAAGGACGACCTGAAACCCTCCGACATCATGACCCGCCAGGCCTTCGAGAACGCCATTCGTGTCAACGGCAGCATCGGCGGTTCGACCAATGCGGTGATCCATCTGCTGGCCATCGCCGGACGCGTCGGCGTCGATCTGACCCTGGACGACTGGGATCGCCTGGGCCAGGACATCCCGACCATCGTCAACCTGATGCCGTCGGGCAAGTACCTGATGGAAGAGTTCTTCTACGCCGGCGGCCTGCCGGTGGTGATCCGCATGCTCGGCGAGGGCGGCAAGCTGCACAAGGGCGCGCTGACGGTTTCCGGGGAAACCATCTGGGAGGAGGTCAAGGGCGTTCGCAACTGGAACGAGGACGTCATCCGCCCGGTGGACAAGGCGCTCACCGCCAAGGGTGGCATCGCCGTGCTGCGCGGCAACCTGGCGCCGCGCGGTGCGGTGCTCAAACCCTCGGCTGCCTCACCGCACCTGATGCAGCACCGTGGCCGCGCCGTGGTTTTCGAAGATATCGACGACTACAAGGCGAAGATCAACGACGAAAACCTGGATATCGACGAACACTGCGTCATGGTCCTGAAGAACTGCGGCCCGCGCGGTTATCCGGGCATGGCCGAGGTGGGCAACATGGGCCTGCCGCCCAAGGTGCTGCGCAAGGGCATCACCGACATGGTGCGCATTTCCGATGCGCGCATGTCCGGCACCGCCTACGGCACCGTGGTGCTGCATACCACGCCGGAAGCGGCGGCAGGTGGCCCGCTGGCGGTGGTGCGCGATGGCGACATGATCGAACTCGACGTGGAAGCACGGCGCATCCATCTCGACATCCCCGATGAAGAGCTGCGCCAGCGCCTGGCCGAGTGGCAGCCCACCGTCGAGGCACCGACCAGCGGCTACATCAAGCTGTTCCACGATCATGTGCAGGGCGCCGACAGTGGCGCGGACTTCGACTTCCTCAAGGGCTGCCGCGGTGCCGGCATTCCCAAAGACAGTCATTGAGCGGGAGAGGGCGGCGCACATGAGCGAGGTCAGCTGGATCGCCGTCGACTGGGGCACCACGCAGTTGCGCGCCTGGGCGCTGGCCGTCAATGGTGAGGTGCTGCATCGCGCCGCCTCGACGCGCGGCATGGGCAGCCTGGCGGTGGATCAGTTCGAGGCGGCGTTGCTCGAGCTGATCGACGGCTGGCTGACTGCTGATCGCGTCACCGAGGTGGTCGCCTGCGGCATGGTCGGCGCGCGCCAGGGCTGGCGCGAAGCACCCTATGCCGAGGTGCCTTGCGCGCCTCAGGCGATGGCGCGAGTGATCAGGCCCGAGGTGAGCGATGCACGCCTGCGCGTGTCGATCATCCCCGGCTTGTGCCAGCGTTCGCCGGCGGACGTACTGCGCGGCGAAGAGACCCAGATCGCTGGCCTGCTGGCCGAATGGCCGGACTATCACGGCCTGGTGTGCCTGCCCGGCACCCACAGCAAGTGGGCCGAAGTGCGCGGTGGCCAGGTGCTCGCATTCCAGACCTTCATGACCGGCGAGCTGTTCGCGCTGCTCAGCGGCCAATCGGTGCTGCGCCATGGCATGCAGGGCGATCATCACCTGGACCTGCCGGCGTTCGACGCCGGTCTGCGCGCCGCTGCCGAGCGCCCGCTGCTCGGCGCACTGTTCGGCCTGCGTGCCGAAAGCCTGCTCGAAGGCCTAGCGCCCGTTGCGGCGCGCTCGCGCCTGTCCGGGCTGCTGATCGGCCAGGAGCTGGCCGGTTTGCCTGAACATTGGCAGGGCCTGCCGGTCTGTGTAATCGGTGATGGCGAGGCGGCGGAGCGCTATCGTCATGCCCTGGCGACTCTGAGCATCGCCGCGCAAACCCTGGGTGCCGAGCAGGTTACCCTGGCCGGTCTGGCGGCTGCCCATCAGCACATCAGCGGAGATTCCTAGACATGGCTGCACATCCCCTCGGCAGCACCACCGCCCGCATCGCCGATTCCCGGGCCTGCACCTTGGGCGAGGGCGTGTTCTGGCACCCGCGGCGTGAGCAGCTGTTCTGGTTCGACATTCTTGGCCGCCGCCTGCTCAGCCAGCGCGACGGCCAGCCGCTGGAATGGTCGCTGGAAGAGCGCGCGTCCGCTGCCGGCTGGATCGACAGAGATCGCCTGCTGATGGCCAGTGAAACCGCGCTGTCGATCTTCGATCTGCGCAGCGGCGCTCGGGAGCGAATCTGCGCCCTGGAGGCGGACAATCCGCTGACTCGCTCCAACGATGGCCGCGCCGACCCCTGGGGCGGTTTCTGGATCGGCACCATGGGCCTGCAAGCCCAACCCCAGGCGGGCGCCATCTACCGCTATTACCGGGGCGAGCTGCGCCGCCTGTTCGCCGACATCACCATCAGCAACGCTATCTGTTTCTCGCCGGATCGACGCTTCGCTTACTTCGCCGATACCGAACGCCAGCGTATCTGGCGTCAGGCGCTGGACGAGCAACATGGCTGGCCGAGCGGCGAAGCGCAGCCGTTCATCGATGGCCGCGTGGCCGGCCTGAATCCCGACGGCGCCGTGGTCGACAGCCAGGGGCGGCTGTGGAACGCGCAGTGGGGGGCTTCGCGAGTCGCCTGCTACGACGCCCACGGTCAGTTCGTCCAGGCCGTGGCCTTTCCCGCCTCGCAGATATCCTGCCCGGCATTCGCGGGGCCGGACCTGTCGACGCTGTTCGCCACCTCCGCCCGCGAGGGCCTGGAAGATGACCAGCTCGCCGCCGAACCCCATGCCGGCAAGCTGTTCGCCGTGGACGTGCCAGCCCAGGGGCAGGCCGAGCATCAGGTGACTCTCTGAGAAGCTGTTCATGATCTTTGAGCCCAGGTTCGTCGACGTTGGCAGCTACGTGGCGGTAGCGGCCGTTATCCGATCCATTGTGGGAGCCGCGACCTCGCGGCGAATCGCTCAGGCACCGCCGAAATAGGCAGTCAGGCTGCAATCGTTTCGCCCCGAGGTCGGGGCTCCCACAGGTTGGTTTGAGTGTCTGCTTCTGCCTTGTAGCTGCCGCTTCATACGCATAAAGATCGTGAGCACGTTCCAAGCCCCAATCATTACCAGGCACTACACGCGCAGCCGCCTGGCATGCCCGAAATAGAGATGTTCGTGGCGTACGGCGTAATGTTTTTCCTCTTTAAACCGCTTGTGGAGGTAAATAGCCGGTAAAGAGGCTTTGCTTCATGCCTAGGAGTGCTTATCGTTCACGCTCCTCACAGGAAGCGATTGGCTCATGTCCGAAGTAAACACAACGTCCAGCACCCCATCTTCCAAACGTCAATGGTTCATCGGTCTGCTCTTGCTGGCGTTGATCATCGTGCTGATCTGGTGGTTCTGGCCTACCAAGGCCGAGCCCGAGGGCGATTCTGGCTGGGGTTTCAACAACGTGCCGGTGCGCATCGCCCAGGTCGAATCCCGCGACTTCCCCATTGTGCTCAAGGCGCTGGGTACGGTCACCGCCTACAACACCGCCAACGTGCGTGCTCGCGTCGACGGGCAGTTGACCAAGGTGCTGTTCAAGGACGGCCAGCCGGTCAAGGCCGGTGACGTGCTGGTGCAGATCGACCCGCGCCCTTACGAGATCGCCCTACAGCAGGCCCAGGGCACCCTGGCCGAGAACCAAGCCCAGCTACGCGCTGCCGAAAAGGATCTGGCGCTGTATCGCGGCCTGTTCAAGGAAGACTCCATCGCCCGCCAGACCCTGGATACCCAGGAAGCGCTGGTCAATCAGTATCGCGGCACGCTGCAGAACAACCAGGCTGCAGTGGCCGAAGCCAAGCTGAACCTGGACTTCACCAGGGTGCGCGCGCCCATCGATGGCCGCTTGGGCATTCGTCAGGTCGATCTGGGTAACCTGGTCGCTTCCGGCGATACCGACCCCATCGTGGTGATCACCCAGACGCTGCCGATCTCGGTGGTATTCACCCTGCCCGAGGGCGAGTTGCCCGGCGTGCTGAAACAGGTCCGTGGCGACCGCAAGCTGGTGGTGCAGGCCTGGGATCGCAGCGAGAAGCAGCAGCTGGCCGAAGGCGTGCTGGAGAGCCTGGACAACCAGATCGACACCGCCACCGGTACGGTCAAGCTCAAGGCGCGCTTCGAGAACGCCGACGAGATGCTGTTCCCCAACCAGTTCGTCAATACCCGCCTGCAGGTCTCGGTGCGCGACGATGCCTTGCTGGTGCCCGTGGCTGCCCTGCAGTTCGGCGCCAGCGGCACCTTCGTTTACGTCATCGATGGCGAGGATAAAGTGCGGGTTCGACCGGTCAAGGTTGGCCCCAGCGATGGTGAGTTCACTGTGATCGAGGAGGGCGTCGCGGCTGACGAACGCGTCGTGGTCGAGGGCACCGACCGCCTGCGCGAAGGCAACAAGGTCGAAGTGATCGGCGAGGGCGCCAGCGAGCCGCCCGCCACCGGGGAAACCGCCCCGCGGGTGCGTAGCGCTTCATGAACGTCTCACGCCTGTTCATTCTGCGACCGGTCGCCACCACGCTGATCATGCTGGCGATCTTCCTCAGTGGCGTGATCGCCTACCGGCTGTTGCCGGTGTCGGCGCTGCCCGAAGTGGATTACCCGACCATCCGGGTGATGACCCTGTATCCGGGCGCCAGCCCCGACGTGATGACCAGCGCCGTGACCGCGCCGCTGGAGCGCCAGTTCGGGCAGATGGCCGGCCTGCAGCAGATGTCGTCGACCAGCTCCGGCGGTGCATCGGTCATTACCCTGCGCTTCAACCTCGAAGTGCAGCTGGACGTCGCCGAGCAGGAAGTGCAGGCGGCGATCAATGGCGCCACCAACCTGTTGCCCAACGACCTGCCGGCACCGCCGGTATACAGCAAGGTCAACCCGGCGGACACGCCGGTACTGACCCTGGCCGTGACCTCCAAGGAACTGCCGCTGCCCCAGGTCAACGACCTGGTCGACACCCGCCTGGCCCAGAAGCTGGCGCAAACCACCGGTGTGGGCCTGGTGTCGCTGGCCGGCGGTCAGCGCCCGGCCGTGCGCATCCGCGTCAATCCCGAGGCGCTGGCGGCCTACGGGCTGAATCTCTCCGACGTGCGCACGCTGATCAATGCCAGCAACGTCAACCAGCCCAAGGGTAACTTCGACGGCCCGACGCGGGTGGCTCAACTCGACGCCAACGACCAGTTGCGTTCGGCCGACGAATACCGTGACCTGATCCTCACCTACGCCAATGGCGCGGCGCTGCGCCTGCGGGACGTGGCGGATATCGTCGACGGCGCCGAGAACCAGCGCCTGGCCGCCTGGGCCAACCAGAACACCGCGGTGCTGGTCAACGTGCAGCGCCAACCAGGCGCCAACGTCATCGACGTGGTCGACCGCATCCAGACCCTGCTGCCCAACCTCACCCAGGGCCTGCCGGCCAGCGTAGAGGTGACGGTGCTCACCGACCGCACCCAGACCATTCGCGCCGCCGTGCGTGACGTACAGCACGAACTGATGCTGGCCATCGCCCTGGTGGTGATGGTGACTTTCCTGTTCCTGCGCAAGGTCTCGGCCACGCTGATTCCGTCGGTAGTGGTGCCGCTGTCGCTGATTGGTACCTTTGGCGTCATGTACCTGGCCGGTTTCACGGTCAACAACCTGACGCTGATGGCGCTGACCATCGCCACCGGTTTCGTGGTCGACGATGCCATCGTCATGCTGGAGAACATCGCCCGCCATCTGGAGGACGGCGAGACGCCGCTCAACGCCGCGCTCAAGGGCGCCAGGCAGATCGGCTTCACCCTGGTGTCACTGACCCTGTCGCTGATCGCCGTATTGATCCCGCTGCTGTTCATGGCCGATGTGGTCGGAAGGCTGTTCCGCGAGTTCGCCATCACTCTGGCGGTGGCCATCCTGATTTCCCTGGTGATTTCCCTGACCCTCACCCCGATGATGTGCGCGCGCCTGCTCAGGCATGAGCCGCAAGCCGAGCAGGGGCGTTTTTACCGGGGCGCCGGCGCAGTCATCGACGGCATGATCGAGCGTTATTCGGTTGGCCTGCGCTGGGTGCTGCGGCACCAGCCGCTGACCCTGCTGGTGGCCATCGGCACCATGGCCCTGACCGTGGTGTTGTACCTGGCGGTGCCCAAGGGCTTTTTCCCGGTGCAGGACACCGGGGTGATCCAGGGCATTTCCGAGGCGCCGCAGTCGATTTCCTTCAGCGCCATGAGCGAACGCCAGCAACGCCTGGCCGACGTGATCCTCAAGGACCCGGCGGTGGCCAGCCTGTCGTCCTACATCGGTGTGGACGGCGACAACCCGACCCTGAACAGCGGGCGCATGCTGATCAACCTCAAACCCCATGCCGAGCGCGACGTCAGCGCCAGCGAAGTGATCGAGCGGCTGCGGCCGGAACTCGCCAAACTGCCGGGTATCGAGCTGTTCCTGCAGCCGGTGCAGGATCTTTCCATCGAGGATCGGGTCAGCCGTACCCAGTTCCAGTTCAGCGTAGAGTCCCCCGACCCCGAGATGCTGGAAACCTGGTCGAACAAGCTGGTCGAGGCACTGCGCCAGCAGCCCGAGCTCAGCGACGTGACCAGCGATCTGCAAAGCCGCGGCCTGCAGGTGTACCTGAACATCGACCGCGACATGGCCGGGCGCCTGGGCGTGAGCGTGGCCAACATCGACGATGCGCTGTACGACGCCTTCGGCCAGCGGCAGATATCCACCATCTACACCCAGGCCAGCCAGTACCGCGTGGTGCTTGAGAGCGCCAACGGCGGCAGCATCGGCCCGGCCGCGCTGCGCCAGATCCACGTCGCCACTGCCGATGGCGATCAGGTCCCTTTGTCGTCCCTGGCCCAGGTCGAGGAGCGCGCGGCGAGCCTGTTGATCAACCACATCGGCCAGTTCCCGGCGGCCACGCTGTCGTTCAACCTCAGCCCCGGCGTAGCCCTGGGCGATGCGGTGGCGGTGATCGAGCGGGTGCAGCAGGAAATCGACATGCCGGTCAGCGTGCAGGTCAATTTCCAGGGTGCCGCCGAGGCGTTCCGCGCCTCGCTGTCGTCGACGCTGCTGCTGATCCTGGCCGCCATCGTGACCATGTACATCGTGCTCGGCGTGCTCTACGAGAGCTACATCCACCCGATCACCATCCTCTCGACCTTACCATCGGCCGGTGTCGGCGCCTTGCTGGCGCTGCTGCTGACCGGCAACGATCTGGGCCTGATCGCGATCATCGGCATCATCCTGTTGATCGGCATCGTCAAGAAGAACGCCATCATGATGATCGACTTCGCCCTCGACGCCGAGCGCCACCAGGACATGACGCCCCATGACGCGATCTACCAGGCTGCGCTGCTGCGCTTCCGACCGATCCTGATGACCACCCTGGCAGCCTTGTTCGGCGCCATTCCGCTGATGCTCGCCTCGGGCTCCGGCGCCGAGCTGCGTCAGCCGCTGGGCCTGGTGATGGTCGGAGGCCTGCTGCTCAGCCAGATCCTCACGCTGTTCACCACGCCGGTGATCTACTTGTACTTCGATCGCCTGGCGCGGCGTTTCAGTGGCCGCAGCGCGGCGGGTGTACCGAGCGCATGAATCTTTCGGCACCCTTCATCCGCCGCCCGGTCGCCACGCTGCTGCTGAGCCTGGCGATCATGCTGCTCGGTGGCGTCAGCTTCGGCCTGCTGCCAGTGGCGCCATTGCCGAACATGGATTTCCCGGTGATCACCGTGCAGGCCAGCCTGCCCGGGGCCAGCCCCCAGGTGATGGCCGCTACCGTGGCCACGCCGCTGGAGCGCTCGCTGGGTGCCATCGCCGGCGTCAGCCAGATGAACAGCAACAGCAGCCAGGGCAGCACGCGGATCATGATCGAGTTCGATCTGGACCGGGACATCAACGCCGCGGCGCGGGAGGTGCAGGCGGCCATCAACGCATCGCGCGAGCTGCTGCCCAGTGGCATGCGCAGCATGCCGACGTACCGCAAGATCAACCCGTCCCAGGCGCCGATCATGGTGCTGTCGCTGACCTCCAGCGTGCTCGACAAAGGCCAGCTGTACGATGTCGCCTCGACCATCGTCGGCCAGAAACTGTCCCAGGTCACCGGCGTCGGTGAAGTGCAGATCGGCGGCAGTTCGTTGCCGGCCGTGCGCGTGGCCCTGGAGCCGCGCCTGCTCGATCAGTACGGCCTGGCGCTGGACGACGTGCGCGCGACCATCGCCGCCGCCAACGCCAAGCGCCCCAAGGGCGCGGTCGAGGACGCCGGGCGTCATTGGCAGGTACAGGCCAGCGACCAGCTGGAACGCGCCGCCGACTACGTGCCGATGATCATCCGCTACCAGAACGGCGCGGCGATTCGCCTGGGCGATGTCGCCCAGGTCACCGATGGTGTGCAGGACCGCTACAACAGCGGCTTCTACAACGACAAGCAGGCGGTGCTGGTGGTGGTGAACCGGCAGAGCGGGGCGAATATCATCGAGACCGTCGCCGGCATCCGCGCGTTGCTGCCCGAGCTGCGTGGCGTGATCCCCGCCAGTGCCAACCTGGAAGTGGCCATGGACCGCTCGCCGGTGATCCGCGCGACCCTCAAGGAGGCCGAGCACACCCTGCTGATCGCCGTGGGCCTGGTGATTCTGGTGGTGTTCGCCTTTCTGCGCCGCTGGCGTGCGGCGCTGATTCCCGCCCTGGCGGTGCCGGTATCGCTGGTCGGCTCGTTCGCCGCCATGTACCTCCTGGGCTTTTCGCTGAACAACCTGTCACTGATGGCGCTGATCATCGCCACCGGCCTGGTGGTGGACGACGCCATCGTCGTGCTGGAGAACATTTCGCGGCATATCGAGGCCGGTGAAACGCCGATGGCCGCCGCCTTCAAGGGCGCCCGCGAGGTGGGCTTCACGCTGCTGTCGATGAACGTCTCCCTGGTGGCGGTGTTTCTTTCCATCCTGTTCATGGGCGGGCTGGTGGAGCGGTTGTTCCGGGAGTTCTCCATCACCCTGGCGGTGGCCATCGTCATTTCCCTGCTGGTATCGCTGACGCTCACGCCGATGCTCTGCGCCCGCTGGCTCAAACCCGAGCCCAAGGAGCAGGACCGTGAGCCAGGGCGCCTGGAGCGTATTGGCGCACGCATCGTGCGCGGCTATGAACGTAGCCTGGACTGGGCACTGCGCCACTCGCTGCTGATGCTGATCAGTCTGTTCGCCACCATCGCCCTGAACGTGTTCCTGTTCGTCATCGTGCCCAAGACCTTCATGCCCCAGCAGGACACCGGCCAACTGATGGGCTTCATTCGCGGTGACAACGGCCTGTCGTTCCAGGTCATGCAGCCGAAGATGGAAGCCTACCGGCGGGCGATCCTCGCCAATCCGGCGGTGGAAAGCGTGGCGGGTTTCATCGGCGGCAGTAGCGGCATCAACAATGCCATCATCATCGTGCGCCTCAAACCCATCGCCGAACGTGACATGTCGGCCCAGCAGGTGATCGACCGGCTGCGCAAGGAGGTGCCGAAGATTCCCGGTGGGCGGATGTTCCTGATGCCCGACCAGGATCTGCAGGTCGGAGGCCGCCAGGGGCGCAGTTCGGAAAACGAGTACATGCTGATGTCCGGTGACCTCGATGCCTTGCGCGAGTGGCTGCCCAAGGTGCGTGAAGCGCTGCGTGCGCTGCCTGAGCTGACCGACATCGATGCTACCGAAGATGGCGGCGCACCGCAGATTCGCCTGGTGGTCGACCGTGACGAGGCCAAGCGCCTCGGCGTGGACATGAGCCTGGTGACCGGCGTGCTCAACAACGCCTTCAGCCAGCGGCAGATCTCCACCATCTATGACAGCCTCAACCAGTACAGCGTGGTGATGGAGATCAACCCGCGCTATGCCCAGAGCCCTGAAGCGCTCAGGCAAATCCAGCTGATCACCGCCGATGGCGCGCGGGTGCCGCTGTCGGCCATCGCCCATTGGGAGAACAGCCTGGAAGATGATCGCGTCAGCCACCAGGGCCAGTTCGCCGTGGAGAACATCGGGTTTTCCCTGGCCGAAGGCGTCAGCCTCGACCAGGCGACCCGTGCGATCGACCGCGCCGTGGCGCGCATCGCGCTGCCCACCGAGGTGCAGGGCACCCTGGGCGGCACCGGCGCCGCGTTCCAGAAGACCCAGGACAACCAGCCGTGGATGATCCTGATGTCGCTGGTGGTGGTGTATATCGTGCTCGGCGTGCTCTACGAGAGCTACGTGCACCCGCTGACCATTCTCTCCACGCTGCCGTCGGCGGGGGTCGGCGCGCTGCTGGCGCTGCAGCTGCTGAATACCGAGTTCAGCCTGATCTCGCTGCTGGGGTTGTTCCTACTGATCGGGGTGGTGAAGAAGAACGCCATTCTGATGATCGACCTGGCCCTGCAGCTCGAGCGCCACGAGCACCTGAGCCCGGCCGAGTCGATCCGTCGCGCCTGTCTGCTGCGCTTCCGGCCGATCATGATGACCACCCTGGCGGCGCTGCTCGGCGCCTTGCCGCTGATGCTCGGCAGCGCCGAGGGCTCGGAGATGCGTCAGCCGCTGGGTATCACCATCGTCGGCGGGCTGATTCTCAGCCAGATCCTCACGCTTTACACCACTCCGGTGGTCTACCTCTATCTCGACCGCCTGCGCCATCGGGTCAACCGCTGGCGTGGCGTGCGTACCGATGCCGCTCTGGAAACGCCCCTATGACTGTCGCTCCCCGTCGAACCCTCTATCTGCTGGCGCTCAGCATCGCCCTGGCCGGTTGTGCCATCGGCCCCGATTACCAGCGCCCGGACCTCAACACGCCAGTGGCTTTCAAACAGGCCGACGGCTGGAAGGCCGCCGTACCGGCCGATTCCCTGGCACGGGGTGCCTGGTGGGAGCTGTACGGCGACGGCGAACTCAATGCGCTGGTCGGTCGCCTCAACGTTTCCAACCAGAACCTGGCGGCCTCGGAAGCCCAGTACCGCCAGGCCCGCGCCTTGCTGCGCAGCGGCCGTGCGGCGTTCTTCCCGACTCTGTCGAGCAGCGCCGGCATGACCCGGGCCGGCCAGGGCGGTGGCGACAGCACGTTGCGTACGGCCGATGGCATTGCCATTGGCGGTGGCAACTCGTCGAGCATCAGCAAGAGTTATGACCTGAGCCTCAACGCCAGCTGGGAGCTGGATGTGTGGGGCAAGCTGCGCCGCGGCCTGGAATCCAACCGTGCGGCGTTCGAAGCCAGCGCCGCCGACCTGGCAGCCGTACGCCTGAGCCTGCAGTCCGAACTGGTGCAGAGCTATCTGCAATTGCGCGTGCTGGATGAACAGCAGCGCCTGCTCGACGCCACCGTGGCGGCCTATCAACGCTCGCTGCGCTTGACCGAAAACCAGTACCGCGCCGGCATCGTGCCGCGTTCCGACGTCGCGCAGGCGCTGACCCAACTGCGCAGCACCGAAGCCCAGGCCATCGACCTGCAGTGGCAGCGCGCGCAACTCGAACACGCCATCGCCGTACTGATCGGCGTGCCGCCGAGCGAGGTCAGCATCGCTCGCCGCGAAACCCTGCCAGGTTTGCCCGATGTGCCAACCAGCGTGCCCTCGCAGCTGCTGGAACGTCGCCCCGACGTGGCGGCTGCCGAGCGCCGGGTGATCGCCGCCAACGCCGAAATCGGTGTGGCCAAGGCTGCCTGGTTTCCTGACCTGACCCTGTCTGCCACAGGTGGCTACCGCGGCAGCAGCTTCGCCGACTGGATCAACCTGCCGAACCGCTTCTGGTCGGTGGGCCCGCAGTTGGCGCTGACCCTGTTCGATGGCGGCCGGCGCAGCGCCGAAAGCGAGCGAGTCGAGGCGGCTTATGACCAGACCGTCGCCCAGTATCGGCAGGCCGTGCTGGACAGCTTCCGCGAAGTCGAGGATTACCTGGTTCAGCAGCGTGTGCTGGGCCGCGAAGCCGAGGTGCAGGATCAGGCGCTGGAGGCGGCGCGTGAGTCGCTGCGTTTGATCGAGAACCAGTACCGTGCCGGCACCGTGGACTACAACAGTGTGGTCAACGTGCAGGCCACGGCCTTGAGCAACGAGCGCAGCGCCCTGACGCTGCTCGGCAGTCGCCTGACCGCCAGCGTGCAACTGATTGCCGCGCTCGGCGGTGGCTGGGATGTGCAGCAGCTCGAGGAAGGCGAGCAGCCTCGATGACCCGAAGCCCGGATTAGCCGCAGGCGTAACCCGGGATCATCGTTCAATCGTGGGGAAGAGCCCGGGTGTCGCTTCGCTCGACCCGGGCTACATCTTTGCTCAAATGTGGCTATGAACGCCTTTGCCTGGCAGGCGCTCGCGATCATGGGGCGCATCGAAGTCCAGCGCCGGGCCCTTGGGCACGATGCCGGTCGGGTTGATGGTCTGGTGGCTGGCGTAGTAGTGGTGCTGGATGTGCCACATATCCACGGTCGCCGCCACGCCGGGCCATTGGTAGAGCTCGCGCAGCCAGTTACTGAGGTTCGGGTAATCGGCGATGCGCCGCAGGTTGCACTTGAAGTGGCCGTGGTACACGGCGTCGAAGCGCACCAGGGTGGTGAACAGTCGCCAGTCCGCTTCGGTCAGGTACTCGCCAGTCAGGTAGCGCGATTGCCCCAGGCGGGTTTCCAGCACCGACAGCTCCGCGAACAGCTCATCGAACGCTTCTTCGTAGGCCGCCTGGGTGGTGGCGAAGCCGGCGCGATAAACGCCGTTGTTCACTGCCGGGTAGATGCGTGCATTGAGCGCATCGATTTCGCCGCGCAGGGGCTCGGGGTAGAAGTCCAGACGGTTGCCGGTGATGCCATCGAACGCCGAGTTGAACATGCGGATGATCTCCGCCGATTCGTTGCTGACGATGCGTTGATGCTGCTTGTCCCACAGCAGTGGCACGGTGACCCGACCGGTGTATTCCGGGTCGTCCTCGGTGTAGCGCTGGTGCAGGAAGGCGAAACCGTCCAGGGCGTCGCCGCTGGAGCCGTGTTCCGGGTCGAAGGTCCAGCCGTTCTCGCGCATCAGCCAACTGACCACCGAAACCTCGATCAGCGGCTCGAGGCCCTTGAGGGTGCGCAGAATCAGGGTGCGGTGCGCCCAGGGGCAGGCCAGCGATACATAGAGATGATAGCGGCCGGCGTCGGCGGCAAAGCCACCTTCGCCGGATGGTCCGGCCGCGCCGTCTGCGGTTATCCAGTTGCGGCGCTGGGCGTTCTCGCGCTTGAAGCGCCCGCCCGCGCCGGTGTCGTACCACTGGTCGTGCCATTGGCCTTCGATCAGCAAGCCCATGTCGTTTACCCCCGTTTCAGTCGATGCCTGGAGTCTACCCAGTCAGCTATCGACCCAGGCCGTAAAAACCGGGTTCAACGAATCGGCTGTTTCGATATATTCCGTGCCTGCCAGCGTTTATCCGCCTCGGCGAACGCGGCTTCTCGGTCCAGACCCAGCCCGCGCAGAGCCAGCGCCATGGTGGCGACAATGGCCAACTGGCCGTAAGCATCCTCGGCCTCGCCGTGCCACACGGCTTGCAGGTGAGCCGGGTCGAGACGCTCGGGTTTGACGTGACGGCGCTCGGAGAGCATCGGCCAGTCTTCGTCCCAGTTGTTGCCGTGCTCGGTGCCATACAGATGGCAGACGGCATCCGGGTTCAGCTCGATCTCGCCGCCGTCACCCTTGACCACGATGGTGTGATCACCGAGCAACTGGCTGGCCTCGCGGTGCACGGCCTGATAACCGGGGTGGAAGATGCTCCGCAAGCCGCAACGTGCCGCCAGCGGGTTGAGAATGCGCGCCAGCGAGTGGATCGGTGAGCGCAGGCCCAGTACGTTGCGCAGGTCGATCATGCGTTGCAGGGCGGGCATCCAGTCGCCCAGCGGCATGAAGGCCAGGTTACGGTGCTCCAGATTGCGCGAAACCTCGTCCCAGTTGCGGCACAGCGGAATATCCAGTTCGCCGAGCAATTGCTCGCTGTACAGGCGCCCGGCGGTATGCGCGCCGCCGCCGTGCATGAAAATGCGCAGACCGCTGTCTGCAAGCGCTTTCGCGGCGAGCAGGAACCAGGGCAGGTGGCGCTTCTT
Source organism: Pseudomonas sp. PA1(2017) (assembly GCF_001945375.1). NCBI lineage: Bacteria > Pseudomonadati > Pseudomonadota > Gammaproteobacteria > Pseudomonadales > Pseudomonadaceae > Pseudomonas > Pseudomonas sp. PA1(2017). Next base: position 536,242 of record NZ_MSXU01000009.1, read on the forward strand.
GCCGGCGTAGGTAGGCCAGTCGAAGTCGACCTGAATGGCGGGTGCAGCCAGGCGGGCACGCACCGCTTCGGTAAACCCGGCCATTTCCTCGGCGCTTTCTTCCTTGTGGCGCAGCAGCATCAGAAAGGCGCCGAGCTGGGCGTCCTCGACCTTGCCGTCGAGAATCATGCCCATGGCATCCCGGGCTTCTTCGCGAGTCAGGTTGCGCGCGCCGCGCTTGCCCTTGCCGAGAATGCGCACGAAGGTGGCGAACGGGTGTTCTTCGGGGGTGATCAGGTTCATAGGCAATTGGTCGGCTTGGGCAGGCCCGCCAGCTTGGCGGCGAGTTTGGCGGGAGCGCCGTTGAACAGGCGGTTGAGGTGCAGGCTGTTGCCCTTGTCCGGCCCGAGCTTGAGGGCGACGTACTTGATCAGCGGGCGGTTGGCCGGCGACAGTTGGAATTCGTCATGGAAGGCGCGCAGCAATTCGAGGATTTCCCAGTGCTCGGCGCTCAGCTCCAGGCCTTCGCGCGCGGCCAGCGCGGTGGCGACCTCGGCGGACCAGTCCTGCAGGTCGAGCAGGTAGCCGTCCTTGTCCAGATCGATGGGGCGGTCGTTGACGGTCAGGGCGCTCATAACCAGGTGTTCACCTTGCTGAATCGGCAGGCGAGGGCGACGAAGCCCGGATAGTCGATCTGTTCGATGCCGGCACCAGGCTGCAGGGCGCGGGCCTTGATGTCTTCGGCCAGGGCATACAGCGCGACGCCTTGCAGCGCTACCAGCGCTTCGCCGTGTTGGGTGCCGGGCTGTGCGGCGTAAGTGGCGTCGCCGCACAGCAGCAGGCCGTCACCATTGCCCAGCAGGCGCAGGCAGCTGCTCAGGCGGTCGTTACTGAACGGGGAGCTGGAGAGTACGTGCAGGGTCTTCGTCACAGCGTGATCACCTGGTCATAGCGGTCGATGAGGGCGCGCAGACCGTCGGTGTCCAGGCGTTCGACGGCCAGCGAGGTTTCGCTCAGGCCGCGCTGCGCCAGACTATGGGCGCAGGCATAGAGCGCTTCGACGCCGAACATCGGCAGGGCCTGCAGGTTGGCGGTGAGGTCTTTCTGCTGCACGGCCTGGGGCGCTTGCCCGACAGCCAGCTGTAGTACGCCGTCATCGAGAAACAGCAGGCCGATGGGCAGGTCGAAGGCGCCACCGGCCAGGGCGATATCCAGGGCTTCGCGGGCGCCGGTGCCGTTCCAGGGCGCCTGGCGGCTGATGATCAGCAGGGATTGGCTCATCTCAGTCACCTCCGAAGCAGATCAGCCGGTCAGCTTCTTGAGCTGCCTCGTGCAACTGACCCAAGCCGGACAGCACCCAGGGTGCGGGCAGGTTGGCCGCTTCGCGCTCGTAACGGCGCGCTTCCTGTTCGTCGAGCACGCCACGACGCAAGGCGGCGGCGATGCACACCACGCCGTCGAGCCCGTTGCTGGCGACGAATTCACGCCACTGGCGCGCGACGTCGGTCTCATCCTGAGGGCTGACGATAGTGCCCGAGGCGCTGTGCACGCCATCGGCGTAGAAGAACAGGCGCACGATCTCATGGCCACCGTTCAGCGCTGCTTCTGCAAAACGCAGGGCGCGGCGGGAGGAGGGCGCCGAAGGCGGTGAAAACAGGGCGATGGCGAATTTCATGAACGGCCCGGTTGTGGAAACAGGGCGCCATGATAAAGCCTGAGCGACAGGGACAGAAACGAAAAAGCCCATATCCGTGGATATGGGCTTTCTTGTCACAGCGGGCTCAGCGCAAGAAGCTTACTTCTTGATGTCTCGCTGGGTCGGGCCGGTGTACAGCTGGCGCGGGCGGCCGATCTTGTACGGGCCGGAGAGCATTTCTTTCCAGTGCGAGATCCAGCCGACGGTGCGCGCCAGGGCGAAGATCACGGTGAACATGCTGGTTGGAATGCCGATCGCCTTGAGGATGATCCCCGAGTAGAAGTCGACGTTCGGGTACAGGTTGCGCTCCTTGAAGTACGGATCGTTACGGGCGATCTCGTCGAGCTTCATGGCCAGTTCCAGCTGCGGGTCGTTGATGCCCAGTTCGGCCAGCACTTCGTCGCAGGTCTGTTTCATGACCTGGGCGCGTGGGTCGAAGTTCTTGTAGACGCGGTGACCGAAGCCCATGAGCTTGAACGGATCGTCCTTGTCCTTGGCCTTGGCAATGAACTTGTCGATGTTCGACACGTCGCCGATCTCGTCCAGCATGGCCAGTACGGCTTCGTTCGCACCGCCGTGGGCCGGGCCCCAGAGCGCGGCGATACCGGCAGCGATACAGGCGAACGGGTTGGCACCCGAGGAGCCCGCCAGGCGCACGGTGGAGGTGGAAGCGTTCTGTTCGTGGTCGGCGTGCAGGATGAAGATGCGGTCCATGGCCTTGGCCAGCACTGGGCTGATCGGCTTGGTCTCGCACGGGGTGTTGAACATCATGTGCAGGAAGTTTTCCGCGTAGTTCAGGTCGTTACGCGGGTACATCATCGGCTCGCCCTTGGAGTACTTGTACACCATGGCAGCGATGGTCGGCATCTTGGCGACCAGGCGCATCGCGGAAATGTCGCGGTGCTGCGGGTTCTTGATGTCGAGGGAGTCGTGGTAGAAGGCGGAGAGGGCGCCGACCACACCACACATGACGGCCATCGGGTGGGCGTCACGACGGAAGCCGTTGAAGAAGGTCTTCAGTTGTTCGTGAACCATGGTGTGGTTCTTGATGGTGCTGACGAACTGGGCCTTCTGCTCTTCGTTCGGCAGTTCGCCGTTGAGCAGCAGGTAGCAGGTTTCCAGGTAGTCGGCTTTCTCGGCCAGTTGCTCTATGGGGTAGCCGCGGTGCAGCAGTACGCCCTTGTCACCATCAATGTAGGTGATCTTCGACTCGCACGATGCGGTCGACATGAAGCCGGGGTCGAAGGTGAAGTTGCCCGTGGCAGTCAGGCTCCGCACGTCGATCACATCTGGGCCAACGGTGCCGGATAAAACGGGCAGCTCGACGGGGGCTGCGCCCTCGATGATCAACTGCGCTTTTTTGTCAGCCATGTGTGGCCTCCTAGTTATGCTTGGAATCATCAGTCGGCCCCCCACGCAGGGCCCGCATCACTATAGTGTTATGAATCTGAAAGTCAATTTGCGAAAACCCAGGCAATAGAAGGGTTTGAGTGCCCTGCCTGCGACAAAAAGGCGCGCCCTATTACGCCATTTTCAGGCTTGACGCAATCGCTATTAGGTCGAGGTATCCGCGTTGTCATTAGCGACCTAACTGTCTATACTCTGCGCCCGACTGCCAAGGGCCTTGAGCCCGGTTTCTGGTGGTTGTCACTTCTTGGGTGATGGGTACCTGACCAGTGCGCTTCCCGACAACTCAGCCCTGATAGCTGGGGCTCTCAGTGTGATAATAAAGCCGTGAATAGCCAACGACCTGTAAACTTAGACCTTCGGACGATAAAACTCCCAGTCACTGCTTACACGTCCATTCTTCACCGTATATCTGGCGTGATCCTTTTCCTCGGCATTGCCGTGCTGCTGTTCGGGCTCGACAAATCGCTGTCTTCGGAAGAGGGCTTCGCGCAGGTGAAAGAATGCTTGACCAGCCCGCTGGCCAAGTTCGTGATCTGGGGACTGTTGTCCGCTCTGCTGTACCACCTGGTGGCCGGTGTGCGCCACCTGATCATGGATGCTGGAGTCGGTGAGACGCTGGAAGGCGGCAAGCTGGGTTCCAAAATCGTTCTCGTCGTATCGGCGATCCTGATCGTGCTGCTGGGGGTATGGATATGGTAACTAACGTCACGAATTTCTCGCGTTCGGGTCTCTACGACTGGATGGCTCAACGCGTTTCTGCGGTCGTGCTCGCGGCTTATGTCCTGTTTCTGCTGGGCTACATCGTCCTGAATCCAGGCATGGGCTACGCCGAATGGCATGGCCTGTTCTCCAATAATGCAATGCGCATCTTCAGCCTGCTGACTCTCGTGGCGCTCGGCGTTCACGCCTGGGTCGGCATGTGGACCATCTCCACCGACTACCTGACGCCGACCGCGCTGGGCAAGTGGGCAACCGTTGTGCGTTTTCTGTTCCAGGCCGCGTGTGGCATCGCCATGTTCGTGTTCTTCGTCTGGGGCGTGCAGATTCTTTGGGGTTTCTGATTCATGACTAGCATTCGTACTCTTTCCTATGACGCCATCATCGTCGGTGGTGGCGGTGCCGGTATGCGCGCTGCTCTGCAGCTGGCGCAAGGCGGTCACAAGACAGCAGTGGTCACCAAGGTCTTCCCGACCCGTTCTCACACCGTTTCGGCCCAGGGCGGCATCACCTGCGCCATCGCCTCGAACGATCCGAACGATGACTGGCGCTGGCACATGTACGACACCGTCAAGGGTTCCGACTACATCGGCGACCAGGACGCGATCGAATACATGTGTTCCGTCGGCCCGGAAGCGGTGTTCGAGCTCGAGCACATGGGTCTGCCGTTCTCCCGTACCGAGCAGGGCCGCATCTATCAGCGTCCGTTCGGTGGCCAGTCCAAGGGTCCGGACAATCCGACTCAGGCCGCTCGTACCTGCGCCGCTGCCGACCGTACCGGTCACGCGCTGCTGCACACCCTGTACCAGGCCAACCTGAAGGCCGGCACCTCGTTCCTCAACGAGTGGTACGCGGTCGACCTGGTGAAGAACCAGGACGGCGCCATCGTCGGTGTCATCGCCATCTGCATCGAAACCGGCGAAACCGTCTACATTCGCTCCAAAGCCGTGGTTCTGGCCACCGGCGGTGCTGGCCGTATCTACGCCTCCACCACCAACGCCCTGATCAACACTGGCGACGGCGTGGGCATGGCCCTGCGTGCTGGCGTGCCGGTGCAGGACATCGAAATGTGGCAGTTCCACCCGACCGGTATCGCCGGCGCTGGTGTACTGGTTACCGAAGGCTGCCGTGGTGAAGGTGGTTACCTGATCAACGCCCATGGCGAGCGCTTCATGGAGCGTTATGCGCCGAACGCCAAAGACCTCGCCGGTCGCGACGTTGTGGCCCGTTCCATGGTCAAGGAAGTGATCGCCGGCAACGGCTGTGGCCCGAACAAGGACCACGTACTGCTCAAGCTCGACCACCTCGGCGAGGAAGTGCTGCACAGCCGCCTGCCAGGCATCTGCGAACTGTCGAAGACTTTCGCCCATGTCGACCCGGTCGTCGCGCCCGTTCCGGTCATTCCGACCTGCCACTACATGATGGGCGGCGTTGCCACCAACATTCATGGCCAGGCGATCACCCAGGATGCCAACGGCAACGACAAGATCATCGAAGGTCTGTTCGCCGTAGGCGAAGTGGCTTGCGTATCGGTTCACGGCGCCAACCGTCTGGGCGGCAACTCGCTGCTCGACCTGGTGGTGTTCGGCCGCGCCGCTGGCCTGCACTTGGAAAAAGCGCTGAAAGAAGGCGTGGAAGTCCGTGGTGCCAGCGAAACCGACATCGAGCTGTCGCTGAGCCGTCTGGCTGGCGTCAACGAGCGCAGCAGTGGCGAAGACGTTGCCACGCTCAAGCGCGAACTGCAGTCGTGCATGCAGAACTACTTCGGCGTATTCCGCACTGGCGAATACATGAAGAAGGGCATCGCTCAGCTGTCCGACCTGCGCGAGCGCATCGCCAAGGTCAAGATCAACGACAAGAGCCAGGCCTTCAACACCGCGCGTATCGAAGCGCTGGAGCTGCAGAACCTGCTGGAAGTCGCCGAAGCCACTGCCATCGCAGCTGACACCCGTACCGAGTCCCGCGGTGCTCACGCCCGTGAAGACTTCGAAGACCGTGACGACACCAACTGGTTGTGCCACAGCCTGTACTTCCCGGGTGAGAAACGTGTCGCCAAGCGCGATGTCAACTTCTCGCCGAAGACCGTACCGGCGTTTGAACCCAAAGTTCGTACTTATTAAGGGTGGCTACCATGTCTCTTGGCAAAAGCTTGAAAGTCAGCGTTTATCGCTACAACCCGGAAGCGGACAAAGCGCCGTTCATGCAGGACTTCGACATCACCATCGACGGCAAAGACCTGATGGTGCTGGACATCCTGGCGCTCATCAAAGAACAGGACGAAGGCTTCTCCTACCGTCGTTCCTGCCGTGAAGGCGTTTGTGGCTCCGACGGCATGAACATCAGTGGCAAGAACGGCCTGGCCTGCATCACGCCGATCTCCAGCGTGGTCAAGGGCAACAAGCTGGTGATCCGCCCGCTGCCTGGCCTGCCGGTCATTCGTGACCTGGTCGTCGATATGAGCATCTTCTACAAACAGTACGAGAAGGTGCAGCCGTTCCTGCAGAACGACACGCCGGCTCCGGCCATCGAACGTCTGCAGTCGCCGGAAGAGCGCGAGAAGCTCGACGGCCTGTACGAGTGCATCCTGTGTGCATGCTGCTCGACCAGCTGCCCGTCGTTCTGGTGGAACCCGGACAAGTTCCTGGGCCCGGCTGCACTGCTGCAGGCCTATCGCTTCCTGGCCGACAGCCGTGATACCAAGACCGCGGAACGATTGGCGTCGCTCGATGATCCATTCAGTGTGTTCCGCTGCCGTGGGATCATGAACTGCGTGAACGTGTGCCCCAAGGGTCTGAACCCGACCAAGGCCATCGGTCACGTACGCAACATGCTGCTGCAGAGCGGCACCTGATTCACCGTTCTTTAGCTGTACCCGTAACACCTGCCGCACCGACGTAATGTCGGTGTTGCAGTATCGCCAGGACGTTGGCCTAGCCGCCAACGCCCTCATACGAAAAATATGACGACCAGCAGGGGCATTCGGGCTGGTGCCCGGACTATCTGCGGGATTCTTGGTGGCTTGTTGAAGTCGCTGCAACATGACTTCGAAAGCCAGTCGGTGTCCTCGCCGGTGGTGTCCCCTTACCGAGGGTGACCAAGCATGCAAGAAAGCGTGATGCAGCGCATGTGGGACAGTGCCCACCTATCCGGTGGTAACGCTGCCTACGTGGAGGAGCTCTATGAGCTCTACCTGCACGATCCCAACGCCGTGCCGGAAGAGTGGCGCACTTATTTCGATAAGTTGCCGTCCGAAGGCAGCACCGCCAATGACGTATCGCACTCGACGATTCGTGATCATTTCGTGTTGCTGGCCAAGAACCAGCGTCGCGCTCAGCCGGCTTCTGCCGGGACAGTGAGCAGCGAGCACGAGAAGAAGCAGGTCGAAGTGTTGCGGTTGATTCAGGCATTCCGCATGCGTGGCCACCAGGCGGCTCAGCTCGATCCGCTTGGGCTGTGGCAGCGTCCTGTTCCTGCTGATCTGTCGATCAGCCATTACAGCCTTACCGACGCGGATCTGGATACCACCTTCCGCACGGGTGGTCTGGCAATCGGCAAAGAAGAAGCAACTTTGCGGGAAATCCGCGACGCTTTGCATCAGACATATTGTCGCACCATCGGCTCCGAGTTCACTCACATCGTCGATTCCGATCAGCGCAGCTGGTTCCAGCAGCGTCTGGAAAGCGTTCGTGGTCGCCCGCAGATCTCCGCCGAGGTGCAGAGCCACCTGCTCGAGCGCCTCACCGCTGCTGAAGGTCTGGAAAAGTACCTGGGCACCAAATACCCGGGCACCAAGCGCTTCGGTCTGGAAGGTGGCGAGAGCCTGATTCCGATGCTGGACGAGATCATCCAGCGCTCCGGCTCCTACGGCACCAAGGAAATCGTCATCGGCATGGCCCACCGTGGCCGTCTGAACGTGCTGGTCAACACCTTCGGCAAGAACCCGCGCGACCTGTTCGACGAGTTCGAAGGCAAGAAGGTCGAAGGCCTGAGCTCCGGTGACGTGAAGTACCACCAGGGTTTCTCCTCGAACGTGATGACCTCGGGTGGCGAAGTGCACCTGGCGCTGGCGTTCAACCCGTCGCACCTGGAGATCGTTTCTCCGGTGGTCGAAGGTTCGGTACGTGCTCGCCAGGATCGTCGCAGTGACGCGACCGGCGACAAGGTCGTGCCGATTTCCATCCACGGTGACGCGGCATTCGCCGGTCAGGGCGTGGTCATGGAAACCTTCCAGATGTCGCAGACCCGTGCCTACAAGACGGGCGGCACCATCCACATCGTGATCAACAACCAGGTTGGCTTCACCACCAACCGGGCCGACGACGCGCGTTCCACCGAGTACGCCACCGACGTCGCCAAGATGATCCAGGCGCCGATCTTCCATGTGAATGGCGATGATCCGGAAGCCGTGCTGTTCGTTACCCAACTGGCCGTCGATTACCGCATGCAGTACAAGCGTGACGTGGTGATCGACCTGGTCTGCTACCGTCGCCGCGGCCACAACGAGGCCGACGAGCCGAGTGGCACCCAGCCGCTGATGTACCAGCAGATCGCCAAACAGCGCACCACGCGCGAACTGTACGCCGACGCCCTGACCGGCGGTGGTCGTTTGACCGCCGAAGCGGTGCAGGCTCCGGTGGACGAGTACCGCACGGCGCTCGACAACGGTCAGCACGTGGTCAAGAGCCTGGTCAAGGAGCCGAACAAGGAACTGTTCGTGGACTGGCGTCCGTACCTGGGCCACGCCTGGACCGCGCGTCACGACACCCGCTTCGACCTCAAGACCCTGCAAGAGCTGTCCAGCAAACTGCTGCAGACTCCGGACGGTTTCGTGGTTCAGCGTCAGGTCGGCAAGATCTACGAAGACCGTGGCAAGATGGGCGCCGGTGGCCTGCCGTTGAACTGGGGCTACGCCGAGACGATGGCCTACGCGACCCTGCTGGTCGAAGGTCACCCGATCCGTATCACCGGTCAGGACGTGGGTCGCGGTACTTTCTCGCACCGTCATGCACAACTGCACAACCAGAAGGACGGTTCGGCCTACCTGCCACTGCAGAACCTGTACGAAGGTCAGCCGCGTTTCGACCTGTACGACTCCTTCCTGTCGGAAGAAGCGGTACTGGCTTTCGAATACGGTTATGCCACCACCACGCCAAATGCGCTGGTGATCTGGGAAGCTCAGTTCGGCGACTTCGCCAACGGCGCCCAGGTGGTGTTCGACCAGTTCATTTCCAGCGGCGAAACCAAGTGGGGTCGTCTGTGCGGCCTGACCATGCTGCTGCCGCACGGTTATGAAGGGCAGGGCCCGGAGCACTCCTCGGCACGCCTGGAGCGTTATCTGCAGCTGTGCGCCGAGCAGAACATCCAGGTCGCGGTACCGACCACGCCAGCGCAGATCTACCACCTGCTGCGCCGTCAGGTCATTCGCCCGCTGCGCAAGCCGCTGGTCGTGCTGACGCCCAAGTCGCTGCTGCGCCACAAGCTGGCCGTATCGACTCTGGAGGATCTAGCCGAAGGTTCGTTCCAGACCGTCATCCCGGAAATCGATGCCATCGACCCGAAAAAGGTCGAGCGTCTGGTGCTGTGCAGCGGCAAGGTCTACTACGACCTGCTGGAAAAACGCCGCGCCGAAGGCCGCGAAGATATCGCCATCGTGCGTATCGAGCAGCTGTATCCGTTCCCGGAAGACGACCTGGCCGAGGTTCTCGCACCGTACAAGAACCTCAAGCACATCGTCTGGTGTCAGGAAGAGCCGATGAACCAGGGCGCCTGGTACTGCAGCCAGCACCACATGCGTCGTGCCGCTTCGGCGCACAAGAAGTCGCTGGTGCTCGAGTACGCCGGGCGTGATGCCTCGGCCGCTCCGGCCTGTGGTTATGCGTCCATGCACGCCGAACAGCAGGAAAAACTGCTGCAGGATGCCTTCACCGTTTAATGCCATCGCGAAGGAGGCGGCCCGTTGAGGCCGCTTCCTCGAAACCACCGAATTTAAGGAAAAGAACACAATGGCTATCGAGATCAAAGCCCCTACATTCCCCGAATCGGTCGCCGACGGCACCGTGGCCACCTGGCACAAGAAGCCGGGCGAAGCGGTAAAGCGCGATGAGCTGATCGTCGACATCGAGACCGACAAGGTCGTGATCGAAGTGCTGGCCGAGGCCGATGGCGTGGTTGCCGAGATCGTCAAGAACGAAGGCGATACCGTCCTCTCCAACGAAGTGCTGGGCAAGCTGACCGAAGGTGGCGCTGCCGCTCCGGCCGCTGCACCTGCTCAAGCCGCTGCTGCGCCGGCCCAGGCTGCCGCTGCACCGGCCGCTGCTGGTGGTGACGACCAGATCCTCTCGCCAGCCGCTCGCAAGCTGGCTGAAGAGAACGGCATCGATCCGAACAGCATCAGCGGTTCGGGCAAAGGCGGCCGTGTGACCAAGGAAGACGTGGTCGCCGCCGTTGAAGCCAAGAAGAACGCTCCGGCTGCCAAGCCTGCTGCAGCCGCCGCTGCCGCAGCCCCGGTAGTAACCGCTGCTGGCGACCGTACCGAGAAGCGCGTGCCGATGACTCGCGTTCGCGCCACCGTTGCCCGTCGTCTGGTCGAAGCCCAGTCGAACATGGCGATGCTGACCACCTTCAACGAAGTCGACATGTCCGAGATCATGGCACTGCGTTCGAAGTACAAGGATCAGTTCGAGAAGGCCCACAACGGCACTCGCCTGGGCTTCATGTCCTTCTTCGTCAAGGCGGCCACCGAGGCGCTGAAGCGTCTGCCGGCGGTCAACGCCTCGATCGATGGCAACGATATCGTTTACCACGGTTACCAGGACATCGGCGTAGCCGTTTCCAGCGACCGTGGCCTGGTGGTTCCGGTTCTGCGTAACGCCGAACTGATGGGCCTGGCCGACATCGAAGCCGGCATCGCCGCCTACGGCAAGAAAGCCCGCGACGGCAAGCTGTCCATCGAGGAAATGACCGGTGGTACCTTCACCATCACCAACGGTGGTACCTTCGGTTCGATGATGTCGACGCCGATCGTCAACCCGCCGCAAGCCGCGATCCTGGGCATGCACAACATCATCCAGCGCCCGGTTGCCGTGAACGGCCAAGTGGTCATTCGCCCGATGATGTACCTGGCGCTGTCCTACGATCACCGCCTGATCGATGGTAAAGAAGCCGTGACCTTCCTGGTGACCATCAAGAACCTGCTGGAAGACCCAGCGCGTCTGCTGCTGGACATCTAAACGCAGCTGCGGGTCGTGGACGCTGCGCCCTACAGGGCCTTCATCCGCGGCTCGAGCTCGAAGCTTTACGCTAAAAGGAATCTTTTATGAGCCAGAAATTCGACGTGGTAGTCATCGGTGCCGGCCCTGGCGGCTATGTTGCCGCCATCAAGGCCGCTCAACTCGGTCTCAAGACCGCGTGCATCGAGAAGTACCAGGACAAGGACGGTAAGATCGCACTGGGCGGCACCTGCCTGAACGTCGGTTGCATTCCCTCCAAGGCGCTGCTGGACAGCTCCTGGAAATTCCATGAAGCCCAGGACGGTTTCGCCGTTCACGGCATCAGCGCCAAGGGCGTGAGCATCGACGTACCGGCCATGGTCGGTCGCAAGAACACCATCATCAAGAACCTGACCGGCGGTGTTGCCGGCCTGTTCAAGGCCAACGGCGTGACCCTGCTCGAAGGCCACGGCAAACTGCTGGCCGGCAAGAAAGTCGAAGTCACCGACAAGGATGGCAAGACTTCCGTCGTCGAAGCCGAGAACGTGATCCTGGCCTCCGGCTCGCGTCCGATCGACATCCCGCCGGCTCCGGTCGATCAGGACGTCATCGTCGATTCCACCGGTGCCCTGGAATTCCAGGCCGTGCCGAAGAAGCTGGGCGTCATCGGCGCTGGCGTCATCGGTCTGGAGCTGGGCTCCGTATGGGCTCGCCTGGGCGCAGAAGTGACCGTTCTCGAAGCGCTGGACAAGTTCCTGCCGGCCGCTGACGAAGCAGTCGCCAAGGAAGCCTTCAAGACCCTGACCAAGCAGGGCCTGGACATCAAGCTGGGTGCGCGCGTCACCGGCTCCGAAGTCAAGAAGAAGCAAGTCACCGTCAACTACACCGACTCGGCTGGCGAACAGAAAATCGTCTTCGACAAGCTGATCGTTGCGGTTGGCCGTCGCCCGGTAACCACCGACCTGCTGGCTTCGGACAGCGGCGTGGACCTGGACGAGCGTGGCTACATTTTCGTCGACGACCAGTGCGCCACCAGCGTTCCGGGCGTTTACGCCATCGGTGACGTGGTACGCGGCATGATGCTCGCCCACAAAGCCTCGGAAGAGGGCGTGATGGTCGCCGAGCGCATCGCCGGTCACAAGGCCCAGATGAACTACGACCTGATCCCGTCGGTCATCTACACTCACCCGGAAATCGCGTGGGTCGGCAAGACCGAGCAGCAGCTCAAGAGCGAAGGCGTTGCCGTCAACGTCGGTACCTTCCCGTTCGCCGCCAGCGGCCGCGCCATGGCTGCCAACGATACCGGCGGTTTCGTCAAGGTCATCGCTGACGCCAACACCGACCGCGTGCTGGGCGTTCACGTCATCGGCCCAAGCGCGGCCGAGCTGGTACAGCAGGGCGCCATCGGCATGGAATTCGGCACCAGTGCCGAAGACCTGGGCATGATGGTGTTCTCGCACCCGACCCTGTCCGAGGCGCTGCACGAAGCCGCGCTGGCAGTCAACGGTGGCGCGATTCACATCGCCAACCGCAAGAAGCGCTAAGACGTCGCATGCCGGCCTTCGGGCCGGCGTTTTTCAGGCGTTCTCTGGCATAGAACCACGGCGCGTTGCCTGGGTCGGGCTCGGCTCGACACGGAATGTGCGCCGGACTGCCTAATGGTGGTCACAGGTGGTGCGGCACGTGAGTGCGGCGCCGATGCGCAATACCTAAACGAAGACGGTAGACAAGCATGAATCTTCACGAGTATCAGGGTAAGCAGCTGTTCGCTGAATACGGCCTGCCCGTATCCAAGGGCTTCGCCGTAGACACCCCGGAAGAGGCCGCTGAGGCCTGCGAAAAAATCGGTGGTACCGAGTGGGTCGTCAAGGCTCAGGTACACGCTGGTGGCCGCGGTAAAGCGGGCGGTGTGAAACTGGTCAAGAGCAAGGAAGACGCCAAGGCTTTCGCTGCCAACTGGCTGGGCAAGCGCCTGGTGACCTATCAGACTGACGCCAATGGCCAGCCTGTCACCAAGATCCTGGTCGAGTCCTGCACCGACATCGCCAAGGAACTGTACCTGGGCGCAGTCGTTGACCGCTCCAGCCGCCGTATCGTGTTCATGGCTTCCACCGAAGGTGGCGTGGACATCGAGAAGATCGCTCACGAAACCCCCGAGAAGATCCTCAAGGCAACCATCGATCCGCTGGTCGGCGCTCAGCCGTTCCAGGGCCGCGAGCTGGCTTTCCAGCTGGGCCTGGAAGGCAAGCAAGTCGCTCAGTTCGCTAAGATCTTCGTAGGTCTGGCCAAGCTGTTCAAAGATCACGACCTGGCTCTGCTGGAAGTCAACCCGCTGGTCATCAAGGCCGACGGCGATCTGCACTGCCTGGACGCAAAGATCAACATCGACGCCAACGCCATGTACCGTCAGCCCAAGCTGAAGACTTTCCACGACCCGTCGCAAGACGACGCCCGTGAAGCCCACGCTGCCAAGTTCGAACTGAACTACGTCGCCCTCGAAGGCAACATCGGTTGCATGGTCAACGGTGCTGGCCTGGCCATGGGTACCATGGACATCGTCAACCTGCACGGCGGCAAGCCGGCCAACTTCCTGGACGTTGGCGGCGGCGCGACCAAAGAGCGCGTGACCGAAGCGTTCAAGATCATCCTGTCCGACAGCAACGTCGCTGCCGTTCTGGTGAACATCTTCGGCGGTATCGTTCGTTGCGACATGATTGCCGAAGGCATCATCGGTGCAGTGAAAGAAGTTGGCGTGAAGGTTCCGGTTGTCGTCCGTCTGGAAGGCAACAACGCTGAACTGGGTGCCAAGGTACTGGCCGACAGCGGCCTGAACATCATCGCGGCAACCAGCCTGACCGACGCTGCTCAGCAAGTCGTCAAAGCTGCGGAGGGCAAGTAATGAGCGTCCTGATCAATAAAGACACCAAGGTTATCTGCCAGGGTTTCACTGGTTCGCAAGGTACCTTCCACTCCGAACAAGCCATCGCCTACGGCACCCAGATGGTTGGCGGCGTGACTCCGGGCAAAGGCGGCACCACTCACCTGGGCCTGCCGGTGTTCAACACCGTGAAAGAAGCCGTTGAAGCCACTGGCGCCGACGCATCGGTCATCTACGTTCCGGCTCCGTTCTGCAAGGACTCGATCCTGGAAGCGGCTTTCGGCGGCATCAAGCTGATCGTCTGCATCACCGAAGGCATCCCGACCCTCGACATGCTCGACGCCAAGGTCAAGTGTGACGAGCTGGGCGTTCGCCTGATCGGCCCGAACTGCCCGGGCGTGATCACGCCCGGCGAGTGCAAGATCGGCATCATGCCGGGTCACATCCACCTGCCAGGCAAAGTAGGCATCGTGTCGCGCTCCGGCACCCTGACCTATGAAGCCGTCAAGCAGACCACCGACGCCGGTTTCGGCCAGTCCACCTGCGTGGGCATCGGTGGCGACCCCATCCCGGGCTCCAACTTCATCGACATCCTGAAGCTGTTCCAGGAAGACCCGAAGACCGAAGCGATCGTCATGATCGGCGAGATCGGCGGTTCGGCTGAAGAAGAAGCGGCTGCTTACATCAAAGCTAACGTCACCAAGCCTGTAGTTTCCTACATCGCTGGTGTGACCGCTCCGCCCGGCAAGCGCATGGGCCACGCTGGCGCCATCATCTCCGGCGGCAAAGGCACTGCAGACGAGAAATTCGCTGCGCTGCAGGACGCTGGTGTGAAAACCGTGCGTTCCCTGGCTGACATTGGCAAGGCCCTGGCCGAGCTGACCGGTTGGGAAGTGAAGAAGGCGTAAGCCATTCTGATCTGAAAAGAAGGCCACCCTCGGGTGGCCTTCTTTTTGTGCATGAAAATTGTTGCCCAAGCGACAGCACATTACAGCCAGCCGTCAGCCGGGCTGGAACGGATGGGGCGTTTGCGGCAAAATCGTTAGCCTTGCAACTAATGGGTTTCGTTTCTATCCGAAATGGGCCCGCAACAAGGTTCGCGCCACAAGGGCGAATGACGTTTCCCTCTATCCATCGGGACTCCCTCTCTCAACTCCGTTTTAGTGATGTGGTATTTCCTTAGATGACTTCCCTGAAAAGCCAGGACGTGCTCGCCCTGGGGTTCATGACGTTCGCCCTGTTCGTCGGGGCCGGCAACATCATTTTTCCGCCTATCGTCGGTCTGCAGGCCGGGCCGCATGTCTGGCTGGCTGCATTGGGCTTTTTGATCACCGCCGTGGGGCTGCCGGTCATTACCCTGGTCGCGCTGGCCAAGGTCGGCGGCGCCATGGACGCCCTCAGCACGCCCATCGGGCGCGCCGCTGGTGTGCTGCTGGGCGTGGTCTGCTACCTGGCGGTCGGCCCGCTGTTCGCCACTCCGCGCACCGCCACGGTGTCGTTCGAAGTGGGCCTGGCACCGCTGACCGGTGAGAGCCCGCTGGCACTGTTCATCTACAGCCTGGTGTACTTCGCCATCGTGCTGGGTGTGTCGCTCTATCCGGGCCGACTGCTCGATACGGTCGGCCGGGTGCTCGGGCCGATGAAGATTCTCGCGCTGCTGATCCTCGGTGGCACGGCGTTCGTGCTGACGCCCGATGGCGTGGGTTCGGCGACGCCGGCCTACCAGGCTGCGCCGTTCTCCCAGGGTTTCATCAATGGTTACCTGACCATGGATACGCTGGGCGCATTGGTATTCGGCATCGTGATCGTCAACGCCATCCGCTCGCGCGGCGTCACCTCACCGCAGCTGATCACCCGTTATGCGATCATCGCCGGGCTGATTGCCGGCGTAGGCCTGGCGCTGGTGTACATCAGCCTGTTCCGCCTCGGTGCCGGCAGCCATGCCATTGCCGAAGGCGCCACCAACGGTGCGGCCGTGCTGCATGCCTATGTGCAGCACACTTTCGGCGGCCTGGGCAGCGGTTTCCTGGCGGTGCTGATTTCCCTGGCATGCCTGGTCACCGCGGTCGGCCTGACCTGCGCCTGCGCGGAGTATTTCAGCCGTCTGGTGCCGCTGTCCTACCGCAGCCTGGTGATCATCCTGGCAGCGTTTTCGCTGGTGGTATCGAACCTGGGTCTGACCAAGCTGATCCAGATTTCCGTGCCGGTGCTCACGGCGATCTACCCGCCGTGCATCGTACTGATCGCGCTGAGCTTCTGCTGGGGGCTATGGAACGCGGCCGCGCGCGTTGTTGGCCCGGTGATGCTGATAGCGACGCTGTTCGGTATCGTCGATGGCTTGAAAGCGGCGGGCCTGGACGGCTGGCTACCAGGTTGGCTGACCAGCCTGCCGCTGGCCGAGCAGGGCCTGGCGTGGCTGTTGCCCTCGGCGCTGATGCTGGCGCTCGCCAGCGGCTACGACTGGTTGCGCGGCAAGCCCCAGCAAGTCATGGCCTAGGGTCTGCTCCCGTTTCAGCGCGAGCCGCGTTGCTGCGAGAAATGGCCTCCGGTTAGGCGCAGGACGCAGGGAATGGTTGTTCCCTTGCCAAGTCCTGCAACGACAGCGGAGGTCATTTCCCGCGCAACCCGGAGGGCCGGGCCAGTTTTTGCGCG
>NZ_MSXU01000009.1:552791-834987 GCF_001945375.1 Pseudomonas sp. PA1(2017)
AGCCAAACTTCGCATCTGTGTGACCCACATGGATGTGGGAAATGCCGCAAGCCCGCCGGGAGCGGGCGCGGCCCTTGCCTCGCGCAAGAACTGGCTCCGGCGCGGCCGTGCGTGAAACGGGAACAGACCCTAGGCCTTAACGCGTGAACGAAAGCCGCTCCCTGGAGCGGCTTTTTGCTGTCTTGCGTGGCTATAATTCGCAGGCCTGCTGCCGTTTCATCGCCACTCGAAGAGGAGGGCGCGATCACCGGCAGGCCCTCGCCCCACAAGGAATTTGCATGTCCATCAGCGAAGACTATCTCCACCACTTGATTGCTGCCTGCTGGTTCGTTCTGTGCTGGGCGGGTTACACCCGGTATGCCCATGCCAAGGGCCGCACCACGCCATGCCTGGCCAGCGTACTGCACCTGTATCGCGAGGACTGGATGCGGCGCATGTTGCTGCGCGAGAACCGCATCGCCGATGCCAACGTGATCGGCAACCTGGAACGCAATGCCTCGTTCTTCGCATCCAGTACGCTGATCATTCTGGCCGGTATCCTCACCGTACTTGGCGCCTCGGATCGCGCGGTGTCACTACTCGCCGACCTGCCATTCGTGCAGTCGGCCAGCCGTGGCATCTCCGAGGTCAAGCTGCTGTGCCTGGGCGTGGTGTTCGTCTACGCCTTCTTCACGTTCAGCTGGTGCATGCGCCAGTACAACTTTGCCGCCGTGCTGGTGGGCTCGGCACCGATGATCGGTGAGCGTCACGTTACCGAGCAGGAACGCAAGGCGTTCGCCGAGCGCACTGCGCGCGTCATCTCGATGGCGGCTAACCAGTTCAACTATGGCTTGCGCGCCTATTATTTCGGCATGGCCACCCTGGCGTGGTTCATCAACCCCTGGTTCTTCATGATGGTGAGCGCAGGGGTCGTGGTGGTGTTGTACCGCCGCGAATTTCATTCGGATGTACTGGAAGTCATGGTGTACACACAAACGCCGACCTTCGAGCCGGCCAAGGAGAAGAGCGAGTGAGCATTCCATTCTGGTGCATCTTCATCAGCGCCTTGCTGATTTTCATCGCTAAAGCGCCGGTAGCCAGGGCGATGAAGCAGGAGGGCGGCACGTACGACAATCACCATCCGCGGGCTCAGCAGGCGCGCTTGACCGGTTTCGGTGCGCGGGCATTGGCGGCGCATCAGAACAGCTTCGAAGCCTTCCCGCTGTTCGCGGTGGGCGTGCTGATGGCGCACGTTACCCAGAGCAGTGGCTGGCTGGTCGACTGGCTGGCGGTGATCTTCGTGATCGCGCGGGTTCTGTATCTGATCTTCTACTGGGCCGACCTGCACTGGCAGCGCAGCCTGGTATGGGCGATTGGGATGGGATGTACGCTGTTGCTGATGCTGACACCGGCGATGCGTTGAACCAGACGGGAGCAGGGGGGAAGGGCGTTACCCGCAGCGGACTGCGGGTAACGTGATACTGTCAGCTTACTGCTGCTTTGGCGCGTCAGTCGCGGCTGGTTCTGCAGGGGCTGCAGGCTCGGCCGGGGCAGTGGCTGGTGGAGTCTGAGCTTCTTCCTGTTGCTCTTTGGCGGCTTCTTGAGCGGCCTCTGCTTCTTTCTGTGCAGCTTCGTTGCTTTCTTTAGCAGCGTCGTTCATCGACTCTTGAGCTTCAGTACGGGCTTCCTGAGCATCTTGAGCTTTGTTTTCGGACGGCTTGTCACAGGCCGCAAGGCCCAGCGTGGCAGCCAGCATGAAGGCGTAAGCGACTGATTTTTGCATGGTGGTGTTTCTCCTTTGGGTAAAGACCATTACCGTTTTTCGAGGCGTCGAGGGCACGATAAGTTCACTGCCTTTGCGTTGATGCGCTTTTTTGCTTCACCCAAGCAGGCGCAAGCACCAATCCAGGGCTTGCCACGAAAAGCGAAAAGGCTCGACGCGTCGATGGAACCCGAGTGCGGCGATCATTATCGTTGCGCTCTTTGCGCGGTTGATCGACGCCGGTTACTGATCTAAGGAAATCGAATGGATGCGTTGTTGATCCTGGGCGGCCTGCTGCTGATCCTCGTCGGCCTGGTGCTGTTGGTGATGCGCGGTTTCGCCACCAGTCTGCTGTGGGGGTGGGCCTGCCTGTTGCCGCCGTTGACGCTGCTGTTCATCGTGCGGCACTGGCGACGTGCCAAGCATGCACTGGGTTGCTGCGCTTTGGGCATGATCCCGCTGATCGTCGGGCTTGCGGTGATGGCCGGGCAGGATCCGCAACGCCTGGAGGCGATCATCGGACTGCAGTGGCTCAAGCCCGAGCAGCCAGCCGCTGGCGAACTGAACATCCAGTTGCACGGCCAGCTCAACGGCGAGCCCTTCACGCCCCAGGAAGGCGAACTGGTCGATGGCGTGCTCAGCCTGCGTGAAGGCCAGGATTTTTTCGCGCGTCGCGAGCTCAGCATTCGCGGCCTGCCGGTCGGCGTCGATGGTTTGCGCCTGGATGTGCTGCCCGATGATCCCGGGCAACTGCCGGAAATCGAATTGAGCTGGTTGTTGCCCGATCAGGATCTGCCCGAAGCACGTCAGCTCAAGGGCGGCTATACGCTGCATCTGGACCTGCACCCCGAGGAACCGAACCGCCTGGTAGGTGAATTTCACCTGGTGCTGCCGGCACAGTTCCAGACCACCTTGACCGGCAAAGTCGAGTTGTTTCGCAACGGCTTGCGCTACCAGCAAGGCCAGGTCGACCGTACGGTGGATTCACGCGACACTCTGGTTTACCTGGTCACCGATTACCTGCAGCGGCGCTTTGCCACCCGTGACGTCCAGCTCGCGCCGTTGCCGCTGCACGACGTGACCACCGGCAATCTGGCGCTCGACGTACAGGCGCGCGTGGGCGGCCAGGAGCGGCGCGTTCCGGTGCGCTTGAGCAAACATCCGCAGCTTGGCTGGCGAATCGATGATGACCGTTTCCCGGAATTGCCGGTGGCATCCGAGCCCGCGCCGAGCACCATGGCGCCCAAGGCGGCGATAAACCCACCATCGGCGCAGCTGGATCCTCGCCAGGAGCTGACTCTGGCGCGGTTGCTCGCCGAGCCGCAGCACTACGTCAACCAGCCCATGCGCCTGTTCAGCGAAAAGGGCACGGCGGTTCAGGGCCAGTTTGCCGGCATCGACGAACAGGGCCTGCTGGTGCTGCGTCAACGCCTGAATGGTTCGGGCGAAGCACGCTTCACCCTGTTGCCGGCCGATGTCGTGCACGTGGAGCGCGTCGACGAATGACTTGAATTTTTCCACGCCGCCCCCACCTGATGGTCATCCGCCGTACCGCGGCTTAGCCATCAATGTGGAGTTAGATGACCATGAGTGTGGAAACTCAAAAAGAAACCCTGGGCTTCCAGACAGAGGTGAAGCAGCTGCTGCACCTCATGATTCACTCGCTGTATTCCAACAAGGAAATCTTCCTGCGCGAGTTGATCTCCAACGCATCGGACGCCGTCGACAAGCTGCGTTTCGAAGCGCTGGCCAAGCCCGAGCTGCTCGAGGGCGGTTCGGAGCTGAAGATCCGTGTGAGCTTCGATAAGGACGCCAAGACCGTCACCCTCGAAGACAACGGCATCGGCATGAGCCGCGAAGAGACCATCGCGCACCTGGGCACCATCGCCAAGTCGGGCACCGCCGATTTCCTGAAGAACCTCTCCGGTGATCAGAAGAAGGATTCGAGCCTGATCGGCCAGTTCGGCGTGGGCTTCTATTCGGCCTTCATCGTCGCCGACAAGGTCGAAGTGTTCACCCGTCGCGCAGGCCTGGCCGCCGGCGAAGGCGTGCACTGGGCCTCGAAGGGCGAAGGCGAGTTCGAGATCGCCACCGTCGAGAAAGCCGAGCGCGGCACCCGTATCGTCCTGCACCTGAAGAGCGGCGAAGAAGAGTTCGCCGATGGCTGGCGCCTGCGCAACGTCATCAAGAAGTACTCCGACCATATCGGCTTGCCGATCGAGCTGCCGAAAGAATTCCACGGCGAAGAGAAGGACAAGCCCGCTGAGCCGGAGTGGGAGGTGGTCAACCGCGCCAGCGCGCTGTGGACGCGCCCGCGCACCGAGGTCACCGACGAGCAGTACCAGGAATTCTACAAGCACGTCTCCCACGACTACGACAACCCACTTAGCTGGAGCCACAACAAGGTCGAAGGCAAGCTGGAGTACACCTCGCTGCTGTACGTGCCGGGCCGCGCACCGTTCGACCTGTACCAGCGTGAAGCGCCGCGCGGCCTGAAGCTATATGTGCAGCGCGTGTTCATCATGGATCAGGCCGACGAGTTCCTGCCGCTGTATCTGCGCTTCATCAAGGGCGTGGTCGACTCCAACGACCTGTCGCTGAACGTTTCGCGCGAAATCCTGCAAAAGGATCCGGTGATCGACTCCATGAAGTCGGCGCTGACCAAGCGCGTGCTCGACATGCTGGAGAAACTCGCCAAGAACGAGCCCGAGCAGTACAAGACCTTCTGGAAGAACTTCGCTCAGGTCCTCAAGGAAGGCCCGGCGGAAGACTTCGCCAACAAGGAAAAAATCGCTGGGCTGCTGCGTTTCGCCTCGACCGCCGAAGGCGAGGGCGAGCAGGTGGTTTCCCTGGGCGATTACGTCAGCCGCCTGAAAGAAGGCCAGGACAAGATCTACTTCCTCACCGGCGAATCCTACGCGCAGGTCAAGAACAGCCCGCACCTGGAAGTCTTCCGCAAGAAAGGCATCGAAGTGCTGCTGCTCACCGACCGCATCGACGAGTGGCTGATGAGCTACCTCACCGAGTTCGACGGCAAGTCTTTCATCGACGTGGCGCGTGGTGATCTGGATCTGGGCTCGCTGGACTCGGAAGAGGACAAGAAGGCCCAGGAAGAAGTCGCCAAGAGCAAGGAAGGCCTGGTCGAACGCCTGAAAACCGCCCTGGGCGAGCAGGTCGCCGAGGTTCGCGTTTCCCATCGTCTGACCGATTCGCCGGCCATTCTGGCCATCGGCGAACAGGACCTGGGCCTGCAGATGCGCCAGATCCTCGAGGCCAGCGGGCAGAAGGTGCCGGATTCGAAACCGATCTTCGAATTCAACCCCAGCCATCCGCTGATCGAGAAGCTGGACGCCGAGCCGGACGAAGATCGTTTCGGCGACCTGTCGCACATCCTCTTCGACCAGGCGGCCCTGGCAGCAGGCGATAGCCTGAAGGATCCGGCCGCCTATGTGCAGCGCCTGAACAAGCTGCTGGTCGAACTATCAGCCTGATCATTCAGCCGTAACCCAAAAGCGCCGCTCGATTGAGCGGCGTTTTTGTATCTGCAGCCTGGTTCTTTCGATTCGGTAGCCTGGGTATCGCGATGCTCAACCCAGGCTACGCCGTCAGGCGCGGTGCACATATGGGTGTGCAGGACATGCCGAGAGGCACGCTGCAAAAATGTGGGAGCGGCTTCAGCCGCGATAAGCCTTGCGTTCGCCGATAGCCTCGCGGCTAAAGCCGCTCCCACAGGGGGAAATCCGTTATCGGCTACCACCGGTGGGTCCGCAGGCTGCAACCTGCGACGCTACTATCAGCCCATACAAAAAGCCCCGCCATCCAGCGGATGACGGGGCTTCTGGTCACACTGGCTCAGTCGATCAAACGATGATGCCCTGGCTGCGCAGGTAGTCGTCGTAGGTACCGCTGAAGTCGGTCACGCCGTTGTCCGACAGTTCGATGATACGCGTGGCCAGGGAACCGACGAACTCACGGTCGTGGCTGACGAAGATCAGCGTGCCCGGGTAGTTTTCCAGCGCCAGGTTGAGCGCTTCGATGGATTCCATATCCAGGTGGTTGGTCGGTTCGTCCATCACCAGTACGTTGGGTTTCTGCAGGATCAGCTTGCCGAACAGCATGCGGCCCTGTTCACCACCGGAGATGACCTTCACCGACTTGAGAATTTCGTCGTTGGAGAACAGCATGCGGCCCAGGGTGCCGCGAATGACCTGCTCACCGGTGGTCCATTGGCCCATCCAGTCGAACAGGCTCACGTCGTCCTCGAAGTCGTGGGCGTGATCCTGGGCGTAGTAGCCGACTTCGGCGCTTTCCGTCCATTTCACCGCACCGGCATCCGGTTTCATTTCGCCAACCAGAGTGCGCAGCAGGGTAGTCTTGCCGATCCCGTTGGGGCCGATGATCGCCACGCGCTCGCCCGCTTCGACGGTGAAGCTGAAGTTCTTGAACAGCACCTTGTCATCGAATGCCTTGCTGAGCTTCTCGATGGTCACGGCCTGGCGGTGCAGCTTCTTGGTCTGCTCGAAGCGAATGAACGGGCTGACGCGACTCGACGGCTTGACCTCGGCCAGCTGGATCTTGTCGATCTGCTTGGCGCGGCTGGTTGCCTGCTTGGCCTTCGAGGCGTTCGCCGAGAAGCGGCTGACGAAGCTTTGCAGCTCGGAGATCTGCGCCTTCTTCTTGGCGTTGTCGGCCAGCAGCTGCTCGCGTGACTGAGTCGCGGCGGTCATGTACTCGTCGTAGTTGCCTGGGAAGAGGCGCAGTTCGCCGTAATCCAGGTCAGCCATGTGGGTGCAGACCGAGTTCAGGAAGTGACGGTCGTGGGAAATGATGATCATGGTGCTGTTGCGCGCTGTGAGGATCGTTTCCAACCAACGGATGGTGTTGATATCCAGGTGGTTGGTCGGCTCGTCGAGCAGCAACACGTCCGGATCGGAGAACAGCGCCTGGGCCAGCAGCACCCGCAGCTTCCAGCCGGGCGCGACTTCGCTCATCGGACCAAAATGCTGTTCCAGCGGAATGCCCAGGCCCAGCAGCAGTTCGCCGGCGCGAGACTCGGCGGTATAACCGTCCATCTCGGCGAACTCGCCCTCGAGCTCGCCGACTTTCATGCCGTCTTCTTCGCTCATTTCAGGCAGCGAGTAGATACGGTCGCGCTCGGCCTTGACCTTCCACAACTCCTCATGACCCATGATGACCGTGTCGATCACGTTGAATTCTTCGTAGGCGAACTGATCCTGGCGCAGCTTACCCAGGCGCACGTTCGGTTCGAGCATCACCTGGCCGCCGGATGGCTCGAGGTCGCCGCCGAGAATCTTCATGAAGGTCGACTTGCCGCAGCCGTTGGCGCCGATCAGGCCGTAGCGGTTGCCGTTGTTGAACTTGACGGAAACGTTCTCAAACAGCGGCTTGGCGCCGAACTGCATGGTGATGTTAGCGGTGGAGATCAAAGTGCTTACCTATCAGTAACTTAGCTGCGCGTTTCTTGAATCGATACCGATTTGATACCAATATCAAGCTTGCTCATCTCCCCCCAGTCCGAGGTTGAGTTGATCCGGCGCGCATATGTGGAGAGCAGCATCTGCACGGAATGGCCGAGCTGCTGGGCGATAAAGGCGGGTTTCATGTCCGTCATTAAGCAGATTGTCGCATACGTGTGACGGCAGTTATATGGCCGCCTGTAGCGAATGCCCAGGTCATTCAGGGTCGGGCGCCACTTGTAGTGGATATCGGAGGTTAGTCGAACGTATTCCTGGCCCTTCGACGGCGGGAATATGTAGTGCGTCGACTTGATACGCCCGATGCCGAGCAGGCGGCGATCAGCGTATGCCTTGGCGAACCACAGCGCTCTGAGAGCCCTCTGATTCAGCAGCACGAACCGTTCATGGCCCGTCTTCGTTCTCTCTTCTTCCTGGCCCAGCGCAACCGTGCGACGGACGTGAGCGCTGCGCTGTCCCCAGTTGATGTCTTCCCATCTAAGCTCGAGCGCCTCTGAAATCCGGAGCCCTGAGAACGTTCGCTTGTCCGCCGGTATCTCAGGCGACAGGCCGTAGTCCTTGTTGCGGATGTGGTCGTAGACGGCCTTCGGGCGATCTTCATCCGGTACCTCGGACAGTTCGTCCAGGGTGATCGGCTCGCTTATCTTGGCCTGGGCGAGTGCATGCTCTTCCGGCAGATCCTCGGCTTCGACGAATCGCTGAAAGCCTTGAGCAGCGTGCGGGTCTCGCTTGGCGCGTCGATCCCTTCCTGACACCCAATGAAATCGTGGAAGTAATCGCTCACCTTGCGGCCGTTCTTTCCCTTGATGAACGAAATGTACTGCTTCGATTGCTTGTTGTCGCGCCACTCGCTGAGGTTGATACGCGATGCCAGATGCAGTTGGCCCAGGTCGAGCTGCTTGGCTGGTACTGGCTGCAGCGAATCATCCAGAGCTACACCGTCGGCATGGTGGAGAAGGGCAATCGCGAGGTAGTCCGTCGTGCCCTGCTGGTAGTGGGCGAAGAACACTTAGCCACCGGTGGTGAGGTTCGATTCCTCCATCAGGTTGGCCAAGTGCACGGCCGCCTCAAGGCTGAAATCGATGAAAGACAACGACTGCTGCAGGTATTCGTTCAGCCAGCGGCTGAAGGGGCACGCGCCGGATTCTTCATGGAAGAAGCCCCAGGCTTTGCCCTGCCTGGCGTTGTAATTTTCGTTGAGGTCGGCCAGCACGCCTTCAATTAGCTCGCCAGCAGGCCGCTCGGCTGGGGCGTGATGCAGCACCGCTGGGGTTCCGTCCGGTTTTTTGTCGATATGGTGAATAACGCGAATCGGCGTGGCGGATACCTCAGTTATGGGCATAGCTTCGCCGTCGGCTGCGGGGGCAGGCCGGTGGCGGATTGGTGTGGGTGGGCTATTACAGTTAACCGGCATGAGGCCGGATCTAGGAGGTGTGATGGCTGCAGATCGTGAAATCGCTTTGGAGCAGGCGCTCATTGCCTTGATCGGCTGCTAAGCACAAGGGCTGGGATGAGAGGGAGTTGGCTGATCACGCCGGAGCGCTCCTGCTCGGCAACAACCCCCTCCGGGATGTCGGGCATCCCCATGTAACCAACGCGATCAGGGAGATTGGCGAGGCTCACAGCGAGGCGTTGGTACGTCTGGCCTGAGCCGCGGCATCAGTCTCGGAATCCCGCCGCAGCTCGCGCTCGCTCTCTTCGATGAAGCGCCGTGCCACGTTTTCCGATTATTGGATTTCGTCGCGCGCGATGGCGAGAGCAGTGGGACTGGGTGAGTATAGCGAGGTCACCACTGGTCGTCTTCCGGGTCGTACCCTTTAACCTCATAGGCAAAGGCTTCCCGGCGTTTCTGACCCTCCTCGTTGAGCTGCTGCCAGCCGGGCGAAACGTCGTGATGCACTATCTCACCTGCCTTGAAATGGATGGTTCCACAGTTACTACCGAGGTCTTCATCGGCGAACTGTACTTCGATCAGCTCAGTCGGATGGCTGGCGCTCAGTGCCTGTAAAACCGGGATAGGGCAGCTCCAAGCTGTGTCAAATTTGACCTTGCCTGCTGCTGCGTCGATTTCCTGCTCATAGGCATTCCACTTGGTACCCCAGTTCTCCCGGGTGAAAGACAGGTAATGCATGAAGCCGGTTGCTCGGAAGTTGCGTAGCATCTGAATGAACTGCTCGAAATCCCGTTCGGGCAGAGCCGCAATGCTGGAGCTTTCGCGGTTTTTGGCCTGCCAGTTGGTGATCGTGACGTTCTCGTGAAGCGGCACGTTGAGCGCAATATCCGCCGCGGCTTGGGCTGCCTCGCTTACGTCATCCCAGGGCCATTCACCTGGAAAAGGAATGATCTTTGCGAAGTCGACCTGGCCGCTTTCATCGAGCATCGAATGTATGACTGCGGTCGTCGCCTGAATACGGTTGGTGACATGATTGGGCATGCAATGTTCCTCAGGTTGGTCAGGCGAAGCTGAGTGCCAGTTGGATTTTAAAGTCCGTTGGAAGCCGATGCCCAGCAGCAGGGCAGTGTCGATTAGCCCACGCGCGCCCGTACATGTCACACCTCTATGTCACATATCGGTGATTTCGAGCAGGGTTTCGTCATCAAAGCAGTTGGCGCCGCAGATCAAACGGCTGATGAGGTCTTGCGGCTCCTCGATGTCCAGCCGCTCCATGGAGCGGATCAGCTGAGCGTCGGTGGCCTTGAACAGGTCGAGCTTGATGGTGCACGACAGCAGCCTGGCCAGGCGTTCCTCTTCGGCCAGCTTGTCGCGCTCCCGCTGCTCCTGCTTTCGTCGGGTCGCGGATTTGGCCATCAAGCGCTCCTCGATCCAGGAAGCGGGGTGCCGTGCCGCGCCATGAACTGCTCGAACGCTACGGGTCCAAGTCCCAACATTCTTGCGAATGTGCTGAGAGCCCAGGCCGGTCGCGGCCAGTGCTGCCGCGCGTTGCGCCAGGTCATTGTCCTTGCGGTCGAGCTCGCGCCGGCTGGTGCAGCTAGGTGCGGACTCGGTCGCGCAGCTTGCCGACGGGTTCGGGCAGGCGGTCGGTGATAGCCAGCTTGTCGACCTGGCCGCCAGAGGCCAGGAACTGCTCCTGCAGGGCTGCCAGTTCGTCGCGCTCGGGAGCGCGGAGTTGGTTGCTGGTTGCTGGTTGCTGGTTGCTGGTTGCTGCAAGCATAAGCACCTCACACAGCGATGCGGCTCTGCTGAGCCTGCTGGATATGGCTGATCAGCGCCGAGCAGATCGCCGGGAAGTCTGCGGCGCGATACAAGACGGCGGCACGCTAACGGCCAACGGCCTCGAAGCCGATTGAGCGGGGGAAGTCGCCGGTCAGGTTGGAGCGCAACCGGCCGTTGATGTCGCCGAGCTTGATGCGCTGGCCATCGTCGACGGCAGCGGCTGGGGAATGCGCTGCATGCGTAACTGGCGCTGACTGCTGAGCCTGCGTTGCGGGCTCCGGCTGACTGGCCGGGGCAACCGGTGCCGCCGCTTCCTTGGCTTGGGCCTTTGCAGCCTGGCGCTTCTGTGCCTCGGCCTGCTCGTGATCATGGATGCGTAGGCCTGCGGGTGTCGGCAATGATCGGATCGCCACAGGCGCAGCTAGAGAGGAGGGCGGTGATTCACCGCCTGGAAACGGACACCGATGAGGCCTGGGACGGGATCATGACGCTGCTGGCGGATACCGACGGCCTGGCGCTGGCCTTCGATGTAGAGGAGCACGCGGTGATTACCTGGGAAGCCGGCGAGCCAGAGGATGGTGCAGAGCGTAGCGAGGCGGTGGCGCCCGTTGAGGAAGAGGCGCCGTTTTAGGTGCTCGCGGATTGCGGAATTGGTAAGGCAAAGAATTCAGGAGGGCGGCATGGGTAGGCAAGCAGCAGAGGCACAAGATATGGCGTCGATCAGCACAGGCTCATATCAATTGGCGCGCGGAGTGCTGGCGATGGTCGATTTGCCGGTGGCATGGCTGGGCAAGCGCGTACGGATACATCGGTTGGAAACCGACGGCGACGCGGAGTGGGGTCAGGTGATGTATCAGCTGGCAGCTATAGGCGGGTTGCAGATGGACTTCGACGAGGCAGGCTCGGTGATTCTACAGTGGGAGAAGCAAGGTGATATGGCTTCGGTGTTCGGTGGAAAAAAGCGTATTGCAGCTACAGCCAGCTGATAAGGAAGCAGTTCCGTTTTGATGGTGTTGGTATTAGATGGCAACAATCGATGGCATGGAACCGGATGGAACTGGCGCCCACTTAGCTGAAGAGCAACCAGTTGAATGGATCACCTATGCCAACGCCTATCAGCAACCCGCACTTCAACCCTAGTCTGACCTTATTGCGTGGCCAACATCAGCCATTACAAATCGCGCAACCACAAGCCAGGCTCGAGCAGCCTGGTGAGGGGATTATCTCCGTCAGCGGTATGCCGGTGCAGCTAAAACCTGTGAGCAGAGCTGGTTTCACGTCATCTTTCGAAGCGCCCGCCTCTCGAGAGATTCAACAAAGAGGTCGTCAGCAATTAAGTGTCAATGATGCCAGGCATTTGCTTGCTCAGAAGGCATACTTGAGGCAACACGCTCAAGCAATGGCAGATTCTATCAAGGGAATGACGCTGAACGATTTGCCCAATTCTCGCACCATGATTCATACCCAAAGCCGGGAATATGTCAGCTCTTTGTCTCGCGCTCATAAAAGCGAACTGGCTGAAGCCTTGGATTATTATCAGCAGGCGTACGGCGACAATTTCTTCATGAACTTGGCTGCAATGGGATTTGAATCGCTGCCTCAATTTCTACGTCACCTCACACCTGATGAGGGTGAGCAATCGAATGACATTGATGAATTCGTCGAGGAGTTTGGACATCATTATGGCGCGTTTACTGGAATGTGCGAGCTTGAGGAGGAAATGGACGCCCTTAGAATGCGTTTGGAAGATACGCTGCAGGCGCCAAGTCAAGTGTTGAAAAATATTTTGCAGCATGCCCCGAAGATTGATGGGGTTCCCTTGTTGAAGGGGGCAACGAGTTCTGAAGATGCGGTAACTACAAAGCTACAAGGTGGGCGCTTTCTCAATGCAATTCTTGACGGGGAGTGCATCAACTTTAATGGCTTCTTGAGTACGACATCGTCCTACCACGCAGCCATGCAATTCTCGGGGCGGATGGCGAGCAGCGGAATGGGCGAGCCGGAATACGTTGTGGACTTGACCAAGAGCGATATGGAGAACGAAGTGCTGAGGAGGCAGTTGAAAAAAGAACTTGAAAGCGGGAACTGCAATACCGGATCTGTGCTGTTTTATATGAAGTCTAGCAACGCTGCTGGCATGAGTGTGAATGCTGCCAAAGTAGCTCTTGGCGAGAGCGAAGACCGGTTAGATTCTGAAGATGAGTTGCTATTGGCGCCAGGCCATTACCTTACGCCCGAACAGGTTGTAAAAAGTGCAGATGGAATTATAGTCATTGGCCAACTGCGCAATGGTGCTGAAAGGTGAAGTACTCGGTCGGCACAGTGTGACCGGGTATAAATAGTCGCTGGCCGAGTACGACGAGGTCATAGAGTGGCTGGATGTCCCGAGCAGTTTGCAAAGGAGCTTCGAAGAAACGGGCTCAGTTATCCTGCAGCGAGAGTCGTGTGGCGACCTGGCAATGACGCTTGTCGAAGGCAGCACTAAAGCGGATCGCAGCAATCATGAGGCTCCGTTCTGACGGGGCTGAGAGATGCGGCCGGCCGCGATGCTCCATCATCTCTTGTGGGCATGCACTGGGAGCGCGCGAGTCGTAAGCGTACGGCTAGTACACCTTTACTTAGATTGAGCCGTATCAGCAAAAAAATCGATTCATATGTGTGAGGTACCGCCTCATGCACATTAGCGTTGGTATCGATATCTACTCGGAGACCCCCGTACCTTGGTGAAACACCATGTGCCAACCACTCTCGTAGGTTTTCCAAACAGAGCTACGCATTGATAAGGACTCATCGCCATTAGCGTTTTGATGACGGCATCGGTACGTTGCTAACGCGACACCATCTGCAAGTACACGCAGTTTGAAATCCTCAATTGTTCTTTTGATCCAGGTCTGGGACTTTAGTCCCATGATCACTTCCGCTCTCGTCCAGCTTTTGCCGATAGCTCCAAACTCAACGAAGTCTTCGGCAAGCAGCTGTTTGAGCAGTCGATCATTCTTTCTCGCATCCGGCTCTAGCAACAGCTGTTCAAGCGCTAAAATTTCTAGACGGATATCCATTTCCCTCACCTACCAAGTGTGATTTACATGTGTTTCACAGTGGACAATAGATCACATGAGTTACATCTGTACCCACTGATGCGGCAGCAGCTGGCTGATGTCCTTGGACCGTGCCAATTAATGCCTCAGTCCAGGTGCCCAATCCGTAGCGGCAGCTCAGAGCCCAGATGCACGGCAGATATCAGCCGACACTGAGGCAGTGACCACGGTCGCGCCTAGGTTGTTGGCGTACACGTAGTCGTATGTCAGGCCCCCGTTCAGGGTCTTACGGAGCTCCGCGTCGGTGCAAGTGTGATTCATCAAATCAGAGCGCATTTCAGCTACCGCGTCTTCGGGGAATTCATCTCCGTCGTAGTTGATGAACGTGTAATGGAAGGTCACTAGGGCACCTGGCCCTGCCTCAGCTTTTTCGAGGCGGGTTTCGTCGTCGACCATGTTTGGCGCTTCCCTGTTCACCATGAAGGCAGTTGCCTCCGCTACCTTTGTAGCGCTCTCCAGTGCTTCAGCGGCCAGCTTTTCTGGGTCGCGGTCAATGTAGACGGCCTTGTAGGCGACCAGGCCGAACAGGGTGGCGGCGCTGAGCAGGTATATGACGAGTTTGCGATTCATGGTCGATCCTTGAGCGGCCAGCTAAGACGCTGGAAATCCTTTGAGTAATTCGTTACTGATTGATAATCATCTGGTAAATCATGGACAGGGGCTGAAAATCTGTATCACCTCTGAGCCAACCACGATGGGAACAGGACCGCTAGGGGCGTAGACATTGTGGACGCCGTATTCCTTCCGGCCGGTCCCTCTGGTGATCGTCGCATCTTTACCTGTCAGGTATGGCTGACCATTGCTGAGCAGCATCTTGATCACTTTGGCGCGGTATTCCGGATTGTTTTCCAGGGGAGCTCTGTGCACTTCGGTATAGGGGATCAGCGACACGGCCAGCTTGTCTTTGAAGACATAGAAATTCTGTCCGTCAGCATCACTGATGCACTTCACGTCCTCAGTTTTGATGACGTCTTTCTGCACGAAAGCCCCTTTTTCATAGTCCGTTAGATACAGGCTATCAGGCGTGAGAACGCTATACCCAGGCGTATATTTGCACCTGGCAACTCCATCAATGGCAAGCCAGCAGAAGCTAGTGAGCGCTGTATCGACAATCTGGTCGATCTTCAGGTCTCGCTTGATTTGCTCCCGGACTTCAGGTGATTTGTGCTCGATGTTCGTGCAGGCAGTAAGGAGGAGTGCAGTTGAAACGATGGCTATGCGGCGGAGCATCATCAGTCCTTGATCGTATTGGACGTGGTTGAGGCATCGGGTACCTGGCTCAGAGAGATGCCGTCCAGATTGTCTGCCTCGATGTGAACCTGCCGCTTACTGTCGATGCTGACGGTTACGGTGATTCCTTCATGCAAGGCTTTCTTCAGCGCCTCGGCGTCAGTCGAGCCTCGCAGGCAGATTCTGACAGGCTTGCCCTCAGTGAGAATCAGCGGCATTCGCTGCTTGGGAAATGGTTTGACTGCCAGCAGAAGAAACGCCCCGGACGCGCCGGCATACGCGATTACGTTGAATGTGTTCAGTATCAGCATGAACACGTCTTTGCGTGATATCGGTTCCGCGCTGACTCGGAACTCATAGATTTCTTTAGCTGAAGACCAGGTGATTGTTGCCGCACCTGCAAGCATGCACAAAAACAATAGACGCAGCGCGGAGCTGGCAACGACCGGCTTTGCACGCTTAGTGTGCTCAGAGAGCCACCTTCGAAAATTCTCGCGCTTATCGGGTCCAGATGAGCCGTAGTGCCAAGCGCCTGCCGCGATTACCGCGACCATCGAGAGGAGAAACTCGTAACTCATACACATCCTTGTTTTGTCGGGCTCACACCCGCGTCGCGTGCCAGACCAGCAGAGTCTTGACTTGGATATAGGTCTCGTCGATTCGAACGATCCGATCCTTGTGTGTCGGGTTGTCCGAAATCATCTCGAAGTGCGGTGTTTTATGGAATCGGCGGGAGCTTGCCGGGGAGCTTGGAGTATCCCCTGCCTATCCGGCTCTGGCAGATCAGCTTGAAGGATCCGTGTCTCGATCATCTGACGGATCGCGTCCTCATGAAACTTGATCGTGACCACGCCAAGGATCGCGGAAAGCCCGCCGTCATCCTCCAGAAAATCCAAGCCCTTTGCAGTTATTTGCGCAAACAGGACAGCTTGGATGCCGTCCATGTAGTCGGTGATTTTTGCGCGCACCAGTCCGTGCTCATGCAGGTATTTGCAACACCACGCCATGTCTTCGTTTTCATCGAAAATATCTGCCAGCCCATTGAAATCGACCTGCCTCGGATAGGCCGTGGCCAGCCTTTCGAGCACCGCTCGCTGAACAGATCTATCAATTCTCATCAGCCTGGTCTCCTGACCTTCGTTTCGAGCGAGCTCAAAACGATAGCACGGAGCGCCCGGCGCCCAGTTAGGCGTAAAGCCCTGAGAGGTGCTCTGTGAGCATGGGTTTAATGGTTGCCGCCATCCGGTATAGGGTCGAGTTGGGGCCATTTGCGCAGAGATTGAGGGCAGCGTTCGTTCGCTTCGACCGAGCTGCAGGGCAGTAAGGCAGGGTTACAAGCCTGATTGCAGCTATTGTCGCATAGCTGTGTCAGCAGTTGTATGGCGTCCTACGAACGTTTTGGTCTCTCCAGCGGCTGGCTGCACAGTGGCAAGTCGATTCTCGGCGCGCGGAGTGCCGTTCAGCTGAAAAGCTACAAAGTTTCCTGAATCCCCACCACATAGCCTCTGTCACTAATTACAGACGCGGTATTTCCCACGCATGTCGATGAGGTGACAGTAGTGAGATGCTTTATCTGTGGCGACGACGCCTGGTTGATTTCCAAAACGGGCACTTACGCGGCGTGTGACTGTCGCACCTGCGGGCTGTATCGAGTCGAAGGTGGCTGGTTCCAGGGCATCGCTGCTCCCGTACCTGCCGACGATTTCCGCGCCTTCCTGCAGTTGCAGCGCGAGGAAAGCCCGGATGACACGCCGGTGATCAGCAGCGAATCGGCCAAATCCTTGTTCGCGTTGAGCCAGCTCAATACCTCGCAGGCGATCTGACGGGCGTGGGCGGCTCTATGGCCGCCGCTCGTCTCTGTGCGCTCCAGGCCAAAGGATTACCTTCCCTCAGATTTTCTCAGGCGCTTTTGGAGCGAACGATACGGCCAGCCTTGATCTCGCCCGCATATTTGTTGAGCCGATCCTCGTCGTTGGTCAGTACTCCGACCATGCGCATAATGGCCCAGGCGTCCGCCTCATTTTCCGTCCCTCGCAAACGCTCGGCGATCTTCAACAGGTCGACGGAGACCCATCGCAGGTCTTCTGCAACGGCTTTCAGATCTTGCTTCAATATCTGTGTTTGGCGCTGGCCCATATGTACTCGTATGCGTTGAAATGGTGACGACCGTGTAGAGCGAACAGCGCTTCTGGCGGCTGCAAGAGTGACAGCGTTGCCACGTTGAGATCGCTGAGACTGGCATTTTACGCCATCGCCGGATCGTCCAAGAGCAGAGGTGGGCGGTAATTCGCTTGCCGGATTACCGCCATTGACATTTAAAGATCTTTCTTCAGTTCCTTGTCAATATGCTTGTCTGCCTTGTGCCGCTCCTTGCTGTCATGGTCGATGCCTTTGTCGATTTCCTCGGCGCTGTGATGCTCGCCTTTGTCTACCTCGTGGGCATCGTGTTTAGCATCCTTCTCGACATCCCGGGCCTCCTCGCGGATGCTCTTTTCGGCCGGGCTTTCTGCCATGGCCGCCGGGATGACCGTCGCAGAAACGAACAAGGCGACAGCCAGAGTGATGAGTGCTTTTGGCATAGTGATTCTCCATTTCTCTATGGGCAGCCCTTTATGGGGCTGTACACCTTGCACTCTAGTTCAGGAAAACGAGGGCCGACGTGCATCCAGTCGGTTTGCTCGAGTGCATGGCGCCTCGGTTGTGCTGCCGCGTGAGGTGCACGCTAATTTCAACTGGCTCGAAAGTGCTCACGGTGCTCCTTGGGCGTCACGCCAAATGCTTTGGTGAAGCGCCGAATCAGCGTGGCTTCATTATTGAATCCAGTCTTGCAGGCCACCTCCTTGAGCGGCCTGTTCGAGGTCACCAGGAGATGCCGGGCGGCGTCCAGGCGCAGTTGTTCGACCATCTTCTTCGGCGTGCGTCCTGTTTCCGCCGTGTATTTGCGAATGAACGTACGCTCGGTCATATTCATGAAGTTGGCCAGCATTGAAATCGACAGATCCATATCGAGGTTTCTGGTTATCCAGGCGTGTAGATCGGAAAAGTGACTGCTTTCAGCCTGTAACTTCAATGACGAGCTGAATTGTTCCTGATCGCCGGGGCGCTTCA
The DNA here is from genome assembly GCF_001945375.1 of Pseudomonas sp. PA1(2017). Lineage (NCBI taxonomy): Bacteria > Pseudomonadati > Pseudomonadota > Gammaproteobacteria > Pseudomonadales > Pseudomonadaceae > Pseudomonas > Pseudomonas sp. PA1(2017). The sequence goes on from NZ_MSXU01000009.1 coordinate 570,639, forward strand.
GAAACATCACCAGATGCCTCGCCACTGCCAGTGCCACGGAGTGCCCCAGGTCTTGTTCAACCAGAGATAGTGCCAGGTCGATGCCTGAAGTTATGCCTGCGGACGTCCAGATATTGCCATCTTTGATGTAGATGGGGCCTCGCTGTACGGAGACGTCAGGGAACCGCTGCTCCAACTCGTCGTAGGCTGACCAGTGCGTAGTCGCCTTCAGCCCTTTCAACTTGCCGGCGGTTGCCAGTGCGAACGTGCCGATGCACACACCAACCAGGCGCTGCGCCTTGTTCATGTGTGCCACGAGTTCGATGAAACGCGGGGATTTGCACAGTTCATGAATCCCCAACCCACCAGGAATGACCAAGGTATGCGGCTTCGGCGTTTCAGCATCGAGCAGGCTGGTATTCAATGACAGTCCTGAAAACACGTCGGTTCTCTCTTCCAGTGCGATAACCGATATTGAATAGGGCGGTCTGGTCGACGGCGCAAACATGTTCGCTGCAAGAAAAACGTCGAGAGGGCCTGCAAGGTCGAGCAGGCTGATGCCGGAATACGAAACAATTTGTATCGACTTACTGGGCACAGGGCAGTCCTTGTAATCTGATTACTACCCGCCGCCTGCCGGACTGGCGAGAACAATCAATTTTTTGTCCATTAGGCGAGCATCAATGGCTTTATTGTTACAGCTCAATTTTGAACAGTGATTTGCTCAGATAAGCAACTGTTCGAAGCTACATCTGACGTGTCGCGCTTCCAGTACAACGATAACCCACGGTTACCCGTTTCGTTGCCTATCTGGTCTGGCCCACGGAAGGGTCTTGGAACTATATAGGAAGCTTACGATGCGCTTGCAACCCACTCTTTTAATCGCCCTCGCCACGCTGAGCCTTGTCGGGCCGGCCAACGCGAGCGCCTACGATAGCTGGGAGGGGTTCTACGGCGGCCTGTCCATCGGGCAACGCACGCTGATTGCCGATTGGGCACAAACCGGCCTCTACGACACCGAGGGTCCGTATCTCATGGACAGCCACTTCACCCGTAGCTCGCGTGATCGGGCTGCCTACGCGGGCGTTTATGCGGGCTACAACTGGCTCATCAGTAGTCAAGTGATTGCCGGCGTCGAACTGTCCGCCGGCTATGCCGGCAATGAATCCTCGGCCAATCCCCTCTACCTACCGCCGACCCCTGTTTTCGACGGGGTGCTGCCAACCGCTGCCGCTACTACCCTGAAGTCCGATTGGGATGCAAAACTGCGGGGCCGGCTGGGCTATATGGTTACGCCGACTACGCTGCTGTATGGCGCGGCCGGTGTTGCGGTCACCCAGCTCAAAGCGACGACCACTTGTAGGGGGCCGATAGGCTTTGTTTGTTTCGGCCCTGACCGTAAGGAAACCGTTTCCGAGACGCTATTTGGCTGGACCGCTGGCGTCGGCGTCGAACACGCCTTGTCGGATCGCGTGCTGGCCCGCGCCGAGTACAGTTATACAGACTATGAGCGCGCTTCGTTCATGGCCCAGCGCTCCGGAAAAGACGACTACGATTTCGCCTCTGGTTCGGGTAGCGCCGCAGCGGGCATCAGGGGGAGGGCCGACTTGACAACCCAGGCGCTCAGCCTCGGCCTGACCTATCGCTTCTGATAGGTGATAGTGCTCTGGCGAGTTGGTCAGCAAAAATCCAAGACCCGCAAGGCGCGGGATTGGGTGTTTGAAGGCCGGCCATACGAGTGCTTGCTAGGGTTTCTCACTGTGCCATCCGAGTGCATTGGAATGGCTTTGAACCCGAAGCGCTGGTCTATTGCGACAACGGCCCACTGAGAGGCAAATGCCATTCAACGCGGGCCTTCAATACGATTCGCAACATCAAATGGCTGTACCGAATGCCCGGTAGGCATCTTTCAGCGATCACGCCCTGCCAGTCCTCCCGTGTTCGGTCCTAATCGTACTCTCACCTGCGCGAACTCCATGGTCACTACCGTCATTATCGGCATGCTTTGCGTGTACCTGCTGTGCTTTTGCGTGATGTTCTTGGTGATCAGCACACGTCTTGCCGACCAGAAAATGGGCATGGACGTGTTCGCGCTGGGTAACCTGTTGCTAGGGCTTGCCTATATGCTTCAGCTATTGGGTGAAGCACCTGGCTGGAGCGCGATGAGCGTCGTCAACCACACCCTGACGCTGTGCGCACCCGTCACCTATGCCATCGGCGCCATGCGGTTCTTCAAGCGTCCAACACCGGTGCTGCGCCCGCTGCTCGCCTTGGCTGTCACTTACACAGTCGCTCAAGTGCTGGTGCATCTAGCGCTAGGCAGTGAAGCACGCCATGCACTGCTGGCCGGTTCCTGTGCGCTGCTCTTCCTGCTGATGTCGTGTGCAGCGGTGCACGCCAGCCGGACTTTTGCTAGGGATTTGCGGGTTGAAATGCTGGTAATTGCCGCGCTGATCCGTGGCATCTGCGTGCTGAACGCCGCCAAGTTCATGATGATCGTTGGCGGTGGTCTGGCCGCGCTGGACATGGGCGGCAACTTTCAGAAAATCTTCTATTTGTATATGTCATTCCTCGCTACGGTGTTGCCGCCCTGCGCGGTATGGCTGGTGCTACGCCGTCTTACTGATCAGCTACGCAGCCTGGCGGCCCGCGACCCGCTAACGGGCCTGCTCAATCGGCGTGGGCTGATGGACGTTCTGGAAGCACACTTTCGCTCCGGTACTGCAGAACCTGGCTTTCTACTGATCGTCGACATCGACCAATTCAAACGTATCAACGATACCCACGGCCACAAGACGGGTGACCTGGTGTTGTGCCATGTCGCCGATACGCTCAAGCATGCCGCCCGCCAGGGCAATCTGATTTGCCGGCTGGGGGGCGAGGAGTTCGTGGTGGTCGCATTTGGTTCTGACAAAGCAGTTGTGCTTCAACTGGCAGAGCGCATGCGTGCAGAAATCGAAACTCTTGAGCTGCGCAGCTCTGATCGAAAGCAGTCAATCCGTTGTACTGTGACCATTGGGGTTTCGGACTCGTTCGCCAGCACGCAAGCAGTTGATGAGTGTTTGCAACTGGCGGATTCTGCGCTTTATCGAGGAAAGCGAGCAGGGCGTAACCGGGTCGAGTGGCGGCCGGCACACGATCTCTGAAGTTGCACGAAAGTCGCCGAGTGAATCGTGAGCGTGGCAACGCATAGCATACAGGCAGCGTTTAAGAATTGTGAGTCAGCATTCCGGCTGGGCTGGCAACCCAGCCGACTTTCAAATACTGCCTCAGCAGGTTCGGCAGGTTAATTCAGCGTTTTCTCATCGCGGACACTACCGTTAACAACGGCCAAGACCAAGATCTTGAGTGTCGTCTTGAATTTCTCCAACTCTCATAAATAAGTATGGCGATGCGGAAAAGCCGTAATTCTCGGATTGTTCCCTTCTTGGCCATAGCCGCCGCAAGCGCAATAATTTTTGCAGAACATGCAGCGTTCGTTATCGATCAGAGTGATCGATTGCAAACCGCAGGTATTGCGCTGCTTACTGAAAGGTAATCAAAGAAAGGCTGGTTTGGTGCGATAACGGATGTCGTATGAGTTAGCTTGATACTAATAAAAAATGATCGCCGCTCAAGGTTTTAGAAAACCGCTCGATCTGGGTAAGTTGGCCGACGAGATGACTTCGTCAATTTTTAGATGATGCGTGGAATTAGCGAGTTGTCCGCCAATTATTAAGTAATGTTCTGGCAGGAATCATCAACTTTTTGTCCGCTTGAGGCGTGTCGGTAGCTCTATCTTTAGGGTCTTGTTGTTGAGTGCTTGATTTGCTTTTGCAATGAGTTGCATCAAATTTTGCATATCGAGATGAGATTCTGTTGCCGAGCGTGGAGGTGTATCGATAGTTGAGCGAGTTTCAAGATCTAACCTGTATCAAAGTTTAATTGTAGGCGGCAGTCGACTCTGTGACCGATCACTACGAGGTGGCTGCCGATGCAGTACATAAATTACATATCAGTGGAAAATATATAATGAAACTAAAAAGCTTGTCGCTGGCCCTAACCGCCGCTGCCTCCGTACTGGTATTCGGCTCGGCAATGGCCTCCGACGGAACGATCACCATCAATGGCTCGGTGACTGGCAATACGTGCACCGTGACGGGCAACGGAGCTGGCGGTGATATCACGGTCAACCTGGATCGCACAGGTACCAACACCCTTCATGCTGCGGGTCAAACAGCCGGGTTCAAACCCTTTACCATCACGCTGAGCGACTGCACTGCTGCTGGTCTTGTCAAGGCGGGCTTCGAGGCGGGCGCGACGACCAATATCGCCACTGGTCGTTTGAAAGTGTTGCCGGCCGCTGACGCGGCAAGCAACGTAGAACTGCAATTGCGTAACCCCGACAACTCCGTCATCAAAATTGGCGACAGCAGCACCATCCAAGGCACAACCGTCGAGAATGGTACGGCCACTCTGGACTATCTCGTCGGTTACTACGCGACAGGTGCCGCAACGCCGGGTACTGCAAACAGCACCGTGACTTACAGCATCATCTATCCGTAACGGATGGCACAGGAGGGGGCTTTCCCCTCCTGGCTCAGATCGTCATTCGAGGGCGCAATGGGAAAAAAAGTACGTCTTTTTTCAATTTTCGTCGGTATGCTCTTTGGCAGTATTATGACTCTGCCGGCATCCGCGACAATCGTTTTGAGCAATACACGAGTGGTTTACAACGCCAGCGATGCCGAAACCAGTGTAAGGCTTGTCAACAATGGAGCAAGCCCGTCCATTGTTCAGTCCTGGATTGATGACGGCGAGATCAATCAAGATCCCAGTCAGCTCAAAGTTCCATTCATGTTGATGCCACCCATGGCTCGGGTCGAGCCAGGCCAAGGGCAAACATTGCGACTGATGTATACCGGTGAGCAACTGCCCGGCGATCGTGAGTCGATCTATTACCTTAATGTGCTGGAAATCCCCCCGAAAGCTAATGCCAAAGAGGGGGAGAACTATGTGCAAGTCGCGCTGCGTACCAGAATCAAACTTTTCTTTCGGCCTGATAGGCTTCAGGGAAGGTCAATCGAAGCTCCAGCGAAAATGACCTGGTCCATAGTTGAAGACCATGGTGTCGCTTACCTCAAAGCTTCGAATCCTACGCCTTATCACGTCTCTATGAGTGAAGTGGCCTTGGATGCAAACGGCAAGCTCACTCAGGTAGGAGAGGGCATGGTTGCTCCGTTGCAAGCGCTGAGTCTAAAACTGAACGAGCGACCAAGCAGGGGAGCCAGAGTAAGACTGTCGGCGATTGACGATTTTGGTGCAGTCCGGGTGGTCTATAGCGACTTACAGCCGTAACGGCTCAAGAAAATAATACGAGTGATTCTCTTATTATAGGGACGCTTTCAAGAGCAAGGCTCTGCAGTCATCTCCAGGATTTCTATGAATGAATTATCGAATGTGTCAGGTTCACGACGCATAGTTCGCAGTGTCTATCGTTTAGGTTTTTCATTGCTATCGATTGTCGCCAGTCAATATGCGAATGCCAGGGAAAACCACGAATTCGAAGAGTCATTTCTGCAGGGCGGAGTTGGCGCCAGCGAGCTTGCGAAATTTTCAAGAGGCCATTTGGTCGAGCCGGGAACTTATTCGTTGGACATTGTTGCCAACGACATAGCGATTGGCCGCGACATGGTCGATTTTTACTTGCTACCGGGCGATGAGAGTGCAACACCGTGTCTGACTTATGAATTACTGGGGCGCATCGGTGTCGACGTGCTCAAACTTCCGAGCATTGCTCCGGAGGCTCAGCAGTCCTGTGTCGATCTCGAAGCCAGCGTTGACCTGGCCAGTGTGTACTATGATAGCGCTGAGCATCGGCTGAACATTAGCGTGCCACAGGCTTATTTACGCCGTAATGTCCAGGGATATGTTGATCCCTCCCAATGGGACAGGGGCGTTACCGCAGGGCTCCTAAATTACAACTACAACAGTTTCTACAGCAGTCGGCAGCGAAGCGGCACGCAAAATTACCTTGGTTTGACAGCTGGCTTCAACCTGGGGGATTGGCGTCTGCGCTCGATTTCCTCGTATGAGCGGAACGATGACGATAGCCGCTGGCAAAATCGCCAACTGTATGCCCAGCGAGATATAAAGACGCTCAAATCCCAATTGACGCTTGGTGATCTATCGAGCAACGGTAATTTGTTCGACTCGTTTTCCCTGCGCGGTGCACAACTTTCAAGTGATGATCGGATGCTGCCGGATTCCCTCAGCGGCTATGCTCCCGTGGTTCGCGGGCAGGCAAATAGCAACGCCAAGGTGACGGTTACGCAGAATGGCTACACCATCTACGAGACGAACGTGGCGCCTGGGCCCTTTGAAATCAAGGACCTCTATCCGTCTGGTTACGGCGGCGACCTAAACGTGGAGGTCACCGAGGCCGACGGCCAAGTTCGCAAATTTTCAGTACCTTACTCTTCGGTCGTTCGTTTACTGCGACCAGGGGCCTACCGCTATAGCGCAGCGATAGGACAGTATCGTGATGGGTTCGATACCAAATCAGATCAACCAGTGGGGCAATTCACCTACGAGCACGGGTTGAGCAACATGTTCACCGCCTACGCCGGATTGCAAGGCACCCGCGGCTATCATTCGCCGATGATCGGTACGGCCATGAACACGCCTGTCGGCGCATTCGGCCTTGATGTCGCCCATGCGACCACCAAACTTCCCACGCATTCGGCAGCTGGTGCTGGAACGCAGACAGGAAAGAGCGCACGCCTGTCATTCAGTAAGACACTACCAGAGACTGGTAGTACCGTTTCGATTGCAGCCTACCGCTATTCCACCAGTGGCTTTTACAACCTTTCAGATGCCGTATTGGCGATGAACGACGAACGCAGGAGATTCTCCGTCGATACGCGCTCCTATGGTGAAAGCGAGGCCAGCTATTCATTGGACAGATACAAAGATCGGGACTTTCAGTTAAAGCGCCAGCGCAGCACCATGCAATTGACGCTGAACCAATCCCTGGGCGACAAGGGATCGATTTTCATGACTGGAATTCGGCGCAACTACTGGGGCCATTCAAAACCTTCCACGCAGTACCAACTGGGCTACAACGGGAGCCTTCGCCATTTGAGCTATTCGGTGTCGGCTATGCGTTCCACCGACTCCCAAGGCAAGGGCAATAACGAGGTTTATGCAACGCTCTCGATCCCGATCGGCGCTCGTACGACTGCCTCCTCTACTGCCAGTTTCAGCGACAAAGGATCAACGGTTCGAGGCGTTCTGAATGGAACGGCAGGTGCGAATAACCAATATACATGGGGCACCAGCGCAACCAAGGATCACGATGACAATGGTGCTGTTGGTGCACATGGGAGTTACCGGGGCTCCAATGGCATGCTCAACGCTTCACTTGGGCGTGGTGAGGACTATCGACAGGCTTCTTTAGGGGTTAGCGGTTCTGTTGTAGGGCATTCTGGCGGCATCACGCTGGGTCAGCCCGTCAGTGAAACGCTGGCAATCATCGAGGTGCCGGGAGCGCAGGGGGCCTCGGTAGTCTCTCAAAATGGTGTGAAAGTCGATGGCCGAGGCTATGCGGTCGTGCCTTATCTGACACCCTACCGTCGCAATAGAGTCGAAATCGATCCCAAAGGGACTTCCTCCTATGTGGAGTTGAGATCGACCAGTAAAGAGTTGGTGCCTACAGCGGGTGCCATCGTAGTCAAGAAATTTGAAACGGTCAGCGGTCAGGCAGCCGTTATCGACTTGCAACTTCCGAAAGGTGTTTCAGTACCCTTTGGTACTCAAGTATCGACGGTTGAAGGCACCAGCGTCGGGGTTGTCGGACAGGGCAGCAGGGTGATCGCTCGTGGCCTCGACGGCAGTGGGTCGCTGATCATCAGGTGGGGGGAGTCTGCCGATCAGCAATGTCAGGTTTTCTATACCTTGGCACCACCAAGGAAAAATGTAAGCCGAACTCGTTTCGAACACCTCAGCGCGCCCTGCACACCGCCGCGTACAGAAATGCCTGTTGCGATGAGTGAGCATTGAAACACATGGGTATCGGATTAAATGGAATTCTCGCGTTTCGAAATCGGCATCGGGTTATGCCGCGGACGTGAAGTGGGAGATTAGAAGCTTGCATTATTTAAAATTAGTTTGTCGCGCGTTTTTCGGCGTGTTGGAAACCAAGACTCGCTTGAGTATTCTGCTTGGTGGCAGTGCGATGCTTTCGTTGATGTCGTTCACACAATCTGCCTCTGCTAACTGCATACTCGAGAGTGAAACCTCTTACATAAATGTCACCTTGCCTGATAATTTATCCATCCCAGTCAATGCACGCTATTCTCCTGGGGATATTCTTTGGGATAGTCAATGGGTTCCGGGCACGTCCAGGCCTCGGAGTCATTGCTTTACAGTGACAGAAGTCCGTTGGCCTCTCGCTCCTTTGCAAGCAACAAGTCTTCCGAATGTCTACCAAACGGCTGTGCCAGGAGTTGGTATTCGGGCTTATGTAAACGAGTTGGGTAGGGTATTAACGCATCCTGCACGTACTGATCGATCCGGTGCTGGAATCGCCTATGGCCCGCAGTCTGGGGCGGGCCGTGTTCAGTTGATCTATACAGGGCCGGTGAGAAGCGGCCAACTACAACTGCCGGTGATTTTGGGCGCCGAGTACTACGGCGATGCCATGACCGCACAGCTTAGCCTGAACAACAACAACGCATCCGTGACGGCGGGTACTTGCGAAGTCACCACCCCCAATATCAACGTATCCATGCCCGCAGCCTCCACTGAACGTTTCCCTGCCGTAGGCTCGAGCTATGGTCGCACGCCATTTGTCATTGGAATCAACTGTAATTCAGCAGTTGGGCTGAACGTTACGCTCACGGACTCCAGTAATTCCGGTAATGATTCGGACATACTGTCGTTAACTCCCGGATCGAGTGCCAGAGGCATCGGTTATCGGGTAAGACACAATGCGTCGGTGGTTCGTTATGGCCCCGATTCGGCTCTGGCAGGCAATCCGAATCAGATTCATGTTGGCACGGCCTCAGCCGCAGGATATGTGTCGATTCCGTTCACCATAGAGTACGTCAATACCGACACCGTTCGAGCTGGCAGCGCTAACGCGATGGCAACGTTTACCATGAGTTATCAATAAGACAGCATGGGCAATACAGTTGGTGAACGGCTCACTACGACGCAGTTATTTCGATCCCATAGCAAGATTCGAAAGTTTCTAACAGGCGTTGAGTGAGCAGCCTCGAGCCAAAAAGACCCCGGAAATCCGGGGTTTTCATGTGCAGTGACAACTCCACCTCACCGCTTATTCAGCCGCTGCGCCAATCGATCCCCACCTAACTGAATGAAGCTGACCATCACCACCAATACGACGATCACCGTCAGCATCACCTGTGTGTCGAAGCGCTGGTAGCCATAGCGATAAGCCAGATCACCCAGGCCGCCTGCGCCAATGGCGCCGGCCATGGCGGAGGAGTTGATCATGGTGACCAGGGTGATGGTGAATCCGCCGACGATGCCAGGCAGGGCCTCGGGCAGCAGTACGTGCCAGACGATATGCCGGCGGCGGCAGCCCATGGCCTGGGCGGCTTCGATCAGACCGTGATCCACCTCGCGCAGGCTGACTTCGGCGATGCGCGCGAAGAACGGTGTAGCGGCGATGGTCAGCGGCACCACGGCGGCCCAGACGCCATAGGTGGTGCCGACCACCAAGCGGGTAAAGGGAATCAGCGCAACCATCAGGATCAGGAAGGGGATGGAGCGGAACAGGTTGACGATGGCGCCGAGCACGCGGTTCAGCCGCGGCGCCTCGAAGATGCCGCCGCGGCTGCTGGTGACCAGAAATACCGCCAGCGGGATACCGGCCAGCAGGGCGAGCACGGAGGACACGCCGACCATCAGCAGGGTGTCGAGCAGGCCTTGCCACAGGCGTTCAAACAGCAGCGACATAACCCAGTACCTCCACATGGTCGGCCAGCGCGCGGGCGTTTTCGATCAGCGCTGCATGGCCGAGAGCTGACGGGCCTACGGACAGGATCAGGTGGCCCACGGCGTGACCCTGAATCTGTTCCAGGCTGGCGTCGAGCAAGGTGGCGCGGCCGCCCAGGGCCGCGCTCAGTGCCGGCAGGTCCGGTTCCAGGCCCGTGCCGGCGAAGTGCAGGCGCAGCACCAGGTCGTCGCGCTCGCCGGGTGAGTCGTGCAGACGCTGTTGCAAGCTCGCCGGCAGGGCATGTTGCAGCGGTGCCAGCAGGGTGCGGGTGACCTCGTGGCGTGGCGCGCCGAATACCTGCCACACCGGACCTTGTTCCACCACCTCACCGCGTTCCAGCACCACCACGCGGTCGCAGATCTCGCGAATCACCGCCATCTCGTGGGTGATCAGCACCACGGTCAGGCCCAGACGCCGGTTGATCTCGCGCAGCAGGCCGAGGATCGCCTGGGTCGTTTCCGGATCCAGAGCGCTGGTGGCTTCGTCGCAGAGCAGAACCTGAGGGTCGTGCACCAGGGCGCGGGCGATGCCCACGCGTTGCTTCTGTCCGCCGGAGAGCTGCGCCGGGTAGGCGCCGTGCTTGTCCGCCAGACCCACCAGTTCGAGCAATTCACGCACCTTGTGCTGGCGGGTTTCGCGCGCCACGCCGGCAACCTTTAGCGGCAGCTCGACGTTCTGCCAGACGGTTTTGGCGGACATCAGGTTGAAATGTTGGAAGATCATGCCGATGCGCCGGCGCAGCGCCACCAGGGCGTCATCGTCATAGCCGGCGATGTCGCTGCCATCGATCAGCACGCGGCCGCTACTAGGCCGCTCCAGGCGATTGATGGTGCGCAGCAGCGACGATTTGCCCGCGCCGCTGCGGCCGATGATGCCGAACACTTCGCCGCGCTCGATCGACAGCTCGATGTCATGCAGCGCATGCACCGGGCCCTGGGCGCCCTCGTAGGTCTTGCCCAGGCGCTCGAAGCGCAGGTGCGCCTGAGCGATGCGGCTGGCTGCGGCGGCTTGCTGCAGGTGGGGATCGAAGCCGCTCATGTCAGCTCTCCCAGCCGGCCTGGTAGAGGTTGCCGTGTGCCTTGTCAAGCGCAGCGCGCACTGCTGGTGAGTGCTGGTAGATATCGATGAACTTGAGCAGTCGCGCGTCCTGCGCCTTCGCCGGTTGGGCGACGAACTGGATGATGTACTCGGGATGGTCGACGCCATCGAACAGCAGGGCCGAGGCCGGATCGAAGGTCTTGGCCAGGCGAATGTAGGCCGGATAGCCCTGCACCAGATCGACCTCGTCATAGGCGCGCACCAACTGCACGGCTTCCAGTTCGATGATGCGGATGTTCTTCGGATTGGCGGTGATGTCCTGCTGGGTCGCCTTGTAGCCGACGCCGGGCTTGAGTTCTATCAGCCCGGCCTTTTGCAACAGTTGCAGGCCGCGCCCACCATTGACCGGGTCGTTGGCGATGGCCACTTTGGCACCATCCGGGAGGCTGGCGAAATCCTTGTGTTGCTTGGAGTAGAGGCCGACGTTGTTGATCACCCCGCGCGCCACCGGCACCAGGTCGTAACCGCCCTCGGCCTTGGCGTTTTCCAGAAAGGGAATGTGCTGGAAGTAATTCACGTCAATGTCGCCATTAGCGAGGCTGACGTTGGGGGCGATCCAGTCGGTGAACTCGATCAGTTCCACCTCCAGCCCCTGTTTCCTGGCTTCGGCCACGGCCACTTCCAGCGGTGGGGCGAATGCCGCGGTGGTGCCCAGCTTGAGAGCGGGCTCGGCCTGGGCCAGGGTGCTGGCCGTGAACAGAGCGACGAGGGTCAGGGTTTTCAACGGTTTGAGCATGGCGGCGTCCTTGTGGGGTCAGAGCAGGTTCAGCGCATTGGCGCTGAGGTTTCGCAGTTCATGGGGGATGGCGTTGGCGTGTTGCAGGCGGGCAGGGTCGCGCCAGGCTGCAGCCGGATGATCGGCCGGCAGCCTGGGACCCTGGCCGAACAGCTTGTGGCGTAGGGCTCCCTGGGCGTAGGCGGTCTTGTAGCGGCCGCGCTGTTGCAGCTCGGGAATCACCAGGTCGATGAAGTCGGCGTAGCTTTGCGGGGTAACGATGCGCGTGAGGTTGAAACCGTCCAGGCCGGTGGCGTCGATCCAATCGACCAATTGATCGGCCACTTGGCCGGGCGAGCCGACCAGCACTGGATAGCGGCCGCCCAGGGCGTGCTGTTCCAGCAGGCGACGCTTGGTCCAGCCGGTGAAGGTCTTGACCACCGATTCGATGGCGTTGGTCTTGCGCGCCATGATCGGTTCGTCGAGGCCAAAGGCCGCCAGGTCGATACCGGTGGAACTGGAGAAGTGGGCGATGCCGGCTTCCGGGCTGGCGTAGCGCAGGTACTCGGCGTGCTTGTCGCGGGCCTCGGCTTCGGTGGGCGCGACGATCACGGCGATGCCCATGAATACCTTGATCGCGTCGCCCTTGCGCCCGGCCGCCACGGCGCTGGCCCGCACCTGCTCGACCTGGGCGCGCGCCGCCTCGACGCCATTACCGCCAATGAACACGCATTCGGCGTGCTGGCCGGCGAAGCGCGAGCCGCGTGCTGACGAACCGGCCTGGAACAGCAGCGGCGTACGCTGTGGCGACGGCTGGCTGAGGTGGTAACCCTCGACCTGATAGAACTCGCCGTGGTGGCGCACCTTGTGCACCTTGCCGGGCTGGGCGTAGACACGTTGCTGGCGGTCGGCGAGCACGGCGTCGTCCTGCCAGCTGCCTTCGAGCAGCTTGTAGAGCACCTCCAGATATTCGTCGGCCTGGTCGTAGCGGCGGTCGTGCTCGACCTGCTGGCTCAGACCCATGGCCTTGGCCGCGCTTTCCAGGTAGCCGGTGACGATGTTCCAGCCGATGCGGCCATTGCTCAGATGATCGAGGGTGGAGAGCCTGCGGGCGAAGGTGTACGGCGCCTCGTAGCTGAGGTTGGCAGTAACCCCAAAGCCGAGGTGCTGCGTGACGCCGGCCATGGCGGAGACCAGCAGCAGCGGGTCGTTGACCGGCAGCTGGATGGCCTCCTGCAGCGGCAAGTCGATGCCGTTCTGGTACACGTCGTAAACGCCGAGGATGTCGGCGATAAACAGACCGTCGAACAGCCCGCGCTCCAGCAGTTGGGCCAGATCGGTCCAGTAGCTCAGCTGGTTGAAGTTCACCGACTGATCGTCGGGGTGCGTCCACAGGCCGTGATGGATGTGCCCGACGCAGTTCATGTTGAAGGCGTTGAGAAGAATCTGTTTGCTCATCAGATGGTCCCCCGACGCGGCGGTAGGCGATCGTTGAGGTAGAAGTCGCCCACGGCGTGGTACTTCCAGCGCACCGGGTCGTGCAGGGTGTGGGTGCGGGCGTTGCGCCAGTGGCGGTCGAGGCCGTGTTCGGCCAGGGTGGCGCGACTACCAGCCAGTTCCAGCAGCTTGCTGCCGAGCAGCAGCGAGGTTTCCGTGCTGATGGCCCGGGCCTCGGCTACGGCAATCGATGCGGCGGCCACGCTGTCGGCATCTGGCGCGGCCTGGGCGCGGTCGACGAATTCGCCGGCCCGCTCCAGTAGCGCTTCGGTTGCGGCCAGGCGCACGCGCAGCTTGCCGATTTCCTGCTGGGTCAGTGGGTCTTCACTGGCCTTTTCGATGCCGGCGTCGATCCACGGCCGCGACTTGTGCCGCACGAACTGCAGCAGGTCCTCGTAGGCGCCACGGGCGATGCCGGTGTCGATGGCGGCGTGCAGCAGTTGGGCGAAGGGGCCGACCGTGGTTGGGCGCTCGAAGGCACTCTGGAATGGCAGCACGTCATCGGTGTCCACCGCCACGCCGTCGAACACCACGCTGCCGCTGCCGGTGGTGCGCTGGCCGAAACCGCTCCAGTCGTCGATCACCTGCAGGCCGCTGGCGTGGCTCGGCACGAAGGCGAGAAAGCCGATGCCGTTTTCATCGATGGCCAGGGTCGGGATGCGTTGAGCGAACAGGGCGCCAGTGCAGTAGAACTTGCGCCCGTCGATGCGGTAACCATCGGCGATGCGGGTCAGGCGGGTGGTGCGGTCCAGCGCCGTTTTGGTGCCCAGTTCGGCCAGGGCATTGCCAAAGCGCTCGCCGGCCAGCACCTCGGCATACAAGCGGCGCTGCTGCGCCTGGCTGCCGTTTACCCGCAGCACTTCCAGGGCGTAGAAATGGTTTTGCGGAATCTGCCCGAGCGAGCCGTCGGCCTGGGCGATACGGGCGATGACCTTGGCGATGGTGACGCTAGCCAGGCCCGGCCCGCCAAAGGCGGTGGGCACGCTGATGCCCCACAGGCCGGAGTGAGAGAACTGCGCCAGTTCGGCGTGGGGTAACTGCCGATCGCGGTCACGCTCGGCGGCGCCGTCGGCGAAGCGCTCGGCCAGGCGCTCGGCGACGGCAAGGGCTTGGGCGTCGTCGCGCAGTAGCGGCACGCCAGGTTGGGTGTGGGCGTTCATGGGCTCAAATCCAGGAGTGGCGGTTGGGGCGGGTGCCGTTGAGGTGCCAGGCGCCGATGGCGTGGTACTTCCAGCGCACCGGGTCGTGCAGGGTGTGAGTGCGGGCGTTACGCCAATGGCGGTCGAGGCCGAACTCGGCCAGGGTGGCGCGGCTGCCGGCTAGCTCCAGCAGCTTTTCGCTGGCCTGCAGGCTGAGCTCGGTGCTCAGCGCCTTGGCTTCGGCCACGGCGATGGAGGCCCGCGCCGCGCCGTCGGCATCGATAGGTGCGGCGGCCACTTCATCGAGCACCCGGCCGGCCTTGTGCAGCAGCGCTTGCGCGGCGTGCAGTTCGATGTGCAGGCGACCGACGTCGGCGATCACGTACGGGTCGTCACCGGCGCGCTCGACCTTGGCATCGATCCATGGCCGGGATTTTTCGCGCACGAAGGCAATGGCGTCGCGCACCGCGCCATCGGCAATCCCGAGATCGATGGCCGCCTGAATCAGCTGGGAAAACGCGCCCTGGATGCTTGGCTTGTCGGCCAAAGGCCACAGCGGCACGAGGTCGTTCTCATCGACTTCTACCTCATTGAGCAGCACGGTGCCGCTGGCGGTGGTGCGCTGGCCGAAGCCGGACCAGTCGTTGACGATACGCAGGCCCGGCCGGCCGCGCTGGATGAAGGCCAGCCACGGGCGGCCCTGATCATCCAGCGCCTTGGCGGTGACCCAGTGGGCGAACAGGGCGCCGGTGGAGTAGAACTTCTCGCCACTGAGCAGCCAGCGCCCGTCGCGCTGGATCAGGCGTGCGCGCAGATCCAGGGTGTGCTTGCTGCCACGCTCCGGGCCGCCGTTGCCGATGCGCCAGCCGGCCAACACGCTGGCGAACAGGCGCCGCTGTTGCGCTGGGTTGGCAGCAGCGTGCAGCAGGCCGAGCAGGCCGAAGTGGTTTTGCGGAATTTGCCCGAGCGCCGGGTCGACGGCGCTGATGATGCGAAACACCTCGGCGATGGTCACGTACGACAGCTGAGGGCCACCGAAGACGCGCGGCACGGCGATGCTGCCCAGGCCACTGGCGGTGAAACGCTCAACCAGCTCCCACGGCAGGCGCCGCTCACGGTCACGCTGGATGGCGCCGGCTTCGGCGGCGTTGGCCAGGGCGTGTGCGGCCTCCAACGCGTCGGCGTCGCTGGACAGAATGGCGGCGGGGTGTAGCGGTGGGGCGACGTCCTGATCGGATGCGCTGTCCTCAAGGGTAATCGGACGTGTCATGTGAACCTCATCGTGTGGATGTACCGCAGGAGCGCGGGGATGGGCGCGCCACGGCGAGAAAGCTAGGCTCCGGTGGCCCGCTGGCGGACAGCGTGCGTAACGAGCACGATCAGCTGTAAAGCGAGGGTTGCGGGCCCTGGCCGCTGAGCAGCCAGTGACCGAGGTCGCGTACCTTGTAGTCGATGGGATCGTGCAGGCTGTGCACCCGCACGTTGCGCCAGAAGCGATCGAAGCCGTATCGCGAGCTGGTGGCGCGGGCGCCCATGTTCTCGAAGATCTGGCTGGTGATATCCAGGGCAGCACGTACTGCCACCACCTTGGCCTCGCTGATGGCCAGAGCGACCTCAGCGCGCTCGGCGGCGGTAAGTGCGGATTTTTCCCAGGCGCTCTGCAAGCGTTGTGCGGCTTGTTCGGCCAACGGAAGTGCGGCGCGATAACGCAACCACAGCTCGCCGTAGCGGTGCTGGATGAATGGGTCATCGCTGGCCTGGGCCACGCCGGAGGCCGGCCAGGCGCGGCTCTGTTCGCGGGTGTAGCGCAGCGCGGCGTCCAGCGCGCCCTGGGCGTTGCCCAAGTAGAGCTGGGTGAGGATCAGCTGTGACAGGCACGAGCGCAGGGTGGTGCGCGGGCTGGGGCCGACGGGGCCGAGCAACTCGCTGCTGTCCACGAACACCTGCTCGAACTGCACGGTGCCGCTGTCGGTCTGGCGCTGGCCGAAGCCGTCCCAGTCCTGATTCACCGCCAGGCCTTCGCGCTGGCTGGGCAATACGATGAACACCCGATCATCGGGTTTCTTGCTGCGCTGCACGCCGATTACCAGGGCATCGGCGCCCAGAGCGCCGGAGCAGAACGACTTGCTGCCATTGAGCTCGAAGTGCTCCTCGCGCTGGGTAAGATGCAACCCCACGTCGCGGCCATTGGTGGCGTTGCCCCAGAACCAGTTGTCCTGCGCGGTGCGGGTCAGCCATTGACGCTGCTGCTCGGGGCTGCCGAACAGCTGGATGGTCGCCACCTGCAAATGCTGGAAGGCGAACAGGTGGGCGAGCGAGCTGTCGGCGGCGGCGAGGTAGCGCACGATGCGATAGATCTCCGGCCAGGCCACGCCCTGGCCGCCGTACTGCTGCGGCACGGCGAGGGTCAGCAGACCGCTGCCCCGCAGCAGATCGCGTTCGGCCTGCGCGCTGCCGCCGGCACGGTCGCGCTCCACGACGCTGGCGGCCAACTGCCGTGCCAGGTGTTCGACCGTGGTGCTGCGGCTGCCGAAATCCGCCGGGAACAGATGCGCGGCGAACAGCGGTTCTTCCGGCTGGCGGGAATGAGCGAGTGCCTGGCTGATCATGGTGCCGGGCTCCAGATGTTCACCTGGCGGGCGTCCACAGCCTTGGGTAGCAGCCCGGCCGCGAGGAAGGCATCGGCGATCTTCTGTTGCTCGGCAAGGCTGTCAGGCTTGACCAGACGTACCTGATAGCTGCGTTTGGCATTGGCCTTCTCGACGATGGCGGGAGCCAGGTTGCCCCACAGCGGGCCCAGCACCTCGGCGCCTTGGCTCGGGTTGGCGCGCAGCCAGTCGCCGGTCTTCACCAGTTCGGCGAAGACGATCTGCAGCACCTGCGGATGATTCCTGGCGAAGCTGGCGCTGGTCAGGTAATAGCGTTGGTAGTCGGCCAGGCCTTCGCCATCCGCGAGGATGCGTGTGGGCAGTTGCTGCTGGGCACCACTGAGAAAGGGCTCCCAGGTCACCCAGGCATCGACCTTGCGATTCTCGAAAGCGGCGCGTCCGTCGGCGGGTGTCAGGTAGGCCGGCTCGATGTCGCTGAACTTCAGGCCTGCCTTGGCGAGCGCGGCGATCAGCAGATAGTGCACGCCGGCAGCCTTGGTGACGGCGACCTTCTTGCCCTTGAGGTCGGCCAGGCTCTTGATCGGTGAATCCTCGCGCACCACGATGGCCTGGGCGTGAGGCGAGGGTGCCTCCTGGGCGAAGTAGGCGAGGTCGGCGCCGGCTGCTTGAGCGAACACCGGCACGGTGTCGGCGACATCCGCGGACAGGTCGATATTGCCCACATTGAGCGATTCGAGCAGCGGTTGACCGCTGGGGAACTCGTGCCAGCTGATGGTGACGCCCTGATCGGCCAGCGCCTTTTCCAGGGTGCCCTGGCTCTTCAGCAGACTGATCAGGGTCGATGATTTCTGATAGCCGATGCGCAGTTGTTCAGCCGCATTGGCAAGCGGCGCAGCAGCCAGGCCGAGAACCAGTAACAAGGCAGTGACGGGGCGGTGCAGGGTGTGCGGCAATGACATGGCAGGACCTCGACAAAAACGCGTGGCGGCCATGCAGGGGACGATCACACGTACTTCATGAATGAGCGATAGAAGTCCGGTGGTCCGGTGTCGAGAAGCTAATCGATATAAAAAGTGATTAATAAATAATTTTTAGATATTAGCTTAGGTCGATGAACTCGCCCGTTTGATATGCAAAATAGTTACTACAAAGTGAAAAATAATTCTTTTTAGGGATTACCAAAGCTCTCGTAAATTAGCCACCAGCCGACAGCGGACCACCGCATCGGGCCCGAACCAGGGGCTCTCTGCCAACGTCTTCGTGTCGGTGATGTCGAGCCCCTGTGCCGTGCCCGTTCATAACAGCACACCCTTGCACTGGAGCATCGAGCATGAACAAGTCCACCCTGGCATTGGCCGTCGCCCTGGCCGCTCTGGCCACCGAAGCGAGCGCCGCTGGCTTCATCGAAGACAGCAAGGCCAGCATCGGCCTGCGCAATTTCTACTACGACCTCAACACCAAGAACACCGCCAACAACAATGGCGAGGCGCAGGAGTGGGGGCAGGGTTTCATTTTCAACTACGCCTCCGGGTTCACCCAGGGCACGGTCGGCTTTGGCGTCGATGCCATCGGCCTGCTCGGCGTGAAACTCGATTCCGGTGGCCGGGCTGGCAAGGCCGGCCGTGATCGCACTCCAGGCCAGCTGTTCCCGCTCGATAGCGACGGCAGCGCGGTGGACGACTACAGCAAGGCCGGCGTGACCGCCAAACTGCGGCTGTCCAAGACCGAGGCGCGTATCGGCACGCTGCAGCCCAAGCTGCCGGTGGTGACCTTCAACGATGGTCGTCTGCTGCCGCAGACCTTCGAAGGCGGGCAGGTGACCTCCAGCGAGATCGACGGCCTGACCCTGACCGCCGGCCAATTGGAAAGCACCAAGACCCGCAGCTCCACCGACGACATCGGCCTGCGTATCGCTGGCGCCTCGGGCGAGGCCGACTCCAACAAGTTCTATTTCGCCGGCGGCGACTGGAAAGCCACCAAGGACCTGACGCTGCAGTACTACTACGGCAATCTGGAGGATTTCTACAAACAGCACTTCCTCGGCCTGGTACACAACTGGGCCATCGGGCCGGGTTCGCTGAAGAGCGACCTGCGTTACTTCGACAGCAATTCCGATGGCAAGAACGGCAGCGCAGCGGGGCGCGCCCAGGGTTACACCAGCACCGGCTACTACGGCAACGGCGTGACCGCCGGCGAGGTGGACAATCAGACCTGGAGCGCCTTGTTCACCTACACCCTGGGCGGCCATTCCGCCGGCCTGGGCTACCAGCAGGTCGAAGGCGACAGCGCCTTCCCGTTCCTCAACCAGGGTGGCGGCTCGTCGTCCTACCTGATCACCGATCGGCAGATCGGCAAGTTCGCCAGTGCCGGAGAGCGCACCTGGGTGGCCGAATATGCCTACGACTTCGCCAAGCTGGGCGTGCCGGGCCTGAAGGCCAGCGTCGCCTATCTCAAGGGTGACAACGTCGATTCCGTCAGCGGTGACCTCAAAGAGTGGGAGCGTGACCTGCGCCTGGATTACACCCTGCTCGACGGGCCACTCAAGGGCCTGGGCGTGTCCTGGCGTAATGCGACCCAGCGCGGCAACGTCGCCACCGATGCCGACGAGAATCGTCTGATTCTAAGCTACACCCTGACGCTGCTGTAAGCCGCCCGTAATCGCCATGAGCTGGCGGGCGGTATTGGTCCGCCAGCGTCGTTCACAAGGACAAGATCATGAAAAAAACCGCTTTGCGTGTCGGGCTCGCCGCCCTGTTCGCTGCCTGGCTGCCCATCGCCGCCTACGCCGCGCCGCCCAGGGAAGTACGCCTGGACTACGCCTATTACGCGCCCACCAGCCTGGTGCTCAAGCAGCAAGGTTTGCTGGAAAAAGCGCTCGAGCCCCAGGGCATCAGCGTCAAATGGGTCTTCAGCCAGGGCAGCAACCGCTCGCTGGAATACCTCAATGGCGGTAGCACCGATTTCGCCTCGACCGCCGGCCTGGCCGCGGTGCTGAGCCGTGCCAATGGCGCGCCGATCAAGACCGTCTACGTGGCCAGCCGTCCGGAATGGACGGCGCTGGTGGTACCCAAGGATTCGCCGATCCAGACCGTGGCTGACCTCAAGGGCAAGAAGGTGGCGGCCACCAAGGGCACCGATCCCTTTCTGTTCCTGCTGCAGAGCCTGCAGAAAGCCGGGCTGAACAAGAACGACGTGGAGATCGTCCACCTGCAGCACCCCGATGGCCGCGTGGCCCTGGAGCGTGGCGACGTGCAGGCCTGGGCCGGGCTCGACCCGCTGATGGCGTCGAGCGAGTTGCAGGCCGGTTCGCGCCTGCTGTATCGCAATCGCGATTTCAACAGTTACAGCGTTCTCAGCGTGACCGAAACCTTCGCCAAGCAGCAGCCAGCGTTGATCGAGCAGGTCATCGCCGCCTATGAGCAGGCCCGCCAGTGGGCCATTGCCAACCCGGATGCCTTGGCCCAGTTGCTCGCCGAGGAAGCCAAGCTGCCGCTGGAAGTCGCCAAGCTGCAGCTGTCGCGTACCGACTTCAGCAACTCGCAGCCAGGCGCCGAACACATCAACGCACTGAAGGCGGCGGCGCCGATCCTGCTCGAAGAGGGGCTGGTGCGCCCGGGTACCGACGTCGCCGGGGTGGTCGATCAACTGATCACGCCGCAACTGGCGGCCAAAGTGATCGCTCGCTCCGTGGCCAAGGCAGGTAACTGATGATGAGGGCGCTAGGGCTCGTCATCAGCCGCGGCCTGCCCACCTCTCGGCCCAGGCTGAACGACCTGCGTGGCTGGGTGGTGCCGCTGCTGTTGCTGGCGCTGCTGGAAACCCTGGTGCGCACCGGCGTGCTGCCGAGCCACCAGATGCCGGCGCCCAGTCAAGTGGCCCAAACGCTGTACCTCTTGGCGCAAAGCGGCGAGTTGTGGCGTCATCTCAGTGCCAGCCTGTTGCGGGTCGGGGCCGGCTTCGTGATCGGCGCCGCGCTGGCCATCGTCATCGGCACCTGGGTCGGGCTGAGCCGGCGCGCCGAGGCGTATCTGGAGCCGACCTTCCAGGCGCTGCGGGCGATTCCCAGCCTGGCCTGGGTGCCGTTGTTGCTGCTCTGGCTGGGCATCGACGAAACGCCGAAGATCGTACTGATCGCCCTGGGCGCATTCTTTCCGGTGTACCTGGCGCTGCTGGCCGGTATCCGCAACATTGATCGCAAGTTGGTGGAAGTGGGACAGCTCTACGGCCTGCCGCCACTGACCCTGGTGCGCCGAATTCTCTTGCCGGCTGCGCTGCCAAGCCTGTTCACCGGTCTGCGTGGCGCGCTGAGCCTGAGCTGGATGTTCCTGGTCGCCGCCGAACTGATCGCCGCTACTCGTGGCCTCGGTTATCTGCTCAGCGATGGTCGGGAAACCTCGCGCCCGGATCTGGTGATCGCCGCCATTCTGCTGCTGGCGCTGCTCGGCAAACTCAGCGACAGCCTGCTCAAAGCCTGGGAAAACCGGGCCCTGCGCTGGCGTGACAGCTATCAGGGTGGGGAGGGTGGAGCATGAATACGCTTTTGCAATTACAGAGTATTCATAAGGCTTTCGCCGATGTGCGGGTGCTCGAAGACGTCAGCCTGAGCCTCGCTCCCGGCGAAGTGGTCAGCCTGCTCGGCCCCAGCGGCTGCGGCAAGAGCACCTTGCTGCGCATCGCCGCGGGGCTGGATCGTGCATACCAGGGCGATTTGCAGCTCGGCGCACACCTGCCGCGCGGGCGCGGCAATGGCATCGGCGTGGTGTTCCAGGAGCCGCGGCTGATGCCCTGGTTGAGCGTGGCCCAGAACGTCGGCTTTGCCGATGGCTGGATCGCCGAGGACAAATGGGTGCAACAGCTACTGCGTGACGTCGGCCTGCAGGGGCGCGGTGATGCCTTGCCCAAGCACTTGTCCGGCGGCCAGGCGCAGCGCGTGGCGATTGCCCGGGCGCTGTACGGCAAACCCCAGGTGCTGCTGCTCGATGAGCCGTTCAGCGCGGTGGATGCCTTCACGCGGATGAAATTGCAGGACCTGGTGGCCGAACTGGCTGCCCGCTACGGGATTGCCGTGCTGCTGGTCACCCATGACCTGGACGAGGCGTTCTACCTGAGCGATCGCGTGCTGATTCTCGGCGGTGCGCCCAGCCGTTTGCAGCGTGAGCTGGCGGTGCAGTTGCCGCGTCCCCGTGATCGACGTTCGCCACAGCTGGGGCAGTTGCGCGGTGAGGCGCTGACGGAGCTGTACCAATCCCATGCGCTATAGCAGCGCAGTATCTGTGGGGAGCGGGCCATGACCGCGAAAAATCACGGGCATGGCCCGTTCCCACCGGTAAAACAACAATCTCTAATAGCACGTGTGCATGCCCAGAAAGATCATGAGCAGGTGCTTATGGCCGTGTTGCAGCCAAAGGAAATAAAACCCGGCATGCAGACCCTGAGCAGGCTCCAAGCGCCCGCCGTTCCGGGCGGGCGCTTGGGCATTACACCACGCCGGTGGCCTTCGGCGTATCGGCGCGGCTGCCCCATTCGGTCCAGGAGCCATCGTACAAGGCGCCTTCCGGCAGCCCGGCGACTTCCAGGCCCAGCAACAATACCGCCGCGGTAACGCCGCTGCCGCAACTGGTGATCACCGTCTTCTTGCCATCTACACCCGCCTCGGCAAACAGCGCCTGCAGGGCCTGGGGCGGTTGCAGGGTTTGATCGCTGCGCAGCAGGCGGCTGTAGGGCAGGTTGTGGCTGCCTGGGATGTGTCCGCTGGCCACACCCGGACGCGCTTCGGCGGTGCTGCCGTCGAAGCGATTGGCGGCGCGGGCGTCGAGAATCAGCGTATCGTCACGCTCGATTGCCTCCAGCACGTCACCGAGGCCGCGCACCTTGCGGGCGTGCACATTGACCTGAAAACTGCGCTCGCTGGCGGCTGTCGGTTCGCCGCTTTCGGTGGCGCGCTGCTCGGTCAGCCATTTGGGCAAACCGCCATCGAGCACCGCGACCTTCTGGTGGCCGAAGTAACGAAACAGCCACCAGGCGCGGGCGGCGGAAAACAGCCCCTTCTGGTCGTAGACCACCACGCGGGTATCGTTGCCCACGCCTTCGGCGCCGATCAGTCGCGCGAAGCGGCCCTGGGACGGTACGGTGTGGGGCAGCGGGGTATCGGGGTCAGAGAAGGCGTCGATATCGAAGAAGCGGGCGCCGGGAATATGCGCCTTCAAGTACTCGGCGCGGCCATTCTTCGCTTCGTTGGGCAGGTAGGTGCTGGCGTCGAACAGCAGCACGTCCGCAGCATTGCCTTCATTGGCCAGCCAGTCGGTGGTTACCAGGGGTCCAAACGTCATCCTTCTTCTCCTTTCGCAGCGTTGGCGTTCATCCTGCCAGCTTGAAGCGGGCGGCGCAGCCCCTGGCGACCGCCTGTAGCAGACCGATTGTGCCTATGCATAGAACGCGATCAATCGCGAAAGAACACCTGCACCAGGTGATAGCCGAACTGGCTCTTGATCGGCCCATGCACTTCGCGCAGCGGTTTCTTGAAGATCACCTGATCGATCACGCGCACCATCTGCCCGGGCCGGACTTCGCCCAGGTCGCCGCCTTTCTTGCCGGATGGGCAGGTCGAGTGCTTGCGCGCCAGTACATCGAACGCCTCGCCGCCTGCGATGCGCTTCTTCAGAGCAGCGGCTTCCGCTTCGGTCTTGACCAGGATGTGGCGGGCCATTGCCTTAGCCATGACAGGTTCCTCAATTATTGGGCGCGTATTGTGCCAGTATTCGCGGCGCCAGCTAAATGGCGCCATTTACGTGGCCTGTATGGGCCGTTGTCTTTAATGAATCTTGGCTAACGTAATAGCTTCAGTCGACGGGAACGCTGCTCATGGATCTGCACGCAATGCTGAAAATCCTCTCCAGCCAGGACGGCTCTGACCTGTACCTGTCGACGGGTGCGCCGCCCTGCGCCAAGTTCAACGGCGTACTCAAGGCGCTCAGTAGCGAACCGCTGAAGGCCGGGGCGGTAGCGGAAATCGCCGACGGGGTGATGGATAGCGCCCAGCGCGAGGAATTCGAGCGCGAGCTGGAAATGAATCTGGCGATCTCGCTCAATGGCGTCGGTCGTTTTCGAATCAATATCTTCAAGCAGCGCAACGAGGTGTCCATCGTCGCGCGCAACATCAAGCTCGACATTCCCCGCTTCGAGGACCTGAAATTGCCCGAAGTGCTGCTCAAGACGGTGATGGAGAAACGCGGCCTGGTGCTGTTCGTCGGCGGTACCGGCTCGGGCAAGTCGACGTCGCTGGCTGCGCTGATCGACTACCGTAATCGCAACAGCGGCGGCCACATCATCACCATCGAGGATCCGGTGGAATACGTGCACCGGCACAAGAAATCGATCATCAACCAGCGCGAGGTCGGCGTGGACACCCGCAGCTTCCACGCCGCACTGAAGAACACCCTGCGCCAGGCACCAGACGTGATTCTGATCGGCGAGATCCGCGACCGGGAAACCATGGAACACGCTCTGGCCTTCGCCGACACCGGGCATCTGGCGATTTCCACCCTGCACGCCAACAACGCCAACCAGGCGCTGGACCGCATCATCAACTTCTTCCCCGAAGACCGCCGCCCGCAACTGCTCAACGACCTGGGCAACAACCTCAAGGCGTTCGTTTCCCAGCGCCTGGTCAAGACGGTCGATGGCAAGCGCCGCGCCGCAGTCGAGGTGCTGTTGGGCACGCCGACCATCCGTGACCTGATCAAGCGCAACGAGTTTTCCGAGATCAAGGAGATCATGGAAAAGTCGAAAAACCTTGGCATGCAGACCTTCGACCAGGCGCTGATCGACCTGGTCAACGAAGGCGCCATCGACGAGGAAGAGGCGGTGAAGAACGCCGACTCGGCCAACAACGTGCGCCTCAAGCTCAAGCTGTATCGCGAGAACACCGCCGTCGCGGCGCCTGCTGCTCCCATGGTTGAGGCGCGCCCGGCCAAACCTGCCGAGCCGGCGGATTGGGGGCTGGAGCTGAAGCTGGAAGACATCGAGGACGACACGCCACCCGAGGACCCGGGCCGCCACGGCATCTGAGTCGAACGTGCACTGCGGCGCTGCATGCGGCTCCTGAGCTCAGTGCTCAGTGCTCAGTCGTGTTCGGGCTCTCGTGGGCTTCGATGATGGTCAGCAGCTCTGCCAGGGTACTTTGTAGATAACGGCCGGCGCGGTAGTCAGCCTTCACCGCTTCGCCGCCGTCAACTACTGCTTGCGGCTGCTCGACGAAACGGCCGATCAGCTCGAACTTGTCGTCGAGTACCAGCACCAGCGGAATCGAAATGCGCTCAAGACTCAGCAGCGTTTTCAAGGCGTGCTCGGCGCGAGCCTTGGAGATGATCGCCAGGCTCACCTTGGGCTGCAGACGCTGCAGGTGATCCATCGCCGCCAGGTTGAGCTGGCAGTCCGGGCACCACATTTCCCCGGCGGCCAACAGGTAGTAACGGCCCTGTATCGCAACCAACCGTCGATGCATGTCGGCGCTCAGGGCGTCGGCTCGGACGAGCAGGGCCTGAGCGGTTCGTACTGTCTCGATTTCGGCAGGCAGCCCGCGGCTGGCGAAGGCCTCGAAACGCTCGCCGATGGCGATAAGGTCCTGATAACTGGGCATGAGGGGCTCCTGTTAGACGGTGCTGTATTCCAGCAGCAAAGCCCCAGTGCGGCAACCGACTTAGAATCTGTCACGATCCTTGTGCGCCTGAAGCGGCAACAACAAGGCAGCAGCGGACATCGATGCAGTACCTGTGGGAACGGGCGGGGACGCCTAGTCCATGCCCGCGAAATCACGGGCATGGACTAGGCGTCCCCGCCCGTTCCCACAAGTGGCTGTCGGCCGTCCATTTTCGCCACTTACCTGCCAAAATCAGCGAACCTGGTCTGCAAGACTATCAGCAGGTTCTTAAAGGTGGCCCTTAGCGGTCCGGCACGTAGCGTTCGATGATGCGCTGCAGGCTGCCGTCGGCGCGCATGCCTTCGAGGGCGTCGTGGACCGATTGAACCAGCTGCGGGTCGCACCGCAGCGAGCAGGCGATGTACATGTCCAGCGGCGCCAGCAGCGCACTCATCGCCAGCGCCGGGCCGCTGTCCCACTGGTGGCGGCCTTCCAGGTCGGTGGTGAACCAGGCATCCACGCGTCCGCGCCTGACCAGTTGGATCGGCCGGTCGCCCAGTTTCAAGGGATAGAGCTGGTCGCTGGTGAAGCCGGCGCGTCTGAGAATCTCTTCCTGCGCCGAGCCCAGACCGACAGCCACCAGGCGATAACGCTGGCGCGCTTCTTCCAGGCTGGAAACCGGATTGCCGAGGGTGAAGAAGGCGCGATAGAGCGGTTGGATATTGGCGACCCAGGTAAAGTGCTCTTCACGTTCCAGGGTGCGCGAGAGTGGCACGATCATCACGTCACGCGCCTCCTGGGTACGCTTCTGGGCGCGCGGCCAGGGGGCATTCTCAACCACGGCGCGATAGCCCGCTCGTTGCAACGCCATGATGGCGATGTCACCGGTGATGCCATTGCCGTCGTCACCGTGCAGTGCCAATGGCGCGGCATCCGGCATGTACAACTGGATAGCGCGTGGCTCGGCAGCTAGCGAGTAGGGCAGCAGCAATGACAGAAGGCATGCAAGAAGGCGCAACGCGAGCATTCCTTGAGGGGATGTCGCGAGTATAGGAGCTGTCGCGCAGGATATCTGTGAACCGTTGGCAGGGTGGCAGGGAAGCGCTTCATGTTTCAGCCGCCGACAAGGTGATCCCCCGGCATGCGCCGGGGGGCGGTCGTTAGCTTTGCAGCGCCGGCAGGTCGCGATACAGCTCCAGCGCCTGGGGATTGGCCAGGGCATCGGTATTCTTCACCGGCTTGCCGTGCACCACGTTGCGCACCGCCAGTTCGACGATCTTGCCGCTGATGGTGCGTGGAATGTCGGGCACCGCAACAATGCGTGCCGGCACGTGACGCGGCGTGGTGTTGGCGCGGATCACCTGGCAGATCTGTTTCTGCAGCGCTTCGTCGAGTGTCACGCCGTCGCGCAGGCGCACGAACAGCACGACGCGTACGTCGCCGTCCCACTCCTGGCCGATGGCGATGGATTCGAGCACCTGCTCGACCTTTTCCACCTGGCGGTAGATCTCGGCGGTGCCGATGCGCACGCCGCCTGGGTTGAGCACGGCGTCGGAGCGGCCATGAATGATCAGCCCGCCGTGGGGCGTTTGTTCGGCGTAGTCACCGTGGGCCCAGACGCCGGGAAAGGTCTCGAAGTAGGCGCTGCGAAACTTCTCGCCGTCGGCGTCGTTCCAGAAGCCGACCGGCATGGAGGTGAAGTGCCTGGCGCAGACCAGCTCGCCTTTTTCGCCGACCACCGCCTTGCCGGCGTCGTCCCACACCTGCACGTCCATGCCCAGGCCCTTGCACTGGATCTCGCCGCGGTACACCGGCGACACCGGGTTGCCGAGGGCGAAGCATGAGACGATATCGGTGCCGCCGGAAATGGACGACAAGCAGACATCGGCCTTGATGTCGCGGTACACGTAATCGAAGCTTTCGTGGGCCAGGGGCGAACCGGTGGAGAGAATCGCCTTGAGGCGACTCAGTTCATGGGTTTCGCGCGGCTTGGCACCGGCCTTTTCCAGGGCGGCGATGAACTTGGCGCTGGTGCCGAAGATACTGATGTCTTCGGCGTCGATCAGGTCGATCAGCCGTGTTGGTTCTGGATGAAACGGCGAGCCGTCGTACAGTATCAGGGTGGCGCCCAGAGCCAGACCGGAAACCAGCCAGTTCCACATCATCCAGCCGCAGGTTGTGTAGTAGAACAGGGTGTCCTCGGCCGTCACGTCGCTGTGCAGGCCGAGCTCCTTGACGTGCTGCAGCAGCGTGCCGCCAGCACCATGGACGATGCACTTGGGCACGCCGGTGGTGCCGCTGGAGTAGAGGATATATAGCGGGTGCGCGAACGGCACCGAGGTGAAGGTCGGCTCGCCCTGGGCCTGGTAGAAATCCTCCCAGCAGGCGACCTGCGCCTGGGTCTTGAAGTCTTCGGCCTGGCAACTGGTATTGGCGTAGGGCACCACCACCAACTGCTGCAGGGTCGGCAGGTGGGTGAGAATCTCGTTGAGCTTGCCGGTCAGGTCGAGGTTCTTGCCGGCGTAGCGGTAGCCGGCGCAGGCGATCAGCACCTTGGGTTCGATCTGCCCGAAACGGTCGATCACGCCCTGAGTGCCGAAGTCCGGCGAGCAGCTCGACCAGGTGGCGCCCAGGCTCGCGGTGGCGAGCATACCGACCAACGTTTGCCAAGTGTTGGGCATAAAGGCCGCGACCCGATCGCCAATGCCCACGCCAGCCGCGCGCAGGCTGCGCTGCAAGCCGGCGACATGGGTGGCCAGTTGTGCGTAACTGAGTTGCTCGCGGCTGCCGTCTTCGCCGATGGCGATGATGGCCGGGTGGTCGTCACGGCGGCGCAGCAGGTGTTCGGCGAAGTTCAGCGTAGCGCCCGGAAACCAGTGGGCGCTGGGCATCGCCGGGCCTTCTTCGAGCACCGCCCGCGGCGCTTGGTCGAAGCGCACGTCGAAGACCTCGACGATGGCCTGCCAGAACGCCTCGCGCTCGCTCACGCTCCAGGCGTGCAGCGCCGGGTAATCGGCCAGATCCAGGCGATGGCGCTGATTGACGAAGCGCCGGAAGGCGTCCATCCGGGTGGCGCCGATGCGTTCGGCCGTGGGCGTCCAGAGCGGTTGCTGCATGGGGTTACCTCTTGGTTCTTGTCGTTTTGGGCTGCAGTCTAGCGCGTCACTGCGCCAGCCAACCGCCATCCATGTTCCAGGCTGCGCCGCGCACTTGAGCAGCCGCGTCGCTGCACAGGAACAGCGCCAGCTCGCCGAGCTGCCGGGGTGTGATGAACTCCAGCGAGGGCTGTTTCTCGGCCAGCAGATTGCGCCGTTCACCCTCGCTGTCACCGCTTTCGGCGGCGCGCGCGTCGATCTGCGCCTGCACCAGCGGGGTCAGCACCCAGCCGGGGCAGATGGCGTTGCAGGTGATGCCGGTGGTGGCTGTTTCCAGCGCAACCGATTTGCTCAGGCCGACCAGCCCATGCTTGGCCGCCACGTAAGCGCTCTTGCCGGCGGAGGCGGCCAGGCCGTGAGCCGAGGCGATATTGATGATGCGCCCCCAATTGCGCTGGCGCATGCCGGGCAGCGCCAGGCGGGTGGTGTGGAAGGCCGAGGACAGGTTGATGGCGATGATCGCGTCCCAGCGTTCCGGGGCAAAATTCTCCACCGGCGAGACATGCTGGATGCCGGCGTTGTTGACCAGAATGTCGATGGTGCCGAACTCGCGCTCGGCGTAGGCGATCATTGCCTCGATCTGCTCTGGGTCGCTCATGTCCGCGGGGTGGTGAAGCACCTTGCCGCCAGATGCGGCCACGCTGTCGATGGCCACCTGAGCGTCACCGAAACCATTGAGCAACAGATCGGCGCCGGCTTCGGCCAGCACCTGGGCGATACCCAGGCCGATGCCGCTGGTGGAGCCGGTGACCAGTGCGGTCTTGCCTTTGAGGTTCATAACAACTCCTTAAGCGCGCAGCGAGGCGCGCTTCTCACGAAAACTAAACGATGCCGGTGGTGTAGAAGACGCCGATCACGAAAAACACCGCGAGGGTCTTGATGATCGTGATCCCGAAGATGTCCTTGTAGGCTTCGCGATGGGTCAGCCCGGTGACCGCCAGCAGGGTGATCACCGCGCCGTTGTGGGGCAGGGTATCCATGCCGCCGCTGGCCATGGAGGCGACTCGGTGCATGACTTCCAGCGGAATGTTGGCGGCGTTGGCCGCGGCGATGAAGGTGTCGGACATGGCCGCTAGGGCGATGCTCATGCCGCCCGAGGCCGAGCCGGTGATGCCGGCCAGCAAGGTGACCGTGACCGCCTCGTTGACCAGCGGATCGGGGATGCCCTTGAGCGCATCGGCGAGGATCAGGAAGCCTGGCAGCGAGGCGATCACCGCACCGAAGCCGTATTCCGACGCGGTGTTCATCGCTGCCAGCAGTGAGCCGCCGACAGCGCTCTTGGTGCCTTCGGCGAGCTTGTCGCGGATCACCCCGAAGGCGCTGACCAGCACCATCAGTATGCCCAGCAGCAGCGCGGCCTGTACGGCCCAGATGGCGGTGAGCTTGCTGACGTCGGTCTGCAGCGGCGCGGCCATGCCGGCCAGTTGCAGGCTGTGGGTCTTGCCGTAGAACTCGGGAATCCAGTGGGTGAACAGCAGGTTGGCCACGCCCACCAGAATCAGCGGCGCGATGGCCAACCATGGGCTGGGCAGCTTGATGTCGTCCGGGGTTTCCGGCTCGTTGCGCAGCTCGGTGCCGTAGCCCTCGCCAGCCCGCAAGGCCTTGCCCAGCTGGCGGCGCAGGTAGAACATGCCGACGCCGAGCACGAACAGGCTGCCGATCAGGCCCAGCCAGGGTGCGGCCCAGGCGGTGGTGTTGAAGAAGGTGGTGGGGATGATGTTCTGGATCTGCGGGGTGCCGGGCAGGGCGTCCATGGTGAAGCTGAACGCGCCGAGGGCGATGGTCGCCGGAATCAGCCGCTTGGGAATGTTGCTCTGGCGAAACATCTCGGCGGCGAACGGGTAGACCGCGAACACCACCACGAACAGTGATACGCCGCCGTAGGTGAGCAGGGCGCACACCAGCACGATCACCAGCATCGCCTGGCCGGTACCCAGCAGGCGAATGGCGGCGGCGACGATCGAGCGTGAGAAGCCGGACAGCTCGATCAGCTTGCCGAACACGGCGCCGAGCAGGAATACCGGGAAGTAAAGCTTGATGAAACCGACCATCTTCTCCATGAACACCCCGGTGAACGCGGGTGCCACGGCGCTGGGATCGGTGAGCAGTACCGCGCCGAGCGCAGCGATGGGGGCGAACAGAATGACGCTGTAGCCGCGGTAGGCAGCCAGCATCAGTAAAGCCAGTGCAGCGAGGGCGATGATGACGCTCATCGACGATCTCCTGACCCTGCAACGCGGCGAATCGACAGGCTGCCGTTAGCCTTCGAGTAACTCGCTCAGGCGCTGTGGGCGCTTTTGTTTTTGTTGTCGGCGGCGGGTAAGCCCGCAGTCTGGCTATAGCGAGTTCTGTGCCAGTTTTTAACTTACTGAATTTAAAAGGTTTTATTAACCTGGTGCTGATACACGGCTTCGCTTGTCCCAATTTCAGGACGGAAACAGTGAGTTGACCCCGGCCAGCATGGTATTCACGTTAATCCCTTAAATGGGACGAGTCTCGAAATCAGGACGAAAGACCCAGCTCGAGCATCTTTCGGTACAGGGTGGAGCGCCCCAAGCCCAGGCGCTGCGCGGCTTGCGGTACATCGCCCGCGGTGACAGCCAGCGCCCTGCGGATCAACTCGCGTTCGAAATTGGCGCGGGCCTGATGGAAGTCTTCGACTTCATCGGTTTGCGCAACGATGTCCTGGTTTTCTGGCAACGGATGCAGGGTGCCGATCGCGCTGGCGACCGCCGCGGCGTCGAGCACGATGTCGTCGCTGAGCAGGCAGGCCCGCTCCAGCACGTTGTGCAGCTCACGCACGTTGCCCGGCCAGGCGTGGCGACCGAGCAGGGCCATGGCTTCGGGGTGCAGCTCGTGGCGGCCCTGCAGCGCATCAAAGATCGCCTCGCACAGCGCCGGCAAGTCCTCCAGGCGCTCGCGCAACGGCGGCACGGCGAGGGTCAGCACGTTGAGCCGGTAGTACAGGTCGGCGCGAAAGGTGCCCTTGCGCACCGCCGCTTCCAGATCGATTGACGTGGCAGCGATCAGCCGAACATCGCTGCGCAGCACCTCATTGGAGCCCACCGGCTCGAACTCCTTTTCCTGCAGCACCCGCAAGAGTTTGCTCTGCAAGGGCAGGGGCATGTCGCCGATCTCGTCGAGAAACAGCGTGCCGCCGTGGGCGATCTGCAGCTTGCCGGCGCGGCCCTTGCGGTCCGCGCCGGTGAAGGCGCCCGGCGCGGTGCCGAAGAACTCGGCTTCCAGCAGGGTTTCCGGGATCGCCGCGGTGTTCAGGCTGACGAACGGCTTGCTGGCCCGTGGCGAGGCATTGTGAATGGCGTGGGCCAGCAGTTCCTTGCCAGTGCCGGTCTCGCCCAGCAGCAATACCGCCGAGTCGCTGGTCGCGCTGCGCCGTGCCAGGCGCTTGACCTCCAGACTGCGGGCGCTGGTACCGATGAACTGCGCGAAGCTGTATTTGGCCTGGCGCGATTTGAGCTGCGAGCGGGTCGAGGCCAGTTCCTGCTGCATGCGTTGATAGCGGGCCAGCAGGGGTGACAGCGATTGCAGTTCGTCGAACAGGGCGAAGCCGATGGCGCCGATCACCTGGCCGGCGTCGTCATGGATGGGTAGGCGCATGACCACCAGCGGTTCGCGGGGCGTGTCCATCATGTCCAGCAGGATCGGCCGGCCGCTGTTCACCACATCGCGCAACAGGCTGCCGGGGATCACGCTTTCGCACGGGCGGCCGATGGCTTCGCTGGCGCTTTGCAGGCCGAAGCGCTGGGCGTAGCGTTCGTTCATCCAGACGATATGGGCGTCGCGGTCGACGATGATGGTGCCTTCGCTGGATTGCTCGAAGATCTCGAACAGCGAACGGATGGCCGACTGGCGAATGTGGGGGTAGTTGCCGAGGTCCTGCATGGCGCGCTCGTCTGCGGGGTGAGCGCCGATCATAACGCGGCGCGGCACCCTTGCGGTGCCGCGCCGTGGCGGTCAGCCCGCTTCGCTGGCCTTGCGCGGGGTTTTCACTGCAGGCGCGTCGATCAGCCCGTCGGCACGGAACATCGCCTTGATGCCGCGCACCGCCTGACGGATGCGATCCTGGTTCTCGATCAGCGCGAAGCGCACGTGATCGTCGCCATAGTCGCCAAAGCCGATGCCCGGCGACACGCAGACCCTGGCCTCGGCCAGCAGCTTCTTGGCGAATTCCAAGGAGCCGAGATGAGCGTAGGCGTCGGGAATCTTTGCCCACACGTACATCGAGGCCTTGGGGTTCTCGACCATCCAGCCCAGCTCGTGCAGGCCCTTGACCAGCACGTTGCGGCGCTGGCGGTATTGCTCGGCGATGTCGCGCACGCACTGCTGGTCGCCTTCCAGGGCGGCGATGGCCGCGACCTGCAGCGGCGTGAAGGTGCCGTAGTCGTGATAGCTCTTGATCCGCGCCAGGGCGCCGACCAGCTCAGGGTTGCCGACCATGAAGCCGATCCGCCAGCCGGCCATGTTGTAGCTCTTGGACAGGGTGAAGAACTCCACGGCGATGTCCTTGGCGCCCGGCACCTGCATGATCGACGGGGCTTTCCAGCCGTCGTAGACGATGTCGGCGTAGGCCAGGTCGTGGATCACTAGCACGTTGTACTGCTTGGCCAAGGCCACCACGCGCTCGAAGAAGTCGAGCTCCACGCACTGCGCGGTCGGGTTGGACGGAAAGCCGAGAATCATCATCTTCGGCTTGGGGATGCTCTCGCGGATCGCCCGTTCCAGCTCGATGAAGAAATCCACGCCCGGCACCAGCGGCACCGAACGCACCTGGGCGCCGGCGATCACTGCACCGTAGATGTGGATCGGGTAGCTGGGGTTGGGTACCAGCACCGTGTCGCCGTGATCCAGGGTGGCCAGCATCAGGTGCGCCAGGCCTTCCTTGGAGCCGATGGTGACGATGGCTTCGCTTTCGGGGTCGATGTCGACTGCGTAGCGATCCTTGTACCAGTGCGAAATGGCCCGGCGCAGGCGCGGGATGCCTCGGGAGGTGGAATAGCCATGGGTGTCTTCACGCTGGGCGACCTGCACCAGCTTCTCCACGATATGCGGCGGTGTGGCGCCATCGGGGTTGCCCATGCTCAGGTCGATGATGTCCTCGCCACGGCGGCGGGCGGCCATCTTCAATTCAGCGGTGATGTTGAAAACGTAAGGGGGGAGACGATCGATGCGCGCAAAGCGGCGCGAAGCCTGGTCAGCCATGCTTTCCTCGAGAGACGTAAGCGCCCGGAACCGTCCGAGCGACGTTGGCCACATGGGGTGGC
Organism: Pseudomonas sp. PA1(2017); assembly: GCF_001945375.1. NCBI lineage: Bacteria > Pseudomonadati > Pseudomonadota > Gammaproteobacteria > Pseudomonadales > Pseudomonadaceae > Pseudomonas > Pseudomonas sp. PA1(2017). Next base: position 604,754 of record NZ_MSXU01000009.1, read on the forward strand.
CTGGCTGGACAATAAGGGCAGGCGCAGGCTTTGTCGAGTGCCTGCAAAAGCTTTTCCTGCAGTGCCTGCTGACCGCCTCGAACGATATGCTTGGCCGCCACTCGAATCCTGACCCATCCTCCAGGCAGCGCTCGTTCCGCTGCCGCCCTACAACAAGACAGAGAACCTACCCGATGACTCACCGCACTATCGCTCTGGGCCTGCTCGCCGCCGGCCTCGTCGTGACACTGCCGGCCGCGGCCCTGACCGAGCAGCAATTTCAAGCCGAGGCCGACACGCTCTTCGCGCCATTGATGGCCGAGTACGACATACCTGGCCTCGCGGTTGGCGTGACCTGGCAAGGCAAGCACTACGTGTTCACCAAAGGCCTGGCGAACCGTGAGGCGGCCAGGGCGGTTTCCCGCGAGACACTGTTCGAGCTGGGCTCGTTGAGCAAGACCTTCAACGTCACCCTGGCGGCGCTGGCTCGGCAGCGCTCGCTGCTGTCGCTCGATGACCGGCTCGCTGCCCGCATGCCGTCGCTGCAGGGAAGCCCCGCAGGTGAGCTGAGCCTGATGGATCTGGCCACCCACCAGAGCAGCGGTATGCCGTTGCAGGTGCCGGATCAGGTCAAGGATGACAATGGCTTGTTGAACTGGCTGCGGCAATGGAAGCCGACCACTGAGGCTGGCCACGAGCGCTCTTATTCCAACGTCAGCATCGGCCTGCTGGGGCGGGTGTCCGCCCAGGCGTTCGGCGAGCCCTATGCCAAGGCGCTGCACGATCAGGTGCTCGTTCCGCTGGCGCTGAAGCATACCCATGTTCAGGTGCCAGCGGCGCAGATGCCGAATTACGCCTACGGCTATGCGCGGCAGGACAACAAGGCCATTCGCGTCAGCCCTGGCGTGCTGGATGCCGAGGCTTATGGCCTGAAGTCCAACATCGACGACATGCTGCGTTTCGTCGATATCAACCTGGGCGAAACCCAGGTACCAGCGCCACTGGCTGCCGCGATAAAGACGACGCATCAGGGCGTGACTCGCACCGAGCGCTTCACCCAGGCGATGGTGTGGGAGCGCTATCCCTGGCCCGTTTCCCGCGAGCAACTGCTGGCGGGCAACGCGCCGTCGATGGCTGTTGAAGCGCAACCGGCTACCCGTCTGCCCGAGCCTGAAACGAGCGAGCAGGGCGTGCTGTTCGGCAAGACTGGTTCGACCAACGGCTTTGGCGGTTACGCTGCCTTCGTGCCGGACGAGCGCATCGGCGTGGTGCTGCTGGCCAACCGCAACGTGCCGCTCGAGGCCCGGGTCGATGCGTCCTTCAAGCTGCTGCAGCAGGTCTTGAAAGCTGACCGTTGAGGCTCAGGCGTCTTTCAGGCGCAGGAGCAGGGCGATCAAGGCGTCGATATCGGCGTCCGTGGTGCGCCAGGAACTGACGCTCAGGCGAAAGGCCGGCCGCCCCTGCCAGACAGTAGACCCGAACCAGGCTTCACCAGACGCCTGGGCGGCCTGGAGAATCTCCGTGGTCTGTTCGTCTGAATCGGCGCGTACCAGCACCTGGTTGAGGCGCACCCGGTTGAGCACCTGGTATCCACCGGCACGAAGCGCCTCGGCGAGGTGCCCGGCCTGGCGGATGTGCCGGTCGATCATCTCGGCCAGGCCATCGCGGCCCAGGTTGGCCAGCGCTGCCCAGATCGCCACGCCCCTCGCGCGGCGCGAGAACTCCAGGGTCAGGTTCTTTTGCGAGTCCTTCGAGGCCATGGCGTACGCGGCGTCGCTGTTCATCGCAGCGGCCAGGGCGTCACCGTCACGGCAGATGGCCATGGCGCTGTCGTAGGGGGTGTTCAGCCACTTGTGGCCATCGGTGGTCCAGCTGTCCGCCAGGTCCACGCCGTCGGCCAGCCCGGCTGAGGACGACGCCCGCGCCCACAGCCCAAAGGCGCCATCGACATGCACCCAGGCGCCAGCGGCCTTGGCCCTGGGAATCAGTTCGGCGAAGCGGTCGAACTCGCCGGTATTGACCTCGCCAGCCTGCAGAATCAGCACGGTACGCTCGTCCAGTTCGGGGAGCCGGGCCGGATCGATGCGACCGTACTGATCCACCGGCGCCAGAAGCAGCCGGCGCATGCCGAAACCCAGCACGCGCAGCGCCTTCTTCACGGTGATATGGGCGGTTTCGGAAATCACCACGCGGATTTCCGGGGCGCCGATCAAGCCGTCTTGGTCGAAATCCCAGCCCTGCCTGGCCAGCAACGTGCGACGTGCGGCTGCCAGGCAGGCGAGGGTGCAGGCGGTGGCACTGGTGCCGAAGCCAACGGCGCTTTCATCTGGCAGGCCGAGCGCCTCGCAGACCCAGCGGGCGGCAACCTTTTCCAGTTTGTCGGCAACTGGCGAGTTATCGAGGGACGATGCGCATTGATCCCAGGCCAGCACCATCCGCTCGGCGGCTGCGGCGGCAGGCAGGGTGGCGCCGATCACGAAGCCGAAATAGCGCGGCCCGTTACTGGTAACGGTGGCGGGCGAGCCGAGTTCATCGAGTGCGTGCAGCACCTGCCCGGCATCTTCTCCCGTGGTTGGCAGGGGCTGGTCGAAGGCATTCAGGGCGGCGATGGCGCTCTCAACGGGATAGACCCGGCGCTGCTCCAGGGAATCGTTATAGGCGATGGCGCGGCGGTCGGCGTCGGTCAGCAGGGCGTGTTCGGCATTGCGCATGGGGCGGGTCTCGGCAGGTGGCGGCGATATGCAACCCTAACCGAGGGCCGTGGCGGCCTGTCAGATACAGCCCACGGCTGCATGTCCCCTACAGCGGGACGGCCAGCACAGCTGTATCCGGTACAGTTCGCGCTAATTCTCAGGGGAAATGTGTCCTTGTGGGGAGCGGGCCGGGCATCCGCCACAGCCTGTGAAGGGCTCGCGGCTGAAGCCGCTCCCATGTCATTCGGTGCCCGGCGTATTGCGAAGAGCCATAAAAAAGCCCCGCACTGGGCGGGGCTCCTTTTGACGCGGGTGACGCCTTAGGCTTGAACGACCGGGATGTTCGCGCTCGCCGCGGCTTCGCGGAACTCGGCGATCTGGTCGAAGCTCAGGTAGCGGTAAACGTCGGCAGCCATGCTGTCGATGTTCTTCGCGTACTCCATGTACTCCTCGACGGTCGGCAGTTTGCCGATGATCGAAGCGACAGCGGCCAGTTCGGCCGATGCCAGGTACACGTTGGCGCCATCGCCCAGACGGTTCGGGAAGTTACGCGTCGAGGTCGATACCACGGTGGAGTTCGCCGCCACACGTGCCTGGTTACCCATGCACAGCGAGCAACCCGGCATTTCCATGCGGGCGCCGGCCTTGCCGTAGATGCCGTAGTAGCCTTCTTCGGTCAGCTGGTGAGCGTCCATCTTGGTCGGCGGCGACAGCCACAGACGGGTCGGAATGGAACCCTTGACCTTGTCGAGCAGCTTGCCGGCAGCGCGGAAGTGACCGATGTTGGTCATGCACGAACCGATGAACACTTCGTCGATCTTCTCGCCCTGAACGGTCGACAGCAAACGCGCGTCGTCCGGGTCGTTCGGCGCGCAGAGCACAGGCTCCTTGACGTCGGCCAGGTCGATTTCGATGATTTCGGCGTACTCGGCATCGGCGTCGGCGGACAGCAGTTCCGGGTTGGCCAGCCAGGCTTCCATGGCCTGCGCGCGACGCTCCATGGTGCGTGCATCACCGTAGCCTTCGCTGATCATCCAGCGCAGCAGGGTGATGTTCGACTTCAGGTACTCGGCGATGGCCTTTTCCGGCAGCTTGATGGTGCAACCGGCAGCGGAGCGCTCGGCCGAGGCGTCGGAGAGCTCGAACGCCTGCTCGACGGTCAGCTCGTCCAGGCCTTCGATTTCCAGGATGCGGCCGGAGAAGGCGTTCTTCTTGCCTTTCTTCTCGACGGTCAGCAGGCCCTTCTGGATGGCGTAGTAAGGGATGGCATGAACCAGGTCACGCAGGGTGATGCCAGGCTGCAGCTTGCCCTTGAAGCGAACCAGGATCGACTCGGGCATGTCCAGCGGCATGACGCCGGTGGCAGCGGCGAAGGCGACCAGGCCGGAACCGGCCGGGAAGCTGATGCCGATCGGGAAACGGGTGTGCGAGTCGCCACCGGTGCCGACTGTGTCGGGCAGCAGCATGCGGTTCAGCCAGCTGTGGATGATGCCGTCGCCAGGGCGCAGGGATACGCCGCCACGGGTGCGGATGAAGTCCGGCAGGGTGTGGTGGGTGGTAACGTCGATCGGCTTCGGATAGGCCGCGGTGTGGCAGAACGACTGCATGACCAAGTCAGCGGAGAAGCCCAGGCACGCCAGGTCTTTCAGCTCGTCGCGGGTCATCGGGCCAGTGGTGTCCTGGGAGCCGACGGTGGTCATCTTCGGTTCGCAGTAGGTGCCCGGGCGAACGCCTTTGCCTTCCGGCAGGCCACAGGCCTTGCCGACCATCTTCTGCGCCAGGGTGTAGCCCTTGCCAGTGTCGACCGGCGCTTCCGGCAATGCGAACAGGTCGGTCGGGCCCATGCCCAGCTCGGCACGAGCCTTGTCGGTCAGGCCACGGCCGACGATCAGCGGAATACGGCCGCCAGCGCGAACTTCATCGAGCAGAACCGGCGTCTTCAGTTCGAAGGTGGTGATGACCTCGTCGGTGCCGTGCTTGCAGACCTTGCCAGCGTGCGGGTAGACGTCGATCACGTCGCCCATTTCGATGTTCGACACGTCGAACTCGATCGGCAGGGCGCCGGCATCTTCCATGGTGTTGTAGAAGATCGGAGCGATCTTGGAGCCGAAGCAGAAGCCACCGGCGCGCTTGTTCGGCACATAAGGAATGTCGTCGCCGAAGAACCACAGCACCGAGTTGGTGGCGGACTTACGCGAGGAACCGGTACCGACCACGTCACCGACGTAGGCGACCGGGAAACCTTTGGCGCGTACTTCTTCGATCTGCTTCAGCGGGCCGATGGAGCCAGGCTGCTCGGGAACGATGCCGTCGCGGGCCATTTTCAGCATGGCCAGAGCGTGCAGCGGGATGTCAGGGCGCGACCAGGCGTCCGGAGCCGGCGACAGGTCGTCGGTGTTGGTTTCGCCCGGTACCTTGAAGACGCTCAGGCTGTACTTCTCGGCAATCGCCGGACGCTTGGTGAACCACTCACCGGCAGCCCAGGATTCCAGCACGGCCTTGGCATTGGCGTTACCGGCCTTGGCCTTTTCGGCCACGTCGTGGAAGGCGTCGAACATCAGCAGGGTGTGCTTGAGCTGTTCGGCGGCAATGGCGCCCAATTCGGCGCTATCGAGCAGCTCGACCAGGGTGGCGATGTTGTAGCCGCCCTGCATGGTGCCGAGCAGTTCGGTGGCGCGCTTCTTGTCGAGCAGCGGGGAAGTGGCTTCACCTTTGGCGATGGCGGACAGGAAGCCGGCCTTCACGTAAGCCGCTTCGTCGACGCCTGGCGGCACGCGATTGGTGATCAGATCGAGGAGGAATTCTTCTTCGCCGGCCGGCGGGTTCTTCAGCAGGTCGACGAGACCGGCAGTTTGTTCGGCGTTTAGCGGCTGGGGCACGATACCCTGGGCGGCACGCTCTGCTACGTGTTTGCGGTAGGCTTCAAGCACAGTTATTACCCTCATCAGTGGTCCCAAATGGGAAGTCCGGGACGCATGCAGGAATGCATCAAACACATCCGTCGCGCAGCCTCATGGGCTGAGCACGATGGTTTCGATACTTCCATCCGGAAGCTGCTTTCAAAGTTTTACGCCTGCAGAACGGGGTCTGATGAGGGCTGGCATGGCCTGAGGGTGACCACGCCAACTATCGTGCTGCAGGATCGACTGTGCTCGTGACGCTTTGAAAACAGCTTCCAACGGACATTGGCGCCTTTCGCAAGGCGCGCTGATTCTAGCCGAATCTTCGCACGAAGTTAAGTGAAAGACCCATCGGCCTCTGGGGTGATCCCCATTAGACAAAGGGCTAAGATGCATCCTTCATTGTCCGGTGTATCGATTCAACGCATGCCCAATCAACGTATCAAGACGCCTTGCATAGGCCTGTGTTCCACGGTTTTCGGGGATTCCGTATGCCGTGGCTGCAAGCGCTTCCACCACGAGGTGATCAACTGGAACGGCTACAGCGACGAGGAAAAACAGTCGGTGTGGCTGCGCCTGGAAATGCTGCTGGTACAGGTGATGACCGCCAAGCTGGAGGTGTTCGACGAGGCGCTGCTGCTCAAGCAACTGCAACAGCGGCAGATTCGCTTCGTTCCTCAGCAGTCGGCGTACTGTTGGGCTTATCAATTGTTGGCACGCGGCGCGCGGGTGATTTCCCAACTCGAGGCATACGGCATCGTGTTGCTACCCGAATTTCGCGATTGGGAGTTGCCCGATCTGCGCGATGCCATCGACCGCGAGTTCTTCCTGCTGTCCGAGGCGCACTTCGAACGCTATATCGCGCCACGCTTTCTCAAGGAAGGCATGGAGCTGCGCGTCTGACGGGGCGCGAGTAGGCCTCATTAATGCAAGAAGCCCGGCACTTGGCCGGGCTTCTTCTTGCTGCAGGAGCTATCAGCGGTATTCGCACAGGTATGCGGTGTCCTGTTCGACCTTGAGCTGGAACTTGCTGTCGGCCGGCACGGTGAAACGGCTGCCGGCGGTGAAGGTTTCCCAGTTGTCGCTGCCCGGCAGCTTGACGGTCAGGGCGCCGGCGATCACGTGCATGATCTCCAGCTGACCGGTGCCGAATTCATACTCGCCCGCCGCCATCACGCCAATGGTGGCCGGGCCTTCTGCCATGCCGAACGCGATGGATTTGACGGTGCCGTCGAAATACTCGTTGACCTTGAACATGTGCATCCTCGTGAGCGGCAGAATAAAGGGCTGGCAAGTATGCCCAAGGCGTTTGACGGCGTCACGTATTGCGCGCGCCGCTTCGCTCGGTCATCACCAGGGGCAGCAGACGAGCGGTATTGCGTGCATCGTGCAGGGCGCGGTGCTGCTGGCCGCTGAAGTTGAAACCGGCCAGTTGTAGCGCCGCGTTCAGGCCAACGGGGCGGGGCAGCTGCCGTTCTTCGGCGAAGCGGCGCTTGAGGTTGAGATGCGGCAGCGCCTGCAGGCTGCTGGCGAGGTCATGGCGCTGCCAGTCCTGTTCGAGCTGCTGGCGATCATAATCGCCCCAACTGCACCAACCCTGCAGCCGAGGGTGATGGGGCTGCAGCCAGCGCTCGAATTGCGGCCACAGTACCGGCAAGGTGGCAGCGCCATCCACCTCCGCCTGGCTGATGTGAGTGAGTTGCCGGCAGAAGCGGGTGAGCAGGGGGCGGCGCATGGGCCGCACGAAACGCTGGAAATGATCGATCTCGTGGCCGCTGGCGTTGACCAGGCTGGCACCGACCTCGATGACCTCCATATGCTCCACTGGCCAGCCGCCTTCTTCGGTGGTGGCTTCCAGGTCGATGACCAGCCAATACCCCATTGCCTCTCCTTGTCTGCTGTCGTCCGGTCATGTTCGCTCACTGCTCAGACCGACGAGTGGTGCGATTCGTGCCATATACGAAATGCCATCATGGACATTGTGTCTTTGCGGCGCTGGCTATACTTGCGTACGCAAGATCGTGGTTCTCTATTTCCGCGTGATAGGTGAGTGTGTTCATGGATGATTCCGTGGTGTTTTCAGATGACGAGCCGGTGGGTGACAACAGCCATCCGGCGTGGCGCATCCTGACCGTTGATGATGATCCTGACTTCCAGCGCGCAACCGCCTTTGCGATCAGCGAGATGGATATCCTCGGCCGGCGTGTCGAGATCCAGCAGGCGTTCAGCAACCGCGAAGCCGCCATGTTGCTGGCCGAGCAGCAGGATTTCGCCCTGGTGCTGCTCGATGTGGTGATGGAAACCGAAGACGCCGGCCTGCGCCTGGTCAAGACCCTGCGCGAAGTCATCGGCAACGCCGAGATCCGTATCGTGCTGCTGACCGGCGAACCGGGCATGGCGCCGGTGCAGAGCGTGATGCGCGACTACGACATCAACGACTACTGGTCCAAGAGCGAACTCAGCGCCGAACGCCTGCGCACCGTGCTCACCGCCGGGCTGCGCAGCTACTCGCAACTCAGGGCTACCGCGCGGGCACGCCGCGGCCTGCAGATGATCGTCGAGTCTAGCAATGCGCTGTTCTGCTCGAAGAACACCCGTGAACTGTCGGCCAAGATTCTTTCCGAAATCGCCTCGCTGCTCGATCTGCAGGCTGAAGGCATCGTCTGCGTAAAGGCCCATGATGCCAGCCCCGGCGAGCTTCCCGACGCCTATGTGATCAGTGCCAGTGGTCGCTTTTACGGCTCCATCGACGGCAATCTCAATGGTCTTGGCGACGACGCGGTGGCCAGCGCGCTGCGCTGCTCTCTGCAAAAACAGGCCACGTTGCGTTTCGATGATTGCACGGTGCTGTTCTTCCCACGCTTTCAGGCTGGCGCGGACTACGCCTGCTACGTGGCCACCGAGCGCACGCTGGACGACACCGAGCTGGAGCTGCTCGAAGTGTTCAGCGCCAGCATCAGCCGAGGGCTCTACAACGTGGCGCTGTTCAGTCGCCTCGAAGAGATGGCCTACCAGGACGATTTGCTGAAGATCCCCAATCGCAATGCGCTGATCCGCATGCTCGACATGACCCTGAGCAGCCCGAACAAGAACGAGCGGGTGCTGGTGCTGCTCGATATCGACAACTTCTCCGGCGCCAACACCGCTTTCGGTACCGGCTACGGGGATTTCATCCTCGGTTTGGTGGCCAACCGCCTGCGTGATGCGTTCGACGGCAATGTGCTGATCGCACGTGTGCGCGATGACCTGTTCGCTGTGCTGGGCCCGGAGGATCAGGTGCGTGCCGAGGATATCGTGGCCTTGTTCCGACGCCCCAACCGGCCTTACGAGCTGGGCCAAGTGCACAGCCTGAGCAGCGTCACCCTGTATTTGCGCGATTTCGATGACACCGCCAGCGTTGCCCTGCAGGATGCAAGGCTGACCCTCAAGCAGGCCAAGCAGTTGGGCCACGATCAGCATGTGGTGCACGACCGCCAGCTGCAGAGCGCCCATGCCGAGTCGTTTCGGCTGCTGCTGGCGCTGCGCGACGCAGTGGCCAGCGACCTGATCAGCATCGAACTGCAACCCCAGGTGGATCTGCGAACTGGCGTGGTCACCGGCGTAGAGGCTTTGGCTCGTTGGTACCAGGCCGACGGCAAAGCCATTGCGCCGCTCGAGTTCATTCCACTGGCCGAGGCCACTGGCTACATCCTGCCGCTGGGCGACCTGCTCATGCGCCTGGGCTTGCAGGCGGCCCGACGGCTGGCTGAAACCGGCTATCGCGACATCCGCGTGGCGATCAACGTATCGGCGACTCAACTACTGCAGCGCGATTTCATCGAGCGGTTCACCCTGCATCTGGAGGCCGCTGGCGTGAGTGCGGCTCAGGTCGAGCTGGAAATCACCGAGTCGGTGGCCATGCGCTCGTTCGAGCAGGTTTGCGAGCAACTGCTGGCGCTGCGTGCCATGGGCGTCAAGGTGGCCATCGACGACTTCGGCACTGGCTTCTCGTCGCTCAGCTACCTGCGCCAACTACCGGCGGATCGCTTGAAGATCGACCGCAGTTTCGTCGAGGAACTGCGTGCCGAGGACGATGGCCAGGCGATCGCTGAAGCGATCATCCACATTGCCCGAAGGGTCGGCATGACAGTGATTGCCGAAGGGGTAGAAAACCAGCAGCAGGCCGAATGGCTGAAACGCCATGATTGCCTGGAGGCCCAGGGCTATCTGTACGCCAGGCCAATGCCGCTGGAGCGGCTGTTAGGCTGGCTGGGCGAGCGTTCGCAACGGTGATGGGTCGCCGCATCGCCGGTTGGCGAACGGCGCTGTCCAGGCCGCTGCCGCGTAACCTGCTGGTGCTGTTCCTGCCGTGGTCCCTGCTGATCATCGTGCTCAGCTTGTTGCTCTACGATCGCATGCTCAATGACCGGCTGGAACCGCTGCTCGAGGCGCAGACCGACAGCTTGAACGAGGGCGTGGCGGTTCTGGAACGGCATCTGTCGAGTTTGCGCGGTGATTTGCAGTTCCTCAGTCAGCAGCCCCTGCTGAATCGGGCCGTGAGGCATGCCTCCGATGATAGCTACGCTGCATTGAGTGAGCTGTTCGCCGAGTTTTCAAATAGCCGTGGTAACTACCAGCACATTCGCTGGCTCGATGAACACGGAATGGAGCGGGTGCGCATCGACAACGTGTCGGGAAAGGCGCGCCAGGTCGAGTTGGCTGATTTGCAGAATGACTCGGCTGCCTATTACTTCGTGGAAACCATGCATCTCTACAAAGGCGAGTCGTACCTGTCGCGTTTCGACCTGGAGCGTCATTACCGGCCTGATGGTTCCGTCGAGACCCTGGTGCCAATCCTGCGCGCGGCGGTGCCGGTGTTCAGCGAGCGCGGTGAGCGGCGCGGCATCCTGATCCTCGACTACCGTGCCGAACGGATGTTGGAGCGTTTGCGCGAAACATCCGTGGCATATGGAGGATCGTTACAACTGCTCGATCACGAAGGCTACTGGATGCTGGGCGAGAGCCCGGAGCACGCCTGGGGCTTCTTGCTTGGCAAGCCCGATCTGACCCTTGCCAGCCACCAGCCATCGAGCTGGCGGCGCTTGCAGAACGAACAGCGCGGCTCGTTCATCGATGCGGCAGGCTTCTGGGCCTACAGTCACTTCCGGCCGAGCGATGCCGCTTCGGCAACCTCGAACGCCGCGGACCACTGGCTGTTGCTGTCTCACTTGCCTGCCCGGAATTTGAGCGAATTGCGCTGGGATGTGGTGTGGCGCGTTCTACTGTTCTTCAGCGTGCTGCAAGGAGTCGGGCTTCTGATCAGCGTAAGGCGAGCCATCGATGAAGCTGAACGCTTGCGGGCCGAGCACGGGCTGCACGTGAGCAGCAGGGCGCTGGCAGCCAGCAACGAGCAGCTGCAGCGTACCGTCGAACAATTGCAGCGCACACGCCGCGCCTTGTTGCAGGCTGAAAAGCTGTCGTCCCTCGGTACCATGGTCGCCGGCGTCGCCCACGAATTGAATACGCCAATTGGCGCCGCCAGCGTGGCAGCGTCGACCCTGGAGCGAGCCAGCCAGGAGTTTCAGGTGGCGGTGCGCGAAGGACTGAAGCGCACCACCCTGGAGCGTTTCGTGCAGCGTACCGATGATGGCCTGAGCATCATTCTGATCAGCCTGGAGCGGATGTCGCAGCTGACCCGTGCATTCAAGCAACTGGCTACCGACCGCGCCAGTACGGAACGGCGTCGCTTCGGCCTGCGCGAGCTGGTGGACGAGGTGGTATTGCTACTGCAACCGAAGTTACGTCAGAACGACCACCGGATCGCGGTGGAGGTTGCCCCGGACATAGTGCTGGACAGCTACCCGGGGCCCCTCGGGCAAGTCGTGCAGAATCTCGTCGACAATGCGCTGGTTCATGCCTTCGACCCTGGTGTGAAAGGCTTGGTCATCGTGCGCGGCCAGGTCGATGACGAACGAGGGCAATGCGTCATCGAGATCATCGACGACGGTCGGGGCATGGACGAGGAACTGCTGGGCAAGATATTCGACCCGTTCTTCACCACCCGGCGCGGCCAGGGCGGTACCGGCCTGGGCTTGCACATCACCCATCAGCTGGCGGTGGATGTGCTCGGTGCCGAACTGGAAGTCGACAGCACACCGGGAGAGGGATCGCGCTTCAGGATTCGCTTCGACCTGAACTGACTGAGGGGCTGCCGGCCGGTGAAGCGGCAGGCTAGAATCGCCGCCGTCTGCTGCATGCTTCTTGTTCGAGGTCCGTTCCATGCAATGCCGTCCTGGTTGTGGCGCCTGCTGCATCTCCCCGTCGATCAGTTCCTTCATTCCCGGCATGCCCAATGGCAAGGCTGCTGGCGAGCGCTGCGTGAATCTGGCCGAGGACAACCGTTGTTCGATCTTCGGGCGCGAGGATCGACCCGCCGTGTGCGCCGCATTTTCAGCGGATTTCGCTGTCTGCGGTAATAGCCGTGAAGAAGCCATCCGCCTGCTGGCCTGGCTGGAAGGTGCTACGGCAACGGCTGTCTGACGCTCTACAGGCAAACTCCGGAGAATAAAATGTCGTTGACCCGTTTATTGCTAGCAAGTACGGCGCTGTGCATCGCCTCTGCCGCCCATGCCGAGGACTGGCGCCTGGCCAAAGACGAGGAGGGCATCAAGGTCTACCTCAGCGAAGTGGCCGGCTCTCCCTACAAGGCTTACCGCGGCGTAACCCTGATCAAGACCGACGTGGCCAAGCTCAGGGCGTTGCAGGAGGACGTGGTGGCTTCCTGTGCCTGGATCCACGAGTGTCAGGAGCAGCGGTTGCTCAAGCACGAAGGTGGCAAGAGCTGGACTTACACCCGCTTCAACACGCCATGGCCGGTGACGCCTCGGGATTCGATCATCGAGGTCACCACCGAGCAGGGCGCCGATGGCAGCGTGATCCGCACCCTTCACGGCGCGCCTGATTACCGCCCTGAGGAAAAGGGCTACGTACGCGTGGCCAGTGTCGAAGGCCAATGGACCATGACGCCCAAGCCCGACGGCATGGTTGAGGTGGTGTACGAAGCGCATACTGACCCAGGTGGCAGCGTGCCTTCTTGGCTGTCCAACAAGTTCGTGGTCGAGGCGCCCTTCAATACGCTCAAGGGCATGCGCCAAAAGGCCCAGCAGTAATTTTTCCAGGCCATAAAAAACCCGCCATAAAGGCGGGTTCTTGTTTGCGGGTGACGATCAGTCGTCGCCGCCCATGATGCCGAAGATCTGCAACAGGCTGACGAACAGGTTGTAGATCGATACGTACAGGCTGATGGTCGCCATGATGTAGTTGCGCTCACCACCATGAATGATCGCGCTGGTCTGGAACAGGATACAGGCCGACGAGAACAGCACGAAGCCAGCGCTGATCGCCAGTTGCAGGCCGCTGATCTGGAAGAAGAAGCTGGCCAGGATCGCGCCGAGCAGTACGAAGAAGCCGGCGGTGATGAAACCGCTCAGGAAGCTCATGTCCTTGCGGGTGGTCAGCACGTAAGCCGAGAGGCCGCCGAACACTACGGCCGTCATCATGAATGCGGAGCTGACGACTTCGGCGCCGTTGGCCATACCCAGGTAACGGTTGAGAATCGGGCCCAGGGTGTAACCCATGAAACCGGTGAGGGCGAAGGTCGACAGCAGGCCCCAGCCGGAATCACGCAGCTTGGCGGTCAGGAAGAACAGGCCGTAAAAGCCTATCAGTACCACGAAGATGTTCGGGTAGGGGACGTTGGCGCGTTGCGCCATGAAAGCCACGATGCCGCTGAATGCCAGGGTGAGAGCCAGCAAACCGTATGTGTTGCGCAGAACGCTGCTGACTGCGGTTTGTTCAACCCGTGAAGGGCTATGTGCGTAATCTTGTTCGCGCATGGCGACACTCCTAGTAAATGCTGTTGGTCCGTGACCAAGGTCGAGAAGCATCTTAACAGAGCCTTGGGTACTGCCAAGTCAGAGTGTTTGACAGTGTGTTGCGTTCCGGTAAGATGCCGCCCGCAGCCTGCAAGGTTGCAAAGGAATGTTTCGGCGAACCGACGCATTTCATGTCGACCTGGAGGGTTGGCAGAGCGGTTGAATGCACCGGTCTTGAAAACCGGCGAACGTTAATAGCGTTCCCAGGGTTCGAATCCCTGGCCCTCCACCATATACAAGAAGAAGCCCGGCACTCGCCGGGCTTTTTCATTCCTGTCCTGCCTCTGCGCAAATCCTCGACCGTTTACTTTTGCCGCGAGATCACAGCGTCATTCGCTCATCGCGTTCGAACATGCATCAGTGCGCAGTGCCGTGCCCAGGCAAGTCTGTATGCGGCCATGCGCGGCTGATCTGGCCCGATGAACTGCGAGGCTCAGTTCTGGCTGAACTCCCCGAGGATCTGCAGCAGCGAATAGATGCCTGCGCCCAGAAGCGAGGCGAGTGACAGGGCGACGCTGAGTGCTATCCAGATCATGGTCATGCTCTTCTATTGCTGGTTACGAATTGCCCACTGACCACTGGCGCTGGTCGGGACATGATCGAAATAGAATGGGTACTTTGCGGGTTCGTTCAGGGAATTTGTGCGACCGATCAGTCATGTTTTGCGCAATTGATGGATAGCTGGCTATCTATCGCTCAAGAGGCATATTGGTGGCCGGCATTCGTTGGGCGGACTCAGATTCAAAAGTGAGAGCGGGGCAGAGGACGTTGCATGGACGTGCAGGTTTTCAGCGCGGCTCTAGCGTGTCGAGGCCGCGCTGTGATTGCGGCGATGATCACCTCGATCAGTAACCCAGCGTACCTTTCAGATCGGCATACACCGCCGTCATGAGGATCTTGTTCTGCAGCTGGGCGGCGGTCAGGCGGCGTGTCGCCACCAGGTTACACTGCAGATCTAGGCAGTCGACCTGCAAGCCCTCAGCAGAAGTTTCCGTGACGATGTGATAACGGCCAGCGGTTACGGTTTTGAGCTGCTTGATGAGCATGTCCATGGAAAACCCCTCGGTATGGTTCGCGTTCTGTAAATTCAGAGCAATGCCTCGGGAGCCGCGTTCCGAATAAATTATTCGCGGGTCGATTTCCTGTTGCGGCGCTGATGATCAGGTGCGTGCGGCGTGGGGCCAGCGCATGTCGTAATGACCAGAGGAGAAGCGTGCCGAATACGCGAAGATGTACGTTTGTCAGATTCCGCTGCCTTCGGGTTACTTGACGCTTGTAAGTTGACGCTTATGGCTAACTCACCCGTCAGGTTTTTTGTTATGGTGTATTTCTCTCAGGTAGTCGCCGTGCGGCGCTCGCGCAGGTACGAGGTGTTCGTTTGATTAAGGTATTGGTTGTCGATGATCATGACCTCGTTCGTACGGGTATCTCGCGCATGTTGGCCGACATCGACGGCTTGCAGGTCACCGGTCAGGCCTGCTCGGGCGAAGAAGCGCTGAAGAAGGTTCGTGAGCTCAAGCCCGACGTTGTGTTGATGGACGTGAAGATGCCTGGCATTGGCGGGCTCGAGGCTACCCGCAAGTTGATGCGCAGCCATCCCGATCTCAAGGTCGTGGCGGTTACCGTGTGCGAGGAAGACCCGTTTCCGACTCGGTTGCTGCAGGCTGGCGCCGCAGGCTACCTGACCAAGGGCGCTGGCCTTGAAGAAATGGTGCAGGCCATTCGCATGGTGTTTGCCGGACAGCGTTTCATCAGCCCGCAGATCGCCCAGCAGTTGGCCCTGAAATCCTTCCAGCCGCAAAGCAGCAATTCGCCATTCGATCTGTTATCCGAGCGTGAGATCCAGATCGCGCTGATGATCGCCGGCTGCCAGAAAGTGCAGAGCATTTCCGACAAGCTGTGCCTGTCGCCCAAGACGGTCAATACCTACCGCTACCGGATCTTCGAGAAGCTTTCGATCACCAGCGACGTGGAGCTGGCGCTGCTCGCCGTCCGCCATGGCATGGTCGATGCCACCAGCTGAAGTGACGCCCGTGTTCGATTCCAGTGCTTTTCTCGCTACCTGCAGTGGGCGTCCGGGCGTCTACCGCATGTTCGACGCGAGCGGCAATCTGCTGTACGTCGGCAAGGCGAAGAACCTCAAGAAGCGACTCGCCAGCTACTTTCGCAAAACCGGGTTGGCGACCAAGACCATGGCGCTGGTGGGCAAGATCGCCCAGGTGGAAACGACCATCACCGGCAACGAGACCGAAGCGCTATTGCTCGAGCAGACGCTGATCAAGGAATGGCGGCCGCCGTACAACATCCTGCTGCGTGACGATAAATCCTACCCCTACGTGTTTCTGTCTGACGGCGATTACCCGCGCCTGGACATTCACCGTGGCGCGAAGAACCGCAAAGGTCGCTATTTCGGCCCCTATCCCAGTGCTGGCGCGATCCGCGAAAGCCTGGCGTTGTTGCAGAAGACCTTTCTGGTTCGCCAATGTGAGGACAGCTACTACCGCAATCGTACACGCCCGTGCCTGCAGTATCAGATCAAGCGCTGCAAGGCGCCGTGCGTAGGCCTGGTCGAACCGGCCGAATATGCCGAGGACGTGCGTCACTCGGTGATGTTTCTGGAAGGGCGCAGCAATGCCCTGAATGCCGAGCTTTCCACCAGCATGCAGCAGGCGTCCGCCGCGCTGGATTTCGAGAAGGCCGCCGAACTGCGTGATCAGATGGCCCTGCTGCGCCGCGTTCAGGATCAACAGAGCATGGAGGGCGGTAGCGGCGACGTCGATATCATCGCGGCGATGGTCAATCCCGGCGGTGCCTGCGTGCACCTGATCAGCGTGCGTGGCGGGCGTGTGCTGGGCAGCAAGAATTTCTTTCCTCAGGTGGCAATCGAGGAAGAAGCACAGGATGTGCTCGTCGCCTTTCTCGGCCAGTACTACCTGGGTAGCCATGAGCGGGACTTGCCCAGCGAGTTGATCGTCAATGCGCCTCACGAAGACTATCCCGTGCTGATCGCGGCGATTCAGGAATTGCGCGGTCGTGAGCTGGCCATCAGCTATCGGGTTCGTGGCACCCGTGCGCGCTGGCAGGCGCTGGCGGTCACCAATGCCGAGCAGGCGCTGGGCGCACGGCTGGCCAATCGCGAGCATATGGCCGGTCGCTTCGACTCGCTGGCCGAGGCGCTGGAGATGGATGAGGTGCCCCAGCGCCTGGAATGCTTCGATATCAGTCACTCCAGTGGCGAGGCGACGGTGGCGTCCTGCGTGGTATTCGGTCCGGAAGGCCCGATCAAGTCGGACTACCGACGCTACAACATCGAAGGCGTGACGGGCGGTGACGACTATGCAGCCATGCACCAGGCGCTTACTCGGCGTTTCAGCAAGGCCAAGCAGAACGAAGGCAAGCTGCCGGACATTCTTCTTGTCGACGGCGGCAAAGGCCAGCTGGCGATGGCCCGCGAGGTGTTGACCGAGCTCGAGGTCCCGCCGTTGATCCTGCTCGGCGTGGCCAAGGGCACCACCCGCAAGCCCGGCCTGGAAACCCTGTACCTGAACGATGCCGCCCATGAATTCACCCTGCCGGGCAATTCGCCAGCCTTGCACCTGATTCAGCAGATTCGCGACGAATCGCACCGTTTCGCCATTACCGGCCACCGGGCGCGCCGCGGCAAGGCGCGTCGCACCTCCAGTTTGGAGGAAGTGGCTGGCGTCGGGCCGAAACGGCGTCGTGAACTGCTCAACCATTTTGGCGGTCTGCAAGAGTTGTCCCGTGCCAGCACGGAAGAAATCGCCAAAGCACCCGGCATCAGTAAAAAGCTCGCCGGTTTGATTTATGCGGCACTGCACAGCGAGTAGAATGCCGCCTCACCTAACCGTCCAGTCGAGCCGATGAATATCCCCAACCTCCTAACGGTGCTCCGCGTTCTGCTGATCCCGATCTTCATCCTGTTGTTCTACATGCCATTTTCATGGAGCTATTGGGCTGCCAGCGCCGTGTTCGCCTTCGCTGCGCTAACCGATTGGCTGGATGGTTATCTGGCGCGCCGCTGGGAACAGAGCACGCCGTTCGGTGCGTTTCTGGATCCCGTTGCCGACAAGCTGATGGTGGCCACCGCGCTGGTGCTGCTGGTGGCTGAGCATGCCAATCTGTGGCTGACGCTGCCGGCAACCATCATCATTGGCCGCGAGATCGTCGTATCGGCACTGCGTGAATGGATGGCGGAGCTGGGCGCCAGGGCGCATGTAGCAGTCTCCAATCTGGGCAAATGGAAGACCGCTGCGCAGATGGTGGCGTTGGTGATCCTGCTCGGCAACCCGCCATTATTCGGTTTCTGGGTGTTGATGGGCTATGTGCTGTTGATCGTGGCCGCGGCGCTCACGCTGTGGTCGATGGCGCAGTATCTGCTCGCGGCCTGGCCGCATCTGAGCGTCACCGCAGAAAAGAAATAACTTTTTTGAATCAAGGGCTTGACTGGGCGTCGTGAAGATATAGAATGGCGCCCGTCGACAAGACAAGCGGGAATAGCTCAGTTGGTAGAGCACGACCTTGCCAAGGTCGGGGTCGCGAGTTCGAGTCTCGTTTCCCGCTCCAGTTTCAACGGGCCGTCACGTACGGCCCGTTCAGTTTAAGGCTGAGTAGCAGAGTGGTTATGCACCGGATTGCAAATCCGTGAACGCCGGTTCGATTCCGACCTCAGCCTCCAAACGCAAAGCCCCGTAGCCAATGGCTACGGGGCTTTTTTATTGCGTCTGAGAAAGTATGCGTCAGCTACTCATCCGTTCAGGTGCGCCAGTGTACTCAAAAGCTTGGCTCGGCTTTCGCTCAAGCGTCGTTAGATGCCATGAATGATTTTGACTGCGAGAGACGCTGGCGATCCGGATGCGGTTCAGATCAGGAAGCGCTTCAGAATGCCCAGCTCTCAACGCTGTGAGGGCAGGAATCCCAACGCGCTTTATGCCCAAACAATCAGGCTTGATTCAAACCGCTCTCGAGCGAGGGTAGCTGGTGAGAAAACGAGAGAGTTCGTCCCGGCCTGGTGCGCGGTGCGGGGCGCCGGGGCCGTCATTGGGGATATAGAACTTGTCGGAGCGGGGGTGCTTTTCCTCGGCCAGGGACACGGTCTGCAGTGATACCCAGGGCAACACGATTGCGCCATCCTCGAAACCGTAACAGCCGGAAAGCGAGGCCAGGTGAATGGTCTTTTTCTTACCGCCTGGCAGGGTCAGGGTGGCCTGGCGCTCATTGAACAGGCGACGGGCGAACACCGGGCCCAGAAGCTTTTCGATGTGCTCGTTCAGGCTGCTGAGGATTCCAGGAACCAGCATGACCTCGTCATGCTTGTTCATCGCCAGATCGAGAACGCGCGAGAACTCTTGCAGGCAAGCGCCGTACTTCAGGGTGTGGTGCATCATGGAGGGTGTGTCCTTACTCAGTGTGGCTCCTGTGTAATAGCGTAGCCCCCCAGCACAAATCTTGAAAGCTGCAGCCGTTGTGCAGGACAACAATCCGACGATCAGGCTTCCGTGTCTCAAGTCATCGCCCGTGGTTTTCACGGTTTCGAGCGCGGTTCTCGGCACGAGCTCAGCAGCCGGAAATAAAAAGCCCCGAATACTCGGGGCTTTGTTTGACCTGACGCAGCTTGCGCAGTCAGCGTGTGCCTGTCTTGAGCCCGTCGAGGTAATCGATATTGGCTTCCTGAGCTTTTTTGCCGGGTTTCGCCGCGGTTTGCAGCTCGCTCTTCAGCTTGGCTTCCAAGGCATCGATCAGCAGGGTCTGCCTGGCCTGGCCCTCAAGGTGAGCTTCGATGGCACGGATGATTTCGGTGTTCATGCTCGTGTAGTTGTCATTGGCCAGATCTTCGATGCGCTTGCGCATTCCATCAGGCAAACGGACGACGAACTTGTCCGCGGTGCGGGCATTGAAAATGGGTTTGCTCACGATTGGTTCCTCCATATCGAGTAATACTAGCTATTTGATGGTATCTGGAGCGATAGTTCAGTCGACCGGACGATTGGTCGTAAATAAGTCGCCGAGCCATCACTTACCGACCGAAAACCCGGCCCACGCAAGAAATGATTATTATACGCCGGGTAATGTGGCATAGTGATATCGCCTGTCAACTCACTTCCGGCATGGAAAGCCGGTAGCGTGATGCATGCATCACTATCTGAACGAACGAGAAGGACCTCGCATGACTGTTCACATCCCGTTATTGAAGATCGCCTCTGACATCGGCCTCAGCGAGAGCATGCTCTCGAGCTGGGTCACCCATTCGCGACCTTACGCGGACGGCAGCGGCTACCGTGTGTTTTTCAAGGTCGAGACGCCAGGCGATGTCCGTCAACTGCTGCCTCGAATCACGCCCACCAATATGTTGATCGTCCTGGCGCGCTGATCGACAAGGCGTAAGGGCGAGATCGTGTCGTTGGGCGGGAAAGTCCCCTCTAAGCATGTTCTTGAGAAGGCCGTCCACACAGTCTTGCTCGATGCCGTTCGCCATTCTTATCGTGCCCACAGCGGAGTGGGGCGGCTGACGAGCGGCCCCGAAGAGAGCCGAAATGGCCAGCCGATGGACGGGACAAAATGCCTCATGCCAGATCTTGCACGACAGCTAGACTCCACTCGTCATCAACGTGAGGAAGGAGTTTCCAGGATGATGTCCGTTCTCGAGCAGCGTCATATAGTCGAATGTGCCTTCTTGCCGTTGGCGTGCAGTTGCTCCATTGGCAGTGAGTCGGTGACGATTCAGATCAGGGACCCGGTCACCGCGCAGGTCTACCTCAATGTCACGGGTATCTCCCGCGCTGAACTGTCTACCTCGCGGCAGATTTCGCAGTTGGTGATGCAACTTCGCCAGGATCTGCTCACCCTGAATTCCGGCACCGCCAAGCGCCAGGCCTGAATGGGTGTGAAAGACAGAGGGAACTGCCAGCCCGGGCGGGCGGCCTCAGTTAGCAACACTGACTGAGGAGGGCGACGATATGGACGGTGGCAAATTCGATGGCTTCGACCTCGAGCGTTTCAACGCTTTGCTGGCGCAGGAGCTGGGCCTGACCGAAGATGAGCTGCAAACGTGGATGCAGGATGAGCGCGAACGCGTGGACGAAAACGGCCAGCTGATCGGTCATGCGGTTACTTTCAAGCCGGATATGCCCTTCGATCTGCGTGCGCGGGTGCGGGGTATGGCGGGCGACCATGTGGCTCATACCGGCATCATCCCGCTCGATGCCTGAGGTCTTGCAGGTCGCAAGCGGCAAAAAGCCTGAACTCTGCCGCTTGGCCAGGCCTCCAAAAAACGTCAACCACTGTTATGGAGCACTCGCCAATGGCACGTAAAACTTCGCTTGAGAGCGGCCTGGATCAGTTTCAACAGGAAAGCGCCAAGGAACTGAAGAAACTTCTCGATCAAGCCAGCAAGGCGCTGGGCGATGCTGAGTCGTTCTCCGGCGACAAGGCTCACGAAGCTCGTGAGAAAGTGATCGCGTTGCTGAATGAGGCCAAAGGCACCATCACCGATAAAGGTCGTGAGGCTGTCGAGCTTGGCCGTGAGACGATCGGCAACGCGCAGGATCGTATCGAAAGCAACCCGTGGACCTCGGTAGCCGTGGCCTCTGGTTTCGGCTTGCTGATTGGCCTGCTGGTTGGCCGTAGCAGCAAATAACTGCCGAAGCGCAGCTGCCTGAGCCCCGCAGAGCCTGCCAACGCTGTTGAGCTGCCAAGCCGGCAGCTCAGCGCATAACCTCGTAGATCACTGATTTACGGGGTTTTTTATTGCATGCTTTAAACTTGCGGCGCTGCCTGGGGGTGTATATAGTCCTGCCCTCGCAT
This sequence comes from Pseudomonas sp. PA1(2017), assembly GCF_001945375.1. Taxonomy (NCBI): domain Bacteria; kingdom Pseudomonadati; phylum Pseudomonadota; class Gammaproteobacteria; order Pseudomonadales; family Pseudomonadaceae; genus Pseudomonas; species Pseudomonas sp. PA1(2017). Next base: position 626,060 of record NZ_MSXU01000009.1, read on the forward strand.
ATTTCACCGCCCCGATGGTGAAATTGGTAAACACAGCAGACTTAAAATCTGCCGGCCGCAAGGCCTTGCCGGTTCGATTCCGGCTCGGGGCACCACTTCCAGCGTCGGCCCGTGCGAAGCCCTCGCGTCCTTCCACTCGTTCCCCTCGGGCGTGAAGCATGGACGGCACACTCGCTACGTTTCCCGAATTCTCCTTCGCCAATGGCCGATTACGGCGTATTCGCCCCGACGATATCGGTCAGGTCTATGCCGGCCTGTCTCACCCACAGGTGATCGCTCATTACGGCGTTTCCTACGCCAGCCTGGCCGCTACCCGCGAGCAGATGCACTGGTACGAGCAATTGCTCGAAGACGGTACGGGAATCTGGTGGGCTCTGGCGGATGACGACGATGCACTGATCGGCGCCTGCGGCTTCAATGATCGCAATCACCAGCATCGTCGCGTCGAAATGGGGTACTGGTTACTGCCGCAGCACTGGCAACGTGGCCTGATGGGGCAGGCGTTGCCGGCAATCCTCAGGCATGCATTCCTGGCCATGGGCGTGCACCGCATCCATCTCGATATCGAGCCCGACAACATCGCCAGCTGGCGACTTGCCGAGAAGCTCGGGTTCAGCCGCGACGGTACCTTGCGCGACGTCGAGTTCAAGAATGGCCGATATCTCAGCCTTCATCAGTACAGCTTGCTCGCTACCGACCAGGCCGCCCGCGCACTGCTCGGGGACTGAGCAGCGCCGATCGTGAAGGCTGGCCGTCGGGGATGACGGCCAGCGCGTGGCGTCAGAAGTGCGCCTTGACCAGCAGGCTGATGGCGCTCTGGTTGGTGCCACCGAGCACGTCGTCACCGAGCGGGCTGTCGTTGTCGATGCCGTACTTGTGCTTCCAGTAGTCGTATTCGACGCCTACGTAGAATTTCTGCCCCCAACCCATGGCCTTGGCCAGGTCATATTTGATCTGCGGGTTGATGTGCAGGTTGGCGTGATAGCTGTCGTCGTTGTCCACCACCCAGTCGATGAAGCCGTCGATCACCAGGTCGGAGCGGCCGACCGGGATGGTATAGCTCCACACTGGAGTGATCTGCCACACGTTGCGGCCGTCGCGCTTGCCGTCCGGGCGGCGCAGGTAGGTGTTGAGCTGGAAGTAGTCGAAGCCGGGTATGGCCAGATCCACTGCCGGGCCCAGCAGGTAGGCGTCGACATCGTCCTCGCCGAATTCGTAGGTGGCGGACAGCAGAACATCCTTGACCGGCCCGAACGACAGGTCGGCACCGCTGAGTTTGCCGAATGACAAGCGCGGGCTGATTTCACCGTAGAAGGTGTGGCCGTCACCGGCACCGTTGGTGGCGTCGGTGTTGTACTTGATGCCGTCGACGAACAGAAACAGGTCACCGAAGCTCCAGCCGCTGGCGTGCTCGAAGGTCAGCGTCTGCTGGCGTGGCGGATCGATCTTGAAGTCGATGCCGTTGAGGTAGGTCAGGCTGTTGTCCTGCCACAACAGGAGATCGGCCATGGCCTGGGCAGGCGCCAGCAGGCTGCCCGCCAGCAACAGGGAGGTTGCGGTGTGTTTCATCGAGAGGTGTTCCGGCAAGTGTTGAATAGTCGCTACGCAGCGCCGCTGCGCAAAGCCGCCCTGGCTATCCGAGGCGTTGGCGCAGGCAGGCGAGGGCTCTGCAATGGCCATCCCAGCTGCGCGCGGCGCGGGAGTTTACAGGATTTGCCGGTATCCGATACGGCGCCTCTCGGCCTGGCCGCAGAAACAGCTGCGCCGCTGCCCCTTGAAGGGGAAGCGGCGCAGGTTGAATGGTATTCGGGGCGGATCAGACGTCGAGTTGCTTGGCCGTCTCGACGCCGGATGAGCTGAGTTTGATGGGGTAGTGGATGGACAGCTCGCCGCCCGATTCGGAAAGGTTGCCATCGTGGATCAGGCCGCCTTTGTGAAGGTGCCTCAGCACGTCCACGACCGCGTACTCGCCGCGGAAATTGTCCAGTACCTCTTTGCCCAGGCCTGCCGGATGCGCGTGCAGCAGACGAGTGAGAACTTCTTTCTTCAGGTCATTGTCGATGGACATGCGAACCTCGCGTTGCGGTGGGTTTCACCTGTTGTGACTTCCCGCCGCCGCAAACGTTTGAGCTGTTTGCATTGCTCCCGTTGTAAGCCTTGCGCGTCCTGCTAGACTGCTGCGGCGTCGATAACCCTCTCTCATTCAGGGACTTCCATGATCAAAAAATGCTTGTTTCCTGCCGCTGGCTACGGCACTCGTTTTCTCCCGGCAACCAAGGCCATGCCCAAGGAAATGCTGCCAATCGTGAACAAGCCGTTGATCCAATACGGTGTGGAGGAAGCGCTGTCCGCCGGCCTTACCGAAATCGCCATGGTGACCGGTCGTGGCAAGCGTTCGCTGGAAGATCATTTCGACATCAGTTACGAGCTGGAAGAGCAGATCCGCAACACCGACAAGGAAAAGTACCTGGTCGGTATCCGTCGCCTGATCGACAACTGCACCTTTTCCTACACCCGCCAGGTGGAAATGAAAGGCCTGGGCCACGCCATCCTCAGCGGCCGTCCGTTGATCGGTGACGAGCCGTTCGCCGTTGTTCTGGCCGATGACCTGTGCCTGAACCTGGAAGGCGACAGCGTGCTGACCCAGATGGTCAAGCTGTACAACCAGTTCCGCTGCTCGATCGTGGCGGTGCAGGAAGTGCCGATGGACGAGATCCACAAGTACGGCGTGATTGCCGGCGAGATGATCCGCGACGACATCTTCCGCGTGAACAGCATGGTCGAGAAGCCCAAGGCCGAAGATGCGCCGTCCAACCTGGCGATCATCGGCCGCTACATCCTGACCCCGGACATCTTCGAGTTGATCGAGAAGACCGAGCCGGGCAAAGGTGGTGAGATCCAGATCACCGACGCGCTGATGAAGCAGGCCCAGGACGGTTGTGTGCTGGCTTACAAATTCAAGGGCCAGCGCTTCGATTGCGGTGGCGCCGAGGGTTACATCGAGGCGACCAACTTCTGCTTCGAGAATCTGTACAAGACCGGTAAAGGCTGAGGCTCGCCAGCCTCATGCTTGGAAAAACCGCCTTCGGGCGGTTTTTTATGCCTGCCGTATTTAACCAGGGCCAGTTCAGCTGGCGTTGATCGGCGTCGCACCGGGGCCAAGCGGCTGGCCATAGCTGAACTCGACCTGATGGCCTGCCGGATCGCGGACGCCGCAGTAATAGCCAACCGGGTAAGGCTCGTCGCGTTGCGCCCAGAGCAGGCATCCGGCGGCTTCGGCCTTGGCGACCACCGCGTCGACCTCATCACGGCTCTGCAGGGCAAAGCCGAAGTGGCTGTAATCGCCAGGCGCCAATCGGCGAGGCTCGCCACCGGGCATGATGACGAAGATGAATTCGCTCTCACGTCCCGGCTCGGCCATCCACACGATCTGCGAACCCTTGCCAGGGCGGCGGTGGATGACCCGCATGCCGCAGAAATCTTCGTAGAAGCTGATGCAGGCCTGCAGGTCCGGTACGTGCAGGGCAAGATGGGTGAGAATCGGGCGCATGGTCTGGTTCCTCCTCTCGGCTCTAGACCCAATGTGGCGGTGACAAGTTTGCCCCATGTGCCAGGCGGGCAGGGCGCTGCGTTTACGGTATGCTCTGCGTCTGTTCAGGAGGCTTCTATGACCTACGATTTCGATCTGTTTGTAATCGGCGCCGGCTCCGGCGGTGTACGTGCAGCACGCTTCGCGGCGGGCTACGGCGCCCGGGTGGCCGTGGCGGAAAGCCGTTATCTGGGCGGTACCTGCGTCAACGTTGGCTGCGTGCCTAAAAAGCTGCTGGTCTATGGGGCGCAATTCGCCGATGAGTTCGAACACGCCGAAGGTTTTGGCTGGACGCCCGGCCAGGCCAGCTTCAGCTGGCCGACGCTGATCGCCAACAAGAACCGCGAGATCGAACGCCTAAACGGCATCTACCGCAAACTGCTGGTGGGCAGTGGCGTCACCCTGGTCGAGGGCCATGCGCGCCTGCTCGACGAGCATCGGGTGGAAGTCGACGGCAAGATTTACAGCGCCGAGCGTATCCTCATCGCAACCGGCGGCTGGCCCCATGTTCCCGAGATCCCGGGCCATGAGCATGCGATCAACTCAAACCAGGCGTTTTTCCTGGAAGAGCTGCCCAGGCGCATCCTGGTGGTCGGCGGTGGCTACATCGCGGTGGAGTTCGCCTCGATCTTCAACGGTCTTGGCGCGCAGACTTCGCTCTTGTACCGCGGCGATTTGTTCCTGCGTGGCTTCGACAAATCCCTGCGTACCCACCTGCATGAGGAACTCGGCAAGCGCGGCCTGGACGTGCAGTTCAACACCGACATCGCACGCATCGACAAGCAGGCCGACGGCAGCCTCAAGGCGACGCTCAAGGATGGCCGTACGCTGGAAGCCGACTGCATCTTCTACGCCACCGGTCGCCGCCCAATGCTCGACAACCTGGGCCTGGAAAATACCTCGGTCAGCCTGGACGACAAGGGTTACATCGAGGTCGATGACGAGTACCAAACCCGCGCACCGTCGATTCTGGCCATCGGTGACGTGATCGGTCGCGTGCAGCTCACCCCCGTGGCGCTGGCCGAAGGCATGGCGGTGGCACGGCGCCTGTTCAAACCGGAGGAATACCGCAAGGTCGACTACCGGATGATCCCAACGGCGGTGTTCAGCCTGCCGAACATCGGCACCGTGGGCCTTTCTGAGGAGCAGGCGCGTGAAGCAGGACACGAGGTGAAGATCTTCGAGAGCCGCTTCCGGCCGATGAAGCTGACCCTGACCGAGAGCGACGAGCGCACGCTGATGAAGCTGGTGGTCGACGCCAAGACCGATCGCGTGCTGGGCTGCCACATGGTCGGGCCCGATGCCGGCGAAATCGTCCAGGGCTTGGCGGTCGCGCTCAAGGCTGGGGCGACCAAGCAGGTATTCGATGAAACCATCGGTGTGCACCCTAGCGCGGCCGAAGAGTTCGTGACCTTGCGTACGCCGGTGAACTGACTTGTCGATGAACCAGCTGTTCTATTTCGCGGATCTGTTCGGGGTGGCGGTGTTCGCCATCACCGGCGCGCTGATGGCCGGACGCAAGTCCATGGACCTGTTCGGCGTGCTGGTCATCGCCATCATTACCGCCCTGGGCGGTGGCACCCTGCGCGACGTGATTTTGGGTAACCACCCGGTCAGCTGGATTCGCAACGACACCTACATCCTGGTGGCTACCCTTGCGGCGCTGGGCACGGTGGTCTGGGTGCGCATGACCCGGCCGATCCATGAAAAGGGCTTGCTGATCGCTGACGCGTTCGGGCTGGCCGTGTTCACCGTGATCGGCACCGAGGTCGCGCTGCAGTACGCGATGCCCTCCAGCACGGCGGTGATCATGGGCATCATGACCGGCGTCGCCGGCGGTGTGATGCGCGACGTGATCTGCAACGAGATCCCGCTGATCTTCAAGAAGGAGATCTACGCCACCGCCTGCCTGGCCGGCGCGGTGACCTTCGTGCTGCTGCGCATGTTGCAAACCCCGCACTGGCTGGATACCGGCCTGGCCATGCTGGTGGTACTGGGCATTCGCCTGGCCGCGATCCGCTGGCGGTTTTCGCTGCCCAGTTTTCACCTGCTCGATCGTGAATAGACGCGCGCCAGCCAGGGGCTGGCGCGTTTCATTCAGCGTCGTCGAGGCGCAGGTCAGGAATGTGCGGTGTCGTTACCGAGAAACTTGCTGAGAAACTGCTGGGTGCGTGCCTGTTTAGGTGCGCTGAACAGTTCGCGGGCGTCGCCCTGTTCGACGATCACGCCGCCGTCGATGAAGATGGCACGGTTGGCCACGTCACGGGCGAAACTCATCTCGTGGGTGACGATCACCAGCGTGCGATTCTCTTCGGCCAGGGCGCGGATGGTCGCCAGCACTTCGCCGACCAGTTCCGGGTCCAGCGCCGAGGTGGGTTCGTCGAACAGGATCACGTCCGGCTCCATGGCCAGCGCCCGGGCGATGGCCACCCGCTGTTGCTGGCCGCCGGACAGGCGTTTGGGGTAGGCGTCTTCCTTGCCGGCCAGGCCGACCTTGGCCAGTAGTTGCCTGCCCAGTTCAATGGCCTTGTCGCGCGGCTGCTTCCTGACCACAACGGGACCTTCGATGACGTTCTCCAGGGCGCTGCGGTGGGGAAACAGGTTGAAGTTCTGGAACACGAAACCCACGTGTTGGCGCAGCTTGCGGATCAGCCCCTGTTGTTGGCCGATCGGTTTGCTGGCATCGATTTCGATGTCGCCGACGCGAATGCTGCCGCCATCGGGCGTTTCCAGCAGGTTGAGACAGCGCAGCAGGGTAGTCTTGCCCGAGCCGCTGGGGCCGATGATGGCAACGACCTCGCCGGGGGCGATATCCAGGTCGATACCCTTGAGTACGGTCTGGCCTTTGAAGGATTTGCTCAGGTTGCGAACGGTGATCATGCTCGAAGCCATCAGTTGTCCGCCTCGTGACGGTTGACGCGTGCTTCCAGGCGGTTCTGCAAGTGGGCGAGCAGGCTGGAGAGAATCCAGTAGATCACCGTTGCCGCCAGGTACATGGCGAATACCTCATAAGTGCGCGCGGTGATCAACTGGGCCTGCCGGAACAGCTCCGGCACCTGGATGGTGGCCGCCAGGGCGGTGTCCTTGACCAGTGAGATGAAGCTGTTGCCCAGCGGTGGCAGGGCCGTACGCATCGCTTGCGGTAGAATGGTGCGCAGCATCGTCTGGCTCTTGCTCATGCCGATGCTGGCAGCTGCTTCCCACTGGCCACGGTCGATGGAGGCGATGGCCGCCCGCATGATCTCGGCGACATAGGCCGCCATGTTCAGGGAGAAACCGATCAGTGCCGCGGTCAGGGGCTCGAGTTGCAGCCCCAGTTCAGGTAGCCCGAAGTAGATGACGAACAGTTGCACCAGCAGCGGCGTACCGCGGAAGAACGAAATGTAGACCCTGGCCAGCCAGCCCAGTGGGGCGATGGCATAGAGCCTCACCAGGGCAAGGCCGAAGCCCAGCAGCATGCCGAAGAACATGCCGCCAAGGCTCAGAACGATGGTCCAAATCGCGCCCTTGAGGAGAAAGGGCAGGGAGTCCAGCACCAGCTGGAAGGTGTCCGGCATCATTGAGTGACGTCAGCCTTGAACCATTTCTCGGAGAGTTGCTTCAGGGTGCCGTCGCTGCGCAGCTTGGCAAGGGCCTTGTCGATGGCTGCGAGCAGTTCCGGGTTGCCTTTGCGCATCGCGATCCCCGACTCCTGACGGGAGAACGCGTCACCGGCAACGGCCATGCGCTCACCGGTCTTGGCAACCATCTCGAACGCGGCCAGGCGGTCGACCAGTACGACGTCGATGCGGCCCACGTTGAGGTCCTGGAACTTGGTCGGATCATCGTCGTAGGTACGGATGTCGGCCTGCGGCACGTTCTCTTTCAGCCACTGCTCGTAGTTAGTGCCCAGGCCCACACCGACTTTCTTGCCGGCCAGGTCCGCGGCGGTTTTCACGCTGTCCGCTTCGCTCTTGCGGGTCAGGGCCTGGATGCCCGAGACGGTGTAGGGCGTGGAAAAATCGTACTTTTTCTTGCGCTCGTCGGAGATGGTGACCTGGTTGATCACCACATCGATGCGGCCCGATTCAAGGGAGGCGAGAATGCCGTCCCATTTGGTCGGCTGGAAGCTCGCGGTCACACCCAGCTCTTTGGCCAATGCGTTGGCCAGATCCACTTCGAAGCCGGCGAGCTTGCCGCTTTCGTCCTGGAAGTTGAAAGGCGGATAAGTGCCTTCCAGGCCCACCTTGATGCTGCCGCTGTCCTTGATCTTCTGTAGGTCATCGGCTGCGTAAGCCTGGCCACCGAAGCCGGCGAACAGCGCCAGACCGAGGCTGCCAATAAGGAAATGTCGACGCAGGGTGGCGATTATCATGATCGAGCCTCGATGGTTTGTTTTGTTAGGTGCGGTTGGGACGCGGCACTCTACGGTTGCCTGGGTAGTCGAGAAAATAATAAAAAATTATTTGTATATGCCGTTCAGAGAGTCAAGGACTGATACGCGAACAGCGCCGGCGCGCCGCCGGTATGCAGGAACACGATCGGCTCGCCTTCCTCGAACGCACCTTTCTGCACCCCGTCGAGCAAGCCTGCGAACGCCTTGCCGGTATAGACCGGGTCGAGCAGCAGGCCCTGGCTGCTCGCCAGCAGACGGATGGCATCAAGCGTACCGGTGTTCGGCTCGCCATAACGCGGCCCGTAGTACTCGTCCCACAGCTCGATGGTCAGCGCTTGCGGCACGTTGACGCCCAGTAGCTCTGCGGTGCGTTGCACCAGGCCCATTACCTTGGGGCGTTGCAGATCGGCGGGGCGCGATACGGTGATGCCAAGCACGCGCCATTCGGGCAGCACGTGGGCCAGGGCCAGCGCCAAACCCGCATGGGTCGCTCCGCTTCCCGAGGCCAGCATCAGGGTGCCGCTGTCGAGACCCTTGGCCGCGACCTGCTCGGCGAACTCCAGCCCTGCCTTGACATAGCCCAGGGTACCAAGTGCATTCGAGCCGCCGATCGGAATCACGTAAGGTTTCTTGCCGGTGGCACGCAGGCGGTCGGCCTTGGCCATCAGCATCAGATCCGGCTCCTCGAGGTTATCGACGTGCTCGACGCGTGTGCCGAACAGATCCAGTAGCAGGCGGTTGCCGTTGTGCAGGTAGTTCTGCTCCTGCGTATCGATAGGGTTTTCCAGCAGGGCCACGCAGGCCAGGCCCAGCTTGGCGGCCAGCGCGGCGGTCTGGCGCACGTGATTGGATTGGATGGCGCCCGCAGTGATCAGCGTATCGGCCTGTTGGGCCAGCGCGTCGGATCCCAAGTATTCCAGTTTGCGGGCCTTGTTGCCGCCCAGGGCGAACAGGGTCAGGTCATCGCGTTTGACATAGATATCGCGGCCCACATGGTGCGACAGGCGCAGCAGATGTTGCAGCGGGGTGGCATGGGGAACCAGTTCCAGGCGCTCGAAACGGTTCAGGGCTTCGCTGATCATGTTCGTCAATCCGCAATGGGGGGTGTCTTCACTTTAGAAGTGACCGCCCGAAACACAACAAGTGCGCCGGCCCTGCTTATTCTGATAAGAAATATGAGAATGAATTAAAAGTATTTTCCACGTATAACTGAGGGCCGTATTGTCAGCGCGCCGACCCTATCCGGCCCGGCCAATCATCCCATGCCGCTGTCGATCCAACGGCAACTACCGAGAATAAACATGAAAAAAACGCTTCTGTTGGCTGCATTGGCCTCTGTCCTGACTACCCAGGCATTCGCCGCGGAGAAACTCACTGTGGCCGCGACGCCGGTTCCTCACGCTGAAATCCTCGAGCTGATCAAGCCCAAGCTGGCGGAGCAGGGCGTCGACCTCGAGATCAAGGTGTTCACCGATTACGTGCAGCCCAACCTGCAGGTCGAGCAGAAGCAACTCGATGCCAACTACTTCCAGACCAAGCCGTACCTGGACAGCTTCAACGAAAGCCGCGGCACCCACCTGGTGATCGTCAAGGGCGTGCACGTCGAGCCCTTCGGCGGCTACTCGCGCAAGTACAAGAGCCTCGATGAGCTGCCCGATGGCGCCACCATCGCCATCCCCAACGAAGCGAGCAACAGCGGTCGTGCCCTGCAGTTGCTGCAGCATGCCGGCCTGCTGACCCTGAAGGATCCTGCCAACATCCAGGCCACCCCAAAGGATCTGGCCACCAACCCGCACAACTTCAAGTTCAAGCAGCTCGAAGCGGCCATGCTGCCGCGCGTGCTGGATCAGGTCGACCTGGCACTGATCAACACCAACTACGCGCTGGAAGCCAAACTCAACCCGAACAAGGATGCGCTGGTACTGGAGAACAAGGATTCGCCGTACGTGAACTACCTGGTTGCTCGCCCGGATAACCAGAACAGCGAGTCCATCAAGAAGCTCGCCGATGCGCTGACCAGCCCGGACGTGAAAGCCTTCATCGAGAAGAAGTACTCGGGCGCCGTGGTGCCTGCGTTCTAAGGATCTGTCCGCGATCTTTTTCGGCGACATGAAGAGGCGGCTACAAGGCAGAAGCGGCCACTCAAACCAACCTGTGGGAGCCCCGACCTCGGGGCGAAACGATTGCAGCCTGACTGCCTATCCGGCGGTGCCTGAACGAATCGCCGCGAGGTCGCGGCTCCCACAATGGATCGGATAACGACCGCTCCTGCCACCTCTCAATCAAAGCCGAAAGATCGTAAGCGAGCTCTAAAGCTCACAGCTGCTGTACCAAACGCCGACAGGGCTGAACCCTGTCGGCGTTTTCTTTTGTTCAGGCGAATGCGGATCGCCATAAGCAAATGCTAAAAAGGTATTTAAATTAATTTTTTTATATCGATATAGTTCACCCATGCGTACCCGCTGGCTAACCGGCGCGCCGCACGACTGAATACAGGTGCCGAACACCTGCTTCTGAGATGCGCCCCATTGGCGCCCTTACCGTGTGGAGTTGCGCAAATGCCCGCCGTGTCGTTGAGTTCTGCCAATCACCAGCCAACGCAGAATTTTGAAGTACGCCCCTTTTCCGCTGCAGTCGGTGCCGAGATCGTCGGCCTCGACCTCAGCCGCCCGCTGAACGACACCGATTTCGCCCGCGCTCATCAGGCGCACCTCGACTACAACGTCGTGGTGTTCCGCGATCAACGCATCACGCCACAGCAGCAGATCGATTTCAGCCGCCGCTTCGGCGTATTGCAGATCCACGTGCTCAAGCAGTTCTTGCTGGAAGGCCACCCGGAAATCTTCATCATCTCCAACATCAAGGAGAACGGGCAGCCGATCGGCCTGGGCGATGCCGGCAAGTTCTGGCACTCGGATCTCTCCTACAAGGAGTTTCCCAGCCTGGGCTCCATGCTCTACGCCCAGGAGCTGCCGGAGGAGGGCGGCGATACCCTGTTCGCCAGCCAACAGCTGGCCTTCGAGACGCTACCGGTCGAGCTGCGCCAGGCCATCGACGGCAAGCGCGCTGCCCATTCCTATACCGCTCGTTACGCCGATGAGGTGTTCGCCGGCATTCGCCGCCCAACGCTTACCGAGGCGCAACTGGCCGAGGTCAAGGCCGTGATTCATCCGGTGGTGCGCACCCACCCGGAAACCGGGCGCCGGGGCCTGTTCGTCAACGAGAACTTCACCACCCACATTCTCGATGTGCCCGAGGACGAAAGCCGGCAGATTCTCGCCGAGCTGTATGCCCACAGCGCCAAACCGGAATTCATCTACCGCCATCAGTGGCAAGACGGCGACATGGTGTTCTGGGACAACCGCGCACTGATCCACCTGGCCACGGGCTGCCCGAGTCATCTGCGGCGGCGCATGCACCGCACCACCATCCAGGGCGACGTACCGTTTTAAAAAGGCCGCCGGAAAACTACCTGCGTTGCCATCGCAGCGTTAAAAACAGGCTTGGATGCGAGTCCAATCAAAATGCTCATGTACTCGCTTTCTCACCTGTTTTTTCGGGGCCGCCATCGGCCTTGCGCTGGCTGCCTCGCCTACGTTTTTCAACGACCTTTTACGCGATAGCCCGCCACACCCCATTTCTGCACTTTTTGACTGGAGCCTCGACATGTCGGCAGGTAAGCGCTTTCCCTTCGTTCCACGTTTTGCCCGGTTGACCGGCGGCATCGTCCTGAGTCTGAGCCTGCTGGCAGGCAGCCTGACGGCGCCGCAAGTCGCTCATGCCGAAGGGCAGATCCGTATCGCCGAGCAGTTCGGTATCGTTTACCTGCTCCTCAACGTGGTACGTGATCAGCAATTGATCGAGAAGCATGGCAAGGCCGAGGGGCTGGATATCAAGGTCGACTGGCAGCAGCTGTCCGGTGGCTCGGCGGTCAACGATGCGCTGCTTTCCGGCGCCATCGATATCGCCGGCGCCGGCATCGGACCGCTGCTGACGGTCTGGGATCGCACCCAGGGCAAACAAAACGTCAAGGGCGTGGCCTCGCTGGGCAACTTCCCGTACTACCTGCTGAGCAACAACCCCAAGGTCAAGACCATCGCCGACTTCACTGAGAAGGATCGCATCGCCGTTCCGGCGGTGGGCGTGTCGGTGCAATCTCGCTTCCTGCAATACGCCGCCGCCAAGCAGTGGGGCGATAAGGAATTCGACCGCCTCGACAAGTACACGGTGGCGCTGCCGCACCCGGATGCCACGGCGTCCCTGAAAACCGGCGGCACCGAACTGACCGGGCACTTCTCCAACCCGCCGTTCCAGAACCAGGCCCTCGAAAACCCCGACGTGCACGTGGTGCTCGATACCTACGAGTTGCTCGGCCCGAACTCGCCGACGGTGCTGTACGCCACAGAGAAATTTCGTAGCGACAATCCCAAGACCTACAAGGCCTTCGTCGGCGCCCTGGCCGAAGCAGCGGATTTCGCCCAGAAGGACAAAGGCGCCGCGGCGGATACCTACATTCGCGTCACCGGCGCCAAGATCAGTCGCGAAGAACTGCTGAAGATCATCGACAACGAGCAGTTCCAGTTCACCGTCACCCCCACCAATACCTACCCGCTGGCCGACTTCCTGCACCGCGTCGGCGCCATCAAACACAAACCGGCCAGCTGGCAGGACTACTTCTTCGAAGACGCCGCCATCGGTCAGGGAAGCTGATAACCCATGAATGCCCCTCTGCAAGGCCACACGGCCAGCACGCTGAATCCAGGCGCCTTCGACACCGTTCTCCAGGTGGACAAGGTCAGCCTCGAGTACCGCACCCCGCAGCGCGTGGTGCGCGCCACCCACGAAGTCAGCTTCGCAGTGGATCGTGCCGATCGCTTCGTGCTGCTCGGCCCCTCCGGCTGCGGTAAATCCACTTTGCTCAAGGCGGTGGCCGGTTTCATCGAACCGGTCGCCGGCAGCATCCGCCTCGACGGTGCCCTGGTACACGAACCGGGCCCGGACCGCATCGTGGTATTCCAGGAGTTCGATCAGTTGCCGCCGTGGAAGACGGTCAAGCAGAACGTCATGTTTCCGCTGCTGGCCTCACGCACCCTGGGTCGTAAAGAGGCCGAGGAGCGCGCTCTGCATTACCTGGAGAAGGTCGGGCTGGCCGCTTTCGCCGATGCCTACCCGCACACCCTGTCCGGCGGCATGAAGGCGAGGGTAGCGATTGCCCGGGCGCTGGCCATGCAGCCGAAGATTCTGCTGATGGACGAGCCTTTCGCCGCCCTCGACGCGCTGACCCGCCGCAAGATGCAGGAGGAGTTGTTGGAGCTGTGGGAAGAGGTGCGCTTCACCCTGCTGTTCGTCACTCACTCCATCGAAGAGGCGCTGATCGTCGGCAATCGCATCCTGCTGCTGTCGCCACATCCGGGCCGCGTGCGGGCGGAAATCAACAGCCACCAGTTCGACCTGCACAGCCTCGGTGGTGTGGGTTTCCAACACACCGCGCAGCGGATTCACCGCCTGCTGTTCGACGAAGACGTCGACGGCGGCGCCGCTGCCGAGCTGGGTTTCCAGGATATCCGCATCGCCTACTGAGGAGCGTTCCATCATGAGTCTTTCACCCGCACGGCGTGAGGAATACGAAATTCCCCTGCAGCCGCTGCCCGGCCTCAAGCTGGAGCGCGAGCTGTCGCTCGGTCAGCGCCTGTGGCAACAGGGCTGGTTGCGCAAATCGCTGATTCTGCTGGCCCTGGCAGTGATCTGGGAGGCGGCTGCCCGCTACCAGGCCAACGACCTGCTGCTGCCCAGCTTCCTGCAGACGGCCAGGGCATTCATCGAGGGCATTGGCACCGGCGAGTTGCTGGAGAAGGTGGCGATCTCGCTATCGGTGCTGGTCAAGGGTTACCTGATCGGCATCGTTCTGGCCTTTCTGCTGACCAGCCTGGCGGTGTCGACCCAGCTCGGCCGCGACCTCTTGTCGACACTGACCTCGATGTTCAACCCGCTACCGGCCATCGCGCTGCTGCCACTGTCGCTGCTGTGGTTCGGGCTGGGCGAGAACAGCCTGATCTTCGTGCTGGTGCACTCGGTGCTCTGGGCCCTGGCGCTGAACACCTACGCCGGTTTTCTCGGCGTTTCCGAGACCCAGCGCATGGCCGGGCGCAACTACGGCCTCAAGGGCCTGCGCTTCGTGCTGTTCATCCTGATCCCGGCGGCGCTGCCATCGATCCTCTCAGGGCTGAAGATCGGCTGGGCCTTCGCCTGGCGCACCCTGATCGCCGCCGAGCTGGTGTTCGGCGCCTCCAGCGGCAAGGGCGGCCTGGGCTGGTACATCTTCCAGAACCGTAACGAGCTTTACACCGACAAGGTGTTCGCCGGGTTGGTGGCGGTAATCCTGATCGGCCTGCTGGTGGAGAATCTGATCTTCGCCAGCATCGAGCGGGTGACCGTCAAGCGCTGGGGGATGCAGCGCTAGGGCCCAGTAGGGTGGATCACGCTTCACCGATTCACCGTGTCGCAATCGCAATGGTGGATGAAAAGAGCGTCATCCACCCTACGTAACCAACTTACTGATCACATAACGAGAAACGACCATGACCAACACGTTCAAATTCGGCCGCCTGGCCACCGCACTGGGCTTGCTCGGCGCCTTGGCGACTCCGCTGGCCGCTCATGCCGAAGGCAAGATCAGCATCGCCCAGCAGTTCGGCATCGGTTACCTGGTGCTGCACGTGGTCAAGGACCAGCAACTGATCGAGAAGCATGCCAAGGCCCAGGGCCTGGACAAGATCGACGTCGAGTGGCGGACCATCTCCGGCGCCACCGCGATGAACGAGGCGCTGCTGGCCGGTGCCATCGACGTGGTCTCGGCTGGCGTGCCGCCGATGCTCACCGTGTGGGACCGCACCCATGGCCGGCAGAACGTCAAGGCCGTGGCTTCGCTGGGCTCTCTGCCCAATTATCTGCTGAGTAATCGCGATGAAGTGAAGACTCTCGACGATCTCGGTGAGAAGGACCGTATCGCGGTGCCGGCCGCCGGCGTTGGCTTCCAGTCGCGCACCCTGCAGATCGAAACCGCCAAGCGTTACGGCAATGCCGACTTCCAGCGTTTCGACAAGATTTCCGTCAGCTTGCCGCACCCGGATGCCACCGCGGCACTGACCAAGGGCGGCTCGGAAATCACCGCGCATTTCTCCAGCCCGCCATTCCAGTACCAGGCGCTGGAAAACCCCAAGGTGCACAAGCTGATCAGCAGCTACGACATCCTCGGTGGCCAGGCCACCTTCAACGTGCTCTACGCCACCGAGAAATTCCACGACGCCAATCCGAAGACCTACAAGGCTTTCTACGACGCGCTGGTCGAGGCCTCGCAGATCATCAAGGCCGACAAGGCCGCTGCGGCCGAGACCTACATTCGCGTGGAGAACTCCAAGTTGCCGCTGGAGTTCGTGAGGAAAATCATCGAGGACCCGGAAAACGACTTCACCGTGTCGCCGCAGCGCACCTTCATCTACGCCGAGAAGTTGCACGAACTGGGCGTGCTGAAGAACAAGGCAAGCTCCTGGAAGGATTACTTCTTCGAGGAAGCCTACGCCAATCCGGGTAGCTGATCCGCGTTGAACTGGATAGTGCCCTGCTATTGGGCGCTTGACTTCTGAAAGCGTAGCGACTCGATTGACGCGTGATATCGAATGGCAACAGCGCTCTGCTGACGAACGCGTCACTGACGTTGCCAAGGCGTTGCTGGTGCGCGTCGGCATCAGTGCGACGCCTTCGAAGGGTCGAGCGGCCACCGAGGCCTTGAGGCCTCTGGCGATCTTGTACAGTCAGTCCTTGCGATTGCGGCGCAACTCCTCCAGCAACTTGTGCTTGTCGCGCTCGCGCTTGGCAATCACGTCACGCTCGCTGCGGATCTGGGCATGGCTGAGCAGGGCAAAGATAAAGCTGCCGCCGATGATATTGCCGGCCAGGGTAGGCCCCGCAAACACCAGCCAGAAATCGCCCCAGCTCACTTCACCGGCATACACCAGATAAGACACCTCTACCGAGCCGACCACGATATGGGTGAAGTCACCCAGTGCCATGAGGTAAGTGATCAGCACGATAATGGCGATCTTGGCGCTTTCCATCGAGGCGATCATCCACACCATGGTGGCGATCATCCAGCCCGAGATGATGCCTTTGGCAAGCATCTTGGACACGTCGTTTTCCATCACCTTGCGGCCGATTTCCAGAAATGCCAGGTCGGTCTGGGTATCGAAAATCGGCAGGCGCAGCATCACCCACGCCACCAGCAAAGTGCCGGCCAGGTTCCCGCATAGCACCACGCCCCAGAGACGCAATAGTCGCCCGAAATTGTTCAGGGTCAGCTTGCTCATCACCGGCAGCACGGCGGTCAGGGTGTTTTCCGTAAACAGTTGCTGACGGGCGAGGATCACCGCCAGAAAGCCCGCCGAATAACCGAGGCTGGCGATCACATGACTTTCATCGCTGGGCCCCAACCGAGAGCGGAACAAACCCATGGCCATCAGCGACAGGCCCATGGTCAGCCCGGCGGCCAGCGCCGACCACCATAATGCTGCGATGCTGCGTTCCAGCTCATGGTCGCCCTGGATCCTGATGGTCTCATGCAACACCGCCGCCCGCGGCGGCAGCTTCTCATCGATCTCGCGCTCTTCTTCGGCTGACAGGCCGGGTGTCTTGCCGTCTGCTTGTTCTTGCATACCGGTTACCTTCATGGGTGAAACGACGGAGGCCCGTCTGTCTAAGAACCTGTTCAAAGTCTGCTGTGCGTCGGCACTGCGGCGTTAAAAACAGGCTCGGACTGCTCATTTACAGCTCGTAAACTCCGCGTCCTCGCCTGTTTTCGCCTTGCATTGCTCTAGCTCGCTAGACTTTGAACAGGCTCTGAGGATTCAGACCTGCGGCGCCCGGCGTCGTTCTGCCGTCATGAAGGCGTCCTTGCCTCGCGGCAGGATGGGCTACGGCGCAGCCGTGCGTTAAACGTCAACAGACCTCAGTGCGTAGTGGAATATGATTATGATAAAAGGGTTCTTTTAAGGCATAAGGCCATCAGGCAGACTGCCGCCCTTATCTGCCCCCTCGTAAGGAAACCCTGGATCATGCTGAAGAAAATCCTGCTGGCGACTGCCGTCACCACGTCGCTGCTTGGCAGCGCTGTCGCATCGGCGGCGGACAAGCCGATTCTGAACGCCTCCTACGATGTCGCCCGTGAGCTGTTCGCCGAGATCAATCCCAAGTTTCAGGCTCACTGGAAGGCCGAGACCGGCAAGGATCTGAAGATCGACCAGTCGTTCGCCGGCACGTCGCGCCAGGCTCAGGACATCATCCAGGGCAAGAAGGTCGACACCGTGACCTTCAACCAGGTCACCGACGTGGACATCCTCGCCAAACGCGGCCTGGTGCGTAAGGACTGGGCCGAGCAGTTCCCCAACCACAGCTCGCCGTACTACAGCACCACCGCATTCCTGGTGCGCAAGGGCAACCCCAAGGGCATCAAGAACTGGGACGACCTGGCCCGTTCCGACGTGAAGCTGGTGTTCCCCAACCCGAAAACCTCCGGCAACGCCCGCTACAGCTACCTGGGCGCCTGGCTGTACGCCAACGAAGCGTTCAAGGGGGATGAAGCGAAGATCAAGGAGTTTGTCGGCAAGGTGCTGCGCAATGTCGAGAACTTCCCCACCGGCGGCCGTGGCGCCACCGTGGCCTTCGCCCAGAACGGGCAGGGCGACGTGCTGCTGAGCTTCGAATCGGAAGTGGTGAACATCGCCAAGGGTGAGGAATTCAAGTCCGGCGAGTTCGAGGTGATCGTGCCGCCAGTGAGCGTGCTGGCCGAATTCCCGGTCGCCATCGTCGACAAGGTGGTGGACGAGAAGGGCACCCGTGACGTGGCCAAGGCCTACCTGGACTTCCAGTACAGCAAAGACATCCAGAAGCTGCTGACCACCTACCACTATCGCGTGCAGGACAAGGAAGTGGCCGCCGAGACCGCCGGCCAGTTCCAGGATCTTCGTCTGATCAACCCGACCGACGTGCTGGGCACCTGGGACGAGATCACTGCCAAGCACTTCGATGGCAATGGTATTCTTGACCAGCTTCTGGCCGAAGGCCGCTAATCGGCTTGCAGTCGACCGACGGCGATAAGGCAAAAGCGGTCGCTACGTAGGGTGGATGACGCTCTTTTCATCCACCGTTGCGATCGCGGAGTGGTGGACGGATGAAGCGTCGTCCACCCTACAGGTGTCCGCTCTCGCAACGCCGCCTTGCAGTCGTGCCGAGGACGTTACCGCGACAGAAGAAGTAGGGGCCTACTGCGGGCCGTGAGCGGCGAACCACCCTGATTATTGAGCCGCATCAGCCGTATTCCACAAACCGCCGACTTCCGGCGGTTTGTGCATTCAAGGATTTCCGAGTGAGCAAGACCCCCGTTTTCTTTCTGCAGAATCCGCTGCTGCCGGGCTTTGGCCTGAGCTTCGGTTTCAGCGTCTTCTACCTGTCGCTGGTCATTCTGTTTCCGCTGTCCGCCCTGTTGCTGTACGTCAGCGACATGAGCTGGGCGCAGTACTGGCAGGCGATCAGCGATCCGCGTGTAGTGCAGAGTTACAAGGTGACCATCAGCGGCGCCTTCTACTCGACCGTGATCGTGCTGCTGATCGGTTTGCTGATCGCTTGGATCATCACCCGTTACGACTTTCCGGGCCGCCGTCTGGTCGATGCCCTGGTGGACCTGCCGTTCGCGCTACCGACCTCGGTGGCCGGTTTGACCCTGGCGACCTTGCTGGTGCCCGGCGGTTGGCTCGGCCAGTACTTCGAGGCTGCGGGCATCAAGATCGCCTATGCCTACCCGGGCCTGCTGATCGCCATGGTGTTCACCAGCCTGCCATTCGTGGTGCGCACCGTGCAGCCGGTGCTGCAGAGCCTGGGCAGCGAGTACGAGGAAGCCGCGCGCACCCTGGGCGCCAAGAAATGGCAGAGCTTCGCCTACGTGGTGCTGCCGAGCTTGCTGCCTGCGCTGATCACCGGTGCGTCGCAGGCCTTCGTGCGCAGCCTGGGTGAGTTCGGCGCGGTGATCATGATCGCCGGCAACATTCCCTATAAGACCGAAGTGTCGTCGCTGATGATTTTCGTGCGCCTGCAGGAATTCAACTACCCGGCAGCGGCGGCGATCGCCTCGGTGATTCTGTTGGCGTCGCTGTTCCTGCTGTTCAGCCTGCAGGTGGTGCAGGGCCGACTGTTCAAATGGCAGAGGCAAGGCCGATGAAGAAGCCCCAACACTGGCACCAATGGTTGCTCATCGGCCTGGGCCTCGGCGCGGTCGCGCTGATGCTGCTGGTGCCCCTGGCGCTGATTTTCACCCGGGCGCTCAGCGGTGGCTGGGCGATGCTGGTCGACAACCTGTCCCAGGATTACATGCAGCACGCCATCGGCCTGACTCTGCTGGTCGCCGCGCTCACCGTGCCGCTGAACCTGTGCTTCGGCATTCTGCTGGCCTGGTGCGTGACCCACTACGATTTCCGCGGCCGCAAGCTGCTCACCACCCTGGTGGACATTCCCTATGCGGTGTCGCCGGTAGTCGCCGGCCTCTGCTATCTGGTCGTCTACGGGCTGGAAAGCGCCCTGGGCCAGTGGTTCTACGATAACGACATGCAACTGATGTTCGCCTGGCCGGGGATCGTCATGGTCACGGTGTTCGTCACCGCTCCGTACGTGGCGCGCATCCTGATTCCGGTGATGCAGTCCCAGGGCAATGACGAGGAAACCTCGGCGCTGTGTCTGGGCGCCAATGGCTGGCAGATCTTCCGCCACATCACGCTGCCGAACATCAAGTGGGCGCTGCTGTATGGCGTGGTGGTCACCAATGCGCGGGCCGTTGGCGAGTTCGGTGCGGTGTCGGTGGTCTCCGGCACCATTCTCAACCAGACCCTGACGCTGCCGTTGCTGGTCGACCAGCTCAACAACGACTACAAGCCGGTGGCGGCCTTCACTGCGGCTGCCTTGTTGGCTTGCATGGCGTTGATCACCTTGTTGCTGAAGACCTATATGGAATGGCGGCAGCGGGTGAATATGCAGCGCGCCGCCGACAGCTAACTAGCGCGCAAGCTGGGTCAGGTGCCGGGCCAGTGCGGCCTTGAACGGCGGCATATTCTGCGCCAGGCGCAGGCCTGCATTGCGCAGCAGGCGGGTAGGGACGCGATCATCGGTGTACAGCCGCACCAGCAGGCTGGTGGCCTGGTAGAGCGGCCAGCTGGCTCGCTGCTGGGCACCGGCGTAGCGCTGCAGGACGCCTGGCTCACCGATGTCCCGGCCCTGGCGCAATGCGCCGAGCAGGGTATCGGCCAGGCGCTTCTGGCTTTGCAGCCCGAAGTTGAAACCATGTGCCGTGACCGGGTGCATGCCCACTGCGGCGTCGCCCACCAAGGCACTGCGCAACCCGGCGAAGCGCTCGGCATACACGCCCACCAGCGGGTAGGTGATGCGCTCGCCAATCAGCTCCATGCGCCCCAGGCGGCGGTCGAAGCGCCGCTCCATCTCGCGAGCGAAGGCCTGGCCATCGAGGCCTATCACCTGATTCATTTCCGTGGGCTCGAGGGTCAGTACCGCCGAGGCGCAGTTGCCATTCAACGGTAGCAGTGCAAGGGTCTGCCCGTAGCCGAACCACTCCCAGGCCACTTGCTCATGGTTGCGCTCGTGGGCCATGCGGCATACCAGCATGGTCTTGCCGAAGTCCTCCATGCGCGCGCCGATTCCGAGGCGCCTGCGGGTTTCGGAAAAGCGGCTGTCGGCTGCGACGATCAGGCGTGCGTCCACGGCGGTGCCGTCGCTCAAACGCAGGGCGACACTTTCAGCCGAGCAGCTCAGCTCGCTGATCGTACGCTCGCAGAACAGTTCGACGTCTGGGCATTCGCTCACCGCATCATAGGCGGCCCGGCGAATCGCCTGGTTGGGCACCAGGCAGCCAAGGCGCTCCTTGCCAACCGCCGCAGCGGCAATGCGCAAGGCATAGAGCGAAGGGCCGTTGAGCACCTGGGCGTCGCGCAACGGAGCGATCTCTTTGGCGCAGAATCGCCGCCACAGACCCAGGTCTTCGAGGATTCGTTGCGAGGCGTGCGTCAGCGCGATCTCACGGCCGTCGAACGGCGGGGCAGTCAGTTCCGCCTCGGGCTGACGCTCGATGATGCGGATCGACAGGCCATGGCCCGATAACGAACGCGCCAGACACAACCCCGCAGGCCCGGCGCCCACGATGACGACATCGGCTTTCATGGCCGTTTCTCCTGTCAAAGACCAGACCGGAGCCTAGGTCAGCACGTACCGGCAAGCCTTGCTCAGGATCAGTCAATCCAGCGGTTTACCAAAAACCGATGGGGTGCCGCTCGTTGATGTAGTCCATCGGCAGCGCAAAGCCCTTGCGAAAGAAGTTGGCCAGGCGGGTATCGATGACCTTTTCGTTGATCGAGGCGAGCAGCGATTCCTGGCGATGGATGTCGCCACTGTCGGCGTAGAACTCCTCGTGAAGCATGCGCTGCGCGGCCAGGTTGGCGACCAGGCTGTAGCTGCTCACGGTGTCCTCGCCGGGGCGGCTGACCGCCAGGATCAGGCGCGGCTTGTCATGCTCCAGCACCAGGTCGACCACCACGTCGAGATCATGATTGCGTGCGTAGCTGGCCGCTTCCTCGAACAGCGGGCGCGCCTTCTCGCTCAGCGCCTGGATGAACGCCTGGCGCGGCGAGTCGTCACTGACATCATGCAGCCCATGGGTTTCTTGCGGTTTACGCAGCGTATTCACTTGTCGTCCCCTCGGTTCTTCGGTTCTCCAGGCTGGGAAAACCAGCCTGCCTGGGGAGTTCAGCCGGCACGATCAGCGGTCGCTGGCAAATGCTTCGGAACTTGTAGCCCCCGACCACTGCCATAGACACACGGTAACAATTGGTTAGGAGACATTCGCGGGCATGCAAAACATCGAGCAGGCGGTTCATTTCCTGGAAAAGTACAACCTGGTGCTGAGCACGGCGGAGTCGGCCACGGCCGGTCTGCTGGCCGCCACGGTGGCTGCGGTGCCGGGTTGTGACGGCGTGCTCGAGAGCGGCTTCGTGGTGTATTCCAAACGCGCGATGCAGTCCTCCCTGGGCGTAAAGCCGGAGACCATCGAGACCTTCGGCATGAACAGCGAAGAGGTGGCGCGCGAGATGGCCCTGGGCGTGCTGATGACCAGCAGCGCCGACATCATCCTGGCCATCACCGGCGCCCCGACCGCCGACGACAAGCGCGGTCAGCAGGTCTACGACGGCGCCATGTGCTTCGCCTGCGCCACACGCCTGGCCGAACACCAGGGGGTGACCAGCGAGACCGTGACCTTTCCCGGAGACAACAACGAACGACGTGCGGCCGCCGCACGCCATGCCTTGCTGCGACTGCCTTATTACTACGAACGGCTGCGTCAGACCTCCTGACGCGGACGCTTCAGCGACTTGAGCAACATTGACCATTCAAGGAAAACACATGATCAAGAAATGCCTGTTCCCTGCCGCCGGTTACGGCACACGCTTCCTTCCGGCGACCAAGGCCATGCCCAAGGAAATGCTGCCGGTGGTCAACACGCCGCTGATCCAGTATGGCGTCGAGGAAGCGCTCGATGCAGGCCTGAACGAGATCGCCATGGTCACCGGTCGCGGTAAGCGCTCGCTGGAAGACCACTTCGACATCAGCTACGAACTCGAGCACCAGATCCGCAACACCGACAAGGAAAAGTACCTGGTCGGCATCCGTCGTCTGATCGAAAACTGCACCTTCTCCTACACCCGTCAGGTGGAGATGAAGGGCCTGGGCCACGCCATTCTCAGTGGTCGTCCGTTGATCGGTGACGAGCCGTTCGCCGTGGTACTGGCCGATGACCTGTGCCTGAACGTCGGCGGTGACGGCGTACTGACCCAGATGGTCAAGCTGTACAACCAGTTCCGCTGCTCGATCGTGGCGGTGCAGGAAGTGCCGATGGACGAGATCCACAAGTACGGCGTGATCGCCGGCGAAACCATCCGTGACGATATCTTCCGTGTCAGCCACATGGTCGAGAAACCCAAGGCCGAAGACGCGCCGTCGAACTTGGCGATCATCGGTCGCTACATCCTGACCCCGGACATCTTCGACCTGATCAAGGACACCGAGCCAGGTAAAGGTGGTGAAATCCAGATCACCGACGCGCTGATGAAACAGGCGCAGGACGGTTGCGTGCTGGCTTACAAGTTCAAGGGGCAGCGTTTCGACTGCGGTGGCGCCGAGGGCTACATCGAGGCAACCAACTTCTGCTTCGAGCACCTCTACCGTGAAGGCCGCGGCTGATCCGCGACCGTGATCGAGAAAACCGGGCCATGCGCCCGGTTTTTTATTGCCTGCACTTTGTTGACCTGGGCCACACGGTGATCACCATCTGCGGATACAATCGCAGACGACTCTGCCGCCCGACGCCTCAAACAGATGGATCGGATGATTGCCCACGGGGTCGATAGCAGTGCCCGCCGTGCAACGATTCGAGCCGCACGGTGGAAAACGGTCCGTTCACCTTTTCAGCTCTCGCGCACCGGTACCCGATGATCATCAATGCACTGGTTTTTCTCGCCACCCTGACCGCAATGGAAGGCGTGGCCTATCTCGCCCACAAGTACGTGATGCACGGTTGGGGCTGGGGCTGGCATCGCTCCCATCACGAACCGCGCGAAGGCTGGTTCGAGAAGAACGACCTGTACGCGGCGGTGTTCGCCGGGCTGGCCATCGTGCTGATTGCCCTGGGCACCCAGGGTTGGCACCCGCTGGAGTGGATCGGCGCGGGCATGACCGCTTACGGTTTTCTGTATTTCGTCGTGCACGACGGCCTGGTGCATCACCGCTGGCCGTTTCGCTTCGTGCCGCGCAGCGGTTATCTCAAGCGCCTTTATCAGGCGCATCTGATGCATCACGCGGTCGAAGGCAAGGAGCGCTGCGTGTCGTTCGGCTTTCTCTACGCGCCGACTACGGCGCGTCTGAAGGCACAGCTGCGGGCAATGCACGATGGTCCGTTGCGCAAGACGGACGGGGACGTTGCCACAGCCCAGCGGAGCGAGCCGGCCAGCGCGCGAAACGGCTCGTGATCGCCTGCCACAGGCCGATCGCCACCGCGCCGATCTTCTCCGCCTTGGAGGTGGAAATACGTTCGTCCCAGGCGTGATCGCCAGCTTCCAGCACCTTCATGCCGATTTGCCGATAAACCACCGCTGCCGTCGCCACCGCCCAGGCCGAGCGCCAGGGCAGGGCGCTCAGTCCTGCCTGAGCGCTGGCATAGTAGGGTTCGGCCAGTTCGACCAGACGCTGGCCGAGCACCGCCACCGCCGGGCGGTGGTGAATGTCTGCTACCCGGTCACGGGGCACCTGATATTCCTCCAGCCATTGCTCGGGCAGGTAGCAGCGGCCCACGGCGGCGTCGTCGATGATGTCGCGGGCGATATTGGTCAGCTGGAACGCCAGGCCCAGGTCGCAGGCGCGATCCAGTGTCGCCTCGTCACGCGTGCCCATCACCCGCGCCATCATCAGGCCCACCACGCCCGCGACGTGATAGCAGTACTCGAGGGTGTCATCGATGCTCAGGTAGCGGCGCTCCAGCACATCCATCTCGAAGCCGGCCAGGTGCTCGAGGGCGTGTTGCTGGGGGATGTCGTGGGCCGTCACCACCTGGCGAAAGGCGGCGAATGCCGGGTCGTCCAGCGCGGCGCCGGCATAGACCGCGTGGGTCTGCGCCTTGAGATGCGCCAGGCGTCGCTCGGCCTCTTCACGGCTGATGGAGACGGCATCGTGGCCGGCTTCCTGCCCGTCGATCACGTCGTCGCAATGGCGGCACCAGGCGTAGAGCATCACCGCACCGCGCCGGGTCGGCTCGTCGAACAGTTTGGAGGCAGCGGCGAAACTCTTCGAGCCGACGGCGATGCTCTGGTTGGCATGCTCGATCAGCGCGTCGTCCTGCGGCGTGCCGGTCATGGTTGCAGATCCTCGAGCATCAGGCTGGCGGTGGCCTTGGCCGAACCGATCACGCCGGGTACCCCTGCGCCCGGATGGGTGCCGGCGCCTACCAGATAAACGTTATTCAGTTGGGCATCACGGTTGTGCGGGCGGAACCAGGCGCTCTGCTGCAGCACTGGCTCCAGCGAGAAGGCCGAGCCCTGATAGGCGTGGAGTTCGTCGCGGAAGTCGTCCGGGGTGAAGATCCGGCAGGTCACCAGGTCCTCACGCAGCCCCGGCATGTAGTGCTCTTCGAGGTAGGCGAGGATGCGATCCCGGTAGCGCGGGCCTTCCACGCTCCAGTCGATGGGCGCGTTGCCCAGGTGCGGCACCGGCGACAGCACGTAATGGCTGGAGCAGCCCTCGGGCGCCAGGCTCGGGTCGGTCACGCAGGGCGCATGCAGATAGAGTGAGAAATCCTCGGCCAGGGTCTGGCCCTTGAAGATCTCCTCGATCAGCTCGCGATAGCGCGGCCCGAAGCACACCGTGTGGTGTTGCAACTGGGGCTGTGGGCGCTTGAGGCCGAAATGGATCACGAACAGCGAGTTGCTGAAGCGTTTGCCCTTCAGGCGTTTGCCTTCCTGGCGCCCACGCGGGTGGCCGGCCAGCAGCTTGTCGTAGGTATGCACTACATCGCCGTTGGATGCCACACTGTCGGCCTTGAAATGACGCCCGTCCTGCAGGCGCACGCCAGTGGCGCGATCGCCAGATGTGTCGATGGCCGCCACGTCGGCATTGAGTTCCAGCTGGCCGCCCAGGTCCTCGAACAGCTTGACCATACCCTGCACCAGTGCGCCGGTGCCGCCCTTGGGAAACCACACGCCCCATTCGCGCTCCAGGGCGTGGATCAAGGTGTAGATCGACGAGGTGGCGAACGGGTTGCCGCCCACCAGCAGCGAGTGAAAGGAGAACGCCTGGCGCAGTTTGTCGTGCTCGACGAAGCTCGACACCATCGAATAGACGCTGCGCCACGCCTGCAGGCGTGCCAATTGCGGGCCGACCTTGAGCATGTCGCCAACCGACAGGAATGGCACCGCGCCGAGCTTCAGGTAGCCTTCCTTGAACACGGCCTTGGAGTAGGCGAGAAAACGCTGGTAACCGGCCACGTCCGCCGGGTTCAGGGCGGCGATCTGGCGGTCCAGCTCGGCCTGATCGTTGGCATAGTCGAACTGCGTACCGTCTTCCCAGCACAGCCGATAGAACGGGGTGACCGGCAGCATCTCGACGTAGTCGGCGAGCTTGCGACCGCTCAGGGCGTACAACTCCTCGATGGCGCTCGGGTCGGTGATCACCGTTGGGCCGGCATCGAAGGTGAAGCCCTGGTCACGATAGACGTAGGCACGGCCGCCGGGCTGGTCACGCTTCTCCAGCAAGGTGGTCTGCACGCCTGCGCTCTGCAGGCGGATGGCCAGGGCCAGCCCGCCGAAACCCGCGCCGATGACGATGGCTGTTTTCGCTTGGTTCATGAACGCGTCTCGAAATGCCGGGGCGAGTGGCGCAGGGCTGCCCGCATGGCTTGATCAACGGGGACCGGCGGTTTGCCGATGAGAATTCGTGCGCGGTCGTACCAGGGGTTACTGGCGGCGTAGAAACGCTCGATCAACCCGGCTGGCAAGCCGTAGAAACGTTGCATCACCTGCCAGCGATCCTGCGGCCGACCGGCCAGGAACAGCATGCGATTGAGCAGGCGATAGAAGCCCTGGTTGCGCCATTCGCCACGGGCGTGCTCGCGCAGGTCGCGGGCCAGGGTGGCGGCATCTTGCAATCGATAGTTCACCAGCCACTCGGCCAGGCGCACGGCATGGGGCAGAGAATAACCGGTGGTGCAGTGGAATAGCCCGGCGCGCAGGCCCGACTGCGGCTGGCCGGCGGCCTCGTCCCAGAAAGCGTCGAAATCGCCGGCCAGGGTGATCGGCAGCACGCCCTGTTCCTCGCGCAGGCACTCGGCCACCTGCCAGCCATGCTGCTGCGCATAGGCCGCGATGTGCTCGCGAAGCTGTTCGGTCGTGGCGCGGTGCTGGTCGACGTAGTGGGTGTCTTCGATCAGCAGCGTGTCGGCGGAAAAAGGCAGCACGTAGACGAACCGGTAGCCATCGCCCTGGGGCACTCGGGCGTCCATGATGATCGGCGCGGTCAGGCCGTGGGGCCGCTCCAGGCGCAGCACCTGGCCGACGAACGCCTGCTGGCCGAGTACCAGATTGCTACTGGGGCGTGCACCGCGCCCGTCGATGACCGCGCGTGCCTCCAGACGCTCGCCGCTTTCCAGGGTGACGTGAGTCGGGCTGATTTCGGTGATGCGGCAGCCGAGCCGCAGCCCGTCGCCCAGCGCCGGGGTCAGCACCTCGGCGAAACGTTCGCCGGTGATGCTCGCATAGCCGCTGTTCAGGGCCCGCGACAGATAGGGGAACTGCACCTGGTAGCTGGGCCAGCGTTTGACCACCAGTGGCTCCAGCCAGCGGTGCTGGGCTTCGCTCAGGTCGCCGTCATGGAACGACCAGGTGTGGTTACCGCCCAGGCTGGCTCGTTCCTCGATGCACAGCACGTTCAATTCCGGGCGCTGCTGCTGAAGGCGCCAGGCGATCAGACCGTTGGCGAGGCCGCCGCCGGCGAGAATCAGGTCATGGCTCATAGGGTGTGCGCCTGTGCGGTGGCATGGCTGACCACGGCAGCCTCGACGATATCGGCGGCCCGGGTTACGCCGCCGGCCCGCTGCAACTCATCGATCAGCGCATCGAAGCCCGGCAGCGGTCGCGCGAGCAATTCGCGCAACGCCGCTTCGATACGGGCCGCGCTGGCACGTCGGCTCAACTGGGTGCCGACACCACGGTGCGCCACTCGCGCCGCGACGCCCGGCTGGTCGAAGGCGATCGGCATCACCAGCATTGGCGTACGCGCGACGATGGCATCCATCACGGTGTTCAGGCCGCCGTGGGTGATCACCGCGTCGGCCCGTTCCAGCACCCATTGTTGCGGTGCGAAGTCGGTGACCCAGGTGGCGCCGCCGTCTATCAGGCGGCGCTCCTGGGCCGCATCGAGCTTGCCGCAGTGAGCGATCAGCAGTTGAGCGTCGAGGCGCCGACTGGCGTTGGCGATGCGTTCGAACAATTTGAAGCGGTCGCCCTGCAGGGTGCCCAGGCTGGCGAACAGGAACGGACGCGCGTCATCGATGGGCCATTCACCCTGATGGGGTG
The DNA here is from genome assembly GCF_001945375.1 of Pseudomonas sp. PA1(2017). Lineage (NCBI taxonomy): Bacteria > Pseudomonadati > Pseudomonadota > Gammaproteobacteria > Pseudomonadales > Pseudomonadaceae > Pseudomonas > Pseudomonas sp. PA1(2017). The sequence goes on from NZ_MSXU01000009.1 coordinate 654,243, forward strand.
CGACCGCGCTACGCAGCGGGCCGACCGCATGGAAATGTGCCGGCAACTGGCTGCGCGGGAAATCGAATCCGGCCAGGGTCTGGCTGATCTGCGCCAGGGGCGACAGGCACTCGTGCAAGGCTGTGCGCGGCGCTACGCCAAGGCGCAGCGCCGCCGAATGGATCACCTTGGCCAGCGGCTTCATCAGCCAGTCGTACACCTGGGTGCTGCCGCGGTACATGTGCTGGCTGCGCTCGTCGGTGCCGTAGGCGAAGGGCATCACCGGCAGGGGCAGGCCCGGCTCACGGTTGACCGGCAGCGCGCAGGCCACCGATATGAAGGGCAGGCCCAGGCTCTCCGCGACCAGCCCGCCGGCCGGCTCCATCTGGTCACAGAGCAGGGCATCCACACCGTTGTCGGCCAGGGCCTGGGGCAGCTCATTGCAGAGCATGGCGGTGGTCGCGCCCATCTGCTTGATGATGCGCCGAAGGCCCCAGGGCGTATCGGGATGGGCGGCCTGGTGCAGGGTGCGTTCCAGGCTGCCCGGCGGGTGACTGTTGGCGCCCACCGAGCGAAAGGCCACGCGCGGGTCGCTGAGCCAATGGGCGGCATCGGACTGATGAACGAAGGTTACCCGGTGGCCGCGCCCGATCAGCTCGACGGCGAGGGCTTGCAGGGCCTGGAAGTGACTGTAGTAAGGCGGTGCGACAACGGCGAAGTGGGTCATGCTTGAGTCGTTCGCAAGGGGCCGTTTGGCAGCAGCGGCGCCTGGCGCAGTGCAGCCAGGTTGGCCGAGCCGGTGCAGAAGCAGGCGGTGCGCAGTTGGCGGATGACGATCTGGAAGTGCTCGATCACCGCCTCGGTCGACAGCGTGGCACCGGGCAGTGCGCCAGCCGCCTGGCCGACGATATCGGCGCCCAGGCGAATGGCCTTGGCGGCATCCACGCCGTCACGCACGCCACCGGAGGCAATCAGTGCAACATCCGGTAATGCATTGCGTATCGCCTGTACGGCGGAGGCGGTGGGGATGCCCCAGTCGGCGAAAGCCATGGCCACGGCGCGGTCCGCAGCGTTGGCCGCCCGCTCGCCTTCCACTGCCGCCCAACTGGTGCCGCCGGCACCGGCCACGTCGATGACCTGCACGCCGGCCTCGGCCAGCGAGCGCGCCACCGTGGCCGACAGGCCAGCGCCGACTTCCTTGACGATCACCGGCACCTCCAGGCTGTCGACCACCCGGGCGATCTGCGTCAGCACACCGCGCCAGTCACGATCGCCCTCGGCCTGCACCGCTTCCTGCAGGGGATTCAGGTGAATGATCAGGCCATTGGCCTGCAAGGCATCGACCGCGCGGCGCGCCAGGTCGAGGCCGTCGGCCTCCAGCAACTGGGCAGCACCGATATTGGACAGCAGCACGATATCCGGGGCCAGGCGGCGCAGTTCGCGAGTCAGGCCCTGGTCGTTGCCGGTTTGCAGGCTGACGCGCTGGGAGCCGACGCCCATGGCGATGCCCAGTTCCTGGGCCGCTTCGGCGAGATGCCGGTTGATGGCTTCGGAGCGCACCGCACCACCGGTCATGGAACTGATCAGCAGCGGCGCCTGCAGCGCGATGCCCAGCAGCGAGGTGCGCAGATCGATGGCCGCGTGATCGAGCTCGGGGAGGGCGCAATGTTCGAATTGCACCTGCGACCAACCAGCGCTGATATTGGCAGCGGCCTTGTGTCGATCCAAAACGATATCCAGATGATCATCCTTACGCCGACTGAGGTCGCTATTATTCATGCAGGCTCCATTGCGCCGGAATCATTTTGGTGTGCACAGGGTCTTTGCAGAGCGGGATAATCGAATAGCATGTCGATATCATCCGGCCCTGCCGGGCAGATTATCAGGCAACCGCAGGCATTAGACGTTCCAACATTACAAATCGGCTTTGGCTACGATGATTTAGATGTCAGGATCGTACAACGTCGTGACCCTCGGCATGTAATACGTGCTCGCGTACCGAGGCATACAGAAGAAGAGAATGAACGATGACAGCCTATGCGACTGCAACGATCGACAGCGGATTCACCGAACACCTGATGCAGCTGCGCGCGGCCGTCGATGATCGACTCGACGAGTTGCTGCCGCCTGCCAGCAACGAGCGCGACCTGGTCGCGGCGGCGATCCGCGATGGCGCCCTGGCGCCGGGCAAGCGCATGCGCCCGCTGCTGTTGCTGCTCGCAGCCAATGGCCTGGGTGCCAACCAGCGCCAGGCGCTGGATCTGGCCTGCGCCATCGAGATGGTGCATGCCGCCTCGCTGATTCTCGACGACATGCCCTGCATGGATAACGCTCAGCTGCGCCGCGGCCGGCCCACCGTGCACCTGACGTTCGGTGAGGACATCGCCATCCTCGCCGCCGTGGCGCTGCTGTCACGGGCCTTTGGCGTAGTGGCGTCGATCGACGGGCTGCGCCCGCTGGTGCGCACCCAGCTGGTGGAAATCCTCGCCAATACCATCGGCTCCCAAGGGTTGGTGCAGGGGCAGTTGCAGGACCTGCGCGACGGCAAGCACGCGCGCAGCGAAGAGGAAATCGCCGCCACCAACAACCTCAAGACCGGGGTGCTGTTCAGCGCGATCATGGACATGGCGTATCTGATCAGCGAGGCGCCCAAGCCCATGCGGGTGGTGCTGCAGCGCTTCGCCATCGAGTTGGGGCACGCCGTGCAGCTCTACGATGACCTGCAGGACATCAACCCCAACAGCGACAAGGATCAGGGCAAGGACGACGGTAAATCGACGCTCCTGGCCCTGCACGGTGAGCAGAAGGTGCGTGAGCGCCTCGACGGCCACCTGGCGCGGGCGCACATCTGCCTGGATGAAGCCTATCGCGGCGACGTCTACATCGGCCGCTTTCTCGGCATGCTGTTCGGCTGATTACTGGGGCAGCGCCTCGAGCGCTGCCTGCAGGGCCGCGGCATCGCTGAAACGCTGTTCGCGCACCACGGCGCCATCTTCCACTTCCAGCCACTGCACGGTATCGCGATCACCGTCGTAGCGGCTGGCGACCCGGCCGGTCTGGTCGAGCATGATGCGGTACTTGGCCGAACGCATGGCCGGCACCGCGACCATCTTGGCCAGCGACGGCATCTTCTCGATATCGGCCACGTAGACCACGTGGCGAGCGTCCAGAAAACCCTCAGGTTTCTCTTCCAGCGCGCCGTTCACCAGGCGTGCGGTGGACATGCTGCGCGCCACCAGCACCACACGGGCGTTGTCGTCCAGGGTGTAGGCCTTCTCGAATTGATCCAGCAGCGTCCAGCGTGTCGGCGCAGGCGCATCGGTCGCCCAGGTAGAAGAACAGACAACACTGAACAACAGGACGCAAAGTCGTTTCATGGCAAGCCGCTCGGTGAAAAAAGTCGCAGCACAATAGAGCGCTGCAGCCAACCTTGCCAAATATTTTGCGTGCGATTCGGGGGTAGGGCGCTCGTCACGGGCAATCCCTACCGGCAACGCGCAGCAAATCCGCATGCGAGGCTACCTTTCAGGACAATTGTTAATTAGAATCGATCTCGTTATTGATCTTTCGTAACAGGTGTTTGCATGGGTGGTTTGGCTGTATCGAGTGAACGCGCGTTCAACGATCTGTACCGGGAGCATCGCAGCTGGCTGGAGCAGTGGCTCAGCCGGCGCATGGGCAATGGCTGGGACGCCGCCGATCTCAGTCAGGATGCCTTCATGCGCGTGCTGGCCGGCTCCCAGGCGATCAGCGAGCTGCAGGAGCCGCGCGCCTACCTGAAAACCATCGGTAAACGCCTGCTGATCAACCTCTATAAACGGCGCAGCCTGGAACAGGCGTATATCGATGCGCTGGCGCAATTGCCCGAAGCTTGCGCACCGTCGCCGGAAGAGCGCTGGCTGGTGCTGGAGACCTTGCAGGCGCTGGATGAGCTGCTCGATGGCTTGCCCCACGTGGTACGCCGGGCCTTTCTGCTCAGCCAGCTCGAAGGGCTGGGTTATCGGGATATCGCCGAGCGCCTCGACGTTTCCGAGCGCAGCGTCAAGCGCTATATGGTGCAGGCCTACGAGCACTGTCTGCTGGTCGAGCTGTGCTGAAACGGGAAGTCAGTGACGACACCCGCCGCGTCGCCCGCTCGGCGGCGCGCTGGCTGGCGCTGATCGAGTCAGGCGAGGCCAGCGAGCGGGATCATCTGGCGCTGCAACGCTGGCGCGACGTGCACGCCAGCCACGAGCACGCCTGGCAGAAGATCCAGGCCCTGCGCTCGCGTTTCGGCGGGCTGCCGCCCGAGCTGGCGATGGCCAGCCTGGATCGTCCCGACCAGGGCCGGCGGCGCATGCTCAAGGGCATGCTTGGCTTCGCCACCCTGGCGCCCGCCGCCTGGCTGGTCAGCCGTGAACTGCCCATCGACGCCTGGCGCGCCGACCTTGCCACCGGAGTGGGCGAGCAGCGCCGGCTGACCCTGGCCGATGGCAGCGTGCTGGATATCAATACCGATTCTGCGCTGAACCTGGATGCCGGTGGGCGCCGGCTGACCTTGCTGCGTGGCGAGGTATCGCTGCGAGTAGCGGGGAGCGCGCCGTTCATCATCGACACCGCCCAGGGACGGGCGACGCTCGGCGCTGGCGAGATCTGCGTGCATCAGCACGGCGACGCTTGCCAGTTCTCACTGTTCAGTGGAGCAGGGCAGTTGCAGCCGGATGCCTACGACACCCTGGCACTGCAGGCGGGGCAGCGGCTGACCCTGCGCGGCGGCCGCGTCGCATCCACCCAGGCGTTCGACGTGCGCCAGCTGGGTTGGCGCGATGGCGTGCTGATGGCCAACGATCAACCTTTGGGCGACTTCCTGCGCGAACTCGATCGCTATCGCCCAGGTGTGCTGCGCTGGTCGCCAGCCCTGGAAGGGTTGCGAGTGACCGGCAGTTTCCGCCTTGCCGACACCGATCAGATCCTCGATCTGCTGGCCGCCAGCCTGCCGCTGGACGTGCATAAACGCACCCGTTACTGGGTCACTTTGGTGCCGCGCGAAAAAATTGCCTGAAGGCTGTCCCTTTTTTCTCACTCGCCGGTCATGGGAAGTAGTGAATTAAAAAGAGAGCGTCTGCCATGCCATCACTGACACGTCATCGGCCTCGTCTGGTGTCTTCGATTTCCTACTCCACCGTGTGCCTGAGCCTGATGCTCGGGCTGGGCAGCATCGCGCCACTGGCCGCCCAAGCTCAAACTGCCGAGCGCACCTACAGCGTACCGAGCAGCACCCTGGGCGAAGCGCTGAGTCGATTCGCCAGCCAGGCAGGGGTGAGCCTGTCGGTAGATCCGGCGCTGGTCAGCGGCCGCAGCAGCCCGGGGCTCTCCGGTACCTACAGCGTCGATGAAGGCTTCGCGCGCCTGCTGCAGGGCAGCGGCCTGCGTCTGCAGCCGGTCAGCGACTCGGCCTATACCATCGCCCCGGCAGCCGACAGTGCCGATACCATGGAAATCGCTCCCACCGCCATCACCGGTGTGACCATTCCCTCGGAAAGCCTGGAAGGCGAGCGCTACGCCGGCGGCCAGGTCGCCCGTCGCAGCTCCCAGGGGCTGCTGGGCTCGCGGGATTTCATGGAGTCGCCGCTGAGCATGACCACCTACACCAGCGAGGCGGTGAAGAACACTCAGTCGCGCACCCTGGCCGACCTGACTGCCAGCGACCCGGCGGTGCGCTCCACCAACCCGGCGGGCGGTCGCTTCGAGCAGTTCACCATCCGCGGCTTCAGCCTGTTCAACAGCGACGTGTCCTACGGCGGGCTGTACGGCATCATGCCGACGTACTCCATCGACATGGAAATGGCCGACCGCGTCGACATCCTCCGCGGCCCGACCCAGTTGGTCAACGGCATCTCCCCGCGCGGTAGCGTCGGCGGCGGCATCAACGTGGTGCCCAAGCGCGCCACCGACAAGCCGATCACCGAGTTCACTGGCACCTACGCCTCGGACAGCCAGGTGGGTGGTGCCGTCGACGTAGGTCGTCGCTTCGGCGAGGACAACCGCTTCGGCATCCGCTTCAACGGCGTCAAGCAGTCAGGCGATACCGAGTGGGATCATCAGAAGGTCAACCGCGAAATGGCCGTGGTCGGTCTCGACTTCCGCGACGAGCGCCTGCGCCTGTCGATGGACCTGGGGCATACCGAGCGTGATACCGATGCGCCGCAGGAGCGGGTGCTGGTCAATGCCGCTGCACCAGTGCCAAAAGCCAGTGATGTGCGCCATAACTACGCCCAGGCGTGGAGTAAGGCCGAGACCAGCGATACTTTTGGTGCCCTGCGTGGTGAGTACGATATCGATGACTCATTGATGGTTTATGGTGCTGTTGGCGCTCGCAAAAGTGATCATGACTTCCTACGCCATAACGTCAACCTGACTAACGCAGCAGGCGATTTCACCTATCAAACTCGTAATTTCACACGCCAGGAAGATGTGAAAACGGCCAATATTGGGGTCCGCAAGTGGCTACAAACTGGGCCGGTGAGCCACGAGATAAACGCGAGTGCCGATATTTTCGCGATGGACTTCAAGAATATCGAACAGCGTTATGCCAATCGCACCAGCAATTTGTACAACCCGATTGCTTCGCCAACGCCCACGAGTGGCGCCTCACGTAGGCCAACAACCTATACGGAGAATCGCTTTGAAGGTGTAGCGCTCGCCGACACAATGGGGTTCCTTGAGGATCAGGTTCTTCTTACCGTCGGTGCTCGCTGGCAGCGCGTGAAAGTGGATGATTGGTCTGATGGAGTCAAACAGCCTACTAACTACGATGAGGAAAAACTTTCCCCGTCGGTGGGCGTGTTGTTCAAGGCGACTGATCAGCTATCGCTTTATGCCAACTACATGGAAGGCCTGAGCCAGGGCAAGATCGCGCCGTCCACTGCAACGAACAACAACGAGATATTCCCTCCATTCATTAGCCGCCAGCTTGAAGCGGGCGCTAAGTACGACTTGGGCCGTTTTGCAGTGACCGCAGCGGTATTTCGCATCAAACAACCTGCTTACGAAACTAACGCAACATCGCGCGCATTCGGTCCGAACGGTAAGCGCGTGAACGACGGCATAGAGCTCAATATGTTCGGTGAGCCACTTGATGGTGTTCGGTTGATGGGTGGTGTTATGTACATCCGTAGTGAGCTGACCGATACCGTAGACGGCGTCACCGATGGCAACCGAGCGCCTGCAACGCCCAAGTACAACGCCAACTTTGGTGCCGAGTGGGACGTGCCGACGGTCAAGGGGCTGACCCTGACCGCGCGTAGCATGTACAGCAGCTCCCAGTACCTGGATCAGGCCAACACCAAGGAAATCGATTCCTGGACGCGCTATGACCTGGGGGCTCGCTATGCCTTCAAGGTCAACGAGACCGATGTCACCTTGCGCGGCACCGTCGAAAACGTCGCCAACTCCCGGGACTGGATTTCGGCTGGCGCCTCGGATGACAGCGAGCCTGGCCTGACGCTTTCGGCGCCGCGCACCTTCGTGCTGTCGGCCACCCTCGGCTTCTGATTTTTCCGTTGCACCTCCACGGCGAACGCCTGGTAACGGGCGTTCGCTGCACACAATAAAACCAACCATTCAGGGATGAAGCGGGACGCCTCGCAGAAGGCAGCCCCGCATTCGGCGTGACCTGCCGTTACTGATATGCCGTTACTGATGAGTGCAGTGCTGACGACTTTCAACGGCTCCATCCGGAGCCTCGAACAGATAGAGGCGAGCACCATATGTTGAGTGAACGTACCCTGCCGCTGGAGCGACTCGATCGCGAGGCGGTACATAGCAACAACGCGGATTACCTGGAACGCCAGGACCGCTTCGAATCCAATGTGCGCAGCTACCCGCGCAAGCTGCCCCTGGCCATCGCCAAGGCGCAGGGCGTGTGGGTGACCGATGTCGAGGGGCGCCGATACCTCGATTGCCTGGCCGGGGCCGGAACCCTGGCGCTGGGCCACAACCATCCGGCGATCGTCGACAGTTTGTCGAGCTTCCTGGCCTCCGGGCTGCCGATGCATACCCTGGACCTGACCACGCCATTGAAGGATGCCTTCAGCGAAACCCTGCTGGGCGTGCTGCCGGCCAAAGGCTATTGCCTGCAGTTCTGCGGGCCGTCCGGCGCCGATGCGGTGGAGGCCGCGCTCAAGTTGGCCAAGACGGTGACCCGGCGCAGCAACGTGATCGCCTTTTCCGGCGGCTACCACGGCATGACCCATGGCGCCCTGGCAGTGACCGGTAATACCGGTCCGAAGGATGCCGTGGCCTCGCTGATGCCCGGCGTGCAATTCATGCCGTACCCTCATGAGTACCGTTGCCCGCTGGGCATCGGTGGCGAGGCGGGCGTGCAGGCGCTGGCCCATTACTTCAGCCAGTTCATCGAGGACGTCGAAAGCGGCGTCAGCCTGCCGGCGGCGGTGATCGTCGAGGCGGTGCAGGGCGAGGGCGGTGCCAACCCGGCGCCCGATGGCTGGCTGCGCACCTTGCGCGAGGTGACCCAACGCCACGGCATCCTCTTGATCGTCGATGAAGTGCAGGCCGGTTTCGGCCGCACCGGGCGGATGTTCGCCTTCGAACACGCTGGTATCGAGCCGGACATCATCGTCATGTCCAAGGCGGTCGGTGGCGGCCTGCCACTGGCGGTGCTGGCCATCAAGCGCGAGTTCGACGCCTGGCAGCCAGGCGCCCACACCGGCACCTTCCGCGGCAACCAGATGGCCATGGCCAGTGGCATGACCACCCTGCAGATCATCCAGCGCGACCAATTGGCCGAGCAGGCCCATGTACGCGGTGACTGGTTGAAGGCACGCCTGAACGGTTTGCGCGAGCGTTATCCGGCGATAGGCCAGGTGCGTGGCCGCGGGCTGATGCTGGGCCTGGAAATCGTCGACGAGCGCCAGAACCCTGACGCCCAGGGCGCCCACCCCATGGACGCCGCGCTGTCGGCGGCCATTCAGAGCGAGTGCTTCAAACAGGGCCTGCTGCTCGAGCGCGGCGGGCGACATGGCAGCGTGATTCGCCTGCTGCCGCCGCTGATCATCGACGAGGCGCAGTGCGCCGAGGTGGTTGCTCGTTTCGAGCGCGCCCTGGGTGCAGCCCTGGGAGGTGCCCGTGGCTGAGCAATCTGTACGCGCTACGCGTGCCTACCTGGCCGCCTTCGAGGAACCGGCCAGCGTTACCCGTATCGATTCGGTGCGCGGCAGCATGGCCCGGGTGATCAGTGAAATGGCCGCTACCCATGCCTTGCTCAATTGCCTGATCAAGGAATTCGCGCTGCCGGAAAACCGCGCTCGCTATGCCTGGCCATCCCATGTGCGCGGCATCGCGCCGGCCAATTACCTGCGCGCGATGCAGGGCAAGGGCCTGCCGCTGCTGATCGACCTGCCGGATAACTGCCAGTTTCTGGTGCTGGTGGATCGTCGCGACCCGCTCGGCAGCCAGCGTTACCTCAGCGATCTTTATAAGCGCGAGGGGGATGGCGACTGGCATTGCCCGCCCTTCGCCGAGTTCGCCGCGCACCTGCTCGAGGCCTGCCAGCAGCTGACCGGCTCGCGCAATGACGAGTTGCTCGAACAGGTGATGCAGAGCCAGGGCGTAACAGCCGCCATCGTCGATCACGCCCTGCAGAGCGAGGGCAACGACCCGCTGCGTGACTACCTGGCCAGCGAGCAGGGCCTCTGGTTTGGCCACCCCAACCACCCGGCGCCCAAGGCCCGATTGTGGCCCGAGCACCTGGGCCAGCAGACCTATGCGCCGGAGTTCCGCGCACGGGTACCGCTGCATGTGCTCGAGGTCCCACGTGACGGCTTGCAGCTGCACGGCAATGGCCTGAGCGACGAGCAGGTGCTGGCTGGTTTCGCCGACCAGCGCCTGGCCCGCAGCGGGCGTGCGGTGATCGGCCTGCACCCGGTACAGGCCGAGCTGTTCCTGGCCGATCCGCGGGTCAAGGCGCTGGTCGCCAGCGGCGAAATCGTCGACCTCGGCCAGAAAGGCCCGCTAGCCAGCCCGACCGCGTCGATGCGCACCTGGTACGGCGAAGGCCGCGGTTATTTCCTCAAGGGTTCGCTGAACGTGCGCATCACCAATTGCGTTCGCAAGAACGCCTGGTACGAGCTGGACAGCGCGCTGTTCATCGACCGCCTGTTCAGCCGCCTGCAACGTGAGCATCAGGCGACCATCGGTGGCGCCACCCTGGTCAGTGAGCCGGGAGCGTTGAGCTGGGCGCCGGCAGGCAGCAACGCCGAGGACGCGCACTGGTTCCGCGAGCAGACCGGCGCCATCCTGCGCGAGAACTTCTGCCGCCACGCCGCGCCGCAATCCTGTCTGATGGCCGGCACGCTGTTCGCCCGCAACCTGCAGCTACGCCCGCTGATCCAGGGCTTTGTGCAACAACCGGGTGCGCGCAAACCGAGCGACGACTATCTGTTGGACTGGTTCGAGGCCTACCAGGCGCTGTTACTGCGCCCGGTGCTGGCGCTGTTCTTCAACCACGGCGTGGTGCTCGAGCCGCACCTGCAAAACGCCGTGCTGGTGCACGACAACGGCTGGCCGGCGCAATTGCTGCTGCGCGACTTCGAAGGGGTGAAGCTGACCGACGACCTCGGTGTGAATCATCTGGAAGCAGACATCGCCGAACGGGTTCGCCAGTCGTTGACCTACACCCGCGAGCAGGGCTGGAAGCGCATCAGCTACTGCCTGTTCGTCAATAACCTGTCCGAGGCCATCCTGGCGCTGAGCTGGGAGCGGCCGCACCTGGCCGTCGCCATGTGGCAGCGGGTCGAACGGCAGTTGCAGGCGCTGCGCAGTGAACTGGTGCGCCCGGCGCCCGAGCTGGATGCCTTGCTGGCCGGCGAGCCGATCGCCTGCAAGACCAATCTCAAGGTACGTCTGTCGGCTCAGGCCGATCGGCACGCCGGTTACGTCAGGTTGGCGTGCCCGTGGGCGGAGGAGGTGAGCCATGGATAAGCTGCCTGCCAGCGTACTGGCTGCCATCGAACAGGCCCGCAGTCGCGCGGCCGATCCCCTGGCGGTGTTCGTCTACGACCTCGACGCCCTGGCGCAGCACGTGCGCGAGGTGATGGCCGCGCTGCCGGCAGGTGTCGAGCTGTTCTACGCGATCAAGGCCAACAGCGAAGCGCCGATCCTGCGCACTTTGGCGCCGTTGGTAGACGGCTTCGAGATCTCGTCCGGCGGCGAGATCGAACGGCTGCAGGCGGCGTGCAGCGATCGGCCCTTCGTGTTTTCCGGGCCTGGCAAGCTGGACTCCGACTTCCGCGCCGCGCTGCGCCAGGGCGTGGCGGCCATTCACGTCGAGAGCCTGGGCGAAATCGAGCGTCTGCAACGCATCGCCGTCGAGCTGGGTCGGGTGCAGGCGGTGTTCATCCGCATCAACCCGGAGTTGCCGGCCACGCTATCCAGCCGCCTGGCCATGGCCGGCACAGCGACGCCGTTCGGTCTGGACGAGGCCGAGGTGCCAGAGGCGGTCAAACGGGTGGAGGCCAGCAGCCACCTGCGCCTGCAGGGTTTCCATGTACATGCGATGTCCCACCAGCAGCAAGTCGAGCGCCATGAACAGCTGCTCGACCTTTACCTGGAACGCTGGGCGCAGTGGAGGGCCCTGGCCAATCGGCCCGAGACCGTGACCCACTTGAACGTCGGCGGCGGCATTGGCGTCGATTACCTGAGCGGCGAGCGTTTCGACTGGCCACGCCTGTGTCGTCACCTGGAGAACCGGCTCGGGGCGTTGGCGGATGCGCCGGTGGTGCGTTTCGAGCCAGGGCGCTTCATCAGTGCGTACTGCGGCTATTACGCTATCGAGGTGCTGGACAGCAAATCCAGCCACGGCCAGCACTTTCTGGTCTGCCGCGGCGGTACCCACCAGTTCCGCCTGCCGGTCGCCCAGGGCCACGATCACCCGGTGATCCATTTGCCGGCGGCAGGGCGTGAACCGAGCGGCGTGTCGCGGCCCTTCAGTGTGGTCGGCCAGCTGTGTACGCCCAAGGACGTGCTCAGCCGCGGTCGCCAACTGGTCGATCCGGCCGTTGGCGACCTGCTGGTGCTGCCCATGGCCGGCGCTTACGGCTACAACATCTCCCACGCCGACTTCCTCTGTCATCCGCGCCCGGAGCAGGTGTTCGTCGACCGAGGTGATGGCTGATGCTGGCGTCACGTCGCCTGGTGGTCGTGGCGGTGATTCTCGGCACCACCACCGTGAGCCTCAACAACACCTCGTTGAACCCGGCATTGCCGGCCTTCATCGAGGCGTTCGCGCTTGGCCCGGTGATGGCCACATGGATCGTCGCGGCGTTCATGGTGAGCATGGGCATGACCATGCCGCTGACCAGTTACCTGGCCCAGCGTGCAGGCCGCAAACCACTGTATCTCGCTGGCCTGGGGCTGTTCGTCGTTGGCTCGTTGCTGGGCGCCATGGCCGGCTCCATCGCCTGGGTGATCACTGCCCGGGTGGTGCAGGGCGTCGCCAGCGGGCTGATGATTCCCCTGTCGCTGGCGATCATCTTTTCGGTTTACCCGAAAGGTGAGCGCGGTGCGGTGACCGGCTTGTGGGGCGCTGCCGTGATGCTCGCCCCGGCGGTCGGGCCGTTGTGCGGCAGCCTGGTGCTGCAGTGGTACGACTGGCGCGCACTGTTCCTGGTCAACGTGCCCATCGGGCTGTTGGCCCTGGGCCTGGGCGTCAACGTGCTGCCGAAAAGCGAGGCGGGCGCCGCCAAGGCATTCGACCTGAGCGGCTACCTGCTCGTCGCGATCGGTATCGGCGTGCTGATGATCACCGTGGGGCGGTTGCACGACCTGCAAGCGCTGCAGGATCCGTTCAACCTGCTCGGCCTGCTGCTGGCTGCGTTCTGCCTGGTGGCGTTCGTGCGGCACCAGTTGCGCCACCCGACGCCCTTGCTGGAGCTGCGCATCTTCGCCTTGAAAGGCTACCGCTCCAGCGTGGTGATCGCCGTGGTGCAGTCCATCGGCATGTTCGAGTGCCTGGTGCTGGTGCCTCTGCTGGTGCAGATGGTGATGGGTCACAGCGCCATCTGGACCGGTATCGCGCTGCTCTGTACCGCCTTGTCGGCCAGCCTGTTCGGCCACTTTGGCGGGCAGTTGCTGGACCGTCACGGGCCGCGCGGCATCGTCTCTACCGGTTTGCTGTTGACCGGCCTGGCGACCCTCGCCCTGGGCACCATCGACCACGATGTCGGCATGCTCGCCATCTGCCTGCTGATGGTGGTGCGCGGCGCCGGCCTGGGGCTGTCCTACATGCCGGTGACCACCGCCGGGCTGGACGTGCTGCCCGAGGCGCTGATCACCCAGGGCGCGGCGATGAACAACATCTCCCGACGCCTGCTGTCGTCCCTGGCCATCGTGCTGGCGTCGCTGTGGCTGCAGGTTCGCCTTGGCGATGACTGGGGCGCGGTGCATTCCGGGGCAGCCCATGCTGGCGCGGTGCATTCCGGCACGGCCCACGCCGGCACTGCAGGTGCCGTCGGCGAAGTGTTTATCGCCACCGCCGTGCTGATCCTCCTCGCCCTGCCGTTCGCCTGGCGTTTTCCCCTTTCCAATGACGGCGCCGAGCCCGGCTCGGCCCTGTCCGAACACCGTTCATGAGGTGTCTATCAATGTCTTCGTTTTCTCCCCTTCGTGCGCCAGAGCTGATCGCCCATGCCCACGCATGGCTGACCCCGGCCAACCCGCAGCGCTACCGCCAGGTGTCGCAACGGGTGGTCGGGCAACTGCTGCAAACCCTGCTTTACGAGGATGTGCTGAGCTATCGCCAGGAGCCCCTGGGCGACGGTCGCCAACGCTTTATCGTCGCCGGCACTGACGAGCAGGGCGCAGCGGTCGAGTACCGCTGCGATGGCCTGCTTAGCGACAGCTTCGCCATCATCCGCCTCGACTCGGCCACCCTGGAGCGTATCGACGCTCAGGGCCAGGCCACTCAGCCCGATCTGCACCAGGCCATCGCCGAGCTGCTCGGCGAGCTGGCCGATGGCCCGCACATGCCGCGCTTCATCCAGGAACTGGAGCAGACGCTGCTCAAGGACCTGCAGTCGCGCAGCCAGGACTACAGCCCCGCTGCGGCGCCACACACCCTGGATGCCGACAGCCTGGAGCGGCACTTCATGGATGCCCACAGCTACCACCCGTGCTACAAGTCGCGCATCGGCTTTTCCCTGGACGACAACCGTCGTTATGGCCCGGAATTCGGCCAGCCGATGGCGGTGGTCTGGCTGGGCATCGCCCGCGGGCTGGGCTCGGTGAACCAGTCGCAAGGCATCGACCTGCAGCGCTTTCTCGAAGATGAATTCGGCGCCGGCCGTTGGGCCGAGATCGAGCGGGCACTGGCCGAGCAGGGCCGCGCGCTCGCCGACTACTGGCCGATTCCCGTGCACCCCTGGCAGTGGGAGCAGGTCATCGTGCCGAACTTCCAGGCCGAGCTGGCCCGCGGCGAGCTGCTGTACCTGGGCACGTCCGGCCCGGATTACCGCCCCCAGCAGTCGATCCGTACCCTGGCCAACGTCGAGCAGCCCACAAGGCCCTACGTGAAGCTCGCCCTGAGCATGACCAACACCTCGAGCACGCGCATCCTGGCGCGGCACACGGTGCTCAACGGGCCGATCATCAACGACTGGCTGCAACGGCTGATCGCCAGCGACGCCACCGCTCAGAAGCTCGGTTTCGTGGTTCTTGGTGAAGTCGCCGGGGTCAGCTTCGACTATGCCCAGTTACCCGCCATCCGCCAGAGCCAGACCTACGGCACCCTGGGCGCGATCTGGCGGGAAAACCTCAACCGCTACCTGACGCCGGGCGAGCAGGGCGTGCCATTCAACGGCCTGAGCCATGTCGAGAACCGTTACGCTGACGGCGAACAGCGGCCCTTCATTGACGCCTGGATCGCCCAATACGGCCTGCATGCCTGGGTGCAGCAACTGCTGCGCGTCAGTGTGGCGCCCATCGTGCACATGCTGTATGCCGAGGGCATCGGCATGGAATCCCACGGGCAGAACATCGTGTTGATCCACCGCGACGGCTGGCCCGAGCGTATCGCCCTGAAGGACTTCCACGACGGCGTGCGGTACTCGCCGGCGCACCTGGCTCGCCCGGAATTGGCGCCCGAGTTGGTGCCGCTGCCGGCGAGCCACGCCAAGTTGAACCGCAACTCGTTCATCCTCACCGATGATCTGAACGCGGTGCGCGACTTCTCCTGTGACGCGTTCTTCTTCATCTGCCTGGCCGAGATGGCGATCTTCCTGCGTCAGCACTATGGCCTGGACGAGGGCGAGTTCTGGCACATGACCGCAGACGTGGTGCTCGACTATCAGCGCCAGCACCCGCAGCACGCAGCGCGCTTTGAAGCCTTCGACGTGTTCGCCGCCGAGTACGAGGTGGAGGAACTGACCAAGCGCCGGCTGCTGGGCGACGGCGAGCGGCGCTTCAAGCACGTACCCAATCCCATGCACCGCCACGGACCGCGCCCATGCTGAGAACCAACCGACTCAAGCAGCAATTGGCTGCCGGCGAGGCGGTGCGCGGGTTGATCGCCTCGATTCCGTCGGCGGCGTCCATCGAGCTGATTGCCGAAGCCGGCTACGACTTCGTGATCATCGACATGGAGCACGTGCTGATCAACCCGGAAACCGTCGAGCACATGATCCGTACTGCCGAGAGCTATGCGCTGACGCCCCTGGTGCGGGTGCCGGACTTCGCGCCCAAGCGCATGCTGCGCCTGCTCGATGGTGGCGCCCAGGGCATCGTCCTGCCCCAGGTCGAAAGCCCCGAGGAGCTGAGTGCGGCGATCCGCGCTTGCAAGTATCACCCGCTGGGTGAGCGCAGCCTGAATGCCGGTCGCCCCGGCGCCTTCGGCAAGGCCAGCCTGGCCGAGTACGTCACCGAGGCCAACGCACAGATCATGGTCGTGGCCATGGTCGAAAGCGTCGCGGGCGTGCGCCGCGCCGCGGAGCTGGCCGCCGTGCCGGGCCTGGACATGATCCTCGAAGGCGCTGCCGACCTGTCCCAGTCGTTCGGCACGCCGTGGCGGATCGACCAGCCGACGGTGCAGCAAGCGCTGCTCGACACCTGGCGCGCCGCCCAGGCAGCCGGCATCCCGTACTGCGCCATTCCACGCCAGCCCGACGACCACCTGCGGTGGCTCGAACGCGGCGTCAACACTTTCGTGCTGGGTGACGAACGCGGCATCGCGTTTCGCGCCCTCCAGGCCAAGTTGGCCACCACCTCGACGCGAGGAAACTGATTCCATGACTCACACCAACCACTCGATTGCCGCTGACCTGGTTATGCAGGACCTGGTCGACTGCCTGCTGGCCGAAGATTTCTTCGGCCCCCTCGATGCCCATCTGGTCGAACCCGCCACCTGGCGTGCTGCGCACCCCGATTCGCCGCTCGCCGATCTGCAGGTGCCGCACAGGATCTGGCACTGGCACTACGACGCCGCCGAACAACGCGGCCTGGCGGTCGCCCTGCGCGCGGGCATCACCCAGGCCTGGGAGAAGGTGCCCGGCACCCCGGTGCTGGACGTGCAGGGACAGAGCACCCGGCCACTCACCCCGGATGCCTTCATGGCCCTGGCCCTGAAAGGCGTGAACGTCGATGCGGTCGACAACGACAAGGGCATCGAGCTGTTCATGGACGTGCTGCGCACCAGCGTCGGGCAGACCGCGCTGTCCCTCGATCACCAGGTGCCGACCGAAGGCCTGCTGGAAAAGGACGGCGCCGCGTTCTTCCTGGCCATGGAGCAGTGGGGCTCGCTACGCGACCGGCCGTTCCATCCCCTGGCCAAGGCCAAGCAGGGCCTGGATGACGAGCAGTACTGCCAGTACCAGGCCGAGTTCGACCAGCCCCTGGCCCTCAACTGGGTCGCGGTGGCCAAAAGCTGCCTGACCTTCGGTGCCGGTATCGAGGCGCTGGCGCGCTGCCAGCCGGCCCAGTTCATTCTCGAGCCTGAGCAGCACGCGAAGCTCGACGCCGAGATGCGCACCCTGGGCATTGCCGATAGCCACGTCGCCCTGCCTGTGCACCCCTGGCAACTGGAGCAGGTGTTGCCTGCGCAGCTCGGCGCGGCTTTCGAGCGTGGTGAGTGCCTGCGCCTGAGCTTCCAGGAAGGCCGCTTCAATCCCACCTCGTCGCTGCGTTCGCTGGCCTGCGCCGCGGCGCCGGCCGATCACATAAAGCTGCCGATGGCGGTGTATTCCCTCGGCGCCTCCCGCTACCTGCCGGCGGTGAAGATGATCAACGGCGGGCTGAGCGAGGCGCTGTTGCGCCAGGGCCGCGAGCGCGACGAGGTGCTGCGCGAGGCGCTGCACATCTGCGACGAGAGCAAATGGTGGGGCTACATGCCCGACGGCGGTACCTTGTTCGACGAAGCGCCGCGCCACCTCTCGGCCATGGTCCGTGGCTACCCGCCAGCGCTGCTCGCAGACCCCGCCAGGCGCCTGCTGCCCATGGCCGCGCTGGGGACGCCATTGCCCGACAGCGACCGGCATTTCTTCGACGACTGCATTCGCCAGCGCGGTCTGCCTGCCGGGCCGGCGTCGGTGCTGCAACTGTTCGGCGAGCTGTGCACCTTGTTCTTCGACGTCAACCTGCGCATGTTCCGCCTCGGTATGCTCGGCGAGGTGCACGGCCAGAACGCCGTGCTGGTGTACGACGCAGGCAAGGTCAGCGGGCTGTTGCTGCGTGATCACGACTCGCTGCGCCTGTACGTGCCCTGGCTGGAGCGCAACGGCATGCTCGACCCGCAGTACCGAATCAAGAAAGGTCATGCCCAGACGCTGTACCATGAACGTCCCGAAGACTTGCTGTTCTGGCTGCAGACCCTGGGCATCCAGGTGAACCTGCGCGGTATCATCGATACCCTGGAGCGCGTTTACGACGTACCAGCCGTGCAGGCCTGGCGGGTGCTGCGTGATGCCCTGAGCGAGGGGATCGCCGCTGTGCCGTTCGACGACGACGCTCGCGCCGTGCTGCGTGGCCAGTTGTTCGAGTCCGACACCTGGCCGCAGAAACTCCTGCTGCGCCCGATGATCGAACGGGCCGGTGGGCCGGGCAGCATGCCGTTCGGCAAGGGGCTAGTCGTCAATCCATTACAAAGGATCGAGTTTGCAACCTAGTGGATCGTTGTCCAGGCGCACGTTGATGCGCCTTTCCCTGGGCGTTATCGCTGCTGGTGCAATGCCCCTGGCCAAGGCCGGGCCTGCACCGCAGCGCGTCATCACCTTGTTTCAAGGCGCCACCGACACTGCGGTGGCGCTTGGCATTCGGCCGGCCGGCGTGGTCGATTCGTGGAGCGAGAAGCCCATGTATCGCTACCTGCGCCCGGCGCTGACAGGTGTGCCCCATGTCGGCTTGGAAACCCAGCCGAGCCTGGAGGACATCGCCTTGCTCACCCCTGACCTGATCGTCGCCTCGCGCTTTCGCCACGAGCGGGTCGAGGGGCTGCTCGAACAGCTGTGCCCGGTGGTGATGCTCGACGAGGTATTCGAATTCCGCCACACCCTGCGCGTGATGGGCGCCGCCACGGCGCGCAACGTCGAAGCGCAGGCTTTGCAAGCACGCTGGGATGCACGCATCAGCGCGATGCGCATGCGCCTGGCCACCAAGTTCGGCGCGCGCTGGCCGCTCAGCGTATCGGTGCTGGACGTCCGTGAAGACCACGTGCGCAGCTACCTGCCCGACAGCTTCGCCGGCAGCGTGCTGGCCGAACTGGGCTTCGTGTGGAACCGCCAGAGCCGCGATGCCACCGGTGTTTCCATCAAGCTGCGCAGCCGCGAAAGCCTGCCAGTGGCCGACGCCGACGTGTTCTTCGTCTTCGGCCGTGCCGACAGCCCGGCGGTGCAGCGCCATTACCAGGCGATTACCCATCACCCGCTATGGCAGCGCATGAGCGCGCCCAAAGCCGGGCAGGTGTGGTGGGTGGACGGCGTGGCCTGGATATTTTCCGGCGGCATTCTCGGCGCCAATCGCGTTCTCGACGATATCGAACGCACCCTGCTGCAGGACGCTGCGGCATGACGGCGTGGAGCAAACTGATCATCGTTTCGCTAGTGCTGCTGGCTTGCTGCGTGCTGAGCTTGTCCACCGGCCCCAGCTGGATCGCCCCGCACACGGTGTTCAACGCCTTGCTGCATGCCGATCCGCTGAACGTCGATCACCTGTTGGTCAATACCACCCGGCTGTCGCGTACACTGATGGCAGTGGTGGTCGGCGCCAGCCTGGCGGTGGCCGGGGCGCTGATGCAGGCCATGACCCGCAACCCACTGGCCTCGCCAGGGTTGTTCGGCATCGACGCCGGGGCGACCTTCGCGCTGATCGTCAGCCTGTCGCTGTTCTCTCTGAATGCGCCTGAGCAATGGTTGTGGAGCGCCTTCTGCGGCGCCGCCGTGGCCGGTGCGCTGGTCTGGACGGTGGGCAACAGCGGGCAGGGCGCGCTCAACCCGTTGCGCATGGTGCTTGCCGGGGCGGCGATCACAGCGCTGTTCACGGCGTTCAGCCAGGCGCTGCTGGTGATCGACCAGCAAGGTCTGGATACCGTACTGTTCTGGCTGGCCGGTTCGCTCAGCGAGCGCAGCCTGGCCACCGCCGTGCCGCTGTTGATCTGCGCGCTGGTGGCGCTGCTGGTGGCCTGCCTGCTCGGCGCTCAGGTCAACGTGCTCAATGCCGGCGTGCAGATCGCCATCGGCCTGGGGCAGCGCACCGGCCTGATCCGCCTACAACTCGGCGTGCTGGTGGTAATGCTGGCTGGCAGCGCAGTGGCCCTGGCGGGCAGCATCGGTTTCATCGGTCTGATCGTGCCGCACATGGTGCGCCGCCTCGTCGGCATCGACCACCGGGTGATGTTGCCTGGCTGCGCGCTGCTCGGCGCCACGCTGTTGCTGGTCGCCGACATGCTCGCCCGGGTGGTGATCCTGCCCCAGGAAGTGCCGGTCGGGGTGATGACCGCGCTGTTCGGCGCGCCGTTTTTCATTGCACTGGCACGCCGTGGAGGTCGCAATGCCTAGACCTCGCATCCTGCGCTGGCACGGTTTCTCTCGGCGTATCGAAGGCACCGGCGCGCTGCGCCTGCTGCTGGCCGTGCTGTTCAGCCTTTTCGTGCTGGTTCTCGGCCTGTGCTTGGGCAAAGTCATGCTCTCGCCGCAGCGAGTCGCTGCCGTGCTGATGGGCGAAGGCGGGGCCGGGCTGAGCTTTATCGTCGAGCAGCTGCGCCTGCCGCGCCTGCTGCTTGGCGCGTTGATCGGTGGCGCCCTGGCAGTTTCCGGGTTGATCCTGCAGGCCATCGTGCGCAATCCCCTGGCCTCACCGGATCTGCTCGGCCTGTCCAGCGGCGCCAGTGCGGCGGCGGTGCTGTACCTGTCGGCCTTCGCGGCGACCTGGGGCATGGGCGGCTTGCCGCTGGCGGCGATGCTCGGTGCCGGCAGTGCCGCGCTGGCGGTCTACGGCCTGGCCTGGAAGCAGGGCACGTCACCGCTGCGGCTGGTGCTGATCGGCGTCGGTGTGTCGGCCATGCTGGCTGCTGCCACCACCTTCATGCTGGTGTTCAGCCCGCTGAGCACCACCTTGTCGGCCTATGTATGGCTGACCGGCAGCGTGTACGGCGCGGGCTGGCGAGAGGTCAAGGCGCTGGCGGGCGTGCTGCTGTGCCTGCTGCCGGTCCTGGCGCTGCTATCGCGCCACGTGGTGGTTCAGCAACTGGACGAGGGCCTGGCCCGCGGCATCGGCGTGCGCGTGCAGTGGCTGCGCGCAGCGCTGCTCGCGGTCAGCGTGGCCCTGGCCGGCTCGGCCATCGCCTGGGGCGGCGCCATGGCCTTCGTCGGCTTGATCGCCCCGCATATCGCTCGCCAGCTGATCCCCATCGGTTTCGCCGCCCAGGCCTGCATGGCAGCGCTGGTCGGTGCCAACCTGGTAATGCTCGCCGACCTCGCCGGGCGCACCCTGTTCCTGCCGCTGGATCTGCCCGCCGGCATCTTCGTCGCCGTGTTCGGCACCCCGTATTTTCTGTACCTGCTGATCAAGCAGCGGCAGTGAGGATCCTGACATGACCGCCATCGCCAGCCGTAACCTGACTCTTGCCTACCAGCGCCAGCCGATCATCGACAACCTCGACCTGGCGTTGCCGCGTGGCCAGGTGACGGTGCTGATCGGCAGCAACGGTTGTGGCAAGAGCACGCTGCTGAAATCCTTCGCGCGGCTGCTCAAGCCGCAGGCCGGCACGGTGATCCTCAACGGTGCCGACATCCAGCGCAAACCGACCGCCGCCGTGGCGCGGGAGCTGGCGATCCTGCCGCAGATGCCGGTGGCGCCCGAGGGCATCAGCGTGCGCCAACTGGTCGCCCTGGGGCGCTACCCGTACCAGAGCTGGATGCAGCAGTGGTCGGCCGAGGACGAGGCCGTGGTGGCCCGCGCACTTACCCGTACCGGCCTCGATGAGCTGGCCGAACGGCCGGTCGATGCGCTGTCCGGCGGTCAGCGGCAGCGCGCCTGGATCGCCATGACCCTGGCCCAGGAAACCGAGTTGGTGCTGCTCGACGAGCCGACCACCTTTCTCGACCTGGCCCACCAGATCGAGGTGCTGGACCTGCTGCGCGAGCTCAATCGCCAGGAGGGCAAGACCATCGTCATGGTGCTGCATGACCTCAACCTGGCCTGTCGCTACGCCGACCACATGGTCGCCGTGCACCAACGCACCGCCTACGCCCAGGGCAAGCCGGCGGACATCCTCAGCGAAGAGCTGGTCAAGACGGTGTTCGACCTGGATTGCCGGATCATCCCCGACCCGTTCTTCCACACGCCGCTGTGCATTCCCTTTGGTCGGGACATTCCACGATGAGCTTCAGCGACGCCCAATGGGCCAGCC
Organism: Pseudomonas sp. PA1(2017); assembly: GCF_001945375.1. Lineage (NCBI taxonomy): Bacteria > Pseudomonadati > Pseudomonadota > Gammaproteobacteria > Pseudomonadales > Pseudomonadaceae > Pseudomonas > Pseudomonas sp. PA1(2017). The sequence continues at coordinate 676,111 of NZ_MSXU01000009.1, forward strand.
TGTGTGGTGCGCTGCGCCTGCGCCGTGAAAGCGAGCGAGACCTTGCGCGCTGCCTGCCGGCCAGGGAGTTGCTGGACGAAGCCACCTGCACGGCGCTGCTGGACAAACTCGGCCCGGTGATTCTCTCGCCGTCGCGGCGCATCACCGCCTCGCTGCTGGGCAAGCGTCAGTCGTTCCTGCTCACCGGCGCCTGCCTGTACGCCATGTCCGCCTACGACAAAGGCCTGGAGCTGTCGCTGGACAACACCTTCATCGAGTACGGCCACGACGATGGCCTGTGGACCTCGTCGCTGCCGCTGCGCAGCCTGGCCGTCTCGCGGCCCGAACCCGGCGCGCGCGAAGCCTGGCGCGAGGCGGTGACCGGTCAGCTGTTCGCCGGCTTGCTGCAGCCGTTGTGGGAGAGCTTCTACCGGCTCACCGGCGTATCGCGGCGCATCCTCTGGGAGAACACCGCAGTGCGCGTCTACTCGCTGTACGAGCGACGCCTGGCCAAGCTCGAATGCGCCGCGACGCGACAGCGCTGCGCCGAAGACTTTCGTTGGCTGACCGAGCAGGCGCCCGGCAGCCTGTTCGGCCTCGACTACAACCCGCTGCAGCATTTCAACCGACCGCTGACCCTGCTCGATGACGGCGCGCGCGCCGTACGGTTCCGCCGCACCTGCTGCTTCTACTACCAGGCCAGCGACCCGGTGGAATATTGCTCCACCTGCCCACTGATCCGACCCAAGGCCCCGCGATGAGTACCGAATCCGTTCCCGCTGCATTGATCGACGCCTATCGCGGCATCGCCGCGTCGACCATCGGCCATGTGCTGCAGGAAGGACACATCCACGGCTTGCCGCCGTTGGTGGCCGATGTGCACATCGTCGGCCGCGTTACCACCGCGCAGATCCACGCACCGGACGGTGGCGTGCTGCGCGATGCGCTGATCGCCAGCCAGCCCGGCGACGTGCTGGTGATCGCCAACAGCGGCGAGGCGAACTGCGCCTGCTGGGGCGAGTTGCGCACCCTCGCGGCGTGCATCAAGGGCCTGGCGGGGGTGGTGATCGACGGCCCGGTGACCGACGTGCGCGTGCTGCGAACGCTCGGCCTGCCGATCTTCTGCGGCGGTGTCAGCGCCTATACCACGCGCCCGCTTGGCGAGCAGGGCGCGGTGAACGTTCCGGTGACGATACACGGCGTGCGGGTGCAGCCCGGTGATCTGCTGATCGGCGATGACGACGGGATTTACGTGCTGTCGCCTCAGCAGGCCGGCGAGTTGCTGGAGCGCCTGCAGAGCAAAGAGGCCGCCGATGCGGCTCGGCGCGCGGAGTTGCAGGCGCGGTTGGAACAATCGGGGGGCTAGGGTCTGTTCCCGTTTCAGCGCGAGCCGCGTTGCTGCGAGAAATGGCCTCCGGTTAGGCGCAGGACGCAGGGAATGGACTAGCCGTCCGCGTCTTCCCTTGCCAAGTCCTGCAACGACAGCGGACTAGCACGCCCCCGCGGCCCAACACCTGTTGGAGCGGCTTCAGCCGCGAGCTCCTGACGCCCGATAGCCCATCCGCACGATGTGCCGAAGAATATTTCGCGGCCATGAACTTGGTATCTCCGGCCGCCTTAAACGACTGAATCACTCAACCAAGCGCTTCAGCCTTCCGGCTCGCCAGGACGTAGGACGGACAACGCTCTTTTCGTCCGCAACGGCGATATCGGGTTCGTGCCCCTGGCTGACCATCCAGCGCAGCAGGCTGACCAGCGACACCTTGTGATCACGTCTGGCGCCCCAGATGGACTGGTCTTCGCCATACAGCTCGGTGTAGCGGCTGAGCACCAGGTGGCGGCCATCGGCATCCAGTCGTAGCTCGAGCTCGCGGTAATGCAACGTGGCCCTATCCGGTGCCCTGATTCGCCGGTGCAGCACCAGCACGCCTTCAGCGCTCATCGCTCGCTCCGCAGAGATCCGGCTGCTCGCCGAGCTTGCCCTCGGCAACGAAGTGCGCGCGCCGCTCGGCCACGGCGTCGCGCAGGGCCAGGTAGTAATCAGGCTGCGTTCTCAAATCGTCGGTCAGCGGCAATGCCTCGGCGCGGCCATCGACGATGTCGCCGACGGTGTTCACCGTGCTCAGTGTCTTCAGGGCGTCGCTGTTGTTGCCGAACGGCGAGACCGCGAAGCCCAACACCTTGCCGGTGGCGTCACGCAGGTTGCCGGTGCCCAGCAGCGGTAGTTCGACGATCGGGCCGTTGGCGATGTTCCATACACCAAAGGTCTGGCCGAAGTCCGCTTCGTGGCGTTCGATGCCCATGCGCCCAGATACGTCGATCAGGCCGAGGATGCCGACCGTGGTATTGACCGCGAAACGGCCTACCGTGGTGACAGAGCGCGCTCCGTTGCCTTGCAGCAGGTCGTTGATCAATACCTTGGGCTCGCCGAAGTTGGCCACGAAATTGTGTACGCCCCCCTGCACGAACCCAGGCAGGTGCCGATAGCCGCGGGCCACTGGGGCCAGCAGGTAATCGTCGATGCTGCGGTTGAACGCGAAGATGCCGCGGTTGACCGACTCGGCCGGGTCATGGGGGGCGGCCAGCGTGCCCTGGCACAGTTGGGTGGCGGAGGGTACGGGCGAGCTGGCACAGCCTGTGGCCAGGCTCATGGCGGCTGCCAGCGACAGCGTACGGGCGAAGGGACGAGCGAGAGCGTTGGTCGGCATGGGCGATCCTCGATGAAAACTGCGCCGATGCTGCCTGGCAGTTTTTGCCCGAGCGTGTCCGCTATATTGCGAAAACGCCGCTTTGTTGCCGAACTGAAATATATGACGCGCTCGCGCCAATGGTTTTAGATAGCCGCTCCAGAACTGCCCGCAGCGAGCCCCGCGTGAATCACCTATTGCTGGTGGACGATGACCTCGAAGTCCTCGCCCTCCTGAAGAAATTCCTCGAGCAGCACGGCTATTGCGTCGACGTGGCCAGCGACGGCACGGGCCTCTGGCAGGCAATGGCGCGCCAGCAGCCCGACCTGGTGATCCTCGACGTCATGCTGCCAGGGGAGAGCGGCCTGGTGCTCTGCCAACGTCTGCGCAGCGAACACTCGGTGGCGGTGATCATGCTCACCGCCATGGGTGAACTCAGCGACCGCGTGGTAGGCCTGGAGCTTGGCGCCGACGATTACCTCACCAAGCCTTTCGATGCCCGCGAGCTACTCGCCCGGGTGCGCGCCGTGTTGCGCCGCACCGGTGAAATCAGCCGGGACAAGCCGCGCCCGACCTTGGAGTTCGCCGGCTGGCTGCTGGACGTCACACGCCGTGAACTGCGTTCGCCGGACAAGGTGATGATTCCGCTGTCCGGCGGTGAATTCGACTTGCTGCTGGTGTTCGCCGAGCACCCACGCCGGGTGCTGAGCCGCCAGCAGCTACTGGACATGACCCGCGGCGACGCCTTCGAAGCCTTCGACCGCAGCATCGACGTGCAGGTCAGCCGCTTGCGTCGCAAGCTGGAGGGCGATGTCAGCGGCACGCCGATGATTCGCACGGTACGCAACAGCGGCTACCTGTTCACCCCCAGCGTGCTGGTGAAGCGATGAAATGGCTGCCCAGGGTCAGTCGCTCCAGCGATACGGTGGCGCGGTGGATCGCGCTGACCACGCTGACCGCGATGCTCACGGCTTTGCTGCTGACCTGGGCACTCAGCCAATTGGCCGGCGTGTGGGCGCGCCCGCCGTTGTTACAGACCGGCCTGTTGGAAAGCCTCGCCAGCATCAGCCGCATCATCGATGCGGCACCACCCGAGCAGCGCCCGGCCATCGCCAGGTCCGCCAGTGACGCGCTCTATACCACCACCTGGCTGCGTCGTTTCGAGGAGGCCGGGTTGCCAGAGCCGGATGACGAAGCGGACTTTCGCTCCGGCGAAGACTTTCTGCGTAGCCAGTTGCGCAACCCCAGCGCCAGGATCATCGGCTACGAACCCGCCGACTGGCCAGCCGATGATCCCGGTGCGGAATACGCCTTGGCGGTCGAGCTGCGCGACGGCTCCTGGGTGAAATTCTCTGCATTCACCCGCAGCTGGGGCCTCGATGAGCTGCCACGCAACCTGATCGTCATCGCCCTGGTGCTGCTCTCGACCATCATCGTGGCACTGATCGCCACCCGCCACCTGGCCGCGCCTCTGGAACGTTTCGCCCGCGGTGCCCGGCGTTTCGGCAGTGATTTCCGTGCCCCGCCCATTGCCGTCGAAGGGCCGCGAGAAATCCGCCAGGCCATCGTCGCCTTCAACGCCATGCAGGCCCAGTTGCAGCACTTCATCCATGACCGCACGCAGATGCTGGCGGCAATTTCCCATGACCTGCGCACGCCGCTGACGCGCATGCGCCTGCGCGGTGAATTCATCGACGACCCTGAGCAGCAGGCCAAGCTGTTTCGCGATGTGGACGAGATGCAGGCGATGGTCAATAGCGCTCTGGAGTTCTTTCGCGACGACGCCCGCCTGGAGCCAGCGACCGCCTTCGACCTCGCCGGGTTGCTGCACACGTTGGTCGATGACTACCGCGACGTCGGTATCGACGTGCAGCTGCGCGCGCAGGGGCGGGTGGTGTACGTCGGTCGGCCAATCGGTATCAAGCGCATGCTCGGCAACCTGCTCGACAATGCCATCAAGTACGGCCACGAGCCGGCAGTGATGCTCGAGCAGGGCGCCCGCGCTGTACGCATTCGCGTGCTCGATCGCGGGCCGGGTATCGCCCCGGCGTTTCAGGATGAAGTCTTCAAACCGTTCTTCCGCATCGAGGGCTCGCGCAACAAGCACACCGGTGGTGTCGGCTTGGGGCTTTCTGCCGCGCGGGCCATCGTGCTGGAGCACGGCGGCAGTCTGACGCTGCGCAATCGCCCCAGCGGCGGGCTGGAAGTGCGGGTCGAGCTGCCGTTCGCCTGAGCACTGTTACCGGATGCGGGTTAGGTGAGCGATCCGTTCTTCTGGCTCGCCAGGAACGTGCCGGTCGGTGGGCTGGCTACAAAGTGCTTCTGCAATCCATCGAAAATCGCCTGGGCCACGCGCTTCTGGTGCAGCGGGTCACAGAGTTTGCGGCAGTCGGCCGGGTTGGAAATGAAGCCGGTTTCCACCAGGATGGACGGGATGTCCGGTGATTTGAGCACCGCGAAGCCGGCCTGCTCGACGCGTTTCTGATGCACGCCGGCCACCTTGCCGACATTGTCGAGGACCGTCTTGCCCAACCCCAGGCTGGTGCTGATGGTGGAGTTCAGCGACATGTCCAGCAGCACGCCGGCCAGCACCGGATCCTTGTTCTTGAGCGACAGCAGCTCGCGGGCGCCCAGCAGGTCCGCGCTGTTCTCGCGCTCGGCCATCCAGCGCGCGGTGGTCGACGTAGCACCGTTCTCCGAGAGGGCGAACACCGAAGCGCCCGATGCGCTCCTACGCGGCGCGGCGTCGGCATGCACTGAAATGAACAGGTCGGCATTGTGCCGGCGAGCGACCTCCACGCGCTTGCGCAGCGGCACGAAAACGTCCTGGTTGCGCACCAACTGCGCCTTGAAGCCGCGCTGGCGGTTGAGCTTCTGGGCCAGCAGGCGGGCAATGGCCAGGGCCACCACCTTTTCCTGCTCGCCGTTGCCGCCCAGTGCACCGGGGTCCTTGCCGCCATGCCCGGCATCGATCACCACGATCACGTCCCGTTGCCCGGCAGTGTTGGCCGGCTGTGGTTCAGCGATCCGCTGTGGCGCGAGCGCGATGTCATGAAGATCGACGACCAGACGATGACCCTCGCTACCGGTGGGGCCGAGCAGAAAGCTTTCCACCCTGACCGGCCGCTTGAGGTCGAGCACGACGCGCGTCCCACCGGCCTGAGGGCCGCTGCGAATGGCGCTGAGCATGCGGTTGCCGGCCGATAGTTCGTTCAGGTTGGTGGTCGTACCGGTATTCGCGAGATCGACGACCAGTCGCTCAGGCGCTTTCAGGGAGAAGATCTGGTAGTTCGCCGGGCCGCTCAGGTCGAACACCAGCCTCAGTTTCTCGCCATCGTCCCAGGCGCGCGCGTTGACGAGCTTCTGGGTCGCGGATACGGCCATGGCCCAGGGCAGGGTGATGCCTGCAAGGGCGAAGTGCAGGAGGTGACGTCTATGCATAACCATTCACTTGAAAATGAGCATGATGCAAAACGTTATACTATTGCATTTTCTGAGTGTATGTAAGGCTCCGAACGGCTGTCAGTGACAGTCATGGATTATGGCCATGCCAGACAGTGGGGCGCGCCGTTACGAGGCAGCAATCGAGTTACCGATAAAACGGATAGCCCGCACGTGTCTGCCGGCTATCCATGTTTCCACGCGAGCGAGCCTGGGTCACTTCATGTCGCGGGCCTGCACCCAGAGCACGGCATCCTGCGATAACGCCTTGCCCTTGTAGGTTTTGGTGCTGCCGATATTGAGCGCGGCGATGCCCCACCAGCCAGCACGGGGCAGGCCGATGGTCACCACACCCTCGGCGTCCGAGTAGGTGCTCACGGTATTGAAGGCGGGCTGGGGCGAGGCGACTTCATTTTTCGGGTCGAAGGCATTCTGGTCGAGCTCGACGCCATGGTTGAGGTACTCGACCTCGATCTGCGCGAACGGCACTGGCTTGCCGTCGGCCAGCACCTGAGCGCGGAACACACCGCCGGTCCAGTTCGCATAGGGCTTGCTGAGCGGTTTGATGTCGACTGGCAAATCCTGGGCATCCGACCACTGGCCAGGTACGCCACCGACGTTGACGATCAGCTTGGTGAACTGCTGGATGTACAGATCTTCTTCGGCTTCCAGGTAGGGTTCGGGTTCAAGGACGAAAATATGATCGCCCAGAGCGCGCATCATTTCCTTGGGGATGGTGGCGCGATAGGCCTCGGCACGATTTTCACGGCTTTGCCACTGGACCGGACGCAGGTAGCGAAGCAGGTCGGTCTTATCGCCGTTGTGGGAGCTGATATGGCTGAACGACAGCGGCTTGCCCATGGCCATGGTCGGGCCGCCGTCGAATGGGTGGGTGAATACCGCCGCCATCTCCAGTTCCTGGGCCTTCTGCATTGCGCTGTCGTTCACATACAGCAGTTGGAAGTGTGCGTGGGCGAAGCCGGCAGTGCAGCTCAATGCGGCACCAGCGAGCAACTGGAACAGTTTGCTTGGGTGGGTCATGGCGGTATTACCTCGTGATGTCGGAAGACTGGATCGTTACGGCGTGCCCTTCGCCGCCAAGAAACACCACGGCGTAATCATCGGTCGGCGGCTTGAAGCCGTAGGTGCTGTCTGCGCCGACGCTGCCGTCAAGCAGCACCTTGCCGCTGGCGTCCTGCACGTGGACCTTGCGACCTGCCGCCGAGCTGCCGTCGGTGAAGCCCGCTTCGCACTTCACCGAGTCGTCCTGCTCGATGTAGCAGTCGAATACCGGGCCATGGGCAAGTGCGGCCTGGCTGAGCACAAGCGTGCCCAGCACCGCGGTTCGAGCAACAGAACAGAAGCGTTTCATGGGTGTGGGTCTCCACGGTCAGGGTTGATGAGCAGCAGGCACGGCCTGGCTCGACGGGGCGAAGCCCGCCAGCAGGGCATCTAGATCGGCGCGCATGAGGTCGTCATAGGGTTTGCCCGGGTCATCGAGAACGCCCGGATTCCCGGCATCGAGAATCAGCAGGCGCGCGCCGCCTGCTTCGATGGCTTGGGTGATGGCAGCATCGGGCGGCCATTTGTGCACCACCACCTTGATGTCGCGTTCGCGCAGGTAACGGGTCAGGGCCTCACGGTCGGCCTGGCTCCAGTCGATGTCCTGACGCACGAACCAGCCGTCGACGAAGATATCGAACTCGCCGAACAGGTAAATAAACTCGTCCGCCAACGACAGCACCCGCAGATCCGGGATCTTTGCCAGGCGCAGGCCGTAATCGGCTTTCAGCTGGCGTAAGCGGTTTTCCAGCGTACTTAGGTTGCGGGCGATTCGTGGAGCATCCTCGGGCGAGAGGCGCGCCAGATCGGCAGCGATGATCGCCGACATGCGCATGGCGTTGACCGGGCCGAGCCAGGCATGGGGCGACGGCTCGGCGCTGGGCTGGTCGTCAGCGGCGGCCCACGGTACGTCGTTGGCCGGCGCTTGGGTTATGGCAACACCAGGTTTGACCGGGTCCCAGGAGCGCGATGCGTCGATCTCGACGATACGCAGGTTGTGCCGGCGCGCTGCAGCATACAGCGGGTCGGCGCGCCATAGGCTGCTCAGGGTGATTACCGCATCGGCTTGTTGAAACACGCCAGGGTCCAGGCGCGACAAGGCATTGGCCTGGCTTTGCATGGGCACTGCGGCATCCGCCGGAATGCGCACGACGGTGATGCGGGTGCCCTGGCAAAGGCTCGCGGTCAGTGCATGCAATGCCGGCAGGGCAACCAGTACCCGCGGCTGCGTGGTGTCTGCGAGCACGCTTGTTGTAGCGCCCAGCAGCAACGTCAGAAGCAACCAACGCAATGCTCGGGATAGACCAGGAAACATGCACGGGTTCATACGCTGGCTCCCCTGAAGCGGGCGCTACTGGCGCGAATGATGGTGGTCAGTGCGAACACCAGGGCGGCGACGATAACGATCGCGCCGCCGGTAGGCACCGGTATGTAGAACTGCATGGGCACCAGGATGCCGACCACGCAGGAGAAGGTGGCGATCAGTGCGGCGAGGGTTACCAGCACCGGCAACGAGCGGCTGATGTTGCGCGCGGCCGCTGCCGGGATCAGCAGCAACGCCTCGACCAGCACGGCGCCGATGATCTTCAGGCAGGCCACCGTCACCAGGGTCACCAGCACCACGAACAGGTATTCGACAACGCGCACCGGCACGCCCCGCGCGTGGGCCAGGCTGGGATTGAGGCTGGCCAGCAGCATGGCGTTGTACAGCGGCAGGCCGATGAGCGCACAGACGGCAGTGACGGCCAACAGCACGTTCATGTCGGTGTGATCCACCGCCAGGATGGAGCCGAACAGCACGCTCTCCATCACATGAGTGTTGATCTTCGCCGACACGAACAGCAACAGTGAGGCACCGACCGCCAGGGAAATGGACAGAAACACCCCGATCAGGGTGTCGTTGGGCAGCGTGGTGCGGTGCTGGGTGTACTTGAGCGTGAGCGCGAACAGCATGCAGAAACCGAACATCGACAGGTACGGTGAGGTATAGGACTCGCCGACCAGCACGCCGATGGCCACGCCGGTCATCGCGGCATTGCCGACCGACTGACTGAAGAAGGCCATGCGCTTGATCATCACCATCGAGCCCAGTACGCCGAGCAGTGGCCCGATCAGCAGGGCGCAGAGCAGGGCATTGATGACGAACTCGTATTCGAACGGCTGCGGCAGCACCTGGCTGGCGGCCAGCGCCTGCAGGTGGTCGCGAATCCAGCTGTACAGATCATTCATCGCCCGTGCTCCAGTTAGCTGGCAACTGCTCGCCCGTGCCATGGAACAGCACGCGCTGGTTGAGGACGGTCACCGACTGGGCGATACGCCTGACCTGCTCCAGGTCATGGTTGATCCACACGATGGTGACGCCGTTGCCGTGCAGCTCCTTCACCAGGCTCTCCACCAAGTGCAGCCCCGGCTTGTCGATCCCGGCGGTGGGCTCATCGAGAATCAGCAGGCGCGGCAACGGTGTGATTGCCTGGGCCAGCAGCACGCGCTGGCGTTGACCGCCCGACAAGCTGCCAAACGCCTTGTGGCCCATACCTGCCACGCCAGTGCGTTGCAGCGCTTCGGCATTGGCCGCCCTGGCGGCACGGCTGGAGCCCAGAAAGGCTGGGCGGCGCTGGCCGAGGAGGGCCATCACGTCGTAGACGGTCATCGGTACGTTACGATCGAAATCCGCCAACTGCGGCACGTAGCCCACCGACCGGGCGGGTTCGCCAGCGATACGGATGGCGCCGGTGTGCGGCATCTGCCCCAGCAGCGCACGCACCAGCGAGGTCTTGCCGCCGCCATTGGGCCCCACCAGGCAATGCAGCGCACCGGCCTCGATGTGGAAGCTCACGGCGTCCAGAACCTGGGTACCGCCTAGTTTCAGGGACACGTTATCGAACACCAGGGCGGGGCCGAGCATGCTCATTTCCTTGTTCATTGCTGGGTGTACTCGACGGCTTCGGCCAGGGTTTCGAGGTTCTCGCCCATGGCGATCTCGAACTCATCGGCGCTGTAGGTACCCCCGGTTATGTGGGACAGGGCGAACACCTTCACGCCGGTGGCGGCCTCGATGGGCTTGGCCAGATCGAGGGAAAAGGTCTTCTCGGCGAACAACACCCGCACATGGGCCTTCTTGATCGCTTCGATGGTATTGGCCAACTGCCGCGCGGTGGGCGCCACGCCGTGGCGCGGCTCGATCACCGCACTGACGAACAGGCCGAACTCCTGCATCAGGTAGTCGTAACCGGCGTGGGTGGTGGCGCAGCGAAATTTGGACAGGTCCAGTGCGGCGAAGCGGTTCATGAACCGGGCGCGCAGCGCGCGAATGCGCCCCGCGTAGGCCATGGCGTTGCGCCGATAAGTGGCGGCGTTGTCCGGGTCCAGCTCACCAAGGCGGCGGGCGATTTCGAAGACCTGCTGGACTGCCGCGGTGGTGGAGACGAAGGTATGCGGATTGACCACCTTGGCGCCGCCCTGATCACCGCCAATGGGAATCAGCGCGACGGAGGCGTTGGCCTGGATGATCGGCAGGTTGTCGCTGCGCCCGGCTGCCTTGACGATGGCCCCGGCCCACTCGTCGTGACCGATGCCATTGACCACCAGGGCATCGAGGGTCATCGCGCGGGTGATGTCGGCAGGCTGTGGCTGATAATTGTGCGGGTTGGCTTCCCCCGGAATCAGCGCCACCACCTCGGCCCGGTCGCCGACGATATTGGCGACGAAGCTGTAGTAGGGGTGCAGCGTCACGCCGATCTTGAGTTTTTTGGCCGCAGCCTGTGCATGGCCGGCCAGGGCGAGTGCAGGTATCAACACCAGCAGGGCGAGGCAGCTGCGCAGCCGTGGCTGAAGTCTTGCTGAAGCAATCATGGCTGGTTTCCTTTCACGCGTTCGATTTCACTGTTGCCGTCGTAGGCGATGACCTGCCGCCAGCCTTTGCTCACCAACGCTTCGGGCTTGACGATGCCGGGGTAGGGCGCATTCGGGTCGCGGTGAACCCAGATGGTCGCCTGGTTGGCCCACATCACCCCGGCGTGGGCATGGCCGATCACCAGCAGGTAGGCGCTCTGGCCCGGCAGCTGGCCGCCCGAGCCGTAGTACACGGCGGCGCCCTGGCCCTGGGTGGCCTGGGAGACCTGGCTGGAGCTCTGCGCCGCGCTGGCGGTTTGGCCATCCGGTGTGCTGGCATGGGCCTGGTGGCTGCCGGGGAGGACCAACTGCCAGTGCACCTCACCGTTGCTCTTCCAGAACGCGTCGCGATAGAACGGCGGCAGAACGATCTTCTGGGCGTGTTCCAGGCTGATCCAGCCGCCGGTGTCGTTGTTGTTCCAGATGATTTCTTCACCCGCTGGCAGCAACGCGCTATGAATGGCCTGGTCGACCGCATTCAGTCCGTCGAACGAGCGCACCTGCCAGCTCAAGGCCGCAGGCGGGCCGACCTCACGGGGGCGCAGCAGCAGGTAGCCCGCCAGGCAGGCGATCACACCGAGGGTCAGCAGCACCATGGCCAGCGACTCCCAGCGCCCGGAGGCCGGGCTCACGACCTTGCCGGGTTTGCCAGTGCTCAGGTCGGCATCGAGGTCGTTCAGCGGCAGGCTGGCCATCAGACGAACGCGATCCAGCGGCCGAGAAAGATCACCCCGGTCCACAACGCCAGCGAACCGAGCCCGGCGATTCGCGCCTGGGCCGGCGGCGGCACGCTGCTATCCCATTCATGGATGCGGCGAAAGGCGCCGAGGTGGAAGATCGCCATGTTCAGCCCCGCCAGACCCAGCAGGCCCATCTTGCCCAGGAACATGGGGTTTTCCGCGTAGGTGGTGGCGTTGGCCATGAACATCAGCACGCCGGTCACCACGCACGTCGCGAAGGCCACCCAGGTGAAGGGCAGCAATTCCTTGATCAGCCGCAGCGCGCCTGGGCGGTGAGCGGCTATACCGAGCAGGCGCAGGTCGACCACGGCAATGGTGCCGAGCACCAGGGCGATACCGATGACATGCAGCGATTCCAGCGCCGGAAAGCCCGAGTCGGACTCGCGAATCAGCGTGGCGATGGCGGTGTCCTGCAGAGTTTGCAGCAGTGATTGGATATCCATGACGGCTACCTGAGAGCGTTGGAATGAATTAGATCGAGTAGGCGATCCAGCGGCCGCAGAAGATCACCACGCACCACAGGGCGATCGACAGCCAGGCCAGCACCTTGATGGCTGGGTGAATGGCATCGCTTTGCGACCCGTCGGCAGCAGGCTTGAGCAGCGGCCGGCGGATGCTCCAGGCGAGCGCGAAGGCGCCGATCACCAGGGCCATCTTCAGCCAGAAGGTGGAGTTGACCAGGACCCGGTCCGGCTCGCCGATGATCATGACCAGGCCGGTGGCCAGCAGCACCAGCAGCGCGTTGCGCATCCACGGGTAGTAGCGGCCGATCACCTCGCGGGCCGGGCGATCGACGGCCAGCACCCCGGCCAGGCGCAGGTCGGATATCACCGCGGAGCCGAAAATCGCGGCGATGGCGATGATGTGTACGCTCTGCACGGTGGGCACCACCCAGAGCATGTCTCGGATGGTGGTGCTCAGCGCTGACGCGTAGAGCCAGGCAATGAATTCCGCTGACATCGGTTGTCTCCCTGAAGCGGCTTAGAAGTCTTGGGGTTTGGCGATCGGTTGCAGGCCCTTGGCATCCTCGGGCAGCAAATAGCCTTCCTGCACCGAGCGCGCCTTGGCGTCTTCGAAGGCCTTCTGGTATTGCGCGTAGCTGCCGTAGCGTTTGCGCAGCTCGCCGCGCGAATACGCCACTTTGGTGTCGTAGATCAGCCCGCAGGCGGTTTCCTGGTCGGTGAGGTAGGTGGCGCTCGGTACCTGGATCCACGGCGGGCGAACGCCGCCCAGAAGGTTGCCGGTAGCGGCGTCGCGCACTGCGGCGTTGCCTTGGCGGGGCACGCGCGGAGCCTTGGGCATGGGCTTGCCGTCACGAACCCAGCGGTCCATGCCATCGAGCAGCGCCGAGACGACCAGCTCCGCCGGCTCGTCGTAGAGCATCTGGCAGCGCGGATCATTGCCCTTGCCAACGTCGGCGGCCAGGCGTTCGGTATGCTGGGTACCGAGGTCGGCCAGGCGCAGGTGCGGGATGCCGGTCACTTCGTAGTAGCGAAGCTTGGGTTCGTCGGTATCGGCGGGCAGGGCAATGCCTTCGAGCACGTCGTGCATCAACTCGGACTGGCTGTAGACGGTCACGAACGGCGCATCGCCTGGCATCCTGCGCGGCACGCGGATGACATCACCGCCCACTTCGCCATAGGCCATGCGGCCGGTCATGTAGGCATCGATCAGCGGTTTACCGTCCGGCATGCGCCACTGCTGGTGGCGACCCTGGTCGAGGTAATCCATCCACACCTGGGCCGTCACCGCCCAGCTGTTGACGTAGACGCGCTTGACGTCCAGCCCGGCCAACGGGCCTTTTGGCGTGTCGCTCTTGAGTAGCAGCGCCAGCTGCGCGCCGATGCCCTGAGATTGCGGCACGAAGGGATCCGGCGCGTCGCCACGGGTGAAGCGCTTGGCATCGTAGTAGCTGGCGAGCGGCGCGTAGCGGGCATAGTCGAAGCGGCGCATGAAGTCGAAGTTGACGATCTTGCCGTACTGGGCGATGCCATCGGCTTCGACGGCCGGGTCACCGGCGATGAACTTGGGGTCGACCTCTGGCTTGTTGATGTTCAGCGTGTAGCCGACGTAGGCATAGCCATGGCGTAGCAGATAGTCGCGGGTGAGAATCCAGCCCGCAGCGCGTTCGCCGAACCAGCTGAACGGCTCGATGATCACCGTGCCGTTGAAGCGTGCCGGGTCGGCGGGTTTGCGCACCAGTATGCGGGTGGTATAGGGCGCTTCGAGCAGGGTTTGCCCGGCAGCGGTGATCGCTGGCGCAACCCCTTGCAGATAGAACTCCTGCTCGACGTAGCCGCTGCCTTTGAGATCGCTGTACTCGGTGCCCTGGTAGGTGGCCGAGGACAGCGGCGGCTTGCCCGAATCCGGCACCGCCATGGCCGTGGGCAGGCGCGGCACCTCGGCGAATGCTGCCGTGGCCAGGGCTAGCGTCAACAGCACGCCGTGCATGGCAGGTTGCAGGATGCTGATTGTTATTGGTCGTTGCATCCGAATCTCTCCTGATTAGGGGCGACAGTGGGTGTCACTCAGTCCGTTTTGAGGGTGGCTTTGCCTTCGCTGTCGATGACGATCTGGTTGTTCTCGCAGACGTACTCTTCGATGCGGTAGTCCGAGCGTTTGTATTCGAAGGTGAATTCATAAGGCCTGGTGAGCAGCTGCGGATCTTCGATCGTCACGCGGTTCTGCAGGTGGTCGGGCGCCGTCAGGCGGATGCGCTCGGTGACCTTCACGCCCTCGCTGTGGGGCACGTCGTAGAAGGTCACGTCGGTGCGAATGGCGCGGGTTTCCACTATCAGGGTGTCGCCTTGCCAGCGGCCGCGTGAATGCCCCTGATAGACCGGGTCGAGTTCGTCCAAAGGCGGCAGCGGTTCGTTGAGGATGATGCGGCGCACCTGCTGCAGGTACTCACCAAGCACGATCACGTTCTTGTCGTCATAGATGATCTGAATCGGAAACAGCGCCGCCATCAGCGTCGGCATGCCTTCGGGCAGGCACTTGGCACTGGTGGTCGCCAGTGGCGTGCCGGCCTCGTTGGCCTCTGCCTGCTTTTTCTTCAGCTCGGCGTACTGGCTGGCGTACGGCTCCTTGAGTGGCATGGGGCCGCCCGGCAGCACCGGATCGTCCGGGTCTTCGCCGAACCAGTCGTCCGGGGTGCGCTCCCAGGTGCCGCTGATATTCGGCTTGGTCGCGGCGATTTCGGTTGCGCCACTGGTGGCGACCAAGCTCATGCAAAGCGCGCCCAGCAGCAACGCTACCGGTGCCAGGTGTCGTGTCGGTTTCATGCAGGTGTCTCCAGCCGGTGGATTCAGTGCGGTCGTCGTGCAGCGCTACCGCGGTAATCAGCCGCCGCCGGTGAGCACCGTGTCGCCAATCTTGATCTCGACCAGCAAGCCGCCGGGCTCGCCGTTCTTCAGGGGCTTGAAGGTCACCTCAGCCTCATCGCCGGCCTTGATCACATTGGCTTTCCAACCCGTGCGCTTGAGCGCGTTGACGCTGCCGGTCTCGATCTTGAATTGCTGCTCAGGTGGGCCGGGGGCGTCGATGTAGATGGCGACGTGGGGGTTGGTCCAGGCGAAACGCGAAACCACGCCCTTGATGGTCACCGTCTTGGTCTGATCGAAAATGGCGAAGGAATGGTGGGCGCTCACTACGCCGGGGAGGGCACAGGTGACGAGGGCTGCGAGCAGCCAGCGGCGCTGACGCAAAAGCGGGGGAAACGAGACAAGGGTCATGACAGGTACCTCGGTTCTTATTTGTTCTTATGGCGCCGAGCATAGGGCCGGGTACCTGCTGGGCCTTATCCCAAAATGGCAACGAATGACGGTTGGATGCTGTTTTCTGGCGCAGCCAGCCAGGTAATCAACCAATACGTGTGAGTGCAGCGTCGTTCGTTGCTGATATGGGATACCGCTGTCGTGGTTACGGGGAAAACACTCGCGGCTCGCCTCATCAATAACAACAACAGGAGAGACGTCATGCGTACCCACAGTTACGCCCCACTAGTGTCATTGCTCGCACTCTGTACGGTCGGCTCACCGGCGCGGGCCTATGAGCTGTACAACGAAAACGGCGGCGCCACCGTGCTCAACGCTGAGATCTGGGCAGGGTTCGGCTGGTACACGGCCAACAAGAACTACCTGGGAGACCCAGAGCGCGAGCCAGATCGAATGCGCTGGCAGGAAGGCTTCATCAAATACGGGCTGACGGGCGCCACCGATAAAATCGACGCCGGCTCGGTCTACGGCGGCCTCAGCATGATCAGTTCGGGGTCGTTCGGTGATGGCGACCCAGGCGGTCTGACTACCGGCGAGGAACGCAGAACCTCGCTGGAAGACGCTTACCTGGGGTGGAAGTCCGCCGATCTGTTTCCGGCACTGGGCACCGATGGCGTGGACTTTTCCATCGGCCGGCAGATCGTCACGCTGGACGGCTTTCTGATCACCGATGACGGTTTCTCGCCCGGCCGTGCTTTCAACCCCATAGAGGGAGTGTCCGATGGCCGCTTCGATCGCGGCGGTGCCTTCTATCTCGGCCCGCGCCTGGCATTCGGCAACTCGGCGGTATTGAAGCTTGGCGGCACCGAAGGCCTGCACGGCAGCATGATGTGGCTGAAGATCGACAGCCCCGGGCAGTCCAAGACCGAGGTCGCTGCGGCAACCGTCGACTACACCACGGCGTTCGGCTCGATCGGTTCGACCTACATCCATGGTCTGCACGTCGATGAGCATTACGCCTTCGGTGATCGTATGGAGCGCGAGGGCATGGATATCTACAGCATCCGTGGCCAGGGCAACGCCGGCATCGAGGATGCCGATTTCGCCTTCGAGGTGGCCCGCCAGGAAAAACGCTCGGGCTCGCAACGGGCGATGTTCTTCGATGCTGGCTACACCTTCAGCGAGGTGCGCTGGAAGCCGGCGGTCAGTTACCGCTTCTCACGCTATTCGGAAGGCTGGGATTTCCTGTTCCAGGGCGGCTACCGCAAGCGCCTGCAGGGCGAAGTCGGCGTCAACTATGCGGGCTCGGTCACCTCGAACATGCGTATCAACGATGTGCAGTTTTCCGTGCAGCCAACCGACAAGCTGACCCTCAACGCCATGTACTTCAACTTCCACCAGTTGTCGCGGCGTGACGAGCAGGATTACAGCGCCCAGGAGATCGACCTGTTCGTGGACTGGATGGTGACCGATAACATCACCTTGTCGCCCCTGGTGGGTTTCTACAAGCCTGACAAATGGCGGGAAACCGGCGGGCTGCAAAGCGGGCCGGGCACCAACACCTACATGCAGTTCATCGTGTGGATGGAGTTCTGATTCAACGCTATGGGTAAGAACCTGTTCATCATCTTTAAGCCCAGGTTCGTCGATTTTGGCGGCTAAGTGGGGCTGACATCGGCGGGGTATTTGTGGGAGCGGGCGGGGGCGCCTAGTTCATGCCCGCGATTGTTCGCGCGCATGGCGCGCTCCCACTGTGGATCGGCGAACGGCTGCTTCTGCCTTGTAGTTGCCTCTTCATGCGCATACAAGACTTTGAACAGGTTCTAAGGGTTTTCAGCCCACAAAAACAAGCGCCACCCCAAGGGTGGCGCTTGTTTTTTGCAGGTTTATCGTTGTTTACAGCATGCGCTTGAGTACATCGTTGCGCTTGTCCTTGTCGAAGAAGCGGTGCTTCAGCGAACCGATGACGTGCAGCACGATCAAGGCGAGCAGGGTGTAGGCCAGCGTTTTGTGCAGCCACTGGAAGACCACGAACCAGTCGTCGTTTTTGGCCAGCAACTCCGGCAGGTTGACGCCGAAGAAGTACACGCCGTCGCTCATGGTGTAGGTGCTGGACATCGAGTAACCCATCAGCGGCACCAACACCAGCAGCACGTACATGGAACGTTGTACCAGTTGCGCGAGAACACGCTCGTGGCCTGCCAGGGTCAGCGGTGGCTTGGGCAGCACGGGCGTTTTCAGGCGAATGACGATCTGGATCACCACCACCAGAAATGCCAGCACGCCGAATGATTTGTGCCAGGGGTAATAGAGCACGAACTTGCTCTCTATATCGTCGCTCATCCCGGTCATATGCCAGCCTGCCCACAACAGGCCGAGGATCAGCACCGCACGTACCCAGTGCAGCACCAGCAGGGATCTTGGATAGCGGTCGACTGGTTCTTTTCTTGTCGTATTCATCGCAGTCTCTTTTTATCGATCATCAGGGCCTTAGGAATCGCAATGGCCTGCAACCACCAGGAGGCGCAGGCCATTGCTGGAACGCACTCAGCTGGGCAGCAGGACGGTGACCACTTTTTCCTCGGTGTAGGCGACCGCGCCGCCAAAGCCACCTTCACGGCCGATACCGCTGGTCTTCACGCCGCCCCAGGGCAGGTTGGCGTCCAGAGGGCTCCAGCAGTTGACGCCCACCGCACCAGTTTTCAGGGCTGCGGCCACGCGATGCGCACGGGCCAGGTTGGTCGTCCATACGGTGGCGGCCAGGCCGTAGCTGGAGTCGTTGGCCAGGGCGATGGCTTCTTCCTCGGTATCGAAGGTGATCACCGTGCCGACCGGGCCGAAGATCTCGTCGCGGGCGATGGCCATGTCATTGCGGGCATTGGCGAAAATGGTCGGGCGCACGAAGAAGCCCTGGTCGGGATTCGACACGCCGCCGGCGAGCAGCGTCGCGCCCTGATCGATACCCAGCTGGATGTAGCGGTTGACGCGGTCGAACTGCGCCTTCTTGGCCACCGGGCCCATTTGGGTGTCGGGCTGGCGCGGGTCGCCAACCTTCACGGAGCTGGCCGCCTGGGCCAATGCCGCAGCGAAACGCTCGGCGACGCCGCGTTGCACCAGAATGCGCGAGCCGGCAGCACAAACCTGGCCCTGGTTGGCGAACAGGCCGAGCGAGCAGCCGAACAGGGCATCCTCGAAGGAGGCATCGTCAAAAACGATCTGCGGGCTCTTGCCGCCGAGCTCCAGGGCCACGCGCTTGAACAGAACGCCGGCGGTGCGCTGAATCTCGCGGCCTGCTTCCGGGCTGCCGGTGAAGCTGATCTTGGCGATGTCCGGGTGCTCGCAGAGGGCGCGACCCACTTCGGCGCCAAAACCGGTGACGATATTGATCACGCCATCGGGAAAGCCAGCCTCCTTGGCCAATGCGGCCAGGTGCAACGCCGACTGCGGAGTTTCTTCCGACGGTTTGACCACCACGGTGCAGCCAGCGGCCAGCAGGGCGGCGAGCTTCCACACGGTGATCATCAACGGCGAGTTCCACGGCACGATGGCGCCGACCACGCCGATTGGCTCACGCACGGTGTACGAAAGGGTTTTGGTGCCGAAGTAGCCGCCGCTGGGAATGGTGCGGCCTTCGAGCTGGTTGGCCCAGCCGGCAGCGGCGCGCAGGTTGGCGATGGCGTTGGGCAGGTCCATGCGCCGCGGCTCCGTCGGCGAGCGGCCGATGGCATTGGCGTCGAAGTCGGCCAGCAATTCGCTGTCGCGCTCCACCAGATCGGCCAATTTGTTGAGCAGGCGGCTGCGCTCGGAGCCGGAGAGTTGGCTCCAGGCGCCACCCTCGAGTTGCTCATGGGCGGCTTTCACGGCGCGGTTGACGTCCTCGACGGTGCCGCGGGCGGAGCTGCCGTAGACCTTCTCGGTCACCGGATCGATGAGGTCGAAACGGCGACCGTCGGATGAGTCCGCGGCAGCGCCGGCGATGAAGTGTTGCAGATGCTGAGTCATGTGCGTATCCACGAAAAATGAGAGTGGGTTAAGCCTTGAGCGACGCCAGGGCGTCGCCAAAGATGTCCAGTGCCTTGAAGAACAGCGCGCGGGAGATGGTCAGCGACGGCATCACGCGCATCACGTTGCTGTAGCGGCCACAGGGGATCATCAGCACGCCGTGGTTGATCAGGTAGCCCATCAGCTGGCCGATCTTGTCGCGCGACAGCGGCTCCTTGGTGACCGGGTCTTCGACCAGCTCGATACCGATCATCAGGCCGCGGCCGCGCACTTCGCCCACGAACGGGCTGTTGAAGCCGCGGATGCGTTCCTGTGCTTCCAGGCCCACGGCATGAGCGCGATTGAGCAGGTCCAGCTCCGGGTCCTGAAGGATGGCGATGTTGGTCAGCGCCACCACCGCGGACAGTGAGTTGGCCGCGAAGGTGTTGGGCATCGACCCGTCGGGAATCTTGGCGGCCAGATCCGAGCGCATGATCAGGCCGGCCATCGGCAGGTCGCTGCCGATGCCCTTGCCAAAGGTCAGCATGTCCGGCTTGACGCCAGAGTGCTCGACGGCCCACATCTTGCCGGTACGCCCGGCGCCGGCCTGTACCTCATCGACGATCAGCAGCGCGCCGCTGCGGTCGCAGGCCTCTCGCAGCAGTTGCAGGAACTCGGGCGAGGGCGGCACGTAGCCGCCTTCACCCTGCACCGGTTCGACGATCACCGCGGCCACGTCGTCGGCGGCGGTGTAGGGCGTGTTGAGCAGATAGTCCACGTACTCGCCGGCGATCTGCTCGGCGCTTTTGTGGGTGGTGTCGAACGGGAACCGGTAGGCGTACGGGTAGGGCGCGTGAATCACACCGCCCATCTGCGCCCCATAGCCCTTGCGGTAGGCGTTGCCGGTGGTCAGCGCACCCGAGGCGTTCCATACGCCGTGGTAGCCGCCGTGAAAGGCGATGATCTGGTGGCGGCCGGTGACCCGTTTGGCGAACTTGATCGCCGCTTCCAGCGCATCACTGCCGCTTTGTGTGAAAAAGGTGACGCAGTCGCCACGCAGGCCATCCGGCGCGATCTCCGACAGCTTGGCAGCCAGTTCGGTGCGGCGGGTGCTGTTGATTTCCAGCGCGTGCATCAGCACTTCGGATTGTTCACGGATGGCCTTTACCACCTTGGGGTGGCAGCGGCCGACACTGCTAACGCCCACGCCGGCGGACAGGTCGATGTAGGTGTTGCCGTCCGGGTCCTTGAAGGTCGCACCAAAGGCGCGATCCATGGCGATCGGCATGCGACCACCGCCGCGCGCCATCGATTCGGTGCGCGCAGACAGAGCCAGGGCCTCGCTGGCTTTCGGGCCGGGCAGGACGCTGGAAATGATTTGCGGGGCATCGGCAAAGTGCAGGGATTCGAGTTTGGCTTCGCTCATGACGGCCTCTACGGGATGTCGGTTCAGGTGAGCCGATCATCTCCGTTGCGCGTACGAAGCCGGTATCCCAAATCGGCACTTGGCGCGTGCACCACAGGTGCACGGGGCGTTCACGAGCGAAGCTCGGTGTGCGACTATCCGCGGTTAGGGCCACCTTAGAACAACACGCGCGGCGAGGGCGCTGCAGGCCATGAACACCCACCACACCAGCCATTTTCGTGACATCCACGTCCATGCCGCCACGGTGCAGCAGTGGAGCCAGGACTACAGCCAGCTGAGCGCTGGAGCCTCGGAAAGCTCGCTCACCCAACTGATCACCGAGCGTTGCCACCTGTTTCTGGAACAGATCAATCAGCGTGTGGTGCAGAACGGCGAGGCGCCGCGAGGGCGCATGTGTTTTGCGTTGCCAATCAATGTGCCCGGATCGGTGCGCATGCAGGGCCGCGATGTGGACGACAGCAGCCTGTTCTTTCTCAACGGTGGGGAGGAATTCATGTTCCACATGCCAACCGGCATGCAATTGCTGTCCGTCACCTTCGAACGCGAAATGTTCGAGCAGGCCCTGGCGCAGACGGCCGCGGAGAAGGAAATCGCTGAGCTGCTGCGCCAACCGGTGATCCGGTTGCCTCCTAGGCGCTTCGCCGATGCGCGCCGCCGCCTGCTGGCGATGTTCGCTCAGGCGCTGAGCCGCGCGGCGCCCGACGGCGTATGCGACCGGCCCGGCGAATTGGCCCTGGAGCAGGCCATGCTCGACGAACTGCTGCAACTGATGATTGACCCGGCCTGCGACAAGCAACAACGCTCGCCAAGTTCGACACGCAGCTTCATCGTCGAGAAATGCCATCGGCTGGTCGCGGCGCAAATGACCTGCGCGCCGAGCGTGACCGATCTGTGTGAGCGCCTTCAAGTCAGCCGGCGCACCTTGCAGAACAGCTTCCACGCGGTCGCCGAGACCACACCGCTCAATTATCTGCGCTCGGTACGCCTCAACGGTGTGCGGCGAACCCTGATGGCCACCCCGGCGGCGCGCCTGTCGATTGGCGACGCGGCGGCGCAATGGGGGTTCTATCACCTCAGCCATTTCGCTGCCGAGTACCACGCGCTGTTCGCCGAGTTGCCGTCGCATACCACACGCGCTGCCATTGCCGATTACGCCCGGGCTTGAACAGGCGCCGCCATCCATCACTCTGCAGCATCGATTGTTCTTGGAATCGGTCATAGCCTGGACATGACCGTTCCGGACCTTGACGATGAAGCGCTTGCGAATCGCCACGTACAACATCAATGGCATCAACGCCCGGCTGCCCAATTTGCTGGACTGGCTGGAGCGCGAGCAGCCGGACATCGTGTGCCTGCAGGAACTGAAGACGCCCGACAAGTCGTTCCCGGCCAGGGATATCGAAGCGGCCGGGTACGGCGTGGTGTATCAGGGGCAGACATCGTGGAACGGCGTGGCGATTCTCGGCCGTGATACTCAGCCACTGGAGATTCGTCGCGGCCTGCCCGGCGCCGAGTGGGACGCCCAGGCGCGCTACATCGAGGCCGCGGTACTGGGCGTGGTGGTGGCCTGCCTGTATTTGCCCAACGGCAACCCGCAGCCCGGGCCGAAGTTCGATTACAAGCTCAAATGGTTCGAACATCTGATCGCCCATGCCCAGCCGTTACAGGCCAGCGAGCATCCGGTGGTGCTGGCCGGCGACTTCAACGTGGTACCGACCGATTTCGACATCTACAACACCCGCTCGTGGCTCAAGGACGCTCTTTTACAACCCGAAAGTCGCGCCTGTTTTCAGCGCTTGCTGGATCAGGGCTGGGTGGATGCGCTACGCACGCTGCACCCTGATGAGCAGCTCTTCACCTTCTGGGATTACTTCCGTCGCCACTGGCAGAGCAACTCCGGGTTGCGTATCGACCACCTGTTACTCAATCCGGCGCTGGCACCCTATCTGCAATCGGCCGGCGTGGACACCTGGGTGCGTGGCGAGGCGCACCCTAGCGACCATGCGCCGACCTGGATCCAGCTGGGCAGCCGCAAAAAGCGCGACAGGTAAACGCGAGGCTCATATCAGAAGATTGATTTCTTATTCATTTTAGGAATATGCAAAGAGTTTTTTCATATTTGCGGCGACTATGGCCGAATAGGAAAATGCTCGATTGCACGAATTTATTGATACAGGTCAAAGCCTTACTTCAAAGGTGCCGTTTGAACACAACCCTTAGTGGCCAATTGGCCAGAACGCTTGCCGACAGCCAGCCAGGGTCTGATGAGCGTCAACGCGCCCGCGAGGGCGTGATCGATTACTTCGCCTGCCTGCTGCCCGTGCAGCTCGGTTTGCTGCGGGACTCGGGGCTGACCTCGGTTCGCAAGGTGTTTCCCGCAGCGCGCAGCACGGAGAATCATGCCCTGCAGCTGGGTTACATGAGCCACGCGCTGGATTTCGACGACTACCATGCGACGTTCCGCGGCCACCCGACCACGGTGGTGCTGTCGACGCTGCTGGCCGTGCTCGCGAATCATCCGCGCCTGACTTTCGAGAATTTTCTCGATGCTTATGTCGTCGGCGTCGAACTGGCCGGGCGCCTGGGCAAGGCCATCGGTACCCGCCATTACGCCGCCGGGCTGCACAGCACCGCGACGCTGGGCGTGATCGCGGCGACGGGCGCTGCCTGCCGGCTGCTGCGCCTGACGCCTGAGCAAAGCGAAACCGCCCTCGGCCTGGCCGCGACCCAGGCTTCGGGGCTGCGAGCCCAGTTCGGCTCTGCTGCCAAGGCCCTGCATGCCGGCCTGGCCGCGCGAGGTGCGATCAACAGCGTCGAGTTGGCCCGGGCCGGTTTTGCCGCGCAACGTCACGGCGTGCTGGAGGCATTTCTGGCCGCTCTGGGTTACGGCGTCGAACGCCCGGATGATCTGTTGGCCGGGTGGGGCGCACCCTGGCGGATCATCGCGCCAGGCCTGGAATTCAAGCGCTATCCCACCTGCGGTGGAACCCACAGTGCGGCGGAGGCCGCGTTCGTGCTGCGCGAGCGGCTGGGCGCCGACCTGCATACCGTGCAGCATATCGAGGTGAGTTTCCCGCCGGGCGCCGACACCGCGCCCAACATCATCGCGCCGATCAATGGCGTGCAGGCGCGCTTCAGCCTCGAATACGTGATCGCCGATGCGCTGCTCAACGGCGCCATCTCCCTTGAGCGTTACGGCGAAGAACCGGTCGATACCCAGATCGCCGCGCTGGCCGCACGGGTGAAGCGCGTACCGGACCCGCGTGCGCCGGCCGATGAGCTCGATCCGGATCGGCGCTTTCACCGCGTCACGCTGTTCATGGCCGATGGCACGTCCCACAGCCACTGCGTGACTCGCATGGAAACCGCCGCCGCGCCCACCGACGTGCTGGCCAAGCTGCGCACCAATCTTCGATCCCTGCCCGAGGCGCGGCTGGCCGCGATCAGCGGGGATCTGCAACTCGCTGACGATGCCGCGCTGCATCGCCTGGCTTCACTCATTAGCTGTCAGTAAGGATTCGTTATGTCCGTGCAACCTGCTTCACCCCGTCAACTGCGCCTCGGCCTGTTCGTGCAGGCGCTGGGGCACCACGTGGGCGGCTGGCGTGCCGAGGGCGCGAAAGGCTCGCCCACCGACATCGACTGGTTCACCTGGATCGCCAAGAAGGCCGAAGAGGGCAAGTTCGACATGTTCTTCGTCGGCGACGCCCTGGCCACCAGCGTGCACCGCCTGCCCTCGACCATGTCGCGCCTGGAACCGCTGACGCTGCTCTCGGCCCTGGCCGTGCAGACCAAACACATCGGCCTGGCCGCCACGGCGTCCACCACCTTCGACGAGCCATTCCACCTGGCGCGCGCGCTGTGTTCGGTGGACCATATCAGCCGTGGCCGTGGCGCCTGGAACGTGGTCACCTCGTTCTCCCTCGACGCGGCGCGCAACTTCAGCCGTGAAGACCTGCCGTCCCATGCCGACCGCTATGAAATGGCCCGTGAGTTTCTCGATGTGGCCTTCAAACTGTGGGATGGCTGGGAAGAGGGCGCCATCGTCCGCGAGAAGGACACCGGACGTTACTCGGACGAAAGCAAGATCCACGCGGCCAACCACAAGGGCAAGCACTTCCAGGTGCAGGGCCCGCTGAACATCGCCCGTTCGCCCCAGGGCCGCCCGGTGATCATCGAGGCGGGTTCGTCGCCTGCTGGTCAGCAGTTGGCCGCACAAACCGCCGAAGTGGTGTTCACCGCTGCATCGTCGCTGGAGGAGGGCCAGGCCTTTTACCAGAGCCAGAAGCAGTTCGTGCGCGACGCCGGTCGCCAGCCCGACCACCTGCTGATTCTGCCGGGAGTGATGCCCATCGTCGGTCGCACCCGTGAAGAGGCCCAGGCAGTCTGGAACCAGCTCAACGAACTGGTCGATATCGACAACGGCATCGAGCAGCTTTCGGCGCGTTTCGGCGTGGACATGACCGCCTATCCGCTCGACGGTCCGGTACCGGAAATCCCCGCTACCGAAGGCAGCCAGAGCCGCGTCAAGCTGCTTACCGAGCTGGCCGCCCGCGAGAACCTGACCCTGCGCCAACTGGCAGCAGTGGCTGCCGGCTCGCGCGGTCACCGCGTGGTGGTCGGCACGGCCGAGGATATCGCCGATGACTTCCAGCACTGGCTGGAGCAGGGCGGCGCCGATGGTTTCAACATCATGCCGGCCGTGCTGCCCGATCAGCTCGAGCTGTTCGTCGAGCTGGTGATTCCCGAACTGCAGCGTCGCGGCCTGTTCCGCACCGATTACCAATACAGCACGCTGCGGGAGAACCTCGGCCTGCCTAGCGTTGCTGAAAACTTTGCCGCCGTTGCCCCGCTGGCAACCGAGAAGGAATGACCCATGAAACGTTCTGCACTGACCGCTGCCGCCTTCGCGCTGTTGCCACTGACCGGCGCTTTCGCCGCCGACAAGGGCGTGCCCTTCAACGCCACCGCCAAGCCCGAGGCCGATGCCGCGCTGCATGACAGCCTGCCCGAAGCCATCAAGAAGCGTGGCAGCATCATCGCCGGCACCAACCCGAACACACCGCCGACCACCTTCTACCAGGCCGACAACAAGACCCTGGCCGGGCGCGAGATCGACATCATCAGCGCGGTTGCCGATCGCCTGGGCGTGAAGCTGGACCTGCGTGACACCGGCGGCTTCGACAACATCATTCCAGGTCTGAAATCCGGGCGTTACGACGCGGCGATCTCCAACATCGACGCCAATGCCAAGCGCCTGGAACAGGTCGATTTCGTCGGCTACTACAACGCCTCCAAGCTGGCACTGGTCGGCCGCGCGGATTCCGACAAAGGCCCGTTCAACAGCTTTGCCGAGCTGTGCGGCCAGACCGTCGGCGCCGGCGCCGGCACCTCCCAGGTCACGCGCCTGCAGCAGGCCAGCGAGGCGTGCGTGGCCGATGGCAAACCGGCCATCAAGGTGCCGATCTTCCCGGATCGCCCAGCCGGCGTGCAGGCAGTGATCAGCGGCCGCGTGCCGATGTTCTTCGGCCCGTACGAAGGCCTGCGTTACCAGGCCAGCCAGGTGAAGGCGCTGAAACTGGCCGGTGAGATCACCATCGAGGACACCATCGTGTCCATCGCGCTGGCCAAGGACTCGCCGCTGGGCAAGCCGATCCAGGCGGCGCTCAACTCGCTGATCAAGGACGGCACCTACCAGCAGATCCTCGACAAGTGGGAAATCGGCTTCGGCGCTGTCGAATCCGCCGGCCTCAACGCAGAAAACCTCAAATGAGCCAACGGCCTGACGACGACATCGCCGGGCTGCGCATCGTCAAGCACCGTCACTGGGGGCGCTGGTTCAGCGCCCTGATCGTGCTGTTGCTGCTGTCGCTGGTGGGCACTTCGATGGTCAACAACCCGCGTTTCGAATGGGACGTGGTGGCGCAGAACCTGACCGAAGAATCGATCCTCGCCGGCGTGCTGATGACCATCGAACTGACGGTCATCTCGGTGGTGTTCGGCTTTGCCGGCGGTACGCTGCTGGCCCTCATGCGGCTGTCTTCCAACCCGGTGCTGGTCAGCGTCAGCTGGGCCTACACCTGGTTCTTCCGCGCCGTGCCGATGCTGGTGCAGCTGTTTCTCTGGTACAATATCGCGGCACTGTATCCGCAGCTGTCGCTGAGCCTGCCGCTGGTGGGCGAGGTGTGGAGCGCGGAAACCAACGAGATCATCAGCCCGTTCAGCGCCGCGGTGCTGGCCCTGGTGATTCACCAGTCCGCGTACGCGGCAGAAATCATTCGCGCCGGCATCCAGAGCGTCGGTCAGGGCCAGCTGGAAGCCGCCAAGGCGCTCGGCTACCGCCCCGGGCAGATCTTTCGTCAGACCGTGCTGCCCCAGGCCATGCGCACCATCCTGCCGCCGGCCGGCAACGAGGTGATCGGCCAGCTGAAAACCACCGCGGTGGTGTCGGTGATCGCCCTGCAGGACGTGCTCTATTCGGCGCAGATCATCTACCAGCGCACCTATGAGGTAATCCCGCTGCTGCTGGTCGCCACCCTCTGGTACCTGGTGATGACTTCGGTGCTGTCGGTGCTCCAGCATTACATCGAGGTGTGGTTCAGCCGCGGCAATGGCCCGGCGCGCGGAAGCTGGCTGCGCCGCAACAAAGGCACGCAGGAGTCCGAGTCATGAGCGAGTCCATCCGCCTGCGTGGCGTGCACAAGCAATTTTCCGGCAATACGGTGCTGCACGGCATCGACCTGGACATTGCCGCCGGCTCGGTGACGGTGATTCTCGGGCCGTCCGGCTCGGGCAAGTCGACCTTGCTGCGCTGCATCAACCACCTGGAAAAGCTCGACGGTGGCACCATCCACGTCGGCGACACGCTGATCGGTTATTGCCGCAAGGGCCAGGCGCTCTACGAACTGCCGGAGAAGGCCGTCGCCCGGCAGCGTCAGCGCATCGGCATGGTGTTCCAGCAGTTCAACCTGTTCCCGCACCGCACGGTGCTGCAGAACATCGCCGATGCACCGATCCGCATCCTCGGCCAGAAACGCGCCGAGGTGGAGGCGCGGGCCATGCAGTTGCTCGATCAGGTCGGCCTGGCGCACCGCGCCCAGGCCTGGCCGCGCGAGCTGTCCGGCGGCCAGCAGCAGCGCGTGGCGATCGCCCGGGCGCTGGCGATGCAGCCCGACGTGATGCTGTTCGACGAGCCGACCTCGGCGCTAGACCCCGAGCTGGTCGGCGAAGTGCTGCAGGTGATGAAGCAGTTGGCGCACTCGGGCATCACCATGGTGGTGGTCACCCATGAAATCGGCTTTGCCCGCGAGGTGGCGGACAACATCGTGTTCATGGACAACGGCAAAGTGGTGGAGGCGGGCGATGCCCGCGCCTTGCTGGACAGCCCTCAGCATCCACGGCTGCGCGAGTTCCTGGCCAGCGTGCTGTGACGCGTCGCCTGGTAGTGAGCCTCTCGCTCACCACCAGGCGCATCGTCATCCCGCCCGGCCTGCGTGCACGGCTTGCAGGAATTCCGCCGCCAGGTGATGGGCCCAGGGCCTGGCGGTAAGCCCCGACAGGTAGGCGCAATGGCTGCCGCGCGAGGTGACGGCCAGCAGCGTTCTGGGCAAGCGCGCCATGGCGTGTACATGCTCGCGCACGTTATCCGCCACGCAGACGGGATCGTCCTCGGCATTGAGCACCAGCAGCGGCACGCTGACGCGATCCATCAGCGCAACCGGGTTGCAGCCGTCCAGGTAGGCCTGCCAACTGTCGTAGCCAGCGCACTCGTACAGGTGCTGGTGAAATTCATCCAGGCTTTGCGCCCCCTCGAGCCGCGCCAGGCTGGGCCAGGTCGCCAGGGCTTCGCGGTTGCGCGTCACGAACTGGCGTACCAGCCTTCTCGCCATCACCCGGCTGTAGGGTGCTCGCGAGCGGGCGAACGCCACCTCGATGTCGTAACCCGGGCAATAGGCAAAGGCGCCGTGCAACGGCGTGTCATCGCCTTGCTCGCCAAGGTAGCGCACCAATAGGCCGGTACCGGCCGAAATACCCGCGGCGTAAAGCGGGGAGTGGGGATGGCGCTCGCCGATCTGCCGCAATTGCTCGCGCAGGTCTTCGGTGTCGCCCATGGTGTTGAAGCGCGGGCTGGTCAGCGGCAACTCGCCGTGGCCGCGACGCTCGCACAGCACGATCCGCCAGCCGGTGAGGCGCTGCATGTCACGCACGAACACGCGCATGCTCTGCGGTGTACCGGTGATGGTGTGCAGCACTGCCAGGGTCGGCGTGTGGGCCGGCAAGTCGGCGCCCAGCCAATGCAATGCCGTGGTTCCACCATCGCTCATACGCAGCATCTCGACCTGGTCATAGACTAGGCGAGGGGAGAGCGCTTCCTGGATACCGGCGACGAAAATCTGCAGGTGTCCGTTGACGGCCCAGGGGGTGGCCCAGAAGCGCCGCGTCAGGCGTGGCAGCCTGGCGAGCAACTCGGCATTGTGTGCGTTGGCCTGATAGGTCAGCTGCGGTCGACGCGCGGCGGTGGCCAGGTAGTAAGCGGCGAAGCCGATCAGAAATACGCACAGCGCGACCATCGCGGTTGTCATTCAATGCCCCCATGAGCGTTCTCAGCCGGGCAATCTTACCGGCTGCGGCGCCGGATTGCCGCGTGGTCTGGGTGAATGAAGGCGGGTGAGGGCAGTTATTGCGCGCTATCTGTCCAACTGACGAGCCAGATCGAGCGCCCGGATGGGTCGGAATTAGTCGCCTGATGCTTTAAACTAGCCGGTTACCGTAAGAACCGTCATGGCCATAGCCATGAAGGGCTTCAAACCTTCAAATATGTGTGGTGAAGATGACCAAGCCTTTCATTTCGCTGTGCCCGGAAATCACTCGGGCACATGCGCTGAAGCTGATGGACTGGTTGGAAGATGATCGCGTTACCTGCTACCTGAGCGATTCACGAGATGTCTCCCGGTCCATCGAACACGCCATCGATCGGACGCAATTGCCGATCCTGACCCATCTGTTCAACCGCGACGGCCGCTTCTTCATGGCTTACGACCGGCACGACGAACCGGTGGGCTTCGTGCGCCTGATCAAGAATGGACCCGAGTGCGAGATCGTCCTGGCCATCGGCGACAGCGAAAAATGGGGCCGCAATCTCGGCACCCGCACCATCCGCGAAGGCATGAAGCTGGCGTTTCTCGACATGCGCGCCAGGAAGCTCATCGCCAAGATTCACCCGGACAACCAGCGCTCGCAGAACGCCTTTCTGCGCAGCGGCTTCGAACTCGAGAGCGAAACACCGACCCTGACCTCATGGGCCATGACGGCCGGGCGCTACCTGCAGCTGCTGCGCGAAGATGCCTTCCGCGATGCCCCCGGGATCTACATCACCGAAATGGACAAGGCCAAGCTCGACAACCTGATCGCACTGGAGGAAGGCCCGGTCGTCCAACTCGAACACGAGCTCGAACGCGCCATTGTCGTCGAGCCGGATCAGGTGCCCAGCACCGTCGTCACGATGAACACCAGAGCCCTGGTGCAACTGGACGACGAAGAAATCGAAGTGGCCGTGGTTTACCCCGAAGACGCCAACAGCAGCGCCGGCAAGCATTCCGTGTGCTCCGACCTCGGCGCCGCCATCCTGGGTTATCAGGAAGGCGACGCCATCGACTGGCGCATCGCGGGCCGCACGCGGCAGATCGAGATCAGGAAGGTGCTTTATCAGCCGGAGGCGGCGGGGGATTTTCATCTTTAGTGGCTGAGGAAGCCTCCCCAAGAGCCTGTCCATAGTCTTGCCGTACAGGTTCGTCGGTTTGGCTACCAAGTGGGGCGAAAGCGGGCGCTGTGCGCAGTATCTGTAGGCTTTCTTGTCTGCCTTGATGAAACGCTCGGGGCTAACGCGGATCGCCGCCAGGCCCCTCCTAAAGAGGCGGCGGCGCGCGATGACCGCTTCTGCTTTATGCGCACAAAGATCTTGAACAGGTTCTGAAGAGCCTCGCCCCAAGGGCAACTGATCGCGTTCGGCGAATCTGCCCCCAGTCACCGCACTTGTTGCTTGGGCTACTCAGGCCGCAGCGTTGGCCTGCCATCGTTATGGCCTATTGCATCGTCCCCAAAGACAGCAGTTTTCCTATTTTCCTGCTGGCTTCGAGCATCAGTTCGGTGAGCCTGGGTAAATCGAGATCCTCTTTGCGGTACTGCGGAATCGTAGCGGAGATCGAGCCACGAATCTTCCCATCGACGAAGAAGGGAGTAGCGCAGCCGAAGGCACCGATGACGCGCTCACCGTCGCCAGTAGCCCAGCCCCTTTCCCTGATCATTTTGAGGTCGGCATTGAGGGTTTCGTAGGAGGTGATGGTGGCTTCCGTAATCTTCTTCAGCTCGATCGAGTCGATCGTGCCGGGGGCGCAATACGCCAAAACGGCTTTCCCGGACGCGCCTGCATAAAGTGGAACGTCAATTTGGGTTTGGAGCTTGTACTGGATGGGCCGCCACCCCTGAATTACATCCAGATACCGGGCCTTGCGACTCGATTCGTCATAAGACAGAAACGCAATCGTCTCGCCAGTTTCTTGCACCAGATCAAGGAGAATCGAGCGGGCGAGATCCGCCAAGCCAGACGGATGGCTACCCAGTTTGGCTGCCCACTTATGAAGCCTGGCGCCTGGGTAAAGGATGCCATCTTGCGCGACGACCACTCCGGCCTGAATAGCCGACTGTACGAGACGCTTGGCCGTGGCTCCATTGCAGAGCAATTGCTCATGAAGTTCGGCGTTGTTTTTCAACCCCTCAGGATGGACGCATGTGAGCAGTAGGAGCCTTTCAAGGCGATAGGCAGTGGATGTGGTGTCTTCGTCTGGCAACGCCGAGAAGGGCTTGAGACTGCCCGGCTCAAGGATCTCGATCTGCGCGTCCATCTCATCGATGAGCTGCGAGACGCAAGGAGCGGCATTCTCGTTTCTCTCCGGTTCTGATGCTCTGATCGAATGAGTGGAAACTGCAATCAGAAGCCCATTCGACAGTTGTCTGGTCGCGATAGATGTAGCACTGGGAAACTCCGATTCTGAAAGCAAACCCGCCGTATCCTGACGCTCGGTTCTCGTTGTTTCCCCTAAAACACTGGGCGCGCAATCATGTGTCAGCCCTACAGGTTCTTGCTCGAAAAAAGCGGTGAAATGGCGGCCTATATCACCGAATGAGAGGGGATAGATACGCCCCAGCTCAGGCCGGAACGAGAGCGTGGCAGCGGCTTCACCGCTCGCTGCCACGAAGTAACCGCGGCTGATTGGGCAGTACACCGAGATCAGGGCCGTGCTTCTAGTGGCATCGGCTAGCGAGTCGAGTGAACGTTTGCCCTCGCGCAGCAATACGCTCGAACCGCTCAATGCGTTGGTGAGGACCGTCATCCTAGGGCCTGCGTTGTACTTTCCTGCCCCAACTTCTACCGCAAGTCCTCGCTCGACGAGCGATACCAGAATTCGATTCACGGTACTTCGGCTTTCGTTCAGTTCGGTAGCGAGCTCGCGAACCCCCCAGGGCTCAGCCGCTGATCGCTTAACGAGCGCGTCCAATACCTCGACGAGCCTGGTATGGCTGGAAGTAGAGCCCGTTGGCGTCATGGGTGCCACAGCAGCTTGAGCTTCGTTCATCGCATTCGGATCGTCTATCGGGGCCTTCATTTTGGGCTCTAGCAGCAGGAAACCGCAAATCCGCCAGATGTTGACAAGCGTCGAATGGTTCTGGATGCTAGAAAAAAACAATAGTAGGACGCTGTCCCATTATTTGAAATGGCGTCGTACAACCCCGGAGTAGCGATGAACAACAACAATGCAATGACGGAACCGGTCGCACAGGTGGAACAAACCAGAAAGGCCAAGAAAGCCACGCGAGCGGCGGTATTTGGCACTTTCGTCGAGTATTACGATTTCAGCGTTTATGGGTACGTGGCTGCCACTCTAGCCCTGGTGTTTTTCCCCTCGGATGACCCGACAACCGGGTTACTCAATACTTTTCTGGTCTTCGGATCAGCATTTTTGGTACGCCCCCTCGGTGCCGTGGCATTCGGCTGGCTGGGTGACAAGGTCGGTAGGCGTACCAGTCTGATCGCGTGCATTACCCTGATGGGCGCAGCCGCTACCCTTATCGGATTACTTCCGGGGTATGCGCAGATCGGCGTCTGGGCACCAATCCTGCTCGTCGTACTACGAATGCTTCAGGGCTTCTCTGCGGGCGGAGAGATCGGTGGTGCGGCGAGCTACATTCGCGAGTGGGCTCCGCCATCTCGTCGAGCGTTGTACATCTCCTTCCTGCCTTCCATTGCGCAATTCGGTAAAGGGTTGGCCGCTGCAATAGCCGGGTTGGCAGCAGCGAATCTCACTGATCCGCAGATGCTTGAATGGGGCTGGCGTATTCCGTTCCTGCTGGCACTGCCCCTTGGTATCGTCGGTCTCTGGATGCGCTTGAGTATCGAGGACAGTCCTGAGTTCGAAGCCAAGAAAGAGGAAACTGCCAGTAAGCAAAGCGCTCCCTTCAGCGAGCTGATTCGTAAATATCCTCGTGCACTCTCCAAAGTTATTCTGATCTCGCTGGTTCAGAACACGGGTACTTACATCGGCACCGTTTTCATCGCTGCGTATTTCAGCTCAATACTCGGTTATTCGAAAAGCCAGGCTTCAACCATCGTTCTGATCGCAGTGATTCTGGCAGCGTTCCTGATTCCACTTGCGGGGCAACTTGGATCCTCTCGGGGCGGCAAGTCGATCTTGCGGATGTCTTATATCGCTTATGCCTTGCTGTCGATCCCGTCTTTTATGTTGATGCAGCAGGGCTCGATCAACCTTGCCGTCCTAGGACTTGCGGTTGGCATGATCCCCTATGCGCTCTGCCAGGCTGGCACCTATTCCGTAATGCCGGAGTTCTTTCCTACGCACATCCGTCATACGGGCGTGGCGTTCGGGCATAGCGTGGGCGCAGTTCTTGGTGGGGGCATTGGCCCGTATCTGGCAACTTGGTTGGTCGGCGCGACGGGCGATCAATCGGCGCCTGCCTACATTCTCTGCACCGCGGGTGTTATTGGCCTGATTGTTATATCAACAGTTCGCAAGAATGCCCCAGTACAAAACGATACCAACAGCCACCAATTTTCGTGAGTTGAAAGATGACCTTGATTTATGTGACCAGCCCAATTCATGAAGATGTGGTACGTGAACTTTCTAAAATTGGAAACGTTACGCTCGGCTACGGAGCCAACGCTGTTTCATATGCAGACATTCAGGAGCAAGTCGATGCGGTCTTCCTACGGGGAGGGCATATCACCGCCGAGATGATCGCGGCCTCTCCGAAGTTGCGCATCGTGGCACGCCATGGTGCCGGTTATGACAATGTGGACTACAAGGCCGCAGCGGCGTATGGGGTTTGGGTTACCAATACACCTGGTGCGAATCGGCGCAGTGTGGTCGAGCATGTCTTCGCGCTTCTTCTTGGGCTTTGCAGAAAGATTCAATTCGCCTCCGATCAGACGCGCAGTGGCGTGTGGGCTGAAGATCGTCTGTCGCTCACCGGCATCGAGCTGGAAGGTCGAACGATGGGGATAATCGGCTTCGGCAGCATTGGCCAATACGTCGCTCCGATGGCGGAAGCGTTCGGCATGAAGGTGCTGCTGGCCGACCCGGCTTACGATTCCGGTTACGACAGCCGGATCGTCGATCTCGATACCTTACTGACGAATTCAGACGTAGTCAGCCTTCACGTACCGCTTCTGCCGGGCACTCGAAATCTAATAGGTGCGGTTGAAATCGAGAAGATGAAAACCGGCGCCATTCTGATCAACACCAGCCGAGGAGGGGTAGTTGACGAGACGGCTCTCGCCGAAGCACTGACTCGTGGAAAGCTTGCAGGTGCGGGTGTCGATGTTCTGGATGCCGAGAACATCGACATGATCTCGCCGCTCAAACACAGCAAGTTTCCCGTTGCCGAGTTGCCGAACTTAATCGTGACGCCCCACGTTGCGGGGCAGACAAATGAGTCTCTTCTGCGGGTGGGCATGAGCGCTGTGGATGCCATTTCCGCCGTTCTCAAAGGCGAGTCGCCTGCGCACCCGGTCAATGAGCCAATAGCCAAGAAATTCAGCTAAGCATTACGAATTCACACTGAGGTCAATATGTTCATTAATGTCTCTGATGAAAGCATCGATGTAAGTGAGGGTTGGGAACGTGCCGACCTTGGCTTGATCGAGGAGATTTCCCATTATCCAATCGCTCTGATCGGTGACGTTCTTCAGCGCATGGGAATGATGGCTTCAGCGATTCATCATGTCGCTGGCAAGCCCTCCTTCTTTGGAACCATTATGCCCTTGCTGACGAGGGAGGGGGACAACCTTGCCATTCACCGTGCCTTGGATGATGCACAGCCGGGTGACGTACTTGTCGTCAACGCGAATGGTGAAACCAATCGTGCTGTCTTCGGTGATCTGTTAGGCGAGATTTGTCTGCTCAAGAAGGTTGCTGCTGTGGTGATTGACGGCGCCGTCAGAGACATCGAGGAGCTGGATGTGATGGGATTGCCCACATACGCTCGCGCTGTAAATCCAGCTGGCCCGTCGAAATACGGCCCAGGCCAGGTTGGTGCCCCAGTAGCTTGCGGCAACGTCGTATGCAATCCAGGCGATGCAATTCTTGGTGATCGAGATGGCGTCATAGTTATCAGTCGCCACATCCTTCCAACGTTGGCGGAAAGGCTCAAGACGCAAAATGACTTTGAGGTTTCTTTTCGTGAGCGCGTTCGTGCGTCCGTCGGCAATCGTTGATCGCGACATAACCGGTTCGAGTGGGCGTGGGAATGCCTGCCTAATAACGTATCGAGGCACTTGGCCAAGCTTCCGAGGCTGTCGGGTGTTACGAGAAAGCATTGAGGCTGAACCCGAAGATTGAGGGTTAGGGGAACGCTTGATGCTTTGCTGAATCCGCAAAGTTTCTGCCTGATCGGGCGAGTGATGATCCAGCGACCTTTGAGATCGTTAGCCCCAGCGGTTAGCAGAGCAATTGAGGTACGACCAGTCTGATCGTGCCATGCGATGCTAACCGGCGATTAATGAAACAGCAGTGAGAAGAGAGCATGAGTTAGGGAGTGTGAGAATCGCGAAATGAGGAGACTCCCATAACGTACTGTTTTTAAAGAGAAATTCTATGCCCTTCGATTAATGAGGAGACTTTTTGGAGGATAGTCTCCCGAAGAATCAAAAGAAAAGTGGAATGTCTACCGATTAACTCAAAGGTGAATCTAGGTTCCTGTGCCAATAGACATGAATCAAATTAATAAGAAGAAAAAACCTTACGAAGCGCCTTCAATACAAAATATATGCACTTAAAATTTAGATGGATTTTAAGGTCTGCGGCCTAGAATGGCTTGATTTATCAAATCGGAAGTTCTAATGGCTCGTCAATAAGTTCATATCAACTAATCGAGCACTCCTTCCTGCTTGACGCCGAAGCCGCGTCGTTACTGGTCTTAGTCAGATTCCTGAATTACAGTAAATTAAAAGAAAAAATAATTAGCCTCTATTGCCGAGCACAGAGGGGGTGTTGACTCAGGTGTTTGGAGAAGCAAGACTGTGTTCAATGTAAATACGAACATATGCATGACCCGCTCTTTAAAAATATAAAGCCTCCTAGCGTCGCCCAAATAAGTAACTAGCCATTAAACGAATTATGGAGACAACGCTAGTGAGCGACTCAGAGGAATCAGGTGCAGATGAACCTGGAATAATTCTGGGGTCAGACAGTTCTGAAAAAGATATAGCGAGACACCAGCAGGCCGCAAATAGATATTCAGTACTAAAGGACTTCATTGCAGGAAATATCAGTGCAAAGCGAGCAATGGAGGTTATAGGAGTTGGAAAGGCGCAGCTTTACAAGTTACGCAAAAAGATGCGGGGAGCAAACTCTTACCGCAGTCTATTAGCGACTGGTCCGGGCCGTAAGAAGGGGTTAAGTGAACAAGACCCTGAAGTACTAGCGCTAATCGAAGAGATGGTCCTAGAGGTCTATCCGAGGTATAAGAGCATTTCGGCAGTATGGAAGTCTTGCCAGGGTCAGGCTGATAATAGAAGGATTCCAAGACCAAGTTATCACGTCGTTAGAGCTTGGATGAAAAATCTGGGTGAGAAGAAACTATATGCCATGACTCACTCGGCTGAACAGGTTAAACAGCGATTTAAGCTAAAGCCTGGCTACAAGGAGGTAACAAGACCACTGCAATGGGTGCAGTTTGATCATACGAAAGTAGATCTAATGGTGGTCGATGAAGACGATAGGACAGTTGTGCTAGGAAGACCTTACATAAGCGTTGCCATCGACCTTTACAGTCGTGTGATCCTAGGTTTTTACGTCTCATTACTTTCACCTAGCGCTGTATCAGTCGGCATGCTTATGGAAAGTTGTGTTTTATCAAAAAAAGAACTTCTCCAAAGGCTCGGCCTCCCTGAACATCTCTTACCTTTTAGTGGGCTACCTGAAGTCATTCACACGGATAATGCAAAAGAGTTTATCTCGGATGTATTTGTTCTAAACGCGAAGGAGTTTGACATAAATGTGGTGCACCGCGATATACCACAAAAGCATCAGGGTGGCCACATAGAAAGCCTGATCGGCAAAATCATGCTTAAGAATATTCACCCGCTTCCAGGTACCACAGGTTCGAATCCAGTAGAGCGCAAACATCTTAACAGCGAGAAGGAAGCTGCGATTGGGTTGAATGGCTTACGCACGATACTTGCCTATCACATACACTCCTATCACAACATGGTCCATTCGGGAATCGGTGATACCCCTGCTAATGTTTGGAACGAGTGGTGCGAAAAAAATGATAATAAAATTCGTAGTTTGGACCCCAAGCTTCATACGAATTTTAAGTATAGGTTCTACCCCGAGATGAGTAAGCCTATCGTTGTCAAGGGGATTGAAATGATGAGGAGATACTATTCCAGTTCCGATTTGGCCGATAAGGTCGGTGACAGGGTGGTGGTCAAGTACGACCCGTACGACCTAGGTCATATATTCGTTAATCTAAATGGTGACTTCAAAGAGATTCCATGTGTTCGGAATCCATTCAACCGAAGTAGTGACTATGAGACCTACCAGTGGGGACGTCATGGGACACAAAAAGCCAGGGCAGGCACGATGACTAAGGAAGGTGCCCAATCTTACGCGAAAACTCAGTCAAAAGTGAAGAAGGAAGTGAGTCTAACGGCTGAAGAGAAAAAACAGAAAAAACGTGAGCAAAAGAGACAGAAAGGTGAGGAGGACTATAGGAGTCAAGCAAACGTCAATGCAGCGGATACACCAATTAGGAATGACCAGCCGACTGGTAAAAAAGGGAGCAAGCCTAAACCTAAAAAACCGTCGCAATCTAAATACTCAGTGAGACTAGATGAGTTTACAGATCAAAGTGACGCAGTTGACTTCGACCAACCGCCGACCTTCTACGATACCAACAAATCGTAATAAAGTGCGACTTGTTGGCAGGAAGGCTCTAGCCAGCTGAATGGATTCAGTTGTTGAGATATCTGGTCGCTGATAGCAACTACAAACAACTTATTAGCTGACACCTGAATGAGTTCGTCATTATGGCAGATTATTCACACGTCCATCCATCAGCCCACAAGTTTTTTTCCCTACCTGACGATCAACGATTAATAGCATGCTCGAATGATTTTTGGGTGCAACACCCTGGTGCGGAAAAGATCATGGCGGGGATCCAGCTCAAGATGAAGATGCGCAATAAGGTCAGTGCGCCCTGCATGTTGATCACTGCACCTGGCGGTGGTGGAAAGACAGCATTGATAGAGGAAATGAAGGCTAGGAATGCTAACAACGAAGACAAGATGATATTTGTCAGCATGCACCAAAGCCCTAGGTTTTGTACGAAAAGTCGGTACGGGTAAAATTGCCGCCATGATTGGCTGGAGGCCCGCATGGCAAAGCGTTACGAACTCTCCGACGCATCGTGGGAATTGATCAAGGATCTGGTTTCTTCAGAGCAGAAGATGGGTCGCCCACGCAGTGATGATCGTCTGGTACTCCACGCAATCCTGTGGATCCTCTGCTCGGGCGCTGCCTGGCGTGATCTGCCGGAACGCTTTGGGCCTTGGTCGACGGTGTATCAGCGTTTTCGTGACTGGCGCGACGACGGTACGTTCGACCGGATACTGGAGCGCTTGCACATCCGATTAAACCGGGAGGGACTGATTGATCTGGACACCTGGATGATCGATTCCACTGCGATACGTGCAACCCGAGCCTCTTCAGGCGCCGGGAAAAAAGGGGGCCTGAAGAACCGCTAGATCATGCTTTGGGGCGTAGTCGAGGCGGCCTTACTACCAAGATTCACATGATCTGTGACGCCAATGGTGTTCCATTACGCTTCATTCTTTCGCCGGGGCAAACCAGCGATATCGCTCATGCCCAGCCGTTGCTGGATCAGGTGCGAATTCCCGGTAAGCCGGGGCGTCCACGCAAACGCAGTCGCTGGTTACTGGCTGACAAAGGCTATGACGCGCAACACCTGCGCCATTACTGCGACCGCTACCGAATACAGCCGGTGATCCCGCTGCGTGCCATGCCCCGCAAGCCTCGGCCTGGCCTGCCCCGGCTCTTTGATCGTCCAAAGTATCGACAGCGAAACATCATTGAGCGGATGTTTGGCTGGCTGAAAGAGAACCGCAGAATAGGCACTCGCTACGACAAGCTGGCGAGAAGCTTCTCAGCCATGGTCACGCTGGCCTGCAGCCTGCGTTGCATGCGTCAGTACTTTTCGTACAAAACCTAACAGTTATACATTGAAAGAGCTAGTACTCGGTGAGCTTGGTGTCGGAGTAGGCCGGCATGCCCGACGCGGGCATAACATAACACCCGAGATGCAGAGCATAATCAAGTCAAAAAACATTCGAGCGATTGTTATTGATGAGATCCATGATGCGCTTACTCTGACCGAGAATCAGCAGCGCATCAACCTTTCACTGCTTAAAAACCTATCTGGTTCGGCTTATGGCCTGTCGGTGTTCGCATTTGGCATCCCTGCCGCTGCAAGCGTTCTACGACAAGATCCGCAATTGCAGCGTCGATACACAGTTGTCTCATTGCACGGCTGGGAAAACAATTCAGGCTTTCGAAATTTTGTTGCAACCTACATCCACCATCTACCCCTGAAAAAGAAAACGGACTTTAACGACCCAAAATTTTTCCAGCAAATAATGGATGTAGGGCAGGGTATTACAGATAATGTTGTGAAAGTTCTCCAAGCTTGTGCCATGGCTAGTATAATGGACAAGTCTGAGCATATCACTCGACAGCACCTAAACAACATAGAAGAAATCATGGAGGGTTTTTATTTCTCATTACGCGGAGCGGAGAGCTATCAGAACTACGAAGGCGAGTCAGATGATTGACGGTAAATTGTCAGGTCTGAAGCAAGAAATTCTATGCGACGTGCTTCAGGGGCGACACGGTTTTTATTATATTTGGCCGTCGCTCAAGCATGTCAATGATACCCTGGATCAAGTTGCGAGTTCTGTAGAGCCTAGGCTGACGATTCTCACGGGCGCGCCAGGTGCTGGAATTACATCCGCTCTAGATGTGTTCACAAGAAAATATAACACCAGGGTAATTAAAGTAATCCCTGCCATGGGGGCGCAAAACCTTAATCTGATAGCTCATATAATGCAGTCACTATTTCCAGCTAGTCAATCACCTGCACAAGAGGGATGCTTTCTTAAGCTGGCGGAGTTGTCATCTAAAAGCATAATTGTGATTGATGATGTGGAAACCATGCTGGATCTGAATGGGCTGGGTAGTGATTTGTTAAAAGAGATAAAAAGTCTGCATTCAGACAGAAAAAAATTTTCCTTCGTGATTTCAACTAGAAGACAAAGAATTATAAGTACGCATTTATTGAAGGAGGGAAATTTAGGTTCCCAGATCATGGTTGACGGAAGAGTTTCGTCTGACGAAGTCGATCATGTGATTCAAGAGTTTTATACCTTCTGCAATGATCGGTATGAGACCGAACTAACGGCGCCCATCTTGAGTACTC
Source organism: Pseudomonas sp. PA1(2017) (assembly GCF_001945375.1). Taxonomy (NCBI): domain Bacteria; kingdom Pseudomonadati; phylum Pseudomonadota; class Gammaproteobacteria; order Pseudomonadales; family Pseudomonadaceae; genus Pseudomonas; species Pseudomonas sp. PA1(2017). Next base: position 717,104 of record NZ_MSXU01000009.1, read on the forward strand.
AGATCTTTTATGGGGCGAGCACTACGATAGACAGCCTTGTCTACATTTTGGAAACTATATTTTGTCTTTCTGTTTTACACGCGCCTTCAGAGTTTAATTACGAGACGTTCTTTCAAGTGCAAAGTAACGATGCTTCTGTAGGTGCTCTCGATCTCTGGAGGAGGGTTAGGGAGGAACTGCAAAATGCCGCGTTCACATGATGGGAGAACCACCTTGAATTTGGGTAAATTTTGGAAGATGGGAGTGCGGACGATAATTGAACCACTCATTGATGAAACACTATCTTCTTGGTTGTACCGAGTGAACGTCAGTCTAGGAATGCCTTTGAGATTTTACTCTAGCCCAAGCGTAGGTCCTGATCGGCCCTCTTTATCATCCGGTGGAGCCAGTATGGCCTTTTCTGATCCAGACATCGTGGGAGAAAACTTATTCCTGGAAGAGGTTGCAACTCAACTTAGTATTTCTCGCGGATGGTTGGAAAAGCGTTTTCCTCGAACAAATCGACCTACCGTGCCTGCGCAATATAGAAGATCATTTTGCATTCATTGCCACTCAGACTCAGTCAAGGCCGTGAATAATCCTATATGTAAAAGTAGCTGGTCATACTTAACTAAGCCGCAGTGTGAAATACATTCAGTGCCACTGATCGATTGTCACTTAACCGTCTCTGGAACTGCTGATTTTTCTGCTCAGACGTTGCTCTGGTATTGCAGTGTGCATTCCATTGAGCGAGAAGTTTATTTGTCTAACGATGCTTGCAAGCTTCGTTCAGCACTAGCTCTTAATGTACAGCGACGTATTAGTAGTCTTGAGGTTGGAGTGGATGTTTCGAAAGGTGCCTCCTCGGTCGAGATGTTTGTATTTACGCTTATGCGAGCCATGATGATGCCGCAAGTTCACCATTCGTATTCAAAAATAGCATTCAGGCAATGGGAGAGTCACAAACGATACGATACAAGGGGTACGTATATTAATTTTTTTCAAGAGATATATCGAAGCACATGCTTTATGAGAATTCATGCGCTTTATCTCTGTGGAATTATTCTAGGGTGGGTAGATGAGGACGAAGCGCAAGCAACCAATAAGATTGAGGGGTGGTATTCGCCATTCGCCGCCGATTTTATTTGGGGCATGCTTAAGGATTCAAAATTATTGCGATTGATGTTTACAGAGTTGAAGCGCTATGAAAGCTCAGCTTTAAACCTTAACCATTTAAGAGGTTTGCCGAGCCCCTATAGGAGTTCGTATTGTGAATAAATTATCTCTGATATATTGGAAGCCGGCCTTAGGTGTGTGTGAGCCTGGAGGCGATTTGTTATGGCAATCCAAGCTTTGTAATATACGAGTGCGCCTTGGTTAGGGCGGATAGTTATTTATCTTTCGCGCTAAGGCATGACGTTCAAAAAGAACGGTTGCCGAGTAGAATCTTGAATGAGGGCTTTGGTTCATTTGCTGAAGATGACGCAATCGGGCCATACGATGCATTGAAGAGCATACCTCGTGAGCACTATAAGAAGTTTCATTTCCTAATATTTTGTTTGCAGAGGTTTTTTATGACTTGGACAGGAATGAGCAAGCATTTATGTATGACTTGTACTGTGTTCCGATAGATATTTTGAGTCGAAGGCTTTCAGTTTCCATTGAAAAGGCAAATGCTTATTTTTCAGCTAACGCTGTGGCGTGGGTTGATCGACATTGCCTGTGATAGTAAGCCTGTTTTTTACTCGCAACCTTCGTCTGAGGTTATCTCGTGAGGAGAAAAAAATGTTTCCAGTGAAATTTCCCAACTGGAAACTGATTAGAAAGCTACAGCCCTCACCCCTGATTATTGGCGGTAATGGCCATTCGGTGTTTACGTCAAAAGATTTTTTTGCTGCACTTTGAGCGGTCCCTTTCCAGCTGACGCGTTTAGTCTGATGACCATCTCATGCGCTAACGCTTTCACCACCTGAAAGGCCACGCTCAGGTTTTTTAGGTATTCATCGGTAGCGCCGATATGATTTCATTCAACTCAGCCATTGCCCCTTCCATCTCCAGATCTTCTTCGACAATTCGCTTTCCTGCCCATGTGACAGCGAATAGCGCATCATCTATCTCGACAGCATCGACGGAGCAGATCAACTGTAATAGAGAATCACCTGTTACTTTAACCGTCTCGGCGCTTTCCCCAGCATCAAGCGCATTCCCACAACGCTCAAGTGCTCGGTTCTTCGAGCTGAATAATTCGAGCACAATGGCCTCGTCCCACTTGCCGTACGTGTGATGCGCGAGATCGGCCTGTCCATTGACACGGTTGACAAAGGCGTACCGCTCCGCGAGCGAGGCAATGTGCTCATTTAGCGGTCCACGGCGAATGAGCCATGCGCCGTTCGGACCCCGCGCGCTCAAATGGGGGACGAGGGCCATCTGTCTAATCCAGGGGGATCTAGAGAAAGCACGAACGCTCAAAGCCGGCCGTCCTAAGTGGATCATCGTGCTCCCACATTGGATTGTTGTTGAATCCCAGGTAGACCATTGTCCAAGTGGCTCTTGGATATCCATCAGCCTGATCAAAGCGGGTAGCAGTTTGCTGGACTTTTTGCTCAAGCCATGGAAGAGGGCGCGTTCAATTTCCTCACGGCTATCCTCGGTATCGGCCTTCAACAGTGCTTCATCGAACGGAACAAATTCGCTCACCAGCTGCCCGTCATGAATCATCTTCGCAACGGTGACCATCTCTTGCCCGTATAGCCGGAGTTGTTCATTTCTCAGAGGAATGCAATCAGTCTCTCGTGCGGCACGCCCAGCGCTCGCGTCGACGGAGATCGACTCGATCTTGCTTTTCCAGTCACAGCCTGGTCCAGACCACATCTCGACGGCATCTGCGAAGGCGACACCTGAGCTGTTTTTCTCCGGCGTGCCCGAGTAGTAACGAACGAGTGGTAACACGCCAAAAAACACCTTGCAGACAGTCCTTGTGTACGGCAGTCGTCCCTCAACCGCCTTCATCTCGATAACGAGGTCTAAATCACCACACTCGGGGGCGCCCCGTGCGTAGGAGCCGACGGCCCAGAGCGATGAAATGGTGACCACACTCGATTCGGCCGAGTTATCGTACGGATCTTTGTAATCGACCCTTCGCTCAGCGGCTTCTTCTAGCCGGCTTCAAATCTTCACGAGTTTTTTACTGAATGATGCCCGGGCGTATCGCTTTTCCATTGCAGCTGTTTTCCAAAAAGGAGGGCGTAATTAAGGGCTACATCTTACATGTGGCATGTGTACCCTGGCAGGGGTGATTTAATCCACCGTGAGACATTCAGCACCCAGTACGTGCAGATCATCATACAAGATATGAAATTCGAGATTGCTGTAGTACGATTCAACCGCTATCTGGGTAACCCCAAGCCATCAAGCTTTCTAGGAGTAACTATGTCGAAAATTGCCGAATTTAAAGCTCTCGAAGCTCAGCTCCAGGAAGTCCAGCAGCGCCTTGCTGGCCTGCAAAACGATGAAGGTCTTAAGCGTGAAATTGAATTTGAGAGTAAATTGCGCAAGCTTCTTGCTGAGTACAACTACTCACTCCCAGGTGTGATCGCTCTGCTCGATCCAGCAGCGGCCAAAGGTCGTCAAATCGTAGCCGCTAAGGCTGGCCGCCGTGAGCGGACCCTGAAGCGTTACAAGAATCCGAACACTGGTGAGGTGGTCGAGACCAAAGGCGGCAACCATAAAGTGCTTAAAGCCTGGAAAGAAGAGCACGGTTCTGACGTTGTTGAGTCCTGGCTTCAGTAAGATGAATGCACAAAGAGCCGCACTAGCGGCTCTTTTGTTTTTAGGGGCCACCATCGTGAAGCGTGCCCATGTCATGATTAAAGGCTATGAGTGCTAAGATCCCTATCTTTGAACTTTTGTAGACGACGATGCGTACCTCCCACGGCTCTCAATCTCTGAAAATAAATCTAGACTACTACAAGGGACACGAGTCTCTACTTGCTACTGGAGCATACAAAACTCTGGACACAGCCAAAAGGGTTGAGGGTTTTCAAAAGCATGGATTAATTCCACTTTCGGATTTTCTTAATTATTTCCTCATCCGGCGACAAGAAAATCCGAATTATAAGACATATTTGGATCGACTTAACCACATAGATAAAGCAAGTATGTGGCTTGAGGATATTCTTGATATAAATACTACAATCAACTGGAAATCGGGTAGTAACAGGGAGCAAGAGGGGGTTGGTGAGGCTGTCAGCCTTTCTGTTGCAAATTCTTTATTTGGTTTGACGGCTGCTGATTGGACGACAATACCAGAGCAGAAGGGGCGGAAGGCGCACCCTACATTTGATTTTGAACAAACTTTGGTTGGTATTACTTCCCAAAATTCCATTGTACAGATCGAGTCAAAGGGGAGCTTTGTTCAGGACAACACTCTGAACTCATCAGCAGTGAGTTCACACGCCCGGAATATTGTCAAGAAGAAAACCAGTATTGCCAGCAAGGGAACTGCTTACAAGCACCCTGCAATGGCCATGTATGGAATGATTGCAGCGATCGATCCAATGAATGAGGCTAAGTGCTGGTTACTTGACCCACCTGCTGACTTTCTGGAAGGCAACCCCCGAGACATAAAAGTTGCGACTCGGCTGGAATATGTCGCCTCAATAGTCTCTATGCTAGCACCAACTGCGAAGCTGCCTCATGCTTTACTAGAACGTGCTAAATTATGGCGAGAAGGGGCGGCATCGAAAAAAGTGGAATCACTTGAAGGGCACCCTTTTACAGGGGACAACTATGTGGAAACCTATCTGGCAAAAAGTAAGATTTTAATGAAAGACCAGGACATAGTTGGACAGGTTTATGTTGGCGAGTCTGGCAAAATATTCTTTCTCGGCTTACGTGGAGATTTGGTTCGCGCGGCAATCAAACAAGAGCCTGACGCAATCATCAATGCGCGATTTTTACCAAGCGAAGAAAAAACTGATTTTATAGCAGAACCTCTACTGATAAGACACTGGAAAAAAGGGTCGCCTCGCAAAGTATCCATAACGCTTTACACCGCATCTAGCGGAGTTGTGATTGGTCTTCCAAGTTAAATTCTCTTTCACTGGATATGACGCCGATTACCGACACCGGCTGTAGCTTTTTCGAAGACCGCTCTTAGAGATATCTGTTATGGGATGGATGTAAGTCATCAGCACCGTCCGGTTCGGGCCTGTCACGATGGGCGACTAGCGGCAAGAAGCGGCAGATCGGTAGGGGAGAGTTACAGGATACTTGTCTCCATTATCGACGTGTCCAGGAGGCCATGTACACTACTTAGAAAGGATCGCGCCGCTTCCGCTTTTCATTCAGGCCGTAGAGTGGCATCGACCCAATAGGCTGGCCGGAAATGGCGAGTTGTTTCTGCCGTTCTTCTACATTAATTGCAAAACATATGTAGAGCATCGCGGACCGTGCCATTTTCATGACCCGCATCGCTTTGGCTTCGAGCTCATCGCTGCCGATGGCAATGCCGAAGCCACTATTGTTCGTTCCGTTGATCATGAAGGGCTTGGCCCAGCCTTCACTTACGCGCAGATAAGTGTGCTCCAAGGCGTTGCGGATACTGTGCAGCTCACGAGCATCAGCTGCGGTCGTCTGTTTGAGCTGATCGTCAAATAACTCTTTAGATAGCCAGAACAAGCCACGAAGGGGCAAGTTATCGCGCTCCTCGAACTGCGGTAGCAGGCGCGCCTTTTTCTCGATCATCCAAACGTTCTTGAAGCTAATCCTGTCAGGTATCTTTCCTAGATTCCAATAGCGATCAACAAGGAAGGCTACCTTATCCAGTAGGGAGTAGGCGATGCGGAACGCTGTACGAATCCGCTCGCTTGCTAGTGAGTAAAGTGGATAGTCTAGCGTGTCGGTAAGTGTGACTCTGCGATCAGAGAAGTGAGTCTGTGTGCTGGTTATCCCCTCGAACAATAAGAAACGTGCCGAAACGTACTCTTGTTTCATCTGACTGAAGAGGCCAACGATTGGCGGGGGAAGGTGTCCGTCCGGGCGGTCACCAAACCCTTCAAGAAGAGGGGGCAACATTAGATCGTCCTCGGCTGCCGCAAGATGCGCTCCTAGGTCGTTCAGGGGACAAAGAAAAAGACGGTGTTCCAGACACCAGTGGCGATATGCGCGTTCGGTCTTCGACCGACCTTCATAGCCATGATCGAGGTTCTGCATCGTCCGAACTGCATCAATATCAACGACACCAGAGAGCTCCGCCGCTTGACTGGCGAAAAAGGTTAGTGGCGCTTGTGGATCCTCGGAGTCATACATCGCGTCATCAGCCATCGTAGAGCAAAAGCTATCGAATGCGTGTAAGGCTAGGATCGCGCGCTCATGACTGTCATCCACCATGCCAGCGTAGCAGCGGAGTCCAACACCACGATTGCCTCGTGCCATAGCAAAACCAGGAATAATCTTTAGAGCTTTGTCCCAGATAGCAATTGCATCGATCGTGCGACCGACTGTATTGAGGAGGTTTGCATGGTTGGTAAGAATCTGGCACTGACGCATTTTGCCGAGGCTTGCAAAGCCGGCATGGTTTGAGGCACGGGACAGTGCGAGCAGTTCCTCTTGCCGCTCGGACGCCTCCCATGACCAGGATCGCCGTACATTCCCTATGTAGGAGAGAGCCGACCAAGCATTAGCTCGAAAGTACTCTACCAGTGCGCCATCTGTCTCAATGAGCGCACGCTTGGATAACTCGTCAAGCAGATATAGCGCGCGTTTGGCAGCTCGCTCAAAAGAGGCGTCGAAGGCACCGTCAATCAGTTGACCGATGTGTACTAGCGCCTCGGCATCGCTCAATTTCGTGATGCTACGTTCGCATTGTTTACTGATGCTGTATGCGCCTGGATTGCTTGTCATCGCTTTCAATGCTCCATCGACATTGAGGTGCTTGAACCTCTGTAGACCAACTCCTGCCGTGCCGCGTAGGATACCTGCAATAGACACGCTCCGTGCGGATCGAGTACTGTCGCGAAAGTATTTCTTCTCGCACCTGGTTGAGCAAGCGATGCTGTCCATCCATGACGTATAGCTCCCTTATACGGTTATCAGAATGCCTCAGCCTATACACCAAAAGCGAGAGGAACAAGGAGTGTTATATCCCACGCCCGTCTGGGGAATTATGCACCAGTCGGTGTCTATTTATGGCCGTATCCCTAGAGACTAAGTTACATGAATCCTGAAGCCAAGGAAGCAGTATTAAGTATTTTTTGCAATAAGCATAACATCAATCCTGAAACGTTAGATCACAAGCTCAAGGTTACTATTGCAGAAATTTATGCGCCATTTTTGCTTTTCTGCGAGTGCCTGGATACTAAGCATTTTAAAAGGAGGAACAACCCATTCGACGGTTTTTTACTAAACATGCTGCATAGATCGTCGAATACCTTTGCTAGCATGATTTCGTTAATTGCCAATGGCCACCTGCAAGACGCAGAAGTGATTTCTCGAACCCTAACTGAAACATCTCTAACCATTCAATTCATTCTAAGTGGTGACGCTGAAGAAAATCTAACGCACTATCTAGCAGGGTATTTCGAAGGACAGAAATGGAAGAATAACAAATGGCAGGCAGCCATAACCGGAGTAGAGGGGCATCCTCATGAGGGTCTAATACTTCAAAAGAACGAGACAGAGTTAAAGGCAAAAGCTATTTGCCGAAATTTTGTTGAGGCTGCTGGTAGAGAATGGCCGGAAAAGCCAAGGGCGATGCCAATCGAAAAAATTTATAAAGATTTGGGTAAGGATATTGAGTACAGAGCCGTATATCGGGCTATGTGCGGCCAATCACACCAGAATCAAGAGGACTTAGTAAATAATTTGCTTTGCTCCCTCACTCAGAATGATGAAATAGATATCAAGTCAAAGAATGAAAAGCATTCATTTAGCATCTTCATCTGCCTGTGGGGTGCCCGTTACTTTCTGAGCGCCATTGCAACGCTGGGGCAGCATTATAAATTTGAAACTGTAATGCATCAATCAAAAAGCGCGACTAAAGAAGCAAGCATTCTTCATGAGGAAATTATAGTCGCACTGAGCAGTTGTTCTTTCCCTGCTGGCTGGGCGAAATCCATCGTTGATGGAATATGAAATGGTTCAAGCAGTTCGCTGTAAATGGCTTAGGCCTGTCCTTAATCAGGCACAATGTACTTAGGAGGAAATATGTGGTGGGATGTCACATTGGCATCAATAAAGGTCGTTTTCTTTATATGGATTTTCTCTTATGTTTTTCGTCCATTCTTACCCGGAGGGTACAATAATATTGCCGAAACGATCGGCTATCGACTTCTCGCTGTGATTAATGGGATTCCGCACTTTGTTCGGGGCGCCTGGATATTTTCCTCGTCTATAATTTATTATCTTGGTATGTTTTCGATTCTGGGGCTACTAATTATTGGGGGGTTTCTCTTTGGTTATACTTTACTATTAAAGTTGGGCATCAGCTTCGCGGAAGCCCTGCCCTACTATCAAGTTCTGAGTAGTGTTGCAGAAGACAAAACGGCATGGGCAGGCGCTACTTCTGTCATTGCTTCAACGGTTGCTATCGGCCATATGTGGAACCTTAGAATAAACTCAGTAAAATTTGATGAGGACATGAAAAAAATCGCAAGGGAGGAGCGTGAGGCAAAAGAAAAGCGTCGCGAAGAGCAAAAGAATCGGCTACTTTAATAGTTTTGAAGATATGGTAAATGACTTAAATTTTCTGTAGTGCTCACGCAAAGCGTGAGCAACGCCCACTTATAAGTCTTTTCGAAATCGCGAATGGATACCTAGAAAGCACTGAAGCTTGCAGAAAGAGAACCTTAGGCATTAATCAAAATAAATTTATTTATTGGCCCCGCGACATGGGCTTTTGTCAGCTGAGCAAATGATATTACAACTGCAATTCACACTGGTGGAATATCTGAGCTTGAAGCTGAGGTGAGGCGGCAAAAGTTATCATTGCGCATCGCAAAGATGTAAGCACAACGGCTTACGGACGCGCAATTGCTCATCGGATAGAAAATCCACTTGAGGTAGAGGTTGCATAGGTTGAGAGTTGCAATAAGGACGTTTATAAAATGGCGACAAGCAATAAATCAGATTCGCCTCAGGGTTGCACTGATAGATGTAAACAATGTAGACAGGAGATACCTGCTGATGCATTGATCTGTGCCAACTGCAATTCGTATCAAGATTGGCGCAGTTTCATACCCTTTTCAAATACTGCGCTGGCACTCCTAACAGCCTTAATATCAGTCGCGGGCATCGCAATACCTTCTGTCTACAATCTGGTGCACAAGCCGCGATCAGACGCATACCTCTCCATGCCTTCTGTAGATGGCACAACTTTGAGAGTCGTCGCTTTGAATAATGGTGATGCTCCTGCATCTATTATCAAAGCGTGGGTCGACAGCGAGTACTTGGCTGCTGCTACGAAGATTCGGCTTAGGAACGATGAGGACGCAATTATCCATCCAGGTAGTCAGTTACTCACCTTCGATGTGATACCTCTATTGGATGAAGATGATTCGTATAGGGGGTCGATAGAAATGCTTTCTTATTACATGCGGAACGAACCCCCTCCGAGAACAGAAATTCGATTTCATGTTTTACAGTCAGACGGCAGATTCCAAATTCAAGCCATTAATCTGGACGCAGGAAAATTATTTAACCTATTAAGAGCCAATGCTGACAGGTGCTCTGCAATCACGAGTATCAATTTCGAGAACGGGTGTATCGGCAGGGGCACTCCACCAGAGGAGCGGTTCCCAACCAAGGCAGATAAGATACCAAAAGGCTTGGTCGATGAGCTCGAAATTCGTATAAATAGAGCGTCAGAGGTCGGTGCGGAAGTAGTGGAAGACCCTATTTATAGGGTCGATTAAGATTGGCTCGGATGTATGAGAAAGTTTAATTAGAGGACATAGAATGGAATTCATTGTCGTTTCGAGTGGGATGGTCCATCCATCACAATCCAAAAATACTGTGTATCTATTGAAAGATAATTGGAACGACTACTCTTATGTAACAATGTTTTCAATGACTGTTTACGACCAGCATGGGGTTAAGTGGGATATAGGCAGTACGAAAATTGCTTTTAAAGGCCAAACCAGCAGTGTTTCGACATACTCCAAGCTAGTCGCACGGTTTGAGTCACTGCCGAACAACTTTTTTTCACTGGGCCAGGGTGTAAAATTTTATCAGAACATGGCTCGGTTAGACCCTCATACGAAGGGGGCTGTCCTCCGTGGTCTTAACGATATTGTCCAGCACCCTAAGATCATTGACGAAATAGTCGATGAGGAGGTTTTTGGCACTTCGCTCCTCCGGTATACGAGTTTGTCCGTCGTTAAAGGACAGTTTGCTCGGGTTCTTGCTGGGAAGGCGGAACTAACAGGGTTTAGTTTCAGGTATTCTAGACCGGAGACTCCAGATGTCGGTGGGGTTGAAGTTGATTTTGAGGTTGCTGTCGACTCCAAGCCTAATACAAATATTCATGCTGTTATTGGCCGAAATGGTGTGGGCAAGACTACGTTGCTGAACGGAATGATTGGAGCGGTAACGGGAGAGGAATCTGGTGGTTTCTTTCTTAATCAATGGAATCAAAAGATAGAGTCGGATTACTTTAGTAGCTTGGTTTCAGTTTCGTTCAGTGCATTTGATCCCTTCACACCGCCCAAGGATCAGCCAGATCCTGCAAAGGGCACCTGTTATTTCTACATCGGTTTAAAGGATCCAGGTAAAGAAGAGGGACGGCTAAGAACTATTCCAGAGCTGAGGGTTGACTGTGTTAAGGCTCTAACCTCCTGTTTTCAGAGCGTAGAGAAAACTGAACGTTGGTTAAGCGCAATAGAAAAATTAGGTTCTGATGAGAATTTTTCTCGTATGAAGCTGGAACAACTAGAGTCTGTTTACAGAGGCATCCGTGAAGGCATCGATCCTGCTCAACAGTCAGACTCTGAAGGATTTAGAGATTTATATTTAACAAAATCTCTCCCCTATTTAGGTAAAATGAGTTCAGGCCATGCGCTAGTCCTTCTCACCGTAACTAGGCTCGTCGCTCGTGTGGAAGAAAAAACTCTTGTTCTTTTAGATGAGCCCGAGAGCCATTTGCATCCGCCTTTGCTCTCCGCGTTTATCAGGGCCCTTGCCGATCTGCTTCATGACCAAAATGGCGTCGCCATCATTGCAACCCACTCACCTGTAGTGCTTCAAGAGATTCCTAGGTCTTGCGCGTGGATTGTATATCGCGCCGGGAAGGATACGGTGACGGGGCGTCCTAAAATCGAGACCTTTGGTGAGAACGTTGGAATATTAACTTCTGAGGTCTTCAATCTTGAGGTTGAGCGTGCGGGCTTCCACGACATCTTAAGAGCGTCTGTACGCGCTGGCGGAACCTACGATGAGATACTGAATGAGTATAATGGCCAGCTCGGCCTTGAGGCAAAGGCCATTTTGAGAACCTTAATTATGAGTAGGGACAAGGGGGTATTGCAATGATGCGATTGCCAGAGCCTCCTTGCACTTTTGAAGAGGCAATTGATGCATGCGTGGTAGGCATTACTGGGAATAATATCCTTAAAGGTAAAGTCAACGGCGTAAAGGCGCAGCTGCTCATGCATGGCGAGCATTACTGCACGTCCTCCCGTGCAGGAGAACTATATCGTCTCCAGCCTGTACAAGGCGCTGCATCTTCTAATCCATTCATCCTCAATGACGTTACAAAGTCTGAATTTATAAATTTGTACGACACATACTTTGTGCCTGAAAAGAAACCTGCCAGAGAATCATATGAAAAGATTCTAAATGCGGCGAGAGAGAGCTGTCCTTTCTGCGGTGGAATTGGTACACCTAGAAATCTCGATCATTTTCTTCCCAAGGCTCACTTCCCTCAATTTTCAATACTTCCGTCCAACTTGGTTCCTTCCTGTCGTGATTGCAATATGGATGGAAAGGCAGCTGCTTTTGCAACAACAGCTGAACTCCAAATCATCCAGCCCTATCATGATCATGACCATTTCTTTCAACAACAATGGATATTTGCAAAATATGAAGAGAGTGGCCCTGGGGAATCAGGTCACTTTCGTTATTTTGTTCATTCTCCCGTGGCTTGGACTGTGACGGATAAGGCCCGAGCCTCAAAACATTTTTCCGACTTCAATCTAGCGCATCGTTATGCGGTAAAGGCCGCACAGGCATCGGTTACGGTCATAAATCAAGTTTCTAAGTTGCAAGGGTTTGGATTGGGCGCTGAAGATATTCGCGAGACCCTACTCGGTCCGGGAGCTGATAGTGCGCCATTCATAAATCACTGGCAGCGTGGGCTATACCAAGCATTAATCGATCATTACGCAGCGGTATATTCCTAGCTGACGTCTCAGCCCGTGACGGGTACGTACCGCTAGTCAGCCTCCGATGCGCGCTGCTGATGAAGGACACGAGCAAGCTCTGAAATGTGGAGGCGACGAGCATACGGATGCCCATTGGAGCTGAAGCTCGCCGCATTCCAGATTTCACGACCCAAGGGCTTCAGCTGAGCGGCCATGAGCTTGCGCGCTGTCTTTCCAAAAGGGCGGCTGAGCAGTGTTTCCTGTGACAGCGCCATGTCGACGGTCCCAGGCTCTCCGCCGTCATACGTGAAAAAAAGCCGTTTACCAATCATTCGACAAACACCATCTACGCTTACGCGACCTTTCGTGCCATAGAGAATGGCCAAGTGGTCAACCATGGTCTTGTCGCTCAGATTGCTTGGCCAGGACTCGAATGGCCACCAATCCAATCCGCCAGCACTTTCTTGCTGTTGAGCTTTGAACGTATCAGCTGACGCTTCTGCCTCTGCACCAACACGCGAGCGATACAAGAGTACATAAGCAGGCAAGCCCTCAAGGTCGCTCGCTGAAAATTTACTCAGATCGAATTCATCTTGGTCCGTGCCAGGGAGCGTCCAGGTGCGTCTGTTTTGCGTCCAAATTTTGATCGCAGCCTCAATATCCTGATCATCGATCTCCTGTACCTGGCTCGAACGCCATAGCTCATCGAACCAACCACGGGCACTGGCTACGACAGCTACGTCCGAGGTGAGCATGCCTGCTTCGAGCCAGTGAGCTGAATTCTGGTTGCCGAGCCCGAGGCCATTCCCTGACACGTTCGCTGAGCCAATGAGTGCCTGGTGATTTCCGACAGCAACCTTGGCATGAAGCCGGTCGCATTGGAGTATCCGGATTCTGACGGGATTTTCGTGAGCAATTTTGCAGAGTTCGCGAATGACGTAGGGATTGGTTCCACCTGACTTGAGGTTGCACAAAATGCGGAATTTCTTTCCAGGCCGGCTCGTGATCAGTGGCACCGCGCTTTCGCCCCAGAAGGCTATCGCCAGCGAGAGGTCGTCCTCATCATCGAGCAGCTGTTCGAGCCTCTGCTTGTAGTCGTCAGGTCTGACAAAAAGCGAAATTTGTTCCCTCATTTCATTTCCTTTTACTATCGGTACAAGTGTCCTGCATTCACGAACAAGGATGTCCTCATGCAACAAAAGCGCATCGCTCTGCTCATCGACTGTGACAACGTCAGCCACAACGCTATTGAAGGCGTGCTCGAAGAGCTCGCCAAATACGGGATGGTTAACGTACGTCATGCTCATGGAGACTGGAAGAGCGACGGTCTAGCAGGGTGGGTTGAGCGCCTTCATCCATTCGCCATTCGGCCTATGCAGCAGTTCGCGTGCACAAAAGGAAAAAATGCTACTGACGCAGCCATGATCATTGATGCGATGGATCTGCTGTACAGCAAGAACATTGACGCATTCGCTTTGATGACGAGTGACAGCGACTTCACGCCTTTGGCCCTTCGTCTGCAAGAGAATGGCTTACCGGTGTATGGCTTTGGCGAGAAGAAAACCCCTGCTGCTTTCGTTCACGCGTGCACCTCGTTCATCTACGTAGAGAACCTGCTCCGCGCTCCAGATGATGACAAGGCACCCGCTGACGAGCGACCCAAAAAGAAAACTCGGAACGAGCTGAGATGTGACACGTCCTTGGTCCGCTTGCTCCGCAATGCCGCTGACCAGACAGCCGATGATGATGGCTGGTCACTGTTGAGCAGGGTGTCAGATTACATCCACAACAACAGTTCGTTCTCTGTCGTGAACTACGGCTTCCAAAAGCTGGGCGATCTCATCCGCACATCGGAGCTTTTTGATATCGAAATGCGGGGTACTGCCATGGTGGTTCGTACGATCCGAAAACAGGTCACTTCGGCAATTTCGGAGCCTGCCTGATTGCCTGTAGGAGGCGGTCATTCGCAGGTGTTGAAAGAGCGCGGGCTGGAGCATTCCAGGAAAGCGCTCTGTTATCAGAAAGCCTGGGTGCACAACCCAGCCGGCTGCCCGAGGAGTCCTAGCGGAATACTTTTTTCGCTAGGACAACCACAAAAAGCGAGATCCATATCGCGCCAATCAATGCCTCCACGGTGGTCAGCACTCTGAGCCAAGGCGAACCCACGCCATACGTGACGTCGCCAAACCCAAGCGTCGTAAACGTGGTGAGCGAGAGATAGAGCGACTCAAGATACCTGTCTTGGATTGATTCCCTCGCGGTCGGTACGCCGAGCCATGCATAAAGGCACGTGAAAAGGATGGAAACCAGCATCCCCCATACCAATACGCGAAGTGGTTTCGTCGCATATCCAGAAAGGACACCCGACACAAGGCTTTGGGACCACATCGATACCGCAGAGGCGCAGCGTTGACGCTTAAGATGTGGCCACAGGACGTGCTTTCGCTGTTCGGTTTTCTCACGATAAAAATAGCCATCCGCTTGGGACCAGAGCTCTGCTCGTTCATAAGCCATTCGAATGCTGCGCAGAAGGTCAGGCTGTTGGTCTGCGGGGAGCGTGCGTTTTTTCCATTTACGTCGAAGGGTGAGGTCGAAGCGAGTCAGGTAATTAACCTTCATGTCCTCAATCAGCGTGCCGTCAAAATAGGCGCCACGTAGGTCCGTTCCTGAAAAATCGCATTCACGGAACCCAGACAACCAGAAGCTGGCGTTGACTGCTGTGCAGTCAGTCATGCGCGTGCAGAAGCCTCCGGAGGCCACGACGGCCGTATCGGTGAGATCGCATTTTTCAAATCGTGCATAAGAAAGCTCAGTCATCTCAAGACTCGACCCGCTCAGGTTGCAGTTATAGAACGACGCATAGCTGAGGGCTTTCTTTGCAAGGGACGGCGTATTCGAGACGTCCTCGTTGTAGAACCTGATGCCGCGTAGGTCGTCTTGTGTCAGCACCCAAAAATCGCCTTCGGTCATCGCATCAGGCGGATAGATTGGATAGCCATATGGCTCGATGTTGTCCTTGTGCTTCAGGACGTATGGATCGAGGACTGACCGGATATCAGTCGAGCTTTTGAGTCCCTCCAGCACCTCATCACGCACACGTGAGCCAACCTCAGTGTCCCAGCGATTCACCAAGAACCGCTGTGTCTGTAGATCAAATTTGAAGCCGTCTTTGTCCACTTTTGCCAATTCGCCTGTAGTGCTCCGATGATGGATGGCACTCTATCACCGACGCTGCATCTTCAAGATCAGAACCTCTAACGTCATCAGGGCGCTGGATATGGCTTACGGGCAACGCGGCAAGCCGCAACAGGTAATGTTCCATTCGGATCAGGGTAGCCAGTACGCCAGCCGGCTGTTTCGCCAGAGGCTTTGGCGCTATCGGATTCAGCAGAGCATGAGTCGTAGGGGTAATTGCTGGGACAATTCGCCGATGGAGCGCCTGTTCCGAAGCCTGAAGTCGGAATGGGTTCCAACGACCGGATACCTAACCGCTCAGGAAGCTCAACGGGACATCAGTCATTACCTGATGCACCGTTACAACTGGATCAGGCCGCATCAGTTCAACGACGGATTACCACCTGCGGTGGCCGAAGAAAAACTTGACCCACTGTCCGGGATAGGTTGAACACTACAGTTGACCACTACACTGGTAGCATGCCGACGTGCTCCACTCTTGCATCGACCTCACCCATAATTTCGCACGACAGGGGGCATGTCTTGAGTCGACCACCCAGCGATTACGCGAATCTAAAATCAAAGGCTGCGGGACATATTACATGTTGGATCGTTTTGGAAGGGATACCTCTCACCTCAGGGACTCTCAACAAGAGCATCCTGCTGAGTTCGCTACGGAGTGCATCGCGGCAGTTGAAGGCCTGTTCGGGGCCGAGTGGCTAGAGGGGCAGGAAGGGAAGGAACAACACCGCCTTCAAGCGCTTTGGAAGCGCAAGGATTGGCTATCTACCTGCGAGCTTTTCGGGCTAGGCAAATGCATTCAGGAACTAGCGCCGAAACATGCTGGCTGGCTTAGGCAGACGGCTAGAAAGGTCAAATCTGGCGTATCGAATGCCCATGGTTTCACCACCGAGATATTGACCTGCGGCTCCATTAAGTCGCAGCAGGGGGAGGTCGCTCCGGCTAAGGGAAATCAAAAAGGCTACGACCTTCAGGTCCAATTCCCTAGCGGTTTCAAATACTATATTTCCATCAAAAACCAAGGGCTGAGTTCGCACGAAGCAGCGTTTCATCAGTTCGGCGACCGACTCAAAGCGGCATTCGATCAGCGTTTAAGAGTGCTAAAGGTAGATGGTGAACTTTACTTAGAGTCAAATGCACACATCGGGCCGGAGACATTCGAACGGCTCATTACCTTCGTGGGCGACATACTTCAACGCCCAGACAAGTATACGTTCAAAGGTAGCACACTGACTTTCAGGACAATGCCTCGTTCAAGAGAACCTAGAGCATCGACGTTCAGATCCAGCCAGGTAACCATTTGGTGCCCTCAACACCGCAACGCACTTAAAAATGCCGAATCCAGATTGAAGGAAGCTGCCGAAAATATGGGCGCTCATCTCAGATACAGTGACGATTATTTTCGATACCTATGGATCCGCGTTCACAGTTCCATTGAGGTCGCAGTGCTCAAGCAGGCCGCTGAAACCATGCTCACAGATGACGCGCAAGATTACGGGTTTGATGCTGTTTTTTTCCACCAACCATCGGTGATAAGAAACGACTCCAATAGCATAATAAATACCTATTTTGATTACGCTTTTACGAGTGGACATCAAGGTTTTATCAAAGCAGTGCGAGAGAAGAAAATTAGCCTTCTCAGCATCGATACACCTGTGGGCTGTTTGTCGCAAAAGCCTTCTGAACTTTATATAACCAACGGTTCCTTGAGCGCCCCCGTTCCCCCTCGCCACTATTTCTATCAAAAAGCGGATATCTACGTTCTGATGCAGCGAGACGGCGAGGCTATGGTGGGAAACTGGTCGTCGCCAGCGTCGGGTATCCGTCATCACCTTGTGCTCCGCAACCGCGACCGGGAGGTACTGTTTCCTTCGCCATCTGTAGAGGTTGAGGAAACGTTGATAATCTGAGGGCGCAGCACCGAGCTAAGCTTCTAGCAGGCAAGATTAGTCTGTTTTTCTACGAATCAAGGAGCTTGCCGCTCGCCTGCTGCGAAGGTAAAAGGGTCAGAACGTCTTTCAGATAAGCAAATGATCTTTAAGCGGCAATTCTTAAGCCTGAGGCGGAGTATCGCTGCCTTATAGACTGATCTATAGCGTCTACTACACGATTAGGCGCCATCGCTAAAGACTCACCAGCCAACAAATAAATTTTTTCCACGATTTCAGCGCGCAGTAACCGATTACCAAACATCTGAACCGTGATTAACATATTCGGTAGCTTTTTGAATTCGGAAATAGCCTCATTCTGTGCATTCACTTCCCGTTTTATTACCTTCAAGCTCGCCAAATCGTTTAAGACCACCTCAGCATACGCCAGCTCCTCTTTGTTCAGTTTCTTTTTCTCTGGAATTTTTTGGAGCGCGTGAAGAAAGGAATAGAGCTGAGATGTAAAGTGTTCATCTTCAATACTCAGCCAAGGGCCCAAGCCTTTAAGGGTTCCACAGTCATGCGGATACCAGCTGTTCTCCTTTATTTTTTTTCCCGTACCGTCATCACCCGTTCTAACAACCAGATACTCCCACATCACTTTCAGTGCATTGCGCTTCCATCGCTCGTGTAGAGCAGAAACCAGTTGACGAGGTAATGCCTCGGTGACTTTAAACGCCGAGTCTCGCAGGTTTCTGACATCAGAGAGGATCAGTTTGACCTCTTGGGTGAACTCATCCTTCTGGGCCAAAAGCTGCTCCACCTTGGCTCGACGTAGAGCTTCACGATCCGCGGCCGAAACCTGCTGGAACTCGTTTTTGATTTTTTCGTCGTCCAAGCCTAGGTGCTTGTGTGCGCAGCAATGGCCTATGAGAACCTGTTTGCCATCCAAGGTTTCCACTACGTAGCCATGCTGGTGCGACTGGCCACAGTTTTTATTCCCCTTTAGATACTGGCACCTTGCGTCAGCTTTGATCAGTTCGTACGAGCGTACAGGTCGCAGATAGTTGTTCTTTGTCAGGATTTCATCCGAGGCAATCTCAAACAGTGTTGCCAGTTCGCCAAGGGATCTGATCTCGGAGATGTTGGATTCAAAGCTTCGCATGCAGTATGCTCCTGATGGCGACATGCCATTACCGTACTGTTCTGCGGATCGTATATGCCTTGAGCTGGTTATTCAATCAGCCTGTTTGGGTATCCAGCTTTCGTTTTCAGTAACGCACGTACGAGCTCATCCAGGCCTGCTTTCTGTCTAGTGATCTAGTGAACCAAGTGCTTTCATCACAATTGCACTCGGCCCACGTCGGTTTCCTCGTGGTAGGTCATGTATGTCCATGAGCCTCCACATCGAGCCGACCTAATGTTCTGTGTGGACCTGGAGCGAGGTAGGGCAGGACGGGAGCAGATCACGATCTCTGGCTCAAGGATTACGCAGAGGACGTCTTCTGAGGGCGAAGCTTACGATCGGGGGTCTTCCTGCCTGCGGGTGAGCTCAGCCTCGTACAATGGTCACCGATTCCTATAAAGAGAAGGGGAGTGCTGACCTGGGCGTAGTCGCGCCGACGCTGCTCTCAGACTTAATAGCGGCCTTCAGGCAGAGTTACCTGCTCAGCAATCTGCGTGCCTGTTTACGGTCTTCGATGTACTGCTCGGTGACGACTTCGGAGGGATCTATTGAAATGTGGAGTCCGTTAACCCTAAGGGTTTTGAGCTTCCTGATGCTTTCTGAAATTTCGCGATCTTCTGGCGATAGACGAGAACCAGGTGCTCCCCAGAGCCGCGTAAAAATCCATTTGGTGAGGGTGTTCATCGGTAGGCCCTTTGTAGGGACGCTCAGTCAGCGCAGGCCGCCGACATGGTGCACGTCTTGATCAATCGCCACGCCTAATCAGGCTTGAGCCAATATCTTCCTACAGTTCTCATCGAAACGCCTAAGGTCTTCGCCGCTTGTGCCTGCGACAGCCCGGCACCTTGTAGTCGCGCGACCTTGGCCTGGGTCATCTCCGCTTTGCTACCTTTGAGCCCCTGGGCGGCGCTCTTCCTTGTGACTGGGTTCCAAACGCCTGCCTTATCGCGGCGAAGGAGCTGTTTCATTTGCATGCGAGCATGCGCCTTCAATTCTTCGCCCGCCAACCTCGCTTCTGCAACAAGCATGAGCTCAACCGGCGAAACACCCAGACGCTCAGCAATTGACACGAGCATATCCATTCCAACCGTCGTTAAGCCACGCTCGATCTCCCTCACGTAAGACCGGCTCGTGAATTCTGCGAACGCGTCCCGGCTAAGACCCAGGTTGATACGAGCGTCTCGAATCGCCTCTCCCAACGCCTGCCGATAATTCATGATCTTCCCAACACGCAAAGGAAATCATAAAGCCACCTTTGACTCGGCACGTCGTGCCGGAATAGTATCCATTTTGCTGACATGACTTATCAGAACTGGTTTGTCAATAAGCATTTATCAAAATAGCGCTTTTCGATGTTTTTGGCATGGCGAGGCAGGAGTAACGGATGCAGTCTCAAGCAACAGAAGCACGCGTTTCTGAACCTGGTGTTGATGCGAACAGCGTCATTGCCTCCAGGTTCGGCGCTCAGGCTGACCTGGCGATGCTCAGTGCGGGGGTTTTCAGCGTCGGCTTGAGCGCACCGTTGCATGAGCTAGATGCGGAGTTGCCGAATGGCTATCTCCAAGCCATTCAGGTGCTGTTCGACGAAAGCTCGTTTTTGAGTCGTCGCGCGTACGAGCTACTTGCCTCACCGCAACCAGATTCGCCACCTAGCGCCCAATCAACACTGACTTGAAATTAGGAAGAACAGTGGAACAGCACAATAACTCTGCAACCTCCCAAGCGGGGGCTGGCCAGCTGCTTGACGCAATCATTGGTTGGCGCGCCATGCAGGCCGTCGCAGGAAAGGAAGAAATAATTCGTATGCGACTGCAAAAGCAGTTCGCTCATTACTTTGGGTGTACTACTGACCAAGTCCGCCAAGATCAGCTAGAGAAAGCTGTCGATGAGCTTGCTTTCATCGTTTACGACCGACTGATCTTTAGCCCAAACAATCCGGAGGAGCGCCTTAAAGCGATTATCAAGAACCGGGTAGGCAAGATTGTTCACGATCAAGTCTTCACCACGGCAGCGGACGTGGATCAGCTCGTTAACGCCCTAGAACTTGCGGAGTTTTTTCGCCAGAAAGAGGTTGGTGAAGCATGAGCTGTGTGGTCTTAGATAGCATTGGGCCTCGCCGCGACGGAGATGTGCTCATCGGCAGTGCGATGACCGATAAGGAAGCTTTTACGTATGCACAACAAAACTTTCCTGATGGACGGTTTTGCCTCGTTCGCGACTGGATCTGGGTTGAGTACGACATCAGCTCGGTTAGCTTCACTAGGCTGAGAGCCCAAGGAATCTATCCAGTCATGCTCTATTCAAGCAATGTTGTCTTTGACGGGATGTGCCGCTGGCCTGAAGGGGGCTTCGTCCGGACGTCAGCTCTCACGAGCTTTCGTGAGCAGTTCATTTTTCAGACGCGAAACACCACGTACATCTTGCTCGGCGACGGACAGCAGCGCTATGTGCCAGCAGAAGCAGAGCGAACACTGCACTGACCTGTGTCTTGAGATGAGCCTGGGGTACTTGTGAAGATTCATATCCTGTCCGACCTGCACCTAGAATTTGCGAGCTACATGCCAGCCGAAATCGATGCTGATGTCGTCGTTCTGGCCGGAGACGTCTACACGAAAGGGCGCGCATCTGTGTGGGCGAGCGGTCGCTTCAAGGTACCGACAGTACTGGTCGCAGGCAATCATGATGCCTACGGTGCTTCACTCCAAGGCGCATATAGAAAGCTGCAAGAGGGTGCACAGGGACACGTGCACTTTCTAGAGCGAGAAATTTTCGTACACCAAGACGTTAGATTCATCGGCTGCACGGCATGGACTGACTTCAGGGCCTTCGGCAGTTTTCCTCTCAACGTTTTGAATGCTCAGTCCTCGATGAACGACTACAGAGTGATACGCCTTGAACCAGGCTTTCGCCGCTTGCGCGCATCGGACACGCAAGCCATTGCTGACGAATCACGGTCGTGGCTACTGGAGCAGGCGCGCGTTCCATTTGCGGGAAAAACCGTGGTGGTGACTCACCATGCTCCTTTACTTCGCTTGCTGCCGAGCTGGCCTGACTACGGCGGGCTGGATGCTGCTTATGCAAATGAATGGATCGAGTTTTTGAGCGAGAAGATTGATCTGTGGATTTTCGGGCACACGCACCATGCGGTCGACGTAGTCATAGACGGCACAAGGTTTGTGTCGAATCCTCGGGGGTATCCGGGCGAACAGTCGGGATTCCGTGCTGATCTCGTGATCGAGCTGTAGGGGGGGACAAGACAGCCCCCTAACCGAACGAGTGCGAGGCGCTAAATGATTGGGATTGCCCACATTACAGGCGTCCTAGATCTCGTGATCCTGGGGCGAGGGGAGAGCAGATTAGTCCCGAGAGGATGCTCTAGCCTCAATGGGTGCGGCCCACTCACGGCTACACAGTGCACAACCAGTGCTCCTTGCAGGCAAGGCTTTTACAGCGGGCGAATACAGGCCGCATCCGCGATCTCCTTAGCCACGATCGCGCATCTCAAGTTTTTTTATCGACAAGGCCCGCTCTTGATCATGCGAGTGATAATAGGTGTTCTGGGTGGTACTCAGGTTGCTGTGTCGAAGATCTGTCTGAAGGTCCTTTGCGTTGCGCAGCGGCGCATCGAACGTCGCCGACGTGTGGCGCAGCCAATGTGCTGAAGCAAATTTCAGCGCCTCCATCTCATGGGCTGCTCGGCCTTCAAGTCGCATCTGATTCAACGTCCGGTCAAACACAGCTTGGAGGAGGGCGCGGACCTGCCGGTCCGACAAGCCAGACCGTCCGCTCAAGGTTTTAATAAGAGGCGTCGATTCACCCGCCGACGGTAAATCTGACAGCCCTAGAAAGCGACGATAGCGCGTCAAATAGCGCGTGATGTAGGCATCGCGCACTGCAATCTTTCCTGATTTGTTGCCTTTGCCTACGGCGAAGAACCACCAATTGCCTTCAGGATCCTGGCGAAAGTCGCCCATGGTAGGCTTCCAATTCCTGCGGCCCACGAGGTCCGAGACTCTCAAATACATCGAGAAAAGAGTCGCCAGGATGAAGAGGGTGCGCTCATGTCGATGAGGCTCCTCCTGCGCCATCTGCTCGGCATTTTCTAGCACATAGTCCCACTGTAGTGGTGTAAGTGCTCGTGTCGCGCTTATGTCTTCTGGGACATCATTCGAACGACCGGCCTTTTTGATCATTCTGAAAGGATTGGCTTGGGCAGCACCATCCTCAATCAAGAACTCGTAAAAGCGGCTACAAATAGAGAAAACTTGAGCCATCGTCCCCTTGGAGGGACTGTAGCGCTGAACAGTCTCAGGCTGATCAACACAGTCACTGCGAATATCCGACTTAGAGGCTTTAACATTAAATGGCCTCCAATTTGGATTAGGAAGCATAGAGAATTCAGTCCCTGAGGACATCTCGGACTTACTGATGAAGCGACTTCTTGTAACCGGCCCAATCCAGTCAGGTAGCGGATTTCGGCAAAAGTCCAAGTAGTCTTGTGCATCTTGGCGTTTAAGCGCGAACAATGGTTTTTTCTTAACAATCAGAGTCCAAAGCAGCAACCTTTCTACAGCTGTTCGATAAGACGCGAATGTGGTGGGCACGTACGAATAGGCCCTGAGAAATGAGCGTACGGCTAGATACCCTTGTACTGCGCACAGTTCATCTGGAAAGGTGCGCAGATACTCAGCTATACATGAGTTCTCGGGCTCGTAGACACTGAAGTTCTGGTCCACAAAGGACTCATATGTATCAAACAGAGGTATCGGCAAACCATTCATCAGAACCACCAGGAGCTCAATTGGAGAACTTCCAGTTATGACAGTAATTGGAAGTTAGGGTAGGGGTGTTCATTTACTCTCACCTCCCGACCTAAAAAGTATACTGGATGGTAACCGTCAAAACCCCAGTCCGCAACTACAGTGCCATTGTAAAAACTTTAGAACCTAAAAGTCTTTAAGCTTGCCAACCATTTGAAACCGATGGCCACGCAAAATAAAAACTCAAGAATTACGAATCGATAGACATTAAATAAATTCCAGCCGAACGATGCTAGCCATGCAGCAGGCAATACATTCATATGCAAATAGGAGGCTCTGCCACAAGGTGAATGTCCACTCGTTTATTTAAAAATATGCGCCCTGAGGAATGTCTACTCATTAATTTAAAATATGGGGTGCCGTCGGATTTCCTGGCCTACAGGGGCGGATTCCTATGAAATGCATGGTGAATGTCTACTCATTTCTCAAAAATGCAGAATCGTTTTTAAGCATCCCGGATGCCTACCGAATCTTGCAGTTTTAGGCTAGGCGATGGGCGACCCAGGGCCTAGAGTTGCCCGAGCCCCTGATCTGCGTGGACCTCACAAGGTGTCTACGAGACCTAGAAATCGTTGCCACAGTTTCAGCGAATGTAAACCGGAGGCTCTTTTTAGGTGGAAGGTCTACCGATTAGTGCAAAAATAGAGCCTAGTGGAATGTCTACTCATTAATTCAAATGGCACGTTACCAATTGAATTAGTTGAGTATTTTCTATGTCAAGAGATATCTTCGAGAAAAATCGTCTACTCATTTCGCCTAAATTTCTTAAGCAATTCCTCTTGGAAAGGCACGGATAGATTTCTATTTAAATCAATAGGTTAAGTGATAGGCCACCGATGACGTGTCTACTGATTAATTTAAAAATCTTCCATTCCGGGCAGAGCACATGTTCCATTTTTCCTTTAGATTCAGCACGTTAGTGACATTTCGGGAAGAGTCTCCTCATTTCGCAACTCTCGCAGGGAGTGAGGATGAGCATTCAGATGCTGCTATAGATCGTGATAGGCGATTTAACATAATATACATTATGCGAAGTTATGGCTGAGCGATGCTAGCCATTCTTCCCTGCCATTTTCTCGTAATCATCCGCTGCAAAACCCTCTAAGCAATCAGCCCCAGTGTCAGTCCCTTCAACGTGGCTGCCGCCCGCGTCGAACACTCCAATTTGCGAAAGATGCTCTCCATATGCGTGCGCACGGTGCTCGGGCTGATCGACAGGTTGCGCGCCACTTCCTTGTTGCTGGCTCCACGGCTGATTTCGGTGAGAATGTCGCATTCACGTGCGGTCAGCAGCGCGCTTCTGGATTGCGACAGCCGTCGTTTGCCTTGGGCGGCTGCAATCACGGCTTCGCAGATATCGCTGTCGAAGATGTCGCGACTGGCGTCCTGCCTCAGTTCGCGTTGTGCCTGAGACATATCGTGGGCCGTTCGCCAAGGCCTGGTGCTACGCAATGCGACCCAGGCAACCGAAGCTGCAAGCAAACGGTATTCGGTGCACAACGAATCAGCTGACGAACCACGGAAATAGCCGCTGCCGTCCAGGCGTTCGTAGGCATGGGCGGCGATTTCTCCAGGGCGGGCCAGTTCGGCGATGGGTTTGCAGGCCTTTTGCGTCCAGTACGGCACAAGGTGAACACGTTCCAGGGCGCCGTATGGCAAAGCTGCGGGGTTGTTCCAGACCTGGTTGGAGACGGCTGCGCGCCCCAGGCCATGTAGTAGCGCGGCCTTGCCGACGTCGATCAGCGCGTGTTCCGGTAGGCCCCATAGGCGTCCCGCCTCGATGGCCATGTCCGCGACCTGCCGAGAATGGCCTGCCAACCAGGGCAACTTGAGATCGATCACGTCACCGACCAGACTCAGCGACACTTGGCTTTCGGCTTGCGCCGGGCTCTGCGGTGGTTCACAGCCATGCAATTGATCGAGCCAGGCGCTGGCATGACGTTGCAGCAGTCGGGCAAGCGCTGCGGGATAGCGCCTGTCACCCTGCCCGCCAATCCACTCCATCGCCGCTTTCAGGCCGTGAGTGCGGCTGAGAATCTCCAGGTCGCCGGCCAGTACCACGTGGTAGACCGCATCGGGAATTTGCCCGTGCTTCAGCCCGGCAGGTCGGCCGGAACCGTCATAAGTTTCGAATATCCGGTACAACGTTGCCTCGACGTCCGTGCCCAGCCCTAGCGTGCTTGCTACCTGCTCCGATACCTCGCAGTGCACGACGGCGAGCGAGCCGGCTTCGTGTACTGCACGCATGGGCGCAGCGCCGAGGGTCTGATCGAGCATCGCGCGGCGGCCGTCCACGTCGTCCCCCAGCAGATGGCTGAAACCCTCGGCGTTGGCCGTGCAACCGGACCAACGCAGCAAAGCCGCGTACTCGGCGATGTCTAGATGACCGCCCTCGCCCAGGCTCGCTTGCGCCAATTGCCGCGCCAACCTGGCAACGCGCATCGAATGGCCCAGTGGCTGGCCCATGCTCAGGTCACCAACCTGGGAAATGGCCGCCAACGCGGCGCCGGTGGAGACGACAAGGTGCGAAGCGTCAGTCACGGCAGAAAGTCTCCAGGTCGGATAAATGACCGATACCGGCCATGTGGCGCGCTCAGCAGAATTGGAGCCTCACCCACGCAGGAGTTTACCCAATGAAAACCTTCGGATCGCAAATCGCTGCACTCGCGCTCGCACTGGGCACTACCTTCACCGTTGCCGCCAGCCAGGCGGCCGATGCTTCGCCCTCGGTGGTGATCGTCCACGGCGCGTTCGCCGATGGCTCCGACTGGGCCAAGGTGGTGCCATTGCTGCAGGCGCAAGGCGTGACCGTTACCGTGGTGCAGAACCCCCTTACCTCGCTGGCCGATGACGTCGGGGCTACCAAAAGAGTGCTCAACAACCAGACCGGCAAGGTGGTGCTGGTCGGCCATTCCTGGGGCGGCACGGTGATCAGCGAAGCCGGTGACGATAACAAGGTCGGCGCGCTGGTGTATGTTGCGGCCTTTGCGCCGGATGCCGGCCAGACCAGTGGCGAACAAGGAAAAGGTGCGCCGACGCCTCCCGGTATCAGCCAGTTGAAGACCGATGGCAATGGCTTCATCTACTTGACGCCCCAAGGCATGGCCACCGACTTCGCCCAGGATCTGCCTGCCGCCCAGACGGCGGTGATGACCGCGACCCAAGGGCCGATCAAGGCATCGGCCTTCGAGGAAAAGACCAGTGTCGCGGCCTGGAAGATCAAGCCGTCCTGGTATCTGCTGGCCACTCAGGATCGGATGATTCACCCGGACGTTCAGCGCTCTTCCGCCAAGCGCATCGGCGCAACGCTGAGCGAAGTGAACAGCAGCCATGTGCCGCAGCAGTCCCGGCCGGCCGAGGTCGCCAAGGTGATTCTCGAGGCGGTGCATGCGGTTGCCGGCGATGATCGAGATAGGTAAACCCGCGCCGACGCCGTCATCACCATGACGGCATCGGCCTTTCACGCTACAGGATCAGGCTGCCAATGACCGCCAGGGTGAAGGCGATGCCACCGAGCAGGGTTTCCATCACGGTCCAGGTCTTGAGAGTGGTCTTCTCGTCCATTTCCAGGAAGCGGCTGACCAGCCAGAACCCCGAGTCGTTGACGTGAGACAGCACGGTAGCGCCACCGGCGATGGCAACTACGATGAAGCACAGGTCGAACTCGCTGAGCCCGGGCGTGGCGGCAACCATCGGTGCCACCAGGGCGGCTGTGGTGGTCAGTGCGACGGTGGCCGAGCCCTGGGCTACGCGCAGCGCCGCAGAGATCACGAAGGCAGCGAGGATGACCGGCATGCCGGTGTCCGACAGGGTGCCAGCCAGCGCGTCACCGATACCGCTGGTGCGCAGCACGCCACCGAACATGCCCCCTGCCCCTGTCACCAGAATGATCGAGCAGATCGGGCCGAGCGCCCCTTCGCAGACCGTTTCCAGGTGCTTGCGGCTATGTCGGCCGCTGAAGGCGATCAGCGCGAACAGCACGGTAATCAGCAGTGCCACTGGGGTTTTGCCGAGCATGCGCAGGAATTGCACCCAGCTGCTGCCGCCATCCACTGCGCCAATGACGGTCAGGGTATTGAGGCCGGTATCCAGGAAGATCAACACCAGCGGCATCAACAGAATGGTCAGCACCAGCGAGAACGCCGGTGGCGTCACGCTGTTGTCACGCGGCACATCGGTCAGAAAGCTGGCCGGCAGTTTCAGGTCGTAGCGCTTGCCGGCCCACAGCCCGAACAGATAGCCGCCGAAATACCAGGTTGGCAGCGCGATGACGGTGCCGACGATGACCAGCAGACCAATGTTGGCGCCGAGCAGCTCAGCCGCGGCGACCGGGCCAGGATGTGGCGGCACCAGCGCGTGCATGGCGGCGAAGGCACCGGCGGCTGGCAAGGCGTACTTGAGAGTGGAGCCACCGAAACGCTTGGCCACGCTGAAGATGATCGGCAACATCACGATCAGGCCGGCATCGAAGAAGATCGGAAAGCCGAACAACAGCGAAGCCACTCCCAGGGCGAACGGCGCCCGATGCTCCCCGAACTTGTTGATCAGCGTGTCGGCCAGCACCTGGGCACCGCCGGTAATCTCCAATAGCCGGCCGATCATCGCGCCGAGGCCGACCAGCAAGGCCACCGCCGCGAGCGTGGTGCCGAAGCCGCCGAGTAGCGTCGGTACGATCTTGTCGAAGGGAATCTGCGTTGCCAGTGCGGTGAAAATGCTCACCAGCACCAGTGCCAGAAAGGCATGCAGGCGGAAGCGGATGATCATCAGCAATAGCAGCAGGACGGCGCCGGCGGCGATGGACAGTAGCGGTCCGGCGCCAAGGGTGGTGGTCACCTCATTCATGGTGAGCGCCCTCCTCTATGCTTGCAGCATGGGATGAACAGTACGGTGCAGCCTGATGCTTGATATTCATGTCGCCTCCACTTGTCTTTGTTATGGGAGATGCATGGGGTCGTTACGGTCAGCGGTCGTCGTTGGAAGTCCGCCACCAGTCAGCGGCCTTGCGGCCAAGGGTATCGATGGGTTGCGTGGCATCCAGCACCAACGTCGAAGGCTCGCCGTGAGGCGGTTCCAGAGTGGCGAACTGGCTGTCGATCAGGCTGGCGGGCATGAAGTGCCCCGGGCGATTGCCGACACGCTGCGCGGCCTCCTCACGGGACAGTTCGAGAAACACGAAGCCCAGGCCGGGCACGGCTTCGCGCAGTCGGTCGCGGTACTTGCGCTTGAGCGACGAGCAGGTCAACACGGGATGCGGGTGGGTCTCGAGCGCGCTGACCAGTTCCCGGCCCAGGCGGCTCAGCCAGTCGGCACGGTCATCGTCGTCGAGGGGAATGCCGGCGCTCATCTTTTCGATGTTGGCAGGCGGGTGAAATTGGTCACCTTCGATCAGGTAACCGCCGACATGGTTGGCGATCGATTCGCCGACGCAGCTCTTGCCGCATCCGGATACGCCCATGACGACTACTGCGGTTATCGGTTTGCTCATCGTGCAACTCCAGCAGAAGACAGCGCTATCTTTGGCGAGTGAAGCGATACGCGAGACAGCGGCTTCAGATGTTGTAACTGTTATTCGCCGGTTCCTGCTGCTCAGAAGTGGCAAGCGCATTGCGCTCAATTGCCAAGCCCCTGAGACAGCGCTACCTTAACCAGCAATTCTGGCCGCTGACAACCCCTGCCGATGAAATCCCCGACGCACAACAACTCCCGCACCCTTGGTATGCCGACCCTGGCACAGGTCGCTGAACGCGCCGGCGTATCGACCATCACGGCCTCGCGGGCGCTGCGCGGCGTGGCCACGGTGGGCGCCGATCTCGCCGAGCGGGTGCGCAAGGCCGCCGATGAATTGGGTTACGTGGCCAACCCGGCGGCACGAACCCTGGCATCGGCGCGCAGTACCTCGGTCGTGGTGCTGATTCCCTCGCTCTCCAACCAGCTGTTCATCGAACCGCTGGATGCCATTCACGAAGTGATGCGGCCACGCGGTATCGAGGTGCTGATTGGTGATTACCACTACTGCCGGGACGAGGAAGAACGGCTGGTGCGCAACTACCTGCCATATCGGCCGATGGGCATGCTGCTGACCGGTTTCGACCGCACCGAGGGCACCCGGCACCTGCTCAGCGCCAGCCGTATTCCCTGCGTGCACATGATGGAATTGAGCGATGCGCCGGGTATCGCCAGCGTCGGCTTTTCCCAGCAGGCGGCCGGTGAAGCCGCGGCCAGGCATCTGCTGCAGCAAGGTCGCAAGCGGCTCGCCTATGTGGCGGCCCAGCTGGACCCGCGGGTGATGCAACGCGGCGAAGGGTTTCGCCGCGCCTTGCAGGCCGCCGGCGTCTACGACCCGGCCCTGGAGCTGTTGCATCCCCTGCCCTCGTCCATCGGCCTGGGCTGCCAGTTGTTTCGCGACTTGATGCAGCGCCATCCGGATGTCGACGGCATTTTCTTCTGCAACGACGACCTGGCCCAGGGCGCGCTGTTCGAAGCACAGCGCTGCGAGATGGCGGTGCCGGGGCGCGTGGCGATGGTCGGTTTCAACGACCTGCCGGCTTCGGCGCACACCGTGCCGCGGCTGTCGTCGATCCATACGCCGCGCACCGAGGTCGGCCGCGAAGCCGCCAACCTGCTGCTGAAAATGCTCGATGGCCGCCCTGCAACGCCTAACATCGACCTGGGTTTCGAGCTGCGGGTGCGTGAGAGCAGCTAGGCGCGCGGTCATCAAATCGCAAGGGATGGCCGCCATGATCGGTACCCGACACAAGGATGTGTTACCCCAGAAAGAAGCCCGGTCAGTGCCGGGCTTCTTTCGTTCAGGGGCGGATCATTCCAGCGTCAGGGCGACGCGTCCACGATCGGGGCAGGCTTCCATATGGCGGTGCGCGTCGGCGAACTCCTCGAAGGCGAAGGTCCGGTCGATTCGCGGCTTGAGCAGGCCATCGGCGGTGAGCATGTTGATGTGATCCAGCGCGCGCTGTACGGCGGCGTGATCCTGCTCGATGCCCAGCTCCGAGTGCCCGGTGAAGTCCAGCACGCAGTGACGGAAGAACTGCAGGTGCTTCTTGAACGCCGCGCAGGCCGGGAACGCGGTGTCGTTGCCACCGTTGAGGCCGTAGAGAATCAGCTTGCCGCGGGTAGCGGCCACGTCACCGAGCAACTTGAGCTGCTGGCCGGCGCAATGGTCGAGAATCACCTCGGCGCCCTTGCCCTCGGTGTATCGCTCGACCTCGAGCACCAGATCCTGTTCTTCGGTGAAGATGATCTTGTCGGCGCCCAGCTCGCGCAGAAATTCACGGCTGCCCGGCACGCTGGTCGACACGATGACCTTGGCACCCAGCGCCTTGGCCAGTTGCACCGACTGTGGCGCCAGGCAATGGCAGGCCTCGGTGATCAGCACGTGCTGGCCGGCCTTGAGCTTGGCCAGGTCGACCATCGCGAAATAGGCGAACAGCAGGCCAGTGTAATGGATGCTGGCTTCGGTCGGGCTGAGCACGTCCGGGTAGCGGGTCAGCGCATAGCGCGGCACCACCACCACATCGCCCCAGGTCGGGTAACGGTTGGGCGTGTTGGCCGGGAACGCGGCAACCGGCGTACCGACCGGGAGGTCGTCAACGCCCTCGCCCACGGCTTCTACGATACCGGCCAGCTCGGAGCCGACACCGGAGGGTAATTTGGCTTCTTCAGAGGCGAGGTTCTGGCGCCACAGCACATCGCCCCAGCTGACGCCAAGCGCCTGGACACGTACCAGCACCTCCCCGGCGTTCGGAGTGGGTGTCGGCATTTCTTCGCACTGCAATACGCTGGCGTCGCCGAACTTGTGGAAACGGATCATGCGGGACATCGTCAACCTCAACTGATCGCGGATTGGGTCATTCACTGGACTCGACTTTATCTGCACACCTGGGTGCACACCACCCGACACGACTAATAGTCGTCATGCCTGGCAGTGATATAGGCCGGCGGAACGTGTGGATATGCCAATCTTACCGGTGTCTTTCCCAATGCGCTCAAGTGCTCGTACTATTGGCGCACAAGGCTCTCACTAGCGTCCCGCTCTGGCAAGCCCGCACATTTGGAACCCGGATGAACCGCAACGACCTGCGACGTCTCGATCTCAACCTGCTGATCGTGTTCGAAACGCTGATGCACGAGCGCAGCGTGACCCGTGCGGCAGAGAAACTGTTTCTTGGCCAGCCGGCGATCAGCGCGGCGTTGTCGCGCCTGCGCAACCTGTTCGATGACCCGCTGTTCGTGCGTACCGGGCGCAGCATGGAGCCCACCGCGCGCGCGCAGGAAATCTTCGCCCTGCTCTCGCCAGCGCTGGACTCGATCTCCACCGCGGTCAGCCGCGCTTCCGAGTTCGACCCGGCCACCAGCACCGCGGTGTTCCGGGTCGGCCTGTCGGACGATGTCGAGTTCGCCCTGCTTCCGGCGCTGCTGCGGCGCCTGCGCTCCGAAGCGCCCAATGTGGTGCTGGTGGTGCGCCGCGCCAACTACCTGCTGATGCCCAACCTGCTCGCTTCCGGGGAAATCTCCGTAGGCGTCAGTTACACCGAGGAACTGCCGGCCAACGCCAAGCGCAAGACCCTGCGCCGCAGCAAACCGAAGCTGCTGCGCGCCGATGCGATCCCCGGCAAGCTCAGCCTCGACGAATACTGCGCTCGCCCCCACGCCATGGTGTCGTTCGCCGGCGACCTCAATGGCTTCATCGATGACCAGTTGGCGCGTTTCGACCGCACCCGCAAAGTGGTGCTCGCCGTGCCGCAGTTCAACGGCCTGGGCACCTTGCTGTCCGGCACCGACCTGATCGCCGTGGTGCCCGACTACACCGCTGCCACGCTTACCGCCGCCGGCGGCCTGCGCGCCGAAGACCTGCCGTTCGAGAGCAACAGCTTCGAGATGTCCATGGCCTGGCGCGGCGCTCAGGACAACGACCCGGCCGAGCGCTGGCTGCGCTCGCGCATCCAGATGTTCTTCGGTGATCCGGACAGCTTGGAATAGCCCTTACGCCTGCCGACAGGTCTAGATTAAATAGATAGGTAGCTCTCTATTTATATTCCAACGGGTAATATCATCATTCTCGATGATATCTATCTTCGTGGCGTTCGATTCGTTCCCGGATGTTGCAGCGACCAGACTCCGCCTCCATCACTTCCCTCTCCTCTTGGCGGATCGAAATCATGGAACAGTCCAACCCAAGGCTCTGGCAATTCCCCCTGGCCCTAACCGCAGCGCTCGTACTGGCCGCCTGTGGCAAGAGCCAGGAAACCGCACAGCAGATGCCTACCCCCAAGGTCAGCGTGGCCGAAGTCATCGAACAGCCCCTCAACGAGTGGGACGAGTTCACCGGCCGCCTCGAGGCGCCGGAATCAGTGCAGATACGCCCGCGGGTGTCCGGCTTCATCGACAAGGTGAGCTTCACCGAAGGCGCATTGGTGAAGAAAGGCGACCTGCTGTTCCAGATCGACCCGCGCCCGTTCCAGGCCGAAGTCAAACGCCTCGAGGCCCAGTTGCAACAAGCCCGCTCCAATCAGGTACGGGCCAGCAGCGAAGCCCAGCGTGGTGAACGCCTGCGTGAAGGCAATGCGATCTCCACCGAGCTGGCCGATGCCCGTAAAAGTGCGGCACAGGAAGCCCAGGCCGCCGTGGCCGGCATCCAGGCCGAACTCGACAACGCCCGCCTGAACCTCAGCTTCACCCGCGTCATCGCGCCCATCGATGGCCGCGTCAGCCGTGCCGAAGTGACCGCCGGCAACCTGGTGACCGCCAGCGAATCGCTGCTCACCTCGCTGGTGTCCACCGACAAGGTGTACGCCTACTTCGACGCCGACGAGCGCGCCTTCCTCAAGTACACCGAGCTGGCTCGCAAGGCCGGCCATGACAGCCGTAGCAAGAGCCCGGTGTACCTGGGCCTGTCCAACGAGGCCGGCAACCCGCATCTGGGCCAGCTGGACTTCCTCGACAACCAGGTCAACCCGCGCACCGGAACAATCCGCGGCCGCGCCGTGTTCGACAACCGTGACGGCACCTTCACCCCGGGCCTGTATGCGCGCCTGAAGCTGGTGGGCAGCGACACCTACGACGCCATGCTGATCCAGGACGTCGCCGTCGGTACCGACCTGGGCAAGAAGTTCGTGCTGGTGCTCGCTGACAACAACACCGTGGCCTATCGCTCCGTGGAGCTGGGGCCCAAGCTCGAGGGGCTGCGCATTGTCCGCAGTGGTCTGGCCAAGGGCGACCGCGTGGTGGTCAACGGCCTGCAGCGCGCGATACCGGGCAGCACCGTGGACCCGCAGAGCGTGCCGATGGCCGACGAGAAAACCCTGGCGACGCTGGAAAAGCAGCGCAAGGCCGTAGCCTCGGCGCGCAATGACGAACCCCTGAAGGTCAGCCTCAAGTAACACCGGGCCTCGCCCTCTCCCATTTCCTACCCGAGAACCTGCTCGCGCCGCCCATGGCGTGGGCAGGCTGGGCTGTGCCCGCATCAAAAGGACATTAACGATGAACTTCTCGCAGTTCTTCATCCAGCGGCCGATCTTCGCCGCCGTGCTCTCGCTGATCATCCTGATCGGCGGTGCCATCTCGCTGTTCCAGCTGCCGATCAGCGAATACCCGGAAGTGGTGCCGCCCACCGTGGTGGTGCGTGCCGACTTCCCCGGCGCCAACCCCAAGGTGATCGGCGAAACCGTGGCTTCGCCGCTCGAACAGGCCATCGTCGGCGTCGAGGGCATGCTCTACATGTCGTCCCAGGCGACCAACGACGGGCGCATGACGCTGACCATCACCTTCGCCCTGGGCACCAATCTGGATACCGCCCAGGTGCAGGTGCAGAACCGCGTCACCCGCACCATGCCGACGTTGCCCACCGAAGTGCAGCGCCTCGGCGTGACGGTCGACAAGGCGTCGTCTGACATGACCATGGTCGTGCACCTGACCTCGCCCAACGACGCCTACGACATGCTCTACCTGTCCAACTACGCCTCGTTGAACATCAAGGACGAGCTGGCTCGTCTCGATGGCGTCGGCGACGTGCAACTGTTCGGCCTCGGTGACTACTCGATGCGCGTGTGGCTGGACCCGGACAAGGTCGCCTCCCGCGGGCTGACCGCCACCGATGTGGTAAACGCCATCCGCGAGCAGAACCGCCAGGTGGCGGCCGGCTCCCTGGGCGCGCCACCGGCGGCCAGCGACAACAGCTTCCAGCTGTCGATCAATACCCAGGGCCGTCTGGTCAACGAGGAAGAGTTCGAGAACATCGTGGTGCGCGCCGGCGAGAACGGCGAGATCACCCGCCTCAAGGACATCGCCCGCATCGAACTGGGCTCCAAGCAATACGCCCTGCGTTCGCTGCTCAACAACAAGCCCGCCGTGGCCATGCCGATCTTCCAGCGCCCGGGCTCCAACGCCATCGCCATTTCCGATGCGGTGCGCGAGCGCATGGCCGAGCTCAAGCAGAGCTTCCCGGAAGGCGTGGATTACGAAATCGTCTACGACCCGACCATCTTCGTGCGCGGCTCCATCGAAGCGGTGGTGCACACCCTGCTCGAAGCCATCGTGCTGGTAGTGCTGGTGGTGATCCTGTTCCTGCAGACCTGGCGCGCTTCGATCATCCCCCTGGCCGCCGTGCCAGTGTCGCTGATCGGCACCTTCGCGGTCATGCACATGTTCGGCTTCTCGCTCAACGCCCTGTCATTGTTCGGGCTGGTATTGGCCATCGGTATCGTGGTGGATGACGCCATCGTCGTGGTGGAGAACGTCGAACGCAACATCGGCCTCGGCAAGACGCCGCTGGAGGCGACCCGCCAGGCCATGAAGGAAGTCACCGGGCCGATCGTCGCCACCGCCCTGGTGCTCTGCGCCGTGTTCGTGCCGACCGCGTTCATCTCCGGCCTCACCGGGCAGTTCTATCAGCAGTTCGCGCTGACCATCGCCATCTCCACGGTGATCTCCGCCTTCAACTCGCTGACCCTGTCGCCGGCCTTGGCCGCCGTATTGCTCAAAGGTCATCACGAGCCCAAGGACCGCTTCTCGGTGGTGCTCGACCGTTTGTTCGGGCGCTGGCTGTTCAACCCCTTCAACCGCGTGTTCGAACGGGCCAGCCATGGCTACGTCGGCACCGTGCGCCGTGTGGTACGCGGCAGCGGCATCGCCCTGATCGTCTACGCGGGCCTCATGGGGCTGACCTATATGGGCTTTTCCAGCACCCCGACCGGCTTCGTACCGCCCCAGGACAAGCAGTACCTGGTGGCCTTCGCCCAGTTGCCGGACGCCGCCAGCCTGGACCGCAGCGAAGCGGTGATCAAGCGCATGTCGGACATCGCCGCCAAGCACCCTGGCGTGGAAAACACCGTGTCGTTCCCGGGCCTGTCGATCAATGGCTTCACCAACAGCCCGAACAGCGGCATCGTGTTCGTCACCCTCAAGGATTTCGATCAGCGCAAGGACGCATCGCTGAGCGCCAACGCCATTGCCGCCGACCTCAACGGCCAGTTCTCCAGCATTCAGGAGGCCTACATCGCCATCTTCCCGCCACCGCCGGTGATGGGCCTGGGCACCATCGGCGGCTTCCGCGTGCAGCTGCAGGACCGTGGCAGCCTGGGGTACGAAGAGCTGTACAAGCAGACCCAGAACATCATCGCCAAGAGCCAGAACGTGCCGGAGCTGGCCGGGTTGTTCACCAGCTATCAGGTCAACGTGCCCCAGGTGGAAGCCAACCTCGACCGCGAGAAGGCCAAGACCCACGGCGTGGCCATCGATGACATCTTCGACACCATGCAGGTCTACCTCGGCTCGCTGTACGCCAACGACTTCAACCGTTTTGGCCGTACCTACCAGGTCAACGTGCAGGCCGACCAGCGCTTCCGCCTGGACGCCGAGCAGATCGGCCAGCTGAAGGTACGCAACAACCGTGGCGAGATGATCCCGCTGTCGACCTTCGTCAAGGTCAGCGACAGCTCCGGCCCCGACCGGGTGATGCACTACAACGGCTTCATCACTGCCGAGATCAACGGCGCCGCAGCTCCCGGCTACAGCTCCGGCCAGGCCGAAGCGGCGATGGCCAAGCTGCTCAAGGAAGAACTGCCCAACGGCATGAGCTACGAGTGGACCGAGCTGACCTATCAGCAGATCCTCGCCGGCAACACCGCGCTGTTCGTGTTCCCACTTTGCGTGCTGCTGGCCTTCCTGGTGCTGGCCGCCCAGTACGAGAGCTGGAGCCTGCCGCTGGCGGTGATCCTGATCGTACCGACGGTGCTGCTGTCGGCTATTACCGGGGTGATCCTGTCCGGCGGCGACAACAACATCTTCACCCAGATCGGCCTGATCGTATTGGTTGGCCTGGCATGCAAGAACGCGATTCTGATCGTCGAGTTCGCCAAGGAGCAGCAGGAGCACGGCCTGGATCGCGTCGCCGCGGTGCTGGAAGCCTGCCGCCTGCGCCTGCGGCCGATCCTGATGACCAGCTTCGCCTTCATCATGGGCGTGGTCCCGCTGGTGCTGTCCAGCGGCGCCGGCGCGGAAATGCGCCATGCCATGGGCGTCGCGGTATTCAGCGGCATGCTCGGCGTGACCTTCTTCGGCCTGCTGCTCACCCCGGTGTTCTACGTACTGATTCGCGCCTTCGTGGAAAAACGCCAGGCGCGCAAACAACAGGCCCGTCTGCAGGAGGCCCAGGCATGAATTCGATGACTCACTTGGTGCCACGCACGCTGCTGATCTCAGCCCTGGCGCTGGCCATCAGCGCCTGCGCGGTCGGCCCGGACTACCAGGCGCCGCAGGATGCCACCGTGGTGTCGGCGCAAGCGGCCCAGGGCCGTTACGACACCGCCCGCTTCGAAGCGCAGTGGTGGCAACAGTTCGACGACCCGACCCTGAATCAACTGGTCGATCAGTCGCTGCAGAACAACCGCGAGCTGCGCGTGGCCTACGCCCGGCTGCGCGCTGCCCGGTCGATTCGCGACGACGTCGCCAACGACCGTCTGCCCACCGTGACCAGCCGGGCCAGCAGCGAAATCGGCAAGGCCCAGCAGCCCGGCGTGACCGAGCAGCGGGTCAATGCCGAGCGTTATGACCTGGGCCTGGACATGGCCTGGGAGCTCGATCTGTTCGGTCGCATCCAGCGGCAGCTGGAAGCCAGCGAGGCGCAGATCGAAGTGGCCCAGGCCGACTATCAGCAGCTGCAGGTCAGCCTGATCGCCGAGCTGGTCGATGCCTACGGCACCTTGCGTGGAGCGCAGTTGCGCGAGGGCATCGCCCGTTCCGATCTGCAGAACCAGCAGTCGTCTCGGGACATCATCGAGCGTCGTCGCGAAGTCGGTATGGGCAGCGAGCTGGACGTGCTGCGCTCCGACGCCCGCCTGGCGGCCACCGAAGCGACGCTGCCGCAACTGCAGGCGCAGCAGGTGCGGGCGCGCAACCGCATTGCCACCCTGCTCGGCCAGCGTCCGGAGCAACTCCGCGTGGACTTGGCGCCGCGCCCGCTGCCGGCCATTGCCAAGGCACTGCCGATCGGTGACCCGGGCGAGCTGCTGCGTCGCCGGCCGGACGTGCGCGCCGCCGAACGCGAGCTGGCGGCGGCTACCGCCCAGGTCGGCGTGGCCACGGCGGATCTGTTCCCGCGGGTCAGCCTGTCCGGCTTCCTCGGCTTTACCGCCGGCCGCGGCTCGCAGCTCGGCTCCTCGGCAGCGCGCGCCTGGGGCGTGGCGCCAACCATCAGCTGGGCCGCGTTCGACCTTGGCAGCGTCAGGGCCCGCCTGCGCGGCGCCGAAGCGGATGCCGACGGCGCCCTGGCGAGTTACGAGCAGCAGGTGCTGCTGGCCCTGGAGGAATCGGAGAACGCCTTTAGCGACTACGGCAAACGCCAGCAGCGTCTGCTGTCACTGGTGCGCCAGTCCGAGGCCAGCCGCGCCGCCGCAGCCCAGGCCGCCCTGCAGTACCGCGAAGGCAGCGCTGATTTCCTCGTGCTGCTCGACGCCGAACGCGAACGCCTGGCCGCCGAAGACAGCCAGGCCCAGGCCGAGGTCGAGCTGTATCAGGGCATCGTCGCCATCTACAAGGCCCTGGGTGGCGGTTGGCAGCCGGCCTCCTGAACTACTTTTCCCTCCCGGCCGCTTTGTCGGCCCTTGTTGCCCCACGCAGACGCCACTCTGCGTGGGGATTTTTTCTACTCAGGGTCCGAGTCGACCGCTGCCCATGTGGGAGCGCGCGGGGACGCCCAGTCCATGCGCGCGAGATCACGGGCATGGCCCGTTCCCACAGAAAATATCCCATCGTCATTGAGCGCGATCGTATCCAGGCCCGCAAAAATGATGGATTCCATCGGATTCCTCGATTGCCCGGCACGCTGCCTTCCGGTACAAACGGCACCTTGCCACCGTAGGCCTTCGCTCCTGGAGAATTGCATGTCCCGCCCCGCCCCGCTGTTGCTGCTGATCGCCCTGGCCAGCGTCCTGATGCTCGCCGGTGCCCTGATTGCCCAGCATGTATTCGGTTGGGAGCCCTGCACCCTGTGCGTGCAGATCCGCCTGTGGCTATGCCTGACCGCCGTCATCGCCCTGCTGCTGAGCGCCGCCTCGGCAGCCCGCCAGACCTGGCTGTCGGTACTGCTGTGGCCCCTGCTGCTCGCTGCCAGCGGCATGGCGCTGATCGACAATGCCCACGTCACGCTGATCGAACTGGGTATCATGGAAAGCAGCAGTTGCTCGCCCTTCCCGTTCTACTACCAGCAGCTGCCTCTGCACGAATACTGGCCTGGCGTGTTCATGAGCGGCGGCGTATGCGGCATGAACGACTACAAGATTCTCGGTGTGCCGTTCACCGCCTGGACACTGGCGAGCATCGCCGCGCTGTTCGTGCTGGTACTCGTCACCCTGTGGCGCAGCATCCGCGGCACGCGCTGAGCCCTTATGCGCAAGGTACTGGTGCTCGGCTACGTGTGGCCGGAGCCGCGTTCGTCTGCCGCTGGCAGCCGCATGCTGGAACTGCTCGGGGTGTTTCGCAGCCAGGGCTGGCAGGTCACCTTCGCCAGCGCTGCGGCATTGTCCACCCATCGTGCCGACCTGGCCACGCTTGCGATCGAGGAAGTCGCCGTCGCCCTGAACTGCGACAGCTTCGATCGCTATGTCGCGAGCTTGCAACCGGATCTGGTGCTGTTCGACCGTTTCTTCACCGAGGAACAGTTCGGCTGGCGGGTGGAACGGGCCTGGCCAACGGCGCTGCGGGTGCTCGACACCAGTGACCTGCATTGTCTGCGCGACGCCCGCCACGCTTTGCTAAAGGCCAGCCAGCAGGCCTGCGACAACGAAACCCAGCGGCATCAGGTCGGGCCCGTACAGGCATCCCCGCAGCAGCTGTACGCGGCCATGGCGACCGGCGACATGGCCCAGCGCGAAGTGGCGTCGATCTACCGCTGCGACCTGACGCTGATGATCTCCGCGTTCGAGATGCACCTGCTGCAGGAACAGTTCGGCGTGCCGGCGAGCCTCTTGCACGACTGCGCGCTGATGCTGATCCCGCCTGTGCTGGCCGACCTGCCCTTCGCCGAGCGTGCGCATTTCCTGAGCATCGGCAATTTCCGCCATGCGCCCAATTGGGACGCCGTGTTGTGGCTCAAGCACGCCTTATGGCCGCTGATTCGCGCACGCTTGCCCCAGGCGCAGCTGCACGTCTACGGCGCCTACCCGCCCCCCAAGGCCACGGCGCTGCACAACCCCAGGCAGGGCTTTCACGTGTTGGGCTGGGTCGACGACGCGCATCGGGTGATGGCCCAGGCCCGGGTCTGCCTGGCGCCCCTGCGTTTCGGTGCGGGCATCAAGGGCAAGCTGGCCGATGCCATGGCCTGCGGCACGCCCAGCGTGACCACCCGTATCGGCAGTGAAGGCATGCACGGCGAGCTGCCCTGGCCGGGGCACGTGAGCGACGACGCCTTGGCCTTTGCCGAGGCGGCCGTGCAGCTTCATGAAGACCCGGCGACGTGGTCGCAAGCGCGTAGCCACATCGCGCCGCTGCTGCAGCAGCGCTTCGATCGCCCGCGGCTCGGCGCCGAACTGCTCACCAGGCTGGAGCAGGTACTGGATACGCGCGAGCAGCATCGCCAACTGAACTTCGTCGGCGCCATGCTGCGTCACCACCAGCACAAGAGCACCCAGTACATGTCCCAGTGGATCGCCGCCAAGAACGCACGCGGCGGCTGACCTGACGCAAGCTGGCATTTTGCCGCAGCCAGGGTCTGTTGCCGTTTCAACGCGAGCCGCGTTGCCGCGTAAAACTCGCCAAGCTAGGCGGAGGACGCAGGGAATGGCGCTCCCTTTTCAAGTCCTCCAACAACGCATGGCGAGATTTCTCGCGCAACCCGAAGGGCCGGGTCCGTTTTGCCGCGATGCTGCGTTTCTTGCCGGCTCATTTAGCTAGCTAAACTTCGCGGCTCGTGCCTTACCTCGCGGCAAAACGGGCTCCGGCGCGGCCGTGCGTGAAACGGCAACAGACCCTAAGACGGCTGTCACATATATGGCGCCAGCAATGCAGTAGACTTCGCCTACAATCCTAAGCGGTACCCACGGGCGCTACTGCCAACCGGCGTCCGACCGTAAAAACAGTCGACAAGAATAAGGTCATCCACATGCTGAAAAAGATCGCTGTCGCGGCCGTCTGCGCCCTGACGCTCACCTCCTACGCCGCCGTCGCCCAGGAAAGCACGCTGGTGATCAAGCTTTCCCATGTGGTGGCGGACGACACGCCCAAGGGCCAGGGCGCCCTGATGTTCCAGCGCC
Source organism: Pseudomonas sp. PA1(2017) (assembly GCF_001945375.1). Classification (NCBI taxonomy): domain Bacteria; kingdom Pseudomonadati; phylum Pseudomonadota; class Gammaproteobacteria; order Pseudomonadales; family Pseudomonadaceae; genus Pseudomonas; species Pseudomonas sp. PA1(2017). The sequence goes on from NZ_MSXU01000009.1 coordinate 758,267, forward strand.
TGGTCGATCAGCGTCTGGAAGGCAAGGTGCGGGTCGAGGTCTACCCCAATTCGTCGCTGTATGGCGATGCCAACGAGCTCGAGGCCCTGCGCAACAACGAGGTGCAGATGCTCGCGCCGTCGCTGGCCAAGTTCGACCAGTACACCAAGCAATTGCAGGTGTTCGACCTGCCGTTCATGTTCGATGACCTGGAGGCCGTCAATCGCTTCCAGAAGCGCGCCAAAGGGCGTCAGCTGCTGCGCTCGATGGAAGATCAGAACATCGTCGGCCTGGCCTATTGGCACAACGGCATGAAGCAGATGTCGGCGACCAAGGCCCTGCGCCTGCCAGGGGACGCTGCCGGCCTGAACTTCCGTATCCAGAATTCCAAGGTGCTCGACGCCCAGTTCGCCCAGTTGGGTGCGACTGCGGTGAAGATGCCCTTCGCCGAGGTCTACAAGGGCCTGCAGAGCGGTCAGGTACAGGGCGCTGAAAACCCCTGGTCGAACATCTACAGCCAGCGCCTGCACGAGGTGCAGCCGTTCATCACCGAAACCAACCACGGCGTGCTCGACTACATGCTGATCAGCAACGCGCGCTTCTGGTACGCCATTCCTCACCAGATCCGCACCGAGCTGGAAGCGATCATCGACGAGGTCACCTATGCGGTGAACCGCCAGGCCGAAGAAGCCAACCAGGCCGATCGCCGCCGCATCGAAGCCTCCGGCAAGAGCCAGATCATCAGCCTCACCCCGGAACAGCGCCAGGCCTGGCGCGACGCGATGCAGCCGGTATGGCAGCAGTTCGAAGCCGAGATCGGCAGCGACGTGATCAAGGCCGCTCAGGTAGTGAACCGCAAGCGCCACGATTGATCGTTCCACAAACGAAAGAGGCCCGCGTTATGCGGGCCTCTTCGTTTTTGCTCCCAGGCTCAGGCGTGCTGCGCCCCTTCGAACCAGGCCAGCTTCTCGCGTAGCAGCACCACTTCCCCGACGATCACCAGGGTTGGCGCATGCACTTCATGCCGCGCCACCAGATCCGGCAGGTTGGCCAGGGTGCCGGTGAATACCCGCTGATTCTCCGTGGTGCCCTGCTGGATCAACGCCGCTGGCGTGCTGGCAGCGCGGCCGTGGGCGACCAGTTGCTGGCAGATGGTCGGCAGGCCGACCAGGCCCATGTAGAACACCAGGGTCTGGCTGGAGGCCACCAGCTCCTGCCAAGGCAGATCGGCGCTGCCGTCCTTCAGGTGGCCGGTGACGAAACGTACCGACTGGGCATGATCGCGATGCGTCAGCGGAATGCCGGCGTAGGCCGAACAGCCGCTGGCCGCGGTGATGCCTGGCACCACCTGAAACGGAATGCCGTGGGCCGCCAGTTGCTCGATCTCCTCGCCGCCACGGCCGAAGATGAACGGGTCGCCGCCCTTGAGGCGCAAAACGCGCTTGCCGGCCTTGGCCAGGTCGATCAGGCGCTGGTTGATCTGCTCCTGGGGCACGGCGTGATCGGCGCGGCGCTTGCCCACGTAGATGCGTTCGGCGTCACGGCGGCACAGCTCGACGATGGCCGGGGCGACCAGGCGGTCGTAGAGCACCACGTCGGCCTGCTGCATCAGGCGCAGCGCGCGGAAGGTCAGCAGATCGGGATCGCCGGGGCCGGCGCCGACCAGGTACACCTCGCCCAGCGCCTGGGGCGCCGCGCCGTTGATCTTGTCTTCGAGCAGGCGGCGAGCTTCACCGAGCTTGCCGGCGAATGCGCTCTCGGCCACCGGGCCCTGGAATACGTCTTCCCAGAAGACGCGGCGCTGCTGTACGTCCGGGAACAGGTTCTTGACCTGGGCACGGAAGATCTTCGCCAAGCCGGCCAACTGGCCATAGGTGGCCGGGATCCAGGTTTCGATCTTGGCGCGAATCAGGCGAGCCAGCACCGGGGCATCGCCACCGCTGCTGACCGCGACGATCAGCGGCGAGCGGTCGACGATGGCCGGGAAGATCACGCTGCACAGCGCCGGCGCATCGACCACGTTGACGGGAATGCCGAGGGCCTGGGCCTGCTCGGAGATCTGCGCATTGAGGGGCACGTCGTCGGTCGCCGCGATGACCAGCGACACGCCCTGCAGGTCGCCTGCCTCGTAGCCACGCAGCAGCAACTCCCCTGCCCCTTGCTCGACGAGGTCACGCAATTCGCTGACCACGTCGGGCGACACCACCCGCAGCGTGCCGCCGGCATCGGCCAGCAGCCGCGCCTTGCGCAAGGCGATTTCGCCACCGCCTACCACCAGCACGCGGCGGTTCTGCAATTTGTGGAACAGGGGAAGGAAGTCCATAGCGAGTCCCGCTTCAGTCGCTCACGGCAGCGACATTGAAAATGGCGACCCCGAGACGAAGCTCGGGGCCTGATTGGTAAGGTGGTCCGGGGGCGCGTAGCGACGTTCTATTGGCCCACCGGTGCAACGGCCGGGCGCTCAGTCGAGCGCCCAAGCCTTCTCGCAGACCCGCTTCAGATGACCTCGATGCCACCCATGTACGGCTTCAGCACGTCCGGTACGCGGATGGTGCCGTCGGCCTGCTGGTAGTTCTCCAGCACGGCCACCAGGGTGCGGCCCACTGCCAGGCCGGAGCCGTTGAGGGTGTGCAGCAGCTCGGGCTTGCCGGTTTCCGGGTTGCGATAACGGGCCTGCATGCGGCGTGCCTGGAAGTCGCCACAGTTTGAGCACGAGGAGATCTCGCGGTACTTGTCCTGGCTTGGTACCCAGACTTCCAGGTCGTAGGTCTTGGTGGCGCTGAAGCCCATGTCGCCGGTGCACAGCGCGAGGACGCGGTACGGCAGTTCGAGCAATTGCAGCACTTTCTCGGCGTGGCCGGTCAGCTCTTCCAGGGCGTCGAAAGACTTGCCCGGCTCGACCACGTGAACCATCTCGACCTTGTCGAACTGGTGCTGGCGAATCATCCCACGGGTGTCACGCCCCGATGCACCGGCCTCGCTGCGGAAGCACGGCGTGTGGGCGACGAACTTCAACGGCAGTTGCTTGGCCTCGACGATCTCGCCGGCAACGATGTTGGTCAGCGACACCTCGGCGGTCGGGATCAGGTAGAAGTCGGCTTCGCCTTCGCGGCTGATCTTGAACAGGTCTTCCTCGAACTTCGGCAACTGGCCGGTGCCCTGCAGCGCAGGCGCCTGCACCAGGTACGGCGTGTAGGCTTCTTCGTAACCGTGCTCGGCGGTGTGCAGGTTGATCATGAACTGCGCCAGGGCGCGGTGCAGGCGGGCGATCGGGCCACGCAGCAGGGCGAAGCGCGCGCCGGACAGCTTGGCGGCGGTTTCGAAATCCAGCCAGCCGTGCTGCTCGCCAAGGCTGACGTGATCCTGCACGGCGAAATCGAAGGCACGCGGCGTACCCCAGCGACGCACCTCGACGTTGTCGTCTTCATCGGCGCCCACCGGCACCGACTCATGCGGCAGGTTGGGGATGCTCAGCAACAGGTTATCCAGCTCGACCTGGATGGCGTCCAGTTCGCGCTTGCCCTCTTCCAGCTCGTTGCCCATGCGGTCGACATCGGCCAGCAGCGGCGCGATGTCTTCACCGCGCTGCTTGGCCTGGCCGATGGACTTGGATCGACTGTTGCGCTCGGCCTGCAGTTGCTCGGTGCGGGTCTGAACGGACTTGCGCTGCGCCTCGAGGGCTTCGACGCGGGTCACGTCCAGTTCATAGCCACGGGTGGCCAGACGCTGGGCAATTTCGTGCAGTTGGCTGCGCACCAGTTTGGAATCGAGCATTTCAGGTTCTCGTCGATCAGAGTTTGGTTAGCGAAAGGCCTGCCCAGGTGGCGAGCAGGCCGCCCAGGACACTCACTGCCACATAGGCCAGGGCCAGTGGCGCCTGGCTGCCTTCCAGCAGGCGCAGGGTGTCCAGGGAAAACGAAGAAAATGTGGTGAAACCGCCCAGCACGCCGACGATCAGCCCTGCCCGAACGGGCAGCGGCACCTCGGGGCGCATCAGGAACAGGCCGTAGAGTACCCCGATCAGCAGGCAGCCGACGAGGTTGACGATCAAGGTGGCGCCATAAAAATGCTGTGGCCAGTTGGCGTTGACCCAGTTGCCAGTGAAAAACCGCGCAAGGGTGCCCAGGGCGCCGCCGACGGCAACCGCGACGATGGTCGTGATCATGGCTTTCTCCGCTGCCGGGGGCTGTTGGCATCCTGGTTGGCCAGATGGGCCAGCTTGTCGCGAATTTTCAATTCCAGACCACGCGGCACCGGTTCGTAATAGCGCCGCGGTTCGAGGTCTTCCGGGAAGTAGTCTTCGCCTGCCGCATAGGCATCAGGCTCGTCGTGGGCGTAGCGGTATTCGTCGCCGTAGCCGAGCTCCTTCATCAGCTTGGTCGGTGCGTTGCGCAGGTGCAGCGGCACTTCCCGGGAGCCATTTTCGGCGATATCGCGCTTGGCGGCCTTGAAGGCCATGTATACGGCGTTGCTCTTCGGCGCACAGGCCAGGTAGACGATGGCCTGTGCCACGGCCAGCTCGCCCTCGGGGCTGCCCAGGCGTTCCTGCACGTCCCAGGCGTTCAGGCACAGGGTCAGGGCGCGCGGGTCGGCGTTGCCGATATCCTCGCTGGCCATGCGCACCACACGGCGGGCGATGTACAACGGATCGCAGCCACCGTCGAGCATGCGTGCGAACCAGTACAGCGCACCGTCCGGGCTGGATCCGCGAATCGATTTGTGCAGCGCGGAGATCTGGTCGTAGAACGCCTCACCGCCCTTGTCGAAACGCCTACGCGTGTCGCCAAGCAGGTCGAGCAGCAGCTCGGTGCTGATCTCGCCGCCGTCATCGGCCAGGTCCGCCGCGTTCTCGAGGAAATTGAGAAACCGCCGGCCGTCACCGTCCGCGGCGCTCTTCAGAATCTCGAAGCTTTCTTCCGGCAGCGTCAGGTGTCGCTCGCCAAGCCCTTTGGGCTCGTTCAGGGCGCGGTTTACCAGCTTGCGCAGCGCAGCGTCGTCGAGGCTCTTGAGCACATAGACGCGGGCGCGGGACAGCAAGGCGTTGTTGAGTTCGAAGGACGGGTTTTCGGTGGTCGCACCGATGAAGATCAGCGTGCCGTCTTCGACATAGGGCAGAAAGGCGTCCTGCTGGGACTTGTTGAAACGATGCACTTCGTCGACGAACAGGATGGTGCGCCGGCCATACTGGGCCGCATGCTGCTGGGCGACCTCAACGGCCTGGCGGATTTCCTTGACCCCGGACAGCACCGCGGAAATGGTCTCGAAATGCGCGTCGGTAACCTGGGCCAGGAGACGCGCCAGGGTTGTCTTGCCGACCCCGGGCGGGCCCCAGAAGATCATCGAATGCAGGGCGCCCTGCTCCAAGGCTTCGCGCAGCGGTTTGCCGCGGGCCAGCAAGTGCTCCTGACCGACGTATTCGTCCAGCGTGGTCGCCCGCAAACGGGCGGCCAGAGGCTGGGCGACGGGCGCGCTGCGAAACAAATCCACGACGACCTACTCTTGGATGACGTCCGCACCCTCAGGGATTTCGAAGCTGAACTGCTTGTCATCCAGAGGCTGGTTCATCTTCACGCTCATGAACAGGATGTTGGTGCGCTGGCCGATGCTGTCGATCAGTTGCATGTCGTTGAGCACGCCGTTGCGGAAGGACAGGCGCAGGCTGTCGAACAGGGTGTCCTTGGACTTCGGCTTGAGGATGAAGTCCACCACATTGCCACCTTCCTTGAAGGTGATCTCGAAGTTCTCGCGAATCTGCGACACGTCGCCGGACAGCAGCAGCGCCGGCGTGTGGGTCAGACGCTGGTCGAGGGACTGAATGGTGACCTGCTCCAGGTCCGGGTCATACAGCCAGACCTGCTTGCCGTCGGAAACCAGCAGCTGCTCCATCGGCTCGTCGGTGTGCCAGCGGAACAGGCCCGGGCGCTTGAGTGCCAGCTCGCCAGCGGTTTCCTGCAGCTGGGTGCCGCTGCCATCGAGCGACAGCTGGGAAAAGCGTGCGGTGATGGTCTGCGCCTGGTTGAGCAGCTCGGTCAGGCGTTTGACCGCCGCCTCGTCGTCAGCGTGGGCGAACAGGCTGGCCGTGGTGAGAACGGCGAGCAGCATCAGGCGAATCAGGCGCATGTGAATCCTCTGTCGGAGTTAATCGCGGCTCGAACCAGGTGCGATGACCTCGCGCGAGCCGTTGGTGTTCATCGGGGTGACGACGCCGGCCATTTCCATGGCTTCGATCATGCGAGCAGCGCGGTTGTAGCCGATCTTCAGCTTGCGCTGCACCGAAGAGATCGAGGCGCGACGGCTCTCCAGTACGAAGTTGACCGCTTCGTCGTACAAAGGATCACTCTCGCTGTCTTCACCGCCCTCGCCGCCGCTGCCGCCGTCGAAGCCACCGCCGCCTTCTTCGGCGCCGGCGAGGATGTCTTCGTTGTAATCCGGTGCGCCGCGCAGTTTCCACGCTTCCACCACGCGGTGCACTTCGTCATCGGATACGAAGGCGCCGTGCACGCGGATCGGCAGGCTGGTGCCCGGCGGCATATAGAGCATGTCGCCATGGCCGAGCAGCTGTTCGGCGCCGCCCTGGTCGATGATGGTGCGCGAGTCGATCTTGCTCGATACCTGGAACGCCATACGGGTCGGGATGTTGGCCTTGATCAGACCGGTGATCACGTCCACCGAGGGGCGCTGGGTGGCGAGAATCAGGTGGATACCAGCCGCACGCGCTTTCTGGGCGATACGGGCGATCAGTTCTTCGACCTTCTTGCCGACGATCATCATCATGTCGGCGAATTCGTCGACCACGACCACGATGGTTGGCAGCGGCTTGAGCAGCGGTGCTTCGTCTTCCATGCTCTCGCGGCGATACAGCGGGTCGGCCAGCGGTTCGCCGGCTTCGATGGCGTCCTTGACCTTGCGGTTGAAGCCCGCCAGGTTGCGCACGCCCATCTTCGACATCAGCTTGTAGCGGCGCTCCATCTCGGCAACGCTCCAACGCAGGGCGTTGGCCGCCTCCTTCATATCGGTAACCACCGGGCACAGCAGGTGCGGAATGCCTTCGTAGATCGACAGTTCGAGCATCTTCGGGTCGATCATGATCAGCCGCGCGTCTTCCGGGCTCGACTTGAACAGGATCGACAGGATCATCGCGTTGACGCCCACCGACTTACCAGAACCGGTGGTACCGGCCACCAGCAGGTGCGGCATCTTCGCCAGGTCGGTGATCACTGGCTTGCCGCCGATGTCGTGCCCCAGGGCCAGGGCCACCGGCGACTTGGCGTCGTCGTATTCCGGGGTGGACAGCACTTCGGAGAAGCGCACGATCTGGCGGTTCTCGTTGGGAATCTCGATACCCACGGTGGTCTTGCCGGGAATCACTTCCACGACGCGCACGCTGGTCACCGCCAGCGAGCGCGCCAGATCCTTGGCCAGGTTGGCGATGCGGCTGACCTTGACGCCGGCCGCCGGCTGGATTTCGTAGCGGGTGATCACCGGGCCCGGATGGATCGAATCCACCGTGACTTCGACGCCGAACTCCTTGAGCTTGATTTCCAGCAGGTGGCCGACGCCAGCCAGGGATTCGGGCGAGTACTCGACCTTCTTGGCCTCGGCCGGGTCGAGCAGGGAAATGGGCGGCAAGGTGCCTTCCACGGCGCTGTCGACGAACAGCGGCACCTGCTTTTCCTTCTGCACGCGCTTGCTCGGCTCTGGCGCTCTGGGCGCTATCGGTGCGGAAATGACTGGCGCCGGGCGGCTTTCGCGCTCGGTCATGTGCTTGTTGAGCGACTCTTCACGCTCGATCAGGCGTTCCTTGACCTTGGCCTGCTCGCGGCGGTCCTTGACCACCGGGGCGGCGACGTCATGCACGCGCTCATCCACTTCGCGCAACTGGGCGACCAGCTGTTTGCGATCCTGGCGCGAGCTCCACCAGCGGTTGACCACGCTCTGCACCAGTTCCAGCAGGTCGAGGGTGATCTTGCCGGTCAGGTCCATGACCTTGAACCAGGACAGGTCGGTGAACACGGTCAGGCCGAACAGGAACAGGGCAATGAACAGCAGCGTGCTGCCCTGCACGTTGAGCGCGGCGACGGTCAGTTGCCCGAGGCTCTCGCCCAGTGCGCCGCCGGCGGAAGCCGGCATGTTGGCGCCGCTCTGGAAGTGAATGTAGGCCAGCGCCGCCCCGGAGAGCACCAGGAACACCAGGCCGATCAGCCGCCAGGAGAACAGCCAGCCGCTCCAGTGCCACGGCTCGTGGCGTGCGCGAAACACCTGCAGGGCCTTGATGCCCAGCAGCAGCGGAAACAGATAGGCGAAATAGCCCAAGGCCATGAACAGCACATCGGCGAACCAGGCGCCGGCTCGCCCCGCGGCGTTGTGCACCTGCTCGACGTTGCTGGTGTGCGTCCAGCCCGGATCGGCCGGGTCGTAGGTGAGCAACGCCATCCACACGTAGAGACACAGCGCACCGAGAGCGATCAGGGCGCCCTCTTTGAGGCGATATGGCAATTGCTGACGCCAGGCCGGCGCCGGTGCTGTAGAGCTAGAGTTCTTCAAAACGCATCTGTTCCTGCGCTGCTTAGCGCGCCGAATGATCGGTGGAGGACGAAACGCCGCCATTGTACGGCATGCCGCCGGTGCATTGGGGAACCGATCGCCCGGCTGGCTCCCGCTCGTCCCGTGCTTCGGTGTAGCATAGCGGCCACTATTCGTCCGTGCGGCTCAATTTGAGCATGCATTCTCTTTTGTGACAAAGGCTTATGAGGTGTTTTTATGAGCGAAGTCAAGCATTCCCGCCTGATTATCCTGGGCTCCGGGCCGGCCGGTTACAGCGCCGCCGTATACGCCGCTCGTGCCAATCTGAAGCCTGTCATCATCACCGGTATTCAGCCTGGCGGTCAGCTGACCACCACCACCGAGGTCGACAACTGGCCGGGTGACGTGGAAGGGCTGACGGGACCGGGGCTGATGGAGCGCATGCAGAAACACGCGGAGCGCTTCGAAACCGAGATCATCTACGACCACATCCACACCGCCGAGTTGCAGAGCCGTCCGTTCACCCTCAAGGGTGACAGCGGCACCTACACTTGCGATGCGCTGATCATCGCCACCGGCGCTTCGGCGCAGTACCTGGGCCTGCCCTCCGAAGAAGCGTTCGCCGGCAAGGGCGTTTCCGCCTGCGCGACCTGCGACGGTTTCTTCTACCGCAACCAGGTGGTCGCGGTCATCGGCGGCGGCAACACCGCCGTGGAAGAAGCGCTGTACCTGTCCAACATCGCCAAGGAAGTGCACCTGGTGCATCGCCGCGACAAGCTGCGCTCGGAGAAGATCCTGCAGGACAAGATCTTCGACAAGGCGGCCAACGGCAATATCAAGCTGCACTGGAACCACACCCTGGAAGAAGTGCTGGGCGACGCCACTGGCGTGACCGGCGCGCGCCTGCGCAGCACCCAGGACGGCACCACCAGCGACCTGCCATTGGCCGGCGTGTTCATCGCCATCGGTCACAAGCCGAACACCGACCTGTTCCAAGGCCAACTGGAAATGCGTGACGGCTACCTGCTGGTCAAGGGCGGCAGCGAAGGCAACGCCACGGCCACCAGCATCGAGGGCGTGTTCGCCGCCGGTGACGTGGCCGATCACGTCTATCGCCAGGCCATCACCTCGGCCGGTGCGGGCTGCATGGCCGCCCTGGATGTCGAGAAGTTCCTCGACGACAACTGAGGCTCCGGGCGGGGTGACTCCCGCCCTCCCCCGCTGCGGTCTCGCCAATGCTTACCTGGTTGCAACGCGACTCCCTGACCTTTCCGCCGCTCGACAAGGCGCTGCACGAACCCAATGGCCTGCTGGCCGCTGGCGGCGACCTGCGCGCCGAGCGGCTGATCGCCGCCTATCGGCACGGCTGCTTTCCCTGGTACCAGGATGGGCAGCCGCTGCTGTGGTGGTCGCCCGACCCGCGTACCGTGCTGTTTCCCAGCGAATTGCATGTGTCGCGCAGCCTGCGCAAAGTCATCCGCCAAGGTTATTTTCAGGTGACCTTCGACCAGGCGTTCACTGATGTCATACGCGCCTGCGCGGCGCCTCGCGACTACGCGGATGGCACCTGGATCACCACGCCCATGCAACAGGCCTATATCGACCTGCACGAGCGCGGCGTCGCGCATAGCGTCGAGGTGTGGCAGGACCAGCAACTGGTCGGCGGGCTTTACGGTCTGGCCATGGGCAGGCTGTTCTTCGGTGAGTCGATGTTCAGCCGGGCCGACAATGCCTCAAAGGTCGGTTTCACCAGCCTGGTCGAGCAACTCCAGGCCTGGCAGTTCGAACTGATCGACTGCCAGATGCCGACCCAGCACCTGCACAGCCTCGGCGCCCGCGCGATCAGCCGCCAGGCGTTCGCCGGCTATCTGGAGCGTTTTCTGGATCAGCCCAGCCTGGCCGACTGGCACGGCGCTGGCGACCGGTGACGAGCGCCGTTCTGGCTCGCAGCCCGGCACTGGCATACACTGATTCCAGGCCATTCCCGGGAGTCGATCATGACTGAGCTGGCTCGCCTGAAGTTCTACGCCACGCAACCCCATCCCTGCAGCTACCTGCTCGAGGAACAGGCCACCACGCTGTTTCTCGACCCCAGCCAGCCGATGGACGCGGACATGTATGCCGAGCTCTCCGAGCTGGGCTTCCGGCGTAGCGGCGATCACCTCTATCGCCCGCATTGTCAGCGCTGCACGGCCTGCGTGCCGGCGCGGATTCCGGCTGCCCGCTTTGCCCCCAATCGGCAGCAGCGGCGTATCCTCAAACGTAATGAGTCGCTTGAGGTTCGTGCGGTAAGGCCTTGTTTCAACGAAGAATATTATCAGCTCTACGCGCGCTACATCGAGCAGCGTCATGCCGACGGCGACATGTATCCGCCCAGCCGTGAGCAGTTCTCCACGTTTCTGGTGCGCGACCTTTCTTTCTCCTGCTTCTTCGAATTTCGCGAACAGGGCCGGCTGCTCGCCATCGCCGTGACCGACGTATTGCCCAATGGCCTGTCGGCGGTCTACACCTTCTACGATCCGGACGAAGAGCGCCGCAGCCTGGGTCGCTACGCCATTCTCTGGCAAATCGGCGAAGCGCTGCGCCTGAATCTGCAGGCCGTATATCTTGGCTACTGGATCAAGAACTGCAGGAAGATGAACTACAAGACCCAGTACCGCCCCATCGAGCTATTCGTCAATCAGCGCTGGGTCGCTCTGACCTGAAATCGACGATTTTCCTGGCCTTTCGCTGCTGAAACAGAGGCAGCCCCTTGGCGTCAACCCTTGTTTTCAGGCACAATGCTTGCCGCTTTTGCCTGGGGCCAGTTGCGCCGGGCCATTCTCTGGATACCGAGGGCTTTACTGCATGTCGAAAGAAGACAGCTTCGAAATGGAAGGCACTGTCGTCGACACCCTGCCCAACACCATGTTTCGCGTGGAGTTGGAAAACGGGCACGTCGTTACCGCGCACATCTCCGGAAAGATGCGCAAGAATTACATCCGCATTCTGACTGGTGACAAGGTTCGCGTAGAGCTGACCCCGTACGACCTGAGCAAAGGTCGCATCACCTATCGCGCTCGCTAACAGGGCAAGAGCACGATTCACTGCTCTGCTCCAGTGACCAATAAAAAGCCCGGCATCTCTGCCGGGCTTTTTATTGGTCGCTTGCCTGGAAAGACGGGGCGCGATGAGCGCCCCGCCAACCCTCAGGCCATTTCCGCAGTGGTCTCGAAATCGAACGTCAGCTCGCCGTTTTCGAGATTCACGTGCACCGTACCGCCATGCTCGGAAAGCTCCCCGAAGAGAATCTCCTCGGCCAGGGGACGCTTGATGCGGTCCTGGATCAGGCGAGCCATGGGCCGGGCGCCCATCTGCACGTCGTAACCCTGCTCGGCCAGCCAGTCGCGCGCCGCATCGCTGACTTCGAGCATGACGCGCTTGTCCTCGAGCTGCGCCTGCAGCTCGATGAGGAACTTGTCGACGATGCTCTTGATCGTTTCGTGACTGAGACGGCCGAACTGGATGATGGTATCCAGACGGTTGCGGAACTCCGGCGTAAAGCTCTTCTTGATCACTTCCATGGCGTCGGACGAGTGATCCTGATAGCTGAAGCCGATCGACGCCCGCGATGCGGTTTCCGCACCGGCGTTGGTGGTCATGATCAGGATCACGTTGCGGAAGTCCGCCTTGCGCCCGTTGTTATCGGTCAGCGTGCCGTGATCCATGACCTGCAGCAGCAGATTGAAGACTTCCGGGTGCGCTTTCTCGATTTCATCGAGCAGCAGTACGCAATGGGGCTGCTTGGTGATCGCTTCGGTCAGCAGGCCGCCCTGATCGAAACCGACGTAGCCGGGTGGCGCCCCGATCAGGCGCGACACGGTGTGCCGCTCCATGTACTCGGACATGTCGAAACGCACCAGTTCCACGCCCAGCGCCTTGGACAGCTGGCGAGCCGCCTCGGTCTTGCCGACGCCGGTGGGGCCGGCAAACAGGAACGAGCCGACCGGCTTGTCCGGCGCCTTGAGGCCAGCACGCGACAGCTTGATGGCGGTGGCCAGCGAATCGATGGCGGCGTCCTGGCCGAACACGGTCAGCTTGAGGTCGCGCTCCAGGTTGCGCAGCAGTTCCTTGTCGGAGCTGCTGACATGTTTCGGCGGAATGCGCGCGATCTTGGCCACGATGTCCTCGACCTGCGGCACGTCGATGCGCTTGACGCGCTTCTCCTGCGGCTGCAGGCGCTGGAACGCACCCGCCTCGTCGATCACGTCGATGGCCTTGTCGGGCATGTGACGATCATTGATGTAGCGCGAGGCCAGCTCCGCGGCTGCGCGCAGGGCCTCATCACTGTACTCGATGTCGTGGTGCTGCTCGAAGCGCCCCTTGAGGCCCTTGAGGATGCCAATGGTGTCTTCCACCGAAGGCTCCACCACGTCGACCTTCTGGAAACGCCGCGCCAAGGCGCGATCCTTCTCGAAGATGCCACGAAATTCCTGGAAGGTCGTCGAGCCGATGCAGCGGATCTCGCCCGACGACAGGGCCGGCTTGAGCAGGTTCGAGGCATCCATCACGCCGCCCGAGGCAGCCCCGGCACCGATGATGGTGTGAATCTCGTCGATGAACAGGATGGCTTGTGGGCGCTTGCGCAGCTCGGTGAGCAGTGCCTTGAGGCGCTTCTCGAAATCCCCGCGGTACTTGGTACCGGCCAGGAGTGCGCCGAGATCCAGAGAGTAGACGACGCTGTCAGCCAGCAGGTCGGGCACCTGATTGTCGACGATGCGCTTGGCCAGGCCTTCGGCGATGGCAGTTTTGCCGACGCCAGCCTCGCCGACCAGCAGCGGATTGTTCTTGCGGCGGCGGGCGAGGATCTGCGCAACGCGCTCGACCTCGTGCTCGCGGCCGACCAGCGGGTCGATGCGGCCCTGGCGCGCCAGCTCGTTGAGGTTGCTGGCGTAGGCGTCCAGCGGATTGCTCGAGGAAGAGGACTCGCCACCCTCTTCGTCCTGCATTTCCGGGTCGGCTTCGGGTGACGCGCCCTGCCCGGGCACCTTGGAGATGCCATGGGCGATGAAATTGACCACGTCGATACGGGCCACGCTCTGCTGCTTGAGCAGGAACACGGCCTGGCTTTCCTGCTCGCTGAAGATCGCGACCAGCACGTTGGCGCCGGTGACCTCGCGCTTGCCGGAACTCTGCACGTGGAATACCGCGCGCTGCAGCACGCGCTGGAAGCCCAGGGTCGGCTGAGTTTCGCGCTCTTCGTCGTGCTGGGGGATCAGCGGCGTGGTGGAGTCGATGAATTCCTGCAGGTCACTGCGCAGCTTGTCCAGACTGGCACCGCAGGCACGCAGCACACTGGCTGCAGCTTCGTTGTCCAGAAGAGCCAGCAGGAGGTGCTCCACGGTCATGAATTCATGACGTTTCGCGCGGGCCTCCTTGAAGGCCAGGTTGAGGGTGACTTCGAGCTCTCGATTTAACATAGCTTCACCTCATGCCAAGCGGCCGGCGTTAACCGTCCTTCTCGATTTCACAGAGTAATGGGTGCTGGCTTTCACGCGCGTACTGGTTGACCTGCGTGGCCTTGGTCTCGGCGATGTCGCGGGTGTAGAGCCCGCAAACGGCGCGACCTTCGGTATGCACGGTCAACATGATCCTGGTTGCCACCTCGCGATTGAGGTTGAAGAAGGTCTCGAGTATCTCGACCACGAAATCCATGGGGGTGTAGTCATCATTGAACAAGACCACCTTGTAGAGCGGAGGCGCCTGCAATGCCGGCTTGGACTCCTCGACGGCCAGGCCTGATGAGTCGTCCTCATGCGGTGCGGGTCGGTCCTGATTGAATGTTAGTCGAATCTGGCTACTTGCATGCATGCTGGATAAAAGGTTCGTGGGGTGAATGGAGCGGGCCGCAAAAAATCAGACCCGTTTATCGTCGTTTCGTGCGATGCCTTGACTATCGGCAAAAGGGTGTTACAACCAAAGGATACCCCTACGGGGCGAAAGGGCTTGCGTTCGCTGGGCGATCCCCGTGAACGCTGGATCTAATGTGGATGATACTCCAGCAGTGGGGTTCCTTGCAGAGGGATATCAGCATGCTAAGTGGTAAGGTCAAGTGGTTCAACAACGCCAAGGGCTATGGGTTCATCCTGGCCGATGGCCGAGATGAGGACCTGTTCGCCCATTACTCGGCCATTCAGATGGATGGGTACAAAACGCTGAAGGCCGGCCAGGCCGTCAGCTTCGATATCATTCAAGGCCCCAAGGGTCTCCATGCCGTTAACATCAGCGCCGCCCAGGCCGTGCAGGACACGCCTGCCCCAGCTGTCAGCAAGGCGCACGCGAGCGCGGTCGGAGCCTGACCTTTCACTCCACGAACGACCGGCCCCAGTGGCCGGTTTTTTTATGGCCGCGGCCGGTGCTACCTGCCGCGGGCGAGGTTCTGCAACCGATGCATTCCGACGAACGCATATCTTCGCTACCGGTGCGAGCAACTTGGCACGTCGGTTTGATATACTCGGGCGCTGACTGAGTAGTCATAAGGGCGCCTTCGCCTGGAGTACGGCTTCCAGCACTCGTCGCGCCGGCCCTGTCAGGCGGTCCGTTACCGTCATCAGGCAGCTGCGACACCCAACATCATCGGGATGGAACTTCGAATTCACCTCATTGATGCCGCGCTGTGGCCAGAAGCCACCTCACCCGGATCAGTGCCGTGCAAGTTCAGTAAAGAGAGAGTTAAATCAAATATGACCACACGCTCGAAGATCATTTACACCCTCACCGACGAAGCCCCAGCGCTCGCGACCTACTCCCTGCTCCCCATCGTCAAAGCCTTTACCGCCTCCTCCGATATCGCCGTCGAGACCCGCGACATTTCGCTGGCCGGCCGTATCCTGGCGCTGTTCCCCGAGTTCCTGACCGACGCTCAGAAACAGGGCGATCACCTCGCCGAGCTGGGCGCCCTGGCCACCACGCCAGAAGCCAACATCATCAAACTGCCGAACATCAGCGCCTCCGTACCGCAGCTCAAGGCCGCCATCAAGGAATT
Organism: Pseudomonas sp. PA1(2017); assembly: GCF_001945375.1. Lineage (NCBI taxonomy): Bacteria > Pseudomonadati > Pseudomonadota > Gammaproteobacteria > Pseudomonadales > Pseudomonadaceae > Pseudomonas > Pseudomonas sp. PA1(2017). The sequence goes on from NZ_MSXU01000009.1 coordinate 773,793, forward strand.
GCAGAGCCAGGGTTACGCCCTGCCCGACTACCCGGACGCCGACGACAGCGAGCAGGCACGCGACATCCGCAGCCGCTACGACAAGGTCAAGGGCAGCGCCGTGAACCCGGTTCTGCGTGAAGGCAACTCCGACCGCCGCGCACCGCTGTCGGTCAAAAACTATGCTCGCAAGCACCCGCACAAGATGGGCGCCTGGGCTGCCGACTCCAAATCCCATGTCGCGCACATGGAAAACGGCGATTTCTACGGGAGCGAGAAAGCTGCCCTGATCGACGCCAAAGGCAGCGTGAAGATCGAACTGGTCGGCGCTGACGGCACCACCACCGTGCTGAAAGAAAAAACCAGCGTGCTGGCTGACGAAGTCCTGGATTGCTCGGTGCTGAGCAAGAAGGCCCTGCGCAGCTTCATCGCCGCCCAGATCGAAGACGCCAAGAAGCAAGGCGTGCTGTTCTCGGTGCACCTGAAGGCCACCATGATGAAGGTCTCCGACCCGATCATCTTTGGCCAGATCGTTGCCGAGTTCTACAAGTCGGCCCTGGAAAAGCACGCTGCTGCCCTGCAGGAAGCCGGCTTCAACCTGAACAACGGCATCGGCGACCTGTACGCCAGCATCAAGAAGCTGCCAGCCGACAAGCAGGCCGAAATCGAAGCCGACATCAACGCCGTCTACGCCGATCGTCCGGCACTGGCGATGGTCAACTCCGACAAGGGCATCACCAACCTGCACGTGCCGAGCGACGTGATCGTCGACGCCTCGATGCCGGCGATGATTCGCGATTCGGGCCGCATGTGGAACACCGCGGGTGAGCTGCAAGATGCCAAGGCCGTGATCCCGGATCGCTGCTATGCCGGTATCTACCAGGCCGTGATCGAAGACTGCAAGGCCAATGGCGCCTTCAACCCGACCACCATGGGCAGCGTGCCGAACGTTGGCCTGATGGCGCAGAAAGCCGAAGAGTACGGCTCCCACGACAAGACCTTCCAGATCCAGGCCGCCGGCGTGGTTCGCGTCAGCGATGCCAACGGCAAGGTACTGATGGAGCAGAAGGTCGAGGAAGGCGACATCTTCCGCATGTGCCAGACCAAGGACGCGCCGATCCAGGACTGGGTCAAGCTGGCGGTCAATCGCGCCCGCCTGAGCAACACCCCAGCGGTGTTCTGGCTGGACCCGGCCCGCGCCCACGACGCCGAAATGATCAAGAAGGTCGAGAAATACCTGAAGGATCACGACACCAGCGACCTGGACATCCGCATCCTCGCGCCGGTCGAAGCCATCAAGTTCTCCCTGGCGCGCATCCGCGAAGGCAAGGACACCATCTCGGTGACCGGCAACGTGCTGCGCGACTACCTGACCGACCTGTTCCCGATCATGGAGCTGGGTACCAGTGCCAAGATGCTGTCGATCGTGCCACTGATGAATGGCGGCGGCCTGTTCGAAACCGGCGCTGGCGGTTCGGCGCCCAAGCACGTGCAACAGCTCGTCGAAGAGAACTTCCTGCGCTGGGATTCGCTGGGTGAGTTCCTTGCTCTGGCCGCTTCCCTGGAGCACCTGGGCAACACCTACGACAACCCGAAAGCACTGGTGCTGAGCAAGACTCTGGACCAGGCCACCGGCCAGTTCCTCGACAACGACAAGTCGCCGGCGCGCAAGGTTGGCGGTATCGACAACCGTGGCAGCCATTTCTACCTGGCGCTGTACTGGGCACAAGCTCTGGCAGCCCAGAGCGAAGACGCCGCCCTGCAGGCGCAGTTCGCACCACTGGCCAAGACCCTGACCGACAGCGAAGCCAAGATCGTTGCCGAGCTCGGCGCGGTACAGGGCAAACCGGCTGACATCGGTGGCTACTACGCACCGGACAAGGCACTGACCGAAAAAGTCATGCGCCCGAGCGCGACCCTCAACGCTGCCCTGGCCTCCCTGGCTTGAGCAACGCGCTGATCTAGCGACACCGACAACCCCGGCCTCGTGCCGGGGTTGTCGTTTTCAGTATTCGAAAAGGAGTCAGCATGACCTGGCACGCACATGTCACCGTCGCCACCATCGTCGAACACGAGGGGCGTTTTCTGTTCGTCGAGGAGCTCAAGGGGGGACGCCTGGTGCTCAATCAGCCCGCCGGCCACCTGGAGCCGAAGGAGAGCCTGCAGCAGGCAGCCGTGCGCGAAACGCTCGAGGAGACCGGCTGCGACGTCGAGTTGACGGGCGTTACCGGCATCTATCTGTACACCGCGCCGAGCAACGGCGTGACCTATCAACGCATCTGCTTCGTCGCCAACCTGGTAAAGCACCATGCCGAGCGTGCGCTGGACAGCGACATCAGTGGCATCCGCTGGCTCACGTACGACGAACTGCTGGCCGAGCGCGGCCGCCTGCGCAGCGAGCTGGTGCTGCGCTGCCTGGATGACTACCTGGCGGGCGCCCGCTTCCCGCTCAGCCTCATCCACGACCCCATGTGAACGCCGCCCGTGCGCGGCAGACTGAAACACGTCGCGCATCCTGTTAGAATCTCGCCCCTTTGAAGCCCGTATCGATCCCGACCATGCAAGATTCAGCCACCCAGCGCGTCATCGTCGGCATGTCCGGCGGTGTCGACTCCTCCGTCTCGGCCCTGCTCCTGCTCGAAGCGGGCTATCAGGTCGAAGGCCTGTTCATGAAGAACTGGGACGAAGACGACGGCACCGAGTACTGCACCGCCATGGACGACCTGGCGGACGCCCAGGCCGTGTGCGACCGCATCGGCATCAAGCTGCACACCGCCAACTTCGCCGCCGAGTACTGGGACAACGTGTTCGAGCACTTCCTGGCCGAGTACAAGGCCGGGCGCACGCCTAACCCGGACATCCTCTGCAACCGTGAAATCAAGTTCAAGGCGTTTCTCGACTACGCCCTGATGCTCGGGGCCGACCTGATCGCCACCGGCCATTACGTGCGCCGCCGCGATATCGACGGGCGCAGCGAACTGCTCAAGGGCCTGGATCCGAACAAGGACCAGAGTTACTTCCTGCACGCCGTTGGCGGCGAGCAGATCGCCAAGACCCTGTTCCCGGTCGGCGAGCTGGAGAAGCCCGAAGTGCGGGCGATCGCCGAGAAGTATGAGCTGGCCACCGCCAAGAAGAAGGATTCCACCGGTATCTGCTTCATTGGCGAGCGCCGTTTCAGCGACTTCCTCAAGCAGTACCTGCCGGCGCAGCCAGGCAACATCGAAACCACCGAGGGTGAGGTGATCGGCAAACATCACGGCCTGATGTACCACACCATCGGCCAGCGCCAGGGCCTGGGTATCGGCGGCCTCAAGGATGCCGGCGACGAGCCCTGGTACGTGCTGCACAAGGACCTGACCCGCAACGTGCTGATCGTCGGCCAGGGCAACGAACATCCCTGGCTGTTTTCCCGCGCCCTGCATGCCTCGCAGATCTACTGGGTCAACCCCGTGGCGCTCGATGCCCCTCGGCGCCTGACCGCCAAGGTGCGTTACCGCCAGGCTGACCAGGCCTGCACCCTGGAGCGCACCGCCGATGGCTACCGCGCTACGTTCGAGCAACCCCAGCGTGCGGTCACGCCGGGGCAGTCCGTGGTGTTCTATGACGGTGACGTCTGCCTCGGCGGCGGCGTGATCGAGAGCGCCGAACCCTGGAGCGAGGGCGCACCGCGATGAATCCCATTCAAGAGCAGCTGATCGCCCTGGGCGCGGTGTTTCAGGCCGCGGTGATGGTCGACAAGATCGCCAAGACCGGCCAGGCCGCCGAAAGCGAAGTGACCTGCCTGATCAACAGCCTGCTGGTGCGCGATGCCAACGGCACGCTGGACGTGTACGGCGGTGATGACCTGAATTTGCGCGACGGTTACCGCGCCCTGGTCAGCGCCCTGGAACGTGACCCCACCAGCCTGCAACGCGAGCCGCTGCGCTACGCCCTCGCCCTGCTCGGCCTGGAGCGACAGCTCGACAAGCGCGGCGACCTGCTGCAACTGATGGGCAATCGCCTGGACCAGATCCAGAGCCAGGCCGACCATTTCGGCATTGGCCACGAGAACGTCATTTCTTCCTGTGGCGCGCTGTATCAGGACACCATCAGCACCTTCAAGCAGCGCATTCAGGTGCAGGGCGACAGCCGCTTCCTGCAACAACCGGCCAATGCCTCGAAGATTCGTGGCCTGCTGCTCGCCGGGATTCGCTCGGCGCGCCTGTGGCGCCAACTGGGCGGGCATCGCTGGCAGCTGGTGTTCAGCCGCCGCAAATTGCTGCGAGAACTCTACCCGATGCTGCGCGGCTGATCCGCCGCGCCCCCATGCATTTCATCCGTCGATTCACCGGGCGACAGCGCTGATAGCCGCCCGGATTCGTGTATGATATGCGCCCTTTTCAACGCCCGACTGTCCGAGAACGCCTCCCATGCAGCTTTCCTCGCTCACCGCGGTTTCGCCCGTAGACGGCCGCTATGCCGGCAAAACCAGCGCCCTGCGCCCCATTTTCAGCGAGTACGGCCTGATCCGTTTCCGCGTCCAGGTGGAAGTCCGCTGGCTGCAGCGCCTCGCCGCCCATGAGGGCGTCAGCGAAGTCGCGCCCTTCTCCGCCGAAGCCAACGCCCTGCTCAACGAGCTGGCGGAAAACTTCGCCGTCGAGCACGCCGAGCGGGTCAAGGAAATCGAGCGCACCACCAACCACGACGTCAAAGCCGTGGAATACCTGCTCAAGGAGCAGGCTGCCAAGCTGCCGGAGCTGGACAAGGTCAGCGAGTTCATTCACTTCGCCTGCACCAGCGAGGACATCAACAACCTGTCCCATGCCCTGATGCTGCGCGAAGGCCGTGACGACGTGCTGCTGCCGCTGATGCGCCAGATCGCCGCCGCCATCCGCGAGCTGGCGGTCAAGTTCGCCGACGTGCCGATGCTGTCGCGCACCCATGGCCAACCGGCATCGCCGACCACCCTGGGCAAGGAGCTGGCCAACGTCGTCTACCGCCTCGAGCGGCAGATCACCCAGATCGCCGCCGTCCCGCTGCTGGGCAAGATCAACGGCGCTGTGGGCAACTACAACGCCCACCTGTCGGCCTATCCGCAGGTCGACTGGGAAGCCAATGCCCGTCAGTTCATCGAAGGTGACCTGGGCCTGCAGTGGAACCCCTACACCACGCAGATCGAGCCCCACGACTACATCGCCGAACTGTTCGACGCCATCGCGCGCTTCAACACCATCCTCATCGACTTCGATCGCGATATCTGGGGCTACATTTCCCTCGGCTATTTCAAGCAAAAGACCGTCGCTGGCGAGATCGGCTCGTCGACCATGCCGCACAAGGTCAACCCGATCGACTTCGAGAACTCCGAAGGCAACCTCGGTATCGCCAATGCGCTGTTCCAGCACCTGGCCAGCAAGCTGCCGATCTCGCGCTGGCAGCGTGACCTGACCGACTCCACCGTACTGCGCAACCTCGGTGTCGGCTTCGCCCACAGCGTGATCGCCTACGAAGCAAGTCTCAAGGGAATCAGCAAGTTGGAGCTCAATACTCAACGTATTGCTGAAGACCTGAATGCCTGTTGGGAAGTGCTCGCCGAGCCGATCCAGACCGTCATGCGTCGTTACGCCATCGAGAACCCTTACGAGAAGCTCAAGGAGCTGACGCGCGGCAAGGGCATCACGCCCGAGGCGCTGCTGGCCTTCATCGACGCGCTGGACATGCCCGCTCCTGCCAAGGAAGAGCTCAAGCAGCTCACCCCGGCCAACTACATCGGCAATGCCGTGGCTCAGGCCAAGCGCATCTGACCGACGGGCACGCCCGAGAACGCCCGGCTGACGCCGGGCGTTTCTTTTTATACGCACCGATAAATATCAAGGACTTACACATGAATCCTGATGCTCCTCTTCAGCTATTGGGTGGCCTGAGCGCACGCGAATTCCTGCGCGATTACTGGCAGAAGAAGCCCTTGCTGGTGCGCCAGGCCATCGCCGATTTCGAGAGCCCGATTTCTCCCGATGAACTGGCTGGCCTGGCCCTCGAGGAAGAAGTCGAGTCGCGCCTGGTGCTCGAACATGGCGAAACCCCGTGGGAAGTTCGCCGCGGCCCATTCGCCGAGGATGCGTTCGCCGACCTGCCGGAGCGTGACTGGACCCTGCTGGTGCAGGCCGTCGACCAGTTCGTACCCGATGTTGCCGAACTGCTGGAGCAATTCAAGTTCCTGCCCAAGTGGCGGATCGACGACGTGATGATCAGCTTCGCCACACCAGGTGGCGGCGTTGGCCCGCATTTCGACAACTACGACGTATTCCTGCTGCAGGCCCATGGCCGCCGCCGCTGGCAGATCGGCCAGATGTGCGACGCCCAAAGCCCGCTGTTGCCGGATCTGGACATGAAGATCCTGGCTCAATTCGATCAAACTGAAGAATGGGTGCTCGAGCCCGGCGATATGCTCTATCTGCCGCCGCTCCTTGCCCACTGTGGCACCGCCGAGGACGATTGCATGACTTATTCCGTGGGTTTCCGCGCACCCAGCGCGGCCGAAGTTCTGACCCATTTCACTGACTTCCTTGGCCAGTTCCTGCCGGACGAAACGCGTTACAGCGACGCCGGCACCGCGCCGACCAGCGACCCGCACGAGATTCAGCGTGACGCCCTCGAGCGCCTCAAGGCGCTGCTCGCCGAGCACATGAGCGACGAGCGCCTGCTGATGACGTGGTTCGGCCAGTTCATGACCGAGCCCAAGTACCCGGAACTGGTCGAAGGCATCGAGATCGACGAGGACGGCTTCCTCGATCAGCTCGAGGATGGCGCCATTCTGGTTCGCAACCCAAGCGCGCGCCTGGCCTGGTCGGAAGTCGGCGATGGCCTGGTACTGTTCGCCAGCGGGCAAAGCCGCCTGGTCTCCGCCAGCCTGCGCGAATTGTTGAAGATGATCTGCTCGGCCGACGCCCTGCACCTGGAAAACCTCGGCCCATGGCTGGGCAACGACGAGGCCCGCGAGCTGGTGCTCGAACTGGCCAAGCAAGGAAGCCTGGAGTTTGCTGCCGATGAATGACCTGCACGTACGCATCGCCGACTGGCACAAGGATTACGAAGAGCTGCATCGCATCCGCGAAACCGTCTTCGTCGCTGAACAGGCCGTGCCGCCTGAACTGGAATGGGACGCCGAAGACAGTGATGCCGTGCATTTTCTCGCCTGCGAAGGCGACTACCCGATCGGTACGGCACGCCTGCTCGCCGACGGCCAGATTGGCCGGGTAGCGGTGCTCAAGGACTGGCGCGGCCTGAAGGTCGGTGAAGCCCTGCTGCAGGCGGTGATCGCCGAAGCGCAAAAACGTGGCCTGAGCCAGCAAATGCTCAGCGCCCAGGTGCAGGCGACGCCGTTCTATGAAAAGCTGGGCTTCACTGTAGTGAGCGAGGAGTACCTGGAAGCCGGTATCCCTCACGTCGACATGGTGCGCAGCAGCTGATCTCAGCCGTGGCACACCGGTGCCACAGAGGTCAGCATGAACGACGAACACACGCCCGCCGATCTCGAGCCCATCGAGTTCGAATCGCCCGGGCGTTTTACCCTGCACAACCCGGACAGCCCCCTGCCACAGCCGGCCGCCTGGGAGCCGGCACCCTTCGTGCTCGGCAGCGAGTCGGCCGTGCAGCGTTTCAGCCTGCCCGACCAGGCCCGCAGCCACGCCCTGGCGATGATGCAGCAGGCCAGGCGCACGCTGTGCCTCTACAGCCCCGATCTCGAACCCTGGCTCTACCATCACAGCAGCATTCACGCAGCCTGTAGCGATTTTCTACTGCGTCATCGCCACAGCAGCCTGCGCATCCTGGTGTGCGACAGCAGCCGCGCGGTTCGTGACGGGCACCGACTCATCGCCCTGTCGCGAAAACTGCCCAGCCACCTGCACATTCGCCGCTGCCATCCTGATTACCCTGTTCCTGAGGGCGCCTTTCTGCTGGCTGACGACCAGGGCGTGCTGATGCGCCCGGAGCCGGATCAGTTCGGCGGCTATGCGAATTACCAGGACGCCGCCCGTGTTCGCCAGTTGCAGCGACTATTCGACCAGACCTGGGATACCAGCATCACCGATCCTGACTTGCGAAGTTTTCTGCTATGAAGAGATTTATTGCCATGAAGAGCTTTCTGCCATGAAGCGACACGTTCTCGGCGCCGCCCTGCTCGCGCTCAGCCTCTCGGCACTGGCCGCCACCGAAGTCATTCCACTCAACTACCGCACCGCAGGCGACCTGCTGCCCGTGGTGCAATCGGCGCTCGGTAACGACGGGCGGGTGAGTGCCTACGGCAACCAGTTGATCGTGAATGCGTCGCCAGCGAAGATCGAGGAGGTGCGCGCCCTGCTCGGCCAGCTCGACACTCAGCCGCGGCGCTTGCTGATCAGCGTCGACACCAGCGAATCGACCTACCGCGACGACCGGGGTTACGGGGTCGACGGCAGCATCAGCGCCGGCAACGGCCGCGTGGAAATCGGCCGTGGCGAAGTCGACGGTCGCGACCAAGCGCGCATCATTCGCCGCAGCACCGACAGCCGCGGCGGCGGCACGCAGCAGGTGCAGACCAGCGAGGGTTACCCGGCGCTGATCCAGGTTGGCCAGAGCGTGCCGGTGACCACCAGCAGCCGCGGCCCTTACGGCCAGGTGTACAACAACACCGAGTACCGCAACGTCACCCAGGGCTTTTACGTCACTGCCAGCCTGGCGGGCGAGATCGTGCACCTGGATATCAGCAGCAACCGTGACCGGGTCAGCCAGCAGCAACCCGGCGTTATCGACATCCAGCAAGCCGACACCCGGGTCAGCGGACGGCTCGGCGAGTGGATCACCATCGGCGGCAGCAGCGAGCAGAGTCAGGCCGACCGCAGTGGCGTTCTGCGCCGCTACTCGACCGAAGGCCGCGACGACATGAGCATGCGCGTGAAGGTCGAGGTGATCGACTGAAAGCCCCGTAAAACGTGACCATACGGTCGATCTAAGACTTATGTAGTACTCCTAAAAAAACACTACAAAAACGATTGACGAACATTTCCGTCGGTCGCATGATGGCCTCGCTCCCGCTAATCAGGGGTTCTGGAAACGGAACCTCCGGGTCAGTCTCCGCGCACCGCAGGGATCGATTCGTGTTGTTACGCCCACAAGGCAGCTCGACGAGATGGCGACTGGAACGAGGTTGTCCTGAGGGACGGGGAAGCGTTTCACGCATCGAACGGCACAGTGCCAAGGGCGTCCACGGGCCTGCACGCACTACCGCTCGCCTACCCGGCGGCGGGCACACGATGCGCTTCGTCCACCCGGCCACGGCCCTCCTCTTTCCGGTTTCCTCTCAACGTCTGCGGTGAGCTCGCGCCGAGCCTGCGCTTCCATGCGCGATGCCCGGTGCTCGACCAAACACACACTTGAAGGATTGACCATGTCAGCTTACGAAAACGACATCAAAGCCGTTGCCGCCCTGAAAGAAGCCGCTGGCAGCAGCTGGAGCGCTATCAACCCGGAATCCGTCGCTCGTATGCGCGCCCAGAACCGCTTCAAGACTGGCCTGGATGTAGCCAAGTACACCGCGGCCATCATGCGCAAGGACATGGCCGAGTACGACGCCGACTCGTCCGTCTACACCCAGTCGCTGGGCTGCTGGCATGGCTTCATCGGCCAGCAGAAACTGATTTCCATCAAGAAGCACCTCAAGACCACCAACAAGCGTTACCTGTACCTGTCCGGCTGGATGATCGCCGCGCTGCGTTCCGATTTCGGCCCGCTGCCGGATCAGTCCATGCACGAGAAGACCGCGGTCGCAGCACTGATCGAAGAGCTGTACACCTTCCTGCGCCAGGCCGACGCCCGTGAGCTGGATCTGCTGTTCAGCGCCCTCGATGCGGCCCGCGAGTCGGGCGATCGTGGCAAGCAGAGCGAGATCCAGGCGCAGATCGACAATTTCGAAACCCATGTGGTACCGATCATCGCCGACATCGATGCCGGTTTCGGCAACCCCGAGGCCACCTACCTGCTCGCCAAGAAGATGATCGAAGCCGGCGCCTGCTGCATCCAGATCGAGAATCAGGTCTCCGATGAGAAGCAGTGCGGCCACCAGGACGGCAAGGTCACCGTGCCCCATGCCGACTTCCTCGCCAAGATCAACGCGGTGCGCTACGCCTTCCTCGAGCTGGGCGTGGACGACGGCGTGATCGTCGCCCGTACTGATTCCCTGGGTGCCGGCCTCACCAAGCAGATCGCCGTGACCAGCGAGCCGGGCGACCTGGGCGACCAGTACAACTCGTTCCTGGATTGCGACGAAATCAGCCCGGCCGAACTGAAGAACGGCGACGTGGTGATCAACCGCGAAGGCAAGCTGCTGCGCCCCAAACGCCTGCCGTCCAACCTGTTCCAGTTCCGCAAGGGCACCGGCGAGGATCGCTGCGTACTGGACAGCATCACCTCGCTGCAGAACGGCGCGGACATGATCTGGATCGAAACCGAGAAACCTCACGTCGGCCAGATCAAGGCCATGGTCGATCGCGTTCGCGAAGTGATCCCCAATGCCAAGCTGGTCTACAACAACAGCCCGTCGTTCAACTGGACCCTGAGCTTCCGCCAGCAGGTGTTCGATGCGCTCGAAGCCGACGGCAAGGACGTATCGGCCTACGATCGCGCCAAGCTGATGAGCGCCGAGTACGACGAAACCGAACTGGCCCAGATTGCCGACGAGAAGATCCGCACCTTCCAGCGTGACGGTTCGGCCAACGCTGGCATCTTCCACCACCTGATCACTCTGCCGACCTACCACACCGCTGCGCTGTCCACCGACAACCTGGCCAAGGGCTACTTCGCCGACCAGGGTATGCTGGCCTACGTCAAGGGCGTGCAGCGTCAGGAGATCCGTCAGGGCATCGCCTGCGTCAAGCACCAGAACATGGCGGGTTCGGATATCGGCGACAACCACAAGGAGTACTTCGCCGGTGAAGCGGCTCTGAAGGCTGGCGGCAAGGACAACACCATGAACCAGTTCCACTGAGAACTGGCGCCCGCCCGAGCACACGTTTCGAGCCTCGGCCCCGGCAGCGATGCCGGGGCTTTTTTATTGGCAACTAAGGCGCCCAGCTTTAAAGGCGCCAGTTATCGAGACGAGCCGCCTGGAGAAGCGTTAAAAGAATACATTCTCAAATGACATATATTCCTATTGAAGCGAGTTTTACTTTCCACTACATATAACTTCCCCGCGCAGCCGAAGTTTCCGCCTTGTTTTGTAGCTCCTTGATTTGCGTGGTTTTCTGAAAACGGGCTGATTGCAGACATGCGACGTTTTATTATTTTTTTGTACTGAAAAATTTACTTACACCAAATACAGGCATAACATTATGCGAATTGATTCAAGGCGCTTAATGCCTTGCCATAATTTTAAATCGTGCGTTAAGCCGTTCCTTGCCTGAGGAGCCCCGGCATGCTGGAAGCAAGCAGTTCCCTGTCCCATAACTGGGCGTTGGCCGTTTTTCTGCTGGGCGTCGTTGGCCTCTGTGCCTTCATGATGGGCGTCTCCAGCCTGCTGGGCAGCAAAGCCTGGGGGCGCAGCAAGAACGAGCCTTTCGAATCGGGCATGCTTCCCACCGGTAGCGCGCGTCTGCGCCTGTCCGCCAAATTCTATCTGGTCGCGATGCTCTTCGTGATCTTCGACGTCGAAGCCCTCTTTCTCTTCGCCTGGGCCGTCTCCGTTCGCGAAAGCGGCTGGGCCGGCTTCATCGAAGCAGCCGTTTTCATAAACATTCTGTTGGCAGGTCTTGTCTACCTTTGGCGTATCGGTGCGCTGGATTGGGCACCCGAGAGTCGTAAGGCTCGGCAGGCGAAGCTGAAACAATGAGGCTTTGGCGATGCAATACAAACTCACTCGGATCGATCCGGATGCTCCCAACGAGCAATACCCGATCGGCAAGCGGGAGGTCGTTACCGACCAACAGCTAGAAGACGAAGTGCACAAGAACATCTACATGGGGAAACTCTCGGATGTTCTCAGCGGTGCGGTGAACTGGGGTCGCAAGAACTCCCTGTGGCCGTACAACTTCGGGCTTTCCTGCTGCTACGTGGAAATGACCACCGCGTTCACCGCGCCGCACGACGTCGCGCGATTCGGTGCCGAGGTAATCCGTGCATCCCCACGCCAGGCCGACTTCATGGTCATCGCCGGCACCTGCTTCATCAAGATGGCGCCGGTCATTCAGCGTCTCTATGAGCAGATGCTCGAACCCAAGTGGGTCATTTCCATGGGGTCGTGCGCCAATTCCGGCGGTATGTACGACATCTATTCGGTCGTTCAGGGTGTCGACAAGTTCCTTCCCGTCGACGTCTACATTCCCGGTTGCCCGCCCCGCCCCGAGGCGTTCCTGCAAGGCCTGATGCTGTTGCAGGAATCCATCGGTCAGGAGCGCCGCCCGCTGTCCTGGGTCGTTGGCGATCAAGGCGTTTACCGCGCCGAGATGCCTTCCCAGAAAGAACAGCGCCGCGAGCAGCGTATTGCGGTTACCAACCTGCGTTCCCCTGACGAAGTCTGAGTCCTGCCTCCTTATAGAGCCGGACTCACTCTCACCGTTGACCGATAGCGATCGAGACCATGACTGCAGACACCATCGTGTCCATTGCGCCGTACAAGGCGGACGACCAAGACGTCGTCGTTGAGCTTCAATCCCGTTTTGGCGCCGACAGCTTCACGCTGCAGGCCACCCGCACCGGCATGCCGGTGATCTGGGTCGGCCGCGACAAGCTCGTCGAAGTGCTGCGCTTCCTGCGCCAGACCACCCGTCCCTACGTCATGCTGTATGACCTGCACGGCGTCGACGAGCGCCTGCGCACCCAGCGTCGCGGCCTGCCGGACGCCGATTTCACCGTGTTCTATCACCTCATGTCGCTGGAGCGTAACAGCGACGTGATGATCAAGGTGGCGCTGCGCGAGGGCGACCTCAATCTGCCGTCCGTGACCAGCATCTGGCCGAACGCTAACTGGTACGAGCGCGAAGTGTGGGACCTGTACGGCATCCACTTCACTGACCACCCGCACCTGACGCGCATCATGATGCCGCCGACCTGGGAAGGTCACCCGCTGCGCAAGGACTACCCGGCGCGCGCTACCGAATTCGACCCGTTCAGCCTGACCCTGGCCAAGCAGCAGCTCGAGGAAGAGGCCGCGCGCTTCAATCCCGAAGACTGGGGCATGAAACGCCACAGCGAGAACGAGGACTACATGTTCCTCAACCTCGGCCCCAACCACCCGTCCGCCCACGGTGCGTTCCGTATCATCCTTCAGCTCGACGGTGAAGAAATCCTCGATTGCGTGCCGGAAATCGGTTATCACCACCGCGGTGCCGAGAAGATGGCCGAGCGCCAGAGCTGGCACAGCTTCATCCCCTACACCGACCGTATCGACTACCTCGGCGGGGTGATGAACAACCTGCCCTACGTGCTCTCGGTCGAGAAGCTCGCCGGCATCAAGGTGCCGCAGAAGGTCGACACCATCCGCATCATGATGGCCGAGTTCTTCCGCATCACCAGCCACCTGCTGTTCCTGGGTACCTATATCCAGGACGTGGGCGCCATGACCCCGGTGTTCTTCACCTTCACCGACCGCCAGCGCGCCTACAAGGTGATCGAAGCCATCACCGGTTTCCGCCTGCACCCGGCCTGGTACCGCATCGGTGGCGTCGCCCACGACCTGCCGCGCGGCTGGGACAAGCTGGTCAAGGAATTCGTCGACTGGCTGCCCAAGCGCCTCGACGAGTACGAGAAGGCTGCACTGAAGAACAGCATCCTCAAGGCCCGTACCATCGGTGTGGCCCAGTACAACACCAAGGAAGCGCTGGAATGGGGCACCACCGGTGCCGGCCTGCGTTCCACTGGCTGCGATTTCGACCTACGCAAGGCGCGCCCCTACTCCGGCTACGAGAACTTCGAGTTCGAAGTGCCGCTGGCCGCCAACGGCGACGCCTACGACCGCTGCATGGTGCGCGTCGAGGAGATGCGGCAGAGCATCAGGATCATCGATCAGTGCCTGCGCAACATGCCGGAAGGCCCGTACAAGGCGGATCACCCGCTGACCACGCCGCCGCCGAAAGAGCGCACGCTGCAGCACATCGAAACCCTGATTACCCACTTCCTGCAGGTTTCCTGGGGCCCGGTCATGCCGGCCAACGAAAGCTTCCAGATGATCGAAGCGACCAAGGGTATCAACAGCTACTACCTGACCAGCGACGGCAGCACCATGAGCTACCGCACGCGCATCCGCACGCCGAGCTTCGCCCACCTGCAGCAGATCCCTTCGGTGATCCGCGGCAGCATGGTTGCCGACCTGATCGCGTACCTGGGCAGTATCGACTTCGTCATGGCCGACGTGGATCGCTGAGGAGAACACCATGAACATGATTCAGACCGACCGTTTCGCCCTCAGTGAAACCGAGCGCTCGGCCATCGAGCACGAGATGCACCACTACGAGGACCCGCGTGCGGCGTCCATCGAAGCCCTGAAGATCGTGCAGAAGGAGCGCGGCTGGGTGCCGGACGGTGCCGCCGATGCTATCGGCGCGATTCTCGGCATCCCGGCCAGCGACGTCGAAGGTGTCGCCACCTTCTATAGCCAGATTTTCCGCCAGCCCGTCGGCCGTCACATCATCCGTGTATGCGACAGCATGACCTGCTTCATCGGTGGCCACGAGAACGTGCTGGGCAGCATCAAGGCCGAACTGGGCATCGTGCCCGGCCAGACCACCGCCGACGGCCGCTTCACCCTGCTGCCGGTGTGCTGCCTGGGCAACTGCGACAAGGCCCCGGCGATGATGATCGACGACGAAACCTTTGGCGACGTGCAGCCCGAAGGCGTGGCGCAACTGCTGGAGAACTTCCAATGACCAGCCGCAGCTCCAACCTGCTGACCTCCTTCGGCCCGGCCAACCGCATCGCCCGCAGCGAAGAGACCCATCCGCTGACCTGGCGCCTGCGCGACGACGCCCAGCCCGTATGGCTCGACGAATACCAGCGGAAGAACGGTTATGCCGCCGCCCGCAAGGCCTTGGCCGAGATGGCCCAGGCCGACATCGTGCAGACGGTCAAGGATTCCGGCCTCAAGGGCCGCGGTGGCGCGGGCTTCCCCACCGGCGTGAAGTGGGGCCTGATGCCCAATGACGAATCGCTGAACATCCGTTACCTGCTGTGCAACGCGGACGAGATGGAGCCCAATACCTGGAAGGACCGCATGCTGATGGAACAGCTGCCGCACCTGTTGGTGGAAGGCATGCTGATCAGCGCCCGGGCGCTCAAGGCGTACCGCGGCTACATCTTCCTGCGTGGCGAGTACGTCGACGCCGCCGCCAACCTCAATCGCGCCATCGAAGAAGCCAAGGCAGCCGGCCTGCTGGGCAAGAACATCCTGGGCAGCGGTTTCGATTTCGAGCTGTTCGTGCATACCGGCGCCGGGCGTTACATCTGCGGTGAAGAAACCGCGCTGATCAACTCCCTGGAAGGCCGTCGCGCCAACCCGCGCGCCAAGCCGCCCTTCCCCGCTGCGGTGGGCGTGTGGGGCAAGCCGACCTGCGTCAACAACGTCGAGACCCTGTGCAACGTGCCGTCGATCATCGGCAACGGCGTGGACTGGTACAAATCCCTGGCCCGCGAAGGCAGCGAAGACCACGGCACCAAGCTGATGGGCTTCTCCGGCAAGGTCAAGACCCCGGGTATCTGGGAACTGCCGTTCGGCATCAGCGCCCGCGAGCTGTTCGAGGACTACGCCGGCGGCATGCGCGACGGCTACACCCTCAAGGCCTGGCAGCCTGGCGGCGCCGGCACCGGTTTCCTGCTGCCCGAGCACCTCGAGGCCTCCATGTACGCCGCCGGCATCGCAAAGGTCGGCACCCGCATGGGTACCGGCCTGGCCCTGGCCATCGACAACACGGTGAACATGGTTTCGCTGCTGCGCAACATGGAAGAGTTCTTCGCCCGCGAATCCTGCGGCTGGTGCACGCCATGCCGCGACGGCCTGCCGTGGAGCGTGAAGATCCTCCGTGCCCTGGAACGCAAGCAGGGTACCCGCGAGGACATCGACACCCTGCTCGGCCTGGTCAATTTCCTCGGCCCCGGCAAGACCTTCTGTGCTCACGCACCGGGCGCCGTGGAGCCACTGGGCAGCGCGATCAAATATTTCCGTGAAGAGTTCGAAGCCGGTGTGGGCGCCCCTGCGCCGCAGCCACCGGTAGCGGCACACGCGGTATAGGCCCGATGGCCGGACGAGTGGGCGCGATGGCGCCGTCCGGCCCAGGCAAAGACAAGAATTCCCTTAGCCCGTCCGCTTTCGAGCGGGCAAACGAAGACTGAAGAAAAATGGCCACTATCCACGTAGACGGCAAAGATCTCGAAGTCGATGGTGCAGACAACCTGCTGCAGGCCTGTCTGTCCCTTGGTCTCGACATCCCCTACTTCTGCTGGCACCCGGCGCTCGGCAGCGTTGGCGCCTGCCGCCAGTGCGCGGTGAAGCAGTACAGCGACGAAAACGACAAGCGCGGCCGCCTGGTCATGTCCTGCATGACGCCGGCCACCGACAACAGCTGGATTTCCATCGACGACGAAGAGGCCGTGGCCTTTCGCAAGAGCGTCGTCGAGTGGCTGATGACCAACCACCCGCACGACTGCCCGGTCTGCGAGGAAGGCGGCCATTGCCACCTGCAGGACATGACGGTGATGACCGGCCACAACGCCCGTCGCTATCGGTTCAGCAAGCGCACTCACCAGAATCAGGAGCTCGGCCCGTTCATCGCCCATGAGATGAACCGCTGCATCGCCTGCTATCGCTGCGTGCGTTACTACAAGGATTACGCCGGCGGCACCGATCTGGGCGTCTACGGCGCACACGACAACGTGTACTTCGGCCGCGTCGAAGACGGCACCCTGGAAAGCGAATTCTCCGGCAACCTGGTCGAGGTCTGCCCGACCGGTGTGTTTACCGACAAGACCCACTCCGAGCGCTACAACCGCAAGTGGGACATGCAGTTCGCCCCAAGCATCTGCCATGGCTGCTCCAGTGGCTGCAACACCAGCCCGGGCGAGCGCTATGGCGAAGTACGCCGCATCGAGAACCGCTTCAACGGCTCGGTGAACCAGTACTTCCTGTGCGACCGTGGCCGCTTCGGCTATGGCTACGCCAACCGTGAAGACCGTCCGCGTCAGCCGGTGATGATGCTCAGCAAGATGAAGATGGGCCTGGACGCCGCGCTGGATCAGGCCGCGGCCCTGCTCAAGGGCCGCAAGGTGATCGGTATCGGTTCGCCGCGTGCCAGCCTGGAGGGCAACTTCGCCCTGCGCGAGCTGGTCGGCGCTGGCAACTTCTACTCCGGTATCGCCGCAGCCGAGCAGGCCAACATTCGCCTGATCCGCGACGTGCTGCAGAACGGTCCGCTGCCGGTGCCGACCCTGCGCGACATCGAGAGCCACGACGCGGTGTTCGTACTTGGTGAAGACCTCACCCAGACCGCCGCCCGCGTCGCCCTGGCCCTGCGCCAGTCGGTCAAGGGCAAGGCCACCGAAATCGCCGCTGGTGCGAAGATCCAGGATTGGCACATGGCCGCCGTGCAGAACGTCGCCCAACACGCGCTCAACCCGCTGTTCATCGCCAGCGTCACCGCCACTCGCCTCGACGACGTCGCCGAGCAGTGCGTACACGCCGCGCCCGATGACCTGGCGCGCATCGGTTTCGCGGTGGCCCACGCTATCGACCCGAGCGCCCCGGCCGTCGAAGGCCTGGAAGCCGAGGCCAGCGAGCTGGTGCAACGCATCGCCGAGGCGCTGGTGGGCGCCAAGCGCCCGCTGATCGTTTCCGGCGCCTCGCTGGGCAATCGCGCGCTGATCGAAGCCGCCGCCAACATCGCCAGCGCCCTGAAGAACCGCGAGAAGAATGGTTCCATCAGCCTGGTGGTGCCGGAAGCCAACAGCATGGGCATGGCCCTGCTGATGGGTGAGCAGTTCGCCGGCAACAGCCTGGACGACGCCCTCGAAGCGCTGACCTCCGGTCAGGCCGACGCCCTGGTGGTGCTGGAGAACGACCTCTATCACCGTGCCGATGCCGCCCTTGTAGATGCCGCCTTGGCCGCCGCCAAGGTGGTGATCGTCGCCGATCACCAGAGCACCGCCACCACCGCCAAGGCGCACCTGCTGCTGCCGGCTGCCAGCTTCGCCGAAGGTGACGGCACCCTGGTCAGCCAGGAAGGCCGCGCCCAGCGTTTCTTCCAGGTCTATGACCCGTCCTACTACGACGCCAACATTCTGGTGCGCGAAGGCTGGCGCTGGCTGCACGCGCTGCACAGCACGCTGCACAATCGCGTCGTCGACTGGACCCAGCTCGACCAGGTCACCGCTGCCTGCGCCGAAAGCTCCGCGCAGCTGGCCGGAATTCGTGATGCCGCGCCAAGCGCCTCGTTCCGCATCAAGGGCCTCAAGCTGGCCCGCGAACCGCATCGCTACAGCGGTCGTACCGCCATGCGCGCCAACATTAGCGTGCACGAGCCACGTCAGCCCCAGGACAAGGACAGCGCCTTTGCCTTCTCCATGGAAGGCTACTCGGGCAGCAAGGAAGACCGTCAGCAGATCCCGTTCGCCTGGTCGCCCGGCTGGAACTCGCCTCAGGCCTGGAACAAGTTCCAGGATGAAGTCGGTGGTCACCTGCGTGCCGGCGACCCCGGCGTGCGCCTGATCGAAGCCAAGGGCGCAAGCCTGGGCTGGTTCAGCGCACCGACGGCCTTCAACCCGGCCCAGGGCACTTGGCAGGCCGTGCCGCTGCACCATCTGTTCGGCAGCGAGGAAATGTCCTCGCGCGCCGCGCCGATCGCCGAGCGCACACCCGAAGCCTACGTGGCGCTGGCCAAGGATGAAGCCGATCGCCTCGGCGTCAACGACGGCGCCCTGCTGCAACTGAGCGTCAACGGTCAGAGCCTGCGCCTGCCGCTGCGCGTCAGCGAAGAGCTGGGCATCGGCCTAGTCGGCTTGCCGGTCGGTCTGGCAGGCATTCCGGCTGCCATCGCCGGCGCGTCCGTCACCAATATCGGGGAGGCCGCGCAATGAGTTGGCTGACCCCGCAGTTGCTCGACATCATCCAGGAAGTGCTCAAGGCCATCGTCATTCTGCTGGCGGTGGTGGTTACCGGGGCGCTGCTGAGCTTCGTCGAACGCCGCCTGCTTGGCTGGTGGCAGGATCGCTACGGCCCGAACCGGGTCGGCCCGTTCGGCATGTTCCAGCTCGCTGCGGACATGCTGAAGATGTTCTTCAAGGAAGACTGGACGCCGCCGTTCGCCGACAAGCTGATCTTCACCCTGGCGCCGATCATCGCCATGGGCGCCATGCTGGTAGCCTTCGCGATCATCCCGATCACCCCCAACTGGGGCGTGGCGGACCTGAACATCGGCATCCTGTTCTTCTTCGCCATGGCTGGCCTGTCGGTATACGCCGTGCTGTTCGCCGGCTGGTCGAGCAACAACAAGTTCGCCCTGCTCGGCAGCCTGCGTGCCTCGGCCCAGACCATCTCCTACGAGGTGTTCCTGGCCCTGGCGCTGATGGGCATCGTCGCCCAGGTTGGCTCGTTCAACATGCGCGACATCGTCGATTACCAGGCGCAGAACCTGTGGTTCATCATTCCGCAGTTCTTTGGTTTCTGTACCTTCTTCATCGCCGGCGTGGCCGTGACGCACCGTCACCCCTTCGACCAGCCGGAAGCGGAGCAGGAGCTGGCCGACGGTTACCACATCGAATACGCCGGCATGAAATGGGGCATGTTCTTCGTCGGTGAATACATCGGCATCGTGACCATCTCCGCGCTGCTGGTAACCCTGTTCTTCGGTGGCTGGCACGGTCCGTTCGGCATCCTGCCGCAGATCCCGTTCTTCTGGTTCGCGATCAAGACCTGCTTCTTCATCATGATCTTCATCCTGCTGCGCGCTTCCATTCCGCGCCCGCGGTATGACCAGGTCATGGCCTTCAGCTGGAAGTTCTGCCTGCCGCTGACCCTGATCAACCTGCTGGTGACCGGCGCCGTCGTGCTGGCCACGGCCCAGTAAGGAGAAACGAGATGCTCAAATATATCTGGGATGTGCTGGTCGGCACCGGCACGCAATTGCGCAGCCTGGTCATGGTCTTCGGCCATGGCTTTCGCAAGCGCGACACCCTGCAATACCCGGAAGAACAGGTCTACCTGCCGCCGCGCTACCGCGGCCGCATCGTACTGACCCGCGACCCCGATGGCGAAGAACGCTGCGTAGCCTGCAACCTGTGCGCCGTGGCCTGCCCGGTAGGCTGCATTTCGCTGCAAAAGGCGGAAACCGAAGACGGCCGCTGGTACCCGGACTTCTTCCGCATCAACTTCTCGCGCTGCATCTTCTGCGGCCTGTGCGAGGAAGCCTGCCCGACCACCGCGATCCAGCTCACCCCGGATTTCGAAATGGGTGAGTTCAAGCGTCAGGACCTGGTGTACGAGAAGGAAGACCTGCTGATCTCCGGCCCCGGCAAGAACCCGGACTACAACTTCTACCGCGTGGCCGGCATGGCCATCGCCGGCAAGCCGAAAGGCGCCGCGCAGGACGAAGCCGAGCCGATCAACGTCAAGGGGTTGTTGCCATAATGGAATTCGCCTTCTACTTCTCCGCAGGGGTCGCGGTTGCCTCGACCTTTGGCGTGATCACCGGCAAGAACCCGGTGCACGCCCTGCTCTACCTGATCATCTCGCTGCTCGCCGTATCCATGGTGTTCTTCAGCCTCGGCGCGCCGTTCGCCGGTGCTCTGGAGATCATCGTCTACGCCGGCGCCATCATGGTGCTGTTCGTGTTCGTGGTGATGATGCTCAACCTCGGCCCGGCCTCGGTACAGCAGGAACGCACCTGGCTGACCCCGGGCATCTGGATCGGCCCGGCGCTGCTCTCGGCGCTGCTGCTGGGTCAGCTGCTGTACGTGCTGTTCGCCGTACCGAGCGGCGCCACCATCGGCCACACCACGGTCGATGCCAAGGCCGTGGGCATTCACCTGTTCGGCCCTTATCTGCTGGCCGTCGAGCTGGCGTCCATGCTGCTGCTGGCCGCACTGGTCGCCGCCTATCACCTGGGTCGTAACGACATCAAGGATGCTACGCCATGAACGGTATTCCAATGGAGCACGGCCTGGCGCTGGCCGGCGTGCTGTTCAGCCTCGGCCTGGTGGGCCTGATGGTGCGCCGCAACATCCTGTTCGTGCTGATGAGCCTGGAAGTGATGATGAACGCCGCTGCCCTCGCCTTCGTGGTCGCCGGCGCGCGCTGGGCACAGGCTGACGGGCAGATCATGTTCATTTTGGTCATCGCCCTGGCCGCCGCCGAAGCGAGCATCGGCCTGGCGATCCTGCTGCAGCTGTATCGCCGCTTCCACACCCTCGATATCGACGCAGCCAGCGAGATGCGCGGATGAACCTCCTATTCCTGACCCTACTGTTCCCACTGATCGGCTGGTTCATCCTGGCCTTTTCCCGCGGTCGCCTGAGCGAAGGCGCTGCCGCCGTCGTCGGTGTCGGCTCGGTCGGCCTGTCGGCCCTGACCACTGCCTGGATCATGTGGCAGTTCAACGTCGCGCCACCGGCAGACGGCGTTTACACCCAGACCCTGTGGCAGTGGATGAGCGTCGACGGCCTGGCGCCGAACTTCACCCTGTACCTGGACGGCCTGTCGCTGACCATGCTCGGCGTGGTCACCGGCGTGGGCTTCCTGATCCACATGTTCGCCAGCTGGTACATGCGCGGTGAAGAGGGTTACTCGCGTTTCCTCTCCTACACCAACCTGTTCATCTTCAGCATGCTGCTGCTGGTGCTGGGCGACAACCTGATGACCCTGTTCTTCGGGTGGGAAGGCGTGGGCCTGTGCTCGTACCTGCTGATCGGCTTCTACTACAAGCACGTGCCCAACGGTAATGCGGCGCTGAAAGCGTTCATCGTCACCCGTATCGGCGACGTGTTCCTGATGATCGGCCTGTTCCTGCTGTTCCTCAACCTCGGTACCCTGAACATCCAGGAACTGATGGTGCTGGCCCCGCAGAAGTACGCAGCCGGCGACACCTGGCTGTGGCTGGCGACCCTGATGCTGCTCGGCGGCGCGGTCGGTAAATCCGCCCAGCTGCCCCTGCAGACCTGGCTGGCCGACGCCATGGCCGGCCCGACCCCGGTTTCCGCACTGATCCACGCCGCCACCATGGTCACCGCGGGCGTCTACCTGATCGCCCGTACCAATGGCCTGTTCCTGTTGACCCCGGAGATTCTCGAGCTGGTCGGCATCGTGGGTGGTGTGACCCTGGTGCTGGCGGGTTTCGCCGCCTTGGTACAGACCGACATCAAGCGCATCCTCGCCTACTCGACCATGAGCCAGATCGGCTACATGTTCCTGGCTCTGGGCGTTGGCGCCTGGGACGCGGCGATCTTCCACCTGATGACCCACGCCTTCTTCAAGGCGCTGCTGTTCCTCGCCTCCGGCTCGGTGATTCACGCCTGCCACCACGAGCAGAACATCTTCAAGATGGGCGGCCTGTGGAAGAAGCTGCCGTTGGCCTATGCCAGCTTCATCGTCGGCGGCTCGGCCCTGGCGGCGCTGCCGCTGATCACCGTGGGCTTCTACTCCAAGGACGAGATTCTCTGGGAAGCCTTCGCCAGCGGTAATTCCGGCCTGCTCTACGCCGGCCTGCTGGGCGCCTTCATGACCTCGATCTACACCTTCCGGCTGATCTTCATCGCCTTCCATGGCGAGCAGAAAACCGACGCCCATGCCGGTCATGGCATCGCCCACAATCTGCCGCTGATCGTGCTGATCGTGCTGTCGACCTTCATCGGCGCCTGGATCACCCCGCCGCTGGCTGGCGTGCTGCCGCAGAGCGCCGGCCATGCCGGTGGCGAGGCCAAGCACAGCCTGGAAATCGTCTCGGGCTGCATCGCCCTGGCCGGTATCCTGCTGGCCGCCATGCTGTTCCTCGGCAAGCGCAGTTTCGTGAACGCCGTCGCCAGCAGCGCGCCGGGTCGTTTCCTGTCGGCCTGGTGGTTCGCCGCTTGGGGCTTCGACTGGCTTTACGACAAGATTTTCGTGCAGCCCTACCTGTTCTTCTGCCGGGTGCTCGCCCGTGACCCGATCGACGGTGCCATCGGCATCGTCCCGCGCCTGGCGCGTGGTGGTCATAGCGTACTGAGCCGCAGCGAAACCGGGCATCTGCGCTGGTACGCCATCTCCATCGCCGGGGGCGCCGTGCTGGTGCTCGCCGCCGTGCTGCTGGCCTGACCGATGATCCCGAATACTTTTTCTAAGGAAACTCGCCCGTCATGATTCTGCCTTGGCTAATCCTGATCCCCTTTATCGGCGGCCTGTTGTGCTGGCAGGCGGAGCGCTTCGGCGGAACCCTGCCGCGCTGGATCGCGCTGCTGACCATGTCCCTGCTGTTCGGCCTCGGCCTGTGGCTGTGGGGCACCGGTGACTTCAGCCTGGCGCCTGCGCCGGGTGCCGAGCCACGTTGGGCCCACGAATTCCAGGTACGCTGGATCGAACGCTTCGGCATCAGCATCCATCTGGCGATGGACGGCCTGTCGGTGCTGATGGTCACCCTGACCGGTCTGCTCGGCGTCCTGTCGGTGCTCTGCTCGTGGAACGAGATCCAGAACCGCGTCGGCTTCTTCCACCTCAACCTGATGTGGATCCTCGGCGGCGTGGTCGGTGTGTTCCTGGCCATCGACCTGTTCCTGTTCTTCTTTTTCTGGGAAATGATGCTGGTGCCGATGTATTTCCTCATCGCGCTCTGGGGTCATAGCGGCAGCCCTGGCAAGAGCCGCATCAACGCGGCCACCAAGTTCTTCATCTTCACCCAGGCCAGCGGCCTGGTGATGCTGGTGGCGATCCTCGGCCTGGTGTTCGTGCACTTCAACCAGACCGGCGTGTTCACCTTCAACTACGCGGACCTGCTCAAGACCCAGCTGTCGGAAGGCACCGAATACCTGCTGATGCTCGGCTTCTTCATCGCCTTCGCGGTCAAGTTCCCGGTGGTGCCCCTGCACTCCTGGCTGCCGGACGCCCACGCCCAGGCACCGACCGCCGGCTCCGTGGACCTCGCCGGTATCCTGCTGAAGACTGCGGCCTACGGCCTGCTGCGTTTCGCCCTGCCGCTGTTCCCCAACGCTTCCGCCGAGTTCGCGCCCATCGCCATGTACCTGGGCGTGTTCGCGATCATCTACGGCGCACTGCTCTCCTTCGCACAGACCGACATCAAGCGCCTGGTGGCCTACTCCAGCGTCTCGCACATGGGCTTCGTGCTGATCGCCATCTACTCGGGCAGCCAGATCGCGCTGCAGGGCGCAGTGGTGCAGATGATGGCCCACGGCCTGTCGGCTGCGGCGCTGTTCATCCTCTGTGGTCAGCTGTACGAGCGCCTGCATACCCGTGACATGCGCGAGATGGGCGGCATCTGGGCACGTATGTCCTGGCTGCCGGCCCTGAGCCTGTTCTTCGCGGCTGCTGCACTGGGCCTGCCGGGTACCGGCAACTTCGTCGGCGAGTTCCTGATCCTGATCGGCAGCTTCAAGGCCGCGCCATGGGTCACCGTGATCGCGGCGACCGGTCTGGTACTGGGCTCGGTGTACTCGCTGATCATGATCCACCGCGCCCACTTCGGCCCGGTGAAGAACGACAGCCCGCTGCCGGGCCTGCAATTTCGTGAACTGAGCATGGTGCTGTGCCTCGCGGTGCTGCTGATCCTGCTCGGCGTTTACCCGCAACCGGTGCTCGACACCTCTGCCGCCAGCATGCAAGGCGTGCAGCAGTGGTTCAGTGGCGCTCTCGATCAACTCGCCTCGGGCCGGTAAGGGTTAAAATTTATGGAACATCATGCTGTGCAATTCACCACCCAACACCTGATCGCCCTGCTGCCGCTGCTGGTCACCTGCGCCACCGTGGTGGTGGTCATGCTGGCCATCGCCTGGAAACGCAGCCACGCGATGACCTTCGTGCTGTCGGTGATCGGCCTCAACGCGGCCCTGCTGTCGCTGCTACCGACCCTCGGCGTCACTCCGCTGCAGGTCACCCCGCTGATGCAGATCGACACCTTCGCCTGCTATTACATGGCGCTGGTGCTGATCGCCACCCTGGCGTGCGTCACCCTCACCCATGCCTACCTGGGCGAGGCCAAGGTCAATGACGGGCAGACCAAGGGCTACCCGCGCAACCGCGAAGAAATGTACCTGCTGCTGCTGCTCTCCGCGGCTGGCGGCCTGGTGCTGGTCAGCACCGAACACCTGGCGGGCCTGTTCATCGGCCTGGAGCTGCTCTCGGTTCCGACCTACGGGATGATCGCCTACGCCTACTTCAACAAGCGTTCGCTGGAAGCCGGCATCAAGTACATGGTGCTGTCGGCCGCCGGCAGCGCCTTCTTGCTGTTCGGCATGGCGTTGCTGTATGCCGACGCCGGCAGCCTGAGCTTCGCCCAGATCGGTGCCAGCCTGGCCGCTGCCAGTGGCAGCCAGCTGGTGCAGATCGGTATCGGCATGATGCTGATCGGCCTGGCGTTCAAGCTGTCCATGGTGCCCTTCCACCTGTGGACGCCGGACGTCTACGAAGGCGCCCCGGCGCCGGTGGCCGCCTTCCTGGCCACCGCCAGCAAGGTCGCGGTGTTCGCCGTGTTGCTGCGCCTGTATCAACTCTCCCCGGCAACCGCCGGCGGTTGGCTGAACGACCTGCTGACCGTTATCGCCATCGCTTCGATCCTGTTCGGTAACCTGCTGGCTCTGGTGCAGAACAACCTCAAGCGTCTGCTCGGTTATTCGTCCATCGCCCACTTCGGCTACCTGCTGGTGGCGCTGGTCGCCAGCAAGGGCCTGGCCGTGGAAGCCATCGGCGTGTACATGGCCACCTACGTGCTGACCAGCCTGGGCGCTTTCGGGGTGATCACCCTGATGTCGACGCCTTACAACGGCCGTGACGCCGACGCGCTGTACGAGTACCGCGGCCTGTTCTGGCGCCGTCCGTACCTGACCGCGGTGCTGACCGTGATGATGCTGTCGCTGGCCGGTATTCCGCTCACTGCAGGCTTCATCGGCAAGTTCTACGTGATCGCTGCCGGTGTGCAGGCGCAGCTGTGGTGGCTGATCGGTGCGCTGATCCTGGGTAGCGCCATCGCGGTGTTCTACTACCTGCGCGTGATGGTCACCCTGTTCCTCAACGAGCCGAACCTGCAGCGTCACGATGCACCGTTCAACTGGGGCCAACGTGCCGGCGGCATCATGTTGATGCTGGTGGCGGCCCTGGCCTTCGTGCTCGGCGTTTACCCGCAGCCGCTGCTGGATCTGGTCCAGCAGGCCGGTCTGGCCACTACCGCGCTCTGATCCGAGTCGCGTCATGAAAAAACGGCTGCCTCAGGGTAGCCGTTTTTGTTCGTGCGTCACGCTTTGCCTATGCCAGATAAAGCGCGGCTGTCATACCCGCTTCAGGGCAGGCGGGTTTTTCGTAGCCTGTTGCTGAGCGAAGGGATGCGCAGGAGGGCACAAGAAACGTCCCAGGGCTCAGACCCCGGGTTTCGCTTTGCTCTACTCAGGCTACGCGGGTTTACGACTGTGCGTGATAACGAAAAACGGCTGCACTGGGCAGCCGTTTGGGATGAAGCCAGCGGTTACTCCGGCAGCCTGACGGTCTTCTTGCCCGCTGCGAACAGATTCCAGCTGGCAACGAACAGCGCCGCGATCAGCGGGCCCAGCACGAAGCCGTTGAGGCCGAGCAGCGCCATGCCGCCCAGGGTGGAAATCAGGATCAGGTAATCGGGCATGCGGGTGTCCTTGCCGACCAGGATCGGGCGCAGGATGTTATCCACCAGGCCGATCACCAATACCCCGAACAGAGTCAACACCACGCCCTGCCAGATATCGCCACTGAGCAGCAGGTAGACCGCTACGGGCGCCCAGACGATGCCGGCACCCGCCGCTGGCAACAGCGACAGAAAAGCCATCAGCACGCCCCACAGCAGCGGGCTGGGGATGCCCAGCACCCAGAAGATCAAGCCACCGAGAGCGCCCTGCACCGCTGCCACCACGATGTTGCCTTTCACCGTGGCACGCACCACGCGGGTGAACTTGATCTGCAGGCGGCGCTTGGTGTTGTCGCCCAGCGGCACCGCCATGCGGATGTCACGCACCAGCTCCTGCCCATCGCGCAGCAGGAAGAACAGCAGGTACAGCATGATGAAGAAGCTGACCACGAACTCGAAGGTGCCCTGGCCGATGGCGAACACCTTGGTAGCCAGGTACTGGCTACCGGCAGCGGCGCCGCTGGTGATGCGTTCCTGCAGATCGTCCATGTTGCCCACGCCGATGCGGTCGATCTGCTGCTGCAGGAACGGCGGCAGCATTTGCTTGGTGCTGGTCACGTAGGCCCCCACGTCCAGCTCGCCGGAGTCGATGCGCTTGTAGATGCTGGTGCCCTCGGCAACCATTGCCGAGGTGATGAAGATCACCGGCAGAATCGCCACCAAAAGGCAGATGATCAGGGTCAGCAATGCCGACAGGTTGCCGCGCCCGCCCATACGCTGGGCCATGCGTCGTTGCAGCGGTGCGAACACCACGGCCAGCGCCACTGCCCAGAACACCGCGCCGTAGAACGGCAGCAATATCCAGATGAAGGCGATCGTCACCAGGACGAGCAGGAGGATGAAGGTTTTCTTTTCGAGGGAGGTCGTCTGCATGGCCGGATCACAGGAGGGGATATGGCCGTTAGTCTCCCGAGCAGCCGACAAAGTGCACTCTGTATTCGAGCGAGCGTCCCTGCTCGCCTGAACGGGTCAGATGCGGAACTGGCGAACCAGGTTCTCCAGGCCCTGACCGAGTTGCGCCAGGCTGCGTGCAGTCTGGGCGCCCTGGCGGGTTTCGTCGGCGACGCTGTCCACCGCGCCAGCGATCTGGTGCACGCTGCGGTTGATCTCCTCGGCCACCGCGGTCTGCTCTTCGGCCGCGCTGGCGATCTGCGCGTTCATGGCGTTGATGGTGCCGATCAGCCCGGCGATGGCATCGAGCGAGGCACCGGCCTTGTTGGCCTGCTCGCTGGTGATGTCGCCGGCGTCGCTGGACTGGCGCATGGCATTGACCGCATCGCGCGTGCCGCTCTGCAGGCGATCGATCATGCCCTGGATTTCCTGGGTGCTCTGCTGGGTGCGGCTGGCCAGGGCGCGCACCTCATCGGCGACCACCGCGAAGCCGCGACCCGCCTCCCCGGCACGGGCTGCCTCGATGGCCGCGTTGAGCGCCAGCAGGTTGGTCTGCTCGGCGATCGAGCGGATCACGTCGAGCACGCTGACGATGGAATGCACGTCCTTTTGCAGGTTATCCAACGAGCTGCCGCTCCCGCGGATGTCGCCAACCAGCGAGTGAATGCGCGCGATGCTGCCATCCACCACCTGCTTGGCCGCCTGCCCTTCGCGGTCGGTCTGCTGCGCCGCTTCGGCGGCACCCTGCGCGCTTTTCGCCACTTCGTGGGCTGCGGCGGACATTTCGTTGATGGCGGTGGCAACCTGGTCGGTTTCATGGCGCTGGCGCTCCATGGCCTGCTCGGAACGTTGCGCCTGGGAAGCGACCTGGCCGACCAGCTCGGTCAGCTGACCGGTCATTTCGGTGATCTGCCGCACCAGGCCGTGCACCTTGTCGACGAAACGGTTGAACGAGCCGGCCAGCTCGCCCAGCTCGTCGCGGCTGGTGACCGGCAGGCGCTTGGTGAGGTCGCCGTCACCCGCGGCAATATCGTCGAGGTTGGCCTTGATCTGCTGCAGCGGACGCAGGAAGGTGTTGGCCAGGATGCCGCCGACCACGCCAAAGATCACCAGCAGCACCGCAGCGATCATCAGGATGCTGGTGATGATGGTGCTCACCCGCTGGTCGATCCCGGCGCGCACCTCGACGATCTGCGCCTCGACGCCATCCAGGTTCACCGCGGTGCCAAGCGCCATGTCCCACTTGGGCAGGTAGTAGCTGTAGGCGAGCTTGGGCACCTGGATCGCTTCGTTGCCGGGCAGCGGCGAGGAGTAATTGACGTAGTAGCTGTTGTCCTTGGCGACGCGCACCAGCTCGCGGTTCACGAACACGCCGTTGACGTCACGCCGGTCGCTGAGGTTCTTGCCCACGTCCACCGGGCTGTCGCTGCGAAACAGCCGCACCACGTTGGAGTCGTGGCCGAAGAAGTAGCCATCCTTGCCGTACTTGATCTTCGACAGGATGGCGATGGCCTGCTTGCGGCTTTCCAGGTCGCCGGCCGGCGCGGCGTCGTACAGGCTCTGCACGGAGCCCATGGCGATCGCGCTGTAGTTCTGCAGCTCGTTGCGCTTCTCATCGAACAGTCGCTCGCGGGTTTCGGTGACCTCCTGTTCCGCCAGGCCATACAGCACCTTGGCAGCGGCGCCACTGAGCACCACGGCGAACAGCAGAACGGGAATCAGGGCCAACAGCACGACTTTGGACTTCAAGGTCAGGCGCATTTTTGTTTTCCTTATGACCAGGCAAAGCCAGAGGGTGGCTTCTACTCAGGTCATCGGCAGCCGCTAGCGAACCTTAAGAGGCTCGTCTGCAGCTAGCGCAACACTGCGCCTGCTACAGCACCATCGCTGCAACCCAGCCGAACACCAGCAGCGGCAGGTTGTAGTGCACAAAGGTGGGTACAACGGTGTCCCAGATATGATTGTGCTGGCCGTCGACGTTGAGGCCAGCCGTGGGGCCCAGGGTCGAATCCGAAGCTGGCGAACCGGCATCGCCGATGGCGCCGGCAGTGCCGACGATGCACACCGTGGCCAGCGGGCTGAAGCCCAGTTGTACGCACAGCGGCACGAAGATCGCGGCGATGATCGGCACGGTGGAGAACGACGAGCCGATGCCCATGGTCACCAGCAGACCGACCAGCAGCATCATCAGCACGCCCAGGCCCTTGCTGTCGCCTATCCAGCCGGCGCTGGCGTCCACCAGGCCCTTGATCTCACCGGTTTCGCGCATCACTTCGGCGAACCCCGAGGCGGCGATCATGATGAAGCCGATCATCGCCATCATTTTCATGCCTTCGGTGAACAGGTCGTCGGTTTCCTTCCAGCGCACGATGCCCGAGGCGGAAAAAACCACGAAGCCCAGCAGCGCGCCGATGATCATCGAGTCGAGCCACAGCTGGGCGCCGAAGGCGATGGCCACCGCCACCCCGGCGACGATCAGGCTGCGCCGGTTGTAGCTGACGTCCACCCGCTCGGTGCGCTCGACCAGCGCCAGGTCGTAGCTGCGCTTGCCGCGGTAGCTGTAAAGCGCCAGCAGCAGGCCGGCGACCATGCCCATGGCCGGAATCAGCATGGCGTGGCTGACGTTCACGCCGCTCACGTCCACGCCGCTACGCACCACGTTGGCGAGCAGGATCTCGTTGAGAAAGATATTGCCGAAGCCCACCGGCAGGAACATGTACGGGGTGATCAGGCCGAACGTCAGCACGCAGGCGATCAATCGGCGGTCGATCTGCAAACGGGTGATCACGTACAGCAGCGGCGGCACCAGCAGCGGAATGAAGGCGATATGGATAGGCAGAATGTTCTGCGAAGAGATCGCCACGGCGAGCAGTAACCCGACCAGCATCCACTTCAGCGCACCGCCGCCGCGCTCGTCCTGGCGGCCGACCAGGGTCAGCGCCTTGTCGGCCAGCGCATGGGCCAGCCCGGATTTGGCGATTGCCACCGCGAAGGCGCCGAGCAAGGCATAGGACAGCGCCACGGTAGCGCCGCCGCCCAGGCCCTTGTTGAAAGCTGCCAGCGAACCGTCCATGCCCAGGCCGCCGATCATACCGCCGGCCAGCGCGCCGATGATCAGCGCCACCACGACGTGCACTCGGCAAAGGCTGAGAATCAGCATGATGCCGACGGCGGCGATAACTGCGTTCATGAAAGGCTCCTCGAATCACCGCGAGCGCGGCGCAATCAAAAAAGCGTCGCACTCTGCCGCAAGCTGACCTGGGTGTCAAAAATCGGCGCCAGGCGAGCTCTCGTCGAGCCCGGTTCTAAGCAAATAGCACAAACGTACTTTGCGCCTGGCGCCGCGGGCGTTAGCCTCTCGCCTCTTTCATCAACGGAGGATCCCATGCTCGATATCGTTCTGATCGCCGGCTCAAGCCGCCCCGACAGCCAATCCGCCAAGGTGGCCCAGTTCCTGCGCCAACGCCTGATCACCCTGGGCAAGACCAGTGCCGAGCTAAGCCAGGTCATCGACCTCGGCACCGGCCCGCTGCCGCTGTGGCCTGCGGAAGACAACGGCACCTGGGCCGACTATGGCTCGCGCCTGCAGCGTGCCGACGCCGTGGTGGTGATCGCGCCGGAGTGGAACGGCATGGCCGGCCCGGCGATCAAGAACTTCTTCATCTATGCCAGCAAGGCCGAGCTGGCGCACAAGCCGGGGCTGCTGGTGGGCGTGTCATCGGGTATCGGCGGCGGCAGCCCGATCGCCGAGCTGCGTAGCTCCAGCTACAAGAACTGCCGGATCAACTACCTGCCCGAGCACCTGATCGTCCGGTCGGTGACCAAGGTCCTCAACGACGAACAGCCGGCCAGCGAAGACGACAGCCGCATCCGCGCCCGTATCGATTACGCGCTGGATATCCTGGCCAAGTACGGCGAAGCGCTGAAACCGGTGCGCGCTGCCATCGACCTCAGCGATCCGGCATTCACCAACGGCATGTAAGCAACACGGCGGATCGCTCCAGGTGATCCGCCTGTGGCCTGGGTAGAGCGCAGCGAAACCCGGGAACCGCTGTCGGACGTGACTATCGCGCGCGCAGCGGCAGCTCGATTCTGACCTGCAAGCCGCCCAGGTCACTGTCGTGCAGCGACAAGGTGCCGTCCCAGGCATCGACGATATCGCGCACGATACCCAGGCCCAGGCCGTGCCCCGCGGTTTGCTCATCCAGGCGAATGCCGCGGCTGAGTACCTCCTCGCGGCGTTCACCGTCGATCCCCGGGCCATCGTCGTCGACGCTCAATACGTAGGCCGTATCGGTACGCTCGATGCGCAGGCGCACCTGGCTGTCGGTCCACTTGCAGGCGTTGTCGAGCAGGTTGCCAAGCAGCTCCAGCAGGTCCTCGCGATCGCGCGGCAGGCGCAGGTCGGGCGGTGACGCCTGCCAGCTCAGCTCGATGGCGCTGTCGTGGATCATGCCGAGGGTGGCGAACAAGCCCGGCAGCTCCTCTCGGCAATCGAAATGCGCGCCGGGCAACGCTTCACCAGCCAGACGCGCACGGCCCAGCTCACGGGCAATGCGCTGCTCGATCTGTTGCAGGTGCTCGAGCAGGTTGTCGCGCAGCTCGGGGTGCGCACGCAGTTCATCCCGCGAGGCCAGGTTGACCAGCACCGCCAACGGCGTCTTCAGCGCATGGCCCAGGTTGCCGAGGGCATTGCGCGAACGTTTGAGGGTTTCCTCGGTGTGGGCCAGCAGGTGGTTGATCTGCTCCACCAGCGGCTCCAGTTCCTCGGGCACCTGCTCGTCCAGCTCCGAGCGCTGCCCTTGCTGCAGCTGGGCGATCTGCACGCGGGTCTGCTCCAGCGGCCGCAATGCACGGCTGACCGCCAGGCGCTGCAGCAACAGGATCAGGGCCAGGCTGCCCAGCCCCAGCCCCAGGCCGATACGCTGCACCCGGCGGAAGCTGTCGAGCACCGGCGTGTAGTCGCGCGCCACGCTGATGGTCAGGTTCTGGCCGAAACGCCGGTATTCGCCGCGATAGGTGACCAGGACCTGCTCTTGCGGGCCGTCCTGCAATTCAGGCTGCAGACCGTCCACGTCAGAGGGCCGCAGTTCGCTGTCCCACAACGAACGCGAACGCCAGCTCTTGTCGCTGAAGTCGATCCGGAAATACAGGCCCGAATAGGGCCGCTGATAGGCCGCGCTGAGCCGCGACTCGTCGAGTTGAATACCGGAGGGCCCGCGCACCAGGGCGATCAACAGCGATTGCGCTTCTTCTTCGAGCCCGGCCTGCATATAGCGCCGCAGGTTGCTGTCGAACAGCCACAGGCAGGTTTGCGCGAGCAACAGGCCGATGATCAGCAGCACGCTGATCAGCCCCAGGCTCAGGCGCCGCTGGATCGACCTCAAGCGGCGCTACCGGTGAACCGATAGCCCTGGCCGCGGCGGGTTTCGATCACTTCGCGGCCGAGCTTGCGGCGCAGGTGATTGACGTGCACCTCGATGACGTTGGAGTCGCGCTCGGTCTCGCCGTCGTACAGGTGTTCGGCCAAGTGGCTCTTGGAGAGAATCTGCCCGGCGTGCAGCATGAAGTAGCGCAGCAGGCGAAACTCCGCGGCGGTCAGTTCGATCTCCTGCTCGCCACGGCTGACACATTGCCGGCTTTCGTCGAGGTGCAAACCGGCAGCCTGCAGTTGCGGCTGGTTGGCCAAGCCACGGGCACGGCGCAACAGCGCCTGAATGCGTAGCTGCAGTTCTTCGGGGTGGAAGGGTTTGGTCAGGTAGTCGTCGGCACCAACCTTGAGGCCTTCGATGCGCTCAGCCCACGAACCGCGGGCGGTGAGAATCAGCACCGGGGTAGCCAGACCACCCTGGCGCCACTCCTGCAGCACCTCGAGCCCCGGCTTGCCAGGCAAACCGAGGTCGAGAATGATCAGGTCATAGGGCTCACTGGCGCCCTGGTACACGGCGTCACGGCCGTCGGCCAGCCAGTCCACGGCATAGCCCTGGCGAGCCAGTGAGGCGGTCAGTTCATCGGCAAGCGGTACGTGATCTTCAACCAGCAACAGGCGCATGTCAGTCGTCTACCTCATCCTTCAGGATCTTGCCATCGTGGGCATCGAGCTCCAGTTCACGAACCACGCCCTCGCGGGTCAGCAGTTCCACTTCATAGACGAAGACATCGTCTTCTTCTTCCAGCTCGGCTTCGAGCAGGGTCGCGCCCGGGTAACGCTCCAGCGCGGCGCGCATCAGCTGATCAAGCGGCAGGATCACGCCACTCAGGCGCAGATCCCGCGCTTCATCCTGATCCAGATCACGAGCACTGGCCGCGCAGGTCAGCGCGGCCAGCGAAACGATGCAGATGCAACGTAGAACGGGGTTGCCTTTCATCAATCATCCTGGTGGTTCTTGAGGATGGTGCCGTTGGTGGCATCCAGCTCGACATCCCATTTCTGGTTCTGGGCGTCGCGGATTTCTACCTGATAGAGGTAGCGGCCGTATTCTTCCTCGAGTTCGGTATCGCCCAGTTTACCGCCGGGATGGGCAGCAAGGGCAGCCTCGTTGAGTTTTTCGAATGACTGGATGGTGCCGGCATCACGCAGTTTCAGCGCCT
This sequence comes from Pseudomonas sp. PA1(2017), assembly GCF_001945375.1. Classification (NCBI taxonomy): domain Bacteria; kingdom Pseudomonadati; phylum Pseudomonadota; class Gammaproteobacteria; order Pseudomonadales; family Pseudomonadaceae; genus Pseudomonas; species Pseudomonas sp. PA1(2017). The sequence goes on from NZ_MSXU01000009.1 coordinate 808,088, forward strand.
CGTCCGGCCCCAGGTCACGGGCCTGGGCCATACCAGCGGTGGCAGCGAGAGCAGCAACGGCGAACAAAGCGGTCAATTTCTTCATGGTGATCTCCTGAGTAATCGTGTTTCGACGATGATCAGGTTAAGGGGAGCGACTTAATTCAACCTGAATTGCCCCACAGACCCGCGTGAGCCAGGCCCTTATACTGGTGCCTCTCTAGCGGAGGTCGGCATGAGCGCCATCCAGATCAAATTCCCTGCCCTTACGTTGAAAGCCGGCCAACGCGCCTTGACGCGCATTCGCGAGCGCGGCCTGCAGCCCGCCGATGTCGGCACCCTGCCTGGCGCAGCCGGCGGGCCCAAGGCGCTGGGTATTCAGGGCCTGGATATCGCTCTGTTCGGCGACTGGCTGGCCCGAGCGCCCCGTGAGCGCTCGCTGATTGGCGCGTCCATCGGTTCCTGGCGCTTCGCCAGCGCCTGCCTGCCCGACCCCGCCGCGGCGTTGCAGCGCCTGGGCGAGCTGTACACCGGCATGCGCTTCGCCAAGGGCGTGAGCATCGCCGAGGTAAGCGAACGCTGCGTGCGCATGCTCGACGAGCTGTTGCAACAGCAGGATGGCGCCGTGCTCGACAATCCCCATTACCGACTCAACATCGTGGTGGTGAAGAGCCACGGCCGCCTTGCCGAGGATGATCGCCGCTCCCTGGGGCTCGGGCTGTCGTCGGTGATCGGCAGCAACCTGCTCGGCCGCCCGCGCTTGGCCCGCCACTTCGAGCGGGTGATCCTGCACGACGCGCGCCTGGCGCCGCCCCTGCATCCGCTGACCGATTTCCCCTCGCGTTGCCTGCCGCTGGATATCGGCAACCTGCGCCATGCCTTGCTGGCCTCCGGCTCGATTCCTTTCGTGATGCAGGGCGTGCGCGATATTCCCGGCGCCGGACCCGGCACCTACCGCGACGGCGGCCTGCTGGACTACCACCTCGACCTGCCCTACAGCGGCGATGACGTGGTGCTGTACCCGCACTTCACCGATCGCATCATTCCCGGCTGGTTCGACAAGGGCATGCCCTGGCGCCGTGGCGACGCCATGCGCCTGCAGGATGTCCTGCTGCTGGCGCCTTCGCGCGATTACCTGGCACGCTTGCCCTACGGCAAACTGCCGGACCGCAAGGATTTCACCCGCTTTCTGAGCGACGACGCCGGGCGCGAGCGTTATTGGCGCCAGGCCATGGACGAAAGCCGGCGCATGGGCGACGAATTTCTCGAACTGACCGAGACGGGGCGCTTGGCCGATCGGCTGGTTGCGCTGTAAGAACCTGTTCAAAAGCCTCGCGAGCTAGAGCAATGCAAGGCGAAAACAGGCGAGGACGCGGAGTTTACGAGCTGTAAATGAGCAGTCCGAGCCTGTTTTTAACGCCGCAGTGCCGACGCGCAGCAGGCTTTGAACAGGTTCTAACGCTTTGCAGGCCATCGCCGGGCTTCCAAGATGGCAGTCAGAAAACCGCCACAGATTGTTTTAAGCAAGTTAAACGCCTGTCCCTATTAATAAAAAATCTGAACTTAACGGAACTGATCAGCAGGGCCATTTTCCTATTGGGTGTTGATGCCATTTTCGGTGGTTAAACATTAAGTGCACGGCCCGATGGCGTGCCGCCACCCTTGAAAACTTTGATGCCCGTCAACTTCACAAGATGATTTTCAGTTTTTTTGAAAATTAATTAATTTGGATGTGACTTGCAGGCCTCATCGAAACATCAACAGCTAGGAACGTCAGCGTTGAACAAGCTCGCTGACACTATGAATCATTGGGAAACCCTCGGAGAACCGACCCCATGAACGCTTCGCTGCGTTTCAATGATGCACTGCTGATTGCCGACCGCGCCTTTCAACCTTTCCACTGCGTGGCCTGGGCGCCGCAGGACGGTACAGGCTTACTGAACCTGACCATCGTCGACCGCACCAACACGCCGTTGATCGATCGCGCGCAACTGACCAGCAGCATCTACAGCGACCCTCAGGAGCTGGCCAAGGCTCTGAAAAAATCCCGTGACGAGCTCAGCAGCAAGGGCTTCGATCTCGCTCCCTGGAGCATGCCGGAGTAATTCCTCGGCAGTTGTTTTGCCAGTTGCCGCACTCTCGGGTGCGGCAACTTGTCTCAACGTTATAATCCCCTCCCCGCCTTTATCCGTTCACGCCGGCGCATCCGTTAAAGTCTGAACTTCCCCTCGTATTCAACGGGCTAAGTCTTTAACTGTTGTCATGAGCTGACCGGCATGCAAAACCTCTTTTTACTTCTGCCGCCCCTCTCGTATCGCATTGCCATACCCGGCGGCGGTTTTCTACAGCCCGCTCGCTGCGTGATCGGGAGCGCACCGCGATGACCAGCCTGTCGATAACGCCCGAGCTGCCCAACGACCTGCACTACGTCGACGATCGCGCGCCCGGCATCACTCGCCGCAAGCTGCGCGGCAAATTCTGCTATTTCGAACCGAACGGCGAGCGCATTCGCGACGCCCAGGAAATCGCCCGCATCGATGCCCTGGCGATACCTCCGGCCTACGTGGACGTGTGGATCTGCCCCGACCCGAAGGGCCACCTGCAGGCGACCGGCCGCGATGCCCGAGGCCGTAAGCAGTACCGCTATCATCCGCGCTGGCGCGAAGTACGCGACACCGACAAGTACGCCAACCTGCTGCTGTTCGGCAAGGCGCTGCCCAAGTTGCGCCATACCATCGAACAGCACCTGTTGCTGCCTGAACATGGCCGCGAAAAGGTCATGGCCACCGTGATCACGCTGCTCGACAACACACTGATCCGTATCGGCAACGTGCGCTACGCCAAGGAAAACCGCTCCTACGGGCTGACTACCCTGCGCAACCGGCATGTCGAGGTACAAGGCAGCGCCATCCGCTTCCATTTCCGTGGCAAGAGTGGCATCGAGCATGAAGTGGAGGTCAGCGACCGGCGCCTGGCTCGCATCATCCGCCGCTGCCTGGAGCTGCCGGGCCAGCACCTTTTCCAGTACCTGGATGCAGACGGCGAGCGCCACACGGTGACCTCGACGGACGTCAACAACTACCTGCGTGAGCTAACAGGCGCCGATTTCACCGCCAAGGATTACCGCACCTGGGCCGGCAGCGCCCTGGCGCTGACGCTATTGCGCGAACTGGAATGGCAGCCGGAAAGCTCGGCCAAGAAGCACGTGGTCGGCATGGTCAAGCAGGTCGCCGAAGAGCTGCGCAACACGCCCGCGGTGTGTCGCAAGTGCTACATCCACCCGGCGCTGATCGAAGCCTTCCATGCCGGTGAACTGGCTGACCTACGCCTGGCCGCGGCGCGCAAGGGGCTGCGCAGCGAAGAAAGCCTGCTGATGCGCTTTCTGGAGAAGTTGCCGGTCGCCTGAAAGTGGCAAGATCCGTGGGATTGATGTCATTGCCGCCACAACTTTTTCTGCCCACACTGGCCTTCTCCATTCAGAGGGGCCACCATGGACGACCGCAAATGCATCGCCGCACTGATCTACCCGGGCTTCATGAGCCTGGACGTGGTCGGCCCACTGCAGGTGTTCGCTTCCGCCAACGTCGAGCGTAATCGCCAGGGTCTGGGCGATGCCTACCGGCTATTGATGCTTGCCGACCAGCCAGGACCGGTGAACAGCTCCGCCGGCATGGGCGTGATAGCCGATGCCGCATGGCGCAACGTGGACCCCGCCAGCCTGGATACCCTGCTGATTCCCGGCGGCGCTGGTGAAACCCGACAATGCGAGAACCAGCCGCTGCTGGGCTGGCTGCGGGATTCCGAACCCCATATCCGGCGCCTGGGCTCGGTGTGCTCCGGCGCGCTGATCCTCGCGCGCACCGGGCTGCTCGACGGCAGGCGTGTGACCACCCACTGGGCCGATATCGACGCGCTGCGCCAGGACGGCAAGCTGCTGGTCGACAGCGACTGCCTGCACACCTATGCCCCCAGTGCAGGCGATGGCAGCGAGCATCTGTTCACCTCCGCTGGCGTTACCGCCGGTATCGACCTGGCATTGGCCCTGGTCGAGGCCGACCTGGGCCGCAGCACCGCACTGGCGGTGGCGCGACGCCTGGTGATGTTCCTACGCCGCCCGGGCGGCCAGGCGCAGTTCAGCGCCCTGCTCGCCCCGGAGCCGAGCCGCACCCCGCGTCTGGCCGAATTGCTCGAGTGGATTCCAACCAACCTGGGCGGCGACCTGTCGCTCGACGCCCTGGCCGACAAGGCGCGGATGACGCCACGCACCCTGTCGCGGGTATTCGCCAGGGAACTCGGCACTGGGCCGGCCGGCTATGTGGAGCGTGTTCGCCTGGAGGCTGCCCGTAGCCTGCTGCAGGACGCCCAGGCGTCGATTAGTACCGTCGCCCGCCTGACCGGCTTCGGCCACCCGGAGAACCTGCGTCGGGCCTTTCACAAACACCTGTCCATCAGCCCCCAGCAATACGCCGAACGTTTCGGCCAGGAGATCGACCATGCTTGAGCTACGCCCCAACTGCGAATGCTGCGACCGCGACCTGCCGCCGGACTCTCTCGACGCGCGCATCTGCTCGTTCGAATGCACCTACTGTAGCCAGTGCGCCGACACGCATCTCAAAGGGCACTGCCCTAACTGCTCGGGAGAGCTGGTGCGTCGGCCGATTCGCCCTGCCGCCAAGCTGCCGGCCAACCCGCCCTCGACCTTGCGCGTGCTCAAGGCGGGAGGATGCGATGCTGCTTATTCGTAACCGGGCCCTGCTGACCCTGTTTCTCGCCCAGGCGCTGTACTGGAGCTGCTCGCTGATCGGCATCACGCTCACCGCGCTGATCGGCTTGCAACTATCGCCCTACAACGCGCTGGCCACCCTGCCCCTGGCGCTGCTGGTGCTCGGCAACCTGCTGGCGACTCACCCGCTGTCGCTGTTCATGCAGCGCCATGGCCGCAGGCCCGGCCTGACCCTGGGCGCCGCAGCCGGCATACTCGGCGGCCTGACCAGCGCCCTGGGTGTCTGGCTCGGCGACTTCATCCTGTTCTGCCTCGGCGCGCTCGCCACCGGCGTCTATCAGGCCTCAGCCGCGTATTACCGTTTCGCGGCGCTGGAAACGGTGGACGATGCCTACAAGGGGCGCGCGGCTGCCTGGGTGATCGCCGGCGGCATCTGCGCCGCCCTGATTGCGCCGAGCCTGACGCTGTGGGCGCGTAACGCACTGAGCACGCCCTTCGTAGGTGCCTACGTGCTGTTGGCCGGCCTGGCGCTGCTTGGCCTGGCGTTGCTCAGCACCCTGCGCGTGGGAACCATCACCGTCGCGCCGCGAGGCGACATGCGCAGCCTGCTGGCGCGTCCGGCAATCCGCGCTGCACTGGTGGTAACGGCCATCGGCAACGGCCTGATGATTCTGGTGATGAACGCGACACCGCTGGCCATGAGCTTCTGCGGCTTGCCGCTGGAAAGCGCTGCCGGGGTGATCCAGTGGCACGTGCTGGGCATGTTCCTGCCTGCGCTGATCGCTGGCCCACTGGTGGATCGCCTGGGCAGCCGGCCGGTGGCCCTGCTGGGTATCGCAACGCTCGGCGGCAGTGCGCTGATCGGATTGAGCGGGCAAAGCCAGGCTTTCTTCCTGGTTTCCTCGCTGCTGCTGGGCATCGGCTGGAACCTGATGCTGATTGCCGGTACCACGCTGCTGGCCTCGGCCCACCAGCCCGACGAACGAGGCAAGGCCCAAGGGCTCATGGAGTTGACCAATAGCGGCGTTGCCGCCTGTGCGGCCTTCGCGTCCGGTGCACTGATCACCGGGCTGGGCTGGGCGCAGATCAACCTGGCCATGCTGCCGCTGCTGGCGATCGCCCTGATCGCACTGTTGGCACGCCCTGCAACCAGGGCAGCGGCGGCCGGCTAGACGCCGAACACCGTGACCTGGTTGCGACCGTTGCGCTTGGAGCTGTAGAGCGCCTGGTCGGCCCACTGGATGACCTGCTGGTGATCGTGGCTGGGCTCGCTCAGGTCGGCCACGCCGAGGCTGATGGTGAAGGGAATCACCTGTCCCTCGTGGCTAACCTGCAAGCGCTCGACGATCAGGCGCAAACGTTCGGCGAAGACCCGCCCGCCCGCCGCATCGACATCCGGCAGCAGCACCACGAACTCCTCGCCGCCATAGCGCCCGGCGATGTCGGTATCACGCAACTGCTCGCGCAGCACCTTGGCGACACTCTGGATCACCGTGTCGCCGGCCTGGTGGCCGTAGGTGTCGTTGACCTTCTTGAAATGATCGATATCGAAGATCACCAGCGCTGCGCTGCTGCCGTAACGGCGATGACGGGCGTGTTCGCGCTTGAGCTCCTCCTCCCAGTGGCCGCGGTTGTTCAGCCCGGTCAGCCGGTCGGTACGCGAAAGGTGCTTGAACTGATCGCTCATGGCCTGCAACTGACGCTTGTTCACCGCCACGCTGGTCACGTCATAAACGATCACGCACAGGTGCTCGATCTTGCTGTTGGTGGCCATCAGCGGCAGGATGGTGGTGTTCTGGTACATGAAATCTTCCAGCCCGGTGATCGGCTGGTAATTCTTGAAACGCACCAGGTACGGCCGTTGCTCCCAGATGGTGAAGGCCGGCGTACCCAGGGTTACGACGTTTTCCACCTTGTTGCGAAACCACACCTCGTCGACCTCGGGAAACAGCTCGAAGAACGAGCGCTCGGCCGCATCCCGGGCGGTACGCCCGGAATGGTTCTCCATGAAGCTGTTCCATACTTCCACGCGGTACTGACGGTCGAGCACCACCACGCCGACATCGATGCTCTGCACGATGGCCAGCAGCCAATGGAAATCGTTTAAATCCATGCTCTCGGCCATGCGGCTTATTCCATCAGATAGGCGAGTTTGTTGGTCAGCAGCGACACCGAATCCTCGGTGAACAGCAGCAACAGGTCGAAGTGGATGTCGTGGCCTTCGATGCTGTAGCTCACCTCGACGGCCAGGGTCTTGCGCCAGCGCTGGCTGTTGATGCGGATCAGCTCGTCGATGGAGGCATGCTCGCCGAGTATCTGCGGGTGGCCCTGGGAGAAGCTCACGTCGAGCTGCTCGGCGATGCCGCTCAGGCACGCGCCAATGAGGATGCTGGACATGTCCAGGAGCATCTCCATGGACGAATGGTTGTGCTCCTGCCACTGCATCAGCTTGGCCATGTCGGCCACTTCCGAATCATGGAAGATCAGCAGCGCCTCACCGGCGATGCCCTCGCCGATATAGCCCTGGCACACCGCAGTCAAACCATTGCCACGCTGGGCATCGGCCAGCGCCATGTGCAGCTCGCTGACCTCGAGGATATTGACGTTAGGGATCGGCAGTTGCACGAACACCCCGAGCACCCGGGCCAGCAGCGCAGCCGCACGGCCCATGGCGATGTTGACCACCTCGCGGAAGGCATCGCGAAACGACACCTTGGGCTCGGGCAGCGCCGCGACGGGCGCCGCCGCCACGTGCAGAAAGCCAAGCTGATCCAGGGTCTGGCGCAACAGCTCGGGGTCGGCAGGCTTTTTCAGGAATGCCAGGGCGCCGAGTTCCTTGACCCGGCGGATCGCTTCTTCCTGCACGTCGCCGGACACCACGATAACCTTCTGCGCACGCCCTTCGGCCTTCAGCGCCGCGAGCACGCCGTAGCCATCGAGCACCGGCATGGTGAGGTCGAGCAACAAGAGATCGAAGTGAGCCGCGCGCAGTTGCTGCAGCGCTTCTTCACCGTTGGCGGCCTGGCTGACGGTTACCGGCCAGTCCGCTGGCAAGGCGCGCAGCAGTTGCTTGCGGGCCATGTTGGAGTCATCGCAGACGAGAAGAGATGCGGTGGGCATCGATACGCCTCAAGAAGTGGGCCTGATCCGGCTTAGGCTGCAGCGAGTGTACGACAGCAACGCCATCCCTGGTGCGTTACCGACACTTATAGCAGAACGCCAGCACGCTTTCGGGTGTTTTCTAACGCTTTCGTGAAGTGAAGCATGCCAAAACGCACAAGGCGACCGAAGTCGCCTTGTCATCCCACTGGACGCGATCAGTAGTACGCGTTTTCACGATTGCTGTGGTCGGTCACGTCACGCACACCCTTGAGTTCCGGAATGCGCTCGAGCAGGGTTTTCTCGATGCCTTCCTTGAGGGTCAGGTCGGCCTGGCCACAGCCCTGGCAACCGCCGCCGAACTGCAGCACGGCAATGCCTTCGTCGACCACGTCGATCAGTGTGACCTGACCGCCGTGGCTGGCCAGACCCGGGTTGATCTCGGTCTGCAGGTAATAGTTGATGCGCTCATTGAGCGGGCTGTCTTCGTTGACCATCGGCACCTTGGCGTTCGGCGCCTTGATGGTCAGCTGGCCGCCCATGCGATCGGTGGCGTAGTCGACCACGGCGTCTTCGAGAAACGGCTCGCTGACGGCATCGATCCAGGCCGTGAAGCTGGCCAGGCCAATGGCCTGGTCTTCCGGCTTCTGCTCGCCCGGCTTGCAGTAGGCGATGCAGGTTTCCGCGTACTGGGTACCGGGCTGGGTGATGAAGACCCGGATACCGATTCCCGGCGTGTTCTGCTTGCTCAGCAGGTCGGCCAGGTAATCATGGGCGGCATCGGTAATGGTAATGGTGCTCATGGCAACTCCTCACGGTCATGGGCGAAGTGTACGCCAAATGGCCGTCGCGAATAAAGTCCTACCATTTTACTCAGGATAAGGCCTGAAGCTGGTCTTTGCCCGATCGCTCGTTGATCCATGCCTTGGCCTGGACGAAAAAGCGCTTCTCGATCAGCTCGTAACTGCCCCACGACGCCAGGGCGATCAGCGGCATGCAGGCGACGATGACCACATAGGGATCGAGATCCAGGCTGGCCTGCAGGTACCAGCCCAGGGACAGGATGATCACGTGCAGCAGATACACCGAATACGAGCAGTCGCCCATGCGTGCCAGCAGGCGGTTATCCTTGAACCACGGCTCCATGGCGATGCAGGCCGCGACGATCAGGGCGCTCGGCACGCCCCAGTGCAGCAGGCGCATGGTGTTGTCGAAGTGGTAGATGGCCAGCAGCGAACCGGAGATCACCAGCAGCGGCACCCACAGCCCCTGACGGATCCAGCCGCGGCTGTAGACCATACCCAGCAGCACGCCGAACAGGAACTCGTAGACGATGCTGTTGCGATAGAAGTTGCTCAGCCAGGGCTGGGTCGCCAGGAGGCCGAAGATCATCAGCATCACCGCCACGAACAGTAGGCGCAGGCGCTGCGGAACCACGAAAGCCAGGGCGAACAGCAGGTAGAAGAACATCTCGTAATTCAGGGTCCAGCCGACGTTGAGCGTGGGGTAGAGCCCGAAACCCGCCGGGTTTTCCGCAGGAATGAACAGCAGCGACAGCATCAGGTGCTGCAGATCGAAGGCCTGGGTGGGCATCACCGGGTTGGCGAAGGCGATGATCAGTGCGGCGATCAGCGAGTACAGCCAGTAGGCCGGCACGATGCGCAGGGCGCGGTTGAGCATGAAGCGCCACGGGGTGATGGTCTTGCCCTGGGTGGACAGGTAGATGACCAGGCCGCTGATGACGAAGAAAATATCGACGCCCACTGCGCCCTTGTCGGAAAAAAGATGGCCCATGAAGCTCTCGGCCTTGAAATCGAAAAACACCTGCATGACATGGTGAAAGACCACTACCCAGGCAGCCAATGCCCGGAGTGCCTGCACTGAAATCAGCATAAAACCGCCACTCTCCCGCTCGTTGAAACCGATACCGGGCAGCCGTCAATAATCGGCTGCCACAGCGTCCGACCGCAGTGGCGACAGAAAGATCGGATGAATTAGCGAAGCGTTGCTCGGGTACGGCTACGCCGCGGCTCTCGCGGCGATTCGCGAGAGCCGGGTTGCTGGCTACAGGTTCTGGTAGCGGTTCATGTCCAGTACGCCGGCCTCTATCGGCTCGTGCTCGCGGATATGCGCCGTCAGGTCATGGAAGTACTGCCAGAACTGCGGGTGAGTGCGACGAATGCCCCAGCGCTCGACGACCTTCTCGAAAGCGGCCGCATCGCCGGCCTGCTCCATGGCTGCCACGAAGTCCGGCACCTGGGCGGCGGGCATCGAGAACATGAAATTCGGGTAGCTGCTCATTACCTCGGGGTAGACGGTCAGGGTGTCGAGATGCGGCTGGTAGCGCAGCTCTTCGCCAAGCATGAAGGCGACGTTGCTGTGGGCACGGTTGCGCAGCAGGCTGTACACCTCGCGACGACCGTCCCCCTCGACCCGCAGCAGCGTGGTTTCCGGCAGTTGCTCGATCACCTTGAGTTGCGCGGCTGGCTTCGACGCCAGGCGGCTCAACGCCTGTTCGGCCTGACGCAACTCGGCAGGCAGGCCATCGCGATGGCAATGCTCGCCGCCACAGCGATTGATCGGATCAGGCCGGGCGTCGAGTGCGACGAAGCGCTGCAGCAGTTGCTCGGCGAACTGGCGCTTTGGATCATCGCTGCCCAGGGCCAGGCCGCTCGGGGTTTTCCGATCCACCGGGTAATAGTCCATCCACGCCTTGAGCTTGCCGCTGTACTGGTACCAGTCACCAAAGATCGCCTTGCGCGAATCGGCCGGCATCAGGCGCAGGAAGTTCTGTTCGGCGCCATTGCGGATCAAGTCGAAGTACAGGCGCGTCTGCGCCTGGTGCGAGACGTTGCCGAACACGTCGAAATTGACCACCAGTTGGTAATAGGTGCGCTCGAGCAGCGGATAGTCCATCCACCAGAGGGTCTGCGGGATCTCGCCCACCAGGCCTTTGCGCACCGAGGCGCTGTCGTGCTGGCGGAAGATCGACAGCAACGCGTTGTCGTTACCCTGCCAGATCTGCGACCACTCCGGCGCCGGAGCCGCGGCGTAGCCTTCGGTACGCAGCGCCTCGTATTCATTGCGCTTGTCACGGTAGCTGCGCCACAGGCCCAGCAGGTCGCCGATCTCGTCGAGCTGGCCCGGCATCGCCAGCAAGGGCGTGGCGGCGCCGCGATAAGCCGGGTCGGTGACGTACAGGTCGTGCTGCGGGTCCTGGAAGAACACCCAGAAGTTGTCGCGGATCACGTCGGTGGCGATCTGCCCACGGCACACCGGCCCACGGATGAAGGTGCGCACGAAGTACTCGGCGTTATCGAGCATGAACTGGTAACGGGCCTGGGCCGGAATCGCCTCGAACGCCAGAAACGGATTGGAGCGATGCTGCACGCCATAACCTGGCAGCTGACTTACCTGCCAATCGGTACCGAAGAACAGCGCGCGCACGTGCGCAAGCTTGGCGCCACTGAGCGGATAGGTGATGTGGGTCTTGTGGACGATCACCCCCTGGATCGGCATCAGCCGGTAATAGAAGTCCGTACCGGGGTCATCGTTGGGGCGCCGGGTGGCGATGATGTCCACCGGCTGCCCGCTGGGCGTGCGCGAGCGCACCAACTGAAAGAAATGCCCGGCCTCGCCCCCATCGAAATACAGATGGGCGAGAAACAGGTGCTCGTAGAGCCAGCGGCTGACCAGGCGTTGCTCATTGCCCGCGGCATTGAGAAAACGCTCCCAGTCGGCGACCTGGCGGGCTTCGGCCGGGCTGGCCTGCAGCGCTTGCTCGTCCACCGGCGCACCTTGCTGCAGCCAACGCTGTACGGTCTGGTAATCCTGTTCGGTAAGGCCGGTGACGGCGAACGGCATGCCGGCCATGGGGTTCTTGCCAGCGAAGTCGGCGAACTCACTCGGTAACGCACACTGGTTGGCGCGCTCGATGCTGATGTCCAGGTCCCTGGGCAGCTTGCTGTTGGGCGGCAGCGGCGTGGCATGGCCGAGTTCGAGCATACGCGCCATCAGCGCCGCCTGACCGCCCTGCTGCTCCAGCACCGAATGAAAATCCTTGCGGCGCCAGGCCGGCGCACCATGGGCGTCCATGAACAGCCGCGTGGTCGCTTGAGTATGGGTACGCGTGCCGTCGTAAACGGCTGCTTTGCTGGCGCCGCGCTCGACGCCTTCGCCACTGCCCAGATTGAGCTGGCATGGTGCGTCGTAGCAGGCGTGGCACGCTACGCAGTTGTGCGTGAAGATCGGCTGGATGTCGCGGCTGTAGGAAATCTCTTGGGCCACTGTCAGCGGGCTGATCAGAACGAGACAGAAGGTCAACAACAGCCGGCAGTACATGGCGCAAAATTCCACGAAATTGGCCGCGCATTCTAGCCGTTTCGTCTGTGCTATCGCTATGCCTGCATGGCCGTTCACGTGGCCATCAACATGAACATAATTCATGCACAAGTGTGCGGCGCAGAAAAACCGTCAGGGTTTGTTATCATTTGCCGCCTTGTCGTAGCCTCCCGTTCAGAGCCTTTTCCATGCCCTTGTCAGATCGCAGCGCCCGCCTCCAAGCACTTCAGCAAGCCCTCAAGGAACGCATCCTGATCCTCGACGGCGGCATGGGCACCATGATCCAGAGCTACAAGCTCGAAGAAGCCGACTACCGCGGCGAACGCTTCGCCGACTGGCCGAGCGACGTGAAGGGCAACAACGACCTGCTGCTGCTGACCCAGCCGCAGATTATCGCCGCCATCGAAAAGGCCTATCTGGACGCTGGCGCCGACATCCTGGAAACCAACACCTTCAACGCCACCCAGGTGTCCCAGGCTGACTACGACATGGAGTCGATCGTCTTTGAGCTGAACGTCGCCGGCGCGCGCGTGGCCCGTGAAGTGGCCGACGCCAAGACCCTGGAAACCCCGGACCGTCCGCGTTTCGTCGCCGGCGTCCTGGGCCCGACCAGCCGTACCTGCTCGATCTCCCCGGACGTCAACGACCCCGGCTACCGCAACGTAACCTTCGACGAGCTGGTCGAGAACTACACCGAAGCCACCCGCGGCCTCATCGAGGGCGGCGCCGACCTGATCCTGATCGAGACCATCTTCGATACCCTCAACGCCAAGGCGGCGATCTTCGCCGTGCAACAGGTGTTCGACGAGGACGGCGTTACGCTTCCGATCATGATCTCCGGCACCATCACCGACGCCTCCGGCCGCACCCTGTCGGGCCAGACCACCGAAGCGTTCTGGAACTCGGTGGCCCATGCCAAGCCGATTTCCGTGGGCCTGAACTGCGCCCTTGGCGCCGCCGACTTGCGCCCGTACCTGGAAGAGCTGTCGAACAAGGCCGGCACCCATGTGTCCGCGCACCCCAATGCCGGCCTGCCCAACGCCTTCGGCGAGTACGACGAAACCCCGGCAGAAATGGCGGCGGTAGTCGAAGAATTCGCCGCCAGCGGCTTTCTCAACATCATCGGCGGCTGCTGCGGTACCACGCCGGGGCACATCCAGGCCATCGCCGCAGCGGTCGCCAAGTACCAGCCGCGCCCGATTCCGGACATTCCCAAGGCCTGTCGCCTGTCGGGCCTGGAGCCATTCACCATCGATCGCCAGTCGCTGTTCGTCAACGTCGGCGAGCGTACCAACATCACCGGCTCGGCCAAGTTCGCCCGGCTGATCCGCGAGGAAAACTACACCGAGGCCCTGGAAGTCGCCCTGCAGCAGGTGGAAGCCGGCGCCCAGGTGATCGACATCAACATGGACGAAGGAATGCTCGACTCCAAGGCGGCCATGGTCAGGTTCCTCAACCTGATTGCCGGCGAGCCGGACATCTCCCGCGTGCCGATCATGATCGACTCCTCCAAGTGGGAAGTGATCGAGGCAGGCCTGAAGTGCATTCAGGGCAAGGGCATCGTCAACTCGATCTCCATGAAGGAAGGTGTCGAGCAGTTCAAGCACCACGCCAAGCTGTGCAAGCGCTATGGCGCCGCCGTGGTGGTGATGGCCTTCGACGAGGTCGGCCAGGCCGACACCGCGGCGCGCAAGAAGGAAATCTGCCAGCGCAGCTACGACATCCTGGTCAACGAAGTGGGCTTCCCGCCGGAAGACATCATCTTCGACCCGAACATCTTCGCCGTGGCCACCGGCATCGAGGAACACAACAACTACGCCGTGGACTTCATCGAGGCCTGCGCCTACATCCGTGACCAGCTGCCGTATGCGCTGAGTTCGGGCGGCGTGTCCAACGTGTCCTTCTCGTTCCGCGGCAACAACCCGGTGCGCGAAGCGATTCACTCGGTGTTTCTCTACTACGCGATCCAGAACGGCCTGACCATGGGCATCGTCAACGCCGGCCAACTGGAGATCTACGACGAGATTCCCAAAGAGCTGCGTGATCGCGTCGAGGATGTAGTGCTCAACCGCACGCCGGGCGGCACCGACGCCCTGCTCGCCATCGCCGACAAGTTCAAGGGTGACGGCGCCGCTAAGGAAGTCGAAAACGAAGAGTGGCGCTCGCTGCCGGTCGACAAACGCCTGGAGCACGCGCTGGTCAAGGGCATCACCGCCTTCATCGTCGAAGATACCGAGGAATGCCGCCAGCAATGCGCGCGCCCCATCGAGGTCATCGAAGGCCCGCTGATGAGCGGCATGAACATCGTTGGCGACCTGTTCGGCTCGGGCAAGATGTTCCTGCCCCAGGTGGTCAAGTCCGCTCGCGTGATGAAGCAGGCGGTTGCGCATCTGATTCCGTTCATCGAGGCGGAGAAAGGCGACAAGCCGGAAGCCAAGGGCAAGATCCTCATGGCCACCGTGAAAGGCGACGTGCACGACATCGGCAAGAACATCGTCGGCGTGGTGCTGGGCTGTAACGGCTATGACATCGTCGACCTGGGCGTGATGGTGCCAGCGGAAAAGATCCTGCAGACCGCCATCGCCGAGAAGTGCGACATCATCGGCCTGTCCGGCCTGATCACCCCGTCGCTGGACGAGATGGTCCACGTCGCCAAGGAAATGCAGCGCCAGGGCTTCAAGCTGCCGTTGATGATCGGCGGCGCGACCACCTCCAAGGCGCACACGGCGGTGAAGATCGACCCGCAGTACCGCAACGACGCCGTGGTCTACGTCACCGACGCTTCGCGCGCCGTGGGCGTGGCCACCCAGCTGCTGTCCAAGGAGCTCAAGCCCGATTTCGTGCAGCGCACCCGCGACGAATACGTGGTGGTGCGCGAGCGTACCTCGGCCCGGGCGACCCGCACCGAGCGCCTGAGCTACGTCAACGCCGTCGCCAACAAGCTGAAATTCGACTGGGCCGGCTATAGCGCTCCGCAACCGAGCTTTACCGGCGCCAAGGTGCTCGATGACATCGACCTCGATGTGCTGGCCGAGTACATCGACTGGACGCCGTTCTTCATCTCCTGGGACCTGGCCGGCAAGTACCCGCGCATCCTCACCGACGAAGTGGTCGGCGAGGCGGCCACCAGCCTGTTCAACGATGCCCAGGTGATCCTGCGCAAGCTGATCGACGAGAAGCTGATCAAGGCTCGCGCCGTGCTCGGCTTCTGGCCGGCCAACCAGGTGCGTGACGACGATATCGAAGTCTACGGCGATGACGGCCAACCGCTGGCCACCCTGCACCATCTGCGCCAGCAGACCATCAAGCCCGATGGCAAGCCGAACCTGTCGCTGGCCGACTTCGTCGCGCCAAAGGACAGCGGCGTCACCGACTACGTGGGCGGCTTCATCACCACCGCCGGCATCGGCGCCGAGGAAGTGGCCAAGGCTTATCAGGACAACGGCGACGATTACAACGCGATCATGGTCAAGGCCCTGGCCGACCGTCTCGCCGAGGCGTGCGCGGAGTGGCTGCACGAGCAGGTGCGCAAGCAGTACTGGGGCTATCAGCCGGACGAGCAGCTGAGCAACGAGGAACTGATCAAGGAAGCCTACAAGGGCATCCGCCCTGCCCCAGGCTACCCGGCCTGCCCGGATCACACCGAGAAAGGCACGCTGTTCAAGCTGCTCGACCCGGAGGCCGACTACAACCAGGCCGGCCAGAGCGGCGTGTTCCTCACCGAGCACTACGCCATGTTCCCGGCGGCTGCGGTCAGCGGCTGGTATTTCGCCCACCCGCAGGCGCAGTACTTCGCCGTGGGCAAGGTCGACAAGGATCAGATCGAACGCTACACCGAGCGCAAGGCGCAGGACCTCGCCGTCAGCGAACGCTGGCTGGCGCCCAACCTGGGGTATGACGAATGAGTGAGCAACCCTATCTGCTCGACGGGCTGGAAACCGCCGACATGCTGGTCATCGACGACCTGCACGCCTTCGACTTCCAGCTCGACGACGCGCTGCTCGACCAGGCCGAGGCCGCGGCAGAAGCGGATCAGTCGTTCGCCAGCGAAGCCGTGGTGCTGTCCATCGAGGTTCAGGATGGTCGCGACCGCAAGCGCTGGCAGTTCAGCTACAACGCGGTGATGGAGGCCGAATACGAGGCTGGCGACGACAGCTGGTTGATCGACGGCCACCGCCTGACGTGCCTGGCAGCGGTCAGTGCTGAAGGTGACTGACCTAGCAACCATCGACACAACAGTTGCCGGCAAATCCGCCTAGCGAAAAGTCAGCTGCGGCAGCGTTATGAAAGGTTCGACGAAGAACGCCTGACGATCTTGATCGAGTGCTTGAGGGTCGGCTTGCGCGTCACGCTGATCGCCTTGCGGGTCACGGTGTCGATGGTAATGTTCCAGAACCCGCTGCTGGGCACGGTGATTTTCGCCGGAAACTTGTCGAACGCGCCGCCATGATAGGTGTGGCGGCCACCATTCTTGAAGCTGCGAAAGTTCGCGTCGTTCATCAGGCGGATATTGCAGGTTTGCGAGCATTCGATGATGACCAGGTCATCCTCGTTGAGGTGCTCGCGCTGGTGGATGTACTTCATCAAGCGCTCCTCGGGGGTTTCAGGGCGCTAGCATGACTCACCAGCCGTCCGACAGCAAAGCCCGCGACCGATCGAGGCCCAGATAACTGGTCAGAATGCGCTGCCAGCTGCCGTCACTACGCATGTCGGCGAAGGCCGCTGTCATCTGCTCGGATAATGTCTGTGCGCCTTCGAGCTTGAGGCTTCCGGCGATATGGCTGCGGGTACCGCTCAACGGCTTGCCGAACACCAGCGGTGGCTCGGCATCCATCTCGCGCCACAGGTACAGGGCGCGCAGATCGATTTCGTACCAGGCCACCACTCGCCCACTGTGCAACAGCTTCGCGGCCTGCTGCGGATCGGTGACTTCCACGACCCGTTGATCACCAGTGCGGATGCGTTTGATCTCGTCGGCACGCGGCGTGCCGGCCATCACCGCCACAGGGCCGGCCTGCAGGGCATCGCTGAGGGTATCGAACGGCCGATCGAGGCTGGCGAGTACATAGGGGGTAGGCAGCACGTCGAGCAGCCAGACGAATCCGGCTTCGCGCTCGGGGGTGCGCCCCAGGTTGAGCACGATGCCACGGGGGTCGCCCTCCGCTTCGCTCAATACCCGACGCCAGGGCACACTGCGAAACACGCATTGCTGCGCGGTGCGCACGCACAACTCGTGCATCAGCTCACCGAACAAGCCGGCACGCTTGGCGACGCCATCGGCGAATGGCATCTGCCCTTGCCCGACATAGACGTTCAGCGGCTCGCCCTGCGCTGTGGCACCGCCACCCAAAACGCCCGCCAGCATGAGCATGCAGGCGGCGCGACGACCACGGGCCATGACATCATTTATGCGCACGCGCCAATCCCATTCCGATCGCTGAAGCATCAAGACGAGGCGCAGTGTGCATCAGCTCCCGGCAAATGCCTATCAGCCCAATGCCGTATCTAAGAACATCATCACAGCAAATCCGCCCATCAGCCCCAGCGTCGCAGAAGTCTGGTGCCCATTGCGATGCGTCTCGGGGATGATCTCGTGGGACACCACGAACAGCATGGCGCCAGCCGCCAGGCCCAGGCCAATGGGATAGGCCAGCGCATAACTGCTGGACATGCCGACGCCGACCAGCGCTCCCAGCGGCTCCATCAGCCCGCTGGCCGCCGCGATCAGCGCCGCACGCAACGCCGAGATGCCGATGGTGCGCAGCGCCAGGGCAATAGCCAGGCCTTCGGGAATGTCCTGAATGGCGATGGCGGTCGCCAGGGGAATGCCGACCTGCATGTCATCGGCCGCGAAGCCCACACCGATGGCCATGCCTTCGGGCAGATTGTGCAGGGTGATCGCGAACACGAACAACCACACGCGACTCAGCCGGCTGCTGTGCGGCCCCTGGGCACCCGCGCTTTCGTGCTCGTGCGGGGTGAAATGGTCGAGCCCGAGCATCAGCAGCACGCCCAGGCCAAGGCCGAGCACCACGGTCGCCGCGCCGCCCATGCCGCTGCCGGTCAGGTTCTCGGCAGCCTCCAGGCCCGGCAAGATCAGCGAGAAGGAGCTTGCCGCAAGCATCATGCCCGCCGCGAACCCCAGCATGCTGTCCTGGGTTCTGACGCTGATGCTGCCCAGCGCCAGGGCGACGAACGCACCCAGGGTGGTTGCCGCAAACCCCGCCCCGCCGCCATAGAGGGCATGACGAATGCGCTCCGGGTGCCCCTCGTCGAATACGTTGGACAGGCTGCTGACCAGCAACCACACCACCACCAGCAGGGCAACTGCCAACCCGGCTGCGACCCAGGGCGATTGACGAACCTGGGACATCCACACCTGCAGCAAGCCATTGCGCTCGGAAAGCGTTTGCATAGAACCTCGTTTATCGACCCTGAAATGAGCGGGCGTAAGCCGGCCGCCTGTTAAGTGCGACAAGCGGACTACGACTGGTGTTTCACCTGGCTGCCGCCCGGCATCGCTACGCCCGAAAAGCAGCGTTAGGCGCCTCGCCGCTGCGGATGATTCTCAGTCCTCAACACCCCGTGAAGACCGTTCGCCACGCCCTTTTGCGACGATGCACCGACACAGTTATGCATGCTTTCTCGCTTAGTACCAAAAGTTCTTTTCTTATATTCAAACATCACTTTTGCGCATAAACCTGAACTGGTATCGTGCCCCGGCTCCGCATAGGAGTGCGCGGCCGTGCGCGCAGATTTGCTGTAACAGGTCATCGAAGCATTGTGAGTGACGGCTTGCCAGGGCCACTCAGCGAACGAACGCGAGTTCGACCGCCGCTGATCCAAGCCGCACTGTCGCGCCGCAATCGCCTTTCATCGATCTGGCAAGCAGCCTGATAACAGGATTCCCATGTACGTATACGACCAGTACGACCAGAAAATCGTCGAGGACCGCGTCAAGCAGTTCCGCGATCAAACCCGCCGTTACCTCAGTGGCGAACTGAGCGGCGAAGAATTCCGTCCGCTGCGGTTGCAGAACGGTCTGTACATCCAGCGTTTCGCGCCAATGCTGCGCATCGCCGTGCCCTACGGCCTGCTGAACAGCACCCAGGTGCGCAAGCTGGCCCAGATCGCCCGTGACTACGACAAGGGCTACGCGCACATCAGTACGCGCCAGAACGTCCAGTTCAACTGGCCCGAGCTGGAAGACGTACCGGAGATTCTCGCCGAACTGGCCACCGTGCAGATGCATGCCATCCAGACCAGCGGCAACTGCATCCGCAACACCACCACAGACCAGTTCGCCGGCGTAGCCAAGGACGAGATCGTCGATCCGCGCCCATGGTGCGAAATCATCCGTCAGTGGTCGACCTTCCACCCCGAATTCAGCCACCTGCCGCGCAAGTTCAAGATTGCCGTCAACGGCGCCGCCAGTGACCGCGCCGCCATCGAAGTGCACGATATCGGCCTGGAAGCGGTGAACAACGCCGCCGGCGAACTGGGCTTCCGCGTCGCCGTCGGTGGCGGTCTGGGTCGTACGCCGATCGTCGGCAGCTTCATCAACGAATTCCTGCCGTGGCAGCATCTGATCAGTTATCTCGACGCCATCCTGCGCGTATACAACCGCTATGGCCGTCGTGACAACAAATACAAGGCGCGCATCAAGATCCTGGTCAAGGCGCTGACCCCGGAAGTGTTCGCCGAGCGCGTGAACGCCGAGTGGGCGCACCTCAAGGATGGCCCAACCACCCTGACCGAAGCCGAAGTGGCCCGCGTCGCTGCGCATTTCGTCGACCCGGCCTACCAGGCGCTGCAGGATCAGGACGCGCAACTCGCCCAGCTCGACGCCGAGCACCCGGGTTTCGCCCGCTGGCGCCAACGCAACACCTTCGCCCACAAGAAGCCGGGTTACGTGGCCGTCACCCTGTCGCTCAAGCCTACCGGCGTGGCCCCGGGCGACGTCACCGACAAGCAGCTCGACGCCATCGCCGACCTGGCCGATCGCTACAGCTTCGGCGAAGTGCGCAACAGCCATAACCAGAACATCATCCTTGCCGACGTCGAGCAGGCGCAGCTGTTCACCCTGTGGGGCGAACTGCGCGACAAGGGTTTCGCCACGCCGAACGTAGGCCTGCTGACCGACATCATCTGCTGCCCGGGCGGCGACTTCTGCTCCTTGGCCAACGCCAAGTCGATTCCGGTGGCCGAAGCCATCCAGCGCCGCTTCGACAACCTGGACTACCTGTTCGACATCGGCGACATCGACCTGAACATCTCCGGTTGCATGAACGCCTGCGGCCACCACCACGTAGGCCACATCGGCATTCTCGGCGTCGACAAGAAAGGCCAGGAGTTCTACCAGGTGTCCCTCGGTGGCAGCGCCGGTCGTGACGCCAGCCTGGCGCAGATCCTCGGCCCGTCTTTCGCCCAGGACGACATGCCAGACGTGATCGACAAGATCGTCAACGTCTACGTCGAGCAACGCACCGAAGAAGAAAGTTTCATCGACACCTTCCGCCGTATCGGTGTCGCCCCGTTCAAGGAGCGCGTATATGCAGCGAATCATTAAGAACGGCCAGATCGTCGACGAAAGCTGGCACCTGCTGCCCAAGGAAACCGCCTTCGAAGAACTGTCCAACTGCGACGACCTGATCGTGCCGCTGAACCTCTGGCTCGAACATGGCCATGCTTTGAAAGCCCGCGACGGCGGCCTGGGTGTTTGGCTGGACGCCGAGGAAGAGATCGAATCGATCGTCGATTCGCTGGACGCCTTCCAGGTCATCGCCCTGAACTTCCCGGCCTTCACCGACGGCCGTCACTCGTCCTCCGCTTATCTGCTGCGTACCCGCTATGGTTTCAAGGGCGAGCTGCGCGCCATTGGTGACGTGCTGCGTGACCAGCTGTGGGCGCTCAAGCGCTGCGGCTTCGATGCTTTCGCCCTGCGCGAAGACAAGGACGCCGAAGACGCCCTGAAAGCCTTCGAGGAGTACTCAGAGGTCTACCAAGCCTCCGCCGACGAGCCTCAACCGCTGTTCAGGCGCCGCGCCTGAGAATGGAAAAACCCGCCTCTCGGCGTAATGCTGTTCACTTAGGCTGCAGAGCGAGATGATTCATCGCTTGTATTGGCCTTGAAACCCAGGAAAAACGTCGCTTCCACATTTCGAAAAAGCGGCGTTTTTTCTTAAGTGAACAGCATTACGCCTCTCGGCGGGTTTTTTATGGGCGCTTTTCCGGCCTCAGTCGAGCCTGACCAGCACCCGACCCGCCTGTTCGCCCTGCAGGATGCGCTCGATGGCTGCCGGCAACTCGTCAAGCCCGACCTCAGTGGCCAGGGCTTCCAGATTCGGCAGCTTCCACTGTAACGACAGTTTGTCCCACATCGAGGCCTTGACGACCAGGGGCAACTCGACCGAGTCGACCCCCAGCAGATTTACGCCACGCAGGATGAACGGCAGCACGCTGGCCTGGAATTCGACGCCGGCGGTCAACCCGCAACAGGCCACGCTGCCGCCATAGCGGGTAGCCTTGAGCACGTTGAACAGGATGTCGCCACCCACGGTGTCGACAGCCCCGCTCCATTGCTCGCGCAGTAGTGGCCGATCGGTTCCGCTTTGCAGCTCCAGCCGCGGCACCACCTGGGACGCACCCAGGCGCGTGAGCATGTCGGCCTGCTGGGCCTTGCCCGTGGCTGCGCTCACCTGATAGCCCAGCGTGCTGAGCAGCAGCACCGCGATGCTGCCGACCCCACCACTGGCACCGGTAACCAGTACCGGGCCGTTCTGCGGCTCGACGCCGGCCTGCTCCAGTTTGTCGACGCACAGCGCCGCAGTCAGGCCTGCGGTGCCGAGAATCATCGCCTCGCGCAGTGACAGCCCTTGCGGGCGTTTGATCGCCCAACTGGCAGGTACCCGGATGTACTGACCAAAGCCACCGGCCGTGTTCATGCCAAGGTCGTAGCCAGTAACGATCACCTCATCACCTTCGGCGAATTCGGCGGCGCTGGAATGCTCCACCACGCCAGCCGCATCGATACCCGGCGTATGCGGGTAATGCTTGCTGACCCCACGCTGCCCGGTAGCGGACAGCGCATCCTTGAAATTCAGCGAGGAATAGCGAACGCGGATCAACAGCTCACCAGCGGGCAAATCGGCCACGTCGCGCTCGACCACTTGCAGGCCGAAATGGCCATTGGTATCGGGCGCAGCTTGCAGGGCAGTGAAATTCGTCATCCAGACCTCCTTGATCCGCTCACGCGGAGAGTGCGGGTTACCAGAAGCGCTGCTGGGTCAGACGGCCCAACCAGGTCAGGGCAAAGCGATCCAGCGCTACGCTGGCAGCCAGGCCGACACGCTCCTGCAGGGATTTCTTCTGCACGTAGTGCAGCTGGTAAAGGTCGGCCTCACGCGCACGCTCGGCCAGGTACTCGTCGCTGGTTTTCAACTCATCGACCAGTTGCTTCTCCATGGCCGCCATGCCGAGCCAGACTTCACCGGTGGCGATCTCGTCGATCTCCAGCTGCGGACGGTAGCGGGCCACGAAGTTCTTGAACAGCTCGTGGGTGGTTTCCAGGTCTTCCTGGAATTTCTCGCGGCCCTTTTCGGTGTTCTCGCCGAACACCGTCAGGGTGCGCTTGTACTCACCGGCGGTCAGCACCTCGAAATCGATGTCGTGCTTTTTCAGCAGGCGGTTGACGTTGGGCAACTGGGCAACCACGCCGATGGAGCCGAGAATGGCGAACGGAGCGGAAATGATCTTCTCGCCGATGCAGGCCATCATGTAACCGCCACTGGCGGCGACCTTGTCGATGCACACCGTCAGCGGCACGCCAGACTGGCGAATCCGCGCCAGCTGCGACGAGGCCAGGCCGTAGCTGTGCACCATGCCGCCGCCGCTTTCCAGGCGCAGCACAACTTCATCCTGGGGCGTGGCGAGGCTCAGCAGTGCGGTGATCTCGTGGCGCAGGCCCTCGGTGGCCGAAGCCTTGATGTCGCCATCGAAATCGAGCACGTAGACCCGCGACCTGGTTTGCGGCTGTTTCTTGGCAGCCTTGGCGGCCTTCGCTTCCTCTTTGCCCAATGCCTTGAGCTGTTCCTTGTCGAGAATCGATTGTTCGAGGCGCTGGCGCAGCGCCTTGTAGAAATCGTTGAGTTTGGTGACCTGCAACTGGCCGCCGCTGCGACGCCCCCGGCTGCGCAGCACCGCAACCGCCACCAACACGACCAGAATGGCCACCACGAGCGTCACCGTTTTGGCCAGAAACCCTGCGTAATCAGCAAGAAACTCCACACACTTCCCCTTTATTCAATCGTCAGCCTCGCCTGGAGGCCCGCATCGTTCAGCATACCGGCGCTACCGCACAGCGAACAGCCAGCGCGCGGGGTTTCGAACCTGCAACGAGCAATTCAAACAAACGTATGAATTTTCGTTGACAGCTTCCGCCCATCCCTCCTACCCTCGCCTCACATTCAAGGTTCCCGGGTTGCAGCGCACGTGGGCAGCATCTACCTGATTCGACATGGCCAGGCCTCATTCGGTGCAGAGGATTACGATGTCCTCTCGTCGCTGGGCGAGCGCCAGTCGACTTTGCTCGGCAGCCACCTGGCCCGGACCGGCCTGCAACTCGATCGCGCAGTCAGCGGCAGCCTGACCCGCCAGGTCCATACCGGCCGTCTGGTGCTCGAACAGCTTGGCGAGTCGACGGCGCTGGAAACCGATGCCGCCTTCAACGAATTCGACGCCGGAGGCGTGATCCGCACCCTGCTCCCCGCGCTGTTGCCGCATGAGCCCCAGGCGCTGGACGTGATGCGCAACGCCGCGCACAACCGTGCCGAGTTCCAGCGCCTGTTCGTGAGCCTTATCGATACCTGGGTCGGTGGCGACTATGACGCGCCCGCGCTGCAGAGCTGGCAGGCCTTTCTGGATCAGGTCAACAGCGGCCTGCAACGCCTGCTCGAACAGGCCCACGGCCGCGAGCGCATCGCCGTGTTCACCTCCGGCGGCACCATCACCGCCCTGATCCACCTGCTGACCGGCATGCCGGTCGCCAGCGCGTTCGCCATGAACTGGCAAATCGTCAACACCTCGCTAAGCTGCCTGAAGTTCCAGGGCGAACGGGTGACCCTAGCTTCCTTCAACAGCCACGCGCATTTGCAGCTGTTGAACACCCCATCGCTCATTACCTATCGCTGAGCGACGGTCAACGTGCCCGCGAGGGCGCAGAACAATCGGAAATCACAAGGAAACCACCATGAGCGTCGCAGACATCGTCCAAACCATGAAAGCCAAGTTCAACCCAAGCGCCGCCGAAGGCCTGGACCTGGTTTTCCAGTTCAACATCGAAGATGCCGACAACCACTACCTGATCGTCAAGGACGGCACCTGCGACGTGAAACAGGGCGACAGCCCGGACGCCAACGTCACCCTGATCATGGACAAGGAAACCTTCAAGGGCATCACCACCGGTGAAACCGACGGCATGCAGGCGTTCATGGCCGGCAAGCTGCGCGCTGAAGGCGACATGATGCTGGCGCTCAAGCTGAGCGAACTGTTCCCGGTCTGAGTACGGGCGAACGGCTCGAATCGCGAAACCGGAATCCCAGGATTCCGGTTTTTTTTGGCCTGCCGACCGGCGCATCAGCAGGTTTGATTCGCCACCAACAGCCGTATCGATAAGCCTGCGCCGCGCTTGTGGCCCGATGCCGGGCTGATTAGATTGACCCCATCATCACCGCCAATGAAAACGAGAAGGGATAGGGATGACACTCACCGACCGGCCCAGCGCCATCCGTCAGGGCGAAGAGCTCGACGCCCGCGCCATCGATGCTTACCTCAAGGCTCACATCAGCGACCTGCGCGGTGAGCCGCAGATCAGCCAGTTCCCGGGCGGCGCCTCCAACCTGACTTACCTGCTGCGCTATGACGATCGCGAACTGGTGCTGCGCCGCCCGCCTTTCGGCCGCAAGGCCAAGTCCGCCCACGACATGGGCCGCGAGTTTCGCATTCTCAACCAGCTCAGAGACGCCTTCCCGTACTGCCCGCAGGCGTTCGTGCACTGCACCGACGAATCGGTGATCGGCGCCGAGTTCTACGTCATGCAGCGTGTGGACGGCATCATCCTGCGTGCCGACCTGCCGGCAGAGCTGCAGCTCACGGCCGATCAAACCACCTCCCTGTGCAAGAGCTTCATCGACCGCCTGGTCGAGCTGCACCAGGTCGATTACCAACGCTCTGGCCTGGCCGACCTGGGCAAGCCCGATGGGTACGTGGCGCGGCAGATCAGCGGCTGGAGCGAGCGCTACGACAACGCGCGCACCCCCGATGCGCCCGGCTGGCAGGCGGTTCGCAGCTGGTTGCAGGAGAAGATGCCGGCCGACCACCCGCGGCCGGCCATCGTGCACAACGACTATCGCTTCGACAACGTGATCCTCGATGCCAACGACCCGCTGCGCATCATCGGCGTGCTCGACTGGGAGCTGACCACCCTGGGCGACCCGCTGATGGATCTGGGCAACACCCTGGCCTACTGGATCGAAGCGGACGACCCAGCGCCCGTACAACTGATGCGCCGCCAGCCGAGCAACGCGCCCGGCATGCTGACCCGCCAGGCCTTCGTGGATTACTACGCCGAGCGCGCGGGCGTCCGCTTCGACTGCTTCGATTTCTACTACATCTACGGCCTGTTCCGCCTGGCCGGCATCGTCCAGCAGATCTACTACCGCTACTACCACGGGCAAACCGCCGACAAGCGCTTCGCCTCCTTCGTGCAGATGAACGCCTTGCTCGAACAGATGGCCCTCGGGGTCATCGCGCGCTCATCGCTCTGACGCCCTTCCTTACCGAGACTCACGCCATGTCCAAGACCCAGTTGTTCGACCTCGACGGCAAGATCGCCTTCGTTTCCGGTGCCAGCCGCGGCATCGGTGAAGCCATCGCCCACCTGCTGGCTCAGCAAGGCGCCGAGGTGATCGTCGCCAGCCGCAAGCTGGACGACTGCCAGACCGTGGCCGACGCCATCGTCGCCAAGGGCGGCAAGGCCGTGGCGATGGCCTGCCATATCGGCGAGATGGAACAGATCCAGGCGGTGTTCGCCGAGATTCGCCAACGCTTCGGCCGGCTCGACATCCTGGTCAACAACGCGGCGACCAACCCGCAGTTCTGCAACGTGCTGGACACCGACCTGGGCGCCTTCCAGAAGACCGTCGACGTGAACATCCGCGGCTACTACTTCATGTCCATCGAAGGCGGCAAGCTGATGAAGGAGAACGGCGGCGGTAGCATCATCAACGTGGCGTCGATCAACGGCGTGTCGCCGGGTGAATTCCAGGGCATCTACTCGGTGACCAAGGCGGCTGTGATCAGCATGACCAAGGTGTTCGCCAAGGAATGCGCACAGTTCGGCATCCGCTGCAATGCCCTGCTGCCGGGGCTGACCGACACACGCTTCGCGTCGGCGCTGACCAAGAACGAGGCGATCCTCAACTTCGCCCTGCAGCGCATTCCGCTCAAGCGCGTCGCCGAACCGAGCGAAATGGCCGGTGCGGTGCTGTACCTGGCCAGCGAGGCGTCGAGCTACACCACTGGCGTGGCGTTGAATGTCGATGGCGGGTTCCTGTCCTGAAAACTGGCTGCGAGCCTTGAGGCTGTGATCGTGCGGTTGTGTGGGCGGTAAAAACAGAAGCAACCACTCAAACCAACCTGTGGGAGCCCCGACCTCGGGGCGAAACGATTGCAGCCTGACTGCCTATTTCGGCGGTGCCTG